>CAVQBU010000019.1:0-267231 GCA_963710845.1 uncultured Acidobacteriota bacterium | reverse complement strand
CGGCGAAAAATTTTCAGAGCGTCGGAGTGGTGACCGATCCGGGGGATTATGGGGCGGTCGCGGCGGAGTTGCGCGATAAAGGCGAGTTGAGCCCGGGGACGCGGCTGAATCTGGCGCGCAAAGCTTATGCGCGGACGGCTCGTTACGATGGGGAGATTGCGACGGAGCTGGAGCGGCTTAGCGTGAGCGACGCGGCGGGCGGCATCGCGATTGGCGCGCTGGAGAAATTGCCGCAGCGGATGCACATCGCGCTGGAGCGGAGACAAGCGATGCGGTACGGCGAGAATCCGCATCAGGCCGCAGCGCTGTACATTCCCGCGGGATATCCGGCGGCTGGCCTCGCGGGCGCGAAGCAGCTGCAAGGCAAAGAACTTTCGTACAACAATCTGGTGGATCTGGATTCGGCGTGGGCGCTAGCGAAGGAATTTCACCGGCCGGCGGTGGCGATTATCAAGCACAACAATCCGTGCGGAGCGGCGGAGCAGGAGTCGCTGGTGGAAGCGTATGTGAAGGCGCTTGCGTGCGATCCAGTGTCGGCGTTCGGAGGGGTGCTGGCGTTCAATCGCGCGCTGGATGCGGCCACGGCGGAGGAAGTGGGGAAATTATTTGTGGAGTGCATTGTGGCGCCGGGATATGCGGCGGCAGCGCTGGAAAAACTGGGCGCGAAGAAAAATCTGCGGCTGCTGGAAATGCTGAGCGGCGAAGCGGTGGAGGAGCTAGATCTAAAACGCATTTCGGGTGGCACCCTGGCGCAAGAGCCGGACCGGCACGAATTAGCGGAAACGGATTTGAAAGTGGTGACGGAGCGCGCGCCGACACCTGCGGAAACGCGCGCGTTGCTGTTTGGGTGGAAAGTTTGCAAGCACGTGAAATCGAATGCGATTGTGTTTGCACGGGAGGGGCAGACGGTGGGAGTTGGCGCGGGGCAGATGAGCCGGGTGGATTCGGTGAAGATTGCGGTGATCAAGGCGGCGACGAATGGGATGGAGCTGAAGGGCAGCGTGGTGGCGTCGGATGCATTTTTTCCTTTTCCGGACGGTGTGGAGGAAGCGGGAAAAGCGGGTGCGACCGCGGTGATACAGCCGGGAGGGTCCATGCGCGACGCTGATGTGATTGCGGCAGCGAACAAACTTGGGATGGCGATGGTTTTTTCCGGCGTGCGGCATTTCCGGCATTAGGGCGCGGCGAGGAAATTTTCAGCCACGATCGGAATGCGCGCCTCGGTGCGAGCAGATCAAAAGCTCGCGGGAAATGCACCGCGAAAGGAAGGCGCTGCGCGCCGTCATTTTTTGTCGCGGCTAAAGCCGCGACCCACAAGGCGAAATCAAATGCGCCCGTCTGAAAAGCAGTCGTCAGCTACGAAGACGAAGGCGCCCAGCTAAAGCTGGCCGCTACAAAGTCAAAACCGCGAGCTACGTTCATTGTTCCGGAAGCTGTAAAGGCGCGGGGCACGGATGCGCAGTTATTTTTTCTTGGGGTGGGCGCCGGCTGCGGAATTGGGCGCGACCGGAGCGAGCGGCTGGCGATGATAGGTGATTTCGATGATCTGGGGATCGCCGGTTTCTGGAATTATTTCGGAGCGCGCGATGTAGGTGTCCGGGTCAATGCGGGTGAGGATGGCGCGCTTGGGCTTACCGTTCGTGGGATTTTCGAAATCAAACCTTTTTGCGTCAGCGGTGGCGAGCTTCAGGAGTGTCCCGTCTGATTTTTCCCAGGGCACAAGTTCCGGCGTGAAGTGCCGGAAGTAAAAATTGATGCCGCCGGATTTTTCAACGAGGGTGAAAAGTTCGATCACCAACACCTTGTCGTTCTCGATGACCCGAAAATCGCCCAGCATCATGCCGGATTTGGGCGCCATCCAGACTTGCTCGGCAATTCGCGGGCCCCAGTCCGCGCGCCAGCGGCCTTCGAGCCAAGCGAGGTCCGAAAGCTTTGGGTTGGAAATCAATTGCGACGGAATTGTCGTGGGGGCTGCATCGGGCCCCGCGGGCGAAGTTGGTTTCGATTGCGAGCCTGCTGCGACGGATTGTTGCGCCCAGGTCGCCGACGAAGAAGCTACGAAAGTTAGCGCCGCGCCGAACGTGAACAGCAAGAGGACACGGATTCTGATGCGCAAGACCCTTAGCCTCCAAGCGATACCAGGGTGAGATTTTCCCACAGGATTGGCGCACGCGTTATTTAGTCTTGCGACGATTCGAGGCATTTTCTTGAAAACTGTATCACGGAGGTATCCTAACGCGGCTAGATTGCGTCCAAGGAGTGTGCGCTAACGGGAAGAACGGGCGCCGCGTATTACTTTGACCGATATGGGCCGCTGTACGATAATGGAGTTTTGCGACGGACGCATGAAAACAACAATAGGAATTGTAGTTTCGTCATCCATCTGGCTTTTCGCGACGGCACCCGCCGCGCGCGCGCAGAATACCTCGCCCGCAACATCCGCGCCTATCGCCCCTAAAACAGCGGAGCCCACCAAGAGCGCTACTACAACGGCAGCGAATCCTGGCGATCAAGGCACACGGGGCGATGTCTATTACTACTACACGATCGGCCATGTGGACGAGCAGCAATATGAGCTGACCGGTCGTGCGGAGCTGGCGACGCAAGCGATAGAAGCGTACAAGAAGGCGCTGGAGCTGGCGCCCGGTTCGCCGGTGATCCAGGAACGGCTGGCGGAGATTTACGCCAAATCGCAACGGATGCGCGAAGCCGTGGAGCAGGCGCAAGCGGCCCTGAAGGGCGATCCAAACAATGTGGATGCGCACCGGCTGCTGGCGCGAATTTACGTACGGGAGCTGGGTGACCTGAGCGCGGGCGACGTGCAGAAGGAAACGCTGGAAAAGGCGATCGCGCAGTTCCAGCAAATTCTGAAAATTCAGCCGGATGACGTTTATTCGGCGCTGTGGCTGGCGCGGCTATATCGGTTTGAAAACAAGCACAGCGAAGCGGAAACAGTACTGCGCGGATTGCTGGCGCGCGATTCGAGTAATGGTCCGGCGCTGGAACAATTGAGCCAGCTTCTGATGGATGAAGGGCGATCGCAGGAGGCGGTGAAGCTACTTTCGGACGCGGCTGGGCAATCTTCTTCGCCGGAAGTTTACGATCTGCTGGGAGACGCTTATTCGCAGGCGAAGGATTATCCAAAGGCGGAGGATGCGTACCGCAAGGCGGTGGAAGAGGATCCGGACGATCCAGGGCATCTGCATGGGCTGGCGCAAGCGTTGATGGCGGAGGACAAGTACGCGGATGCGCTGGAACAGTTCAAACGACTGACGGAAATCGAGCCGAGCACTTCGGAAAATTTTTTGCGGATGGCGCAGTTGTACCGGCGGCTGGGGAAATTCGATCAGGCCGAGGCGAGCCTGCTGCGAGCGAAGCAGCTCGCGCCGGGCAGCCTGGAAGTTTTGTACAACGAAGCGCTGCTGTACGAAGACCAGGGCCGATACGACGACGCGGTGAAGGTGCTGAGTGACGCGATCGCGGGGATGCGGAGTCAATCGAGCGGCGCGCGGAATCCGGGAAGCGCTGCTGCAGGTAGCGATGCGGAAAGTTCGTCGGCGAGCACAGAATCGAGTCCGAACGCGCTGGCGATACTTTATGAGCAGCTGGGGCACGCGTACCGCGAAGAGGAAGATTATCCCGACGCGATTCAGACTTATCAGGAAATGGGCAAGCTGAGCGCCGACGCGCAAAAACGCTCCGAAATGCTGCTGATTGATACATACCGGGAAAGCCGCGACCTGGATCATGCGATTGCCGAGACGAAGAAGGCGCTGGAGGCAGCGCCAAATGATCCGAGCCTGACGGTTACGCTGGCGATGTTGTATGGCGAGAAATCGGATTCGGATGCGGCGACGAAGCTGCTGGACAGCCTGCTGAAGGGAAACGACAGCGACCAGGAAATCTATTTGAACCTTGCGCAGGTGCAGGAGCGCAGCAGGAAGTACGCGGAGGCGGAGCAATCGGCGCAGAAAGCGGAGCAGCTGGCGCGGGGAAATGATGATAAAGAGACGGCGTGGTTCATGCTGGGCGCGATTTACGAGCGGCAGAAGAAATTTGATCAGGCAGAGCAGGAATTCCGCAAGGCGCTGGAAGTGAGCCCGGGCAATGCTTCGGTGCTGAACTATTACGGTTATATGCTGGCGGACCGCGGCGTGCGGCTGGAAGAAGCGACGGCAATGATCAAGCAGGCGGTGACGCAGGAACCGAGCAACGGAGCGTATCTGGATAGCCTGGGTTGGGCGTATTACAAGCAAAATAAGCTGACCGAAGCCGAAGAGAGCCTGCGCAAGGCGTCCGAGCGGCAGAAGCACGACCCGACGATTCTGGGGCATCTGGGCGATGTGTACGCCAAACTTGGACAGAGCGATCAGGCCGCGATTTATTGGGAACGCGCGCTGGCGGAATGGCAAAAGGCCGTGCCGGCGGACTACGAATTAGACAAAGTGAATGAGCTGGATGCACAGCTGAAGAATCTGAAACGGCGCACGGCGCAAAAAACCACGCCGGATTCGGCGAAACCGCAGTAAGCTCCCCCGCATGACTCGCGCGAAAATTAAGAAAAAATCGGTGCGCCTGCCGGCGTTTGCGAAAATCAATTTGTGTTTGCATGTGATGGGTAAGCGGCCGGACGGCTACCACGAACTGCGGACGATCTTTCAGGCGATTTCTTTACGGGACACGCTCGAGCTCACTTTTACGCCAGGCTCGTCCGATTTTCACTTCAGTTTGACTTCGAACGATGCTGCGTTGCTGGGTCCGGAGAATCTTGTGGCGCGCGCGGTGGTGGCGATGCAGCAGGAGATCGGATTTCTCGGGAACGTGAACGCGCATTTAGAAAAGAAAATTCCGGTGGCGCGCGGGATGGGCGGCGGATCGAGCGACGCAGCTGCGGCGATGATCGGCATGCTGCGATTGACGGGAGCGAAGGTGCCGCTCGAGCGATTAATGGAAATTGCGGCGGGTCTGGGCGCGGATGTGCCATTTTTTTTGTTCGGCGGAAGGGCGCTGGCGGTGAATCGGGGCGACGAAATCTATCCGCTGCCGAATGCGCCGAGGCAGACGATTGTGGTGGTATCTCCGCGCGATATTGGAGTGAGCACCAGGGACGCGTTCCAGTGGATTTCTGCGGAATTGACAAAACGGCCAGAACCCCCTAAAATTTGGGGGTTCTGCGCTCTGTGCTGGAGCCGGCAGGGGGCAGGCCTTTCGAATGATTTCGAGGGGCCGGTCTTCCACCGTCATCCGCGCCTGGGAGAAATTCGGGACGGATTGCTCGAGCGAGGAGCCGCAGATGCCGCGCTGGCGGGTAGCGGGTCGGCGGTGTTCGGAATATTCCGAAACCCAGCGCGCGCGCGCCGAACCGCTCGTGCGTTCCCGGAAGATTCGGTTTTCGTCGTTGAAACCCTATCCAGGGAAGACTATGGCCGTGCTTTGGGCTGGCGTGCGGATGCGCATGCGGGCTTGAGTTTGCGCGGTTGAGGGAACATTTTTGACCGACGATAAATTCAAGATTTTCTGCGGCACTGCGAATCCGGAACTGGCGAAAGCGATTTGCAAGTACGTGGGCGTGCCGCTGGGCGAAGCGGAACACGGACAATTCAGCGACGGCGAGACGCGTTATCAGATTTTAGAGAATGTGCGCGGCGCGGATGTATTCGTGGTGCAGCCGTGCTCCACGCCTGTGAATTTCAATCTGATGCAGTTGCTGCTGATGATTGATGCGTTCAAGCGGGCTTCGGCGTGGCGCATTACGGCGGTGGTTCCTTATTACCCGTACGCGCGGCAGGATCGCAAAGACCGGCCGCGCGTGGCGATTTCGGCGAAGCTGGTGGCGGACCTGCTGGAGACGGCGGGAGCGAGCCGGGTGCTGACGCTGGATTTGCACGCGCCGCAGATTCAGGGATATTTCAATATTCCCGTGGATCACCTTTTCGCGTCGCCGGTGCTGGTGGAACATTTTCAGAAGATGAATCTGGGCGCGATCACGGTGGTTTCGCCGGATGCGGGCGGAGTGGAGCGGGCGCGATTTTTCGCGAAGCGAATTGGCGCGCCGCTGGCGATCGTGGACAAGCGGCGGATTGATGTGAACGTGAGCGAAGTGATGCACCTGATTGGCGACGTGGCAGGACGCCCGGCGCTGGTGATTGACGACATTATTGATACGGCGGGAACGCTGGTGAAGACGGCGGAAGCGCTACTGCAACATGGCGCGACAAGAGTCTTCGCGGCGTGCACGCATCCGGTGCTTTCCGGGCCGGCAGTGGAGCGGATTGCGAAGTCGAAGATCGAGGCGGTGGTGGTGTCGGATTCGGTTCCGCTGAGCGAGGCGGCCCAGAAGCTGGGCAAGATTACGGCACTGAGCGTGGCGCCTTTGCTGGCGCGCGGGATTCAGTCCATTCACGAAGAGACTTCGATCAGCGAATTGTTTATCTAGTGGCAAGGTCGGCTTCACGCCGGCGGATTTTTAGGAATTCAAGATTGCCGGCGAGACGCAGCGAAGGGTAGCCGGCGCAACGAGGGAGTTATGGAAACTTTTACAATCGAAGGGCAAGTACGCGAAGGGCGCGGAAAAGGTCCGGCGCGGCGCACGCGGTTGAGCGGGATGGTCCCGGCGATTCTGTACGGCGGGAAGAAGGATTCGATTTCCATTTCCGTGAATGCGAAGCAAGTGGCGCGCATTCTGCGGTCGGAAACGGGGCACAACACGATTTTTACGGTGCAAGTGGCATCTGGCGCGGCCGAAAAGGCGATGGTGAAGGATTGGCAGGTGGATCCCGTGAGCGGGAAATTGCTGCACGTAGATCTGTACCGCATCGCGATGGACGTGCGCATGCGCGTGATGGTGCCGGTGCACACGTTTGGCGAGCCGCAAGGTGTGAAGATGCAGGGCGGCGTGTTCGAGACGGTTACGCGCGAAGTGGAAATCGAATGCTTGCCTGCGGATATTCCGGAAGAATTTAGAGTGGATGTGACGGAGATGTTGATCGGCAAACAGTTGCGCGCGGCTGATCTGCCGTTTGACCCGGCGAAGATTAAGTTGCTGACGGACCCAGTTCGCGTAATCGCGCACGTGGTGGTGCTGAAGAAGGAAGAGGAACCGGCTGCGGATGCGGCAGTGACAGCGGATGCGGCGCCGGCGGAACCGGAAGTAATGAAGAAGGGCAAGAAGGAAGTGGAAGGGGAAGAAGGCGAAACTGCGGAAGCGCCGGCGGCGAAAGCCGAGAAGTCCGAGAAGAAGAAGTAGGATTGCAGGTTCGAGGTTAGCGGCGGACGCTCAGGGTAAAAATGAGACTTATCGTCGGCCTCGGAAACCCTGGCCCGGAATACGAGTTCACGCCGCACAACATGGGCTTTCTGGCAGTGGATGCGCTCGGCGGGCGCGCCGGAATTCGAGTGACGCGGCCGGAAGCGAAGTCGTATGTTGGGCTCGGGACGATCGCGGGAAATGAAGTGGTGCTGGCCAAGCCGCAGACGATGATGAATCTGAGCGGCACGGCGGTGCGGATTCTGCTGGAGCGGTACGAGTGCAAGGCCGCTGAAATGATCGTGTTGAGCGATGAGGCGGCAATACCGTGGGGCATGCTGCGGATTCGGGAACGAGGCAGCGCCGGCGGGCACAACGGATTGAAGTCGGTCATTGCGGCGATCGGGTCGAATGAATTTATTCGTGTGCGGCTGGGAGTGAAGCCGGAATATCCGCTGGAGGGCATGGCGGAATACGTGCTGGCGACGATGCGGAAGCCGGAGCGCGAGATCGCGGCGCAGATGGTAGTGGATGCTGCTGAAGCCGTGGAGTTGATTGTGGCTGAGGGCGCTGGGAAGGCGATGGCGAAGTTCAACCGGCGCGTTGAAGTTGGCGAAGAAGATTCGGAGTGAACTGTTGTTCGTTTTAGGTCTCGGGAGTTAGTTAAGAAGAATTTAGGAAAGAGAAGACGAGGAATCGAGGACATATGGAAGAGCGTCAGTACGATCTGATTTTTATTTGCCGGCCGGATACGCCGGAAGCGGACATTGACAAGGTGATTGCGACCTTGGAAAGCACGGCGGCGGAGAAGGGCTCGAAGATCGAGTCGGTCGCCAAGTGGGGCCGGAAGCGCATGGCGTACCGCGTGCAGAAACTGCACGAGGGATACTTCGTGTACATGGTCATCAAAACCACTCACGGCGAAGTGGTGAAGGAGCTGGAGCGCCGGTTGAAGGTGGCGGATCCGGTGATCAAGTACTTGACCGTGCGGCTGGATGAAGAATTGAAGCGGCAGGAAAAGTTGAAGCGGCACCGCGAACGTCGTGCGGCGCGCCGTCCGCGTAAGGCGGTGACTGCGCCGGCGGCTCCTGTTGCGCCAATCGCGCCACCGACCGAGCAGTCTGCGCCGACAGCGTAAAAGCGGTTTGGGCCGACTGAAGCGAAATCGGCTTCAGGGGCTGAAGCCCGGAGCTTTTCGGTGATCTTCGGCACGGCTGAAGCCGTGCCGTTCCGAAATTAGATCTAAGATTCGAGATTTGAATTAGAGACGGGAAATTAGTCAGGAGACTTGAATGGCAGAAGAAAACGCACCACAGCAGCAATCGCACGGCCCCTCGTCAGGAGGGATGCGGTCTTCGGGACCGGGCGGCGGACCCGGAGGTCCAGGCGGAGGACGGCCTGGCGGACCAGCGAAGCGCGGGAAGCGGAATTTCGTGCGTAAGAAGAAGGTTTGCCGCTTCTGCGTGGACAAGGCCGACTTCATTGATTACAAGAAAGCCGAGATTTTGGCGCCGTTCATTCAGGAGCGCGGGAAGATTCTGCCTCGGCGCATGACGGGAACGTGTTCGCGGCACCAGCGTTGGCTGACCGTGGCGATCAAGCGGGCGCAGAATATTGCGTTGCTGCCGTTCGCGGCGGAATTGTAGTTCGCTGTAGCAACCAGGCAAGGAACAAAATGTGCCGGCGAGAAGCCGGCGCTACGTTTAGAGGATTCGAGGTCGGCATACAATGCAAATCATTTTGCAGGAAGATGTGGAAAAGCTGGGAAACCGCGGCGAGTTGGTGGAAGTTGCCGAGGGCTACGCGCGCAATTTTCTGTTGCCGCGGAAGCTGGGGCTGGAAGCTACGGCCGGAAACCTGAAGCGGCTGGAGCGGATGCGGGCGCACTTCGCGAAGAAGGAAGCCACGGAGAAGGATGCGGCGCAGAAGCAGGGCGAGCAGCTCGCGGCCGTTTCGTTGGAATTCACGCGTAAGGCTGGCGAGAACGACCAGTTGTTCGGGTCGGTGACGTCGCTGGATGTGGCCGAGGCGCTGGCGGCTAAGGGCTTTGAGATTGACCGGAAGAAGATTGTGCTGGCCGAGCCGATCAAGGTGATGGGCGAGTATGAAGTTCCGGTGAAGCTGCATCGCGAAGTGATCGTGAATGTGAAGGTTGCCGTGAAGAAGGAAGAGTAAGGCGCTTTCGTTTTACGCCTTGCGCTGTCGCGGGCTGGTAGATTTTAGGAATGCCTAGAGGATTGGGCGTCTCGAAACTCGGGACGCCTTTTTTTTGCGCCGAGGTTTTTCCACTTTTCCGATTTATTGCACAGGGTGGTACGGTTGTCGCGGAGTGCAACCGGGCGTAAGATTGCAGTCGTAAGTTTGCCGCCATAACATTCGAGCACAAACACAGACCATGCCAGGCGACGCCACACTGGAACGACCTTTACCGCACAATCTGGAGGCAGAGCGCAGCATTCTCGGCGCGATACTGCTGGATAACCACGCGCTGAATGCGGCGATCGAGAAGGTGCGGTCGGATGATTTCTTTCTGCCGCAGCACCGGCAGATTTTTGAGCGCATGGTGCAGTTGGGAGAAAAGCAGCAGGCGATTGATATTGTGACGTTGATGGAAGACCTGTCGCGACGCGGCGAGCTGGAAGCTGCGGGCGGTATTGCTTATCTATCGCAACTGGCGGACGGGCTGCCGCGCATCACCAACGTGGAGCATTACGCGCGGATTGTGAAAGAGAAGTCGGTGCTGCGCAACCTGATATTTTCGGCGTCGGCGATTCAAGAGCAGGCGCTGGCGGCAGGTGACGATGCGGATGTGATTCTGGACCGCGCGGAGTCGGTGATTTTTCAGCTAGCGGAAGACCGGGTAAAGGCCGGGCTGATCGGCGTCAAAGAACTGGTTCGAGATAATTTCGAGCGGCTGGAAAAAATATTCAGCGAAGGGCGGCGGATTACCGGCCTGGCTACGGGCTACGCGAACCTCGACAATGAAACCGCCGGCCTGCAGCCTTCGGAGCTGATCATTCTGGCGGCGCGGCCTTCGATGGGGAAAACGGCGCTGGCGCTGAATATCGCGGAGAATGTGGCGGTGCGGCATCGCGAGCCGGTGGCGATATTCAGCTTGGAAATGTCGAAGGAATCGTTGCTGCTCCGCCTGCTGGCATCGGAAGCACGCGTTGACGCGCACAAATTCCGCACCGGGCACATGAACCGCGACGACTGGGGGAAAGTGACTGGAGCGCTGACGAATCTGGCGGAGGCGCCGCTGTGGATTGATGATTCGGCTTCTTCGACGGTTATGGAAATGGGCGCAAAGGCGCGGCGGCTGAAACGCGATCGCGGGCTTTCATTGATCATCGTGGATTATTTGCAACTGGTGGTGCCTACGAATATGGGGCGGCAGAGCAACCGGCAGGAAGAGGTTTCGGGAATGTCGCGCGCGCTGAAAGGCTTGGCGAAGGAATTGAAGGTGCCGATCGTGGTGCTGAGCCAGTTGACGCGCGCGCCGGAGCGGGAAGACCGAAAGCCGCAATTGGCGGACCTGCGCGAGTCGGGCGCGATTGAGCAGGATGCGGACGTGGTGTTGTTCATCAACCGGCCGAATTTTTATAAGACGGATTTGCCGGATGAAGATCGCGCGAAGGCGGAACTGATCATCGCCAAGCAGCGCAATGGTCCCACGGGGAATTTGAATTTTGTTTTTCTGGCGCGGCATACGCGATTTGAAGAGGCGGCGCCGGATGCGTGGAGCGCGGGGGGCGGGCCGGAGGAGTAACGGTCGGTTGGATTGTGCGCGCGGACCCACGCGCGTGTCGGAATGGCTGCAAATTTTGAGGTGTGGTCCTCCTGAAAGACCCCCTATAGCTGTAGCGGTATCTCCGTAACCCTATTTTAATCTGCTGCTTACGATGAACGCGCTCGAAGGCTGCGGGCATACCCGCCGTTGGCAGACATCCTGCAAGAATCCAATCAGGATGTTTACCTAAACGGCGCGAAGCGAATTGCGAATGGCAAATTCGTTCGCGTGCGCGGCGGGGAGTCTGGCATTCTAAATGACGATGACGAAAACAATAAAGTTTGCAGGACGTCCGGTGTGGGCCGAAATTTCGCTCCGGGCCATCCTGCACAACCTACGCACGATTCGCAAACACGTGGGAGCGTCGCGAAAAATTCTGGCGGTGGTGAAGTCGAACGCCTACGGGCTGGGCGCGGTGCCGGTGGCGAAGGCGCTGCAGAAGGCTGGGACGGAGTGGTTCGGGGTAACCTGCGCGAATGAAGGCGTGGAACTGCGCGAGGCGGGGATTCGCAAACGGATTCTTATATTGACGGGATTCTGGCCGGGAGAAGAAAAGCGGCTGATCCAGAATAATCTGACGCCCACGGTTACCCGCGTGGACGATCTGGGCCATCTAGAGCGTACCGCGAAGGCGGCGGGCGGAAAATCGCGGGTGCGATTTCATCTGAAAATTAATACGGGCATGAACAGGCTGGGGATTGGCGCGGATGAAGTGGACAGCTTCGCGCGAACGCTGGCCGCGTGCAAGCACATCGAGCTGGAAGGAACGTTCACGCATTTCGCCTCCGCGGAAGATTTCACGGCGCAGCAGACGAACGACCAGGAGAAAGTTTTTCTGGCGTGTCTGGACCGTTTGCGCGCGCTGGGCGTCTCGCCAGGGATCGTGCACATGGCGAACAGCGGCGCGATTTGCGCGCGGCCGAGCACGTGGGCGGACATGGTTCGTCCCGGAGCGATTCTTTACGGGTATTACCAGTCGTTTGACCCGCCGCAGAAAAAACAGGAAGTGATGGGCCAGGTGGCACTACAGCCGTGCCTTTCACTGCGGGCGCGCATCATTTCGCTGCGTAAAGTGGCGACGGGAGAGGGAGTGGGCTACGCGGCGCGATTCGTTACGAAGCGACCGTCGCGCATTGCAGTCATCAACGCGGGTTATGCCGACGGCGTGGTGCGCGCGCGGACAAACCGCGGATGGGCGCTGGTGCGCGGGAAGCGCGTGCCGTTGGTGGGAACGATTTCAATGGATTTGACGACGCTCGATTTGACCGACGTGCCGGAAGCGGTGCTGGGCGACGTGGTGACAATTTACGGAAAGGACGGCGACGCGGCGATTGAAGTTTCCGAAGTGGCACATGAGATCGGGACGGTGACGTCTGATTTGTTGTGCGCGCTGGGTCGGCGCGTGCCGAAGTTCTACGTTTGATTGCTGATTTCCCTCTTGAAGTCCGCGCAGTTCTTCGTATCATCGAGCCGACATGAAACCTTTTTTGATCGTGGTGATGGTCGCTGCGTTGCTGGGAGCGCCTGCGACGCCGGAGTATTCGATTCACGCGATACGTTACGCGAGCGTGCCGGACGTGCCGGTGTCCGAACTGGTAGTCGGAGGCCCTAAGGATCAGAAAGGCGAGATTGCGATGGTGGTTTGGTTGATCAGGGGCGGAGGTCGCACGATTCTTTTCGACAGCGGTTTTCATCGGGATACATTTCTGAAAGATTTTCCGATGAAGGATTATGTGCGGCCGGATAAGGCAGTCGAAACTGCAGGCGTGAAGCCGGAAGAGGTCACGGACATCGTGATCAGCCATGCGCATTGGGACCACATGGGCGGACTCGACCTCTTTCCGAGGGCGAACGTATGGATTCAGAAAGAGGAATATCGCTACTACACGATGGACGCCTGGCAGCCGGGCGGAGACCATGGCGGAATTGATCCGGCGGACGCTCAGGAACTGGTGCAGCTGAACACCGAGGGGCGCATTCGTCTGGTGGATGGCGATAACGTGGAAATTTTTCCGGGGATTCGCGCTTACACTGGTGCGCGCCACACTTATGCCTCGCAGTATCTTAGGGTGGCGGGGAATCCGACATTCGTGCTGGCTTCGGACAATTGTTATTTTTATCTTAACCTTTCTTCTCATTTGGCTAGCGCTACGTTCAGTGATGCCGATCATGCGGCCAATATTGCAGCGCAAGCGCGGATGATTGAGCTTGCGGGGTCGCCGGACCGCGTGGTGCCGGGGCATGACGCTTTGCAATTCCAGAAGTTCCCCACTGAAGGACGCGTTGCACAAATCAAATAAGTAGCGCCGGGCTGTGATCGTCTCTCACGCGGTTTGTACGGTACGGTACCGTCCCGCTCGCTCGGGACGCCGTTGTTCCGAGACTTGCCGCACGGTTCGTAGCGGAGCCTATCCGTCTGTTCGTGCAATAGTCTAAATTTAATAACCGGGCTCTGCCCGGCGGGGTTACATGGCGCGAACAGAGCTCGTTGACGGAGGCTTCCTGCACGGTGCTATACTGCTGGATTCATAAGGATTTCATAAAGCAGGTCTGATCATCCCGGCGGGGCGCTCCAAATCTGATAGGCCGGAAAAACAGCTCGAGACGAACTAAGAGGCGCGATTCGTCTTATTCATATTTATAAGGTGGGAAACATGCAGAGGAACCCTGGGTCTCAGATTCGCCCTCCCGTCGTTGTAGCAGCGCCTGAAAATTCCCCCAAACAGGCATCTCCTTCCTCGCGTAACGGACACGATCACGTCGGCACGTTTTGGGACATGCTGGGGATACGGCTGGTGTTCATGGCCGTGTGCGTCGCGGCGGGCTTTCATTTCCGGCCGTTCAGCGTGACGCCTCTTTCTGGCGCGGCGACGGGATTTTTGTTCGGGTTGGCGGTGATTTTATTCGAGCTGAGGCTGCGGCACGCCAGTTTGCGGCGGTTGATTGGCGCGGCGGTGGGGTCGATCCTGGGGTTGTTGGGCGCCTACCTGACGTCGCTGATTTTGACGCATACGATCATGCCGGAGAGCACGCGGTCGTTTTTCAGCCTGGCGGCATTTCTGGTCATGGCTTATATCGGGTTGATTCTGGGCGCGAATAAGGGCGACATGCTCAATCTGCAGGCACTGGGTGGATTGTTCGGCAGCGAACGCAGCTTGAAGCACTCGTTCAAGGTGCTGGATACCAGCGTGATTATTGATGGGCGCGTAGCGGATATTGCGGACGCGCAATTTTTGGATGGCACGGTGATTATTCCGCAGTTTGTGCTGCATGAATTGCAATTGGTGGCGGATTCAGCGGATCCGTTGAAGCGGCAGCGCGGACGGCGCGGGTTAGAAGTGCTGCAACGGATTCAGAAGATGGCGCACCTGGAGGTGCAAATCGCTGATGACGATTTTCTGCAGATTCCGGAAGTGGACCTGAAGCTAATTGAACTCGCAAAGCGCTACGACGCGAAGATCGTGACCAACGATTTCAATTTGAATAAGGTTGCGGCGCTGCAGGGGATCGAGATTTTGAATGTGAATCAGCTGGCGAATGCGTTGAAGCCGGTGGTGCTACCCGGTGAGACGATGCGCGTATTTATTTTGCGCGAAGGAAAAGAATACAACCAAGGCGTGGCGTATCTGGATGACGGGACCATGGTGGTGGTGGACGGCGCACGCAAGATGATTAACAAGACCATCGATATCACCGTAACTTCGGTTCATCAGACGACGGCCGGGAAAATGATCTTCGGACGGTACGATGAACGCGGCGAGCAGCAAATTCCTCGCGCGACAACTTCGAACGCACCGCATACTGAACCTCCGTCGGCACCTCGGACGAATGAAGGGGCTACACCTGGGGGCGAGCGGCCGGCACGGCCGCTTTATCCTGAAACTGGCAGAGGCTAGCGGCTGCAGAATTCGGATCGCGGACGATCCGCGATGTTTCAGCAATGGCGCTTGAAGTGCGCCGCTACGAATGCTTGGCGTTCGCGTGCCGCTGTGCTTGTTAATCCCGCCGTAGCTGAGTTACCCCCGCGAAAGCAAGAGTGCCTGTGCTCGGCCGCTTTATTGCGATAGACTGTTTTCCCTTTTATGAGCCGAGTCGCAGCAATCATTCCCGCCGCAGGTCTGGGCACCCGCATGGGCGCCGAAATGCCGAAGCAGTTCCTTGAACTGGACGGAATGCCACTGGTGATTTTCACGTTGCGCCGGTTGGCCGCCTGCAGTGCCATCACTGATTTTTTTCTTTCGACACGCGCGGACGATGTGGTGTCTCTGCAGGACAAGGTTGCGAAGGCGGCGTTGGGCAGGCCGGCGCGGGTGGTGCACGGCGGCGATACGCGGCAGCAGTCTGTGGCGAACGCGCTGGCGCAGGTGGACCCCGCGACGGAAGTGGTGCTGGTGCACGACGCGGTGCGGCCGTTTGTGACTCCGGCGCAGCTCGATCGGGTGATTGCAGAGGCGCGCAAGCGTGGCGCGGCGATCCTGGGCATTCCGGCGATTGATACCGTGAAAGAAGTGAAGCGCGCGACTTTGCCGGAAGATATGGCGCTGATCACGACGACCATTCCGCGCGAACGGATCGTGCTGGCACAGACGCCGCAGGTGTTTTCCTACGCGCTACTACGGGATGCATTTCGCAAGGCGCAGACGGATGGGGTGCTGTCGTCGGATGAGTCGGCGTTGGTGGAACGATTCGGGCACGAAGTGTTTGTAGTGCTGGGTTCGGAGCGGAATTTTAAGATTACGCGGCCGGCGGATATGGATTTGGCGCGGTTTTATCTCGAGCAGGAACGGAGTACGAAACAATCGTGACCTCTCGGGAAAAGCTTCGCATCATCTCCTTCTGGGGGCTCATGGTTGGCCTTGCCCTACTCTGGGCGAAGTTGAACATTAGAAATGGGGAATCAAGGGCCGACCGGATGCTAGATTTTGCCCCCCTAGTAGCTGTGATCGTTTTGTTCGCATGGGTATGGACTATCGATCGCCTGCTGCGACATCGCTCTGACACAACACAATCGAGCGCGCGTTCGGGGATTGGATACGATTTGCACCGTCTCGCGGCGGGGCGAAAGCTGATGATTGGTGGAATTGAGGTGCCGTTCGATAAAGGCTCGGTGGGACATTCCGATGGCGATGTACTGGCGCATGCTTTGTGCGACGCGTTGCTGGGGGCGGCGAGTCTTGGAGATATTGGGACGCATTTCCCGGATACGGATCCGAAGTGGAAGGGCGCGGCGAGTCTTTTGTTTCTGGAGCACACGCGGAAGCTGCTTGATGAGCGGAAGTTGCGGATCAGCCATCTGGACGCGGTGGTAATTTGCGAGCGGCCGAAATTGGGGCCGCACTTCCCTGCCATGCGTGCGGCGTTGGCGAAATCGTTGGGGATTGCGGAAGAGCAGATCAATCTGAAAGCGAAGACGAATGAAGGCACGGGCGAGATCGGGCGCGGCGAGGCGATTGCGGCGCACACAATTGCGACGTTGGAAGGTTGAGTTCACCACGGCGAGGCCCCACTCCGTTGGGGTATACGCCGATTGCAGAGTACACCGTGATGGCGCGAGACGGCGAGAGAGATCCTTCGACCGGCGTGAGGCAAAGGCGCCGGCCTCAGGATGACGAGGCTCAGCCCATCGTCAGAGAATCAGCTCAAACGGGATGGCAATGAACTGGCTTACGGGATTTCATGCGGTGGAGGAGGCGCTGGCGGCGGGTCGGGCGCTGGACCGCATCGTTATCGCGCGCGGGCGGCACGGAGAGCGCGTTGAGGCCGTGGTGCAACTGGCGAAGGCCAAGGGCGTGCCGGTGCGGTTTGAAGATCGCGTGCAGATTGACCGGCTGGTGGGGTCGCGCGAGCATCAGGGAGTGGCGGCGCTGGGCGCGGCGAAACCGGCGATGGGGCTGGAAGATTTGCTCGCCGCGCAGATTCCGCAGGGATTGTTGGTGCTGCTCGATGGTATTGAAGATCCGCATAATCTCGGGGCGATTGTGCGCACAGCGCTGGCTGCGGGCGCGAATGGCGTCGTGATTCCTGAGCGGCGAGCGGCGGGCTTGACGGATACGGTGGAGCGCGCGTCGGCTGGAGCGCTGGCGCATCTGCCGATTGCGCGGGTGAAAAATCTGGCGCGCGCGATGGAGGAGATGAAGGAGGCGGGTTATTGGTTGGTGGGGTTGGATGAGCGCGCGGAGAAAAGTTATACGGAAGTGGATCTGAAGGGATCGATCGGAATCGTGCTGGGAAGCGAAGGCGAAGGGCTGCATGAGTTGACGCGGAAGCGTTGCGATTTTCTAGTTTCGCTGCCTACGGCGGGGCCGGTACGGTCGCTCAACGTTTCGGTGGCAGCTGGGGTGATGTTATTTGAGGTGGTGCGGCAGCGCGGCGGGAGCAAGTCGAAAGCACCACAGATGAACGCAGATGAACACAGATAAAACCTTCAAGAGATAACTGCTCGGTATCTTCGGCCTGGTCGGCGTTCGATTCGCAATCCGCTATTCGTCGGACGGTGTGTTTCTATTTGTCATACTTCAGCAGCGAAAATACGCGGATGCCGGGGAGCTTGGCGCGACCGTTGAGGAACGTTAGTTCGACGGCGAAGGCTGCGCCGGCAACTTTGCCACCGAGTTGCTCGATCAGCTTGATCGTGGCTGCCGCAGTGCCGCCAGTGGCGAGGAGGTCGTCGCAAAGCAGGACGGTCTGGCCGGGCTTGATTGCGTCCTGGTGCAATTCGAGCTGGTCGGTGCCGTATTCGAGCTGGTAGGTGACCGAGGTGGTTTTTCCGGGGAGCTTTTTTGGTTTGCGCACAGGAACGAAACCGGCACCCAGACGATAGGCCAGTGCGGGGGCGAAAATAAATCCGCGGGCTTCGATGCCGGCGACGATGTCCACTGTGGTGCCGTTGTATTGTTCGCAGAGCTGATCAACGAGCGAATGGAAGCCGGTAGGGTCTTTGAGCAACGTGGTGAGGTCGTAGAATAGGATGCCTGGCTTGGGACAGTCGGGGATTTCGCGGATCAGAGCTTTCAGGTCGGTCATTCTTCTCCTTCGTTTGGTAATGCGATCTCGGGCAGACTCAGCAAATTATTCGCGCGACGACGATCCTTGATGATTGCGCGTCAATACTCGATCGAAAATCCCTTTACGAATTCCGGATTTAGCGGCGCTTCTTCTTCGGCTACGCCCGCGACGGAGGCGCCCTGAGGTCCGCGCTCCAGCTCCACGCGAAATTCGGCAAGTTTGGAAGCGCTGCCGGCGGCGTAAACCTCGACGCGGCCATCGGGCAAGTTACGCGCATAGCCGCTCAGACCAAGGCGTTGCGCCATGCGCATGGCGAAATATCTGTAGCCGACACCCTGCACGATTCCGCTGACGAAATAACGACGGGACTCTCGGGATTGCGGCGTATCGGCCATGGACTGTGCGGAAGCGCAATCCGCAAACGCGTGATTTTAACAGAGGCGCGGCAGGCGCAGGTCGTGATTTTTGTCCCGGTTGCTTGGGCGCCGATGCCGCTGCGATATTTGGAGGGACCACGATAAAATGTTCGAGGATAGCGAGGGGCATGTACGGCGGCGCTCGCGAAGTACGGCCAAGGTTAGACGCAGAGCGACGGGTTTGCATCCAAAGATTGATGATGGAACTACCCAAAATTCGACGAAATTTTCGCTTAGCCGTGCGGTGCCGAATAACCGGCGTGATCCTTGTCGGCGTCGCGGGGTTGTTGTTCTCCGCCACGGTGGTTCGCGCGCAAGATCCGGGGCCGCAGGCGCCGCCGCCGACGTTCAAAGTGGAGCGCATTCCAGCCGAGCCACACCCGGGGCCGCCGCCTTTGCCTGTCGAAGAGATCATTCATAAATTTGCGGCGAATGAAGATGTGATGAAGAAGGCGTACGACACATACGATTTCACGCAATCCATCCGCCTGGACGAACTGAGCGATCCGGGCGGCAAATTCAGCGTGACCGCCGAAACGTATGTGAAGGCAGATGGCCTGCGATACCTGCGGGTGACGAAACCAGCGGAATCCAGCCTGAAATTGATGCATTTTTCGCTGGAGGACGTGCGAGTGATTGCCAGCATGCCGGAATTTCCACTGACAGCGGCTGAGATCGAGAATTACAGCTTCAAATATGCGGGCCAGGAAAAGCTGGACCAGCTGAACACTTATATTTTCCAGGTGAAGCCGAAGACCTTGAGCCGCAAGAAACGATACTTTGAGGGCGTGATCTGGATTGACGATCATGATTTCGCGATCGTGAAGAGCTACGGGAAATTCGTGAGCGAGCTTGAGGGGAATGGCACGGCGCTGCCGTTCACGATGTTCGAAACCTACCGCGAAAATTTCCAGAGCAAATATTGGCTGCCGACTTACACGCGATCCGATGATTATTTCAAAAGCGAGGGGAACGAAGATATGCCGTTGCGGCTGGTCGTTCATTCGACTGACTTCAAACTGCGGACGGCAGCAGCTGAACCCAGCGGTGGAACTACGGCTTCGCCCGGGGCAGATTCAGGCTCGTCGTCGAGCGTTCCAATGGCTTCTCCCAAGCGATAATCTCCGCACCATCAAGCACACACAATCTGGCAAAGCGCCGCATGCCACGGGGCACCGGCCGACTTTACGACATGCTGCGCAAATACTTAGGTAGCTCCTGAACCGAGTTCAGGAGTACTTCAGGTTCGGCGGCGCGCAGGCGAGCGGCCGTGGGAAATGGGCCGAGAACGCCGATGGCGCGCACGCCGGCGCGGCGGGCCATTTCGATGTCTTCGGCGGTATCGCCAACGTACACGCAATGCTGCGGATCACGTCGGAGTCGTTTGAGCGCCAACTGCAGCGGGGCGGGATGCGGCTTTCTCTTCGCGGCGTCTTCGCTGCAAACGCACGCGGAAAAATAGCTCGCGAGGTCGAACTCACGGAGCTGGCGGCGAACGCGCGGGCGATTCCCACTGGTGACGATGCCGAGGTCAAATCTTTGGGAGAGCAGCCGGACGACGCGGCGCGCGCCGGCGAGCAGCGGAGGGTTTTCGAGTTTGTAGGCACGAGTCCAGAGGCGGTCGGCTTCGAGCCATTTAGGGCGAGGGAGCTGAGCGGCGCGGTAAACGCGGAGCCAATTGGGGGAATAGTGTTGCGCGAGTTCGCGTTCGGTCCAGTTGATTCCCAGAGCATGAAACATCGAGAGATAGGCGCGGAGGTCGGCCTGGTATGAATTCAGGAGGGTGCCGTCCCAATCAAATAGAACCGCGCGGATCGGAAGCTGTGCGATTTTCAAGGCGCAGGAATCGTATCAGACTTGAGTGATTGGGAAAAATGGCGGAAACGGTGTGTGAGACGCGGCAGATTTTTGAGTGCTCTCAGTTCGATCGCGGAAAACACATTGCGTCGTTGCGGACGGATGCCGGGCGACTGGCACTCGAAAAATTTGAATTGTTCGGCCGGAGCTAGTGACTGCGATAGCGCAGCGGGACGATGTCGTCGCGGCGCAGGGCGAAATCGTCGAAGGTTGCGGCGTAACCGCGCCAGCCGGGCATATCCACTTCTTCGGCGCGCACGATGTGCGCAGCGGTGCACATTTGCACGCTGCCTTGGCCGAGGGGCCGTTCGATGAGCGCGACTTCGAGTTCGATCGCCGTGCCGGGTTCAAAATCGCGAGGCGCGAGGAAATAAACGCCACTTGAGCTGATATTGCGGGTTACGAGCGTGACGGGAATGGGTTCGAGGTGATCGCCGACACGCGTGAGACGGAGCGGCAGCGAGAGCGATGCGCGCGGATTGTTGCGGCGTTCGCGCGCTACGCCGATGGCGTGCGTGGGAACTCGCGCGAAACGCTGTGGCCCAGGCTTCCCATTTGGAGATGGAACACTTACGGTGTGGCTCTCAACCTTACGCAGCGGCGACACAACCGACCGCGGCCCCATCCAATCCGGAGCAGCCCCCATGTACTATCCCCCAAGAACAGCCTAAACTTCCCCCAAGCAAGTATAGCGAATATGCGCGGAGTCTGGAACCGCGTCAAGTAAAGTGATGAAGAGTTGCCCTAAGATGCAATACCCCTGGGGGCACAGAACCCTATGATATTGCGGGAGTTGCGGCTGAGGGCGGGAGGTAAGCCCAGGATTTCGGGTTTGTCGTTTGTTCGCTGAACGCGAAAGACAAACGAAAGCGAAAGAGTGTTCGCCCGCGGCACATTGACATTGTGGAGACAAATGTAAAATTTCGCGTTTGATTTTGCGCGCGAGAAACGGATAGCGGGTTCAGTTGGGTTTCGCTAGTTTGGATGCGATAGTGAGGCTCACAATGATTGAACTGATGGCGAGAACTTCTAATTCGAATTTTGACGAGTCGCAGACGATGCGGCCGAACGAGAAGCGTTGGCACGCAGTGCAGACACGCGATCGCGGCGCGGACGGCGCGTTCGTGTACGCAGTGCGGTCTACGGGAATTTATTGCAGACCGTCTTGCGCTTCACGCAAGCCGCGGCGCGAGCAAGTGGAATTTTTTTCACTGCCAGAAGCCGCGGAACAGCGGGGATTCCGCGCTTGTTTGAGATGCCGGCCCCGATTGGCGCGCTTGCGAGACCCGCGCGCGGCGGTGGTGGCTAGAGTGTGCCGGGAAATCGAAGCACAGATTGACGCGGATGGCGGAAAGGCTGGGGACGGGGACGGGCGCGAGATACGGATGACGCTGGCCACGCTGAGTTCGGCTGAGAGGATGAGCACACATCAATTGGAACGCGCTTTTCGCAGCGTGATGGGAATTTCACCGCGGCAGTATGCGGATGCGCGGCGAATGCGGCGGCTGAAATCCAGCTTAAGAAAAGGAGACGACGTGACTACAGCACTGTATGACGCAGGATTTGGATCCAGCAGCCGAGTGTACGAACGCGCTCCGGCGCAATTGGGCATGACGCCTGCTACCTATAGGCAGGGCGGCGCGGGCATGAAGATTCATTACACGATTGTGAGTTCACCACTGGGACGACTGCTCGTCGGTGCGACCGACCGCGGGATCAGCGCGCTGTATCTGGGGAAAGATGATGGCCCCCTGGCAGAGTCGCTGCGGAAGGAATATCCGCGCGCGGAAATTCAGCGCGATAGGAATGGCCTGGAAGGATGGGTGGGAAAAATACTGAAGCACTTGCGCGGGCTCGAACCGAACCTCGATCTACCGACAGACGTGCAGGCGACAGCATTTCAGCGGCGGGTGTGGGAAGAATTGCGGAAGATTCCGTACGGCGCGACGCGGACGTACAGCCAGGTGGCGCGCGCAATTGGGAAACCGACGGCGATTCGAGCGGTGGCGCGAGCGTGCGCGACCAATCCTGTCTCCGTGGTAGTGCCTTGCCATCGCGTGGTGCGCGAGGACGGCAATCTGGCCGGCTATCGTTGGGGGCTGGAGCGCAAGCTCGCGTTGCTGCAACACGAATCAGCCGGGCAAAGCGAAAAGAAACAGCGAAAAGCAGTGAAATAAGCCTAGCCCTGCGGTTTGACCTTCTCGGTGCCCTTGGGCCAATGGGGTTTGAAGTGCGCATCGCCGACGTCGGGATTACGGACGAGTTTGGAATAACGGATGACGAAGTAATCCCCGGAACCAGTCTCGTTGAATTGCTGTTGCACCGGAAGCCATGAAGTCTCGTCGAACCAAATCTGAATCTTGGAAATTTGATTGCGGGCTTCCTGTGACTTCGGAGTCAATTCCAGCTCGACCGTCTTTTTATCATCGAGCGTAGGTTCTCCGAGCAGCGTCACCAGGTACGACTTCTGCAGTTCCTTCCCTTGCATTCCGAAGCCCAGCAGCAAGTATTGATCCACCTGGGCGCGGTGCTGCGCGAGATTGTATTCTTCGACGCGCTTCAGGCCCGGGTTGTAAATGTAGAGATTGTCGCCGGTGCGCAAAATTGTGCGAGCATCGGGGGGCTTCATTTCCAGAAGCATCTTGTCATCGTGAACGAGGATGGTGCCGGTTTCGGTGGAGCGATCGTTGACCACGACGGTGACCTTCGTGCGTTCGACATCGGCCGAGAGGCTGTGAAAACCCTTTGCGGAGCGATCGAGGTCCCGGAGAGTGCCTTCCAGTGTGGCGGGGCTGTGGTTTTGACCAGCGGCAGGCCACGCTCGGACGCATGCAGTCGAAACGATGGCAGCTAACGCAAGTCCCAAGACAAAGCGTTTTACGATCAAATCATGTCCCTCAGTGAGTGGCCGGTGCGTTAATGCGGCGTTCATAATACTACATGTGATTAGACGCGGTGGGAGGCTCGGCAGGTTCCAGGCTGGCGGCGGGGTCGGGAGAAAAAGTTACATTAGCGGGGACGGGTGTACGGTTACATCGTAGTAGAGGATCGAACCGTCTTGTGCAGACACCGGTTCGATATGCACGACCTGGAAAGTCTGATCTTTTAGCTCGTCAACGGTGCGAGCGAGGATATCGTGGGTTTCGCGCTCGAGTTCGGGAGTGGCGCGAGCTGCGCGCTTTTCGGCCGGGAGGGCGGTGGCGTCCAAGCGATAGGTATGGGTTTGAGTGGCAGGGTCTTCCGATTGCAACTGCACTTTGGAAGCAAACGCAGCGGTAGATTGGGGTTGGTCGTGAAACCAGCGAGTGGGGGTGACCAGCACGAAGATAATGATCAGGATTACCGCCAGGTCGTAAGGCCAACTGCCACGTTCATAGGACCAGAAAATGGTGCTAACAATGCCTCGCCATAATGTGCGCATATCAGTGAACCGAGGAACCGTCCACAACCTCGCCGTCACGCATGTGCAGGACGCGATGCCCGTAGGCGGCCGCTTCGGGATTGTGCGTGATCATGACGATGGTTTGGCCGAGATCTTGATTGAGCTGGCGGAGCAGGCCGAGGACAGCTTCGGAACTTTTTGTATCGAGGTTGCCGGTGGGTTCATCGGCCAAAACGATTTTTGGCTCGCTGACGATGGCGCGAGCGAGCGCGACACGCTGTTGTTCGCCGCCGGAAAGCTCCGAAGGCTTGTGTTTCAGGCGACTGCTTAGGCCGAGCAGATCAGCCACGACTTGGAAGCGATGCGGATCGAATCCATTCCCGTGAATGTGTTGGGCTAGAGTGATGTTGTGGTACGCATCGAGAGTGGGGAGGAGATTAAAACGCTGAAAGACGAAGCCGACTTTGTGACGGCGCAGCAGGGTGCGCGCGGAATCGCTCATGGTGGTGAGATCGTTGCCATCGAGAAGCACGCGTCCGGAGGTAGCCTGCGCAAGGCCGCCAATCACGTGCAGCATGGTTGATTTGCCGCATCCAGAAGGACCCATGATGGAGACGAACTCTCCGGGAAAGATGTCAATGCTGACGCCGCGCAGAGCGGGAACTTCCACTTTGCCCTGGCGATACACCTTCCACAGATTTTCAGTCTGAAGTATGGGCTCCAACAACCGCTCCCCTGAAAGCGACAGCGAATCCGAGGATGGAAATATTCTAGTCGGCTTTAGCATTTCTGCCTAGCGCGGACAGGCAAGCGCGAATTTCCCCGGAAGCCTGAATCGCAGCGGAAGAGTGAGATTAGGTTACTCGTAAGCCAGAGCCTCGACCGGATCTTTGCGGCTGGCCATCCAGGCAGGATAGGCGGCGCCAAGCAGGCCGCCGACGATGGCGATGAGGCCAGCGCGCAGAACCCACACTAGCGTAATCAGGATCGTGAGCGTCGGGAACAGCTTGATGAAGATAGCACTCATAAGGTAGCTGAGTCCGACGCCGGCCACAGCTCCGCCGATGCACAGCAACGTCGTCTCGCTGAGAACGATGCGAACGATGTAGCCCTTGGACGCGCCCAAGGCTTTCAAGACACCGATTTCACGAGTGCGCTCGATGATAGTGGTGTACATCGAGAGAAAAATCACCAGGAAGCCGATGACCACGGCGATTCCGATCATGACGTTGATGAACGCGGCGAGACCTGGAAGGTTCGAGGATGTCATCAGCGACATGAGATCCCTGAGCGGGCGAACCTCATAGCGAGGCAGAAGGTCCTTGATTTCATCGGTCACTGCGGGTGTGTGATCGGTGCGATCACACTTGATGAAAAAGACGGAAGCCTTATCGTGCGAGCCCCCGATCTCCTGGAGCGTGGAGAGGAAGACGAAGAGGCGCGCGCCTTTGCCATGCTCGACGATGCCCACCGCATGAAAATCGTGATCGAAAAGACGCACGTCCTGGCCGAGCTTTATTTTCTTTGACTTGGCATAGACGTCGTCCACGAGGATGTCGTTGGGCCCCTGCAAATCATGGCCTTCGTGAAAAACGAATCCACCGGTAACAGCGTGGAAGCTTTCCTGGTCAATGCCATAAACGATTTCGATGCCGCTGGTATTGAACTGCGTCAGCACGGGGGCGACCGCCTGCACATATTCGAGCTGCGCCAGCTTTGTTCCGATCGCCATGGGCATGGGCGCGCCGCTAAAGGCCATCAAGTATGACGCCTGCGGCGGCTGAACCATGATGTCCGCGCCGACCCCTTCGATGCGTTTGGCTGATTCCGAGAGCAGTCCGCTGGTGAGTCCCACGACGATGATGACGAGTGTGACCTCAACAGCCACGGCGAGCACGGTGATGAAGGTGCGCAGCGGCCGGTGCAGAACGTTTTGCGTGATCATGTAACGAATCATAAATTTTTGGCGCGCTCAGGCAATTCTGAATGCGCTAGTGTTGCGGCTCCTTAGGATTAGGCCCAGAGTCCTTATGAGAGTCTGCCCCGTTATTTTCGCCGAGGTTGACCAAATCCGTGCCGGGCGGCTGCGGCAGGGAGAAGCGGTCTGGAGCGATTGTCTCGTTCACAGTAAGCTTCTTGATTGTAATCTGCAATTGATAGTCGTCGCTGGGCCGAGTGACGTTGATCTGCCACGGATAGCTGGCGGCAGCAGTGGTCTGCCAATTTGCATACGCGACGTCCGAAGCCACCTTACCACCGGAAGCAAAATTCTCAATCCTTGAGACGCGCAGATCCGCGCGATCGAACCATATCTTCCCCGCGATTTCCCAGTTAGTCGCCGGTTCACCAGAACCGGCTGCCGATTGCGGCGCTACCGACCTCACTACTGTTAAAATGTAGAATCGCGATGTTGCTTCGTTCGCTTCTTCGTACAAAACTGGCGTGCCCTCGGTGATGACGGGCCAGAAGAGCGCGTCCAGCAGATGTTGCGGCCGGAGATTTTCGATCGGTTTCTGGGCGCGTCGCTCCAGATTGGCTGGGCCGACGATGAATTTGTTCTTCGCTGGTATGTAAATACTGAAAGTCGAACCGTCGCTGACCATGTCGAAAATATTTTTGCCAACTACCGGGGCTTGGCCGATCACGCGAATGCTGGCGGGCCTGGCTGCCAGAATAAAACCGTTCACTTCATGGTATTGCTCGATTACGCCGGAGTATGCAGAGCCCGCCGTGAGTTTCATGGTCACGCCGGCGTTTAGAGATTGGATTGCTTGCGCCTGGCGATCGTAAGCATCGAGCAGCTGCTCTTTCGTGGCGGTCTGCAGCTGTGTTGGCACTTGGGACGGCTTGACGACGGTTTTCTGGCTGACGGCACAACCGGAGGCAGACGTGAGCATCACTGCCAGGGAAGCCATCCAGACAACGCGCCTAACAATTATACCGGCAATTATATTGGGCCGCCCTATTAACACAAAGTATGCAATCTAACAGCGGCTCATATGGGTGTCAACGGAACAGGGTGATGGGGATAGCAGGGGTCGGAACTGCCCTTTTGCCGGTGGCGTTGACGTTTGCCCGCAGGACTTCGACGTCAGAATGCGTCTGCGAAGTTCTTTGGCAAGGCTCATCTGGAACGGTTACAGTAGGTTTCGGGGACATGCACGGACAGAATGAATCGAGGGGAACCCCAATGATGGAGGGATCACTACAGTGAGGAACGCAGCCGGTGACGAGAACGAAGCTGGGTGTTTCGCGCAATTCCTTCGGGCAGCCAGCGGCAGTTAGGTGACGATGCGCCGATACCTTTTGCTTCCGGTTATCCTTTTGACATCTGGGGCTGTTTCCTGCGCCCAGCCAATTCAGACAATTACCGTGAATTGGCCAAGCGCGCGGCAGACAATTGACGGGTTCGGTGCGGCGGGAGCTGGCGTCGTCCAAACTCTAAATTCCGCGCAAATGAATTTTTTCTACACTTCTTCGGGGATGGCCCTTCAATGGTACAGGATGCAAATATATCCGGACCTGACGGATTGCCAGACAGATCAGGCGACAGTTCCGAACGGAAACGGAAGCTGCGTCAATGTGTCTTCTGGACCGACAATTGCCAGTTCAGACCTTTCCATGGCTCAAGCCGCAGTGGCGAGGGGAGCGAGGGTGTTCGCAAGTGAGTTGAGTCCTCCCGGCTCGATGAAGGACAATGGCGCGTTTCAGTCGGGCGGTAATATGATTGGCAATTCCACGAATTACAAAAAGCTGGCTAATATTCAGGTCGCTTTTGTGACGTTAATGAAAGGTACTTACAACGTTCCAATTTACGCGATCAGTCCGCAGAATGAGCCGGAAGAGAACACTCATTATCCAAGCTGCGTGTGGACAGCGACGCAACTGCACGACTATATCCCCTACCTACGTTCAGCCCTCAACACGGCCGGCCATTCCAGCGTAAAGGTCATGGTTGCTGAGGACACGCCTTGGACAATTAACATTGCTGCGGGTCCCATGGACGATGCCACAACCGCAGCGGACGTTGCCATCGTCGCCTCTCACGGGTATGCAGTCCCGCAGCCCAGCGGTCCATTAACCTTTAAGAATAATACCGGGCAGCACGTGTGGCAGACTGAAGTCTCGGATTCCAATCCTTACGACGGGACGATCACGAGCGCCCTCAACTACGCATCGCAGATTCACTACTATTTGACCAACGCGCGGGTCAATTACTGGGGATTCTGGCTACTGGATGCCAATGGCGATTTTGACGACAATGAGGCGCTCACGGATAAGAACAACAATATCGCCAAGCGGGCCTACGCCATCGGCAATTGGAGCAGGTTTGTTTTACCCGGCTGGCACATGGTGTCTGTCACGAACTCCACGTCTCTCCTCATCACGGCGTTCACAAACCCAGCTGGAAATTCCGGCACTGTCGTGGCGGTGAACAACGGCAGAAGCTCTGTGTCGGTTACGATCGCCGTGGGGACAACGATGGGTGCAAAAGTTACTCCGTATCTCACCTCTAGCAGTGCAAGTCTGAGCGAGCAAACGGCAATAGCTGTTTCTTCCGGCTCCTTTTCCGCAACTGTGCCGTCCCATTCCGTTGAAACCTTTACGAACTCAAGCACGAGTACACAGCCAAATTAGGTTGTGATTTCTTTCCACCTAAGCACTTTCATCTTTTTCGCAAGTCCTCCTCCGTGGATCTATAACAGTTAAGAAGAAGACACTTCTGGTTTAGCCGGATCTTTTCTTGCACGCCTAATCTCTCCGTTCAAGCAGGATTGTTGTTGACTTCCGTTCCGACAGCGCCGGACGCTACTCACCGTTGCAAAGCACTTTTGGCTTTCACTACCAGCGGCTTTCGTCACTTTTGCTCGGCGAAACCGGTCCGTTCGGAGACTAATAGGCAAGCACGGTTGTCAGGTGCCATCCACGATTCTCGCTGGGACTCGCGGTTCATAGCTTTTTCGCGCTTTTCGACGGGGACTAGGGTCGCGTCGCGTGAGAAACTCGGAGTGCCCGCGGCACGCCGAGGCTGATTTACGAGCTGAGACTCGCCCTGGAGCTCGGCTTGCTGCTGCAGGCGGCCGAGTAGCCAAGATGCTAGAATCCCGGGTTTGCACGGAGTGCTGCAATGTTCACGAAGGTATTGATTGCCAATCGTGGCGAGATTGCCGTACGCATCGCGCGGGCTTGCCGAGAACTGGGAGTGAGAGTCGTCGCGGTGTACAGCGACGTGGATCGCGCATCCCTTCACGTGCGGCTGGCGGACGAGGCGTACCCGATTGGTCCCGCGCCCTCGCGCGAGAGCTATTTAGTGATTGAGAAGATTCTCGGCGTCGCGCGCGGTGCGGGGTGCGACGCAATTCATCCCGGCTACGGTTTTCTGGCGGAGAATCCCGCGCTAGCGCGCGCGTGTGTGGATGCTGGCGTTACTTTCATTGGACCGTCGGCTAGCGCGATGGAGCAGCTGGGCTCGAAGACCGCGGCGCGGCGCATCGCTCGGGATGTGGGAGCACCCACCGTAACCGGCACGCTGGACCCGATCGATAATGCGGACGAGGCGGCGAAAATTGCGGGGGAGATTGGTTTCCCGGTGATTTTGAAGGCGGTGGCGGGCGGCGGTGGCAAAGGAATGCGCAGCGTGGCGGCCGAGAGCGAACTTGTGTCCGCCTGGCGCGATGCGGCGTCCGAAGCGCAGAACGCCTTCGGCGACGCGCGGCTGTACATGGAGAAATATTTGGAGCGCCCTCGGCACATCGAGATTCAAGTGCTGGCAGATCATTACGGACATTTTGTTTATTTGGGAGAGCGCGAATGTTCGGTGCAACGACGGCACCAGAAAGTGATTGAGGAGGCGCCGTCACCGTTTATGACGCCGGAATTGCGAAAAGGCATGGGCGAAGCGGCGGTGAAGTTGGCGCGCGCCGGGAATTATACGAACGCGGGCACCGTGGAATTCCTAGTGGACTCGCAACGGAATTTTTATTTTCTAGAGATGAACACGCGGCTGCAAGTGGAACATCCCGTGACGGAGATGGTGACGTCGCTGGATCTGGTGAAGTTGCAAATGCGCATCGCTGCCGGTGAGCCTTTGCCTTTTCGCCAGGAAGACATTGAATTGCGCGGGCATGCCATCGAGTGCCGCATCTACGCCGAAGACCCCGACAATAATTTCTTCCCGTCACCCGGGAAAATCGCGGATTGCAGAGTTCCGAATGGGCCCGGGATTCGGTTGGACGAGGGGATTTACGCGGGCTGGACCGTGCCGAATGAGTACGACCCGATGTTGGGAAAGGTGATTGCATGGGGCGGCGATCGCCACGAAGCCATCGCGCGGATGAGCCGGGCTCTGCAGGAATATTATGCAAGCGGGATAAAAACCAATGTCTCGCTTTTTCGCAGCATCCTCAGCAGCAGCGATTTTCAGAGTGGCGCGATCTACACGCGCTGGCTGGACGATTTCCTGAGCGCCGAACCTGCCACAAATAGTCGCGACGGCAGCGAACAAGAGGCCCAGGCCGAGCAAGCTGCAGCGATTGCCGCATTTCTGTGCCACACGTCGCAATCGAGTGGTTCGAACGCTTCCGCGCCACCCGCCATTGCAGAATCGCGGTGGAAAGCAGAAAGCCGGCGGGAACAAGTGAATCGCGAGCCAGAGCTGTGACCACATCGCGTGAGTCTAGGCGGAGCCAGCGTGAAATTGCAGATTGAGATTGACGGAAAAAAACTTCAGGCGGAGCTGATGCGAACGAGCGAGCGTCCGGTTTGGGCGATTGACGGGCAACGTCTGGAAGCTGATGCGACGGAGGTGTCGCCTGGAATCTATTCGATACTGATAAGCGGAAAATCGTTCGAAGTGCGCGTGGAGCGCTCTGGTGCAGGGGTGCGGGCGATCGCAGGCCGCCGGGAATTTAGGATCGTGGTTGCGGACGAACGTGAATGGCGACGCAAACGAGGTAGCGCCATCGAAGCAGAAGGCCGCCAGCAGGTACTGGCTCCCATGCCCGGGAAGATCGTGCGCGTGCTGGTGAAGACGGGCGATGTGGTTCGGGCGGGCCAAGGGCTGGTGGTGGTAGAGGCGATGAAAATGCAGAACGAGATCCGCACGCCGAAATCCGGAACGATTGACGGGGTGTCCGTCGTCGAAGGCCAGACCGTGAATGCGGGAGAGGTGGTGGCCATCGTGAGCTGAGCGACCGTTTCAGACTCGTTACTAGTAACCCTTAAGTTCCCTTTTGTTTTTCGCGCCTTCGTCGGCCCGCTTGGTCCGGTCAGAATGGTTGCAATCCGGGCAGGGGTCCCGAATCTAGAGGCACAGGCAGACTTGGGGGATTCGGAATGTTTTTACATGTGCATTTTGCTACGGCCGCAGCGTGGCTGTTATGCGCAATCGTCGGGCTGGTCTGGGTGATGGCCTGCGCGCTGACGGCGGAAAAGGTGGAGAAGGAAGGCATCGCGTTCTGGAAGGGATTCGTCACGGTCCTGCTGTTAAGCCCGCTCGCGGGACTGATCGCAATTTTCATCGCCCGGATCGTTCGTCCGGGTCGGCCTCTTGCGCACACCATTAGCCGCGGCTAATTCTCAGCAATCGCCGAATTACCTGATTCGCGGACCTCTGGATTGTCATTGCGATTTGCGGCCTATTTTGAGGCGGGAAGCTTTCCTGCAGATTCCAGAATTTGCCTGGCCAGATAATTCGTGACATGCGAATCGTCTCGCGCGTCGATCATATACGCTGAGCGCAAGAGCTGCTCTTTGCGGTTGCGCAGCATGTCGCGGATGGACTGTTGCACTTGCGGATCGGAAAGCTCGCGCTGGCCGGCGGGCTCTTTGGCGATTAGCTTGAGAATGCGGTATCCACCGTTTTTCACTCCGATGGGTTGGGTGACGTCGCCGGGCCTCATTGCCAGAACCGTTTTCTTCAAAAGCGGGTCGGATTGATTCAATGCAGATTCCGGCACGAAACCGAGATCGCCGCCGGTCGCTGCCGTGGAATCCTCGGAATAATCCATCGCGAGCAGGGAAAAATCAGCGCCGCTTGCAAGCTTTTGCTGGATGAGGCTGATTTTTCGCTTGGCTTCGGGCTCGCTGGTGGCTTTGTCGTTCTTGCGGTTGTGCACGGCAGCGTCGGGGTGCGGCGTCACAACAATCTGCGCGATGTGAAACTGCAGTTCCGCGACATTGAATTGCGCGCGATTTTTGTTGTAGAAGTCGAGCACGTCCTGGTCGGTGATCGAAATCTTCGCGACCACTTCCCTATTCAGGAGCTTCTGCACGGAAAGCTGGCGCCGGATGTCTCCTTTCAGATCGTCCACCGTAAGTTCAGAATCCTTGAGCTTTTTCTGAAATTCTTCCTCGGTAAAAGGGCTCTTGGATTCGGTGAATTTGTCTTCTACTTCCGCATCGCTGGCGACCAGATTCAGTTTGTTGGCGCGTTCGAGCAGAATTTCGTTGTTCACAAGCTCATCGAGGATATTCAGCTTGAGCGAGAGCGCCTCTTCCTGCGATGGCGCGGGGCCCTCCGCGTTAACGCGCGTCCGGAAGTATTTCTCTACCTCGGCGCGTTGAATCTCCTTGCCATTCACGACGGCCCAGACGTCCGGGCCTGGCGCGGTTTCCTTCTTGCAGCCGACCACGCACACACCCGCGGCTAGCAGTGCGAGTGCGAAGATTCGTCGTGACAAGCAGGACTCCTTCCAGGGGAGAGCCGACTTCACGCGGCCTTTTGAACGCGGCCAGAACGGATGCAGGAGGTGCAGACGCGGACGTGCTTGCGAGCGCCTTTAATCACGGCCTTGACGCGCCGTAGATTGGGATTCCAGCGGCGCCGCGTGACGTTATGGGCGTGGCTGATCGCGTTGCCATATAGCGGCTTCTTGCCGCACATTTCACATGCTAGTGCCATTGTTGCGTCGCTCCACACAGATTCAATTGTCGAGTTACTTGCGCATGTATGTTAGCAGAGTATGCCCATAGCGGGAAGAGTTTTGGCCGTAGCAGCAAAAGATGGAAGAGTCGAAATCGAGGCTGCTCGTTTGGGAATTCGGTGCCGCCGTTCGACGGCTCTTCGGGATGAGTTCCGGCACGCTGCGAGGTTCTGTTCCGTTCGGCAATGGGTAGGTTTACGTGCCAAGCTAGTACTTTGGAATTGAATCACGGTTCGCTCCGATTTGAAGGCACCGTTTGAATAGCGCTCGTAAGAGCGCCTTTCCTAATCGGGAAAAGTACGGAATCTCTGGTACTTTGGTAACATTGACCGTACACACTCCGAACGGATAATCTGACGTCGAAGTTTAAGAAAGGCTCCAGATTGGTCGAGAGGGAGGGGTGTGTACCGTTTAGGCACACGCTCTAAAAATTTACCTCTTGACGGCAACTAAACACTTATAGACTCCGCCGCGTAGTTTCCCTACTCGGAGGGGTCAATGAGTAAGTTGTTAGTTGCTACGGTTTTGGCCATGTTGATTCTGGCCAGCGCCGTCGGTCTGAAGGGCATTACAGTTGCGAGTACGACGGCTCCTGTGCCGCCAACTCCTTGGGCGAGTACAACGGCTCCCGTGCCGCCGACTCCCTGGGCGAGTACAACGGCTCCTGTGCCGCCGACTCCCTGGGCAAGTACAACGGCCCCGGTGCCGGCCACACCCTGGAACTAGTTCCAGGGAGCTCCCGCTAAAAGGGGGGAGCTGAGTGGCCAAGCACCGGAAGCGAACTTGAAATGCTTGGACCACTCGATTACATGCTGTGGTTGGTGGGTTTCCTCGCGGAAATCGGCGTAGTGGTGTATCTACTTTCCCGCAAACAAGCCTTTCGTTATTTCCCCATTGCTTTCTACATGTTATGCGATGCCCTGGTAACTTGCGGACTGTATTATTGCGTGCATCACTTCGGCTTTGATTCTCCGACCTACGTCTATTTCTACTACTACACCGACAGCTTGCTGAACGTCTTAATGTTCTGGGTGATCATTAAATTTTACCAGGAGACGTTCGCGGAGATGGGCGTCAGCCGCTATATCCGCTCCGCTGCGGTGATGTTAATACTTCTGACCGCCGCTTTCTCCTATGCCGTGGTCCATCAAAATCGAACGCACCTGACGAGCCATTTCGTCGTGGAGATCGGCCAGAATTTCTATTTCGTGGGAGTGGTGCTGACCTACCTGCTGTGGGGCGCCATATTGAAGTTGCGTGAAACGAGGACGCGGTTGATTCAGCTGGTTCTCGCGCTCGGGGTTTATTTCAGTGCCGATGCTTGCACGTACGCCCTGCGCAATCTTTTTCCAGGCCTCGAACCGAACTTCCTGCGCTGGTTTCCGCCGCTAGTGGGATTGTGGCTGCCGCTGGCGTGGGCTTACACATTCACGCACGTTCAAGACGACGCGCGGCTGGAGCCGGCACGGTTGGTCGCGAGGGCTCGATGATTGCCGCGCTCATCTGCGTAGTTTCGGCGGCGATTTTCCTGCAGTTCTTTGTGTCATATTGCCGTTCGATCCTGGCTTCCAGCAAGAATATCGTGCTGTCGGATCGCGTGCGCGAGGTGACCGGCATCGCGGATCAGGAAGTCGGCGCTGATGATTTCAATCGCCTGCTGCAGTTGGTGCGATTGTGTCCAGAGCGCGGCGACGATCAATCAGAAATTCGCGCCGTAGGAACTTATTACGGCCTGCTGGCGGTGCTGAATCGCGTTTCGCGCCCGGTAGCTCCACGATTTTCCATTTGGCTCGAGCACGAGCGTCAGAGCTGTTCTTATTTTGCTGCCGTGGCGCTCGACCGGCGCATTTCCTACAGCCGAGATCTTTTCACACAGCAGATTACCGATCGTTTGTGATTTTCCGGCGTCTCCGAAGTGGATTTTTCTTGTCACGTTCGTACTACCCTCGACCCTAACCAATCCCGCTGTTACCATGGCCATATCCTGATCCCGAGGGCGCACGAAAAACGGCCGATGCGAGTCCCGCTCGAACAATCCGTACTGGCAAACATTCGAACTTCGCGGATGTTGGCCGCTGGAAATCGCGTGGGCGTCGCCGTTTCAGGGGGCGCCGATTCGGTGGCGCTTTTGCGGCTGCTCGATCGTTTGCGGGACGAATTGGGCATCACGCTGACGGTTGTGCACTTCGATCACGCGCTACGCGGGGCCGAATCCGATGCAGACGCTGCCTTCGTCGCGGAACTGGCGAATACTTTCAATCTGGAATTCGTGGCCGGGCGTGAAGCTGTAGGAGTGGAAGCGGCGCGCCGAGGGTGGAACCAGGAAGATGCGGCGCGGCGGCTACGCTATGCGTTTTTCCAGCGCGTGATTAGTCAGGGGAAAGCCACGCACATCGCGGTAGCACATACGGCGGATGATCAAGCCGAAACGCTTCTGGCGCACCTGATGCGTGGAACCGGTCCAACGGGCCTTGCAGGAATTTATCCAGTTGCCGGGGCCGTTGTGCGGCCACTGCTCGGCACGCGCCGGGAAATTTTGCGTGAATATCTGCGTGCGAACGACCAGGCATGGAGGGAAGATTCCACGAATCGAGACATCCGGCGGACGCGCGCACACATTCGCGAGCAGCTATTGCCGGTGCTGGAGCGCGATTTTTCGGCTGAGATTGTCGGACACCTGGGCGAGCTGGCCCGATTGGCGCGGGAAGAAGGAAATTTCTGGGATGCGCTCGTCGAGGATCGATTCCAAGCTCTGGCGCGTAGGGACGGCGATGAGGTTCGCGTCGCGGTACATGACATGTTGACGCCGCTCACGCAGCAAATTTCTGATGGGCAAAATCGCACGGCGCCGAAATGCAATGAATTCGGGCCATCGCGGGTGCTTACGGAACGGCTGATTCGCCGTCTTTATGAAGAGGTGCGGGGTGACCGTCGCGAATTGGGTGCAAACCACGTCGAGCACGTAATGCACCTCGCAGCCAGATCCAGCAGTGGCCACCAAGTGGAACTTCCTGGCGGAATCATTGTGTGGCGAAGTCTCGGCGAACTGATTTTTTCCGGCAAAGAAGCTGGGGGGCAACGCACGAGCAACGGAACCACAAAGCCAGTTGGCGGGTACGAGTATATTGTGAGCCTTCCATTGCGCAGCACGGAGACTGTTTCCATTCCGGAACTAGGAAAGTGCTTCCGGCTGAAAGTGATTGACTGGCCTGTGACGGAGAGCGACACTAAGAAGGACGCCAACGCCCTCGATGCAGACCTCCTGCGCTCTCCTTTGATCCTGCGGAATTGGAGGCCTGGCGACGCCTATCGGCCTCATGGCCGACGCCATGAACGGAAGCTGAAGAGCATGTTCCTGACCAGGCGTGTTCCAAGTGGCGAACGTGCAGCCTGGCCGGTGCTGGAAAGTGGCGGGCGAGTGATTTGGGCCCAGGGGATGCCGGCTGCCGAAGAATTCCGCGCGAAGGAAAACACGCGGATGGGATTTGTGATTGAAGAAGAAAGCGCATAAAGCTACCGACTAAGTTGAATACGTCTTGTCGGGATTTGCATCTAAGTTGTTGAAGCTGTGACGGGATCTATTTTTCGCAATTATTTTGGTTAGGCTGCAACAGGTGAGGTAATAAGGTGAATTCAACGGTCCGAACGATTTTATTTTGGCTATTAATGATTTTGCTGGCGGTGGTTTTGTGGAGAATGGCCTCGACCGGGGGCCAGTCCGCGCACGACGACGAGCCCAACTATACGAATTTCCTGGCGAAGGTGCAGAACAACGGCGTCAAGGATGTGCAGATCTACCTTTCACCGAACAGCGCCGAATTGCAGGGCGAGTACCGCGAAGGCGGGAAATTCCGTGGCGTGACCATCGCCAACACCGCCATTCCGGATGTCACGAAGGTGCTGCAGGACCATAACGTCATTTATAACTATAAGGAAGTGAAGAACGCCGACTGGCTGACATTCCTGGTGAATTTTGGCCCGCTGCTGCTGCTGGTTCTTTTCTGGGTCTTCATGATGAAGCAGATGCAAGCGGGCGGAAACAAGGCGCTCAGCTTCGGGAAATCCCGCGCACGTTTGTTGACGGCGCAACAGAAGAAGGCGACGTTTAAGGACGTGGCGGGAATTGATGAACCGAAGGAAGAGCTGTACGAAATTATTGATTTCTTGAAGGATCCGCAGAAATTCCAAAAGCTCGGTGGACGTATTCCGAAGGGTGTGCTGCTGGTGGGACCTCCGGGAACGGGCAAGACTTTGCTGGCGCGCGCGATTGCGGGCGAGGCGAATGTGCCGTTCTTTTCGATTTCGGGTTCCGATTTCGTTGAGATGTTTGTAGGCGTAGGCGCGAGCCGCGTGCGCGATTTGTTCGAGCAGGGCAAGAAGAATGCGCCGTGCATCATTTTCATAGATGAAATTGACGCGGTTGGACGGCATCGCGGCGCGGGACTGGGCGGCGGTCACGACGAACGCGAGCAGACTTTGAACGCTTTGCTCGTGGAAATGGACGGATTTGAATCGAACGAAGGCGTGATATTGATTGCCGCGACGAACCGTCCTGATGTGCTGGACCCGGCGTTGCTGCGTCCCGGCCGTTTTGACCGGCGCGTAGTGGTGCCGCGACCTGACGTGAAGGGCCGCGAGGAAATTCTTCGCGTGCACACGCGCAAAGTACCTCTTTCCGAGGACGTAGATCTTTCGGTTATTGCGCGCGGCACGCCAGGATTTTCGGGCGCTGATCTGGCGAACCTGGTGAACGAATCCGCGCTGTGGGCGGCACGGCAGAACCGCAAATTCGTCGCAATGGTGGATTTCGAGATGTCCAAGGACAAAGTCCTGATGGGCGTCGAGCGCAGATCCATGATTTTGTCGGACGAGGAAAAGCGCAATACGGCGTATCACGAGGCGGGGCACGCGCTGGTGGCGGCGATGACCCCGGGCGCTGATCCGCTGCACAAGGTGACGATCATTCCGCGCGGCATGGCGCTGGGCGTCACTATGCAATTGCCGATTGACGACAAGCACACTTACACCAAGGAGTTCCTGGAGGCGCAACTGGCCGTACTGATGGGTGGGCGCGCCGCCGAGGAAATCTTCTTGCACCACATCACCACCGGCGCGGGTAACGATATCGAACGCGCCACCGAAATCGCGCGGCAGATGGTGTGCGAATGGGGCATGAGCGTTCTGGGACCGCTGACTTTCGGCAAGAAGGAAGAAGCGATTTTCCTGGGGCGGGAGATCGCACAACACCGCGACTATTCAGAAGACACCGCGATCAAGATTGACGGAGAAGTTCGCAGCATCGTCACGAATGGATACAGCAAGGCGCGCAATATTTTGGAGACGCAACGCGACAAGCTCGAGCGCATTGCGCAAGCCCTGCTGGACCGCGAGGTTTTGGATGCCGTGGAATTGAAGCTCTTGATGGAAGGCAAGCCGCTACCGGAGAAGATACCGCCTCCTCCGCCCGCTGCGCCGCCCGTGCCGACCAAGGAGCCGCAGCTTTCACTGCGGCCTGAACCCCGGCCAATTCCGGGGCTGGCTAAGGGTGAAAAACCGGCTCCAGCGTAGATTCGTTTAAGCAATGATGGGATTTTTTGGAACCTCGTCTCGAAAGGGACGAGGTTCTTTTTTTTGCGCTGAGCGAGATCACGGAACAGGCCTACGAATGCACAACTAGGACGTGCGCACGAAGGCGGCCACGTTGAAGCGCGCACTGTAGACCGAGCAGAGCGCGGGCGGGGCCGCAACCAGATGGATGGCACTGCGAACGCGTTCGGGCTGCACGGAATCGTCATGCAAACAACGGCGCCGATTTGATGGCTGGTAGCGTAATCGGACGGCAAAGCAGAACTGGTAAGCAAAATCACGGGAATGTGCTGCAAGCGCGGGCAAGTTTTGACGATCGCGCACAGATCCTTGCCGGAGATTTCCTGGCCCTGGCACTCTGCTTCAGCAAGAATTACGTCGGGAGCCTCGCTGCTCAAAATGTCGAGCGCCTCTTTCGCCGTGGAGACCGCCACGACATGGTAACCATCCTTTTCCAGTATGGCGCAAAGCGCGCGCGACGCAATTGAATCCGATTCGACGCAGAGCACACGCACCTGATTCGGATACGGCGAAGCCGAAATATTCCAGGAAGTCTCCTCGCAAATTCCCGGCATAAATTGGAGGGCGAGGGCGTAGGTGTAGTTTGGCAGAAGCACGTTGCGAATTACTTGCGCATTGCGCGGAACATTGATCGCAGTGGGTGCACACCAGTAAGGGCAAGAGACATGCAGCTTTTGGCCGACTGAATATCCGCCGCGCGAGGTGGACAACAGCAGGCCATCGCGCGAAACGTCAAGGCTGGTGACCAGATCCTCGAAGACTTCAAGTGTTCCGACTCCGCCGCGAATCTGTACCGGAACGGAAAACATGCCACGTTTGCGTTTGCGGCGGTCAGGCCCCGATTTGAGGAGTTCTGGTAGAGATGGTCGAAGCGTTGGAACAATCTTGATTTGTGCACTCAATGTGGGTTCACCCGACCAGTGGCTAGGTAGAGCCTAGAGTAAGGACAAAGAAAATGTCGCCCGAAACATTCCGTGCCGTTTGCGAACAATCGCCAATGAACTGCCGGCTCGTTGCATCCAAAGCACTTTACGCAGTTCGCTACCTCGACGGAATCTAGACATCGGCCGATACAGTTAAACCTTTAGCACGAAAGCGGCCATGAAGCCTGGGTGAGGAGTTTCACCTGGAATATCTGATACACCAAAATTGGCGTAAAATGCGCATATGACTCAGAAACCATTGGACACGTTTACGGTTGGTTGCCCGTGCTGCCAGGCGAAGCTCACGGTGGATCGCGAGATTGGCGTGGTATTGTCGCACGTCCCGCCGCCGAAGCCGCCGCCTTCGGTGGACCTGGACGACACGGCTGCGCTGCTGCGGCAACAGGTAGACGCGGTGGAAGCGAAATTCCGCGCATCTGTGGAAGCGGAGAAATCGAAGGAAGACGTACTGGCGCGAAAATTCGCTGAGGGTTTGAAAAAGGCGAAAGACGGCCCGATCGAAAAACCTCTGCGCGATTTCGACCTCGATTAGCCGCGCGATGGCACTATTCCGGATTGTCCGCAAAAGGCTCGCGCATCGGCGTGGTCATCGCTTTGCGGCGTGTGGTCTTGCGTTGGCCTTGGCGCTGATGGCTTCTCCAATCGTCTTTCCAGCGATTTCCCTGCAAGCTCAGCAAAAAACAAAACTTCCGCGGCCGCGGCGCCTGGACGAGGACGTTTCCTGGAAGCGTGATCCTGTAACCGGCGAGTTGAAGGCGGTTCGGGCGGGAGGGGCCCCGAACGGAGTTGGGGCGAAGGACTCCGCCGGCACCGGAACCCCAGCTGATTCGCATGCGATTGCGGTCGTCACGCAGATTGTTCCGGTGACGTGCGGCGTGATCGGGGCGGACGGCGTGGCGGTGCGCGGATTGCAGATTGCGGATTTCCGGGTTTTTGACGACGGCGTGCCACAGCCGCTCACGTATTTTGACGCTTCCACGGAATCAGCCAGCGTGGCAATCGTGATTGACGCGAGCCCAAGTGTTCTGCGCGAGTCCGATGAAATGCGGAACGCGGCGCGCGCGCTGGTGGACGCGCTTTCATCTTCCGATCGAACCGCCATCGTGGATTTTTCGGCGCACACTTACCTCCAGCTTCCCTTTTCCGGTGATTGGGGGCTGATTCGCAAGGCAGTTGCGCGCGTGGACGCCCGCTCGTTATTGGAGGATACCGGCGGTTCGAATATTTACCAGGCAGTGTTTCTCACGGCCCGCGAGCTGTTCGCAGGGCACACCGGGCGCAAGGCGATCGTGTTACTTACCGATGGGCAGGATAGCGGGCTGGGCCTCACGCTCGATCCCAAAACCGCGGGGCCACGCGCGGGATGGCCGGCCGACCAGCTCACATTTGACGACGTGACGCGAGCATTGGCCGCGGAAAATATTGAAGTGTTTGCTGTTTCCACCGAAAGCCGTCCGAAAATCATGACGCCGGCATGGGTGCAATTGCATTCGAGCCAAACGCTGCTCACCTACTCGGCACAAGAGTCGGGCATTCCCGCGTACACGCTGTACCTTGCGGAATTGGCGCGAAGATCCGGGGGTCAATTGTATTTCCTGCGCGAGGCGGAAACGCTTGCGGATACGTTCCGGCAGATCGCACTGAAGATTCGCGCGGAGTACACACTGGGATTCGCTCCTGCGAACAACGCCGCCGCGCCACCGCATCCTGGCTGGCACCAGTTGCGCGTGGAAGTGATTGATCACGGCGATCCGACAGTGGTAAATCGGGCTTCCTATTACGTAGCCGCGACGCCGTAATTCTCGCCTTCCGCTGTGCTCACAGGTCTCCGCGCCATCTGGACGCACGCGCTCGGGCTTAGGCTTTTGCGAAAACCATGATTCAATAGCGAGCGATGCTCCACCGCCGACACTTTCAGCTGCGCCTGCCCGCGCGCACACTGGCTCTCGGTAAGCGCACACTCGTGATGGGTGTGCTGAACGTGACGCCCGACAGTTTCTCCGACGGCGGATTATTTCTGAATGTTGACGCGGCGGTAGCGCAGGCATTGGCTATGGAGGCCGCCGGCGCGGACATTATTGATGTGGGCGGCGAATCCACACGGCCTGGATCGCTTGGGGTTTCTGCAGAAACGGAAATGCAGCGCGTATTGCCGGTAATTGAAAAGCTGCGAGGAAAGATTCGGATTCCCGTTTCGGTGGATACCAGCAAGTCAGAAGTGGTGGAAGCGGCGGCGGAAGCGGGCGCTGAGATTGTGAATGATGTGACGGCGCTGCGCAACGATCCACGAATCGCGGACATTGCACGACGGCGGAAGTTGGCCCTCATACTGATGCATATGCGCGGGAATCCGCGCACGATGCAGAAAACTCCTTTTGCGCGCGATGTGCTGCGCGACGTTGCGAAGGGATTGGGCCATGCGGTTAAGCTGGCGCGGCGAGCGGGAGTGGCGAAATCGCAAATCGTGCTGGACCCGGGGATTGGTTTCGGCAAAAGCTTCGAGCAGAACTGCGAATTGCTGGAGCGTTTGCCGGAGCTGGTGCGTTTGGGTTATCCATTGTTGGTGGGCACGTCGCGGAAAAGTTTCATCGCCAAGATGCTGGGCACGAGTGAACTGCCCGCCGGTACCGGAGCGGATCGCATGTGGGGCACGGCAGCCACGGTTGCGGCGAGCATCCTGCAGGGAGCGCACATTGTTCGCGTGCACGATGTGACGGAAATGGCGCAGGTGGCGCGAGTCTGCGACGCGCTCGTATCTCCGCAAATAGCGCGACGCCGCTGAGTTCGCAAGATTTCGCGTGCGTAGGATTGGCGATGCGTCTGACACGCGGCTGAGCCGCTGCGAGGGGGCAAATCATCGAGATTGTAGGGCATTTCCGGCGCCTCACCGCAGCGCAGCGCAATACCTTCATCGCCTGTTTCCTCGGGTGGTCGCTCGATGCTTTCGATTTCTTCATTCTGACTTTCTGCGTCAGCGCTATTGCCACCGAATTCCACGCACAGGTTTCTGGCGTGTTCGAGGCTGTTTTCCTGACGCTCGCCATGCGGCCTGTCGGTGCACTTCTCTTTGGAACGATCGCCGATCGTTACGGGCGTCGGCCCGCCTTGATGATAAACATCGTCGCATTTTCGCTGTTCGAGCTGGCTTCCGCGTTCGCTCCCTCGCTACATATTTTTCTGATCATGCGGGCGCTATTCGGTATTGCGATGGGCGGCGAATGGGGCGTTGGCGCGGCGCTGGCATTTGAAACCCTGCCGCCCGAAAATCGCGGATTTTTCTCCGGGCTGCTACAGGAAGGATATGTGGTGGGCTACTTGTTGGCGGCGCTGCTGTACGGCACGTTATTTCACATTATCGGCTGGCGTGGAATGTTTGTGGTGGGCGCACTGCCGGCATTTCTGGTGATTTACATTCGCACCAAGGTGGAAGAATCGCCCTCTTGGCAGCAGGGCCGCGGAGCAACCGTCGGAGTGCAGCGAAACCTGGGGAGAGATCTTGTGAAGTACCTGGGCACTTTTATTTTTTTGATTGTGCTGATGTTTGCGTTCAACAGCTACAGCCACGGCACGCAGGATGTTTATCCCACGTTTCTGCAAAAGAATCGCGGCTTCTCACCGGCAACGGTGGGGGTGGTCGCGATTGTTTACAACCTCGGCGCGTTGTTGGGCGGAATCTGTTTCGGCTCTTGGTCGGAGCGACTGGGCCGGCGGAAGGCGATCGTGATCTCCGCCGCGCTGACAATTCCTATGATTCCGCTGTGGGTTTACCCGCACACCGCGTCGATGCTCGCGTTCGGCAGCTTCCTGATGCAGTTTATGGTGCAGGGCGCGTGGGGAGTGATTCCGGCACACCTGAATGAGCTTTCCCCGCCGGCTGTGCGCGGCACGTTTCCTGGACTTGCGTATCAGCTGGGGAATTTACTTGCGTCGCGAAATTCGGTGGTGCAGTCCAAGATTGCGGAACATTACTTCGGCGGAAATTTCGCGCCGGTGCTGGCGTGCACGGCGGTGCTGGTGTCGGCGCTGGTGGTGATCGTGACGATCAGCGGGCGTGAGGCGAAAGGCGCGGACCTTTCGGGCACCGGTTAGTGAATTTTGTCCGCGCGATTTTCAAATTGGAGCTACGACTTCGCAAGCTCCTTTGTTTGGAACGGGAGTCGCCTCAGGCGCTTGCCCGTGGCGGCAAAAATCGCGTTGGCGACGGCGGGAGCGGTGGACGGCACGCCGGGCTCGCCAATTCCTCCGGGCGATTCATGGCTAGGCACCAGGTGGACTTCGACTTTGGGCATGTCCGCGATGCGCAGCATCGGATAGTTGTCGAAATTGGTCTGCTGCACCTGGCCGTTCTGAATGGTGATTTCGTCGTACAGCGCTGAAGTGAGCCCGAAAACTACGCCACCTTCGATTTGCGCGGCCACCAGATCCGGATTGATTACCTGGCCGCAATCCACCGCGACGACGACCCGGTCCACGTGCAGCGTTCCGTCTTTTGCGACCGTCACTTCCGCGACGTGCGCCACGTAACTGCCGAAGCCGTAGAGGCCGGCGATGCCGCGACCGCGTCCCGCCGGCAGAGGCTTTCCCCACTCTGATTTTTCGGCAACGAGATTCAGGACCCCGAGTAGCCGGTCAACATTAACGGGCGCATCTCCTGGGTTGTCGGTCTCGCCGGCTGGTTTCTGTTTGGTCGTGATCAATTGCCGCCGCAGGTCCAGCGGATCCTTGCCCGCGGCTGCTGCAATTTCGTCAATGAAGCATTGCACCGCGAAGTGATTCCAGTTCATGTCCACGGCGCGCCAGTAACCGCGCGGCACGGCGGTGTGCAGGAAACTTTGCTGCAGCAAATAATTGGGAACGGTGCCACCGGGTAGGCCGGTGCCGGCGATTTCGGTGCCGCCCGTATCGGGGACTTCGCCGCCGAGGAATGTGCTGTCGGTGGAGGGCGCGGCGATATGGTGCAACCAGGAAGTGACTTCGCCCTGCGCATTCAAACCCGCTCGGAGGCGGTGGTGAGATATCGGGCGATAGTAATCGTGGCGAATATCATCGTCGCGAGTCCAGATGACTTTTACAGGCGCGCCGGCCGAGCGCGAAACGAGCGCTGCTTCGATTCCGTAATCAATGCACAGGCGACGTCCGAAGCCTCCGCCGATAAGAGTGATGTGAATGGTCAGCGCCGACTGCGGCAAATTCAGCACGCTGGCCAATGCGGTGGCCATGCCGTTGGGATTCTGCGTTGGCGCCCAGACTTCACATTTTCCGTCGCGGACGGAGGCGGTGCAGTTCACCGGCTCCATGGTCATGTGCGCGAGAAACGGAGTCTCGTAATCAGCTTCGACGGTTTTCGCGGCGGAGGCAGCTGCTGAATCCGGATCGCCGATTTTTTTCAGTTCCTTGCCGGGAGTTTTCAGAAGTTCCGTGAGCGTGGCGCGTTGTTTTTCGGTGGATTCTTCGGCGCCGGGACCGTTATCCCAGTCAATGGTAAGCGCGCGACGGCCTGCGATGGCTTGCCAGGTGGAATCCGCGACGACGGCGATCCCGCCCCACAGATAATGCTGGTGACCGGAATCGGGCTTGCGGTCTTCGCCGAAGAGCGGCGGCATTTCGACGGCCGGAACTTCAAATACTTTCTTGACGCCTGGAACAGCCAGCGCGCGGGTGGCGTCGAATTTTTTCACTTTGCCACCGAAGACCGGAGGGCGAGCGACGACGACGTAGAGCATGCCAGGAACTTTGGTATCAATTCCGTAATGTGCTTCGCCGATGACGATGTGCTGGCCATCCACGCGGGCGCGCTTGGTGCCGACGATGCGATAGTCCTTGGGATCCTTCAACGGGGCATCTTTGGGTACCGGGACGGAGGCGGCTTTGATCGCGAGCTGGCCATAAGTCAATTTTCGCGCGGTTTTTTTGTGTTCGATGACGCTGTCGCCGGCGGCGGTACATTCATCTTTCGGCACGCTCCAGGTTTCAGCGGCGGCGCTAAGCAGCATGTCGCGCGCGGAGGCGCCGGCCTTGCGCAGCGGATCCCAGGTGCTGCGGATACTCATACTGCCGCCGGTGGTCATGTCGCCGTATTGTGGATCGCAATCGCCCTGTTCGATTTTGATGTGCGACCAATCCGCGTCGAGTTCCTCGGCGAGGATCATGGCGAGAGCAGTGCGCACGCCCTGGCCCATCTCCGAGCGGGTGACGACGAGGCGAATGTCACCTTGCGGATTGATGAAGATGTAAGCGTTGGGATGGAAGTTCTGTTCGGATGCGACTGCGGCGGAAGCGATGGCGGGAATATAAAACGCAAGCAGTAGGCCGGCGCTACCCGTTGCACTGGATTTCAGGAATTCACGGCGCGAAGAGTTGGTTAGTGTGCGCATCGTGCTCACCGGGCGCCTCCTGTTGCGGCGGAAACGGGCGGGGCAGCTTCCGACGTGGAATGTTTCGCCGCAGCTTGATGAACGGCCTGGCGGATGCGTTGATAGGTGCCGCAGCGGCAAATGTGGCCGCCGAGGGCTTCATCAATGTCCGCGTCAGTGGGTGCGGAATTTTTCGCGAGTAGCGCGGCGGTGGTCATGATCATGCCGACCTGGCAGTAGCCACATTGCGGGACTTGGTCCGCGAGCCACGCCTGCTGCACAGGATGCTGTCCGTCGGGGGAAAGTCCCTCTATGGTGGTGATGTTGTGTCCGGCGACGGTAGAAATGCGAGTGGTGCAGGAGCGCGTGGCTTCGCCATCCACGTGGACGGTACAAGCACCACACAGCGCCTGGCCGCAGCCGAATTTTGTGCCGGTTAGCCCTAGCGTATCGCGCAAAACCCAGAGCAGGGGCGTATCCGGCGAAACTTCCACGGAATGTTGCTGGCCATTTACGGTGATTGAAATTGTGTTCATGCGGATCTCCCTGGCTTGCGCGACGTGAAACGAAACTCTACGTTTAGATCGGGCGAAATGCAAATCGTGTGCGGCGATTGCGCCAGCGCGGGCATCAAAAATTACAGTTTCGTCAGATGCGGCCGAAAAGGGTAAAATCAGATGGAATTATGAGCTGTTAAAGGAGCTCCCATGAGTGCGCCTTCTTCCGCAGGACCTTCCGCTGCCACTGTTAGCGCGGTAAAAGAAAAAGCCAAGCTGCTGAGCATCTACTCGATGATGGCCACAACGGCTGCGGGCTCGGGACATCCGACGTCCTGCATGTCCGCCGCCGAACTGGTCGCCGGTGTGTTTTTCCATGCGATGAAGTTTGATCCCAAGAACGCGAATTCGAACGACAACGATCGCTTTGTGCTGTCCAAAGGCCACGCCGCGCCGGTGCTCTATGCCGCGCTGGCGGAAGCTGGGGTGTTTCCGGTTTCGCGCCTAATGACGCTGCGGCAATTCTCGAGCGAACTGGAAGGCCACCCGACGCCGCGGATCCATGGTGTGGATGCCGCGACCGGGTCGCTGGGGCAAGGGCTCTCGGTGGGCGCGGGCCTGGCGATCGGCGCGCGGATGGATAAGAGTCCGACGCGCGTGTACGTGCTGACCGGCGACGGCGAATTGGCCGAGGGGCAGGTTTGGGAGGCGGCGGCGTTCGCGGCGCACTACAACCTAGACAATCTGACGGTGATTGCCGACATCAATCGGCTCGGACAGAGCGAGCCGACGATGTACCAACATGACATGGAGCGCTACCGGCTGAAGTTTGAGTCGGAGGGTTTCGACACGCAAGTGATTGACGGTCACGATGTGGCGGCGGTGTTGGCTGCACTGGATCGCGCGAAGTCGGTAAAGGGAAAGCCGCAGGCGATCGTTGCGCGGACGATCAAGGGACACGGGTTCAGCCAGGTTGCCGACAAGCTGAATTGGCACGGCAAGCCTTTCTCGAAGGAACAGCTTGCGGCGGCGATTCAGGAAATGGGCGGCGGACCGACGGTTCCACCGGATCCGGGAAAATCTTACGAGCGCACGCCTCTGCCGACGCCGCCGGATTTCCCAGCACCGCCACCGCCGGACTATGCCGCGGACGCCAAGATCGCAACGCGCGAAGCGTACGGATTTGCGCTCAAGCGGCTGGGCGCCGTGAACCCGCACGTAGTTGCGATATCGGGAGATGTGAAAAACTCGACTTTTTCGGAAACGTTTGGCGATGCGTATCCGGATCATTTCTGGCAGGGTTACATCGCGGAGCAGAACCTGGTAAGCGTCGCGGTGGGGCTGCAGGCGCGCGGCAAGGTTCCGTTTGCCGACACGTTTGCGTGCTTCCTTTCGCGCGCGTATGACAATGTGCGCATGGCAGCGATCAGTCGCGCCAACATCAATTTGTGCGGCTCGCATTGCGGCGTTTCCATCGGCGAAGATGGCCCGTCGCAGATGGCGCTGGAAGACATTGCGATGTTCCGCGCGATTCACGGTTCAGCAGTGTTTTATCCGAGCGACGCTGTTTCGACGGAACGAATCACCGAGATCATGGCGCGACGGCCGGGAATCAACTACCTGCGCACCTCGCGGCCCAAGATGCCCATTCTGTACTCGAAAGACGAGAAATTCCCCGTTCCCGGCTTCAAGGTACTGCGGAAGAGCGCTGACGATAAGGTGACGGTGATCGGCGCGGGCGTGACGCTGCATGAAGCGCTGAAGGCGGCGGATCAGCTGAAGGCAGCGGGAACTGCGATCCGCGTGATTGATCTGTACTGTGTGAAGCCCCTGGATGGCAAGGCCCTGGCGGCGGAGATCGCTGCGACCGGTGGGCGTCTGGTGACTGCGGAAGATCACTGGCCTGAAGGTGGCCTTGGCGAAGGCGTGCTGCACGCTCTGGCTGCCGCTGGCGCGCCGCCAGCAAAGTTCAAGCTGGTCGCCGTGAATAACATGCCCCATTCGGGCAAACCGGAAGAGCTGGTGGATGCATTTGGAATTTCGGCGCGAGATATCGTTGAAGCCATAAAGGGCGTGCTGTAGGTAGTATGTTCCACGGGAAACTGAATCGAGGATAAATTGACGGAGAAGCGGGTTCTAGTTGGGGTGTTGCCGGAAGTGGTAGTGCTCGATCAGGGCGATCAGGCGGAGTGGATTTCGAATGCGGGGAACATCAAGATTGAGTTCGACTCCCAGCGCTGCCCGTTCTCTTCGAATGTGTTCCAGGCACCACCTGGCGTGCGGCTGGTAAGCGGGCCGCTACGCCCGGGCCTGAATCCAGGCTCTTACAAGTACAAGCTGTCCTTGAATGATGTGATCTTGGCGCAGGGGGAAGTGCTAGTCCGCGAGAAATAGCGCCGCCTCCCACAGCACCTCAATGCTTTAGCGAACCCCGCCGTTTAGTCGCCTGCCGCAGCCGAAACAGCTCGCTCGCGCTCCTGAGAGACTGAATCCGCGAGGACGCGGCGGACGGGCGCGAGTAGCGAAGCAGCGACCGGCCGCTCGCTCGCCACGCTCATTTCCGCGACTTTGCGAGGGAATTCGCGGCGGCGATCCAGCCACAAGCCGGATTCCTGCAACAAATCGCCGGCCAGATTCGGATCATCGGTGCGTTCCACGCCCCAAAACCGCAGGCGCTCTTCACTTTTCTGTAGTAGCTGGAGCGATTCTTCTAGCTTCTTCATCCCGGCATTGAAGGATGACGCGAGGAAATACACGGACAAGGCCCACCCACCGCGTTCGAACTGCACCCGGATGCGGATGTTGTACTTGCCGTTCTGGTTCCTCTCCATCGCACAGTGATACAAGTTTCCAGACATACTGCTCCTGGTGGACATTATGGTCCTCAACTTCCCGTTTCCGCCGGATCCGGCAAACGCGACGGATCCTGCCGAATGGCGTCCGCGCTTCGCTTCCGAATTGGCTGCTGGGGACCTGCCTGCCCTAGAATTTCTTTGCGCCATAGGAATGCTCCTTAGACACGTCTTTTTTTTGAACACCAGGCGACATTGGGCTGGAAGGCATGTGCCCAGGATCCCCGAGTGATCAGGGAAGAGGACCCCGCTGGCTACGGGGCAGGCTCTGCGGATTGAATTAGTCTAGCGAAGAGGGCAGCAGACGGCAAGAGAAGAGTGATATTTTCTTAAAGCATTGGTTTTCATATGATTACAAGGATGCCGAGCCAGTTAGACGCTTCATTGCATCAGCATTAATGACCAGCTTTCCTTCCTTCTTCAGCCGGTCTTCGAGAGCCAAACGGAACGCGTCGAAGGCCGCGCTCTGCTTGGATTGGAGCAATTGCTGGCGGATTTGGTCGGCTTGCAGCACCACTGCGGCGTCATTGACAGGCTCGTGGGCAGCAACGAGATACACGAGCCAGGAGCCCGCGATGTTTTTGGGATCGCTGACCTGGCCGACGGGCATGGAGAAGGCAGCGTCAATCAATTGGCCGGAACCGACGTCTGGAATCGAACCGGTGCGCGAGAGAGATTCCGAGGTTTTAGCCTCGAGATTAAGGGACTTGGCTGACTTGTCGAAGGCCTCGCCGCTCTTCGCCCGTTTTGCAAGATCCTCGGCCTTGGATTTGGCGAGTTCAACCGATTTCTCCTGCTGATAATCGGAAAGCACACGGTCGCGGACTTCCGCGAAGGTTCCCTGGTGACCGGCTTGGACATCCTTCGGGGTAACAACCACGATTCCCTGCGGGGTCTGGAGGGGCTGGCTCAATTCGCCGGGACGCAGCTGGAATACCGCGGTGCGCACGTCTTGAGAATTGGCAAAAGCCGTGGGTGGATCTGTGGCGGAAGCCAGAGGTAGTTCGCCGACAGTCAGATTGAACTTCTTCGCCAAGTCGTCGAGCGGCTGGTGATTCGACTGGCGGATGGCCGCAGCGATCTTTTCGGCGATATCGTTGGCTTTAGCGCTGACTGTTTCGTCGAGCACGGTCGGCTCGATCGTGCTGCGGACTTCTTCGAACGATTTGGTATGGGCTTGCTCGTGATCCAAGACCTTGATGATGTGAAATCCGTACTGGGTCTTGACCAAATCGGAGATGGAACCCTTGGGCAGCGTGAACGCGGCTTGCTGAAATTCTGGTACTGTCTGGCCTTCAACGATCCAGCCCAAATCGCCGCCCTTCGGTTTCGTGCCGTCATCTTCGGAAAATTTCTTGGCGAGGTCTTCGAAGTTCGCGCCGCTCTTGGCTTGTTTCAGAACGTTTTCGGCTTTCTGGCGGATTTCGGCGATTTCAGCGTCGGTCTTGCCGACGGTCTTGAAGAGGATGTGCTCGACGTGGACGCGATTCTCGACTTTGTATTCATCAATATGGGAATTGTAGTAAGCGCGCAGAACATCGTCACCAACGGTAGTAGTCGCGCGCAGTTTTGCGAGGTCCAACAGTGCATAGCGAGCCGAGCGCTTCTCCGGAAGCTGATATAGGCCTACGTGCTTGGAGTAATAGGCCGACAATTCCGCATCCGTCGGTTGAATCGTGGACGCGAGGTCTGCAGGCTTTACGAAAACGTATTCGATCTGAACTTTTTCGTTGCGACGGCGGTATTCGGCCTGTATTTCGGCGGGGCTGACGGTGATGGCGTCGGTGACCAGCTGCCGAAATTTCTCCTGCAGCATTTGATCACGGAGAAAATCCTCAAATTCCGGAATGGACATGCCGGTACGGGTTTGGACCTCGGTGGTATAGCGGTCTTTCAACCAAGTGTCGCCGTTCCAGGCAGCCGGGAGAATCTGCTTAATTCGATCGGAGAGTTCCTGGTCAGTGACGCGGATACCGAGGCGCTGCGCTTCCAGGGTGAGCGCTTGTTTGAGAATCAGCTGATCCAAAACTTGTTTGGCGTAAAGGCCCTTCAGCACGTCCGGGACCGATTGTCCGTGGAGCGCGGTATTGAGCTGGCGTTGCACGTCCGTGGCAGTGATGTTCTGTCCACCTACGGTAGCGACGGCATCGGGAGCATTGCTGAAAGCAGCGCTGCCCATCCCAGGGATCAAATAGGTCAACATGCTCAAGCAGATGACCCCTAGCAGGACGCTCATACCGATTTTGACCCAGCGGTTTCGATCCAGGTCCCGTTGCTGAATGCTTTTCAACATGACTGTCTGTGGCTCCCTCTACCTTGGCAAATCATGTAATTATAATGGAGTTCGCCTTCGCCGCTCAACGAGATTCCTACGGAATCGGCCGGAATGCGCGACAGTGGTTGCGGAATCCGGGGCGGCGCGTGCGCGCGATCCACCGGACGTCGTCGCCAATGCCATCGTTACAAGAATTCTCGTCCGGTTTCGCTCCTTTGCTCGATCTCGCGCAACCGAAATCACAGCCGCCGTTGAATCTATGGACGATGGACAGTTCGTCTTGCAATTTTCGCGTTTCGCGCGCTCCCAACCACCGATGGAACGCATCGTCATGCTCGAACTCATCTCGAGTCCATAACAGGAAAAAAACAGGGAACTATCACACTCTAGGTAGCTGATCATAGCGAAAATGCCTTTGCCCACGCGAGTTACCCTAAAGTACGTCGTGCCGGAACGGCAACGAACGGGGAATTGACGGGGAACCCTCCTCCCTTCCGGCGCTAGAATCGGTGCCGGATGCCACTTCCACGGGCCGACCCTTACATTTTTCCGGCATAGGTCGGTTGCGACGACGCCATTGCCGGTTCTTCTTCTCGCACGCGATCAGCTGGCGCTGCTTTACCGGCGGCGCAAGTCTTTGGAGAAGGCTTGGCCACAGCGATTGGAAACGGAGTCGGCGTAGCTTCTTTGGTGGCCATTGGCTTGTTCAAGATCGCATATCTTTCTTCTGGCGACGGAATCACCCCCAATACGTTGAGTATCTGGTAACCGATTCGTGCGTCTTTTTTTACTTCCAGCGCGTAGCGGATGGCCTCCAGCGCCTCGCTTCCTAGCGCATAAAATTCTCCGCACAGTCTCTGAACGACAGCTTGCATCTCGTCTGACGGAATGCGCTGCGCGATATCCTTCGCCTCACAGAGCAGTCTCCAAAGCAGCGCGACTTGCTGGGCGGTGATTTGCGGAGCATGAGCGCGGCGCTGCTTTCCCGAATTACGCTTCGGACGTTTGGTTCTTGAATTTTTCTTCATCGTCTCACCTCGTTACAGTAGTCACCTGCGTTTCTACATGCTGTGGTCTCGTCTCTTCCGGCGTTACTGCTGGTGCGGCTGATGCTTCCGACGGCTCTGAAGAGGCCATTGCTGGGCCCGGCTGCTTGCGCAAGATCCACGCATGGCGATTTACGGGCAGCTGGAATTGTGCGGAATATGCGTTCTGGCGCGAATCGAAGACAAGAAGCGTCACGATGATGCGGGCTAGATGGGGGATGTCCTGTGGAATCGGCTCTTCCGACGACGCGACAAGGACGCCTTCAATCGGCGCGCTTGGCTGCAGCCGGCTCGTGCGTCGCGCGAAGTAGCGATTGATGACGAAATCGCCTTCGTAGTACGGCCCAGGTTCCGGAAAACAGTAATGTGGGTACCTTTCGGAGGACTTCTTCGGAGCCGGGAGGAGTGACAGCGGTGGCGACCCCCAGGGGGTCTTGATCTGGTACCCCACGATGTTGATCGGGCGCGTCGCCTCGTTGCGGAGCGTTAGCTCGATCGCGTAGCCTGTGCCGCCTTGCTTCAGATCGAAAATCGAGTTGAAGCTCATCCCTGCGATTTTTTCGATTACCAATCCCACCGGAGAGACTTTGTATCCATGATCAGACAGCACCGGGCAGCCGCCCTCGTTGAGGCGACGGACTAGGCCGTCCCACTGTTCCGGGGTTTGTTTCATGACGGTTCTCCTTTTCGTTGCGGACCTTAACCAATGCGCCCACAACCGACTGCAACGCAGGATTCCTGGCGGCTGCCATGGGCGCCAGGTAAGCCAATCTCATTCCCGCAAAAAGACGTGCACGAAGTGCACATGTACACCTCTTCAACTCCCTCGCACCCGCGACGTGCCGGCGTTCGATCGCGCTTCTACACAGAACTCGCACTTGGAGTTGTCCAACGACGTGCGCACGTCATACGCCTGCGCCAGCTCGTGGATCTTGCGGCGAACTTCATTTGTGAAGCGGATCCCGCGTCCCGCGCGGCCCAGCCGCTGCGAGAACAAACCCAGCGCGCGGAGATGATGGCCCACGGCGCGCGGATCGAGAATGATATTTTCGCCGCGCCCCTTAAGAATCCCATTCGCGACCGTTGCGATCTCGCCGACGCGCGCCTGACTGCGAGCGCCCTCGTGGGACAGGAACAGCGCCGCTTCGGCTACGACCGCTTCGATCGAATCGGTCCGTCTGATGCGCACATCTTGGTCCTGTGGCTCGAGGATCATCGGCAAACAACGCTGCAGGACGGCATCTTCCACGATCGAGTTGCCGAGCATGCATGCAATTTCGCGCGTCGGTGAGGTGAAATGTGGCACGTCGAAATGTGCATCGCGAACCTTCGCAAAATTTAGCTCGCAGTAGCGAACAAGCTTTCCCCGCAGTTGTCGTGCGGATTCGTCGAGCAATTTTGCATCGAGTTTCGGCAGAGGACCGCGAATTGGCGTGAGCACGATCGGGAGCGCCTGATCCAGGATCCAGCGGTCGCGGAGCGGTTCGGCCGTGCAGACGAGCGTGGGGACGGAAACATCGTAGAATTCTCCTTTGCGCAAAATGCGGCCGCCCGGCCGGCTCATGATCCGCAGCGCACGCTCGAGCTCTTTGTTCGGCGCAAGCTGATCAATAATTAATAAGGCGGGACGCGGTTTCTGTGGCAGCGTCAGGATCGCGTTGAGTGTGAGCTCACCGATCTGTAGCGGAGCAACGCAGACGCATGCAATCAATCGCAGCAGCAGGGTTGACCCTACTGGGTCGGTCGCAACAACGGACGCGAACGGCCAAATTTCCGCGCATTCGGGGAAAAGAATCGCAAAAACAAAGTAAGTCAATTTGAGAACGGCGTCCGCCGCCAGGCCCGGATGTTGGCCAAGGAACGCGCGGATCTCGTCGAAAAGCTGTGCGGTGGTGCCGAAATCAATTGCCGCGATGGGGCCCTGAGGCATGCCCGCGGCCTTCTGATTTTGGCTCGCCCCAGCGAGATCTGTGGGTGCTGCAGTCGTCGGTTGCATCGCGCGACTAACTCCTCGCCGCGAAGCCCGCGCACAAAAAAAACGGAACTCCGCGAAAGAACCCGCATCGCGTCGTCCCGTTCAGCGCCGCCAAGTAACCGCGCGCTGTCCCGTGTTCAAGCTACAACAGTAGACTGAGACCCAAGCGTAGCCGAACCGCTGGAGTTGGTCAAGCGAAAAAGTTGCAGGGGGCCAGTGCCAGAGGTCTAGCTCTTGGATTTTGACTCAAGCCTCTCAGTGCCGAGCAGCCAATCCTTCGGCGCCTGAAGTGCATCCCGCACCAACTCGACGAATCCGTCGCGCTGGAAAACCTAACCATCGGTGCAGGGCACACTAATAAATGGCATGAATGTCTATGGGCGGCGCAGTTTCGATTGGGTGCGAAACCGCCTACTGCTCGGATGTCCCTGTGAATCCTACGGCACGGTGACGCTAGCCGGACTTGATTGAGCAAAAGCTGGCTCGCATTCATCACGTAACTGCGGTGGATTCGCTCGCGCAAGGATGCCCAAGAATCTGTCGCCAATGCTTCTCGCTTTCGAGATGATCTCGCCGGGCTCGACGATGTACCCGCCTGCCTTTCGTCACCAATCGTCTAGCCCATGCGGTCAACGGACGCCCGGTGTCGTCAACGAGTCCATTTTCCAATCCAACTGCCAGCAGAGCAGTCTTCCACTTGAGGAGCATCGCGTCCTCGAAGCTGGTCACGATCATGTCATCCGTAATGGTGATCACTGGCAGGCCGCGGGTCTGAGTCATCACGTCGCGTTCGCGCCGATTTTCGGCGCGATTCATCTTCGCTCTCAACCGCGGGAATCGCGGTGGGACAATGTTTGCGAGAATATGTGCGCTACCCGCTTCGGGGGACCGTACGCTAATGGGAGCACCCAGTTTGATCAGTCGTTCCATCTGGGCGAAGAATCCCACGCCGTGTCCGGGCTCCCTTGATGCTGCGTGAGCCATTTCGTGTAGGAGCGTGGCGCGAAGTTCGCGGTCGCTGCTGTGCCGATCTGGGTCGATTACGAACCTTTTCCTCCGCGAATCGCAATAGCCATAGCTGCGCTCCTGTGATAGTTCGGCCTGGACGACGCGATACCGAGACAATCTTCCGCGCCAGTAGAGTTGGTTATAGCGTCTGAAGAGATTGCGAAGCCGTTCATCGCTCCAGTTCGTCTTCGTTTGAACAAGTTTTTCCATTTCGTCTCCCCTTCATTAACGAGCCGCCATAACGGGTCAGCGCTGCACCCGTGGCTAACATAAGGGTAATCGAAGCCTCCTTTTGTTGTAGACATTGTTACTAATAACTCAGTAGTATAGTTATGTGGCTATAAGTGCAAGGCACGGGCCTCTGATTTCCCGGGATTGACGGCGGCGCCCTTTGTCCAGAACAGCGCAGGGACCATTTGTGCTGGGTAGAAGACTTACAAGCGGATCTGGCTTCTTACCGAAATCCCGCTCGTTTCAACTTGCAACACGGAAAAATTCGTCTCCGATGTTCCTGATCATGCCTGCGGATATTGCAGCTGAGAAAAAACTGGAACGCTACCTCACTCAGGTTTTGTCGATCGTCATAACAAGCGCCTTCGGGGAGGCCGGCTACCGATCTGTCACACTCCACTGTATGACGAGAGTCCTGGAAGAATTTAGGGCGTCAACAACGCGTTTGGGTTTGTCGTTGACACGATAAAATGAGCTTAGCTCGATCCGTGGCGCGCGGCTGCAGCAAAAGTCGTCGCCGGAAAGCTATCCCCGCTTGGTACTCGCACCCTTTTGGCGCCGCGACTCGTCAGCCTCGTCCTTCACCCCGTCCCGAATGCATCGATCAAGGAGAAACTCGATCTGCTTGTTGAGCGATCGATGCTCCCGTTCAGCGAGCTCGGTCAATTTTGCTTTGAGCTTTGTTGGAATGCGCAGCAGCACGCGGGCTCTTGATTCGCTCATCGAAGTGGACATGGCACCAACAGATGATTCCCCGCTTGACAAAAGCGGTCATAGTGATATCATTATGTACACAAAGCGACCGCAACTAATAGGAACACTACCATGCCAAGAACAACCAACGGTACCCTAGAACGACAGAATCTTCGCCTAGTTAAGCAGGTTTATCCCGGGCTGACAAGCGCGAACCTTACAGCCTTGCGTGAACTAACGCGAAACCTTCATCTTTCCATTTCGACGGGCGAGATTTTATACCTTGGCGGCAAATGGTACATCACGCACGCAGGCCTGCTTCGAATCGCCGCGCGACGACGATGCCTGGGTATTCGGACAACCTTGCAGGAGCGACAGTGCAATCCTGACGCCAGTCGATGGGTTTTTAAGGCTACCGTGTACACGTCCGCTCGATCGAAGGGCTTCGTCGCCTACGGCGATGCCGACCGCACTAACACGTCCTCTCTGGTACGCGGCGCGGAGATGCGCGTTGCCGAAACGCGGGCCGTCAACCGCGCTCTGCGCAAAGCTTATGGAATCGGGCTTTGCTCGGTCGAGGAATTGGGGTCACATTCATCCTCCATTCCGCCTCCGCACGAAGGAAAACCAGTTCACCCACCGAATGGAAACGGCTCCGCCAATGGGCAGCCCCGACTCCGCGACAAGCTCTGCCTCCTGATTCGAAAGTATGAGCTCGATCCCAACCTGGTGAAACGCTATGCGGCTGATTTCTGTGGGACGCCGAACTCCGCGACGCCGGCCGGGACCTTGTCGAGGCTTTCGTTGCGACCGTCGCGGAGGAAGCCGCGAAAGATCGTGCGGCACTAATTTGCAAGTTGAACAGCTATAGCCAGCCTGAGGAGGTACGGTCATGAAACGGCATTTTCCGGGGTTACATGTCGAGCCGGCGCAGGCGAACGATTTCCTGGAAGGCATCTTCCTGGTGCGCGTGGACCGAGCCTATTATCGCTGGCACCCGCAGAAGCCCTTCTTCATCCTCAGCTTCACGGTCCTTGCGCCTAAGGACTTCGCCTCCCGCAAGATTGCGGGGCGCCTCTATTGCACCCAGAAGTCCCTCTGGAAACTGAACTGGTTCCTGCGGGATTTCGGCTATGACCCGGACCTGCTCGGTCGAGACGAAGTGGATGAGAAGGCCCTGCTCGGTCTTACGGGCATTCTGCGTACCACTCGCAAATCATTCGCCGGACGTACGTTCCTCAACCTCGAAGCATTCGCACCATCCAGCGAATGGGAATTCATCTCCAAGGATGCTCGCGAAGGTGTCGTGGCAGGAGGCTCGAATGACATACAGCTTCACGCAGATTAGCCAGTACCTGCGCTGCCCGCGGCAGTATCGGTACCGATACCTCGACGGGTGGCGCGAGAAAGAAGACAAGGCGGCAATGATGTTCGGCCGCTGCTTTGAAAACGCTTTGGCTGTGTATTTCGCTGGGGAAGACTCGACTGCCGCGTTCTTTAAGGAATGGCGCAAATACCAGGACGCCTCCCTCGCCTATGCGAAGAACGATTCCTGGGACCGGCTCTATCACCAGGGCATCCACCTGCTCGAACGGTTTGCCCAGGATGATCGGGTTCGGATACGACGTCCAAAAGAGAATCTTCAAGTGAAGTTGACGCGCTCACTTCCATCCGGGAGCCAATTCCTTTCTTACATCGATGCGATCGGCGAACTGGACGGGACGAAATGCATCATCGACTGGAAAACGACGACCTGCCGCTATCCGGATCAGCCCGAGGGTCTTTTGGCACTCGATCCACAGCTGATCTGCTATTCCTGGATGACTGGGATCTCCGATGTTGCTCTGGTCGTCTTCGTGCGCAAGAACGCACCCGAGATTCAGTATCTGAAGACAACCATTGATGAACAGCAGCGCCGGGAGTTTGGCCAGCTGGTGGAGACAACCGTCAATCAGATTGAAGCGGGGCAATTCCTTCCGCACAGCGGAATTCGATTTCCCCAGAACGGCTGTGTGAGCTGCTCGCATCTGGGGATCTGCTTGGGGGATCAGCAGCTGCTGGATGCAAAACTCATTCGTCGTCCGGGAGCGAGCGACCTTGATTGGATTGACCAATTTGAGGACTAGCGGGCCGCTGCCGATGGCACCGAAACTGAATCGTCGCCGCGCCTTGTTCGTGCTGGAGAAGATCGATGAGATTTTGTCCTGGGAGAAAATCAAGGAGCAGGAAAAGGACGTGCGCTTCGTCGAGTTAGGAGAATACTTATGCGAGGTACGCGCCAAGCAGTATTGGAGGTTAGAAAATTTGAAGTCATTTGACGAGTTCCTGGAGAAACGTTTCGCCGACTCGCGCCGAAAGGCTTATTACTTGATGACAATCCACGAACATCTCACCAGAGTGCCGAAGCCACAGCTTCGAGAGATGGGTTGGACAAAGGCGAGGGAGCTCGTCAAGGTGGCGCGGAAAGACGGGCCCGAGTTCGCCTCGTGCACCTGGGTGCACAAAGCCAAGGAACTCCCCAGGGAGGAATTCAAAAGGGAAGTCGAGCGACACCTGACCGGGAAGGAAACGGAAGCGTGGGAGATCATCTACTTCAAGCTCTACAAGAGCCAGTTGCCGGTTGTCGAGCGTGCGCTCGAAATCGCGGCTCTCATGCTCGGCAGCGACAAATCTCGAGGCTATTGCCTGGAAATGATCTGCGCCGATTTTCTCGCGGGTGCTGCTTTGGAGACCGGCGCTGCCGAAAAGAGCATCGGATGCTCGATCTCCAGCGGTGCTTACTCCAAAGCCTCCGAGCGGCTAGCTTCTAAAGAGAGTGGACGTTAAGAATAGCTCTGCCATGCAAATGAGGACTCGAATTCGAAAGGCGCCGGGGCTATATGCCAGGCTGCGTAGAGAAATTTTGGAGCGTGATGGATGGCACTGTCAGAAATGCGGGTGCTCCCAGAATCTCGATGTACACCACATGAGGCTGCGTAGTGCGGTTGGTGACGACGCCGAGACCAACTTGATCACACTCTGTCGAGAATGCCATCAAATTCTGCACGGCCGCACGAACGCCTGCCTTAGCTAATGTTCTGCGGACTCCACCACCAGGGGAAGGGCCGATTATCGAGATTCCAGCTACAGGGGCCGGGCCAGAGGTTTCCGAGTGAAGCTAATCGCAAGACAGAGATACGATTACAGGGACGCGAGTCGCGCGGAATTGCTTCTGACGCGGGCGGGGCACGACGTATGGGTGCAGGCGAAGCGTTTGCGTGCTAAATCGGGTGGTACGGATGCGGGAAGACTGGCACTCTACGCGGCTCTTGAAACGGTTTGGGAAGCGAAGCGGCGGAAAGGAACAGCGAGAAGTTCAAAACTTGGCAGCAGAGAAACCGTGTGAACCACTTCACGCGTCTCAACCCGACCAACGCAGCCATCCCCATTCCTGCTAGCAGCGAGGATGGCTAGCAACTGCGAGTTTCAGCTTCATGGGCAGTACTCCTCAACCCACAGCCAAGTTCTGATGAAATCTGAAGTCACTGGATTGTGGGGTGTTAGGTTTCCGGTGCTGTAGTGTACTGTCAAATTAAATACCGATTATATACAATCGCCATCTTATTGGGCATTTGGTTGTGGCCACAGCGCAACATCTCGTTGAACAAACCGTCGCACAAAAGCTGGCAACCGCTAACGCACCCTGTCTTTCTTACTGCCGCGTTTCACTCCTGCTCGAGCCTTTCTAGCTTTGTCAACCTTTCTTGATTGCGCTTGAGCAACTACTGAGTAGAACCAACGGTAGCGTCCTGAGCCGATGGCATGCTGAGAATGGACTTGGTTCATGATTTGGCCAATTATCGGGCAAACAAAAGTCGAAACGCCGCGCCGATAGCTCCAGTACTTTGGTTTACCAATTTCGGTACTGGACTATCTAGTGAACGTAGTTAGACTCTAGGTAGGAAGCTTTCGTGCGACGCCAAGACCAGTTGCGGACCTTGGAGACAGAACAACGTAGTTATCGGCTAGTCGATTACAAGCGGAAAACTGAGCTAATCATCATTGTTTTCGGGTCCATTTTCGGTTTCGCGGCCCTGATCGCACTGATGGCTTACATAAGCTCCGTATCGCAGCACTAACTCCACAGTTGATGATTTGTTGCCTCCGTTGGTGGTTGCTTAACTGTTGCACAAAACGCGCCCAACCCTGCCCAATGAAGCCCCTGGTTGCCGACTACCGCCCGCGCAAACGGCTGATTGTACACAATCCAGCGGTTGGCAGCCGTTCCGGTCACAGTCGAATTTACCTACTCCCGAACTCCCAGCGCCAGGAGTTCTTGCTGCGGATCCCGAAGGCGTCGTGACTTCACCGATCCCAGGACAACCCAGACTTCGCTTGGACCGGCATTCCTATCGGGGACTTTGTCAGCGTGTTATTCAGCGCGATGGCTGGCGATGCAAACGATGCGGAAGTTCCGAGGAACTTCAGGTTCATCATTTGCAACCGCGAAGTCAACTGGGAAGGGATGTGGAAGAAAATCTCATAACGCTTTGCAGTGTATGCCATCGGAATATCCATGTCCGAACCGAAGCTCCCGCGCGATTTGAGTTTGGCGAAGAATAGCCATTTCACGCCAAGCGAAGTAACCAGTTTTTGAGCTCAAAGGACTGTGCTCTGATAGGAGGGCATGTTCCGTCGACATACCCGTCGGATTATCTGTTTTCGGGAGAATTGGTTCGTATCCGATAGCGATCTGGCAGCTGGTTGACAGCGCCGGCGGTACGCCGCTAACCGAACATGTCCGGTCACGGCGTTAACCTGCCACTAGCGCAACGTGCTGCTCACAGGTTAGTCTGTCGAGCTAGCATGAAGAAACAAGCGCATGATTCCGAATGGCTCTTGCGAGATCCCCGCACGCACAAGTGGATGGTGCAGTGCGCGGTCTGTAAGACCTGGGGATATCGTCAGGATGCTCCTGCGAAGTTCTTTGGCAAGGCTCATGTGGAACGGTTACAGTAGGTTTCGGGGGGCGTTTCCCAACCAAGAACTCATCATTGAGACTGTTTACCTGGCTTAGCTCAAACGATGCGAGTGGTGAGAGCGCGGAATGGTTGGTCCCCGCGCATTATTGCGGCTCGGTTGCTGCAACCAGTGCAGGATCAATGCGGCGAGATGTGCAACTCGCTCAAAGTCGGACGACCGATGAAGGGGATTCACCTGAGGCTGCGCTCGTCGTCGGGCAATGCGCGAAGCCCTGATGTATGCGGACGAACTGGAAACTGAGTCCGCCCAGAGAGATTCCGAAGCTTTGCTGCCCACCTTTCTCTTATGAGTCGGTGCCCGCAACCATTGCAAACAAGACCATACGAACCCTTCCCTTGCAATGGAGAACTGAACGTTCCAATACTTAGTTCGCAGGAAAGACCAATGGCGGCCGAGAGCCCGGCGGCAAAATTGAATCCCGCTTTGAAGGCGAGCGAAGTAGATCCGACCTCGCGATTCGGCCGCATCGAATGCAAACCCCGCGATCCTGCCAGCAAAAAGGCGATAGCGCCTCCAATACTCGCGAAGATCAAATTCGCGATTCGACGATGGCGCTCGCTCACCAGGATGACGCGCGGCGACTGATGCAGCTAAGTTGAGTTCAGCGCGCAGCTGTTGCGCTGATATTCGGCTCTCCGAACTCAAACCGTAGCTGCCAAAAGCTTCCTCGTGAGTTGATTTGTGAAGCGATTTTCGGTCATCGGGCAGGGGACACGCGACCGCCGCGTCGGAGCTTCGAGGGGCACCGGAAAAGTGTTCGCGAGCAATTGCACCGCTGAGACCTGGTGGCGCAGCTTCGGGTACGTTCTGAGGGGCTGGCACCACGAATTGTTGCGATCCGAGCTCGTGCATCCCTTCAAAATTGTCGTTGAATTCTATTTCACTTGCAAGACTCGCAGGAGCTACCGACGGATCGGGAATTTCGCCGAGAATTGGCTTCGAAGTAATCAGATCTAACAGCGCATCCTCGTGCGAAATGGACTGCGGACCGAGCGGTCTGACAGAATCAAACTGAAATTCGCGGGCGGCCTCTCCAACCAGGCGAACAGGTACGGGGCGGGCTTTCTCGCCCGACGCTCGCATGAGCGCCTGTTCGCAAAGCAGATTGAGCACCCGCGGAATCCCGCGCGAATACAGGAATAAAGCGTCCAATGCATCCGGCTTAAAAATCGGATTTCCTGAAGCGCCCGCAATACGCCGTCGGCATTCGATGTAACTCTGGGTCTCGTCGCGCGTTAGCGGCAAAGTTCTGCAGCGGAGCGCGATGCGCTGGTGGATGTGACGAAACTCAAGACGCTTCAGCGACTCCTCGAATTCCGGCTGGCCACAAAGGACAATCTGTAGGAGGTTCCCCTCGGTCGTCTGAAGGTTGAGAAGCATGCGAAGCTCTTCAAGCGCGCGTCGCGGCAGACCTTGCGCCTCATCAACCAACAAAACTGGAGTTTGGCCAGCGCGAAAGCGATCCTCCAGCCAGCTATTCAGGCGGTCAGAGGCGACCCACGTAACGCGAGAAGGGGAATCCCAAAATCAGCCAGAACGAGATCAAGTAGATCGCTGGCCTTCAAATGGGAGTTAAAGATGAACGCCGTGGGCATTTGCTCTTGACGGAGCCACTCCCTGAGGCGATTCAGTAATACCGTTTTGCCAGTGCCAACTTCTCCCGTGAGCAGCATTAGTCCCTTACGCTCACGAATTCCATTCATGAGCTGCTCGAGTGATTTTTGCGTTTGCTGCGTCAAGAAGAGATAGTGCGGGTCGGGATTCGCGCGGAAGGGATTGTCACGTAGCTCGAAAAAACTTGAATACGGGCCGGTCATGATGATCCTTCAGAGCGGGTAGGATTATTCTAGGCTAAACACTTCGCCATCGCAATATGGTTGACGGGTATTGGCGAACTTTTCATCCTGCCTTGCCGCTTCACCGACGTCGTACGCCAAGCGCGCTACGTTTGGGCCTCTGGGGTCCCGGTGTCGTAGGTTGGCTAAAGTCCTGGTAAGTCGCGTTACCGGACATCTGCCGTACTAGAACTTCGCCTGCCCGGCTTGTGCGTCCGACCGTCCCTGCTGGATGGATCATTTGGGACAGGCCGGTCCGAATGAAGAATCGCACGCGGCGACGAAAGAATCGGTGGTCGAGCGTCTAAGCCCGCACCCTCGCCAGCGGCGAGAGTGCGCCACCCGGAAGTTGAAAGGCGTCGGTTCCGGTGGTGCGGAAGGGTCGGCCACCAGCCTGCTCTTCAACTGAGAGCCCGTCTGGAAACGGGCGGTCAGTTTCCGGTAGGCGCCATTCGATTCGTGAGAAGGCGTTAATTGACTGAGGCCGTTAATCCCGTAGGAGGCGTCGGACCATCGGCAGTAGTCGTGTTCGCGACGAAAGTAGTGATGCTCTGCGCTGGCAGCGAATAAGTGAAGGAGTTCGAGGAAACGGTGACGTTTGACAATGTCGCTAGACTCTGAGAAGCCGAGGTGATGTAAGGTGTCAGCGTCGTGATCGTTGGAGCGTTCGTCAGCGCGAAAGTCTGACTGACTTCGGAACTCGTATAGTTCGTGGCTATGATGACCAGCGCATTGTTGGAAGTCTGCTGATATGCCGAGACGCTTACTCCCGTCTGTGGTTTGTGTGTAGCATCTATCCGGTAGTAGCCAGGACGCACGAACTTGGAATACTGCGCGAGCACGTAGGCCCGCTTTGCAACCGTGCTGATTCCCGGCCCTTCCGTCAACCCTGAATTGTCTCCGGCGCAGCACCAGTTTTCCATCTGCCAGTATAACCATGCGCCTGCATTCTCCACACCAAGGCGGTCGTCAATCAACGCCGCCCAAGTGAGTCCGTTGTTTATCGAGCCATCATAAGTGGTAAGAGTCGAGACCTCCGTCTCCCAATACTTCTTCGCAGGCCATCCAGCTGGGTAGGGAGTACTATTCACAGTATCGGGTGGGCTGTAACCATAGGCATAATCATGCCAGTTCACACCTCCGACGTACTGGGAGCAACCAGAATCCGTCATGCACGTTCCTCCCAGCCCAGATACATTGCCATAACTTGACGTCTCGGGTAGGAAGATAAGCGTCGACAAATTTGCTGAAGAAAACGCAGGCCCTAAATTCGTCTTGATGAAGGTATCAAAATCTGATGCATGCCAGACGGCACTATCATAATTTTGGCAGTTGCTGGGTTCATTCTGGATGGACAATGCGTACAAATTTATATTGTACTCGGTCTTAAGACTTTTGACGTAATTGGTTAGCCAAGTCGCGTAAGCACCGTAATCAGATGTAATTAGTGCGCCATTCCCAGCACCCGCCGTGCAATTCGCATTAGAGTTTGTTTTGTATGCCGCTGGGGGTGACAAAGGGGAAGCATACACCCTTCCCCCATTAGCAATGGCGGCTTGCATGTCACTGATATATACTCCAGCGCAACTTGTGCTGACAGTAAGACAGCTGCCCACGTCGCTGGACCCATCCGTCACGCCAACCCGAAGAATAGACAAGCCAAGCTGGCCTGCTCCGGTTCCGAAGAAAAAATTCTGGTCGCCCGCTGACATAGCCGCATTTGTCGATAAATCGGAGGCACCGAAGCCGTCAATCACTTGGTGAACGTCTGTCCAGTTCACTGTCGCTGTCTGTGCTTGGCTGAGCGGAGCATCGAGCAACAGTAAAATAAAGCCAACCAAGAATGACTTCGACAACTTCATATTATTTCTGCTCACGAAATGCCCGCCGGCCAGCCAAATGGATAGCAGAATGACTGCTCCTCAGTAGGGCGAAAGCGTCCTGCGGGACATCAGCAACCAAGAAACATGCAGCGCCATTCTGCTCAACCGGATAAGTTCATGGGCGCCGACTCTTAGAGAAAGCGCAATTGCCCCGTAGATCTTGGAAACCGTTCCAGAGGGCGGACGAAATACGCGTAAGAGGCTGCGGAGCTTGGCATTCTTAGCCTCCATTTTCTCGAACTTGGGCAGCTGCTCGGCTTGATTCATGCGTTTCATAACAGACTGCGAGGTTAGCAAGTCGGTCTGCCTGTGAACAACTGGCCGAAGGGGCAGTTTTGGTGTGGCCGAAGGACAGGACCTAGTCCCATCCAAGTTCAGTGTCCAATATTTACAATCACTACTGTCCAAATTAGCTGGGAACCTCAACGGTATCGCGCACAAGGTTGATTGCGGAAAGGACCAGTGATACGGACCAGCACGTCGGCTAGCTCCTGGTAAGTCGCGTTACCGGAAACTAGGAAAATCCACCTTACCCGTAAGGGCGAAACTGGCGGGCGAGACGCGCGGTCGGATTCCCCGAACTTCATTCTTCTTTTGGAGGCGCGTTCAGACCCGGCACTTCGATTTTGGGGTGCGCGCGCCGCATCGCGGTCCAGTCGGGCCGATTGTCTCCGTTGATAATCACAACCGAAAACTCTGGCCCCTTGTTCTCGGCCTCGCGCACATAGGCGCCGCGGATCTTGCAGAATATATCCAGGCCCGTTGCGCGCGCGCTCCAATTCGCCGTCGTGCGCGTGTGAATCTGAAGCGTGCGCGTTTTTCCACGGCCTACAGGAAGAGAGAAAAACTTGGTTTGATCTGCGTTCATGAGGGGAACTAAATGATTCTTAATAACCGTGTCGTCGTCCAGGCCAGAGCGGATGAGTATTTCAGGCAGGGTATTTCGAATGGCGTTCAGGGCTTGTGCTGCGGATTGGTCGGGGTTCTTGGGGCTATATCCAGCGGCTATGGCGGCTTTCTTCTGGCTCTTACCAGCTGCGAGATGCCTGATAAAGGCACGCTGTCGGGACGTGAGGTGACGTTTGAATTTTCTCTTTTTGCCTGACACGGACGGATTGTACACCGGGTAAGCGATCCGTTCATTCGCGTGATTGGAACTTGGGTGCAAGTGGTGCAAGACTACGGTCAAATGGGCGCAAATCGAGAGAACGCAGGTGAGCCTAAACGCGCTTCTAACAGTTCTAACAATTGGAATGGAGGGCGGTCGGTAACGCCTTCCACTAGCGAGACTTAGAAGTGAGGGATGCAATTTCGATCCCCACCCTCCGCCAACCTAACAAGCTGAAGACGGATGTGCCCATGCTCGTTCGTCTCCCCGTGTACCGTTCAAGCTCGGGCTAATACGATCTAAACTCCTAGGACGGGGCACCCGAACCGGGTTCACCGGGGGTTCCCGATTCCTCGATCCACGTTCTGGCGACAGGTGAGATTTTGATTGTCCGGTAAATGCGGTGGTCTCAATGGGTCGACGCAACACTCATCTCGAATCCATCTTGCATTGAAAACAAAAGCTGAAATCGCTCGCTAGGGTTAGAACGGCCTGAACGCTGCCTTCGTTCGGTCTTCACGGAATACTGCCGAACGGAAGGATCTCCCGCGGAAGCAACGTCGAATCAACGCACCGGAAGGCGTTGCACCGACCGATTGAGCGGGCAGCGTTAACCGGGCAATAGCACGACGTGCTGCTCACGGGTTAGTCTGTCGAGCTAGCATGAAGAAACAAGCGCATGATTCCGAATAGCTCCTGCGAGATCCCCGCACGCGCAAGTTGATGGTGCAGTGCGCAGTCTGTAAGACCTGGGGATATCGTCAGAATGCTCCTGCGAAGTTCTTTGGCAAGGCTCATGTGGAACGGTTACAGTAGGTTTCGGGGACATGCGCGGACAGAATGAATCGAGGGGAACCCCCAATGATGGGGGAATCACTACAGTGAGGATTGCCGCCGGTGACTAGAATGAAGCTGCGCGTTTCTCGCAATTCCTTCGGGCAGCCAGCGGCACTTAGGTGACGATGCGGCGATACCTTTTGCTTCCGGTTATCCTTTTAACGTGTGCTACTGTTTCCTGCGCTCCCCAGACAATAACCGTCAATTGGTCAAGCACCCGGCAGACAATTGACGGTTTCGGTGCGGCGGGAGCTCGCCAGCTCCACACTCTAACTCCCGCGCAAATGAATTTTTTCTACACCTCTTCCGGGATTGGCCTGCAATGGTACTAGATGCAGATATATCCCGACCTGACGGATTGCCAGACAGATCAAGGAACAGTTCCCAACGAAAGCTGCGTCACTGTGTCTTCTGGACCGACTAATTGCCAGTTCAGACCTTTCCATGGTCAAGCCGCAGTGGCGAGGGGAGCGAGGGTGTTCGCAAGTGAGTTGAGTCCTCCCGGCTCGATGAAGGACAATGGAGCGTTTCAGACGGGCGGTAATATGATTGGCAATTCCACGAATTACAATAACCTGGCTAATATTCAGGTCGCTTTTGTGACGTTAATGAAAGGTACTTACAGCGTTCCAATTTACGCGATCAGTCCGCAGAACGAGCCGGAAGTGAGCACTCATTATCCGAGCTGCGTGTGGACCAGCGACGCAACTGCACGACTATATTCCCTACCTACGTTCAGCCCTCAACACGGCCGGCTATTCCAGCGTAAAGATCATGGTTGCTGAGGACACGCCTTGGACAATTAACATTGCTGCGGGTCCCATGGACGATGCCACGACCGCAGCGGACGTTGCCATCGTCGCCTCTCACGGGTATGCAGTCCCGCAGCCCAGCGGTCCATTAACCTTTAAGAATAATACCGGGCAGCACGTGTGGCAGACCGAAGTCTCGGATTCCAATCCTTACGATGGGACGATCACGAGCGCCCTCAACTACGCATCGCAGATTCACTACTATTTGACCAACGCGCAGGTCAATTACTGGGGATTCTGGCTACTGGATGCCAATGGCGATTTTGACGACAATGAGGCGCTCACGGATAAGAACAACAATATCGCCAAGCGGGCCTACGCCATCGGCAATTGGAGCAGGTTTGTTTTACCCGGCTGGCACATGGTGTCTGTCACGAACTCCACGTCTCTCCTCATCACGGCGTTCACAAACCCAGCTGGAAATTCCGGCACTGTCGTGGCGGTGAACAACGGCAGAAGCTCTGTGTCGGTTACGATCGCCGTGGGGACAACGATGGGTTCAAAAGTTACTCCGTATCTCACGTCTAGCAGTGCAAATCTCAGCCGAGCAAACAGTAATAACCGTTTCCTCTGGCTCGTTTTCCGCAACTGTGCCGTCCCATTCCATTGAAACCTTTACGGCGTTCAGAGAATAGTTGGCGAAAAATTCCGATTACGCTCAAAACCCTCAATAACACGGCCACTCTCACGCGAGTGAGCAGGAGGTGGCGATCCTTTGACGGCTGCGCGAGTCGTGAGCCGTTCACATCGCAATCTCATGGCCGATTGCTGTGAGCTACATTCCCGTTGAAGATTCCGCCGCGGAACCCCCTTGACGCCATGACCGCGTGGGAATACCTTCATCTGACCCTAGATTTGCTTCGGTGTTTCACTCAACGGGCGCCCGGCCATCCGGCGGCTTTTGTCCTGCGTTTGGGGGAAGGTCTTTTGACTCCTTTTCGGAATCCAGTAAAAAAATCTCCTTCGCGTGCCAAGGCTCAGAGTTGCGCCACAACATCTGGCCGAGAAACGTCGCGTCCGGAATGCCCGCTCGTATTTTGTCACGGATATGCGCATAAGTGCGCGCGGTGATTCGAACTCATTTTGCGGCAGTACGCGTACATGCGTGCCCTCGCGCGAGCTATTTTGGATAGCGCATTAGCTGCCGCAGAACTTATTGGTCGCAGTTGTGGCACGATTGGAGGAGAATGTTCAATAAGATCCAACAGACCGTCGATCGCAATTCGCCCGATGAGATTCTCGCTCTCTTGCCAGGACCCTTCCGCTCGGTGCTGCGCTCAATGTATAAGGGAGAGCCGCAGCTCGGGTCTGACGGCGAACGGCATGGCTTGTTAGAAAACACTCGTATCAGCCCAGAACAAGGCATGTGGTTGTACAGTCTGTGCCGTGAAGCCAAGCCGAAAGCGATACTTGAGATTGGCTTAGCCTACGGTTTCTCGACGGTTTATTTCCTGGCAGCGATTCGTGAGAACGGAGTCGGCAATCATACCGCGGTTGATCCCTTCCAGAGTGATTGGCACGGGATCGGAATGCTTCAATCACAGAATCTCGACATGAGTCATTGCTTCCGCCTTATTGAAGAAAAGTCCGCATCAGCCTTATTAATTTCGCCGACCGTGGCGAGATGTTCGAGGTAATTTTCATCGACGGGAGTCACGTATTCGATGCCATCTTGCTGGATTTTGCGCTTTGAGCTGAATTGTGCCCAATGGGAGGCTACATCATCTTGGACGATATGTGGATGCCTTCGACACGTACGGCCGCGGCCTTCATTCGCTCGAATCGGAAGGATTTCCAAGAGATCACTTCGCCAGTGTCGAATGTCGCCGCGTTTCGACGAATCGGCGAAGATGCACGGGACTGGCATCACTTTGTGGAGTTCTTCGAAATTGATAAGTGGCGTGCAATAAGACGTCTCACTCCAGACTTTCTCCTCCCAATTGCTCGGCTGGTGATGAGGGCAACGAAGTAAGCAGGTAGTGGCCCGCTGATCGGGTGCAACTCTGTCCAGAATCGATCCCTTAAAAAACAGATGGTTTATTTTTGTACTTTCACGAGTTTGTTATAATTCTGTGTCATTGTTTTGTCGTTCGCGAACACGGCAGGCTTAATTCTTCAGGAGATCCGAATGGCAACTTCTGCACCGGCACCCGAGCTCTCTTTAATACCTATCTTCATTGCTAGATTAGACCAGCTTAGAGCAATTGCTTCAGGTCTGCGTGAGTTACCTCAACCACGTTTGGACGAACTACAGTCGCTGCTGGAGCGGGCTCAAAAATTGGTCGAAGAAAAAACAGGACTACCGATCGCGTCTGAATCCGAATCCGCACCTGAGCCGTAACCATTTTCGGCGCCGGAAGCGGCGGGTGCTGAGTGGCGTGCGTGTTACGACTGCGGGCATTGCGTTCAACCAGTCTGTGGGAGACCCTGGGCGATACGCTTCAGGTCACCGATCCTCCTCCGGTGAACACGCCTGAGCCTTTCACCTGGCTGCTACTGGTCGCGGGGATCGCGTGCATGTTGACATACGCAACTACGACCCCAGACCGTTGGCGGCCTGAAACCGACGGATAACAGTGGCGGGCTTTGTCAGATTCCGAGCACTACAACTCGAAGAGGTGTAAAGCTGCCTCCGTAAAATTAGCGACGTTCAGCGGATTCGCCTCGACGCCGATGTTTCAGCGTCCCCTTCCGCCAATTCCTCAACAGTTACCTCTGCGCCACCCTTGAAGCGTACCCTCCTGACGTCGCGCCGATATCATCGAAACCTTCTTCGTCGGCAACGTCTGCGGTTCGTCCACCGAAACGCCGGAACTCTTCGGATGTCCAGCCCTATCCGCGAGGAATTCGAAATAAAGTAATGGAGCTTCGTCGCACGTGGCGGGAACTCGTTCACGATTTACGATGCGGAACTGCCATCCCAGACCGTGAAGCTCGAAGTCACCTTCACTCTTCACGCGGAATAGCAACCTCCTGGCGCGAACTTCCAATCTTGGGTAACTGACCAGGCCGCTGCCTGTCGCGCGAGGCGAGGCCAGCGCCTTATCACCCGACTTGCAACCCGCGAGGTCAACTAACCCCCGTATTGCCAGGGAGAACCAGTAACTGTTAGCGGCACGACATCTCTGCGCAGCACCGCGTTCAGAACCTCGAATACCACGATCGCGTGGTCACCGTGTTTTTCAAGGATTTCCAGAGCTTTACATTCCAAGTAGGCGCCCAGGTTTTTCAATACTGGCGCGCCTATCGTTCCTTCCGCGTACGGCTCGCCGTTCAACAATCCTTGAGATTCCTCTGTCGCCGCGAAAAATTTCTGCGCGATATCCTGTTGGCCGCTGTCCAGCACGTGAAGCACGGCAGCGCGGCTTTCGACGACGCACTGAAACGCGCTGCCATCTTTCCGCAATGCGACCATCAACAATGGCGGCTTGAAGGACGCCTGCGATACCCAGGTGATAGTGGCGGCGCCGAAGCGTTTGGCACTGCGGGATGTGAGGATATACATGCCGTTGGTCAGCAGCCGCAGAACCTTCTGTTTAATTTTGGGATCCATGATGGCGAGCGCATTTTACTTCAGTGAACGAATTTGGAGGCTCACTATTTGACGCGCTGCAATTTTCCGAGCGCGCTACTGGGCGAGGATTTTCTTGATTTCGCCAGCCTGGCTGTAGTTCGGGCTGATTTGCAGAGTGTACTGCAGCTGTTTTTTAGCCATGTCGAAATTGTTGGATTTCAGATAAGCCATACCGAGATGATAGTGATACGTGGGATTTTCCGGATCGCCCTTGATCGCGGCCTGTGCCTTGATGGCTTCCTGGAACAGATCAATGGCAGCGTTATAAACACCCTGCTGGTAGTAGGCCCAACCGAGAGTATCGGCGGAATTCGGTGAATCGGGCATTCCTTTGCGGCCGATTTGCGCCAAGGAAAGCGCGACGTTGACATTACCGCCGTGTTCCAGCATCAGGTAAGCCAGATTGTTCGCGGCCAATGCATAGTCAGGCTGAATCTCCAGCGCCTTTTTATACAGACCTTCGGCCTCTTCCCATTCATTGCGCGTTTCGAGCAAGCTCCCCAAGGCGACGTAGATGCGTATGTCGCGAGGATTGGATTGTAGAGCGCTGCGATACCCGGCGATGGCTTGGTCCACCGAGCCACGGGAGATCTGCACGCTGGAAAGCATCAGGAACGCGTTGACGTTGTTCTTGTCGAGGTCCACAGCTTTCTGGAAGGCCTGCTCGGCTTTGGCGGAATCCTGATTGCGAAACTCGACTTGACCGAGCAGGACGTAGAGGGCGCTATTTTCGGGAACTTTCGCAACCTGATCCTGCACAATGCGTAACGCAACCGCCGGCTGTTTCTGTTCGAGAGCGACATTTACCAAGCCCGTCAGCGCATCAACGGCGGATGGATTTCGCTGCAAGGCTTCGGAAAAGTATTTCTGGGCTTCGTCAAATTTCTTTTGCGCGGCGCGCAAATCTCCCATTCGAGCATAGCCGACGGCATTGTCCGGGGCGACGCTGATCGCGCGCTTCAGATCCGCTTCCGCTCCCGCCTGATCTTTTTTCATCAATAGAGCGTGACCATGAAGGATGTAGCCTTCCGGCGAGCGCGGTTCCAGCAGCATTAGCTTTCCGCCGGTTTCTTCGAGCAACGACTCGTCGCCACGGCGCAGTGCAAGGGCCGCAAGGGCACGGAGTGGTTCCACCATCCCCGGCTGGAGTTTGGACGCCTGCCGCCATTCGGATTCAGCTTGGCCCATGTTCTGGTTGGCGGCATAAGCCATGCCCAATTGAAAGTGAGCCGCCGCATTGTCCGGAGAATTCTTTACGACTTGTTCCAATACATGAACGGCGTCAGTGGCTTTTCCCTGACGAATCAACAGCTGGCCTTGCAGCGTCAATGCACCGGGATCGGAGGGGGTGTTTTTCAGCAGCGCGTCCGTAACCTTCGATGCATCGTCCAGACGATTCTGTTGGAGCAAGAGCTCGGCATACATCTTGCCGACGATCGGATCTTTGGGATGCTCGGAGTAAACAGAGGCAAGTTCCGCAAGCGCTTTGTCCCATTGCTTCTGACCCAAATACAATTCCGCGAGCATCCGGTAACCGGCGGGATTGCCCGCGAGAGCGCTTTTAGCATCCTGCAAAGATTTCTCTGCAGCCTCCAGCTTTCCTTCATTTAAATACAGGCCGGCCAGGGACGCGCGCGGTGACGCGCTTTTTGGATCCAGAGCAATCGCAGCTTGAAACTGCTTTTCCGCCTCCGGCCAGCGCTTCTGGCGCTGGTAGAAAGTTCCCAAAGAGAGCAGGGCGGGCAAGGATTGCGGGTTCAGCGACACGGCTTTCAGATAGCTTTGTTCCGCACCCTTCACATCCTTGGATTTTTCCTGGATGACAGCGAGATTGAGAAAGGTCTCTGAACGGCCCGGATCCATCTGGACCGCCGCTTGCGCTTCAGTTAGGGCTTTGGCCAGATCCCCTTGCGCGGCGTCCGCGCGGGAGATGATCGTTTGCGCTTGCGCGTTTTGCGGTTCGCTCTGCAATACGATCTCGGCGTGATTGCGAGCGTCGGGAATCTTGCCGGCTGCCAGCAACAGATCGGCGAGATCGAGCTGGGCTTTCAGATTGTTGGGGTTAATTTCGACAGTTTTCGCCAACTCCTGATAGGCGCGCACCCAGTCGGCAAGCTTCAGATAGGTTTGCGCGAGTTCGTAATGCGCTTCGGAATATTTGGAATCGATCTGAATTGCGTTCTGGAACTCGATGGCGGCTTCACGATACTGACCGCGTTGAAAATAGGATTCACCTTTGGCGAAGTGCTTCTGTTTTAGGACGTTGGGGTCTCGCGTACACCCAGTGATAATCGTCGCTGCGATCAGTGCGGCAAGCCAGATGGATCGGTGTTTGGTCAAGTTCATCGCAAGCTCGCTCGGTGAAAACTACTGTTGGGAACCAGCAAATCCTACACCTTTGAGCCCGAGCAATCCAGCGCCCCGAGATATGCAGATGTTGCCGGATATGGAACGACCTTAAGTCATTACAGGATGGCATCTTAGCTTATTCGGCGAGGAACTGATGGAGTCTCGTAGACTGTCGGCCCGAAGCTGCAGGAAAGGCGGAACCCGACATTGAGCGACGTGAATCGAGATTTTCCCATAATACACTTATTATGAGTGATTTACGTGGAGTGTCGCTGCAATCCGATCGATTGCCCTGACCGATGGGCGAAACGCTCCGCACAACGGAACAAAGGGAAAGTATTTTGCTCATTCGTGGAATATCGCAGGGATTTCCAGAGCAAAGAATCGAAAGGAAAAAAGTGGCCCGACCGATCGACCTGTATCTAGATATTGTAAATAAATGACTTACAGAGACTGTAGCCAGAACCAAGAGCCGGCCAGCAGGGTGGCAACTGCATTGCAGTCCTAGCCAAATGTCCGGGAGTACTATCGGCTTGGGCGGCTACTTAGCGAAAGATGAAAGATGAACGGGCGAAGGCTATAAATCGATGACTACCAACGGGACCGCAGGCGTACTGGTAAGCGAGGATTGGGGTTTCGTCACCGGGATGTGCCCCGCGATGCAGACGCTGGAAAGCGTCGTCGCTGAGATTGCGCCTACCAACATTCCAGTTCTGTTTCTGGGCGAAAGTGGTACTGGAAAAGCGATGTTTGCGCAAAGGCTTCACCGACTTTCCGCGCGCTGCGAAGAACCTGTGGTTACGGTCTCGTGTGCAGCAATGGACCCGGCACAACTTGTCGCGGAACTACGAATGGGCGCTGACCGCACGACGAATTCAGATTTGGGAACCGCGGGCAGCGTGATTTTCGATGAAATCAGCGAACTGGACGCTGCTTGCCAACGCAATCTTTTGTACGCGCTCCCGGATGGGCACGCCGATTCGCAACGTGGAGTGCTCGGCGCGCGGGTTATCTCCACGACTCGCCGGAACCTGGACGATGAAACGCGCGCGGGACGTTTTCGCACCGAACTCTACTACCGGATCAACGGAGTCTGTTTGCGCCTCCCGGCGCTGCGCGACCGCCGCGAAGATATTCCCATACTCGTGGAATCTTTCTTGAGCAAACATGCGGCGCAGTTTGGGCGCCCGCGCCCTGCTTTGAGCCCGCGGACGCTGCGAACGTTGCTGGACCATGCTTGGCCGGGGAATATACGCGAGCTCGAGAATGTAGTGAAAAAGATTGTCGCTCTCGGTGATGAACAACTTGCAATCGCGGAACTGTCCGCGGCTCCGGAGCCGCCGGCGCCGGAAGTTCCTGAACACCGAGGTTATTCGCTGAAGGCCGCAGCTAGAGCCGCTTCACGCGAAGCGGAACGTGAGCTGATTCTGAAGGCTCTCGGACATACCCGCTGGAATCGCAAGCGAGCCGCGCAGGAATTGCAGATTAGCTATAAATCATTGCTTTATAAACTGAAGCAAATCGGTGTGCAGGATTCCGAGGCCGACTAGCTACGCAGGAGATGAGATGTTCAAAGGAAGGCAATTTTGCTTGGCAGTTTTTCTGATGCTGGCTGTTGTGCCAGCAAAAGCCCAGGAGCCATCCGGTTCCCATCAGACGGCGCAGTCGTCTGTCCCGGCAATCGCGGGCGACACGGTCCAAAAATCCGCCACGGCCGATCCTAACTACGTGATCGGTGCGCAAGACGTGCTGGACATTAACGTATGGAAGGAGCCGGACGTTTCAAGGATAGTGCCGGTGCGGCCGGACGGAAAGATTTCGCTGCCGCTTCTGAATGATGTGCAGGCGGCAGGCCTCACACCGGCGCGATTGGCCGCACAAATAACGGAGAGCCTGAAGAAGTATGTAACCAATCCGCAGGTGACGGTGATCGTAACCACGATTAACAGCCAGCGAGTGTACATACTGGGCGAAGTTACGCGGCCCGGAGCTTTCCCGCTGCTTCCTGGCATGTCGGTGCTGCAAGCCCTATCGAGCGCCGGCGGATTCACTCAGTTCGCGAAGGTCAAGAGTATTTTTGTTCGCCGGATCGAAGACGGGAAGGAAACAAAATTCCCATTCAATTACAAGGAAGTGATCAGCGGCAAGAAACCCGAGCAAGATATTTTGCTAAAAGCCGGCGACACGATCGTGGTGCCGTAACAAAAGACATGAGTGCCTTGAAATACATTTCGATAGGCGGGATTTGGGTGATGCTTCTGAACTGCGCGCCGGTGCGAGCGCAGCAGACCGCTGATACCCCTCAGGATCAACAGCAAGGGCAGCAAGCGAGCCAGCCGATTCCGGCAATCCGTTCTCCGCTAGCCTCCGGTGCGGACAACGGAGACCAGGACGAAGCGCCCAATCCACAACTAATGCAACCCGACACCCGATCACTCACAGGCGTCGAGGATTTGTCGCTGGGATCGATGGCGCTCGAGCATAGCTACTGGCAGCCGCGCATGGCTTTGGCAGAAACCGTGGACTCTAACCCCGGATCCACCTCGGCAGGAAATGGTTCTTGGGGCACGTGGACCTCGCTCCTAGGCGGAGTGGACATTCATAAAATCTCAGGGCAGTCCGAGTTGATGGTGAGTTATACCGGCGGGGGCATGTTTTCGACTGGCAATAGCAGTGCAACGAATGGCGTGATCCAAGAACTCAACTTCAAAGACAAGTACTCATTTCGGCGCTCGACCCTATCCGTGTTTGACCAGGTGAGTTACTTGCCGGAGTCATCGTTCGGGTTCGCTGGCACGGCTGGGGCTAGCGTGCCCGGCGTCGGAACCGGGACGGGTTCGGGATCCGGATTCACGCCGGGTCAATCAATTCTCACGCCCGAAGGCCAGAATCTTGCAAATGCTTTCGCAATCGAATTGGACACCAGGCTGACGTCGAGGACCTCACTGACGTTGGTTGGCGGGTATTCCCTACTCCACTATTTCAACGACAACCTTTTGAATTACGGTGACGCATCTTTTCAAGTGGGTTACAACTATCAAATCAGCCGAAAGAATACAGTTGCGGTCTCCTACAACTTCAGCGCGTTTCGGTACAGCAATGTCGATCAATCGCTGAATCTGAATACGATTCAGGGTTCCTACTCGCGGCGGATTACAGGGCGGCTGGCGTTTCAGATCTCTGCGGGCCCTCAATTCGCGGCTTCTACCAATCCCATTACGAGCCCAACCTCTTCAACGGTTCCGGCAACGAGTTCGTCCTCGCAGCTTTATTGGACGTTAAATACTTCACTCCAATACCAGCTCAAGCACGCGCTGATCAGTGCTACGTACAATCACGGTGTTAGTGGCGGATCGGGCGTACTAGCAGGCGCCGAGACCGACATAGCTACGGGCACGTATAGCCAACGGATTTCGCGAACGTTTGGCCTCGACATCAATGGGGGATACTCGCGCAATCGAGGGATTGCAGCATCGGCAGGATCGACCGGATCGGAGGCGCAAACGTATTCATATTGGTTTAGCGGGGTAAATGTGACCCACCCGTTTGGCCGGTCGCTCGATATGTTCGTGAATTACCAGTTTCAATATCAAGACGCCAATACGAGTGGCTGCACTGGCAGCGCCTGTACTACGAACACAATTCGTAATCAGTTTATGTTTGGTCTGAATTTGCATAAGCAACCGATCCCATTTTGAGAAATCGTAATCGCGCCGAAACTCGGCGAAAGAGGCTGGAATGGCTACGCGTGAATTGACGCCTGCAGACTACATCGCGATGCTGCGACGCCGTTGGGTACTGATTGTGGTGCTGGCCGTGGTGGGAGGGCCACTAGCATATGGAGTGTCGCGATTCCTCCCCAATAAGTTCAAGTCGCAGACGCTAGTGATCATCGAACAACCGAGCGTTCCGCAAAAGATTGTGGAATCGCTGGATACGTCGGATATCAATCAGCGGCTTTCGAGCATGCAACAGCAGATCCTGAGCCGTTCACGCCTGGAACCAATCATCCGGCAATTCAATTTGTATCCGGAAGACGTCAACCGGTTGTCCATGGACGAGCTGGTTGCGCGCCTGCAGAAAACGATCGATATAACACCGATCGCGCCGATGACGGAGACGCGCGCCGGGCAACTGCCCGGGTTCTATGTCGCCGTCACGCTTGACGATGCACGGCATGCCCAGGAAGTTTGCACCGCTATCACTTCGATGTTCATCGAGCAGAATCTCCGCCTGCGACAAGAGCACTCCGAAATGACGACGCAATTCTTAGCGACGGAGCTGACCAGTGCGAAGGCCAACCTGGACGAGCAAGACGCCAAACTTGCCGAATTTAAGAGCCGGCATATCGGAGAACTGCCGGAGGACGAGCAGACGAATCTCAACCTGCTGACGGGACTGACCTCACAGCTGGACGCCTCTACGCAGGCGCTAGCGCGCGCGCAACAGGACAAGTCGTTCAACGAATCGCTGCTCTCCCAGCAAGAGGCGGCATGGCAATCGTCGCAGACCGGACGAAATCCGGAGACACTGGAACAACAACTCGTCGCATTACAGACACATTTGACGACGTTGCAGTCCAGCTACACCGATGATTATCCCGACGTAATCAAAGCCAAGAACGACATTGCCGTTCTGCAGAAAAAGATCGCCGAGAGCGACGGTCCTAACAAAACCAGCGCCCCAAACAAGGGCCTCAAGACATCTACGGAACCAGCCCAGATCCAACAACTCCGCGCCCAACTTCACAACGACGACCTGATGATTGCCTCGAAGACAAAAGAGCAGGAACAAATCCGAAAACAGATCGATCTGTATCAGGCTCGCGTGCAATCAAGCCCGGCAGTGGAGCAGCAGTACAAGGAACTGACGCGCGGCTACCAGACGGCGCTGGACTCGTCCAACGATTTGCAGAAAAAACTTACCGATTCGCAGCAGGCCGTGAACCTGGAGCGCAAGCAGGAAGGCGAACAGTTTGTGGTGTTGGATCCGGCGAACCTGCCAGACAAGCCGACGTTCCCTAACCGCCCGTTGTTTGCTTTGGGAGGCTTGGCTGGCGGCTTGGGTCTGGGTCTGGGGATTGCGTTTCTGCTGGAAATGAAAGATTCCTCATTCAAGACCGAGCGCGATGTGGAATTTGCGCTACATCTGCCGGTACTTGCGATGGTGCCGGAGATCATACCGTCTTCTGACAAAAAGCAAAATATGACCGCGAATCGAAACTCAGCGGATTCCGAATTGGAAGTTGGGGCGAGGGCCTAAGGAAACATGTACCAGAAATTTTTTGGACTACGGGAAAGCCCGTTCAACGTCAATCCGGACCCGCGCTATCTATTCCTGACGAAGCAAATCCAGGAAGCGCTGGCGGGGCTAACGTACGGCATTCAAAATCGCAAAGGGTTCATTTTGCTGACGGGCGAAGTCGGCACCGGGAAGACGACGCTTTTGAATCGGCTGCTGGACTGGCTGCACGGGCAACGCGTCAAAACGGCGTTTGTCTTCAATTCCCAGGTCAACGTGAGCCAGCTGTTCGACTTCATGATGGCCGATTTTGAAATTCCAGTCGAATCGCGACACAAGAGTCAGGTGCTGTTGAAGCTAAATCACTGGCTGCTGGAGCGATATCGCGCGGGGGAAACGGCAGTTCTCATCGTTGATGAGGCTCAAAATCTATCGCTGCAAGTGCTGGAGGAAATTCGGCTTCTCACCAACCTGGAGACCTCCACGGAGAAGCTGCTGCAGATTGTACTGACGGGTCAGCCTGAGCTGGAGGAAAAACTCAAACTTCCGCAGCTGCGCCAGCTGCGGCAGCGGATTACGCTGCGGTGCCGCACGTCTCCGTTAAGCCTTGAGGAAACGTTCGGATACATCGCCGAGCGGTTGCGAATCGCGGGAGCGAACGGTGAGCCCATTTTCTCGAAAGAAGCGATTGAGACCGTGAATTTATATTCACGCGGCATTCCCCGTGTTGTGAACTTGCTATGCGAGCATGCGCTGATTAACGCCTACGTGGACCATCTACGTCCCGTACCGGCTCATTTAGTGGAAGAAGTGGCACGCGAATTCCAGCTCGATGAAATTGAGCCGATCTTGGCCGCTCATACCCCGAATGGGAACGGCCAAGCTCTGGACACACAGGCCTTGCTCCAGAATCTGGATGAATTGCTCGGCCGTCTGCGTGAGGCCAACATCGTCCCTTCGGCTTCCACGCGCGAAAGGAAACCATGAGTCGCATTCACGAAGCTCTAAAGAAAGCTGAACAGGAAAGGGCCGCTGTGCAACCGGCCTCCGCCGGCGTGTTGACCGCCATGCCAACCGCGACCCCAGCGGCGCCCTCCAGCGGTAGCTCGGGTGGTGAGGGGCGGCATCCCCTTCCAACCGAAGAGTTGATTGCGAATTCCGCCGGGTATCTGAGATTCGACGACCTGCGAAAACATTGCGCGCACCCGCAGTGGCATTTGGATCCCAGCGTGAATGTATTCATCAACTCCGCGCTTACTGTGCACGGCTCAGAACAATTTCGTACGCTGCGTTCGCGCCTATACCAGATGCGTGCTTCGCAGTCATTGCGCACTTTATTGGTCACAAGTTCCATTCCCTCCGAGGGAAAGACGTTCGTGACCAATAACCTTGCGCAGGCGATCGTGCGCCAGCCGGATCGCCGCGCGCTCATCATTGATGCAGACCTGCGCTGCTCTCGATTGCATGTTCCCTTGGGAGCTCCAGCATCCCCGGGCCTGACTGATTATTTGCGGGGCGAAGTTGACGAGCTGGCGATTATCCAGCACGGGCTGGAAGGAAACTTGTGTTTCATTCCTGGCGGAAATCAGGTGACGAATCCAAGCGAACTGCTCTCAAATGGTCGTTTGAGAACTTTGCTCGATCGCGTAATGCCTGTATTCGACTGGGTAATCCTAGATTCTGCGCCATTGCTGCCGGTTGCGGATTCGAGCCTCTTGGCAGATCTCGTTGACGGCGTGCTACTTGTCGTTAGAGCGGGCCAGACGCCTGCAGAGACCGCGCAGAGGGCCTGCCAAGAGCTGCAAGGGCGAAACGTGGTGGGCGTGGTGCTGAACGCCGTGGGACCGCAACACGCCTATGGTGCCTATTATTCATCGAGTTACGGGTATGGCTACGGGCACAGTGTTGAGCCAAAGACTGTCGAATCCTGACGGCATCGGGCGCAATAGGAATTCGTGAAAGAGAGCGCGGAAGCAGGCTGGAAGGAAGGAAATCATGAGTCTATTTTGTAATGCCTTTGTTTCCGTTGGTTTACGGCGAGGAAAACAATTACAACTCTGGGATAGCAATGTTCATAACAAGGAGGCTCGGCACGGCTGGCTCCCGCGAGTTCTCACTAAACGCGACAAATAAGCCGATTTGGTTCATATATTTACGAATTTCCTAACACTTTGGCGCAGTGGCAACGGTCGTGCAAAACTCAACGAGAAACGTGAGAGTCCGAATGTGACTCTCATGGCGGTAGCGCATCTTGGCGATGAACAAAACACTCAAACCCGAGCCCCAGCGTTCCAGTCCTGAGACCGAGCTGCACAGCCAGTTCCCTTGGTTCGCGCTGCAGGTGCGCACCAGGAACGAAGTTGGGGTTGCCGAGCAACTCGGAGGACAGGGATATGAGCGGTTTCTGCCGCAGTACAAAGTGCGAAAAAGGTGGTCCGACCGAATCAAGGAAGTTGACGCTCCGTTGTTTCCTGGTTACTTATTCTGTCGCTTTGATCCGCATGATCGCCTGCCAATATTGAAGACGCCGGGTGTGATGCAGATCGTGGGTTTCAAGAATGGGCCTGTCGCAGTTGACGAATCTGAAATCCAAGCGTTGCAAAGGATCGCTGCGGCGGGCGCGCCGCACCAGCCTTGGCCATTCTTGACGGCGGGCGATCGAGTGCGAATCGAATCCGGCCCTTTGCTTGGGCTGGAAGGCATTTTGACGGAAGTGCGACGCAGCCATCGCCTGGTTCTATCGGTCACGCTGCTGCAGCGCTCGGTAGCAGTCGAAATCGATTCGGCCCTGGTCACTGCCATTGCCTTGCCGAAGCCGCCGCAATCAAAGCGATCGAATTCTGTAGAGCAACACGTGCCTGTTACCGCTTGAGCTCGTTTTGAAGACAGCGCACGAAACGACGATTCATAGAACTTGCCGGCTAAAGAGGAACTCTCGTGAGTGATGCATCAAGCCTGAAACCCAGAGCTGAATCGGACGCGAAGAAACAAGCCGCCACGTTTGAAAACGGCTCAAGTGCACTGATAAGTTTCCTGCCCGAGGCGCACTTTCGCAAAACGCTGAGCCGGGAACGTAAACGTTCGGAGCGATCGCGCAAGCATCTGGTTCTGATGCTTATCGACAGCAAGAGTTTGAAAAGCAAGAAGACGGACGCTCTGCTGGAGCAGATTGCCGTGGTGCTGGGAGCGAGCGTTCGTGAGACGGACGTGGCCGGATGGTTCGAAACCAATGCTGTGTTCGGCGTGATTTTCACCGAGTTTGGCGATTGCGCAGTCAGCACCGCCGTAAAAATCATTGAAGCGAAGATTACTGCGGAATTGCAACGGGCATTTCGAAGCAGCCAACTTAGCAGCTTTCAAATATCATTTTTCGCGTTTCCGGATGGCTGGGATGGCAATGGGCATGCGAAGCCGGTTGATACCGAACTGTACCCGGATCTTTTCGAGGTAGATAGGCGCAAGAAGCTGTCGCTGCTGATCAAGCGCGGGATGGATCTGGTAGGTGCGGCGATTGCGCTGATTGTATTGTCACCTGTGTTTTTGCTGCTGGCCGTTCTGGTGAAGCTCACTTCCAAAGGCCCCGTATTCTTCCGGCAACAACGCGTCGGCCGGTATGGCGTACCCTTCGAGTTTCTGAAATTTCGGTCGATGTACGCCTCGACGGACGCAGCGATCCACAAAGAATACGTAAAGAAATTTATCTCAGGCAAAGCCACGCAGGCGGGAAACAGCCAGGAAACGAAAGTAACTTACAAGCTTACGAACGATCCGCGCGTCACCTGGATCGGCAGGATCATGCGGCGCACCAGCCTGGATGAGATTCCCCAGTTCTGGAACGTCCTCGAAGGCACGATGTCCTTGGTAGGACCACGGCCTCCGATTCCTTATGAGCTGGAGAACTACGATGTGTGGCATCGGCGCCGCCTGCTCGAGTCGCGGCCTGGTATAACCGGATTATGGCAAGTGCACGGGCGAAGCAAGACGACGTTTGACGAAATGGTCCGGCTGGATTTGAAGTATTCCAGAATCTGGTCTCCGATGCTCGACGTGAAGATCCTGCTACAAACGCCCCGCGCGGTTTTTTCTGGCGATGGCGCCTACTAGACTCGTGAAGTCCGCGAGAGCCCTGCAAGCGTTTCGGCACCTCTTCCAAATGGAACGGCGAGCAAGTGGGCTCTTGTAAGTACCGGCTCGCGGGCTTGACTGGATTCCTTCAGCGAAATTGCTGAATCCCTCTCAATCGTTAGCTCTCAAGGTGGAGAAAAATGGCAATTAGCCTAAGCGACGAGTCCGTGACGAAAATTCCGGCCCGGCACGAGTCTTCTGAGAACGTGCTGAAAATCGGTGTGATCGGGTATGGCTACTGGGGCCCGAACATCGTGCGGAACTTTCATGGACAGGAACGTTCGCGCGTCGTGGCTGTGTGCGACAAAAGCCCGAAGTCTCTGCAGCGGGTGCGGATGGCATTCCCCGATATGCCCACCACCAGTGACTTTAGCGAACTGCTCACTTCACCCGACATCGATGCGATCGCTGTAGTCACGCCGGTGTGGACACACTTTGAATTGGCCAAAACGGCTCTGGAAAATGGCAAGCATGTATTTGTCGAGAAGCCCTTCACCTGCACCACGGCGCAAGCCGAAGAACTGATCGAGCTTGCAGATCGCAAGCACCTGAAAATCATGGTGGACCATACGTTCTTGTTCACCGGCGCTGTGAAACGGATGAAGGAACTGATCGACGACGGCACGCTCGGCGAACTTTATTATTACGATTCGACGCGCGTGAACCTGGGGCTGTTCCAGCATGACGTGAATGTGCTGTGGGACCTGGCGCCGCACGACCTTTCGATCATGGATTATTTGATCAAGGAAAAACCCGAAGCGGTGGTGGCTACCGGCGAGCGCCATCTGAATGGCGTCGCGGACATCGCCTTCATGACGTTGTATTACCCGAACAACATCATCGGGCACATCAACGTCAACTGGCTTTCACCGGTTAAGGTGCGCACCACCTTGATTGGTGGCGAGAAGAAAATGATGGTTTGGAATGACCTGGAAGCCGACGAAAAGTTGAAGGTCTACGACAAAGGCGTGCAAATGAGTGGCGACGGCGTGTACCAATTGCTGGTCAGCTACCGCTCCGGCGACATGTGGGCGCCTCGCGTGGAACAAGTGGAAGCGCTGAAGATGGAAGCGGCTTACTTCGTGGATTGCATTATGAACGACAAAACGCCGTTCAATGACGGCGTAGCCGGCCTGCACGTCGTGCGGATGCTCGAAGCCGCCGACCAGTCTCTCCAACAGAAAGGGAAAATCATCCAGCTATGAACGAATTCGTCTCGATTGCTCCGGACGTCAAGCTTGGGAAAAACGTCAAGCTGTCGAAATTCATCAATTTGTACGGCTGCACGGTGGGCGATGATACGAAAATCGGAGCGTTCGTCGAAATTCAGAAGAATGCCACGGTAGGCAACAACTGCAAGGTTTCCAGTCACACGTTCATCTGTGAAGGCGTGACCATCGAGGACGGCGTGTTCCTGGGCCACAGCGTGACTTTCATTAATGATTCCTATCCTCGCGCGACGGCTGCCGATGGCCAATTGCAGACCGAGGCTGACTGGAAAGTCGAAAGAACGACTGTAAAGAAAGGTGCTTCGATCGGATCGGGTTCCACGATCCTGGCTAACGTCACGATCGGCGAGAATGCGATTGTGGGTGCCGGAAGCGTGGTTACGAAGGATGTACCGGCGAACGCGATTGTTGCAGGAAATCCCGCAAAGCTGTTGCGGTACGTTACCGAAAATTCGAGGATCGCATAATGTCCCTTACCGAAAAGATTCCGTTCCTGGATCTGATCACCCCGCACCAAGAGCTGGAGCCCGAGCTCACGGCTGTTCTTCATAAAGTTCTGCAGACCGCTGGATTCGTCGGCGGCCCGATGGTGGAGAATTTCGAAAATGAATTCGCGGCGTTTTGCGATGCGAAATACTGCGTCGGCGTAGCCAACGGCACGGACGCCGTGCGATTTGCTTTGATGGCTGCCGGCGTACAAGCGGGCGACATCGTCGTGACGGTCCCGCACACCTTCATCGCCACCACCGAAGCGATCAGTCAGGCGGGTGCGAGGCCCGACTTCGTTGATATCGACGAGCAGACCTATTCGATGGACGTCGCGATGCTGCGGGAATATCTCGAACGAGAATGCTACGTGGACCGCGAGACGGGGAAACCCTACCATAGAAAATATCGCGCGCCCGTCACCGCAGTTGTGCCGGTCCACATCTACGGGCAGTGCGCGGACATGGATCCGATCCTGGAGTTGGCTCGCCGCTACAACTTGATTGTGGTGGAGGATGCCTGCCAAGCACATGGCGCCGAGTATTTCTCGCAGAAGGATAACCGCTGGAAGAAGGCGGGATCGATGGGCCATACCGCAGCTTTCAGTTTTTACCCCGGCAAGAACCTGGGGGCGTGCGGCGAAGCCGGCGCGGTCACCACGAACAGCGAAGAAATAGCGCGCCAAATTCGCATGCTGCGCGAACACGGCCAAACGAAGAAGTATTACCACAAAATCGAAGGATACAACGGCCGGCTGGATTCCCTGCAAGCGGGCTTGCTGAGCGTGAAGCTCCGCCACCTGGCCGAGTGGAATCGCCAGCGCCAGGAGGCGGCAGCACGGTACGACCAAATGCTGTCATCGGCGGATCGCGTCGTGACGCCGCACTGCCCGCCGTGGTCGCGTCCTGTCCATCACCTGTACGTTGTGCGAGTGGCAGACCGCGAAGGATTGCAGAAACACCTCGCAGAGGCCAAGATCGACACTGGCATCCACTACCCGATTCCTCTCCATTTGCAAGAGGCCTACAAAGCATTCGGATTTCAAAACGGCGACTTCCCGGTTACCGAAAAAGTTGCTTTGGAGATTCTCTCGCTTCCCATGTATCCCCAGCTTCAGGCCGAAGCGCAGTCGCGCGTCGTCCAAAAGATCCAGGAATTTGCCGCCGTCGGCGCCCTTCGCTAGAGATGTTTTTCCGACTCTAAGTGGTGTTAATCGATTCCGGGGCTTCGCCGAAGCGAGCTCAAAGGCGCGAGCCCACTTGGTGCACGGCAGTACCATTACTGTGTTCGCCACTCGAGTAGGTGGGTCCGCAGCATCGTATTTTTCGATCGCACCCCTCCGTGGGGCCCCGCTCCGCCCTTTATTGGGGGGTGCGAGATGCGCTCACGTCCCGCTCGTCCGCTCCGCTTTGCTACCCGTCCCGTTGTAAACTTGCACACGCGCGCGCGAGTCGTGGCTACCAGCTTGAGCAATACTTCAAGGAGGGCAGTCAGTGAAGGAACAAAATAGCGTGATCGTCGTCGGGCTCGGAGAGGTCGGTAAGCCCCTGCTCCAACTACTCTCCAAGCACTACAAGACGATTGGCGTGGACATCGTGCCACCAGACGGGCCAGTGGGAAAAGTGGACGTCCTGCATGTCTGCTACCCCTTCGAGATCAAAGATTTTATTGGCGAAACGGCCCGTTACATCGAACTTTTCAAGCCGCGGCTGACGGTCATTAACAGCACCGTCGCCGTTGGAACCACACGAGCGGTGGCTCAGCGAACCAGCGCCGCACTGGCACACAGCCCCGTCCGCGGTAAACACGTCCGGATGCTGGAGGAACTGCAGAGCTACGTGAAATTCATAGGTCCCACGGACCCAGCCGGCGGCAAGTTCGCGGCTGAACATTTCGAGGGCGCGGGCTTAAAGACGAAAATATTGTCGGCTCCGGAAGCAACCGAAATTGCGAAGTTGAGCGAGACCACGTATTTCGGCCTGCTGATCGCATGGGCGCAGGAAGTTGAGAGGTATTGTGATCAAGCGGGCCAGAGATTTGAAGAAGCCTGCGCGTTCTACGAAGAAATCCCGTTTTTTCCGAAGACGAAATACTTTCCGGGAGTCATCGGCGGCCATTGTGTCATGCCGAACATCGAAATCTTGCGAAAGTTTGATGATTCTGCGCTTTTGCAGGCCATCCGGGCCTCCAACAGTGCGAAAATTGAACGGGAAGCACGTAAGAAGCAGGGCGATCCGAAAGTCGAAGCGACACGATCCAGAGGATGAACCCACTGTTTCGACTTTCGATTCTTTCAATGCCGTTGTGCGCGTTCCTGGATGCGCAACGATAATGACTAGTTCACTGACAGCTCATCCGGTCGAATCGGTTTCCAGAGGCCCGTCTGCGATGAACACCGGCAGCAAGCGGCTCGCGGGGCGGCGCATCGCGATGGTGACTTTTTCGTCTTACCCGTTCGATCCTCGGCCTCGTCGCTGTGTGGATGCGCTGGTAAGCGAAGGCGCCGCCGTAGACCTGATTTGCCTTGCCCACGGCGATGATGCCAGGCGTGAAACCCTCAACGGTGTGAACGTACTGCGAATTCCGCTGACACATCCTCGTCGCGGGAAGCTTGAGTATGGACTCCGCTATGGCGCCTTCATCTTAATCACATCGCTGATCTTCGCAGTGCGCTCGCTGGGTCGCCGCTATGATTTAGTCTACGTGCACAATATGCCCGACATACTTGTGCTGAGTTCATTGATACCCAAGGCGCTGGGGGCGAAGGTCGTGCTGGATTTGCACGATCCGATGCCCGAACTCATGATGACGATTTTTTGCCTCCCCGAGGCTAATCGCAGCGTTCAGATGCTGAAGGGTATTGAGAAGTGGAGCATCGCGCAGACGGATTTGGCGGTCACGGTGAATATCGCGTGTAAGCGAATATTTTCGTCGCGTAGCTGTCCGGCGGAGAAGATTGCGGTAGTCATGAATTCACCAGACCACGAGATTTTCCCGTTCCATGTACCACAGCCTGGCAGCCAAGCAAAACAAGACGCCGACAGACCTTTCGTAATCGTGTACCACGGATCGTTGGTTGAGCGGAACGGGCTGGAAGTGGCGGTTGATGCGCTCGCGCGAGCGCGGAAGACGATCCCCGGTGCGGAACTCCGTATTTTCGGCGCATCCAATTCGTACCTGGAGCGCGTCATGGCCAAGGCCCGGGACAGCGGTTTGCAGGACGCGATTCATTACCTGGGGCGAAAGCAGCTAGAGGATCTGATACCGGAAATCGAGAAGTGCGATGTGGGAGTCATACCGAACTACCGAAATGCTTTCACGGAAATTAATACGCCCACTCGCGTGTTCGAGTATCTGGCCTTGGGAAAACCGGTGATCGCACCATCTACGCAGGGTATACGCGATTATTTCAGCAAGGATGCCCTGCTATTTTTCGAGCCCGGGAACGCCGACGACTTGGCGCGGCAGATCGAGTATGCATTCTTCCATCCCCGCGAGATGCTGGAGATCGTGCTGCAAGGTCAGAAGGTTTTTCTTGAGCATACGTGGGAGAGAGAGAAAGAGACGTTGCTTGGCCGCGTGAGTGGAATCCTCAACGAAGCATGAATCTGCGCTAATCCGCGCGGATGTCGTCGAGTGCGGCTGCGATGATTCCCGCAGCTAGCCTGGCCGACGCGGCACCCCAAGTTCAGGACTTCACGATTCCCATGACAAAGACAGCACTGGTAACAGGAGCAGAGGGATTTATCGGCTCCCACATGGTCCGATTTCTGCAGGCCAAGGGCTGGGAGGTAATCGGATTACATCTGCAAGACGCCCCTGCCTCCCTTCCGAAGCTGCCGAATTTAAGATTCGCGCAATGTGATCTCCGCAATGGCCAGCGCGTTACGCAAGTCTTGGAAAAGTATCAGCCGAGCCACATATTTCACTTCGCGGCGCAGAGCCTGCCCACGTTGTCATGGTCGAATCCCGTACAGACTTTTGAGTCCAACATCATGGGCTCGTTGTATCTGTTCGAAGCGGTCCGCCATTTGAAGCGGCATCCGGTCGTGGTATCGGCGTGCTCGAGCGCCGAATACGGCCACGTGCCGGCGTCGGCGATTCCAGTGACGGAAGAGCAGTCGCTTCAGCCATTGCATCCGTACGGGATCAGCAAGGTGTGCCTGGACCTTCTGGCGCGAGAATATTTCCTGGATTACGGAATCCCTGCAGTGAATTTGCGGCTTTTCAACACCACGGGCCCGGGAAAGACCAGCGACGCGCCTTCGGATTTCGTGCGCCAGCTGATTCGAATCAAGAACGGCCAGCAACGGCCGGTGATCGAAGTAGGAAACCTGAAACCGCGGCGTGCGTTTCTGGATGTGAACGACACGGTCCGCGGCTTTTACCTTGCGGCGCTCAAAGGAAAGCCCGGCGAAGCCTATAACCTTTGCGCAACCACTACGCATGAAATCGGTGATCTGTTGCGCACGGCAATTCGGCTGTCTGGAGTGAAGGCGGAAATACGACCCGTCCGGCGCTTGATGCGTCCCTCTGACGAAAGAATTATATTCGGCAGCACGCGCAAGATTCGTAAGGACACGGGCTGGAAACCCGTGAATTCCATCGAGCAGACGCTGCAGTCGATGTTGAAATATTGGGATTCGACGCTTTGACGTCAAAAGCCGGCGACGTGATTTTCGCGAAATCGAGAGTGGATTGCGCAACAAACGTGATGGCTGATGCAAATATTCCCGGACGATTGGATGCGGCGCAACAAGATACGCCCGCCTTCCTGCTTGTAGGCGGACTCGGGACGCGCTTGCAATCGGTGCTGCCGTCAACACCGAAACCCCTGGCGCGCGTTGGCAACATGCCCTTCCTTGAGTTGCTCGTTCTGCAACTGCGTTCTCAGGGTATCCGCCGCATCGTGATGTGTACCGGACACCTCGCCGGTCAGATCGAGCAAGAATTTGGCGACGGCCGAAAATGGGATGTTGCGATTAGTTATTCGCGGGAATCGCAACCGCTGGGAACCGCAGGAGCGGTGAAACTCGCGGAAGGTTACCTAAAGCTGGCTTCCGACTTCCTGGTGATGAACGGCGACTCATTTCTGGAGATCGATTTACGCCAGTTTATTCAATTTCATCGGGAGCATGGCGGATTAGTGAGTTTGGCGGTACGCAAAGTTCCGGATGCGGCGCGATACGGAACGGTTCATACGGACGCCAATCATCGCGTCGTGGGCTTTAGCGAGAAGACCGGAGCCGCCGTTCCCGGCGTCATAAATGGCGGCGTGTATCTGTTCAATCGCGCTGTGCTCGACCAAGTGCCGCAAGGTCCAGCGAGCTTTGAAAAGGATGTATTCCCGCAAGTGCTCGAACAGGGCGTGTACGCGCAGGAACAGCACGGCATGTTCATTGATATTGGCACACCCGAGGATTACGCGCGGGCCCAGACGCTGTGCCAGAGACTTCGTCAGGCAGCTTCGCCAAATTCGTGATTGGAGCTAACATCGGTCGAAGAGGTATGGCGCGTTGAACAGAGCAGTTTTCGTGGATCGCGACGGGGTCATCAATCAAAGCCCGCCGGAAGGCGAATACGTGACCCGCTGGGAAGATTTTCATATTCTTCCGGGAGTCGTCGAAGGAATCGCGCTTTTGAACCACGCAGGATTTTCCGTGATCGTCGTTACCAACCAGCGCGGCATCGCTAAGGGACTCATGACCGAGGCCGATCTCCAGCAGATGCATGAACGAATGACCGACGACCTGGTGCGAGCCGGAGCCAAGATCGATGCAACGTTTTACTGTCCGCACGACATCGAGCCTCCCTGCGATTGCCGGAAGCCCGCACCGGGCATGTTGCTGAGCGCTGCGGGGTTGCATGGGATAGACCTTCGCACCTCGTGGATGATCGGCGATTCCGATAACGATGTGGGGGCAGGCGTTAACGCTGGGTGCAAGACGGCTCGAGTTATCGCAACGGACACAACTTCCAGCGAAAGGGCGCAAATTTCTCAAACGACAATGACTGCAGACATCGATGCGTCATCGCTTCTAGATGCGATTCGCCAAATATTGAAGCGGGAAGGGGTCGCTATCAACTCCTTTTCGACGGCTCCCGCGGCCACGTAGTTCAGCCGAGCGAGTCCCGATCGTTCATCAGAAAAAAGGAAACAAGGCACATGATAACCACCCGCACTCCGCTCCGCATATCGTTCTTTGGTGGCGGCACCGACTATCCGATTTGGTACCGTGAGTTTGGCGGCGCCGTACTATCCACCGCAATCGACAAATGCTGCTACATCACTTGCCGGCGCTTACCGCCATTTTTCGAATACCACAGCCGTGTCTCGTATTCGCGGATTGAAAATGTCACCCAGAACGATGCGTTCGAGCATCCATCGGTCCGGGCGTGCTTGAAATACCTGGGAGTGGATGAAGGAGTCGAGATTCACCACGTCGCCGATTTGCCCGCGCGGACCGGTTTGGGAACGAGCTCGGCGTTTACGGTAGGGCTTTTGCTGGCTCTGTACGCGCTTAAAGACCAGATGCGCAGTAAGCACGCGCTGGCCACCGATGCCCTCCAGGTAGAGCAGGAAGTGATTCGAGAGGCGGTGGGCTCACAAGATCAAATCAGCGCTGCCTACGGCGGCTTCAACCGAATCAACTTCAATGTGGACGGCAGTTTCGAGGTCAAGCCAGTTCTGACGTCGCCGGACCGATTGGCGGCGCTGCAGCAACACTGCGCGCTCTTCTTCACGGGATTTTCCCGGACGGCCGCGGAGATTGCGCAGGAGCAGATAAGAACGACTCCACACCGCAAGCGTGAGCTGGACCTGATGTATGAGATGGTAGGCGAAGCCGAGGCCATCGTCACAAATCCGAATCGCTCGCTCGATGAATTTGGGCATTTGCTGCACGAAAGCTGGCAGCTAAAGAGAACTCTGACGCAAAAAATCACCAACACAAACCTCGATGAAATTTATGAGGCAGGACGCAGCGCTGGTGCGCTGGGAGGCAAGCTTCTCGGGGCGGGTGGCGGCGGTTTCATGCTGTTCTTCGTGCCGCCGGAACGTCGCAACGAATTGCGGATGCGGCTGAAGAACTTGCTCTGCGTACCGATGAAGTTTTCGAATCGCGGCAGTCACGTCGTCGTGTACGAACCGGAAGAAGTATATGACGAGTCGCTCACCGCGGAGCGGTCAGAAGTGTACGCGCAACAGCCACGCAGGGGTTAACTAGCACGCTGACGAATTTAAAGCGCACACCGTGCGCCTGCTCCCCCAGGAATAAACTTAGCTAGCGACTGACGCCCTGCTTGACTGCGTCGGTCACGGTCGCGCGGCCGTTGCGATTATGAGTGAGGATAAAATGGATCAACGGGTTTCCCTCCCGCCTTATGTTCTGGTTACCCCTGCGCGAAACGAAGAAGCATTCATCGCGAAGACGATCGAAACGGTAATTCGTCAGACGGTCCTACCGGTGAAATGGGTGATCGTGAACGACGGGTCCACGGACGCGACCGGGAGCATTGCCGAGAAGTACGCCGCCAGCCACAGTTGGATCGAGGTCGTTAATCGCCCGGTTCGCAAAGAGCGAAATTTTGCGGCGAAAGTTCATGCATTCAACGCCGGACAGGAAAGGCTAAAGAACGTTCAGTACGAAATCATCGGCAACTTGGATTCAGACGTCGCGCTGGACGAGGATCATTTTGAGTTTCTCTTGAACAAGTTCAAAGAAAATCCTCGCCTGGGAGTCGCCGGGACAATTTTCAGAGAAGAGGGCGGCTACAGTTCGGAAACCAGCAGTTTTGAAGGACAAAACCACGTTTCCGGCCAGTGCCAGGTGTTCCGGCGCCAATGCTTCGAGGAAATTGGCGGATATTTTGCGAACGAAGCAGGAGGCATCGATTGGATTGCGGTCACTACCGCCCGTATGATGGGTTGGAAGACGCGATCCTATCGCGAAAAGTCATTTTTCCATTTCCGGCATTTGGGCACGGCCGAGCGCGGAGTATTGGCCTCGTCTTTTTCGTACGGCGAGAAGGATTACTACCTGGGTGGTCATCCCATCTGGGAATTGTTTCGCGTCACGTATCGCCTGTCCAATCCTCCTTATGTCGTGGATGGACTGGCCCTCGGGCTGGGTTACGGGTGGGCGATGGTGCGCAGAGTTCACAGGCCAGTTTCCAAGCAGCTCATTGCGTTTCATCGTAAGGAGCAAATGCAAAAGCTTTCCGTCGTTCTGAAATCTCTCCTGACGTTTAAACCGATCGATAAGTTTAAGGTTCTTCCCGAATAGGTGTTTCTTTGCTCGCTGAACACGCCAGCATCATGAACGAAACTCAAATTGCGCAAGTGCAGACGATCGTTCTCCGCTTTACGAAGTGGCTCGATTGCTTCGGCGAGACTTCCTATGATCACCAGAGTTTTTTCGCGAGTGATTTAGCGCGCGCTGCCAAGTCCTTGTACTACAAGAAGCCGCTACTGGGAACGATCGCGGTTTCTCCGATGATCTTCTGTGAGGCTTTTTTGCCATCGGCGCGCAGGCTCTTCTGGAAACCACAGAGATTCCCCATTGCAGACGCTCACTATGCGATGGGATTCGCGTTCCTTTCCCGCGCGCTTGGAGAGCGACAATACTACGACCGTGCGGTCCATTTTCTCAAAGTTCTCAAGGAAACACGGTCGCCCGGTTTCGAACACTACTGTTGGGGATATCCGTTCAACTGGGAAACCAAACGCGGAACAATGTGGCAAGCGACTCCGCTGATAACCACGGTGCCCTACGTGTACGAAGCCTTTCGCGAGGTCTATCAGATTGATAAAGCCCCGAAGTGGCTCGAAATCATGCGCTCAATTGCGCAGCACGCGGTTTTGGACTACAACGAATTTGAAACTTCTACAAATGCTTCTTCCGTTTGCTATAAGCCTGGACCCGAGAATTCCAGTGGCGTCATAAACGCGAGCGCCTACCGTGCATTTCTGCTGACGGCGGCCTCCGTTGATTTCTCCGAGGCGAGCTACCGCAAAATCGCGGACAGAAATCTTGCGTTTGTTCTGGAATCTCAAAATTCGGACGGGTCTTGGCCTTACTCGACGGACGAAGATCGGCTTTTTATCGACCATTTTCATACCTGTTTTGTTCTGAAAGCCCTGGCAAAGATCGAAGCCATTACAGGGAATCCGCAGTGCACCAAGGCAATCGAACGCGGGGTCGATTACTACGTCAAAAATCTGTTTGACGAGCAAGGATTACCCAAGCCCTTCTCGCGCCGGCCTCGAATGACTGTTTACCGGCGGGAACTGTATGATTACGCGGAGTGCATCAACGTAGGAGTTCTGCTGGAAGGCCGGTTTCCCGCTCTGGATAAGATTATGTCGAAGGTGATAAATCTCGAAGGATGGCACAAGTCCGACGGCTCGTTCCGCAGCCGGCAGCTTCTGCTCGGTTGGGATGATGTACCGATGCATCGCTGGGCACAGTCACAACTGTTTCGCAGCCTTTGCTTCCTGCTGTATCGGAACACGCAAAACTCCGAATCTAAGTCTGCAGGACGGAACTAGCCAAGCTTATGTGCGGGATCTGCGGACAATTTAACTTTGGAAGCCGGGCTCCGGTGCTCCGCCACGATTTAGAGCGGATGACCAGAAGCATCACGCATCGTGGGCCAGACGACGAGGGTTACTACCTCGCGGGACCCCTTGGGTTCGGCTTTCGCAGACTCTCGATTATTGATCTTGCGGGCGGCCATCAACCCATGTCCGATCGGGAAGAATCCGTCTGGGTGATTTTCAACGGTGAGATTTATAACTTTCCAGAGCTGAAGCGCGAACTGGAAGGCTTGGGTCATGTATTCCGAACCAAGTCGGACACCGAAGTCATCATCCACGGGTATAAACAGTGGGGCGACGAGGTACTTAATCACCTCAATGGGATGTTCGGACTGGCGATTTGGGATGTGCAAAAGCAGCGAATGATCGTTGCCCGCGATCCGTTCGGAATCAAGCTGATCTATTACAAGATTGATGGAGGCCGCGTCTCCTTCGGCTCGGAAATTCGCGCTGTGGTTGCGGCGATGAACGAAAAGGCTGAAGTCGATCCCGTTTCGTTGAATCTTTTCCTGCGGTATCGCTACACGCCGTCACCCTTCACGATTTTCAATGGCGTTCGAAAGCTCGCCCCGGGAACCATGTTGGTCTTCGAAAACGGCAGCTACATTCTGCGCCGCTGGTATCAATATAAGCCCACGCCATTTTCGCCTTTGAAATCGGCGGACGAAGCTAAGGAAGAGCTGCTCGAACTCTACAAGCAATCAGTGAAACGACAGTTGCTCAGCGATGTGCCGCTCGGACTCTTACTCAGCGGCGGCGTTGATTCCGGCTTACTGCTCGCCCTCATGAATCTTTATGGGAAATCGTGGCACACCTATACGGTTGGCTACGGTTCGAGCTACACGGACGACGAGTTGAAAGACGCGGCCGAAACCGCAGCAATTTTTGGCTCAAAACATACCGCGGTTATGCTGGACAGAAAAACCTTCGAGGACGCCCTCCCGCATATCGTCGCCAGTTTGGAAGAACCCATTGCGTCTTCGTCCATTGTGCCCATGTATTTTGTCTGTAAGCGGGCGCGGGAGGATGTCAAGGTCGCGTTGGTTGGCCAGGGCCCTGATGAATTATTCGGCGGTTACCGCCGCCACATCGGAGTGCGGTACGGCGCGTTGTGGGGAGGATTGCCGGGACCGGTGCGCTCCGCCGTTGGCTCCATGATATCCGCGCTGCCGCGCAATGAAATGCTGAAAAGAGGGCTGCATTCGCTGGACGTTCCCGACCGGATGAAAAGGTATCAGAACGTATTGTCGCTTATGCCGGGAAACGAAATCGATGGCCTGTTTCAGGACGGAATTCTTCCTCCTGCGCCGGGCGACAAAATCCTCGACGCCTGGCAGGATCTGGCGCCGCTCATGAATGAGACGGACGAACTCGGGGGCTTTCAGTTCTTGGAATTGCGATCGACGCTTCCCGACGAGCTCCTCATGTACGCGGACAAGCTTTCCATGGCTCACAGTCTCGAAGTACGCGTGCCGTTTCTGGATAAGGAGATCGTGGAATATGCCGAACGGCTGCCATCGAATTTGAAAGTCCGCAATGGCGCAGGAAAGTGGCTGCATCGGCAGGTCTGCCAGGCGTTTCTTCCCGCGACGATCCTGAAGAGGAAAAAAAGAGGATTTGGCGTGAACGTCGTGGATGATTGGTTTCGCGGCACGGCGCGAAAGAAGATGGAAGAGATTCTGCTGGATGGAGACAGCCAGATATATCGCTACCTGCGCCCCTCCGCAGTAAAGCAAATTTACGAGGAACATCGCTCCGGTGCAAACGACAACCATAAAATCCTTTTTAGTCTCGTCGTATTTGAAGAATGGCTGCGGGCGCATGCGGAACCTGTAGCGGCGTTGAGCTAGGAGCGCTAGCGATGATTGGCGTAATTGCAGATCCTGCGGAAGCCGACGTTGTTCGCGAGTTTTTCGAGTTGTTCAAGACTCCGTGGGAATTTTATCGTACAGGTCAACGCTATGACGTTCTGCTCTGTGCGGGTGATTGGCCGTTCGAAGCCGCCGTGAATTTTGCAATCCTGTACGCCGGCAAGAAGACGCGTTTCGACGCTTCACAGAAAATCCAGACGACCAGGTCCTCGGGTGGCGCTCATCAGCTCTCTTACGAGCAAAGCCGAATCCCAATCTACGGGGACATCGCGACATTTCCTGAGCAAGGGAACCCGCTACTGACGGTTGAGGACTCCGTAGAGTGCGCGGGGTTTCTGAGTGAATCGAGCGGCCGATTGGTGGTACGCATTGGGTACGACCTGTTTAGTGAGGTCCGCACGCTGCTGACGGCGGGTCAACCGCTCGCCAACGCCGGCTTCCCGACGCTGGACGAGCATATCGCGCTCCTTCGGGACTTGATTACCGCGCGTGGAATTTCCCTAGTCGAGATACCTCCGGTCCCGGACGGTTATCAATTCGTGGCTTGCCTGACGCACGATGTTGACCATCCTGCGATTCGCCCACACAAATGGGATCACACGATGGTCGGCTTTTTATATCGTGCGACCTTTGATTCTTTGCGAAAACTCTTTAGCGGGTGCCTTTCCGTACGAGATCTATTTAGGAATTTTGGCGCAGCCTTGAAGCTACCGCTGGTTCACCTGGGCCTGGCAAAAGACTTCTGGCGCGAGTTCGATGATCGTTATCTGGAGATGGAAAAGGGCCTGCACTCGACCTTTTTTGTGATTCCATTCAGCGGCCAACCGGGACGTAAATCCGATGGTCCGGCGCCCGCGATGCGCGCCGCTCGCTACGGAGCTCAGGATATCGCCGACGCGATCCGGAAACTCACGACTGCGGGTTGCGAAGTCGGGCTGCACGGAATCGATGCTTGGCTCGATAGCTCCAAAGGGCGGCAGGAACTGCAAGAGATTCGAAATCTTACGTCCGGCCCTGAAGTCGGCGTGCGCATGCACTGGCTCTACTTTGACCAACAATCGCCCTTAGTGCTGGAGCAGGCTGGCGCGGCCTACGACTCAACGATCGGCTACAACGGAACGGTGGGATATCGCGCCGGCACAACGCAGGTCTATAAGCCGCTCGGAGTGACTCGGCTGCTCGAATTGCCGCTTCATGTGATGGACACGGCTTTGTTCTACCCCAGCCATCTCGCACTCTCTCCGCGGCAAGCGAAGTCGCTGCTTGGCCCGATGCTCGAAAATGCCGTCCGATTTGGCGGCACTCTTACGGTCAACTGGCACGATCGCAGCCTCGCCCCGGAAAGATTATGGGGCGAATTCTATCGTGTCTTGATCCAGGAACTTCAGAGTCGCGGCGCATGGTTCGCCACCGCCGGTCAAGCCACCTCGTGGTTCCGCAGCCGCCGAGCTGCGGGTTTTGATACTGATCCGATGGAACCGCGAAGCGTCCGAGTCAAGCTTCCGGTTGATCAGTGCGATAATCTTCCTGAATTGCGATTACGAGTCCATAACGCGCGAATGTCAGGCCCAGTGGACATGCCAAGTTCGGCGGATTTTGTTGACATGAAAATTAACCAAGGCATTGAAAACGGTATTCCTTCCGAGCTCCGGAGATGAACACGTCCGCGACCGCAATGGTAAACCAGGACCAGGGGTCGCCTTCCAATGGCGATTTCATAATCAGTCCGGATGACCGGATCCTGATTACAGGCGCCGCCGGCTTTATAGGAGCTCGGGTATTACAGTCCCTGCTCGATCGCGGTTTTCGCGATGTTGTTTGCTTTGTTAGACCGACTAGCGACTTGTCCGGAATTGAAGCGATTATCGAGAGTCGACCGCCCGGGGCGCGAATCGAACTGATCACCGGCAATCTTTTGTCCCGCCAAGATTGTGAAGCAGCCAGTAAGGATGTGTCCGTCATACTTCATTTGGCCGCGGGGACTGGAGAGAAGTCTTTCCCTGATGCGTTCTTGAATTCCGTCGTAGCAACCCGAAATCTTCTGGAAGCGAGTCTGCGCAGCGCGCATCTGAGACGATTTGTACTGGTCAGTTCGTTCGCCGTGTATTCTAACTGCCAGAAGCCAAACGGAAGGCTCCTGGATGAATCGTGCCCGGTCGAAGAGCATCCGGAAACCCGGGGCGAAGCATATTGCTTCGCGAAGGTTAAACAAGAGCAAATCGTCGCTGAGTACGGCAAGAATCATGGAGTCCCCTATGTCCTGGTTCGACCTGGTAGCGTGTACGGCGCAGCCAAAAGTGACATCACCGGACGGGTCGGCATCAGCGCGTTCGGCCCCTACATCCATCTCGGTGGCTCGAACACCATTCCCTTTACGTTCGTGGATAACTGTGCGGAGGCGATTGTGCTGGCCGGTTTAGTCAAAGGGGTGGACGGCGAGGCGTTCAACGTCGTGGACGATGATCTGCCCTCCAGCCGGCAGTTCTTGCGCCGCTACAAGAAGCACGCCAGACGGTTCAAGTCCATCTATGTGCCCCACATGCTTAGTTACGCGCTCTGCTATTTATGGGAGAAGTATTCGAAATGGTCCGAAGGGCAATTGCCGCCGGTCTTCAATCGGAAGCGATGGCACGCGGAATGGAAGAAGACGCGCTATAGCAACCAGAAGCTGAAGAGCCGGCTGGGATGGAAACCAAGAGTGTCAACTGCGGAGGGACTGCGGCGGTACGTGGAAGCCTGTGGACGGAATGGACGGCATGCTTAAAATCGCCATCGTGGGATGCGGCAAGATTGCGGATTCCCATGCCTCACAAATTCGTAGGATACAAGGATGTGAAATCGTAGGAGCCTGCGACCGTGAGCCGCTAATGGCCAAGCAGCTCTGCGAACGATTCCCAGTTAAAGCCTACTTCACCGATCTGGCAGAACTTGTGGATAAAGCCCGACCGGATGTCGTACACATCACGACACCCGCAGAAAGTCACTTCGATGTTGCCAAATTTTGCCTGGAGCAGCGCTGTAACGTCTATGTTGAGAAACCATTTACGCTCTATGCGGAGCAAGCGCAACATCTCGTGGCCTTGGCCGAACGACAGGGAGTCAAGCTAACCACAGGACACAACGACCAATTCAGCCACGTTGCGCGCCGCATGAGAAATTTGGTTCAGAGCGGCTATTTGGGCGGCCCTGCCGTACATATAGAGAGTTACTACTCCTACGATCTTGGCGACCCCAGCTACGCGCGCGCGCTGTTTGGCGACAAGAACCATTGGGTGCGCCGATTACCGGGAAAGTTGCTCCAGAACGTGATTAGCCACGGCGTCGCCAGAATCGCAGAATTTCTGACGAGCGATGCACCCCACGTGATCGCACACGGCTTCGTGAGCCCACTTCTGAAACAAGTAGGCGAAAACGAAATCGTGGATGAACTGCGCGTTATCATCAGCGAGGACGCGGGAACAACAGCGTATTTCACGTTTTCGTCGCAAATAAGGCCCGCAATTCACGAGCTTCGGGTCTATGGTCCGAAAAACGGCCTCGTGCTTGACCAAGACCACGAGATCTTATTGAAGCTTCGCGGCCAGAAGTTCAAGAGCTACGCCGATCATTTCATTCCCCCGGTACTTTTTGCGAAGCAGCATTTGGGGAACTTCTTTGATAACGCGCGGCTTTTCTTGGGTAGCGACTTTCACATGGATTCGGGCATGAAGTATCTCATTGAGTCCTTCTACCGCTCGATCCGCGAAGATGCTTCCGTGCCTATTCCTTATCGCGAAATTTTACTTACGGCCAGAATCATGGACTCGATTTTTGAACAGCTCAGCACCAGCCGATCTGGGGATCGGCTCTCCTTTCACGCGGATCGAGTTCCCGCCGGAAAAATGGCGACCGGGATCGATTCGTGATGAACTCGTCGATCGGCGCGATCGCAGGTCTTCAGAGGTCGGAATCGCTGGGGATCGCAGCTCAGCCAGCATCACAAATTCCAGCGGACCTGCACGACGATTTTCGGAGCGCCTGCCGGCGAGCGGTGCATGTTCGCCCACGAATTCAGCCAGCCACGCGGGAAGTGAGACAATGCCTCCGTTCCTAGCGCTGATCCTTTGGTTCATCCTGCTGGTGGCGTTGTTTTGGTGGGACCCCGCCAGAGAATCGAAGACACCACCCGCTCTGTGGGTGCCATTGATTTTGATGTTCATCATGGGGTCGCGCCTTCCTTACCAATGGCTGGGTGTTCAGGTGGGGTCGCAGGCCCAAGCAATGGAGGAAGGGAATCCCATAGATCGCACTATTTTTTTCGGATTAATGCTAGTCGCGCTTGGCATCTTGATATCGCGGTCCTTCAAATGGGATTCCTTCTTTGCGCGCAACCTTGCTTTGATGGCATTTCTTCTTTTCGCGCTGCTCAGCGTCGTTTGGTCTGACTTCCCACTCGTCGCTCTGAAGCGGTGGTTTCGAGATCTCGGCGTTTATTTTGCGGTTCTAGTCGTATTGTCCGATCCGCGTCCGCTAGATGCCGTGCGTACGCTGTTTCGACGCCTGGCTTACCTGCTGATTCCACTTTCCATTGTGCTCGACAAGTATTTTCCCGGCCTGAGTAGAGTGTTCGACCCTTGGACAGGTCGCGGTGAGTACGTGGGAGTTACGACAGGCAAAAATTTGCTAGGCCTCGACGCCCTGCTTTGCGGGCTCTTTTTTTTCTGGGATACGATCACGCGATGGTCCGATCGAAAAGACCCTCGCACAAAGCGGATTATTCGAGTGAACGTGGGATTCTTTGCGTTGTCCCTCTGGGTGTTGAATACCGCCAACAGCGCGACCTGCCGCGTTTGCATGGTGCTCGGTTGCCTGATAGTTGCGGCCGTTCACAGCAAATTCTTCCGGCGCCATCCAGGATTTCTAAAGGTGCTGATTCCATCCACTTTTGTTCTCTATTTGCTTCTAGCATATGGCTTGAACTTGAGCGGGGCTATGGCTGGTGCCGTCGGCAAAGACCCCACGCTCACAGACAGAACGAAAATATGGGCATTTCTTCTGGGCATGCACACCAACCCGCTCATTGGGACCGGCTACGAGAGCTTCTGGATGGGCCCCCGCCTCGAATGGTTCTGGGCAAAGGCTGGCGTCGGACACTTAAATGAGGCACACAACGGTTACCTCGAGGTCTACCTCAACCTGGGTATCATCGGGCTCCTCCTGCTTGTTGGATTCCTAATCGCCAGCTACAAAAAGATCTGTAGAGAGCTCACGACAGCTCCTACCCTTGCCTCACTTGGCTTTGCCTTGTGGTCCATCATGCTCTTCTACGATGTCACCGAGGCAGGTTTCAGGAGCGGTTTGATCTGGCTTGCTTTACTGTTGGTAGGTCTGAGCGTCCCTGGGCGCGCTGAGGATCGGGTGGTCGGTGTTGCTGTATTAGACAGCACGCGCAAGCCGATGCGATTTCCGGCGCCTCGACTGGAAACGGCTGGTCAGCGGCGGTAGCCCCGACCTCCCGCTGTCCTAACATCGAAGTCAGCCGCTGGTGCGACACAACGCCAATAATTATCGCCAGAAAGAGTGCGACGCACCTGGCGAGAGAAGTCAGATGGAGGTGCCAGCCGGTGCATCTCCAGCGGCTGGATACGAATCATCTTTGGCTGCGTCGTACCGCGACCACCAGAAGAGAGGAAGGAGACCAGTGGAAGTTAGCGGCAAGGAACTCCGGATCGATGGAAGGCTGATCCGGATCGGTTTCATTGATGGGGAGGGGTACCAATTTCTGGAGGACCCCCAAGCGGCACTCGCATCGCTCCGAACCTCTGGATCCCGAATTGATCTTTTTACGTTCATCCAGAGACTCTCTGAGAGCTCAACGAAATTGGACTACCCAATGGAGCGCGACAACATGGCCGCGCTTCGTGTTTCGACCTTTGATTATTGGATGACGAAGCAGATCGACTTTAAGGTCAGGAATAAAGTTCGGAAAGCCGCGAAAAACGGGGTGTCCGTCCAGGAGATGCCCTTCGACGATGCTTACGTTCGCGGGATACACGCTATCTACAATGAGTCTCCGACCCGCCAGGGAAAGCCGTTTTGGCACTACGGAAAAGACCTCGAGACCGTACGCAAAATGAACGCGACTTTCATGGATCGAAGTATCTTTATCGGTGCGTCGTTCGACGGCAATCTCATTGGCTTCGTAAAACTCGTGTTCGATGAAAATCGAAACCAAGCGGGCCTTATGCAAATTGTCTCGATGATGGGTCATCAGGACAAAGCACCGACAAATGCGCTGATCGCCCAAGCCGTGCGGTCCTGCGCAGAGCGAGGGATTCCGTACCTCTGGTACGCAAATATGTCGTACGGGAAAAAACAGGCCGATGGTTTGGCCGACTTCAAACGTCACAACGGATTTGAGAAAATTGAGTTGCCCAGATACTACGTTCCGCTAACAGTTGCTGGTCGGATGGCCCTCCGCTTGGGCCTTCATCACGGCATGTCCAATTGGATTCCAGAGCCCGTCGCTGCTACCTACCGCAGGGTTCGCAAACAATGGTACGGAACAAAACTCTCCGGCCCGGAAAATGCTTAATGCGCTCCGTATGATTACCTCCCGGTGTCGTGACCTTGACGCAATCCTGAGGGTCAATCACTAACACAAAACCTATGCCAGGAATTGTGGGTTTCATCAGCCGGATGCCACGTGAACAAGCGCAACGTGAGCTTTTCCAAATGGTCGAGGCTCTGCGTCACGAAAACTTCTATGTGACCGGCACTTGGATCGACGAGGCGCTCGGGGTGTATGTCGGCTGGATCGCGCGACGAAATTCTTTTTCCGACGGCATGCCGCTGCGAAACGAGCGAGGTGACGTCGTTCTCGTGTTTGCGGGCGAGGAATTCCCGGAGCCGGGCACGGAGTTACGCCTCAAGAATGAGGGCCATGAACTCGCCTCCGTCGGACCGTCTTACTTGGCACACCTCTACGAACAAGATTCATCCTTCCCGCTGGGATTGAATGGCAAGTTTCACGGGCTTCTCATAGACCGGACTCGTGGAACCGCGATGCTATTCAACGACCGCTATGGAATGAACCGGGTTTTCTATCACGAGTCAAAGGATGCGTTCTATTTCGCTGCCGAGGCCAAAGCCATACTTACCGTGCATCCTGAATTGCGAAGGATGGACCCACGGGGAGTCGGAGAATTTATCGCATGCGGCGCGGTCTTGGAGAATCGAACATTGTTTCAGAGCATTCAGGTCCTCCCGCAAGCTTCGGCTTGGACCTTTCGGGGTGGCGTTCTCGAGGCTAAGGACACATATTTCCACCCGCGAGAGTGGGAAGAGCAAGAAAAACTCGATCCGGAATCCTACTATCGAGAACTCCGGGACGCATTCTCGCAGAATCTTCCCCGCTACTTCACTGGGCCCGAGCGAATCGCGATGTCTTTGACGGGCGGCTTGGACACCCGAATGATTATGGCCTGGCAGAGATGCCCGCCAGGATCGTTGCCCTGCTATACCTTCGGTGGAATGTTCCGCGATTCTCACGATGTTAGAGTGAGCCGAAAAGTGGCGAACATGTGCGAACAGTCCCATCAGGCAATTCCATTGGGCACCGAATTTATCGCCAACTTCGCGCATTATGCCGAGCGCGCAATATACATCGCCGACGGCGGCTTAGATGTGAGCCGTGCACCCGATCTCTATCTAAACGAAAGAGCGCGCACAATTGCTCCTGTGAGGATGACGGGCGATTATGGCGGTGAAGTCCTTCGAGGAGTCGGGCGTTTGAAGGCCAGACTACCTATGCCAGGACTGTTCCATCGTGAGTTTAATTCCTATATCCGCCAAGCGGTGGAAACTCACGCAGCACTCGTTCGCGGCAATCAGCTTTCCTTTACGCTTTTCAAGCAGGCTTCCTGGGACTATCAAGGGGTCGTAGGATTGGAGCAGACTCAGCTTGCCCTGCGGACTCCATTTTTCGATAACAATTTGGTTCGAACGGCATTTCGGGCGCCCCAATCAATTCTAGGAAGGAATGAGGATTCCCTGCGCTTGATAGCTGATGGAAAAAAAGAACTCCTGCAGATTCCAACTGACCGCGGGCTGGCAGGCCAGCGCGGACTCCTTTCACGTGCTGCGCATAGAAATTTCCTCGAATTCCAGTTTAAGGCCGAGTATGCATACGACATGGGCATGCCTCAGAGCGTAGCGCAGATAGACCATGCTTTTTCAGCCTTCCACCTCGAACGTCTATTTCTCGGGAGACACAAGGTCACGCACTTCCGCGTGTGGTATCGAGATGCACTCGCAGGATACGTCCGGGAAATGCTCCTGGACCAGCGCAGCCTCGCCAGACCGTATATTGATCGTAAAGGGCTGGAAGCCCTTGTTCGGGGCCATCTCAAGGGGAATCAGAACCACACCAACGAGATCCACAAGGTATTGACTCTTGAGCTTTTCCACCGGCTATTCCTGAATCTGAATTGACGTGTGTCCAGGGAATGAAATGATCACGATCTGCCCGGTTGCGCGGAGCTCGACATCCGTACAAAGGAAGAGCATATGAGTGGCAAAACCAACTCCGGAAGCTTGAAGGAAAATCTACGGACATTGTTCAAGCGGTTTGGTGTCTATGAGCGCGCGAAGGGTTCGTGGATTTACGATTTATATTGGGGTGTGGCCGATCGGCGAATTCTCGACGACAGGCAAAAAGAAAGCGATTTTTACCGCACCCTCCTGGATGGCTTTCAAGACGGCGACTTGATTTTCGACGTCGGCGCCAATCAGGGTTACAAGTCTGACATTTTCTTAAGGTGCGGCGCCAAGGTGGTAGCCGTAGATCCCGACAAAACCAACCAAGAAACACTGAAGCAGAAATTCCTAGACCTACGCTGGAAAAAAAGACGCCTTGTCATCGTTCCGAAAGCAGTCAGCGATCGAATCTCGACCGAAACCATGTGGATCGACGCCCCCGGAAGTGCGAAGAACACGCTGAGTCGGAAATGGGCCGAAACTTTAAGAGATGATGACAAACGATTTGGGCACACGCTTGGTTTTGAGCAGTCGAGACCGGTCGAGACCGTCACCATCGAGCAACTGATCATTGCTCATGGCTCGCCCTTTTTTATCAAGATCGACGTTGAGGGTCACGAACTTAGCGTTTTGCGCGGCATGCGACGGCCCGTTCCTTATCTTTCGTTTGAGGTCAATCTTCCGGAATTTAGGCAAGAAGGTTTGGAGTGCATCGAGGTGTTGGCAAGCTTGGCCACGGACGGCAAGTTCAACTACTCAGCTGACTGTCGGCGAGGGCTGGTACTGAACCGTTGGATTGAAAAAGAGGAAATCTCGGCTGTACTCGAATCAAGCGCGGATGGAAGTGTAGAAGTCTTCTGGAAGACCTTCGCGCGAAGAGGGTAGTTGATCGGGAGTCAGTGCGACTCAAGTACAATAGCGCATTGCTGTGAGTTTGAGGGTGGAGAGATCGCCAAGTCCGAGTGGTCCGCGTACCGACTATTCCTCATTCCAGCCGATGCATCGAGCTGGAGACCCGCTCTTTGCGAACGACATGCGGGCAAATTTGATCCGCCGCATATGACAGCAGCTTGTCAGAAGATTACTCAACCGTAGCCGACAAGTTTGACGGCGAGGCGGGAGGATTTCCTGCCGAACTTTGGCCGAGAGTGAGCGGGTGAGGGTAGGTGTACGGTGAGTATCCGGGTTTGGCCGTCGAGCCGTTGAAATAGTCTCGGTTCAGCACGATATAATTGGCTGTCGTATCGCCACTGCTGCAACTGTTAGTTTGAGTCAGCCCGTAGTCACTTGTACCAGTGTTTCCCAGCGGCACTCGACTATTGCCCCAAATGTACGCGGGCTCAGGGTCGCCCACATATTCCGTGGCACTGAAGCCGTATGAAGCTGCGGAATAGGTGCTTTGTCCTTTTCCGTCAGTACCTGTGCCCGTTACGTGCCCGATACCGATCTGACGAGGCGCGTAATGATCTGCTCCACCCGACGTGCCTTGCCCCCAGCACGGATTCGGGCCGGCGTTGCGCTGCAAGTTCATTACCGTCATATTGACGTCGGACTTGGTGCCAAAGTCAGTGGAAGTCAATGCTGGCAATGTGTTGTTATAGATGACGAAACTTCCGCCGCGGGCGTAAAACCACTGGTTCATTGGAAAGGTTGTCCCGTCGCCGTATGGATCGAAGACTCCCGTGTTGTTGTACCACTCGAGGGTACGCATGCCGATAGGCCCAGTGTCGGCTCCGTGCGAACCGATGCCTGCGCTGTCGTATACGTTGTAGCGAAGCACCACACGGCCACCCTCGTCATTATCGCTCGTGCCTAAAAAAGCATGAAAATCGGATGTTTCGATATAGACGGCGTGAGTCCCGGTCGTGTCCAGAGCTCCCCAAAAGGACGGGGTTGCCCAGGCAGTTTCGTCATAAGGCTGGATTTGAAATGCGTTCGGGTCAAACGAGAATGGCGCTGAGTCAAAGGAGTTGTTCGCCCACACGCCTTGATTTGTGTCTAAGTTGATCCAGTCACCGCCTGTCCCGTTGCCCTCCAGCCAAAGATTCTGACCGACGACTGGGAGACCGCCGGATGCCTTTACGACGCGAATCCAATATCCGGTGGTGGTGCCTTGCAACAACTTGAATCCGCCGAGACGGATATTGCCAGAAGTGTTTTCCGTAATCTGAATTCCAGTCGCCGTTCCCGTGTTAAGAACTATGGTGGTCTGCGGAATAGTCGCAATCAACCAGCGATGGGTGGACGTGCCGCCCTTCCCGTCAACGCCCCCGGATGGCCCGCAGGTTCCCGCTGGGCAAACTTGATCGCTGGTTATATCCATCGTCAGCGTTCCACCTGTGTAACCGGTAACGGTGCCCTGCATCCAGTTCTGTGTGCCTGGGACGTTGTACTGACATGGGCCGGTACCGCTGGCCGGAGGGGAGATGCAGCCTCCCTCTTGGAATACCCGTAAAGTTAATCCACTTGTGAGTGTGCTTGCGCTGAACCCGGGCGAGAAAGTCAGCCCAGTAATCGTCAGAGCGCCAGTGGCGAGTGTTAGCGTGTTGCTGGTTCGCGCAACGATTCGGCCCGAGCCAGCACCTTGGACTGTAATACCTTTCCCCGAGATCGTGACTCCGGAAGTCCAGGTACAAGTTCCCGAGGGAATCGTTACCGTGTCGCCTGTAGCGGCGGAGTTGATGGCTGACTGCATATCGCCGGAGTTGCATGTTTTGGCAACGATGGTATTAGCCTTCGCTTCTCGACTCAGCGAAACGGTCAAGAGAAACGCGCATAACAGCCACTTTAATCTGGTCATTGGCACCGTCCCTTACCTTCTACGCACTCCGCATTTTTTGGCTTTTCTAACTCAATATTGGGCGCAAACGAGGTCAAAATCCACTGTACGAGGGGACAGTCTCGGTACAGTAACCAGCTTCCCGTCCGAGGTAGCTCGTCACCCTCTAATTGCTGGCTGATCAAGGACTTCGCGCGGTAAGTATCGTGGCATGTCTTCGCGATTGGCGGTACCTTGAACTGACGCTTCAACCCGACTACGATGAATGCGCCAAGCCTTGAATCGCAGCCAAGAACTGGCCGATTTATTCTCATAGGAGCTGAAGACAAACAATGAAACCATTGGTCTCGATTCTGATCCCTGCCTATAACTCTGAGGAGTGGATCGCCGATTCGATCCAGTCGGCATTGGCGCAAACTTGGCAACGCAAAGAGATCATCGTTGTGGACGATGGCTCGAGCGACGACACTGGGGAAGTGGCGCGGCGATTTGCGTCGAAAGAAGTGACGGTGGTTTCGACTAAAAACCAAGGCGCTGCAGCCGCGCGCAACCATGCCCTGCAGCTCAGCACGGGAGACTACATTCAGTGGCTGGATGCAGATGATCTTCTGGCCCCGGACAAAGTCGAACGCCAGCTTGCGGCGCTGCGGGAGGGCGATAGCAAGCGAGTGCTTCTATCTTCGCCCTGGGCCTACTTCAACTATCGGACCCGGCTCGCACGGTTCGACCCGACTTCCTTGTGGCATGACCTTTCACCTGTCGATTGGCTCGTGCGGAAGATGGGCGAAAACCTGCACATGCAGACGGGCACCTGGCTGACGAGCCGGGAACTGACCGAAGCCGCCGGTCGATGGGACACGAGGCTTTTGAGTGACGACGACGGTGAATATTATTGCCGTGTGCTCCTGGCATCTGAAGGCACGCGCTTCGTACCCGAAGCAAAAGTGTTCTATAGAATTACTACGTCCAGCCGCTTGAGCCGCATTGGCACCTCAGACAAGAAGAAGGACGCGCTGCTGCTTTCAATGAAGCTGCACATTCAGTACCTGCGATCGCTGGAAGAAAGCGAGCGTGTGCGGAAGGCTTGCATGACCTACATACAGACTTGGTACGACAATTTCTATCCGGAACGGCCTGATATTGTCGCGGAGCTGCAAGCCGTCGCGGCACAACTCCAGGGCCGACTGGAGGCCCCTCGTTTGCGGTGGAAATATGAGTGGATGAAACCGATCTTTGGATGGAAAGCGGCGAAACGGGCTCAGATGGTGCTTCCGCAGACGAAGTCATCGTTGCTCAAATATTGGGACAAGGCTATGTATCGGTTAGAGACACGCGGGGCGGCTGCCAGCCATGCCGACAACTCTGTGAGCGTTACTCGAGAAGGCTAGGCTCTAGGAGCATGAAAGTGGCAAGTCCAACACAACAAATCAACAAGATTACGGCAATATGGAACGAGCACTTGAAAGTTGCCAAGACTCTTCCGACGCTGGCCTCCGCCGTATCGAGCGCCGTCGATCTAATATATTCCTCGATGGCTGCGGGCGGCCAGCTGCTCGTCGCGGGGAACGGCGGATCAGCGGCGGACGCGCAACACATCGCTGCAGAACTTACGGGCCGTTTTTTTCTGGAGCGGCGGCCTTTCCGAGCCCTCGCCCTGCACGTCAACACATCAGCGCTAACCGCGATTGGAAACGACTACGGCTACGAGCACGTTTTTGCGCGGGAACTCCAGGCCCACGCCCGTCCGGGCGATGTGCTGCTGGCGATTTCCACCAGCGGGAACAGCGCGAATATTCTGCGCGCGATCGAGGCCGCTCGCGAGTGCAAAGTCAGCGTGATCGGTTTGACGGGTGAAACCGGGGGCAAAATGCGAAGCAAGTGTGATCTTTGCTTGTGCGTTCCGACCAAGTCGACTCCGCGGATGCAGGAGATGCATATCACCATCGGTCACGCCATCTGCGAGATCCTGGAAGAGAGGTTGGCGGCAGCGTGAAACAAAGTCTTCAAATTCGTGAGGACAATGCGGACCGCGAAGACGCCGCAGGCTTGCCCGATGCAGGTGCGTCCCACAGAGCCAGCGACATTTCGGTGACGCTGCTTACGGGCGGTGGTGACAGGCCCTACGTATTCGGCCTGGCGACGGAGCTCATCTCCAAACGAGCAGCTTTGGATCTGATTGGCAGCGATTACGTGGATTTTCCTGAATACCACGGCAGGTCTGGGGTGAAATTTCTAAACCTGCGAGGCGATCAAAATACCGATGTCAGCTTGGTCAAAAAAGTCTCGAGGGTATTGCGATACTACACCAAACTGATCGGCTACGCCGCGACAGCCAAACCGAAGATCTTCCATATTTTATGGAACAACAAGATAGAAACGTTTGATCGCACGCTACTCATGCTTTACTACAAGCTGCTGGGGAAAAAGATAGTTCTTACGGTGCACAATGTAAATGCGGCCGTTCGGGACTCCAAAGATACGCCCCTCAATCGACTCACGCTGAGAATTCAATATCAGCTTGCCGACCATATCTTCGTTCATACAGAGAAGATGAAGGGTGAGCTCTCGGGGCAATTTGGCGTGAAAGCGGATCGGGTCATGGTCATCCCGTTCGGGATCAACAATTCCGTTCCGAATACGCGACTTACTCCGTCCGAGGCGAGGCAGCGATTGGACATCCGAGAGGATGAACGGACCATTCTATTTTTTGGCAACATCGCACCTTATAAGGGTCTCGAATATCTGACTGCTGCATTTAGACAGATTCCAGCTCCGCGAGACGGTTTCCGGTTGATCATCGCCGGCTGGCCGAAGAACTGCGAGAGCTACTGGACTGCGTTACACGAAACGATACGCGACGATGTGGAAGCGGGACGAATATTGCTCCGGGCGGAATACATTCCCGACGACCAGACAGAGCTCTACTTTAAAGCGGCGGACGTGCTCGTCTTGCCGTACCGGCACATCTATCAGAGCGGCGTTTTGTTTCTGGGCTACAGTTTCGGCCTTCCAGTTCTCGCGGCGGATGTGGGCGCGCTGAAAGAGGAGATCGTCGAGGGGAAGACCGGGTTTGTATTTAAACCTGAAGATCCAGTTGATTTGGCGAAGACCATCGACCGGTACTTCGCGAGTGATCTGTTCGCAAATCTATCCAGTCGGCGGCAAGTTATCAGAGACTTCGCGACAGAACGACATTCCTGGGACGTGGTTGGCCAACTGACCATGAGCGTTTATGAAAACTTGCTTCGAGTGAGCTCTGACGGGGAACCGGCGAATCGCGAACCCGTGAAGAAATCAGTTGCCAGGAGCGATCCCTCATGAACCCGCCGGCGCCGGTAATGATCGAGTCTTTGGGTTGCTCGAACTTTCAGTTGAATTTCGCCCCGGGGAGCCCGCGTGCCTTTTCAGCAACAATCGTTAGATGGGCTTAGCACTGACCATCTGCAAGCAGACCTGCGGGGCCATTCTGTTCGCGGAGGGGTGGTCAGTGTCACGTCACAGGGCGCTCAGTTCCTCATCCAATCCGTTGCGACTGTGGTGCTGGCGCGCCTGCTGACTCCCGCTGATTTTGGATTGGTGGCCATGGTTTCCACTGTGACAGGGCTCGGCCAAGCATTTGCGGATTTAGGTCTGTCAGAGGCCACTATCCAGCGCAAGGAAATCAACCATGATCAGGTCAGCGCCCTGTTTTGGATAAACGTCGCGATCGGGGTTGGACTCACACTCATAACAGTGGCCTTCGCGCCAGTGTTGGCGGGGTTCTATCGGGACTCGCGGCTCGTGAACATCACGTTGCTGGTGTCCCTCACGTTTCTCATCGGCGGTTTAAGAGTGCAACCCGATGCCATTCTAAAGCGCCAGATGCGTTTTAGTGCTTTAGCCGTTCGGGATGTGGCCTCCTATATGATAGCCGTCCCCATTGCTATCACGATGGCTTTGCGAGGAGCTGGCTACTGGGCTTTGGTGGCTCTCCCGTTAATATTGAATCTTACGGTGATGGCCCTTTCCTGGCTGATGGTCAATTGGAGGCCTGGGTTGCCCCGTCGCGGCGCCCAGGTTAGTTCCATGGTTGTCTTTGGCGGCAATGTTGCCGCTTCTTATTTCATAGGAAGTGTGTGCCGCAGCGCCGATAACGTCTTGATCGGGCGATATATGGGGGCCGGCCCGCTCGGGCTGTATTCGAAGGCGTACAATCTCCTCATGTTGCCGGTCCGCCAACTGAGTGGGCCCGCCGGCAGCGTCGCGATCCCCGCCTTCAGTAGAACACAAGACGAGCCAGAGCGCTTTGCCCGCTATTATCTTCGGACTATTAATCTTATTCTGTGGATTAGCGCTCCTGTTTTCGGGTTTCTTTTTGTTGCCGCACAGCCGGTTGTTATCTTGGTGCTTGGAAATCAGTGGCGAGAAGCCGCGCCCGTATTCCAGATCCTCGCGATCTCCGCGCTGGGGCAACTGCTTTTTGACTCGACCACTTGGCTATTTGTAAGTCGAGGGCAATCGCAACAGCTTCTTAAAATTTTGCTAACCATAGCGCCCATCATCATCGCCGGTTACGTGATCGGTCTGCCTTTCGGTATCAAGGGGGTCGCTCTGTCCGGTTCCTTGGTGCTGCTTGGCACTCTCCCGTGGATGCTCAAAGTCGCATTTCGCGGCACGCAGCTTACGCTGTTACGTATAGGACGTGCTCTGCTGTACCCGCTTGCACTGAGTATCGCCGGTGTCCTGCTTGGGGAGCTCGCTCTACAGCTGATCAGACCCGAGCGAATATTTACGAAGCTCCTCGTTACCGCGTTGAGCTTCGCTGCGGCCTATTTGCTCTCGGCAATCTTGCCTCCCGTACGTGAGGAAATCATGTCGCTTAGAAAATTATCGGCCGAATTGCGAGACCCCCGCAACTGCGACTAACCGGCGGCAAGTCAAGAAGCCACCATCGCGATCCGGCGGAGGGCGCGCCCGACGACGGCCGTTCAGCCGAATGCTTTATGCAGATGGCTCGTTACTAAATCGGCCCGCTATTCCTAGAAAGCCCGATGAAATGCTATCCAATTGATCCGACAAAGGATGTGCGGTGGACCGCACTAGTCGAACGGCATCCCAAGGCTTCGGTGTTCCATTCGGTAAACTGGCTGAAGGCGCTTCAAGAGACCTATGGCTATCAACCAATGACATTCACGACATCCTCGCCGACCGAAGAGTTGAAGAATGGGATGCTATTCTGTCAAGTTGATAGCTGGCTTACTGGACGTCGCCTGGTATCGCTGCCGTTTTCGGATCATTGTGAACCACTTTGCGACTCAGGCGACGACATCAACTCCCTCATGTCCTACTCACAAGGAGCCTTGGATCGTCAGGCCTGTCAATACGTGGAAATTCGTCCGATCAGCGAAGACTCCGGCGAAGCTGCCGCTGCGATGGGTTTTCGGCCTGCGGGCAATTACTTTCTACATGCGGTTGACTTACGGGCGAATCTGGACGATATATTCCGAGGTTTCGACAAGGATTCGGTTCAACGCCGGATTCAAAGGGCAGGGAGAGCTGGCCTTGTCGAAAAATGCGGCTCGTCGCGGGATTTGCTGAACGCGTTCTACGGCCTGTTCGTAACGACTCGCGGCCGGCATCACTTGCCACCCCCGCCGTACGCTTGGTTTCAGAACCTGGTCCGCTGGCAAGGGAAGGCGTTGCAAATCCGTGTCGCCTATAACAACGATATTCCGATCGCCGCGATTCTCACGCTGCGATTCGGGAAAGCCGGCTACTTCAAGTACGGCTGTTCGGATGTGCGTTTCAATAAATTTGGGGCAACGCCGTGGCTCTTGTGGAATGCCATCGCTGCGGCGAAATCGGACGGAGCGCTCGAATTTGATATGGGACGGACGCAAGCAGCGAATGCGGGGCTTCTCGCGTTCAAGAACCACTGGGTCGCCCAACCCAAGCGATTGATTTACTGGAAATTCCCCAATGTCCCTTCCTTTGATTCGCAGGGAAGCTGGAAACTAGAGGCTGCACAACGAGTATTCTCATCCATGCCGGAAAAATTGCTGGCCATTGCGGGAAAATTGATCTATCGCCACATCGGGTAAGAAGCAAGCCCGGCAGTTTATAGAGTTTTAGTTTTTGTGAATGCTCCAGCGCGAAAGGACCTGGGTCGAAAGTGCTGGGTAGGGCTTGCAGTCGGCAAACTGAGGTTCGTCACGACTAAGGAAACCCGCAACCCGTTGAAGCAGTTTGGCTTTTTCGGAGCATTTTCCGCAGGAGAATCAAGAGGCCACACCAAACCGTGATCCAGACTCTCGTGGACTACTACCGCGTTCCCGCCGAAATGCTCGGCGGCGTGACTGCAGCCCCCTACCCAGCGGCTGAAGAAACCGGCTTCTTTCAATTCGGCGCCAACAATATTTGCTACGGTCGAAGCCTGTCCGGCGTTGCCCTGGACGTGGCAGGCTCCGGACAATTCGACACCTTGAAAAATGTCCGTCGTGACGGGGCAACGATTCAGTTACCTTTTGATTTTACTGAAGTGATCGAGAATCTCCGCCAGGAACGTTATCGGCAGAAATTGATCCCGAAGATGGAATTATTCGCCTTGAGTGAACCGGTCCGCAAACTGTACTACCTCGTAAGAGAGTTCTTGCCAGTTTCAGTTCGCCGCCACGTACAGAGAGCATATTTTCGTGACTGGGAGAAACTGCCATTTCCAGCTTGGCCCGTGGACTTCACCGTGGACACTCTTCACGAGGAATTTTTACGAAAGCTAATGGAGGCGAGTGGCGCGAAGGCAGTGCCCTTCATCTGGTTTTGGCCGAAGGGCGCGCCCAATTGCCTGATCATGACACACGACGTCGAAACTAGGGCCGGCCGTGACTTCACTTCTACGCTCATGGACATTGATGATTCGTACGGAATCAAAGCGTCGTTTCAAGTCATCCCGGAAACACGTTATGAAGTTCAGCAGGAGTACGTCCAGAGCATACGGCGTCGCGGATTCGAGTTCAATGTACACGACCTGAATCATGATGGGCAGTTATATCAGGAGCGGAAGGAGTTTTTGCAGCGAGTCACGAAAATTAATAAGTACGTCAAGCAATTCGACGCGCGCGGCTTTCGTGCAGGAGTCATGTACCGCAATCTCGATTGGTATGATGCATACGATTTTTCCTACGACATGTCCGTGCCGAATGTCGCCCACCTCGAACCTCAGCGCGGTGGCTGCTGCACGGTCTTCCCGTACTTCGTCGGCAAAATACTGGAGATTCCGCTGACTACGGTCCAGGATTATTCGCTCTTCCAGATATTGAACAATTATTCGATTGATCTTTGGCAAAAGCAGATCGAAATGATTCGCAAGAGAAGTGGACTCATGAGTTTCATCACCCATCCTGATTACCTGATCAGGCCCCAAGCGCGCAAAGTTTATGAGTCGCTGCTTGAATATTTGCGGCAAATGATTGAGCGGGAGAAAATCTGGATGGCATTGCCCGGAGAAGTTGACCGTTGGTGGAGAGCGCGCAGCCAGATGAAATTGGTCCAGGAAGGCGGTCGGTGGATCATCGAAGGCGCCGAAGCGGAAAGGGCACGAGTCGCCTTTGCCGTTGTCGAAGGCGATTGCCTTGTTTACCAGATCGCGGGTGCTCTTGATCGCGCCGTAGTACGCCCCTAGATATTTATGAGTATTTCTGACAATAGTCCCCGATTCAGCGGCGGCAGGGCCGGTGGTGCGCACAGGTCGACACCTCTACTGCTCTGCTTCCTACTCGTGTGCCTGCTGCCGTTCGCTCTGGCGTGGGATTCAACGAAACTCTTGTTCTCGCTCGTCCGGGACAACGACACATTTTCACAAATCCCACTGATCCCGCTTATAAGCTTGTTCCTGATCTATGAGAACAGAGCGGCGATTTTTGCGGAGGTTGGAATTGGCCAAATTCTAGGCGCGGCGCTGATCTTTCCGGGCATGGTCCTAATTGCGTTAGCCAAGCTGAATTTGTGGCAACTTGGTTCGACTAATATGGTCTTTTTACTGACGCTGGCAGCCTTTCTTGTCTGGCTAGGAGCATTTGGCCTTTTTTTTGGCGTCCGCGCGTTTCGGGTTGCCTGTTTCCCACTGTTTTTTCTGTTGTTCATGATTCCGATTCCCGAACCGGCTCTTTCGAAGATAATTTACTTTCTGCAGGCAGGCAGCTCTGACATGGTGGAGCTATTTTTTCGAATGGCGGGCGTTCCATATCTCCGTCAAGGGTTTGTCTTTGAATTGCCAGGAGTTGCGATCCGCGTGGCCGAAGAGTGCAGCGGCATTCGCTCCTCGCTTGCGCTTCTGATTACAACAGTCTTAGCGAGCCATTTCTTCCTGCGGACTAACTGGAAGAGGATGCTCCTATGCGCTGTGGTAGTTCCCATCGTGATCTTTAAAAATGGATTACGCATCGCGACGCTTTCTGTATTGGCCATTTATGTAAATCCCGGCTTTTTGTACGGGAGACTTCATCATCAGGGCGGAGTTGTCTTCTTTCTGATTGCACTTCTGCCGATGGCATTTGTTTTGCTGCTTCTACAGAAAAGCGAGTATAAGAAGCCTGTCCCGTCAACGACCGCGCGACCACCGATCACGGCGATTACCCCACTAAAGGACGGCGAATGAGCGGAGGTAGTATGACGTCAGCTGATGTCACAGTTCTGGGAGCTGGTCCTTACGGATTGGCCGCGGGCGCCCATCTAAGTCAGATCAAGGGCCTGGACCTGCGCATTTTCGGGGAGCCGATGGAGTTTTGGAAGTCGCACATGCCTGAAGGGATGCTCTTGCGTTCGCCGTGGGAGGCTTCGCACATTTCTGATCCAGCAACCGCGCTCACGATGGATGCGTATCGCAATGATCTCGGTGCTCCGATTCCGACGCCGATTCCTCTCAATCGCTTTGTCGAGTATGGGCTTTGGTTTCAACGTCAAGCCGTCCCGGAAATCGATCGGCGTAAGATCACCCGGGTCGAAAAGAGTGATGGCGAATTCCTTGTCACTGTTGCTGATGGGGGGCAATTTTGTTCGCGCCGGATTGTCGTGGCTGCGGGAATCGGATCGTTTGCCCGTCGGCCGAAGGAATTTGAAGGATTGCCACCCGAGCTCGTCACGCACGTCTCAGATCAAAGTGACGTGCGCCGTTTCGCCGGAAAACGAGTCGCGGTGATCGGCGCCGGTCAGAGCGCGCTCGAATCGGCCGCGCTGATACACGAAGCTGGCGGAGACGTAGAGGTGATTGTGCGAGCTCCCAACGTGCACTGGCTGGGATGGCGTGCCAGACTGCAAAAACTTGGTCCAATCGCTAAGCTCCTTTACTCCCCGTTCGATATTGGACCGGCCGGCGTGAGCCGCATCGTCGCCGTGCCAGATGCAGTGAAATATTTTCCGCGCACCGTGCAGGACGCTTTTCGCAAGCGAGCGCTTCGCCCAGCGGGCGCCCGATGGCTCGTCGAGCGGTTTAAGAGTATTCCGATTACGAGGGGCCGCTTCGTGCAGTCTGCACAAGTAGCGGGCGAGAAGGTGCATCTTCGTTTGGACGACAGCAGCTCCCGGGACGTGGATCATGTCCTTCTCGGCACCGGCTATCGGGTCGATGTTACGCGCTATCCGTTTCTCGCTCCTGAGCTGAGCCGAACTGTCGCACAGGTCAACGGCTTCCCGACACTCACGGCAGGTTTCGAGTCGTCTGTCCCGGGCCTTCATTTTCTCGGGGCGCCTTCTGCGTGGAATTTTGGCCCGCTGATGTTTTTTGTGTGCGGTACGGACTTTGCCGCGCGACGACTGGCCCGCCACCTCGCCCTTCCTTCGTCGCGAAACGGATCAAAGTATGCTGCGAACTCCAAGTGAAAGAATTCGCTTTGAATGACACCAATCCACCGCGGCAATCGACTATGGGCCGACCCGGCGCCGTAATTGTCGGTGGCGATTTCCATGGATTGGGGATTATGCGCAGTCTCGGGCGTCGCGGTGTGCCGCTCTGCGTCGTCGACGACGAATATTCGATCGGGCGCTTCTCAAAATATGCGACGTTCACGGTGCGCTCTCCGAATCTCCGCAAAGAGAAAGAGACGGTCGATTTTCTCATCGCGATGGGGCGGCGAATGAATTTGCAAGGGTGGGTGCTTTTTCCCACTCGGGATGAGCACGTGGCTGCCTTTTCCCGCCACAAGCAGGCGCTTTCCGAGGTCTTTCGCGTTCCCACGCCGGATTGGGAAATCACCAAGTGGGCTTGGAACAAATGGAACACCTACTGCTTGGCGCAAAAGCTCGACATACCCATTCCACACACGTGGTGTCCGCGCACCATGGAGGACATCGACAATATCGACGCGGAATTTCCTCTCGCCATTAAGCCGGCCGTAAAGGAAGATTTCTTCTACGCCACAAAATCCAAAGCATGGCGGGCAGAGAACCGCGCGGAACTCAAAGACCTATTCCAAAAGGCCTCGATTCATTCCGGATCTAACGAGGTGCTCGTTCAGGAGATTATCCCCGGAGACGGCACTCGCCAGTTCTCATCGTGTCTGTTTATGAAGCACGGCGCAGTGCTAGGAAGCATGGAGGCGCAGCGCTGGCGTCAACATCCTCCTGAATTCGGCCGTGCGGCTACTTTCGTGGAAAGCCTCGATCTCCCCGTCGTGGTGGAGCCGACGTTGAAGTTTCTCCGCGCGATTAATTATTACGGTTTAGCGGAGGTTGAATACAAACTTGACCCGCGGGATGGAAAATATAAGCTTCTGGATGTAAACGCCAGGACCTGGGGTTTTCACGCGCTCGGCTCGCCTGCAGGAGTGGACTTCTCGTACCTCTTGTACGCCGATCAAGTCGGCGAGCCTGTGAGAACCTGTCGAGGCCGTTCCGGCGTGGGGTGGATTCGCATGGTTACCGATGTTCCTACAAGTCTCGGAGATATTTTTGCCGGACGGCTTGCGCCAAAGGCTTACTGGCGGTCGTTGATGGACTTCAAGATCGAGTCGGTCTTTAGCTCTGAAGACCTGCTTCCCAGCTTGGCTGAGATTGCGCTCATTCCCTATCTCGCGGTAAAACGGGGATACTGATTGATGGACGAGCCAATGGCATGGGTCACTGAAAGCGGATGATTTTTCATGAACCGAAGATATCTGGGGTATTTGAGATTCATCCCGACCGCAAAGCGGACGACCCCGCCCCCCCTTTCGCCCCAAAGTGCCAGAATGTGGAAAAGTTCTTCCCCAAACTTGACTTGGAGCAGGAAATCCAGCCCTCATGGGTGGCGACCCGAACCCACATTTTAGGATAAGCCATTCTTTTACTGTGACTTACATGGTGCTAAGGCCTGGAAGTCGCTGTGGGAGCCGTCCCACTTTGGCAGAGCAATTGCCATAGTAGAGTCAGATTTCGACTCAACGTGTGACTTTATTGGCGGTAGCCTATCTGGGTCGTAAGCATCCGCCGCACGACCAACTTTCCAACCGTTTCGCTGCTCATGACAATTCTCGAGACCGAGTCCATGGAACTATCGAACACAGTCGCAACATCTCCAAATCAGTTATTAATCGAAGCTGGGCGCACCGAGAGACAGTATTGGCGCGATCTTTGGCGCTACCGCGAATTGTTCTTCTTCCTTGCCTGGCGCGATCTTTTGGTGCGGTACAAGCAGACAGTCGTCGGCGTGAGCTGGTCGATTATTCGGCCGCTGCTCACGATGCTTATATTAACTGTTGTTTTTGGAAAACTGGGCAAAATGCCGTCCGGAGGAACCCCCTATCCACTCTTAGTCCTTTGCGGGATGCTCCCGTGGAATTTCTTCTCCACCGCAATTTCGGACAGTGGAAACAGTTTAGTGTCGAATTCCAGCCTGATCTCGAAGATTTATTTCCCGCGGCTCATCATCGGGGTTAGCTCGGTCATCACCAGTTTCGTTGACTTCCTGATTTCGGCGCTCCTCCTAGTCGGCCTGATGATCTGGTACAGGTTTGTTCCTCCCATATCTGCTCTGCTTCTGCCGCTCTTCACCTTACTCGCATTTGGCGCTTCTCTTGGTATTGGGTTGTGGATCGCCGCGCTAATGGTCAAGTATCGGGATTTCCGCTTTATCGTTCCATTTATTGCCCAATTCGGCTTATACCTATCTCCTGTGGGTTTTCAAAGTAGTGTCGTGCCTGACCGTTTTCGTTTACTCTATTCGCTCAATCCATTGGTTGGAATCATTGACGGCTTTCGATGGTCCTTATTGGGTGCGCAGAACAGGTTGTATCTGCCGGCACTGGCGATCTCAATCATCGAGGTTGCCGCGATCCTCATTTCGGGCGTTCTGTACTTCCGGAGAACGGAGCGCACCTTCGCTGACGTGATTTAAGTCAGACGAAATTAGCGCACTAATCAAAGCTATGTCTGAATCTGCCATCGTCGTCGAGAACCTCGGCAAGCGTTATGTCATCGGCAAACACAAGGAAGGAGTTGACGGAATGCGTCATGTCCTTGAGGGAGTGATTCGTTCCCCAAGCACATGGTTCCGATCGCGTCGGAAAGCGAAACTGCAGCAGGTGGACTTTTGGGCCCTGAGAAATGTCTCGCTCAGCATCAATCAAGGCGAAGTAGTGGGAATCATCGGCCGTAACGGAGCCGGCAAGAGTACGCTACTCAAGCTTCTGAGCCGCATTACGGTTCCCACAGAAGGTCGCTTCCGGATCAACGGCAGGACCTCGAGCCTGCTGGAAGTGGGAACGGGATTTCATCAAGAGCTAACAGGGCGCGAGAACATTTTTCTCAACGGCGCGATCTTGGGCATGGCGCACTCTGAAATTGCCAGGAAATTCGACCAGATTGTCGATTTCTCCGAAATTGAGGATTTTCTCGACACACCGGTCAAGCGCTATTCTTCCGGCATGTATATCCGGTTGGCGTTTGCGGTGGCCGCTCACCTTGAACCAGAGGTGCTAATTGTTGACGAGGTGCTTGCGGTCGGCGATGCTGCCTTCCAGAAAAAATGTCTTGGCAAAATGGAGAACCTCGCTCAGGGCGGGCGGACCGTTCTGTTTGTAAGCCATAACATGGATGCTGTGCGAACCTTGTGCGACCGCGCGATCCTGTTTGAGGGCGGCAAGATTCGAGCCGATGGGGATGTGGAGAACGTCGTGGAAGACTACTCTGCGCGATTTTCCACCGCTTCCGTCCCGCAGCTACGCGGCGCCCACGGGTTGACGATAGAAAAAGTGGTGTTGAAAAATGACGGAGGACAGGAAACACGCCAGTTTTGTCCAGGAGAGGATTTGACCATCGAACTCACATTCGATGCAAAAGAGTCTTTGGAAAAACCACATTTCATTCTGGCTGTCCGAGGTAAGAAAGGCAACTGCTTCACCGCCAACATGCAGTTGGACGGTCATCGCCCAAAAGTCCTGAATGGCAAAGGACAAATTTCCTGCAGATTCAAGTCGATTCCCCTGTTGCCGCAACGTTACACAGTCCAATTGGCTATCAGAGCGAGTAATGGGAACGATGTCTTGTTGGATTACGAAGAAATTGGATCATTTATCGTAAAGGCTGATCTTGCGGACTACGGCTTTAAAGGCGAGTTCCGGATGCGCGCCTCTGAGGCTACTTCTGTGGTCGTTCCTTATGAATGGCAGCTGCCGGACGGCACGACCGCCACGGTGTCCCTCACCGCCCCGGTTTCGACGATCTGAACATGTCTCGCGCAATGCAGCGAATCGCTGTTTACACAACAGTTTATCCGGGCGTCGAGGCGTACCTGCCGGACTGGTATCGCTCGGTGCAGGAGCAGACCGATCAGGACTTCCAACTCTGGATAGGCCTCGACGGGATTGAGGCCAGCGCAGTTGAGAAGGCGATCGGCACACACTTGGACGTGGTCTGGGTTCCGTCGGAACCGGGCAACACTCCGGCGCGGATCCGACAACTGTCCCTGGCACGAATCGTGGAAGATTTTGATGCGGCAGTTTTGGTGGATAGTGATGACATCTTGCATCCGAGCCGGGTCGCGGCGGCACGGGCGGCTTTGCAGACTTCCGAACTCGCCGCATGCGCTCTGCGACTAGTCGATCAAGATAGGCGAGATTTGGGAACGAATCTTACGCTCCCCGACCGAGCCGTTCCTGACACCATTCTGCCGCGGAATAACGTGTTTGGCTTTTCCAATTCGGCATATCGGTCGGAATTGCTGCGGCGGTGTTTGCCGATTCCTGCCGGCATCGCTTTGGTTGACTGGTTCCTGGCTACCAAGGCATGGTTAATGGGTGCGAGGCTGGCGTTCGACCCGGTGGTACGAATGGATTACCGGCAGCATGGGACGAACATGGCACCCATCCGGTTTCCTTTCGACGCGAACCAAGTGATTCGAGACACAAAGAAAGTACGGGAGCATTTTTGTCTGCTGCAAGCCTCGCGAATGGAGAATGGGCTGCCAGATCGATGGGCACAGGTACAAGAAGCTGCCGCAGATGTTCAACTCTTTTCCGAACAGGTGGCTTCGCAACCAAGAAAGCTGGAGATCTACGTTCGCAACCTTAACAGCTTGGAGCCGGAGGTTGTCTGGTGGTGGGATGTCGCGCAACCTGCTTTGCAGTGGATGTGGAAGGACTACGCTGGAGTGCCATATGCAGTCAGTAAGAATTGACGGCGTTCCGGTCGGACCGGGACATCCACCCTATATCATCGCGGAAATCGGTTCAAATCATAATGGCGACATGAATCTCTGTCGTCGCTTGATTGATTCAGCCGCGGATGCGGGCGCGCAAGCAGTGAAGTTTCAATCCTGGACCGACAAATCGCTCATTGCTGAAGAAGAGTATGCCCGCAATATCTCCTATTCCGATACGAAGAAACACTTCGGCTCGTTGCGCGAAATGGTAACCGCCTACCAGCTCACTGCGGAGCAACATGTTGAAGCCGCTGCTCATTGCAAGTCTCGCGGCATCGCGTTCTGCTCCACACCGTTCGCCGCCGAGGAAGCTGACCTGCTGGAGAAGCTTGATGTGCCGCTCTTCAAGATCGCTTCGATGGACATCATTCATCTCTCCCTCTTGAAGTACGTCGCGCGCAAACAGCGCCCGGTGATCATTTCCACAGGCATGGCTACGCTGGCCGAAATTGAGCGAGCCGTCGAAACAGTGCGCGCTGTAGGCAATGAGCAGATTGTTCTGCTGCATTGTGTGTCGATCTACCCTCCGGAATATGACACCATTCACCTGCGCAACATGGCCACTCTGCAGCAAGCCTTCGAGGTGCCGGTAGGCTTCAGCGATCACACATTGGGAACCGCGATTCCACTCGCGGCGATTGCGCTTGGCGCGTGCATTGTCGAGAAACATTTCACCCTCGATCAGGACATGGAAGGATGGGATCATGCGATCTCCGCAAATCCTGAACAACTCAAAACCATTGTCGAAGAGGGGAGACACATCGTTACAGCTCTCGGAGACAGCAAACGAACGGTCAGTGCTGCAGAGATCGAAAAGCGGAAGAAGTTTCGCCGCAGCCTCGTAACCACTCGGCAATTGCAGCGCGGTCATGTGCTTACCGAGTCGGACCTGGACGCGAAACGGCCCGGCACCGGAATCCGTCCCGACAAAATAGATGACGTGCTTGGTCGAAAGCTAGCTTTAGATATCGATGCCAACCAGGTCCTAAACTGGAACCACCTTCTGTAACTCACCGATGAATGCATTGGAACTTCCGGTAATCGTTATAGGAGGAGGCGGTCACGCTAAAGTGCTGCTGAGTGCACTTCTCCTGCGCCAGCGAACCGCTATCGGATTCGTGGATCTGAATCCCGAACTTCCTCCCTTGCTTGGAGCCCGTCATCTTGGCAATGACAGCGCGGTATTAGATCATCCGCCTGACAGCGTCCAGCTCGTGAATGGTGTCGGATCCATTAGCTGCACTAAAAATCACCGCAACGTCTTCGATCGGTTCGTCCAGAAGCAGTACTCCTTCGCGACTGTGATCCATCCGTCGGCGGTCGTCGCGCCTGAAGTGCAGATTGAGGACGGAGTCGAGGTTATGGCGGGGGCTGTCGTGCAGGCGGGGTGTCGGCTGGGCGCAAATGTCATTGTTAACACTGGAGCCCGAATAGACCATGACTGCATCATTGATTCTCACGCACATGTTGCGCCAGGCGTGACGATATGCGGAGGAGTGCACGTCGGTAGCGGCGCACATATCGGAGCTGGTGCTACCGTTATCCAGGGGATTCGGATTGGTGCGGGTAGCGTGGTTGGCGCGGGCGCTATCGTGATTAGGGATGTACCCCAGGGAGCAAAGGTAGTGGGCGTCCCGGCTGCTCCAATGCCGGACAGAGGGACGGCGCGATAATGCCCAGTCACAGATCAAAGCCAGTCTACATCGTCCATTGCATCGACACGGAGGGGCCGCTCTACGAATCGGTCGATGCAACATTTGAGCGGCTACGTGAGATCTTCCATCTCAACCTGCCCGCCAGCCAGGATTTGTTGCGGCGCTTACAGGCCGGCGAAGTACCGCTTGAAGGTCTCGAGGCAGCCGTCCAAAAAGTAGTGGATCCTCATCTGCTCGCTTATAACGACACATGGGATAAAGTCGATTCCATGTTGGCGAAATTGATGTCCGAATCGTTTCGCACCCAGTTTCCCGACTCGGCAGATAAAGGATGGATATACAACTGGTTCTGCGTCGATCACGTTGACTACGATCTGAATCCGCGGCGCAGAGACATCGGATATCACAACGTTTTCGAGCATTACAGCGCGCAGATCCGCAATACAGGGTCGCCGCAGGATGGTCTGCATTTTCACTATCATCCCCATTCCTTTCGGCGTGAGGCCCACCGTTCCGCTACGCATTGGTGGGCGTCGTCCAATAGCCTTCATCAGATTATTTCGCGCCGCATTATTGATCATGCTTGGTTTCCTGCCGCGCATCGTCCGGGGTTTCACGTGATTCGGCCAGACAGTCATTGGTTTCTTGAACAGCACATCCCCTTCGACTTCTCGAACCAGGCCACGGTCAACACCGCGGAAGATGGAGCGCAGTTTGGTCTGCAAGGCGGGCGCTTCGGCGACTGGCGTCGTGCTCCGGCAACCTGGGAACCCTATCATCCTTCCGCCGATGACTATCAGGTACCCGGTAACTGCCGGCGATGGATCGCTCGCTGTCTGAATGTCGGCACGCGTTACCGGCTCCTCCATGAACGAGACGTGAGACAGGCATTTGCGGAAGCGGCTGCGGGCAAGCCCGTGGTTTTGGCGATCACCAATCATGACTTCCGCGACATGGCACCCGATATCGATTCTTTCCGTCAACTCCTGAACAAGGTCGCTGCCGATTTTCCACAGACTCCGTTTTTCTACTCCGAGGCTGTTAATGCAATGCAAGCCGCGTTAGATTTGACGCCGCTTCCCCCCTGCAAACTTGACCTGGCGGTTCGCCAGATCGACGAACGCACGCACATTCTCACAGTAAGTTCTGCCATTCCCACCTTTGGTCCGCAACCATGGCTAGCCCTCAAAACCGTCGAGGGAACGTATCATTTCGATAACTTCGACATCGATACGCCTTTCCATCAATGGCAGTATGTGTTCGATGAAGAAACCTTTCCATTGGCCGCGGTAAACGCCATCGGAGTAGCGGCAAACAATGCTTTCGGAACGACGACTGTCACGGTGATGGACCCCGCAACCGGAAAAGTTTCAAGAAAACACTGGAATCTGGCAGCGACTGGCGCACCGATCTCAGCCTGATCTTTGCTGGCGTGAGAATAGATTAGAACTTCCCGGAACGTTTGGAATGCCACGCGGAAAAGCGACCCTGTTTTACAGCCCACCAAAACGTTGGAGCATAAATGACAAACGCTGAGAAAGAGCCGCGACTGGCGGAGTCGATCGTTGCGCCGAGCACCTCTATATCCCGGGCGATGGCGCAACTCGAACGTGCGGGCATCGGTGCATTACTGCTATGCGATGCCGACCGGCGCCTTTGCGGCCTTTTGACCGACGGTGACATCCGGCGAGCCATCCTGCAAGGCCGGTCGCTGGATGATTCATGCGGCGCCATAGCCACCCCTAATCCGATTAAGGTCGAAGCGCCTGTAACTCCCGAAGATGCGCTACGGATCATGAACGCGCATGATATTCACCATTTGCCTGCTGTGGATCCGGCAGGTCGCGTTCAGGATCTGATATTGCGCCAGGATCTGTCGGTCGCAGGAGATCACGCTTGGAGCGAGCGGCGACTCAGGGCGGTAATCATCGCCCCCGAAGCTTCAATTTCAGAAGCCATGGCCCAACTCGACAAGGCGGCTACCGGCGTCCTGTTGATTTGCGATAAGGTTCGGCATCTTCTCGGCTTGTTGACCGACGGAGATTTTCGACGGGCAATTCTAAAACGAAAATCCTTGAGCGATCCGTGCGCGACGATCGCGAGTTCGCATCCCGTTACGGCCCCCTTCTCTGTTTCATCGTCGGAGGCGTTGCGTCTCATGGGCGAGCATGACATTAGCCAGTTGCCTGTGGTCGATAGCGAGGGAAGGGTGCAAAAGTTGATCCTAAGCCAAGACATAGCGCCCAACCGCGAATTGGCCCTTTCTGCCATGGTTATGGCAGGTGGTTTCGGCACACGGTTGTTGCCGCTTACAGAAAAAGTTCCCAAACCCATGCTGCCGATTGACGGCCGGCCGCTATTGGAGTTGACGATCGCCCAATTAAGACGCGCTGGCATTAAGAATGTGAATGTGACGACCCACTATCTTCCGGAAGCCATCTCCGACCATTTCGGCACTGGGGAAACCTTCGGAGTCCGTTTGAATTACTTGCAGGAAGAGCATCCCTTGGGAACAGCCGGTGGCATTAAGTTATTGAAACAATTCGACGAAACGATGCTGGTAATCAACGGAGACATTCTCACGGGTGCGCCGTTCGCTGCCATGCTCGATTACCACCGCGCCTACCATGCCGATCTCACCGTTGGCGTGAGGAAATACGAGGTCCAAGTCCCTTTCGGCGTCGTCGACTGTGAGGACGTTCACGTAAAAGGATTGCAAGAGAAACCATCTCTCAGCTTCTTCATTAACGCGGGTACCTATCTCATCGAACCTTCGGTTCGCGACTTTATTCCCGCGGGGCAACGATTCGACATGACGGAGCTAATCAATAAGCTGATCGAGGCCGGAAGAACCGTCGTAAGCTTTCCAATTATGGAATACTGGCTCGATATGGGGCGGCACGAAGATTACGCCAAAGCCCAGCAGGACGTTCGCAGCGGAGCATTTTGATATGAAGATTTTGGTCACGGGCGGCGCCGGCTACATCGGTTCAACTCTAGTTCCTCTGCTTTTGAACGCGGGGCACTCGGCGAGAGTCCTGGATAATTTGAACCACGGAGGAGCCCCGCTCCTCCCTGCATGGTCGGATCCTGCCTTCGACTTCCGCCACGGCGACATCAGGGACCGTGCGGCAGTAGCGTCTGCTTTATCCGGAATGGAGGCTGTCGTTCATCTCGCCGCGATTGTCGGCGACCCCGCATGCGCTCGTGATCCGGAATTGGCGCGGTCGGTGAACCTCGAGGCATCACTGGCACTTATCGAAGAGAGCCGGCGCGCCGGAGTCCAAAGATTTATTTTCGCTTCTACGTGCAGCAATTACGGCAAGATGAAAGATCCAGATCACTTCGTAGATGAGGAATCCGAGTTAAGCCCGGTTTCCCTCTACGCGGAAACGAAAGTAGCGGTTGAAAAGTTCCTGCTTGCCTCTGGCAACGGCCAGGGATGGTCTCCGACACCGCTGCGATTCGCGACCATTTTCGGGACTTCGCCCAGGATGCGTTTCGATCTGACGGTGAACGAATTCACCATGGAAATGCTGGTTAAGAAACGGCTCGTGGTTTTTGGGGAACAGTTCTGGCGGCCTTATGTCCATGTACGGGATGCCGCCCGCGCTATCAAGTTGGTTCTCGAATCGGCCTCAGGAAAGGTTTCTGGTCGGGTTTTCAACGTGGGCGCGACCGATCAAAATTTTCAAAAACAGCAACTGGTTGAATTGATTCGTCCACACGCACCGGATGCCATCGTCGAATTCGTGCACAAAACCGAAGATCCGCGGGATTATCGCGTGTCGTTCAGCCGCATCAGCGAACAATTGGGATTCCGCATTACGCGCACTGTAAAGGAAGGCATCGCGGAAGTTTCAAGCTTGGTGCGTCAGAATGTGATAAATGACTTTGAAAACCGAAGCTACCGAAACTAATGATCACTGAGAAACCGAAGCCGCAAGCAACTCCGTCTCCCGACCTCATTCCCTTGGCTGTTCCAGCGATTCAGGGAAATGAGTGGCGCTACATCAAGGAGTGCCTTGATACCAACTGGGTATCTTCGGTCGGTGCGTTCGTGGAGCGGTTCGAAAGCGAAATCGCAGCGCGGACCGGCACGCGCTTCGCCGTCGCCACCGTGAATGGGACTGCGGCTCTGCACGTGGCTTTGTTGTTGGCCGGCGTAAAGCCCGAGGACGAGGTTCTCGTCTCGACCCTCACCTTTATCGCGCCGGTCAATGCCATTCGCTATGTTGGCGCATGGCCGGTGTTCATTGACGCCGAACCAGATTACTGGCAGATGGATCCATCCCGCGTCGTGGATTTCCTGGAGCGGGGCTGCCGCTGGCACGAAGGAACACTTTATAATCGACTCACGGGGCGGCGCGTGTCCGCGATAATTCCCGTTCACATTCTTGGCCATCCGGTGGATCTCGATCCCGTTATCGAAATTGCCCGCAAGTACAACCTGCAGGTGATCGAAGACGCAACCGAGGGCCTCGGCGCAACTTATAAAGGCCGTCCGCTGGGTTCGATCGGCGACCTCGGATGCTTCAGTTTTAATGGCAATAAGATCCTCACCACCGGCGGCGGTGGCATGCTTGTAACCTCGAACGAGGAGTGGGCTCGCCGAGCAAAGTATCTTACGACTCAGGCAAAAGACGATCCCACTGAATATGTCCACTCGGAGATCGGCTACAACTATCGCTTGACGAACCTCCTGGCAGCCATGGGCTGCGCTCAATTGGAACAGTTGGACACCTTTATCGCCGCAAAGCAACGCATTGCCAGTAGGTACGCTGAGGGGTTGCGGGGCCTGCCGGGAATTTCACCGATGAAGGAAGCTTCATGGGCGTCCAGTACCTGGTGGCTGTACACCGTTCTGGTGGACAACGCGGTTTTTGGTGCAGATTCACGGCAGTTAATGCGTTTGCTGGATTCCAAAAAGATTCAGACCAGGCCGCTTTGGCAGCCGATTCATCTGTCTGGAGCGCACAGAGGCAGCTGCGCAACGAAAATGCCGATCGCCGAGAAGCTTTACCAGCAAGCCCTCAGTCTCCCCTGTTCGGCAAGTTTAAGCGAGAAGGAACAGAGCAGGGTTATTGAGGAAGTTCGAGCCATCGCGGCCAGTGCAACTCCCAAGGAAGCGCCGCTATGCGATTAGCAGAGGCTAAGGAAGGAGTCAACACGGACTTTGAGCATTGCGGGCCGTTCATGCATCAATTGATGACCCAACTGTTCCCCATCTGTCGAAGCATTACGGGCGATGGCGTGCGTGAAACGCTTCGCATTCTTCAGGATCACATCCCACTCAAGCTCTTTGAAGTACCTTCCGGGACAAAAGCTTTCGATTGGACTGTTCCAAAGGAATGGAATATCCGAGACGCGTTCGTCCTCGATCCCACGGGGAAAAAGATCATTGATTTCAAGAAGAGCAACCTGCACGTGCTCGGCTATGCCGCTCCAGTGGACAGGTGCGTCAGCCTTGCGGAACTCCAGGAACATCTGCATTCGCTCCCGGATCAGCCAGATGCGATCCCTTGGGTCACGTCGGTTTATGAAGAGCGCTGGGGTTTTTGCCTTGCACACAACCAGAGAGCGAAACTGCAGGAGGGCACTTATCGTGTTTTCATTGACAGCGAGCTAAAGAAAGGCTCGCTTACTTACGGGGAGTTAATCATCCCTGGGACCTCCAGCGAAGAAATCTTTATCTCCACGTATGTTTGCCATCCGTCCATGGCCAACAACGAGTTGTCAGGCCCGGTGGTGGCGACCATGCTCGCAAAATGGATCGCCAGCGCACCACGCCGGTTTACCTACCGCATTATTTTTATTCCCGAGACCATCGGCTCCATCACCTATCTAAGCAGGAATCTCGAGCCCATGAAGCAGAACATCGTAGCCGGATTTAATTTGACCTGCGTGGGTGATGAGCGCGCTTATTCATACCTTCCTTCACGGAACGGCTCCACGCTCGCGGACAAGGTAGCGCTTAACGTTCTGCGCTCCAAGCATCCGGACTTTAAGCAATATTCCTTCCTGGATCGAGGCAGCGATGAGCGGCAGTATTGCAGCCCGGGTGTTGACCTGCCCGTGGTATCGCTCATGCGCACGAAATATCGAGAATTTCCCGAATATCACACCTCGCTCGATAATCTTGAGTTTGTTACGCCGGCCGGGTTGCAGGGAAGCTTTGCCCTGCACAAAGACTGCATCGAATTGCTGGAGCGCAACAGGATTTACAAAATACGTTGTCTCGGTGAACCCCAGCTAGGGGTGCGTGGATTGTATCCAACCATCGCCACCAAAGAGTCGCATCGGCAGGTGATTGATATGTTGAACTTCATCGCTTATGCGGACGGGACTAACGATCTGATTGACATCAGCAACATAATCCAAGTCCCGGTTCGAAATCTCTATCCAATTATTGAGAAGCTTATCGCGGCGGACTCGCTGCAGGAACAAATCACGAATTAATGTTGCCGCCAGTTCCTGGTCAAGAAAACCAATCCTCAACAGAGGCACCTTGAAAATATTGTTCATGATGGCGTTGCGGAGCGGATCGAAAGGGGTGAAAGACAAGAACATCCGGCCGATCGGCGGAATTCCTCTCTTTGCGCACGCGGCGAAGGCGGTTCTCGGCTCACAGGCTTATCGCGCGGGCGGGACGTTGCTGGTTAATACCGATTCCCAAGACTATGCGCAGAATCGCCAATGAATACGGGGCCATCACCCCTTTTATCCGGCCCGAAAACATGGCAAAAGACAATTCACCGATTCGGGAAGCCATCGCCCATACTTTCAATTTCTTCGACCAGAGAGCCGAGAACTTTGATTTGTTTGCCTTGATTCAGACTACTTCGCCGTTTACCACCAGCGCTGATCTCGATCGCGCTGTCTCTGTGCTCCGGAACGAACCGCGCGTCAAATCCGTCATTTCCGTTACGGAAGTGGACGTGCCCCCGGTTTGGTGCAACACGCTTGACGAGACCTTGAGCATGAAAGATTTTCTGTCGAAGGAAATTCGCCAGAAGAACAGACAGGAGCTGCCTCAATACTACCGGGTTACTGGCGCCGTCCGGATTGCAAGATGGGCTGATTTCCGAGCCAGCAATTATGATTGGTACTTCGATGATTCAAAGGCGCTAATCATTGATCGCGCGCGGTCCATTGACATCGACAGTGAGGAAGACTTCTCGTACGCGGAATTCCTGATGCACAAAAGGAATCCGATCAACTTGTAATCAGGAATGACCTATCGAGTAGCGATCATCGGAGCCGGCAGAATCGGCGCAATGATGGACGATCCCTCCAGTCCGCACATCTTGACCCATGCGCACGGATACAAGGCCTGCGACAGGTTTCGAAATTGTCGGATTCGTGGATCAGGAACTGGACAAGGCGGAAGTAGCTTCAGCCCGCTGGGGTGGGACCGCCTTTGAGAGCATCGGAGGGTTGTTTGAGAAGCAGGCGATTGACGTGGCTTCAATATGTCTGCCCGACGACTTGCATTACGCAACATTATTGGCTCTCGCGAAAAAGCCCGTAAAATTCATCTTCCTGGAAAAACCGGCGGTGACAACGACAGAAGAGGCAGATGTCGTTCGCACTCTTTATGGTGAACTCCCTATAAGAGTGCAGGTGAATTACACCAGACGGTTCGTGCCGGAAATCAGACGCATACGCGAAGCTATCAGGAGCGGCAATTTCGGAGCTTTTATAACCGGAACGGGCTATTACGGCAAGGGGCTGTTGCATAACGGCTCTCACATGGTGGACTTACTGCAGTTTCTAGTGGGCGAAGTGGGCGAAGTGGCAAAGGTCAGTGAAACGGTAGATTTCTACGACCAGGATCCCAGCGTATCGGCCCTGCTTACCATGTCCGGTGGTGGTGTTTTCCATCTGTGCCACATCGACTCCAGAAAATTCCACGTCTTTGAGTTGGATTTGACGTTCGAACGGAAACGGATTCGAATCCGCGAACTTGGAACAATCATCGAGGAGTATTCGGTCGGTGACAACGGACTATTCGCGGGGTATCAGACGCTGAACAAGGACGCGGAATACCCGACGGAGCACTCAAAAGCGATGCATTACGCGATTGCCAATATTCGCAATAACTTGGACCGGAACGAACCGCTGCTATCCACGCTGGAGGAATCGCTTGGCACGGTTAAAACCTGCTTGAGAATTTCGCGCGGCCGTGCCTGATGAAAGGGCGGAGAATACTGATTTTTTCGCGGGACCCTGGCGGTACGAACGCAATAATGCCATTAATTGAACCATTGCGGGCCTTGGGGAATGAGGTGGCCGTTTACGGAAAGGATGCGGCGCTTTCCATTTACCGGAAGCTGAACTTAGATTGCACTGACATCTGTGGCGGCATTCCTTCCGGCACACAGGAGGAGGCCAACGAATTTGTGCGCAAGGCCTCTCCCGATCTGATTGTAACCGGGACCAGCTCAGAGGATTTTACGGAGAGACACCTGTGGAAAGCGGCGGAGAAGGCGGGGATTCCCAGCTTTGCCGTGCTCGACCAATGGACCAATTATCGCCTTCGCTTAATTTCTGAAGGAGACGATCCGCTCACTGGCCACTCCGCATCGACGCTGATCGTTCCTTCCTACTTTTTCATCATGGATGAGTTTGCCAGGAAGGAAATGTGCGCGCTGGGAATAGACCGCGAGAAGCTGGTAGTGAGCGGCCAGCCCTTTTTCGACTACATCCGCAAAACCGGAGACAAGTTCACGCCGGCTGAAATTGAAAAATTGCGTCGAGAACTTACCGGAACCCCGGGTGGTCTGCTGTTTGTATTCGCGTCACAGCCGATTGCGAGTATTCATCGGAAAAACGGAATGGCGGAAGATTATTGGGGCTATACCGAAACGACAATTTTGAAAAGTGTGGTCAGGTGTCTGTCGAAGCTCACGGAGGAGATGGCGGTTAAAGTGACGCTGGTACTTAGGCTTCATCCCAAGGACGAACCGAACGTCTACCAGGATGCTTTGGCAGACTTCTCCCAATTCGATCAAGGTTGTCGTTGACAGGGAAACCGACTCCACTCTGCTTTTGAAAGCGGCCGATTTGATTATCGGGATGTTTTCCATGATTCTGCTCGAAGCCGCCATTCTAGACAAACGTTTTATCAGCGTGCAAATAGGCTTGAAACGGGAAAATCCCTTGATTTTCGACCGCATGGGCCTGGTGCGCTCGATTTTGACCGAGAAGGAACTAGAGGAAACGTTGCGCGGAATCTTGAACGGAAAGAAAAGTGAAGCTCCAAATCTGAAATTCGAGTTTGGAGCCACCGAGAGAATCACCAAATACCTGGAGGAATACAGGTGAGCAAGTTAGCGCTTTTTGGCGGTCCGAAAGTTAGGACAAAACTCTTCCCGGCTTACCGCACCATCGGCCCAGAGGAGGAGCGCGCTGTGATCGACGTCATGAGGTCAGGCGTGCTATCCAGATTCGTGGGCGGTTGGCACCCGGACTTTTATGGCGGTCCTCAAGTGCAGGCGTTAGAAAAAGAGTGGGCGAAGCATTTCGGCGCCAAGCACGCCATCACCGTGAACTCCGCAACCTCAGGCCTATATTGCGCCGTTGGAGCCATTGGCGCCGGGCCCGGCGACGAAATCATAGTATCTCCATACACCATGAGCGCCTCCGCCACCGCGGCGCTGATATTCAATTCAGTCCCGGTCTTCGCGGATATAGAGAAGGACTATCTCTGTCTGGACGCCGATTCGATCGAAGAGCGAATAACGGAAGCCACTCGCGCCATTATCGTGGTGGATATCTTCGGCCAGCCATACGATGCAGAGAAGATCAATAAAATCGCGGAAAAACACGATCTATGGGTGATCGAAGATGCCGCGCAAGCGCCCAATGCGAAATATAAAGACAAGTTTGCTGGAACGCTTGGCGACATCGGAATCTACTCCTTGAATTACCACAAGCATATCCATGCGGGCGAAGGCGGCGTCGTTGTTACCGATGATGACGACTTGGCGGAGAAGGTCCGGCTCATACGCAATCACGCCGAAGCGGTCGTGGAAGACAAAGGCGTCACCGACCTTACCAACATGATTGGCTTTAACTTCCGCATGAACGAAATTGAAGCGGCCATTACCAGAGAACAGCTTAAGAAATTGCCATCGCTCGTAAAGCAGAGACAGGAGAACGTGAGTTATCTGGCATCCAAATTATCGGCCATTCCGTGCATCGAGCCTGCCAAAGTGCGTCCTGGATGTGAGCATGTCTTCTATATGCATATTCTGAAATTCAACAGCCAAATCGCAGGGGTGCACCGCAACCGCTTCGTGGAGGCCGTCAAGGCAGAACTGCCGGCAATCGAGCTGCGCGAGACGGAGGGCGTGAAAGTCGTGGGCGGATACGTCAAGCCCCTTTACCTGCAGCCCATGTTTCAACAAAAAATCGCTTATGGAAAATCCGGTTGCCCGTTCAAATGTGCCCATTCTTTCCGTGACGTGAGTTATGACAAGGGCATTTGCCCAGTTTGTGAAAGCATGCATTTCGACGAGCTGATTAACCATGAATTAATGAGACCCGGCATGACCCGGCAGGACTTGGACGACGTCGTCGCCGCCTTTCAGAAAGTATGGGAAAACCGGGAGCGAATTGCGGCAAGCAAAATGAGCCTCAGCCTCGATACTTTACGCAATCAATATAGCCAAAGCCTTGATGCCTTTAGGGCGTCCATTATCCCGGTGGGCGCGTTGCTGGTGATCGCAGCCCTCGTCTACGGTTACTACATTCCAAAACTCGGGTTTTACCAAGATGATTGGCCTCTCGTGTGGGTCTATCATTCGCTGGGCGCAAAAGGTTTTGCTGTCTATTTCAAGGGCAACCGGGAAGTAGCTGGAAAGGTGTTCTCAATTGCCTTCCCTATTATCGGAACGTCAATATTTCGCTGGCATGTCGTGGCCCTGCTGCTGCGCTGGCTTTCATCTGCATTTCTTTTCATGGGCTTTCGCAGCCTGTGGCCGGAAAGAGAAGCCCAAGCATGGATGGTTTCCGCCTTCGCGTTGCTTTATCCTGGATTTTCCGAGCAGCCTATGGCTGTCACTTATTTGCCTCACCATCTATCGTTCTTGTTCTTCGCGATCTCCTTTTGTTTCACGATCTGGGCGATTCGTTCGCCGCAGTTTGCTTGGCTATTTACGACAGTCTCAGTATTCGCTGCCTTGCTCGGTTACATGATCATCGACTATTTTGTCGGGCTTGAGTTTTTGCGACCCGTCATAATTGCGATGGCTCTCGGACTAGGAACAAAATCAGGGAGGGGTATTGTGGCGGAATTCCGAAGCGTCGCGATCAAATGGTCGCCGTATGCGATCGCGATGGCATCGTACGCCGTCTGGCGTCTTTTCATTCATACCACGTGGCCTCCAGTGTATGATGGGGCGTCGCAACTCGCGGGGATAGTCCACCACCCCCTCCATGAGTTATCAGATCGAATTGCAGGCGGAGTCCAGAATATTTTTCTCGGAAGCGCCGTTGCGTGGTCACGAGTAGTGACGCTGGATTTGGTGGATTTTAATTCACGAATCGTTCAACTGACATTGGGAATGGGGTTGATCGTATGCTCTATATCATACATAACTCTGCGCACGCTTCATGCTCGCCACCGCGAGGCTGTTCCGAGAGGTGATAGGCCGGCCCGAAATGTCTCTAGTTCTTCATTCTTGATCCTAGGATTGGCTGCGCTCACAGTTGGTGGACTGACCATCGATTACGCTAATTTGCGAGTCGCCTACGATTCCATCTACCTTTTCGATCGCTATACCCTGGCCTATTTGCTGGGTGCTTCCGTGCTATTGGTCGGAATCTGTGGGATTGCGAGCTCGAGACAAAATGGAAATATATTGCTTGCGACTGTTTTCATTTTCTTTGCTACAACTTATCACATCAAGAATGAAAGCGCCTATCGCCGCGATTGGGATTTCCAGCGATCATTCTTCTGGCAACTTGCCTGGCGGGCCCCAGAGCTAAAGAGCGGGACAACCATATTCGTAGATCATCTGCCGTTCTCCTTGAGGTCGGATCACTCAGCCGGCTTGGTAGATTGGCTATATGATGGAAATCGTCGCGACGGCAAACTGAAGTATTTTATTTTTGATTTGGAGTCGCTGAGATCGGTGCGAAATCAGCCATTCGACGTCGAAGGGTCTTCTATTCCAAGCTTCAAGGTGGACCAGCCAATACTAGGGAGCCTTCGATCGTTTGTCTTCAGTGGTTCGACTTCATCCGCCATAGTAATTTGGAATTCTCCCAGTGGAACGATGAGGTTTGTCTCCGAGTCCCGTGCGCAGGAGATATCCGGATTGCCACCGTCATGCATTGCCTTGTGTCGTCTTTCAAGGATTCGCGAGTTGGTGACCGAAGAAGACCGGACGACAGATGCGTCGTTCCTGAAACTATTTGGCGACGAACCTCCGCGCGGCTGGACCTTTTATTTTCAAAAGGCAGAGCTCGGATGCGACTTGGCTAATTGGGGCGATGTTGTATTGTTGGGCGACGAAGTGCGGCGTTTGGGATTTGAGCCATATGATCCCAATGAGTGGGTGCCCTTTATTGAGGGTTACGGGATGAGTGGCAATTATGACAGGGCGCTGGAGATTACAGAACGCGTGTTGCAGAACTCACCAACCGAATTGGAGGCGCTTTCGAGCCTATGGCGTCGCATCATGAGGAGCCGGGAGCCTGAGATAAAAGCACACAAAGGCCTATGGGACAACCTTCAGAGATTACTCATACTCTCCCCTGAAAACTCGGCAGTGTCAAAACCCACCGTTGTGCCGAACGGCTCTGGTTATCCAGACTCTCGCATCCCGCAGAGAACTTGCATCGGTCCAAATTCGGGTACATACAGAAAACCGGACCCCGGGAATTCTGACTTCAAATGTTAAGCCCTTTTCTCAGCATCGTTGTACCTATGTTCAATGAGGAGGGAAATGTTGAGAAACTTGCAGATACCATTCAGCACACCCTGTCTGGCGAAGAATTTGATTATGAACTGATCCTCGTGGATGACGGAAGTACGGACAACACTTGGCATCTCATTCAAAAGGTAAATGCCAGCAACAACCGCGTTAAGGGTTTGTCTCTTTCGCGCAACTTTGGTCATCAGAATGCGTTGTTCGCTGGTCTTCATTATGCAAAAGGGCAGGCGGTCATGACCATGGATGGCGACCTGCAGCATCCGCCGGCAGTCGTTCGAGAAATGTACGCTGCGTGGAAGAGCGGCTACAAGATCGTCGAAACTCGGAGGATCGACCCTGCCGACATAAGCTGGTTTAAAAAATCCACCTCGCGCGCTTTTTATTGGGTGTTTTCACGCCTTTCTGGCTTTCCAATGTCACCGGGAACGTCTGACTTCCGCCTCTTGGATGCAACCGTCGTGGAGATATTCAAGGAAATGCGCGATTCACGTCTTTTTGTCCGAGGTTTTTCCCATTGGATTGGATTTCCCCGAGTGACGCTTGAATACCATTGCGGAAGTCGCTATGCCGGAAAATCGAAGTACAGCCTGCGAAAGATGCTCAGCCTGTCGATCGCCTCCCTTTTTTCTTTCTCTACCATTCCCTTGAGACTGGGCATCTGGCTCGGGTTTTGCACCGGCATGATTGCCATGGGCGAATTGGTATATATTTTCTGGGCATACGCCCACGGACGGACCGTTTCAGGGTGGGCCTCGACTCTGGCCGTCGTTTCATTCATGTTTGGCATTCTCTTTATTTTGATTGGGATACTAGGGACCTATCTGGCCAACATACTTGACATTCTGAAGAGCCGACCCCGCTTTCTCGTCAACAACAAGGTCGGAGAATTCGTACCACGTTGAGTCAGTGAATTGCCATCTTTTTGGCAAACCCTCGTGAGCGGACGCAGCCTTCGACCAAGGGTCAGGATGGCGCCATCTAAGTGATCCCGAAGCGCTCCTTGAGCCTCTGAACTGTGTAGTTCCATTTCGCTGCGGTAAGCCGAGCAACACTGTTCTGGTTCCCAAAAAATCCTTTTTCCCGAATGAGGACGAGTCGATCAGCGATCACGACGGATGGTTGCGCGCTTGGATTGCGCCAGGAACTATCCAGAGAGCCGCCCTGAATGCCAGCTTTGGACCAAAAGTGAGAGTCAAGGAAGGGACTGGCAGCAAGCGACTTATCATGTGGAAGCCGAGACGAATTGAACTGGAGACAAACAGCTCCACGGAAGGATGGGTGATGATTAATCAGCTCTATTATCAGACATGGAAGGGCGAACTAATCAGTCGAGGAAGGCCCGCAACTGTTCGGCCTGCAATGCCCGAGGGCCTGTTGGAAGTGCAAATGCTGCCAGGAAGTCAGTGGATTCTGGTTTACATCCCCATCAGTTTCATGGAGCACTTGGGATGATGGCTAAGCGTATTGAGTCTACTGCTGTGCGTAATATTCGGTTTTAAGAAAGGCGCGGCTCCGGATTCAGTTGAGGGAAGCGTTGCAAGTGCTTCGCCTTGAACCGCGAGTGAGGCCTTCGAGGACAGACTATGTCTGAGGTAGAGCGCCGGGTAATCCGTTTCAAACGTGCGCTTGTTGATCCTGTCGGATTCTCCTCCCGAGCGCTAAACACATTCAAGTGGAAGTTGTATTTTGTTCCTCTAAACCTGTTTTGTGATGTTCTATTTCGATGGGGAAGCAAGCTTGGAGTACCCGGAAATTTTCGCGCCAGAATGTATTGGAAAGCGGGTAGAAGGGAGATAGTCCCGCTTTTGCAACTGTATGATTTTCTGTCACAAGAGCGGCCTATAGGACAATATTACCCAACAGCGCCTAAGTGGTCCTCGCGAAGTCAGGCGATCATCAATCTGTTGTCCCCGCTCATAACCAAAGAAGACAGCATTCTAGAAATTGGATGCAATGTAGGCCGAAATCTTAATCACCTTTGGCAAGCTGGATATAAAAACGTCTCGTGGCATGGAGATTTCTGAACATGCCGTTAAGCGCCTTCGCATCGAATACCCCTGCCTGGCGATGGCCCCAGTTGACATTGGACCCGCCGAGCTATCAATCCAGAGATACGACAGCAACTCGGTTGATGTGATTTTTAGTATGGCGGCCTTGGAGCATGTGCACCCGGATAGAAGATTTCTTTTCAACGAGATCGCTCGAGTCGCAAGGAAATACGTTCTTGCGATCGAGTCGAGGGAAGGGAAGCGTTCACACATGCAATACCCTTGGGATATGAAGAACGAATTCACGGCTGCTGGTCTAACTCTCATTGATACGAAGCCTTGGAGTGTTCTATGGGCGGGCGAATTGACCCCGGAAAATGAATGGGAAGAAGAAATGTATGCCTATGATGCGTTCCTCTTCAAGGTCAACTGAGCGGAACGCTCTGGACCTTTTTGGAGAAAAAAATCACCACGGCCACGCTCTCGAATTCAGTACTACTCTCTGTCGGTGTGAAGCCCCATGTTTCGCTTGCTGTAGGATTCAAACGGTGCACGAGGACAAATGCGTATTGTCGTTGACACTGCGTTAAACACCGGCGCCGCTGAGTACTCTAACCTGGGTGATGTTTCCATGCTCCAAGTAGGAGTCAGGCGACTCCAGCGTCTGTGGCCATCTGCGCGAATTGAAGTTCTTACAGAATCTCCAACCAGTTTGGCCCGGTTTTGTCCAGGGGCAGCGCCCTTGCCGCGAGCCGGAAGGGACCTGTGGATCGGGAATGACGCCTTCATTGGAGGCTTCGACAGGCTTCTGCCGCGCACCGCGTCGGTTGGTCTAAGCAATTTGAGCAGAGCCTTCCGGCTCCGCTATCCAGGCACTTTTCGGTCGCTCGCGGACCTGAGACTGACCATTCGCGATCGCAGGAACGTCAGGCCGGACGTCAATGTCTTCTTGGAAGCCATGGAACATGCAAACCTGTTCGTCGTCTGCGGAGCCGGGGGATTCACCGATACTACTCGTCCGTGGAATATTTCGACTCTGGATACTATAGAAGAGGCAATGCAACGGAACATTCCTGTGGTCATGTTTGGACAGGGTTTGGGGCCCCTCAGTGATCCCGAAATTGTGGGGCGGTCGCGCAAGATTCTGCCCAAAGTAAGCTTGCTCACTTTGCGAGGTGGTCGAGGCGGTTCGGCCGTAGCGCAATCGTTAGGCTTGGATTCGTCTCAGATTCTCACAACAGGCGATGAAGCCGTTGAGCTCGCGTATGAAGCCAGAGAAAAAGAGCCAGGCCACGCAATCGGCATTAACCTTCGCGTCGCGTCCTATTCGAACGTCAATGACGATATGATAGATTCACTGAAGCCGGTTCTGCACGAGTTTGCCCGGCGGCATAACGTGCCGCTGCTCCCGGTTCCGATTGCCTTTCACGCCTGGGCAAACGACCATCTGACGATCCAACGGCTCTTGCAGGGATTCGATGACCATTCAGATGGTGGGCTCACACTGGACACACCATTGAAGGTGATCCAACAGGTTGGGCGTTGCCGGATCGTGATCACCGGGGCGTATCACGCCGCCGTGTTTGCTTTGTCGCAGGGAATCCCGGTTGTTGGTCTTAGCGCGTCAGACGACTACACCGCGAAATTTCTTGGGCTGCAGGACCAGTTCGGCCAGGGTTGCGAAACCGTGATTCTAGGTGCATCGGACTCGTCGCAGACACTCGCGGCTGCGGCCGAGCGAGCATGGCAATTGGCGGATAAGGTCCGACTGCCGTTGCAGGAGGCGGCCCAGCGACAGGTTGCGTTGTCCCAAGGCGCCTACGAGCGGATCAGAGAAAACATAAAATTCAATGGAAGTAAGCACAGCCTGGAAAACTGAAGCCACCTGACACGGTCAATCGATAGATAGTCTAAATCATGAGCCACCTCTTAATCTTCTCTCCCTACGCAAGGCGCCCTCATCTCACGTTCTATGAAGGAACCATTGCCAAGGCTTGTCAGCTGCGTGGAGCTACCGTCGAATATGTTCTCTGCGACGGTCTCCTGCCCGAATGCGACATGCATTGGGATTCCATGGCCAACAATCGTCCTCGGCCGATTGAGCTTTGCCAGTGGTGCCAGGCTGGAAGCAAGGCGCGGATTGCCGAAATCGGCCTGCCCCACCGTTGGCTGGGAGAGTCTGTTACGGCGCCAGAAAGGGAGCAGGCTTTTGCGTGGGCGCAAAGCTTGTCGCCGTCCGAAATATGCAAAGCCACTTATCTTGGGTATCCGCTCGGCGAGTGGGTTCAATCCTCGGTATTTTCCTATTTTCGTCAATACCCGGCGGACATGAACAATTGGCGTGTGGTCAACGCCTACCGAGGATTTCTTCTCAGTGGCGCGCTCGTGGCCATTGGACTGCGCCGATATCTGGCTGCGCACTCCGTAGATTGCGCCCTCCTGTTTAACGGACGGCAGTCGATCACCCGCGTCGCTTTCGAGTTGCTACAGCAGCATGGCGTCAGAATATTGACCCATGAAACGCCGTTTTTCCAATCCGGCCACATTATGGTAAAGCCGAACGCTAGGTGTTGGAGCCCACAACCGTTTGCCGACTTTTGGCGTGACTGGGGAAGTGTCCCTTTGACTCGTCCGCAGTTGGAACGAACCATGAAATGGCTGATTGGTCGCCGCTACGGTAGGGGCCTTACTTGGTATACCTACAATCCGTCCGTAACCTGGGATGAAACTCTCAAGCAGCGGTTGAATCTTACACCGGGCAAAAAGTTACTCGCCTTGTTCACCTCTTCCACCGAGGAAACTGCCGGGGATAAGGAGTTAGAGGGCGCCTACGAAGTGCAGTCAACGTGGGTCCAGGATGTGGTGGACTGGATCAAAGATAGGAATGACGCCGAACTGGTGATTCGCGTGCATCCGCATCTGTCTGGAAAATCAGGCTTGACCCGCGCCAACGATGAGTTTCAGTTTTATGAGGCGATGAAAGCAGTTGCTCCTCGCAACACCCGTATCGTTATGCCCGATGAAACTTTGAACAGTTATGCCTTGATGGACGAAGCTGACGTCGGTTTAACCTTTGGTTCTTCCACTGGGATCGAGATGGCCATGCTGGGTAAACCGGTTGTTCTCGCCGCGAGAAATTTTTACGAGATGGGATCTCAAATAATAACGGTACGCTCCCGCGAATCGCTCCCGGACGATTTGGAAAGGAGTTTGGGAGCTTTTTCGGTGAGAGAACTGCGTCGCGAGGCTTACCGCCTGGCGTATTATTACGCCTTTGAATTCGAACTCCCATTTCCATTGGTGTCCGTTTTCGGAGTCATGGATGTGGAACTGAATTACCAGGGAACCGAAGCTTTGGCTCCAGGGCGGGACAAGGCGCTCGATCACATCTGTAATTACCTCCTTGAAAACCGGCCCCTTTTTGATTCGCCCACCGACGCCGAGCGATCTCGTCGTCCCACTGAGGAGGACGCATTCTTTGCATGGATGGAAAAAACGCCGGATTGTTTGCGCGATAGAGATTATGAGCGTCGTCTTCCTGCGGTCAATGGCTTGAAACGGTTGGCGCAAGGAAGCAAAAACGCGATCCGCAAGATGCCCTTTGGCGCAGGTGCGGGTCTTCTTCGCGCCGGCAAACGTCTTTACCGCTCCTTTGCAAAATAAGGAAGCCGACGCATTCGTAGCAGGTATCAGCCCTTACCTATGATCGTCACTGTAATTCTCTGCACTTATAATCGTGCTGATAGTTTGGGCACCGCATTAGAGAGTGTGCTGGCCTCTGCTCTCCCTTCCCACATTGACTGGGAGCTTCTTGTTGTTGACAACAACTCGCGGGATCGCACTCGCGAAGTGATCAACGAGTCTACTCGGCGTCATCCCGGTCGCGTTCGCTACATTTTTGAAGCGCAACAGGGCCTTTCGAATGCGCGGAATGCTGCGATCCGCGAAGCGCGCGGTGAGATTCTCGCTTTTGTTGACGACGACGTCACCGTCGACCCGGCGTGGCTCCACAACCTCACGGCCGCCCTACGCGACGGCGAATGGGCGGGTTCTGGAGGACGAATCCTTCCCCAACGAGGTTTCTTGCCTCCTCCTTGGCTTGCGCTTCATGGCCCTTGGGGACAGGGTGGAGTGTTGTGCGCGCAATTTGAAATGGGCGATACCCCGCAACAAATCACCGGCGAGCCGCCGTACGGGACTAATATGGCATTCCGGAAAGAGATGTTCGAAAAGTACGGCGGCTTTCGCACGGATTTGGGACGCTGCGGTGACAGTCTTATCGGCAATGAGGACACCGAATTTGGCAGGCGATTAATCGCGGCCGGCGAACGATTGCGCTATGAGCCTTTTGCCGTCGTTTACCATTCGATTCCCGCCGAACGGCTCAATAAGAAGTACTTTCGAGCATGGTGGTTTGCCTTTGGGCGCGCACAGATTCGCGAGAAGGGCCCACGGACAAAAGTATGGGGAATCCCGCGATTCTGCTTCAGTCTTCCGAACATAGCCTTCCGCTTGTTTCTTCCACAAGTTGTGCGCTCTCTACTTGCTCGTAATCCCCACGAGCGGTTTCGCCGCCAGTGCTTCGCGTGTTGCATGGCGGGCAATATGGCCGAGATATGGAACCTGGCGTTGAAAGGATAATGTACGCTCGTCTCAACGGAATGAAGGAGCGGTTAGATTCGGCGAACTACGCTCTGTCAACTTTGAACTGAAACTCTTCTTGTCCTGGGTTCGGAATTGAAAGAAGCGATTACTGAAGCAGGGAAAGAAACCATGCAGCCGAGTGACAACAAAGCTCAAAACGGGGAGGCCACTATGAAGCAGAAAAATTCTCTTCGTTCTCACATCAAAGCAATGCCCGTAATAGGTCCCGCGGCTAAGCTCGCCAACAAGTTCCGCATTAATCTGTTGAATATGCGGAATCCTGACATGCGCAGGGACGCCTTGTTGCGAATGAAGCACAAAGTTTCCTGGTATATCTCGCGAAACCCGGAAAGTCAGAAACAGTTCGTCAAACATTCTCCGACTCTGACCGCCGGGCAGCGCGAACTCGTTCAATCGTTGACCACGAAAGGTGTCGCCGCCGCAAGTTTTGGCCAAGCCGGCATTCAGTCTGGCGACTGGAGTGCCCTCCAGGAAAAGATCGCTGAGTTTGCTCGTCTATCAACGGATCGCATCTCTGCCGCCACGGCCTCCTACTCGGATAACTTGGATTTGGGTTCCCTGGAGCACAACCGCGAGCGTTTCCGGCGCTTTTTTCGAGACAAGAGCGAAGCCAAGCTCGATGACTATATCCTCAAGATGATTCCCGAGAATTCCGTTCATTCGGCAAATCACCCATTGCTTGCCATCGGCTTAAGCGCGCCGGTTCTTCGCGTAGTCAGCAGCTATATGGGCCTCTGGCCCAAGCTCATCTATACCGACGCTTGGTATTCCATTCCGATGGATCCCGGCAAACGAATTGGTTCACAACAGTGGCACCGCGATCCGGAAGATAAACAGATGGTTAAGGTCTATTTGTATTTTTCGGAAATCGACGAGAGCGCAGGGGCCATGGAATATATCCTCGGCACCAGTAACGCGGTCGGCGGCCAAGGCATCGAGATCGGTGAGTGGAAGGCAGCGGGGGCGAATTTGTATCCTTCCGGAGAACTGGTCGAGAAGACTTTCTCCGCGGCCCAGCGCTACTCCTGCTCAGGACCGGTTGGCACGCTGTTGTTTTGTGACACAACAGGCCTTCATCGCGGTGGAATCTCCAGGTCCAAGCCGCGTGTCGTCGCCACCTGGACTTTTGTTACACCTGCCTCGCGATACCAGCGCAGATTCACGGTTCGTCCAGCGGAAGGCCAGCCTCTCAGCGAAGAAGCTCGATTCGCCTTGGATATGGACAATTAGCAGCCGCTAGAGTCCGTTCAATTTCACGGAGCAAATCGCAATGAGAGTCAGTATTTTGGTTTCGACTTGCAATCGTTGCGAGAAGCTTCGCATGTTGCTCGACGCCCTGAAAACCAACGGCTCGACTGGGCTCACGGAGACGGAGGTGCTCGTAATCGATAACAACTCCAGGGATGCCACCAAGCAGGTTGTGGCCGAATACACCTCCTTGGAAAATCCGGTGTTCCGCTACTTATCGGAAACCAAACCAGGGAAGTCTCGCGCTCTGAACGCGGGGATCCACGAAGCCAGAGGCGAGATCATCGCATTTACCGACGACGACTGCATTCCCAGTCCTGGCTGGATCGAGACCATCTTGAAGGAGTTCGAATCCGATCCGGAATTGTCCGTCCTCGGGGGACGGGTGGAGCTTTACGACCAGAACGATGCGCACCAGGCGATTTTGCTTTCCAATCGCCGAACGCTCGTCACCAACGCCAGGGAAGTGTTCGAGACCCCCTCCATCATCGGAGCGAACATGACCTTCAGGAAAACGGTTCTCCAGATCACCCGTGGATTTGATCCGTTGCTCGGCCCTGGTTCCATCTGCAAGGCCGTGGAGGACCTGGACCTCATCTACCGCTCTCTGAAAAAGAAACTTAAGATTGTTTACTCTCCGGAAGTGATGGTCTTTCATAACCACGGACGAAGAACGGAATTGGATGAAAATAAGACATCGTTTGCCTACGCTTTCGGACGCGGGGCATTCTACGTCAAATATATTCTGCGGCTGGATTTTCAGATTGCGAGGATCGCTTTTAGGGAACTATCCGGGCTTAGCAGAACATTGACGAAAGGCCTAATTACTCGAACAAAATTTCCATACCATCGGCTGACCCTGCCGGCAATTTTCCTCGGGGCATTTTATTACTGTCAAGCGAGCTTATCTTGGAAGCGGCCTCCGCAGACGCTCGTGGGCGAGAGGACGCACGCCCACTAGCGATGTCAACCACTCTTATACCGACGCCATTTTCGACTTTAAATCTCAATTCCCGGGAATGGGGAAGACGACGTTGATTCCCCATTTGCTTTACAGACGGGACTATTGACACAATGGCCAACCCCATGAAGGTGTCAGTCATACTTTGCACTTACAATCGCTCCGAATCCTTAGCCAAGGCATTGGCGAGTATCGCGCAATCCACGGTTCCGGATTCGGTTCAATGGGAGGTCTTGGTAGTTGATAATAATTCTCGGGATGCCACACGTTCCGTAGTTGAGGAATTCTGTCGGCGTGACCCATCGATTTTCCGCTATCTGTTCGAGCCAAGGCAGGGCAAATCGAATGCTCTCAATGCCGGAATTCAAGCGGCGCGTGGCGAAATTCTCGCTTTCACCGACGACGACGTGACCGTTGAGCCGACCTGGCTCCACAATCTTACTTCCTCGCTAACCAAAGGCGACTGGGTCGGCGCAGGGGGACGAACCTTGCCAGAAAAAACGTTCTCGTTTCCGCGCTGGCTAGCTAAGGAAGATCATTACGCACTGGCACCCCTTGCCATGTTTGATCTTGGTTCCGAGCCATGTGGACTGACAGAGCCTCCTTACGGTAACAACATGGCCTACCGAAGGGAAGCTTTCGAGAAGTGCGGAGAGTTTCTCACCGAGTTGGGTCCGCCCCCGAGTAGCGATCTCCGAGGCGAAGACACCGAGTTCGGCCAACGACTGCTTTCGGCAGGCGAGCGGCTGCGATATGAACCGTCCGCCATCGTTTATCACGCGACGCCGAAAGACCGGGTTCAAAAAAGCTATTTTCTAACTTGGTGGTTTGACAAAGGTCGCGCAGAGACTCGGGAATTTGGCATTCCCGCCGATACCAAATGGTTCGTGGCTGGCGTCCCGCTTTATCTTTTTCGTAGGCTCATGGTTTGGACTCTCAAGTGGATGTGCGGCGTTACCCCGTCCCTGCGGTTTTTCGGCCGGCGCCAGGTTTGGTGGGTGGCTGGTACGATCCAGGAACGCTGCCGCCAATCTCAAGAGCCAAGGCGAGTTCCTGTCCCGAACCGATCTTGAACCGGGTTTTCTCTCTAAATTGAAAGTGTCACATCGATTCTGATTGCTGGAGCCAGATGCCGATATCTCACAAACTCGCCAGATTCGCGCGAAAATCCCCGCAGCAGTTGGTTCGAGACCTCATCCGATTCGCGAAAAGATCCCCGCACGAGCGAGCATTTATCGTTCGCCGCTATTTCGGCACCTGGGATTGGAGAGTCCCTCAACGCGGGAACGACAGAACAGCTTATATTATTGGGTTGTTCGGCACCGGACGTGGGTATGTCAATGGGCTGATGCTCAATAACCTGGGGAAAAGGGCAAAATATTTCAGGGAAATGATCCGCTTCCATCCCGGTCCGACATCTTTCATCTACAGCGGCCATGCCACCATCAAGCACGTTGCTCGCGATCAAGCGTTGCCAGAGGTAACCAAACGTATATTGGAAGCGGTTAGATCGGGATTCGCCGATTTGATTTTTATCAACCGTCATCCCCTCGATTCGTTGCTGACCAATTGGGTTTGGTGGCGGACATACCTTCGTGACAACTTCCAGATTGAGGGTATGTCGCAGATTTATAAGAACTCAGACGAACTCTCGGTCGCTTTGGAGCAGAATTTTTCTGAATTCAAGGCTTTTGCCCAAGGCGACCCGAGTTTCTTCGCGGCAGTGCCAGGCCCGCGATTTTTGTCTTTCCCGGAATTTGTAGAGGAAGCTCAGCTTTATCTCCAATCCGCCACGCTCGCCTTGCGGCTTGAGGACTTCATGACCGATCCGCTCAAGGAGTTTTCTAAGATCGCTCGAGTCATGTCGGTTGATCTTGATTCGACCCGCCTAAGTGTAGCCCCTCCGAAAACCAAGCCTTACATCCATTTGGCCGTCAAGGAAAAGGTTCCTCAATTCAGAGACTTCATCCATCAGCTCGATGACGAGACAAAAAGACGGATTGAGCAAATCGGCTACAAATATTGAACGAGCTACAGCGTCGCGTGGGTGTCGTACCAAGGGGGCGTGAGAACTTTTCGAAATCTGGAAACCCTCAATAGGCGTCGCAGGATTCCAAAATCGCCAAAAAGGTAATATCTGAGAAAGATGAACCTGTATCGCCGAATCGCCTGGCGTGATGTCAGCCATTTACCGGGGAGTTCTTCTCCGAAGAGACCGCTCGAACCCCGCTCGAATCTGTGTTCCACATAGCGTCTTTCGGCAGCGGGATTGGGCGGTTTTTGCCAGTCGATATGATCTTGATCGACGATTTTGAACCTTGAGTATCCGAGCCTTTTGAACATCTCGAATTCGTATAGGAGCGCGTGCCAAGATCTCTTCTCACTCTCGATAGACACGAACTTGGGCCTATCCGGGTTCTCGATGAGGCCCTCTAGACCCAAGACATCCGCGCCTTCGATGTCGATTTTCAGGTAGTACGGAACTCCATGGTTACTGAGTACTTCGGGGAGAGTGATCGCCTTTACCTTGATGAGCTTTGACGGGCTGCCTGCAAACGCGTTTCTTTCGGCCCACGCTGGTCGAATGGTTCCCCAAACAGAGTTAGACTGGTTAGCGTAAAAACCAACCTCTCCGGCATTTTCAGCGATGGCAGCGTTGACCACGACGAGGCTTCCGTCAGTAAGGTTTGACCGGAATCTTTCTCTCAGCTTCTCGGCTAGATCAGGATTTGCCTCGATCGCGACAACTTTGAACCCTTTTTTCAGATAGAAGTCGGTGTCTTCGCCCAAGTGCGCGCCGACGTCGTAGATCAGTTGTTCGTCCATGGCGATGTCTTTTTGTGCCGGCACTATATCTTATCGCCTTTAGAGAATGTCACAGGAAAACGGTACCCACGGTACTAACGGTACCACTCGGGATTCCACGCCCCAGGCGATCATGCTTGCACATTTCTCGATCGCGGCTACAATGCTTCGCCAGGTGAAACGGAAGCGGGCTCTGCAGGGATGCAACCATGCTGAGGGATAACCCGGTGGGGTCTTAGCACTGATGCCTTGAAAATCCCCGCCCCGGCGGGGGCGGAACGTTCACTAACAGAAGACTCCACCTCTTATCTCAGGCTGAAGACATATGTCTACCTTGACGAACCGTTCGGCAAAAAAACGAATCCAAATTGGACCAGGCCCTTCCGGTTTTGTGTGCGCGTGGGTCAGCATCGTCGCGGCAATTTTGCTGATCGCTGCCAGCCCGACGGCTGCCCAAGTAAGCGTACCCACGGCCCGGTACAACAACCAAAGAAGCGCGGTAAATAACAGCGAAACACTCCTTACGCCAGCAAATGTTCGCGTGGGAAGTTTCGGGAAGCTTTTCTCGCAGCCCGTTGACGGGGATATCTACGCTCAACCGCTGTACGTGCCAAATGTCAGAATCAACGGAGTGGCCCACAATGTGGTCTTCGTCGCCACTGGAAATGATAGCGTTTATGCCTTCGATGCCGATTCGAGCGTAGGAGCCAACGCGCAACCCCTCTGGCAGACAAACTTCTTATCTCCCGGTGTAGCAACCCCATCCGATAGCTCTTGCAACAGCCTCGATGGTGCATTCGGTATTACCGGCACGCCGGTCATCGACCCTGCAACCGAGACCATGTTCGTGGTGGCTGAGACGATAGAAGATGGCGGCAGTGCCAACGTCAAGAGGCTTCACGCACTGGATATCACCAGCGGTCTGGAGAAACCGGGAAGCCCCATCGTCATCTCTGCCTCGGCGGCTGTCCCCGGACAAGGCGCAGTGACCTTTGATGGCCAGTGGGAAAAACAACGCGCGGGTTTGCTCCTCCATAAAGGCGCTGTCTACGTCGCCTTCGCATCGCATTGCATGGAGAGCATTGGGCACGGCTGGATACTTGGGTATTCCTACGATCAATCAGCTTTTCGGCAGTCATTTGTATTCTCCACCGATGGTTCTTCCGCCCAAGAAGTAGGGGGTAGCAACTGGATGGGTTGGGAGACCTTGCTGATGGATGAAAGCTCCAATCTTTTTCTGGGAACGGGGAGCCGGCCCTCCAGCATCTCAGACCTAGCCGCGCCGAAGTCAGGTGATTCGATAGCCCGTTTGGACTTATCGCAGGGGCCGAAAGTGCAGGATTATTTCTCATCTGCAGCTCAGAGCATGCAAGACAATCAGAACCAGGACCTTGGTTCTGGTGGAATCCTGATACTTCCCGATCAGCCCGGACCGAACCCTCATTTGGCGATTCTGACGGACAAATTTCAGAACCTTTACATCGTCAATCGGAATAATCTCGGTCAAGATCGCTCTTTCGGCAACAACATCGTTCAGCAGCTCAAATTTGACTCCTCTGCGCTCTTCACGGCCCCCGTCTATTTCAATGGGAAGGTATATTTCTCGGGAGCGGCGGACGCCATCAGAGCATATACGATGGCCGACGGTTTGCTATCGGGCTCCTCCACAGACCGCGCAGACGATAGATTCGAATTTCCAGGCGCGGTGCCGACCATTTCCGCCAACGGGACATCTGACGCCGTCCTTTGGGCAATTACCTCCAGTGCGTTTAGCACGAATGCCCCGGCCGTTCTATACGCCTACGACCCAACAAGCCTTGGCGCCGGCCCCCTCTATAATTCGAACCAGAACTCTGCTGACAATCCAGGCGGAGCAATAAAGTTCGCGGTCCCAACCGTGGCCGATGGAAAAGTCTACGTAGGCGCTGCTGGCCAATTAAGCGTGTTCGGCTTGCGGCCCGCAATCACTAATTTGAGTCCTGTATCAGGACCTTCTGGCACAACCGTTACGATCACGGGATCGAATTTTGGGCCATCGCAAGAGACCAGCACGGTCACATTCAATGGGACCGAAGCGACGGTGACGGACTGGAGCGCCACGAGTCTGCTGACGTCGGTTCCCACAAAAACCACAACGGGAAGTGTGGTAGTGACGGTTGGCGGGATTGCCAGCAACCGCGTGAATTTCACCGTCACGCCAAAATCGAGCACTACGGTCGACACTGCTGCCGCCGGCGTTTCTGGCACCGAGGCCAAAACGAGTCGGAATCTCGCGATAGCTCAACAGGCGACAGTGGCAGGTACATTCACGCTGGTGCAACAGGTTGGCGTCCGCGTATGCAGTGGATCAACCACCTGCAACATAAAGGTTGCTGCGACCGGAAGTAACGACTTGCTGGTTGTGACCGTAGGCAGTGCTTCAGGAACTCCTTCCCTTCTTACCGGTGTCAGTGGCGGCGGCGCCTGGACCACCCCTACCGCATGCCAGACTAGCAATGGGAGCTGGGGCTCTGTGAGCTGCGCGTACGCGCTTTCCAGCACTTCCGGCGCAACAACCATTGCGCTCACGCTTTCGAACTCAAAACCGTACAACGTCGAATTTTGGGAGTACTCGTTTACATCGTCGGGCGCCTCCCTCGATGTGCTCGGAGCGACACAGCAGAGTGGCAATGGCTCGACTGTCTCTGGTGTCAGTCTGAACCCCACTGGTTCAAATGACGTAATTCTCCAATGGTCGGAATGCGCTGCGACCGCTGTGGCCGCCCCCTATGCACACCTCAAAGCCACGAATTCGACAGCGTTCGCGGACAACGAGAACAGCACCAACGTTGCGGCTACAAATATGTGGAGTACGACCTATACACGAACCTCCTGTGGACAAGCGGGGATCGCATTCGCGGCGATATCCTCGACTGCGCCAACGATCACGAATCTGTCCACCACCTCCGGGGCGGTGGGAGCACCGGTGACGATCACGGGAACGAATTTTGGGTCAACGCAAGGGAGCAGCACGGTCGGATTTAATGGCGCTGCGGCGACGGTGACAAGTTGGAGCGCCACTAGCCTGGTGACGTCAGTTCCCACGGGAGCCACAACCGGGAATGTCGCAGTGACGGTTGGTGGGGTTGCCAGTAATGGCGTCAATTTTACGGTAGTACCAACGGCCAGCATTACCAGCCTCTCAACGACATCGGGACCAGTCGGGACACCGGTGACGATCACGGGGATGAACTTTGGGTCCACGCAAGGGAGCAGCACGGTCACATTTAATGGCGCTGCGGCTACGGTGACCGGTTGGAGCGACGCTAGCCTGGTGACATCCGTGCCAGCAGGAGCCACGACCGGGAATGTGGTGGTAACGGTTGGCGGAGTTGCCAGCAATGGTGTCGGATTCACGGTAGTGCCCACCCCGAGGATTAACAGCCTGTCAACGACATCGGGGCCAATAGGTACCCCGGTGACGATCACAGGGACGAACTTTGGGTCAACGCAAGGCAACAGCACGGTCGCATTTAATGGGACCGCAGCGACGGTGACGAGCTGGAGCGCTACGAGCCTGGTGACATCGGTACCAACAGGAGCCACGACAGGAAATGTGGTGGTAACAGTTGGTGGGCTTGCCAGCAACGGTGTCAATTTCACGGTTACGCTGTCTGGGGCGTCAGGCACGTTCACCCTGGTGCAGCAGGTCGGCATCCACGTATGCAGTGGATCAACCACCTGCAACATAAAGGTTGCTGCGACCGGAAGTAACGATTTGCTGGTTGTGACCGTAGGCAGTGCTTCAGGAACTCCCTCCCTTCTTTCCGGTGTCAGTGGGGGCGGCACCTGGACTACCCCTACCGCATGCCAGACTAACAGTGGGAACTGGGGTTCGGTAAGCTGCGCCTATAATCTCTCCAGCACTTCCGGCACAACCAACATTGCGCTCACACTTTCGAACGCAAACCCGTACAACGTCGAATTTTGGGAGTACTCGTTTACATCGCCGTCCGCCTCCCTCGATGCGCTGGGAGCGACACAGCAGACAGGAAACGGATCGACGGTTTCCGGTGTGAACCTGACCCTCGGTGGTTCAAATGACGTAATCCTCCAATGGTCGGAATGCAATGCGACGGCTGTGGCGGCCCCCTATGGAGACTTCAGAGCTACGAGTAACACAGCGTTCTCGGATAGCGAAAACAGCATCAACGTTGCGGCCACAAATATGTGGAGTACGACCTACTCACGATCTTCCTGTGGACAAGCGGGGATCGCATTCGCGGCGACAGCATCAACAGGATCGACCGTAGCGACACCGACGTTCAGCCCCGGGGCCGGGACTTACAGCTCCGCGCAAACCGTGACCATCTCGTCTGCCACCAGCGGGGCCACCCTCTGCTACACCAGCGACGGAACTACTCCGGCCGCCAACACGCCGGGCGCCTGCTCAACCGGCACCACGCTGGCCAACGGCGGAACAGTTACCGTCAGTGATTCGGAGACTCTGCAAGTCATAGGCACCGAAAGTGGCGTGGCCAACAGCTCGGTGGGCAGCGCCAATTACACCATAGGTACTTGTGCGCAAAATCTCGCAATTGGCAATTTTACACTCTGCGGAGAGTCCTATAACGATGTCTCTACGGGGGCGAATGTAAAAGCCAATTACAGCCCGGTTCCGGGCAACGGTATAATTGCTTGGGCTACGTGGTGTTTCACTTCGTCATGCAGCACGTCAATCTCCGGGGTAACTGCAACTATTGGTGACAACATCAATCCGACGGAATCGTGTTTTGTCGCAAGCCCTCATAGTCCGTTTATTACGGATGCCAACGGGGGCGCGCAAGGTAGCGGCGATTTTCAGCAGCATTATGTCTGGTACTGCCCAAACATACCGGCCGGAGTGACATCCTTCACGGTGACCCCGAGCAATCCCAACCTCAGCTTCCTGCAGTTAAATATAAGTGAATGGAAGGCCGGGTCGTTGGCAGCGTCCTGTTCGCCAATAAGCGCGTGCTTTGAGAATGTAGACAATTTCGCACAGGCAGGAAATTCAACGGGAAGTACAGCCACCATCACCACTAGTGGTTCAACAGTAAACGCTAGTGATCTGGTATTCGCTGTAACGGAAGTGCCCTGCTGCAGTCTCACCGCTAGTCCCGGCCCGGGATATACCGGAATAACCGTGGCTCCTAGCATTACGCCGGGAATGGTTTCTGAAGCAGCGGCAGTGACAGCAACCGGAATCCAAACAGCGACGACAACGTGGACCGGAGGAAGCTCTGATTGGTTTGGAGTGATAGTTCCGATAAAAAGCGCCGGGGCCGCTCCGGTGGTTGCTACGCCGACCTTCAGCCCTGCGCCTGGGATTTACAGTTCTGCGCTAACGGTGACCATCTCGTCTGTCACCAGCGGTGCCACCCTCTGCTACACCACCGACGGAACTACTCCGGCCGCCAACACGCCGGGCACCTGCTCAACAGGCACCACGCTAGCCAACGGGGGGACAGTTACGGTCGGCGTGTCCGAGACTCTGCAAGCCATAGGAACCGAAAGTGGCCTGATCAACAGCGCTGTGGGCAGCGCCGCTTATGTCATCACGGTAGTGACGCCAAGCATTTCCGGCCTCTCGACGACGTCGGGACCAGTCGGGACGCCCGTGACGATAACCGGGACGAACTTTGGTGCGACGCAAGGGAGCAGCACGGTCACCTTTAATGGCACTCCCGCGACGGTGGCCAACTGGAGCGCCGCAAGCCTGGTAACATCCGTACCAACAGGAGCCACGACCGGGAATGTGGTGGTAATGGTTGCTGGAGTTGCCAGCAACGGAGTCAATTTCACGGTTACACCGGCTGGGGGGTCAAGCACGTTCACTCTGGTGCAGCAGGTCGGCGTCCAAAATTGCGCTGGATCAACCACCTGCAGCTTAAAGGTTGCTGCGACCGGAAGTAACCATTTGCTGGTTATGACCGCAGGCAGTGCTTCTGGAACTCCTTCCTTTGTTACCGGTGTCAGTGGGGGCGGCACCTGGACAGTTCCAACCGGATGCCAAATCAGCAATGGAGACTGGGGCTCTGTGAACTGCGCGTACGCACTTTCCAGCACTTCCGGCGCAACCACCATTACGCTCACACTCTCGAACTCAAACTCGTTCCACGTCGTATTTTGGGAGTACTCGTTCACAGCGCCGTCCACCTCACTCGACGCCATCGGAGCCGCACAACTGAGCGGTAACGGATCGCATGTCTCTGGGGTAAATCTAGGCCTGAACGGGTCGAACGACGTCATCCTCCAATGGTCCGAATGTAATGCTACTGCCGTCGGCCCACCTTACGCGCATTACATAGCCACGAGCACGGGGGCGTTCGCGGACAATGAAAACAGCATCAACGTTGCGGCTACAAACATGTGGTCCACAACCTACACTTTGACTGTCTGCGGACTTAGCGGGCTGGCCTTCAAATAGCGAATTTTGACGATCTGTTGTAGAACCGAGTTCGTTCCAACTAATATCGCTGCTCTGAAACACAAAACGGACATCGCAGCACGAATTGAGTCAAGGGCCTTCGGATCAGGTGCCAGAAGATCCGCGTGCATGCCGTATTTGCCACGCCGGTCTTGGAGCGCCTATGCACGCCGGGTCGCCCAGGCGCGAGTCACAATGGTTGTCTCGATCGCTGTCAGACCCGCTACACGCTTCTCGATGAAATCCAGGAATTTCTCGAAAAGTTCCGGACCTAATTGCACCTGTAGATCGTTCACCGAGCGCCATGCGCCCATATACTGTTCTGGCGTTTGGCGCTGGGAATGTCTGCCTTCCAGGTACAGCACCTCCGCAAATTGCGGCTTAGCGCTCATCATGTCGGTCAGCCGCTCGGTGATGCCAGAGCGGCCGGACGATACGCGCTTGATGTCAGGCTTGAGTCGAGTGATCTGCGCCTCGATTTCGACGAGCAGCGGGTTCGCCTCGATGAAGCGCGGATTCCACAAGGCCACGAAGACGCCGTTCGGCCGTAGGATGCGATGGAACTCGACGCATGCCTTGTCGAAATCGGCCCAGTGGAATGACGAGGCCATGCTGACAAGATCCGCTGAGCCGGCCGGCAATCCGGTGGCTTCGGCAGAACCTTTGCGCCAGACAATGTCTGTACCGCGAGAGGTCTCGACTCCTTGTCCGCGCATGTCGTCATTGGGTTCCACAGCGACGATGGAGTGTAGCCCGCGGGCAGCGAGCGTTCGCGTCCAAATACCGGTGCCGGCGCCGACGTCGGCGGCATCAACGCTCGCCGCATCGCGTCCCACATAATTCAGGATCGCGGTCGCAACCTGTGGCGCATAGCCAGGCCGAAACTTCGCGTAGTCGCCGGCCAACCCCGTAAAATCTCCGTGTTTCATAATCGCTAGCCTCCTGCAGCTCTTCTATCACGGTCTCGATAAACGCGAAGTTCGAGATGACCGCACGCGCCCGGGAACGATCGACATCATTCTGGCGTCGGCTCTCTGCCTGGTAGTGCATCGTCGAGCAGCAGTTCGCCCGTCCGTACCATGTCCTGGTACAGCGCCACGTCTTCCGGATTGTCGATTTCGCCCCATTGTCCATCGGTTGCGAAGGTGCTGATAGGGAGTTCCTTTTCGGATAAGAGCCGGCGCAGCAATCCCGTCATATCGAGGCGATCGCGGGTTGCGGTATCAAGTGTACTGAGCAGCTTCTCGACTGCACTCCATGCCGGTGGTGTGAATTTCAAGAGGCCCATATACTGCCCCTCGATATCTTCGATCCGCGTTGTTTTGCCACCGATCTCGAGCAATTCACCCGCGGCATTCGATCCGGAAAGTTTCCGCGTCGGCCAAGGGATCGGCGAATCGCCGAGTCCACAGCCGGCGCCAGGCTCGATCGTAACTGATGACCAATTGGCCTGGAGCACCGGCTAGCCCGCGCACCAATTCGTTGCGGTAGAAGATGTCGCCGTAGCTAACGATGACCGGCCCTGCGCGCAGCCAAGGAGCGGCCGCCACCAGCGACATCACCATATTGGTTTCGGCCCATCGTTCGTTGACGAAATAGGCGAGCCCGGGAAAATCGATCATCTCGGCGCGATAGCCGCGGACGACCCCGATCTCGTCCACCCCGCCACGCCGAAGCGTAGCGATCTGGCGCTCAATTAGCGGCTTGCCGTCGAGTTCGACGAAGCATTTCGGGCGGTCGTTGCCAAGATGCCCTAGGCGGCTGCCGCGACCGGCTGCGAGAATAACTGCGCGCATCATTCGGCCGCAAAGACCTGGCGGAACAGTGCCACGTCGGCCGACGAGAACGGCGCTGACCGCTCAGGGTGCCACATTATCCCGGTCATTGGCAGGTCCGAATGGCGAATCGCTTTCACGACGCCGTCGGCGGCGACCGCCCAGACGTCCAGCGGCGGCCGCGAGTCGAAGGCGCCAAAGTGATGATAGCTGTTGACCTCTTTTGGCTCGCCGTCGATCCGGATGACCATGCGTTGCGTCACATGACCTTCGACGCGGCGTAACGGAATCGCGAAGCGTTGCTGCATCATTTGCATGCCGCGACAAACGCCCAGCACGGGTAGCCCGCGCTGTTCTGCCAAATCGAGCAGGGCATTTTCGACCGCATCACGTTCCGGGGCTTCGCCTCCCAAACCCGAAAGATCGTTGCCGCCCGTCAACACCAGCCCGCTGATGTTGACCGCCTGGCACAAAGCGAGAGCCGCCTCGGCGACGTTGGGGAGCAGCACAGGAAGCAGCCCGCAGGCCGACAGAAACCTGGTCCATGCTTGATCCAAGCAATCACGACGCTCACCGTAGGCGGGAATGAGCGATACGCGCTGGGTGATGCCGACTGCCTTCATGCAATGACCAAGACTTTCTGATTCGTGCAATCCAGGCACAGCTTGCCTGCCCTCTGCCATCGCTGGAACAGAGCTTCGCCGGCGCCGATCACCGCAGGTATGCCGAGCTCGCCGGCACGGATCGCCATGTGTGAATTGGCGCCGCCGAACTGCGTGACAAATCCACTGATTCCTCGAGTGAAGATCCAGTCGAACCCGGGGTCCGCGCTTGGCACGAAAAGAATCCGTCCCGCGAAGCTTTCCGGTGGGTCGCTGACTGAGGCGACCGCTGCCGTGACGCTTTTTCGCGTAATGAAATTAGGCTGGCTCGGAGGAAGGTGGAATGCAAACACTTCATCGGGCGAAGCGATGATCGGTGGAAGCACCAGATTGCGCGTGAGCGCGTGACGCTCTCTGCCATGCGCAACACTCTCCAGCAAAATCTCGCGCACCGGAGCACTCTCGCTGTAAAGCGTGCGGATGGCGTCGTAGTTCAGAAATGCGCAATCTTCCGCCGAAAGACCGTGATCCGCGCCCAGCTGCCTGATCAGCGACAGAGCATCGCTCAGGCTTCGCGTAAATACGAACTTCGCGTATTCGCGGCCCTCGATGCCGGCCTTGATGAACTCGATCAAACTTAAGACGTCAATGTCGAGCTCGTGTTCCTTCAGCAGCTGCTCGATGCGGCGTAACTGCTCGATCGAGAGCGCGAAGCGCGCCGGCGCGGACGCCGTTCGTTTTGCGCTTGACCAATCGAAATAGAGATCGGGTGCCTCATCGTAGCGCGGCGACAAGATGTCGTAGGTTCCCGGCCGCAGGTGACCGTAGCGCGCCAGGAATTCTGCCTTCGGAAGCTGCGCGAAATCTTGCCCGATGCGCGATCCCACGGTATCAACACTCGCCATGAATGTCGCACCCTCTTCGGCATTCAGAACGCCTACCGCGACGAAGGACTGCAGCAGCTGCACCGCTATGAAGCCCGCCCGCGCCAGACCGGCGAAGGGCAGCGTGCCGTATCGCTTGCAGTCCTCGATGAGCCAGTAAATGCGGCTGATTTTGTCGATCTCCGCGTTGCAGATTGTCGGAAACCGCTTTTCCAGCAGGTCGATCTTTTCGCGATCACCACGCCAAAGTGCGCTGTCGCCATGGATGATGCGATTGGTGAGGCGCCGCAAGGCGCCCGAAAGTTCGCCACGGTCTTCCGCAGAAAATCCGTGCTCGGCCAGCCTGCCCAACCGCTTCGGCAAATCCAGCGTGTAGCACGAGAAGATGATCTCAAATTCGACCTTGTCATGCAGATGCGGTTCGGAGAGCAGGCGATCGATGTAGTAATTCACCAGACGACCGGCGAGATCGTCGGGCAGGTCCCGAGGTATGAAAGAGTTGAAGCTGACACGCACGTCGATGTAGGGCAGTCCGTGAAAGCTGACCAGCAGCGGAAAACTGCGAAGATTCTGATACCCGTAATTGTCCCGCTGATAGGCCCAAATCGCGTCGGTTATTAGTTCGCGATAGAGCGACAACGAGAGTGGGCAGGGCCGCACGCCGACGATTTCGGCTGGGTTCCAGTCCGGCATGACCCCGAATATCGCTCGGCTGCCGTGCAGGTAGGGATGCGGGCGGCTTAGCAGCTCGACCTTGCGCGCGACATCGGCCAGCGCGGCGTCCACATTCGCGTCCGCTGCCCGCCCCCAGCGGTCCACCACAAGTGGGCGAACCTGCAGCAGGTAGAGCTGTCCATCGTCGCCGACGGCGAATTCCACATCGATTGTGTCGGACCCTAGAAGGGATTCGAGCTCGCCGACGAGAGCAACAATCGGAGCCAGCGCCGGTGGACAGGCGTCAGTACGCGATTTGAGGCAAAGAAACGTTTCCAGATTGTCGCCCACACCGGCGGTCACGCGATCGGTTAGGCCGGAACGGTCGTCGTAATTGATGATGATATAGGGTCCGCCGCTGGGGCTGCGAGAGAAAGCCACGCCGGCCATCGCCACCCGGTCAAGCATAGGTTGAACGAAGATTTGGTTGTCTTCGTTCTTGTCGTCGCCGAACGAGTCAATCACATGTTCCACTGCCTGTGCCACTTCTGCGCTGCCGACGACACCAAGCACGGAATCATACTTCCCGGCTTGCGAGCTCGCGGCGCCGTCTTCGCTGCGAGCACTGCTACGCACGATAACCCGATCTGAACTCCAGGGCGCAGCACTGAAGGCAGCGAGTATCCCTGCGGCGTTCGAGCGCCATTCGCCTACCGAGAATCGGACCTGCGGAAGCACGCGTCCATTGCGCAGCAGCGGCGCCAGCGCGTCCAGAGACTCCGCCTTCGTTTTGAACGCCACGAGGCGTACGGGCTGCGCGGCACCAGCTTCATCCCGCCCCGTGCATGCTACCAAGATCCGCTCGACGGCCGTGGCAACATCGAGCTCCCCATGGTTGTCGAGGACTAGATCCGGAGCTTCGGGAAACTCCGCCGGCACGTCAAGGCCAACGATGTCCTGCGCATCGCCGCGTTGACCCGCCGCATAGATGCCTTTGCTATCCCGGCGCCGTAGCTCATCTAGCGGCACCCGCAGGTAGATCTCGCGATATCCGGGAATGTTCTCGCGATTCCAACGCTGCACCTCGTGAAACAGCGAAATGGTCGCGCAGACGACATCGGCTCCTTGTGCAGCCAGCAACTGACACAGCCGGGCATTGCGCATCGCCGATTGCCGCCGGTTGCCTGCACTGTGGCCAAGATCTTCGGCGATCGCAGCTCGCAGCTCGTCGCCATCGAGAAAGATGGCCGGACAGCCGGAGGTACGTAGCCGCCTCGACAATTCTCTCCCCACCGTCGTCTTGCCGGAGCCGGATAGCCCCGTAATCCAAAAGACGCGCCCCGCTGTAGCTCCATATTCGGCTTCAGGCCGGCGTCCCGCCGTTTTTGTCGTTGTCAGCATTTGAAATCGTGCCGTCGTCCTGTGAACTGGCCACTCGTTAGTACAACTTCCGTCGTCAATTGGCAATAAACTTGAAATTGCTGTGAGCCCGGATGGTACTTCATCTAACTAATCTCAAACGAATCCTCCGAACTTTCTTTTCCCCAGGGCTTCATAATTTCGTGAAGTCATGCGCGTGGTTTCATGGCCGGCCGCTGTTCAGTTGCTCCTCCGCACAAGATCGCGCCAGAAAACTCGTCAGTTCTTCAACAAGGTAGGGGCCGCAAGCGAGGAGCCCTGGAAGGCGGGTCGATTTCTGGTTAAAGAGGTTCGGTGAATTGTCTATCCTGCGGACGAAGCCGCCGGCGCATTCAACCAGAGCAACCCCAGCGGCGATATCCCATTCACTCTTGGGAGCAAATGTCCAAGTCGCATCGGCCAGACCCGCCGCCACCAGCGCGAGTTTGTAGGCAACCGATCCCATCGGCCTCGTAACGAACGGGGCCTGCCTGAAACCATCCCACTCTCCATGCTTTACTTCGCTCCGGCTGGCAAGCACTATCGCTTCAGATAGTTCGCGACGGTTGCTCGGCCGGACGGCTCTGTCATTGAGGGTAATTCCTTGGCCCACCCCGCCTAGAAATAATTCTCCAGTCGCGGGATTGCAGACGCCTCCGGCCACCGCCTTTCCATTTTCCACAAAACCCACAGAAATGCACCATTCAGGAATTCCAGCAACGAACTCTCGTGTCCCGTCTAAAGGATCAACTACCCAAACTCGCTCGTACTCGAGGCGTGCCGAATCATCAACGCTTTCTTCGGAGAGCCACCCCTCGCCATCCCGCTGTAAAGCCTGACGCAGGGCGCGATTTGCGGTTCGGTCCGCCTCCGTGATTGGATCGTCGCCGACTTTGAACTCCGCTACCACCGCGCCCGGAATGAACGTCGAAATGGATTCAACAGCCGCCTCAAGAGCGTTCTTTATTCGTTTTAGGATTTCCTGAACCGAATCTCTCTTCATCGTTCCGCCATTCTAAGGCTGAACTGATCCTTGCGCCGTTCTCGCTGGATGAGTTTTATGGCAATGGAGCTGCGTCGGGCAGTCGGAGACTGTCAACGCCACTGCGAGCTGCAATTGGAAGGGGCACGTTTGCTGCCAAAGATGTCCACTATACCGACGGCTTAACATCCTTCTTATCAATCAATTGGGGAGATATCCATGCAGATGTAGCCAATCATGGAAGAAATTTTCCCAACAGCGATAACCGAATTCCTTGGTGGTTTCTTGGCGCGAACCAGTTCTCGGGTTGAGATTCTCGTCGGAAACTCGCCCACGCCGAGAGGGAGAAAATTCGGCAAATGGGCGGCGTGCAGGGAGGGTTGTCGGATGAACTCTCGCACTTCATCTGAACTAAAACCTCGACCCGATCAACCGGATACAATGGAAACGATGGAGCAAGCCAGCATAGTAATCGTCGGTGGAGGCGTCGTGGGGTGCGCGATTGCCCGCGCGCTCTCGACCCGTTGGAGTGATGTCTTCGTTCTGGAAGCGCTTCCAAAAATTGGCATGGGCGCGAGCTCGCGCAATAGTGGTGTAATCCACTCCGGCCTGTACTATCCACCGGGCTCCTTGAAAGCTCGTCATTGTCTCCGCGGCAATCAATTGACGTACGAATTCTGCGCCGCACACGGTGTTCCTCATCGCAGGACCGGCAAGCTGGTAGTCGCTTCATCGCCCGCGGAAGCAGAGGAACTCGCCGCGCTACTGAAAACCGGCGAGGCCAATGGCGTGGAGAACATGCGCATCATCGATCGCACGGCGATTCGCGCGCGCGAACCGCATGTCGAAGGTTTCCAAGCCATTGAAATTCCCTCCACCGGCATCGTCGGCAGCGAAGAACTCTTCAAGGCATACGCGCGCGTCGCCTCGGACCAAGGCGCGCACATCGTCGTTCACGCAAAAGTAGAACGTCTGGAGCCCTCGCGCGATGGCATACGAATCACAAGTACAGCAGGTGAGATCGAAACGCGCTGTTTAGTAAATAGCGCCGGACTTTTCGCTGACGAAATCGCCAGGATGCTCGGCTCGCCGATGGCCAAGCATCAGATTTATCCCGTGCGCGGGGAATACTGCGAATTAGTGCGCTCCAGGCAGGATTGGATTCGCGGTCTGGTCTATCCTCTGCCGCACCCCGAAGGAGTAAGCCTCGGCGTGCACCTGACGAAAACAGTTTGGGGCAATGTGCTGGTCGGCCCAACGGCCCGTTATGTAGATGACAAGAACAATTACGAACGAGATCGCGAACCTATTGAAGAATTTGCTCGCGGCGCAAAACTGCTGCTGCCTGAACTCGAACCGTCGGACCTCATGCCAGCTTATTCGGGCATCCGCGCGAAGTTGACTCCTCCCGACAATCGCGGAGAAAAACGTGTTGCAGACTTTATCATCCAACGAGATCCGCAGTTTCCGTGCGTCGTCCAGCTCATGGGTATCGAATCTCCGGGACTGACCTCAGCCCCGTCCATCGCCGACCAAGTCCACGACCTGGCGGTCGAGATTCTCGGCTGAAACATCCCTGGGCGAAGGTGAAGGCTCACGATGCAGCGCGCACGAGCGAGAGAACAGGTCAGTTTGCGCCGCCGGGCCCACCATGCTAGCTTTTGTCGACTGAGCCCCCTGTCGCTGCGGAATCGCCATACCGGCAGAGCCAAATCTCACGCCAATAAACGTACTCCGCGCGGGAACATCCGGCGAACGCGATATGTGCGCACCCGCAGTGCGAGCCTTTCAGGAAAACCGTATTACGAAGTTTGCGCATCTCTCCCGACCCGTCGACAATCGGCTTGTTGATACTTCCCTCCACGCGTTGTTGTTGGCCGCACAACAGGCGCATGTTCGGAGAAAACCACAATCGGCGATTACTGGCAGTGTCATCCAACGTCTTAAAGATGCTGTCGATCGGCTTGACCTGCAAAATTTCTCCGGGCAGCTGGTTTAGCGTTTCTGCCGGCGTGGATTTGTTTATGCTATGGCCGCAGGGACCGCGCAGTACGCGGTAGACTCTCCCGAATAGGAAAATTCCCATCCGCTGCGCCATTTCCAGCCGAGTGCAGTTGCCGGCGCGGATCTCGCATCCACAAATCCAGCTCGTCCTGACTTGCGGACTGGTTTGTCGCAGCTACCGTATCCCATGTTGATATTGCTCCTCGTTCGAGTTGAGAACATCGCTAGTGATCCCGCAGATGTCAAAGCGTGTATTCGGCCGTTCAATTGTACTCTGTTGCGCTGCTTAGATCGCCTCAGAGCACGTCTCTCTTATTCTTGCCCCCCTAGCTCCCGATCACCCGACTGCACAGGAGTCAGGGCGACCGCCCCCTGGCACCCCGCGGCGGCTGCCAGGTAAATACTGCGCGCACGAGGAGGGAATACGCGACTGTACATCTACTGATACTGTCGGGCTTCTAGCTGAGCCCTTCCACGTGTTTGTTCCGTGAAGCAAGATTCTGAGAAGCTTAAGAAAAGTACCGTCCTAACCTTGCTGGCTCGAATGAGCCTATGGGTCTTGGCTCGGCTCCTTTTTGCGGCAGAAAAACAAAAAGGACTTTACATCATTCCAGTTTATGTATTCATAATTGGGCTCTTACGTCTACGATGGATATTAGCGGCGGCGTTCCCCCTCTTGTTCTTCGTCTGGAATCCAGGACTCTTTCAAGGTCATGCCCGCGTGCCGAAGCGGTCACATGTTCTTCTGATGGTTACGACTTTTCTGACTGCCGTCTGGTTTATCTCTTGGTGGAAAAAAGAGGTTGCGGCGGAAGGCCCCAGATACATCTACTTAGTTTGTGCGGTAAACGTGGTGTGGATTAGATCGCTATGAATGCTGTTCGCGCACAGTCGCGAGGGAGAGCCCGCGTTCAAGATAAACCTGTTGTTTCATTGGATGTTATTCGCATGGCTTTATTCATTCGCGTTCCCCATCTTTATCGCTCCGCTCTTTCGCAGCTAGAACCGCATAACGTCGTTGAAACTTGCCTCGGCGTTCGCCCCGGAAACGGATTTCCCATCGTCGGGCTGCTGCGGCTTTTGCTTTCGGACTCTCTCGTAGCCACCAGTCCCGAGAACTCTTGAAAGGCCCGTAGAATCAGGTTCCACCGCTGTCGGTGCCCGCGGATTGCCCGCGGCAGCTGCCGGGCACAATTTGGACAGCGTCCGGCGGCCGTTGGGACCTGCTTTTCGCGGGGCCACGCCGCTCCAATGGAATCAGTGAGTTACGCTGTCCGAGATACCAGGTTCCCGGCTAATTTGGACAGTAGTGATCGTAAATATTGGACACTGAACTTGGATGGGACTAGGTCCTGTCCTTCGGCCACTCCAAAACTGCCCCTTCGGCCAGTTGTTCACAGGCAGACCGACTTGGTAACCTCGCAGTCTGTTATGAAACGCATGAATCAAGCCGAGCCGCTGCCCAAGTTCGAGAAAATGGAGGCTAAGATTGCCGCGCTCAGCAGCCTCTTACGCGTATTTCGTCCGCCGTCTGGAACGGTTTCCAAGATCTACGGAGCAATTGCGCTTTCTCTAAGAGTCGGCGCACCTGAACATTATCTGGTTGAGCAGAATGGCGCTGCATGTTTCTTGGTCGCTGATGTCCCGCAGGATGCTTTCGCCCTACTGAGGGGCAATCATTCTGCAATCCATTTGGCTGGCCGGCGGGCATTTCGTGAGCAGAAATAATATGAAGTTGTCGAAGTCATTTCTGGCTGGTTTTCTCTTACTGTTGCTCTATGCTCCGCACAGCCAAGCGCAGACAGCAACCATAAACTGGACAGACGTTCACCAAGTGATTGATGGCTTTGGTGCTGCCAATGCATTCTCAGGTGCTAGCATGTCGTCAGGTGACCAGAATTTATTTTTTGGAACTGGAACAGGCCAACTTGGTTTGTCCTTACTTCGAGTTAGCTTAACTGATGGGGGTGGTGAGCCAGGAAGCTGCACAACGGTCAATACGGGTTGTGCTGGGCCTTATATCAGCGATATGAATTTCGTCATTGCTAAGGGAGGAAAGGTGGTTGCAACCCCCTGGTCTCCTCCCGCGATATACAAAACGAATTCGAACATCGCTTGCACAGCGGGTGCTGGGAACGGCGGACTTGTTTCTGCTGATTATGGTGCGTACGCAACTTGGCTGACCAATTATGTCACGAGTCTCCAGAATGCTGGTGTAACTTTGTACGCATTGTCCATCCAGAACGAACCTAGCAACTGCCAAAATTATGATAGTGCCATCTGGCATGCATCGGATTTTGATACCTTCATCAAGACGAATTTGGGGCCTGCGTTTGCTTCAGCAAATTTCTCCACGCTTATCTTCCTACCCGAGACGTCAACTTATGGCAATGTATCTGGGCTGGGAGGAACTTGCATGACGGATTCTAGTTGCTCCCAGTACGTCGGAGGTGTGAACTGGCATGATTATGCCTATGGCTACAACCCACCAGATACTGTGAATAGTACTCCCTACCCAGCTGGATGGCCTGCGAAGAAGTATTGGGAGACGGAAGTCTCAACTCTTACCACTTATGATGGCTCAATAAACAACGCACTCACTTGGGCGGCGTTGATTGACGACCGTCTTGCTGTGGAGAATGCAGGCGCATGGTTGTACTGGCAGTTGGAAAACTGGTGCTGCGCCGGAGACAATTCAGGGTTGACGGAAGGGCCGGGAATCAGCACGGTTGCAAAGCGGGCCTACGTGCTCGCGCAGTATTCCAAGTTCGTGCGTCCTGGCTACTACCGGATAGATGCTACACACAAACCACAGACGGGAGTAAGCGTCTCGGCATATCAGCAGACTTCCAACAATGCGCTGGTCATCATAGCCACGAACTATACGGGTTCTGCAGTCAATCAGACTTTCACGCTGACGAATGCTCCAGTATTCACGACAGTGACACCTTACATCACCTCGGCTACTCAGAGCCTAGCGACATTGTCAGACGTCACCGTTTCCTCGAACTCCTTCACTTATTCGCTACCAGCGCAGAGCGTTATTAGTTTCGTCGGGAACACGACTACTGCCGATGGTCCGACGCCTCCTACGGGATTAACGGCCTCAGTCAAATGACGCCTTCTCACGAATCGAATGGCGCCTAAACTGTTAGTCTAGCCCGAAGGGAACCGAGCAAGGCGAGACGGTATCCTCGAGGCTTGCCCGGGTTGAATCACGGGCTCGACGTTATGGTTCATGCGGAAAAAGTTTGTAGGGTCGTATTTATTCTTCAGCGCGACCAGACGGTCGTAGTTGGGCCCGTAAGCTGCGCGGGCAAACGGATCTCCTTCGTCCGAGACGTAGTTGCCGTACGAGCCTTCGGCCAGGAAGGGTCTCAGAGCATTCCACAAGGTGCGCGTCCATTGGATGTTCTTCTCCGAATCGGATGGACTTTCCCAGTTTGACTGACGTGACCGGGGGTTTTTGTCGGGCGTGACACCAAACGGCTGCTGTTGCAAGCGATAGAAATCGAGAAACATCGGCATGACCTCCTTCTGCCGGCAGCGCGCCCAGATAACCCTACCTGCTGCCCTGATCGTGCTTCTCGCACTAGGTTGCGTGGCATGGCGGCTCCGTCTGCAGTTAACGCTCGGTTCGCGGGGGCCGGAGTGCAACTGCGCGCATCTTAGGGTATCTGCGCCGCACAGCGGAGTCTGCTATAGCCAGCTTGTGACCGCAAGTATCAGCCCGCTCGGCGAACGCAATCTCTACCGGAATTCTTCGTCACCGAAGCGGGCGGAGTCGAGAAGCTTCGCAGATGTCGTGTCTCTCAATTCGAGGGGATCGTCACGGAGACTTCGTTCGAATCAGCGCTCTGGATGTTGCTCGAGTCCACCGCAGTCACATAGTAGTAGTAGACTTGCCCGCTGGAAACCGTGCTGTCGGAGTAGGAAGGACTCGACTCCGGTGAAGAGTTCAGCTGGGTAAACGGCCCGCTGGGTTTCGTGCCGCGATACACGTAATATCCCGTTACGCTCGAGGTGCTGCGTTCCCACGCGAGCGCCACGGTATGATTAGAACCGGCGGCAGCGCCAGTCCCGGACAGCGGAATATTGAGTGGCGAGTTCTTCGCGTTACTCGTGATCGTCAGTGTCCCGCTTATACTGCCCGCTGCTTTGGGATCAAAATTCACCGTATACGATTCAGACTGGCTGGGATCGAGGATCACGTTCGCCGCCGAACTCCCCAAAACGAATCCAGTGCCTGTGACCGCCGCTTTCGAAATGGTGGCTTTCGTGTTTCCCGTGCTCTTCACGGTCACCTGATGCGAGCCAGACGATCCTACCGTCACACTTCCAAAACTCAAGCTCGTTGCGCTCGGCGTCAGTTGCACCGTAGCGGCCGCGGCGGTCGCGCTCAAATCAACGATCGTCGGTGAACCCATTGCATTGCTCGTAACTGTAATTCTCCCCGTCACGCTGCCGGCAGCGGTTGGCTTGTATGCCGCTGTGAGTGTCGCGCTCGTTCCCGGCGCCAAAGTAACCGGCGTCGTAACTCCCGAAATCACGATGCTCGAAACGGAAGGCGCGATGCTGGAAATCGTCACCTGCGAAGTCCCTATATTTTGCAGGCGAATCGTCTGAGTCGTGTCGCTGCCTACCACGACGTTTCCGAAGCTCACGGACGCCGGCGTCGCCGCTAGCGTCGAAAGAGTAGCCGTCGCATTCAGGCCGATCTGGATCGTGGGATCACTTGCATTACTGGCGATGGACACGCTGCCAGTCAGCGTTCCCGCGGCAGTGGGTTTGTACGTGACCGTTAGATTCGCAGTCTGCCCAGCAGCCAATGTCATCGGCGCCGTCATGCCCGAAACGCTGACGCCAGTTCCGGAAATCGTCATTTTGGAAATCGCAGCGGACTTGCCACCAGTATTTTCCAAGTGAATCGTCTGCGTCGCTTCGCTTCCCACCGCTACACTTCCGAAAGCAATTGAATTAGGAGTCGCGGTCAGCGCCGCAGCGGCGGTTGCCGTCGTTCCCGTCCCGCTCAGCGCAACGATCGTCGGTGAACCCATTGCATTGCTCGTAACTGTAATTCTCCCCGTCACGCTGCCGGCCGCGGTTGGCTTGTATGCGGCCGTGAGAGTCGCGCTCGTGCCGGGCGCCAACTTAACCGGCAGCGTAACTCCCGAAATCGCGATGCTCGAAACGGAAGACGTGATGCTGGAAATCGTCACCTGCGATGTGCCGATGTTTTGCAGGCGAATCGTCTGAGTTGTGTCGCTGCCCACCACCACGTTTCCGAAGCTGACGGACGCCGGTGTGGCCGATAACGTCGAAATAGTAGCCGTCGCATCTATACCGATCTGCATGCTGGGATCAGATGCATTGCTGGCGATGGACACGCTGCCAGTCAGCGTTCCCGCGGCAGTGGGTTTGTACGTGACCGTTAGATTCGCGGTTTGTCCGGCCGCCAATGTCATCGGCGCTGTCATCCCCGAAACGCTGAGTCCAGTTCCGGAAATCGTCATTTTGGAAATCGCAGCGGATTCGCCGCCAGTATTTTCCAAATGAATCGTCTGCGTAGCTTCGCTTCCCACCGCTACGCTTCCGAAAGCGATCGAGCTAGGAGTCGCGGTCAGCTCTGCGGCCGTCGGGCCCGTCGTGCCGGTCCCGCTCAAGGCGACCAGCGAAGGGGAGCCATCGGCATTGCTGGTGATTGTAATCGTCCCAGTGTCCGCTTTTTCAGCGGTGGGTTTAAACACGGCAGAAATAGAGGTGCTCTGGCCTGTGGCCAGCGAGATCGGCAGGTGCGGACCGGAAGCAGTGAATCCGGTGCCGGCTACAGAAATCCCCGAAACGCTCAGCGCTTCCGTTCCGGTGTTGGTTAGCGTCACCGTCTTCGTCATACTTTGTCCCACCGCTACGCTTCCGAAGCTTACGGAACTCGGCGATATCTCAATCGCAACACCTGTGACAGTCGGAGGCGTTCCTTTGCCGGTAACACCGACGCAGCCAGATGTCACCAGGATCACGACCAGAGCTAGAACTCCGGAGAGTGTGCGAAGGATGGATTCGAGAGCAAATTGCCGTGAATGGAATGCGCCATTCACGCGAGCTCCCTCCAGGATGGGGGCACGAGTAATCACCACGCGCATTGTCCGATGGGGCAGATTGCCAGAACTACTGGCCGAGGGTACACACTTGGGACAGGGGCATTACCCTGTACGCGGGGACAGGCTTCGCACTTCTACGTCCGGGCAGCCGTTGATTTGGGCGCCCGATTGGTTCCGAAACGCCTTAGAACCTAAGCTTTACCGCGCTTTCCAAATCCTGTTCACACGGCCAGGTCTAGGGAACAATGGCAGTCGCCTGGTTCGAATCCACGCTCTCCACGTTGCTGGAATCAACTGCGGTGACCACGTAGTAGTAGGTCGTTGCATCTGCGACCGTGGAGTCCGAGTAGCCGACCGCTGTGACCAGCGAGCCGTTCAGCTTCGTCGGGTACGGCCCGTTCGCTGTCGTGCCGCGATACACGTTGTAGCCGCTCACCGCCGACGAGCTTGCCGTCCAGGACAACGCCACCGAGTGGGACGCTGCCGCAACGCCCGTGCCAGATAGCGTGACCGCCGATGGCGAATTCGTCGCGTTGCTCGCGATGCTTACACTTCCGCTCACTAACCCCGCAGCCGCCGGAGCGAATTGCGCGGTGATGGTCACGGACTGATTCGGCGTCAGCGTTTCTCCGGAAGTTACGCCGCTGTCGCTGTAACCCGTTCCCGAGACAGTTACGCCCGAAATCGTGACGTTCGAATTTCCATTGTTGGTCAGTGTCGTCGTCAACGAGCTGTTGCTTCCCACGTTGACGCTTCCAAAACTTAAGCTCGACGAACTCAGTCCAAGTATCCGCGTCGCAGCCACCCCTGTTCCACTAAGAGAAATCGTAATCGGCGAGTTAGGCGCGTTGCTGACCAGTGTTATTGATCCACTCACGCTCCCTGCCGCACTCGGCCCAAACACTGCATTGAACGTCGTGGCCTTGCCCGCACCGATGGTCACCGGCGCCGTAATCCCCGTGGTGCTGAACCCGGCTCCTGAAACCGTTACGGAAGAGATCGTCACCGTCGCCGTGCCACCGTTCGTCAGGCTGACGGTTTGCGAGTTGTTCGTCCCTGTCGTCACGTTACCGAACGCTGCGGTGGTGGGTGTAGCGGCCAATTGCGGCTGCGTCCCTGCCCCGCTCAACGGGATTGTCAGCGGCGAATTCTGCCCGTTGTTAACGATCGAAATGCTCCCGCTGGCGCTCCCCGCTGTCGTCGGCGTGAACTGAGCGCTGAAAGTCGTGCTCAGCCCCGCACCCAACGCCAGCGGGGTGCTCAATCCGCTGATACTCATGCCCGTGCCGGATACCGTGACTCCAGAGATCGTCACACTAGCCGATCCCGAATTCGTCAACGTAATTGTCTGGGTCCCGTTACTGCCCACCGCAACCGATCCGAAATTCACGTTCGATGGATTGGCGCCCAGCTGGCCCTCAATTCCCGTCCCGGATAATGCAATCGTTGCCGGCGAACCTGGAGCGTTGCTGACGATTGAAATACCCCCCGCGTCACTCCCTACGGCAGGCGGTGAAAACTTCGCGGTAAACGACGCGCTGCTGCCGGCATTAATCGTCATCGGCATGCTCGCGCCGCTCATGCTGAATCCAGTGCCCGATGGCAACGCTTGCGTCACCGTCAACGCGGCGTTCCCCGGATTTGTCAGCGTCACCGTCTGCGATACTGTGCTTCCCACCGATACACTGCCAAAGGTCACGCTAGCAGGACTGATGGTCAGTTGAGGTTGCGAAGCCGTACCCGATCCCGACAAGGCGATCACTAGGGGCGAACCGGGCGCATTGCTGACAATCGAAACGCTCCCCGTCGCGCTTCCCGCTGTAGTCGGTGCGAATTTGGCCGTAAACGTTGTGCTCTGTCCCGCCGTCAGCGTCTGCGCAGCCAGACCGGTAATGCTAAATCCGGATCCCGATGCGCTGCCCTGCGATATCGCGACGCTCGCCGTTCCCGTATTCTTCAAAGTTACGCTTACCGATCCGCTGGCGCCCACAAGCAGGCTGCCGAAATTAATGCTTGCGGGGTTCGCGGTCAGATTTCCCTGCACGCCGGTTCCGCTGAGCGCGATCGACGCCGTAGGATTGCTCGCGGTGCTGGTGATAAGCACACTTCCCGCAGCGGCTCCAACCACAGTCGGTGCAAATTGCGCGGTAAAACTGGTGCTCTGGTTCGCTGCCAGTACCAACGGAACGGATAGACCCGTCGCGCTGAATCCGCCGCCGGTCGCGCTGATCGCCGAAATCGTCGCGCTGGTATTTCCAGTGTTCGTCAAAGTGATTGTCTGCGGGCTGCTGCTGCCTACCGACACATTGCCGAACGCCACGCTACCCGGATTCGCGACTAGCGTCGAATTCGTAGCCACGCCCGTGCCGACCATGCTCACACCCTGCGGAGAGCCTGGAGCGTTGTCCGTGAAGGTGATGCTGCCAGTCGCTGCGCCGCTCGCTGTTGGCGCAAATTGCGCGCTGAAGGAAAGACTTTGTCCCGCCGTCAACGTCGTTGGCAGAGAGAGTCCGGTAATTCCGAAGCCGTTTCCTGCCACTGTCGCCAAATTGATTGTCACACTGGAGTTTCCACTGTTCGTCAGTTTGACGCTTTGCGTGCCGCTCTGTCCCACGATCACATTTCCAAACGTCAAAGCCGAGGGAGCAATCGTCAAACCCGCCTGCGTACCCGTTCCGGCGATCGAAATCGCCAGCGGAGAATTAGACGCGTCACTGACAATCGTCAGGCTGCCGTTTACCGCACCCGCGGATGTCGGCGCAAACTGAATCTGTATCGTGCTGCTCTGGCCCACCCCAATCGTCCCGGCGGGATTCCCGCCGACCACGGTGAAGCCGGCGCCGGTCAAGGCCGCCGAAGCGATCGTCACCGTTCCCAATCCTGTATTAGTTACGGTCAAGCTCTGCGTGGCGGCGTTCCCAACGGCCACACTGCCGAAGCTTACGCTCGTCGCGCCGGGCGAAAGTATTCCCGGGCCGGAATCGGAAGGCTGCGTTTTCGCCGAACTTGTGTAGCCTGCGCAGCTCGAGAGCCCTGCAATCGCCAGGACCATCGCTAGCGTGGCGATCAGCACGACCGGTGTGGAGGAGCGGCTCTCCGTCGCTCCGTCTTGCCAACTTGATCTTGTGCTGCGAACTGCGCGCGCTTGGCTGTGGGCTCTCATGTCACGGTCAGTGTAGGGACCGCAGCAGAGCCGCAACTACTGGTCAGAGGAACCGAGTTAGTTCAAGTCTTTTCGCCTGTTCAGTCGGGCCATCGCGCACCTGACCTACGCACCCGTACAGGTGCGCGTAGTCGTGCCCTGGCATGTACTTACGGAGGTGTTTTGCTTCGGGTCAGCTGGCCGTCGGGAAACTGTTGGCGAAGCTGCCAACGCGATTTCGCGCACGAATCTTGCGAAATGCGTCGTGTGCTAGACTTTAGAGAGGTTTCTTGGCAAATCCACTCACGAGCGCGATGCAGGATAAAAACATAGGAATATCCCCTAAAGTGCTCAGGAGTGGTTGGTCGAACCGAACTTTGCTGCTCGCGACCGCAGGAATCCTGTTTCTTACCCTCTATCCGTTTCGCTTTAACTTCCATGCTGCCGTGCCAGGCGGAGATTCTCCCTTCCTTTTGGGCAAAAGCGTGAAGTCGGCACATCTTCTCGACGTTTATCTTAACGTTTTGCTCTTTATTCCTTTCGGTTTCGCTCTGGCGGCAAAGCTTCGTGAGCGCGGAAACTCACGCGCGTTTACTCTGGCGCTGGCTCTGGCGGCTGGCGCCCTTTTTTCCTATGGCATCGAATTTCTTCAGCTCTTTATTCCGCCGCGCGATTCGGGATGGGAAGACATCTTCACCAACACGTCCGGGTCGGTGGCTGGTTTTGTTTTCTACGAAATGCTCGGAAAACGCGTGCTGGACTGGATGTCAAACTGCGAGACCCGGCTCGGATCCCTGCTCACGCCGCGGCGCGCCTTCGCTATTTTGCTGATCTATCTCGCGCTGTGGTTTGTAGCTTCATTTCAGCTTCAAAAAACCACGCGCTTGCGCGATTGGCGCTCGGACGCTCTGTTGGTTGTGGGCAACGACGCCTCGGGGAAGGTTCCGTGGAAGGGCACCGTCAATGCCATACAAATTTGGGATCTTGCGCTCCGTAGCGAAGTCGCCGAGCAGTTATCTGCTGGCCAAGCGGCAGATTCAGGCAATCCCGGCCTGCTAGCGGACTATGACTTCTCCGCCGGCCCACCCTTTCGCAATCAAAAGCAGATTTCCTCCGAGCTGGCTTGGTTTCCCAGCTCTCCCGCGAGCGAAGTGTCCGGCCTGCTCGTATTGGACGGCTCCTCCTGGCTCACTTCCCGGGTTGCCGTACCAGAACTGACCACCAACCTGGAAAAAACTAATCAATTCACGGTGCGAGTGCTCTGCACTCCCGCGGAGGGAGCTGGAGGCGACGGCAGAATCGTTTCCATCTCTCAACCCTCTGGCTTTGCTGACCTCGCCCTCCGCCAGGAAGACGGCAAGCTCGTCTTTTGGTTTCGCAATCCGCTTTCGGCAAACCATTCGCTCTTGGCATGGGTTGTCCCGGGAGTATTTACTGCGGGCCTCACGCGTGACATTCTCTATACATACGATGGCTCGAATCTTTCGCTCTTCCTCGACGGCAAAGAGGAACCGTTAACCTACCGCCTCGGCCCTGGAACAGCACTGGTGAAATCCGTACGCCTGGTCAAACCCGCCGAACTCGAAGGCTACAACTACATCTATTACATTCTGATCTTCTGTCTGCCCGGCGCAATCCTAGGCATCGTCGCGAGAAACCTACCGCCTCCACGCGTTCCCACGTTGCTGTGGCTAGCACCCGGAGTACTGATTCCCTCGGTCCTACTCGAGTGGCTTCTCGTCTCCACCAGCGGTCGTTCTTTCTCCTTCCATTACCTCGGACTGTCACTGCTCCTTGCGGCTGGAGGATTCCTTTGGATTAATATTGATCGTTGGATCCTCGTTCGACACCGGAGCAAACAAGCGGTCCAAAATTAGCAGATTCAATATCGCGAAAATGGCTGCGCCCAATACTCTAATTGCGATTCGATTTGATCCCGGCAATAATTAGTTACCGTGGCAACACCTGCGCGGGAATGCGTGAGAACCAGATGAATCGTTCATCCTGCGCCAGACGCCAGAACCCCGCCCGATGAAAATTTTCGTCACCGGCGGTGCAGGCTTTCTCGGATCGAATTTCATCACTCACGTTCTTGGCTTGTCCCAGGACTACTCCGTCGTCAACTACGACAAACTGACCTACGCCGGAAACCTCGCAAACCTGGATTCCGTCGCGAGCAATCCGCGCTACACCTTCATCAAGGGCGATATCTGCAATGCCGCCACCGTTGAAGAAGCCATGGCCGGCTGCCACACCGTCGTTCATTTCGCCGCCGAGTCTCACGTGGACCGCAGCATCTACGACCCGGCACCCATGATCGAAACCAATGTTGCCGGCACCTTCGTACTTCTCCAGATCGCGCGTAAGCTCAAAGTCGAAAAATTCCTGCATGTCTCTACCGACGAAGTTTACGGCGACCTGGCGCCCGGCAAATTTGCCGGCGAAAATTCGCCCGTGCAGCCAAGCAGCCCCTACTCCGCTTCAAAAGCCAGCTCGGACTTGATTGTCAGGTCCTACTTTCGCACCTTCGGTTTTCCCGCCGTCATCACGCGCGCCTCTAACAATTACGGTCCTTTTCAATTTCCCGAAAAGTTTCTGCCTCTCATGATTACGAACGCGCTGGACGACAATCCCCTGCCCATTTACGGCGACGGCAGGCAAGAGCGCGATTGGCTTCACGTGGAAGATCATTGCCTCGGAATTCAGGCCGTCCTCGAGCGCGGGCGTATCGGCGAGGTTTACAACATTGGCGGGCTGGACGTCGTCGAAAATCTCACCATGGCGCGCCGTTTGCTTCGCGCCACAGGTAAACCTGAATCGCTAATTTCTCATGTGGCAGACCGTCCCGGCCACGACCGCCGCTACGCCCTGAATTGCGAAAAGATCGAGCGCGAGCTGGGCTGGAAGCCCACCATCTCGTTAGAACACGGTCTGCGCCGAACCATTGAATGGTATCGCACCAATACTAAGTGGCTAGAAGGAGTGCGCGGAGGCGACTACCGGACGTACTACCAGAAGTATTACGAAAATCGCGACGCCTCACTGCACGCGATCACCGAGTCAGGACGAAAGCCCACAAGTTAGCTCGCGCGAGGAATTCCCCAGCCGCCATACGCAGCGAACAATCTATGATAAACCTGTCGTCTTGTTTTTACGCGGTAAGAATGCGTCCAGGGAACCGCACGCTGCGCGAACCATTCGCGATCGCCAGCGCCGTCTTCTGCATGGCCTGCTCGGGAACCAAATTCCGGCCTCCCTTATTGACCTGCGCCGGAGTCCTCGTCTCGTTTTCCAGCAGCGTCGGCCGCATGAACCCAGCAGCCCGCCGTGCCAGCTCGGCGCGTGTTTCCACGCCGAACTTGCTCAGCAACGAAGACACATGGAATTTCACGGTGCGCACAGTGATATTCAAGCGCGAAGCGATTTCCTTGTTTGCCCGGTTGCTCACCACAGCGTCCAGCACTTCTCTCTGCCGCGCGCTTAACGCAGTCGGGCAGGCAATCGCGCGACCCTCTTTCAGCAGATCCTCCGTGCGCGAAATCAGCCGCGCCACCAGAGACTGCTCCGCAGGCACCAATACCTGAAAGTCGGCCGGGTTCTGCCCGCGCACCAGACATTGCATGGCCAGCAGCCCGGCGATGCGCTCCACCGTGCACTCCAGGTCTCCGCCACCCGTGGCGCGAAACTGCGCCGTTCCGCTGGACGATTCACAGAAGAGGAATAGATTTGGGTGGTTCGTTTCTTGCTTTTCTTCGCGGGGAACGAGCTTTGGAAATACGCGAACCTTTTTCAAAGTGAGCCTTCCGTCTGCTTGCCCAGGACTGCACGCGGCTGAGCTTTGGGATTTACCTGCTAGCTGCAATTTTTCGTTGCCGAACGGTATGTCTACATCTCATCCTGCTTGAATCGCCGACGAAAACCGGTCCGTGCCGATACGGTCCGGCTCCCCCAAATCCCGATTGAGAAAGTGACGGTCACTCCCCAACCGCACTGGGCCGTGGCAGGCTCTTTGCCAAACCAGAACTTATTTAAGTGGCTCAAAATGAGAAACATGTGCGACCCCGCCAGCCCCGCGCTCCAAAATTCATAGGTAGAAAGTGCTCTGGCATTGCAATTTCTTCCGGAAGCAAAAGATATCCACAGCCGACACGCAGGAAACAGTACCAGCGTTCCACTGATACCCGATCGCTCCCACGTCACGAATCCATTTGCGGAAATTGCTTTCGGGTTACACTCCTCCCTCTATAATTCGTAGCCGGAAATTCTCGCGAAGGAGCCGAACCCTTGCACAGATCCACCAAGTTATTCGCAGGCGTCCACATCCTTCTGCTCTTGGCATTCACAGCCAGCGCCCAAATCCCTCCTATCAAACCTGAACCGCTCTCGCAGCAAGTGCCGCAAGGCTCGGGAGCCTGCTCTGTGCAAAAATCTTGTGCCGAATTGGCACCTACTATGATCCAGTCCGCCCTCGGTCCCTCGCCGCTCGAAGAAAACCTGCGCTATCTCAGCGACACGATCGGCGGTCGCGTCACCGCCACGCCTTCGGCTGACCGCGCTGCGGATTGGGCCGTGCAGGCTTTCCGTCACGCCGGCGTTGACGATGTGCATACCGAAAAATTCACGATCCCCGTCGGTTGGTCTGAAGGCCACAGCCATCTCGAAATTCTTTCCCCCGCGCCCTTTCCGGTTCGCCTCGTTTCCATCGGCTGGTCGCCCCCCACTCCTGAAGGCGGCATCACCGCGGATGTGGTAGATGCCGGCATGGGCGATGACGCGGGATTCGCCAAAGCAGACGCCGCTGCGAAAGATGCGATCGTCCTGGTGCATTCCAATTTCCTCGTCACTTGGGACGATCTGAACAAGGAATACGCTATCGGCCCTGCCATTCTTGATCGCGCCCTGAAAGCCGGCGCCGTGGCCGTTCTCTGGATGTCGTCGCGGCCCAATCTGCTTTTGTATCGCCACACGCTGGCGGTCAATGGCGAAGTGGAAAAAATGCCGCAAGCCGTCGTGGCCCGCGAGGACGCCGAACGCATAGTACGTTTCCTGGCGGCAGGACAAAAAGTTCGCGTGCATTTCGAAATGCCCAACCGCATCACCGGCCCCGTGGATTCCGAAAACGTCGTAGCGGAAATTCGTGGCCGCGAAAAGCCCGACGAGTTTGTTGTCCTCGGTGGCCATCTGGATTCGTGGGACCTCGGCACCGGAGCGCTCGACAACGGTTGCAACGTCGCCATGGCGATTGACGCCGCCCGCGTGATTCATGCCTCCGGCACCATCCCCCGCCGCTCCATCCGTTTCATCCTCTTCACCGGCGAAGAACAGGGCCTGCTCGGTTCGGCGGCCTACGCCCACGCGCACCGAGCCGAGCTGGACAATATGATCGCTGCAATCATATTTGATTCAGGAAACGGCAAGGTGACGGGCTACGCGCTGGGCGGCCGCAAGGATATCGTCGCACCCGTTCGCGCCGCGCTCGAGCCTGTAGCTTCACTCGGCGTGAAAGACTTCACCATGGACGCCGGAATGGACACCGACAACTTCGATTTCCTCATCGAAGGTGTCCCCACCCTGGTCGCCATTCAGGACCCGTCGAATTACATGTTGAACTATCACGCCGCGTCCGACACTTTTGACAAAGTTGATATCGCCGAACTGAAGCGCCACTCAGGAATTGCCGCCGTCACCGCCTTCGCCCTGGCCGAGGCAGAGCAGCGCATCGGCCCGCGACAATCTCGTGCCGAAATCGAGCAACTCCTGCGCGACACCGCGCTCGATAAAGACATGCAAGAATCCGGATTCTGGCCCCTCTGGGAAAAAAGCGTCCGCGGCCGCCAGCCCTAATCTTTAGACTCTGCCGGCCTATTTGCTCCGGCCCGCAGCCTTCAACACGTCAATCATTGGCAGCGCCCCACCCTGCCCGCTGCCCATATACACCTCGGGCAGATGGCCGTCCCAGTGTTGCTGCATCATTTCGATCGTCCGCAGCTGCAGCAATTCGGGCGTGATCTGCTGTTTTTGCACTTCCAATGCTTTCGCTTCCGCCCCGGCCTGCGCCACTTTCTGTTCCGCTTCAATCTTGATCCGCGTTAAATCATTTTCCGCTTTCAACGCATTCTGTTGCGCCGTCACCTTCGCCTCAATCGCTCGATTGTATTCTTCGGAAAAATTGAAATCAGTGATGCTCACCGCGTCCACATCAATATGGTGCGCCGCCAGCCGGTCGCGTACGTACTGTTCAATGCCATTTCGCACCGTTGCGCGCTGCGCGATCAGTTGCTCCGCATCGTACTGCGCTGTCTGCGCTTTGATGGCTTCCAGAATCGCGGGTTTCACCACCCGATCCACCGCATCGTCATTCAACTTCGCCCAAATATCCGTCACGCAGCACGGATCCTGGTAGTACGCAAGCGTCACCTGCGTATGCACCACCTGCAAATCGTGGCTGGATGCCTGCGAATCAAGTTTTTCCACCTGCACTTGCACCGAAATCGGCCGCACAGTTTCCAGAAACGGCATGATCAGATGCGGACCCGGCTCCAGCGTGCGTCCCGTGACCGCCCCAAAACGCAGCACCACGCCGCGGTAGCCGGAATCCACCGTCGTAAACGACATCCAGAAAATGAATATCAGCCCCGCCGCAATGAAGAATGGAATGCCATGCGCCAGATTGGGAACAATTGGCCCGTCACCGCGGCCCGCTTTGCTCGCCACCAGCACGCGCCACGCCCCTAATAGGCAAAGTGCAATGAACGCGAAAAGCAATAATCCGCCCATTTGTGTTTCTCCTTTAACGAATCGATTACATTCGCAGTCGGTTAGCTAATACGCCATGCCTGCCAAAAACGCAACTTCCCTGCGCCGCTCCCTGCTGCGAGAGTGTGCATGCCGCGCCACGCATCGCGTATACTATGCGGAAGAACATGACTGCCAGCCTGCGTTCAATCCACCGGGATAGCTCTGCCGCCTCGCAGGAATCCAGGCCTTGCCGGATTCTGGCGATTGACTACGGTCGAATGCGCATCGGCCTGGCCATCTCCGACGAATTGCAGATCACCGCGCAGCCACTCCAAGTGATGAAGCGCGTGAATCGTCGCGAGGACCTCCGCCGCCTCCGCGACATTTGCAGAAAAGAGGGCGTCGCGCGTATTCTCGTGGGCCACCCGCTGCATATCACTGGCGCGGCGGGCGAAATGGCGGACGAAGCCGCGCGATTTGCCGCACGCCTGCGCAAGGAGCTAGGAATCGAAGTGGATCTCGTGGACGAAAGGCTCACTAGTTGGGAGGCCGCGCAAATGGTCTCGGAAACGGGTTCTGCCGCACACCGAAAAGCCTCGTCGCTTGACGACGTGGCCGCCGCCATCTTCCTGCGCGAGTACCTCGGGCAACACCGCGCCCGCCTGCAGCCTGCAGCGGCGGAGAAGGAATAACCCGCGATGCGACGCCTCGGCCTCCTGGCTCTTCTGGTAATCGCCGCTATCGGCGCCGGCGCCGGCTGGCTCGATTCGCAAATCAGCCGCCCCTATCGCGGCCACCGCCCCGAGAAAGTTTTCGTGGATATCCCGCATGGCAAATCGCGCTGGGCCATTGCCGGAATCCTTCGCCAGAACGACATAATCCGCGATCGCCTCGCCTTCGCGCTCTTCAGCTTCTGGCACATTCGCACCCCCATGGAAGCGGGCGAATACTATTTCGATCACCCGGTCACATCACGCGAAGTTTTCTGGCAACTCGCGCAGGGCAGAATTTTTGTGCACACCGTCACCATCCCCGAAGGTTGGACGATGTTCGACATCGCCGGCGAACTCGACCGCCAGGGCGTGTGCACCCGCGAAAACTTTCTCGACGCCGCGAAAGACACTTCTCTGATCTCAGATCTGGCGCCGCAAGCGCAAAATCTCGAAGGCTTTCTTTTTCCCTCCACCTACGAATTCACCCATCACACCACCTGCGAACAAGCCGCCAAACGCATGGTCCAGAATTTCCGCGCCGTCTGGGAATCCCTGAATCCCTCCGGCACCGCGAATCTTCCCGACGGGCTCACCGCTGACCAGGTCGTCACTCTCGCCTCCCTGGTGGAACGCGAGACACCGCGTAAAGATGAGCGTCCCCTCGTCGCCGGCGTTTTCTATAACCGCATCAAGCGCGGCGGCCCCTTGCAGTGTGATCCCACCGTCGCCTACGCTCTGGAACTCGCAGGTCATCCGGTAAAAATCGTGCACGCCAAGGATTTGCAGATCGATTCTGCATACAACACCTACAGAAATCCCGGCCTTCCTCCAGGCCCAATTTCAAATCCCGGCGAAGCGTCTCTGCGCGCCGCGCTCACTCCTGCTACCACAGACTACATGTATTTCGTCGCCAACGATTCCGGCGGACACTTCTTCAGCAAGACTCTCGCCGAGCACAATCGCAACGTCGCGCGCTATCGCAGCCTGCTCTCCCGCGATGCTCAACCTGTGGCCGACCAGAAGCCACTAGCGCATCGAGGCCCATCGTGAGTCCCGCCCGCTCAGACGCGCATCACGAAGGCGGTTCGCCCACCAAGAAAGCGCTGATCCTCGAAGTCGCGGAGGGCCTCGGCAAACCGCGCTACACGCCCGCCGAAATCGAGCAGATTCGCCGCCAATTAATCGCGCAACTCGGCGCGCAAGGAAAAACTTCGCCTGACTACATCGTCAGCGTCCTCGAAGAAGCCGGGCTGCGTGTGGTCTGGTCCACGCGTTCCGACACCGACGGCCGCTACGAAGAAGAATTCACCGACTTGCTCCATTTTTCCACTCTCGAAGAAGCCGAAATGTGCCTGGTGCGCCTCGATGAGCTCCTCAGAAAATTCCTGCTGGAACACGAGCAAGCTGCCGCGGAGCGTGTCCGCGAAGTCGCCCGTCTCGGCCGTCGCCGCGCCGAAATGATTTCGCGCAACCACAAAGTGGACGCTACGAAACGCGCCCAAAAAGAAGAAATCGCTCACTGGTTCGCCATCTGGCTGGAAACGCCCGACGCTTTCTTCGATTGGCTGGAAGTTCGCAAAGAATCTCCCGAGTTCAAAAATAAATTCCCCCAGTCCGGGCTTGCGGAAGATCTTCCCGGCACGACGGAAGACTAAATCCGTGTACCTCCTCGAAATTGAACCGCTCGATCTCGGCGACGATGTACGCGCCATGGGCCTGGAGCTAACCGAAGCCGACCAAAATCGCGAACCCATCCGCGGTGCGGACGCGGCGAAAATCTGGTCGCGCGTGCTGCGCGCGGTCGCTGGCACCGAAATCTGGGCGCTAGATTTTTTCAGTCATCTCGATCGGCTCCGCGATTACTTGCAGCGTCACCAAATCCCCTTCCGTGAAGCCACCAAACATTCACTCGCCGTGCCCGCTCCCGATCTCGCCGTCCTCGAACCTTTAATAGACCGCTTTCAAGGTGAAACCTTCGGCGCCCGCGCAGCAGGCCCGCTCCCCGCACCCGACCCAGCCCTCGAAGGGGAACTTGCCCGACGTGGCATCGACGCCTATCACCCCGCGTTCGCCAAGTACGCCTTCTGTGCAATCTGCAATTTCGAAGACGGCTCGCTCGTTCTCCTCAGCGAAAAACTCTGGGCCAGCGAAGTCATCCGTCTCATCCGCCCCGCGCTTGAAGGCCAGGAAATCGAGATCCGCCTCGCCTCCTAACACCCGCCCTCCCTATTGGTTAGTCCGCGACCTTAGACCTTTCGTACCATTCCCATAATCAGGAGTCCTAGTACACAATTGTCTCGAGTCGAACCGTATGGCGCCTGTCTCTCGCGAGTTAACCATGCAGAGCGAGCCAGTTATCCCTAACGCCCGGGCCTTCGTCCGCAGCCTCAATGTGCTGCTTAAGTACGCTCGGCTCTATGGTTTAGAGCATTCCCGGTCGGCCGGCCAATTCGACTCTGCCTGGTCCGAACTCCAGGCGGCCGTGAACGCTGCCGGGCCAGGTGGCCTGCTCCTAGGTGCCTCTGGTTCGCAGCTACTCCTCGACGGTGTCCCCTTGGAATCTAGCCCCGCCGAACGCAGCTTCGCTGACTTCCTCAACGCCTCAGGAGTGGCCAGCATCGGTTTCCTCCCTCGCGTTGAACGCGAAGAATTCTCTAATCTGGTGAAGTGCTTCATGGAAACCGGCCCGAAGGCCGGCACTCTCTCCGATCGCCTCGCCGTCTATTTCGCCCATCGCACTCACTCCGGCATCCGCGTCAACGAGATTCGCTTCGTTGCGGAAGACTCCGGATTTTCCGACGCGCGCGTGGCCGCCACTCTCACGGCAAAAACCCTCGGCGCTGATGCCGACCGTATCCAAGAATGGTTCCGCAGCCCCGAAAAAATGATTCAGCTGATCGCCGCGGCCGAAGGCGAACACGGTGGCCCGGGCCTGCCCGGAACCGGCGGCGGGAGCGGAACAGTACCCGGCTCGTTCTACGCCGGAGGAAGTGGCACGGGCACCGGAACGGGACTTGGTGAAGGACTTGGCGGCGGAACCGTGGGCGGAGCTGGAGCAGGAACCGGCTCAGGTTTTGGCGTGGGAACTTTCGGCGCAGCGGCGGCATTTGGCTCTGGCACCGGCACAGGAACCGGCGGAGGCGGCGTCTCCGGCTTGGCCGGCGGAATCGGCCAACTCGAGGAAGCAGAACTCCACAGCCTCCTTAGGCTGCTCGCTCAGTTCGGTGAAGCTCAATCGGCCAAAAATCCGGACCTCGACCCATTGTCGTGGCGGCTAAAAATTTCGGCTCTCCCGCAAAACGCGCAAGTAACCTTGCAGCAAGCCCTCGCAACCGTCGCCGCGCAATCACCCAACGCGAAACTTGACGAAAATACCATGCTGCGCCTCGCCGAAGATCTCGCGATCCGCTTCGCCATTGATCGCTTCCAGCGCGGCGAGGTGAAGGTCAACGCGGTCCGCCAGATGCTGGACCGCATGGGCAACGAACTCACTACGCTTCGCAAATTGCTAAAATCACGCGAAGATAAATTGGCGCATGCCGGCATGACCGTGGAGTCACATGCCGACGTTCTCGATCGCCAGTTCTGGGCCGCCGTCCCGGACTCCGGCAAGAAAACAGTATTAATGTCATCTGAAGCGTGGTGCATTCCACCGCGCAACGTCCAGCAGTACGTCGAAGAACTCATGGGTCGCGGCGAATCGGACGCCGCCGGAGACATCCTGCTGCACTACGCATCCTGCGTCGGCAATCCTGACGCCGAGGCCCGCAAGAAAGCCGCGATCGGCCTGGGGCAGCTCGCCGAGCTCTACAGCAAAGCCGCCAGCCAGCGCCTGCAAGACACCATCTCCAAGATCGGTCTGGCTATGGCGGCGGAAAAAGACACCGAGCTGCAGACGCTCCTTAGCGCCGCGTTTGTCCGCCTGAGCCAGGAATCCGCCGCGCGCCGTTACTATCGCGCCGTGCAACAAGCTCTCGATTCGCTCGCCGACCTGGAAGGCTCGCGCCCGAGCTGGGTGCAAACTTTGCGTCCGCGCATCGGCGTGGATAATCGCATTCCCGAATTTATCGAAGAAGCCATGATCGCCGAATCCATGCCAGATGGTTTGGTCGGCGTACTGATGCGCGTGCCGCAAGGTGCGGCTGAGCATCTTGCCGTGCGCCTGGCGCGAACCTCGCGCCGCACCGAACGCGAAAGCGTCGTCCATCTCGCCAAAGCCGTCGGCGCTCCGTGCGTGCGTTACCTGAAGGAATCGCTAAAGAATGACGCGCCAGCGAAAGCCGCCACGGTAATCGGCCTCCTCAGTCGCCTCGATTCCGCAGCCGTGGACGAACTCCTGCCCCGTCGTCTCCGCGATGGCGGCCGCGGCTTCCACGATGCTGTCGTGCGCCAGCTTTCCACCGCCGGAGCTCCTGAACGCGGCAAACTTCTCTCCGATTCGCTCGAAATGTTCGACGTCATGATCGTCCCACTTGCGCTCGATGAAATCGGCATGTGCGGCGACGGCGAAACCGCCTCCAAGCTCTTGCGCCTGGCCGAAGGCGAAATAATGCCGCAAGGCCCTGAGTACCTGCGCGTGAAAGCCATCGAAGCACTCGGGCGCGTGCGCGCTCCGGCCGCCGCCGGCCACCTGCGCCGCTTTGTGGAAGAGCGCAAAACTTTTGGCTGGGTTTACCCCGACGAAATTCGTATGGCCGCCGCCCAGGCGCTCGTAAAACTCGATCCCGCCTGGATTCAGGAGTTCCTGCCGCAGTCAGGCCTGGATACGAGAGTCTTTGAGCTCGCGCCACTGGATCCGATTCCTGAGCGCGATTTCGTGCGGCACCGCCGTTATCGCCGCGTGCGCCTGCCGCGCAACGTTCCGGCCGTCGTGACCTCCGCGAAGGGAAAATATTCTTCCGCCATCAGCGTTCTCAGCCTCGATGGCGGCCTTCTCAGCGGTGAACTGCAGCTTCCCGTGGGCACCGAAGCCACTCTGAAAATCCCCGCGGGCCTGCGCTCCATCAGCATGCAGGCGGTCGTGCGTTTCGTGCGTTCCCATCAGGCCGGATTCGAAATGGTCGGCATGAACCTGGAAGACCGCGCCAAGCTCCGTCGCCTGCTAGTTTCCCTTGGCGGCAACGATGTCCCCGGCGCAACACCGGCCCCTGGTGGCAGTCTTTTCGACGACTAACCCGCGTATCTTTTCTACTCCGCTCGCGCCACTCTACGTTTTCCAGATCCCCAATCACTCGCGCATCGTCTGGCCTAAATTATTCTGGTAAGCTCCACCCGCCGGATAGAATAGCCGGCCCAGCGGCTTCCGCCAGTACGCCCGCAAGGGAGGAATTCAATCGTGTTAAGCGCACCTCAAAGTGTTCTCATCGTCCTGCTTTGCATCCTCCTCGCCCTCACCTTTTTATTGCTGATGCGCCGCTTCTGGCCCACCAGTCAGCGCCGCGAACACAACGAAATCATCGGCTGGCAAGTCAGCGTCCTGGGCACCACCTACGCCGTGATCATGGGCTTCATGCTCTACGCCGTCTGGACCGACTTCAATGCCGCGGAAATGACCGCTGACTCCGAAGCCAATTCTCTCGTCAACGTGTTCCGCCTTTCACAGGGCCTCGCTCCCGCCGATCGCGATCAGATCCAGAAACTTTCGCGAGAGTATGCGGACACGATGATCAACGAAGAATGGCCCGCCATGAATCGGGGCAGCTTGAGTTTGAATGGTCACCGTATCGTCACGCAGCTGTGGAATATCACGGTGCAAGCTAAACCCGCGAGTCTCGGCGAACAGACCAGCTGGAACCATGTCCTCACGGAACTTACCAACATGACAGAACATCGCCGCCTCCGCGAATTGCAAAGCAAGTCCAAGCTCCCCGGCATCTTGTGGACCGTCCTGATTGTAGGTGGTGTGCTCACCACCTTGTCTTCGTGTCTGTTTGGCACCGACAATTTCAAGCTCCACGCCATCCAGGTATTCTCCCTATCGTTCCTGCTCGCTCTCGCATTGGTCGCGATCGCCGATATTGACCGCCCGTTTCGCGGAGCGGTGCACGTGAACCCCCTGGGATTCGAGCACGCTCGAGACACCTTCGCGGAATCCAAAGCCGGATTCAAATGACGCAGCTTCCATCTAAACGATGAGCGAATGTTGGCAACGCGCGCGTCTCCGGCTATGATGTGCGCCGCCACAAACTCCGCGCTGGAAGGACCAATGGAACTCTCGCAGCAGGATCAATGGAAGAAAGAAGCTGGCGACGCAGCCGCGAGGTTGGTCGAAGACGGCATGGTCGTCGGTCTCGGCACCGGTTCCACGGCCAAGTTTGCCATCGCAGCCATTGGACGCAGAGTCGCCACCGAAGGCCTGCGCATTCTAGGAATTCCCACCTCGGACCGCACCTTGGAGCAGGCGCGCGCCGAAAAAATCCCGCTCACTACTTTCGCAGAGCACACTCAAATTGACCTAACCATTGACGGAGCCGATGAAGTCCTCCCCGGCCCGCTCTACCTTATTAAAGGACACGGCGGCGCACTCCTCCGTGAAAAGATCGTCGCGTCCGCAAGCAAACGCATGGCTGTAGTCGCGGACGACACGAAATTGGTCGCATGCCTGGGACAGCTAGTCTCCGTTCCAGTTGAAGTAGTCCCCTTCGGCTGGCAAGTCACGGCCAGAAGACTCGCGGAACTCGGCGGCAAACCCACGTTGCGTCTTGGAGATGACCAAAAGCCCTACATCACCGACGGCGGCCATTACATTTTAAATTGTGCCTTCGGCCCCATGAACGATCCCAAAGAAACCGCGCACCATCTCGATCACGTGGTAGGCCTTATCGAGCACGGCCTGTTCCTGAAGTTCGCAACAGAAGCGTTTATCGCCGGCCCGAACGGTGTGAAAATCCTGAAGAAGGAAAAATAGGAACCGAAACTCAGCTCTGCGCGAGAACTTGTTAATCCTTGCAAGTCGCCCCGTCACAATTGAGGGACAAATGCACCGACGCCGCGGTCTTGACCTTGTAGCGGCCAGCTTTAGCTGGGCGCCCTTGACGCTGAATTTGAATTTGTAGCGGCCGCCCGCTTTTTTTAGGCGGGCGTCCTTGAATTCGCAGTTGCCGTTGACGCTGCTTTGTAGGTCGTCGCTTCAGCCACGACGTCAACGGCGCTAAATACCTGCGGCTTTAGCCGCTGATGTGCAGATTTTGCGGTTATTGCCGCGGCGTGGCCGCCGCTGCTGCCGAACTTTTCGCTGGTGGCTGGAAATCTGTAGAAAGAGCCTTAATTCTTCGAAACGCAACCCTGCGGATAAACCGCATCCAGTGCGCCCCACAAAGCCTTCAACCCGCGCTCCGCGGCGCACAGCACCCCAACGGTATCCACATCCTTCTGCCGCGCCAGCCACTCGCGCCATGCCGCGCGATGCCGCACGTCCGCTTCCTCGTGCACCGCAAAATAAGCCAGCGCGCGCGGTTCCGTGATTCCGTAAAATCGCCGCAACCCCGAAATTTTCTGGCTGGCGATCTCCGGAACCTGCGCTTCGTACACATAAAACGCCGCCACAGCCTGCGTCGTGGACCCCTGCGCCGCCACCTCATCATAAGTATCCAGCAACGCCGCAATTCCGGGCAACGGCCGCGCATCCTCCAAAGAAGCGTCACTCACTCCCAATGATTGCGCGAACTGCCGCCACAGCAGCGGATGCGGTGCCGTAGCATCCAGCTCCTCCGCCAAATTCTCATTCACCAGTGAATTCAAATTCCGGTCGCTCTTCGTGCGCGCCGCCAGCTGCTTCAAATTCTCAGGAAACGATCGCACATGCTGGTAATACTGCTCCGCATAAAGTCCCAGCTCCGCCTTGGAAAGCTGTCCCTCCGTCCAAGCCTTATAGAAAGGGTGCTTCAGCAGGTGGTGCTTCGCTACCAATGAGTCGAGCGATTCGAGCAAGGTCTTTAGGGCATGGTCGTTCTTGGGCATCCGGGTCTCCTGGGCTATGACCGAATAATGGCGGTGTAACAAAACCACGAAATGCTACAGGAATTCCCCTCTAAAATCCACTCTTCCTGCGTTGCGCGGTGTTCTAAGCGCTTCGAAACCTTCCCGCGCCAGTAGCCCAACGGGGATTCGCTGTAGTACGCCATCGCTCCGGCGTTATATCCTTCACTCCATGCCGCGCTCGCCACAACGCTCCCCTACTACCGGCTTGTTCCTCGGCCTGATCATCACTATCGCCGCCGTCGTAGCCTATTCCTGGTACATCACCCTGCAAATTTCCCACCTGCGCGAATTGCAGAACAATCTCGTCGAGCACAACCGCCGCGATTCCCTGCAGCTCCTTCGCGTGCAGAACGATCTGAACTCCCTCGGCCTGGCCATGCGCGACATGCTCGACAACGACGAGCCTTATCCCCTCACCGCCTGGTCCGCGCAGTTTCAACGCATCCGCACCGACCTCGATAGTGCGCTGCAAGCCGAAGATCAGCTCAGCATCGCCCGCCGCACCCCGGAACAGACCCAATATCTGAAAGATTCGCTCGCGCAATTCTGGGATGCCGCCGACCGCACCTTCGCCCTAGCCCAAGCCGGCAAAGACGCCGAAGCGCGCGCGCAAATTCGCCTCTCGCTGCAAGCCCGCCAATCCACGCTCAGCACCGCCGTTTCTCGCCTACTCGTAGAGAACAACGAAAACGAGCAGCAAGCAGCCACTCAAGTCGCTCAGATCTACGATCGCGTGCAACGCCAGGTTTATTTATTTCTCACCGCCACGCTCACCGCGATCCTGCTCACGAGCCTCTATCTGATCCGCGCCAACCGCCAGCTCTTCGCCCGCATCGAAGCCCTCTCCCAACAGCGCAGCGAACTCGCACAAAAGTTAATCTCCTCGCAGGAATCCATGTTGCGCTCCATCTCCCGCGAGCTCCACGATGAATTCGGCCAGATCCTCACCGCCATCGGCTCGCTGCTCACCCGCTCCGAAAAACGCATCCCCGAAGGCTCGGCCCTGCACACCGACTTGCGCGAAGTACGCGACATCGCCCAAACCACGCTGAACAACGTACGCAGCCTTTCGCAAGCGCTGCATCCCGTGATGCTCGATGAAACCGGCCTGGAAAGCACCATGGACTGGTACATCCCCACAGTAGAGAAGCAAACCGGAATTGACATAAGCTATCAGAAGTCCGGCGTGCCCTTCGCGCTCGACGGCGGCGCGGCTATTCACATTTATAGAGTGCTGCAGGAAGCGCTGAACAACGTCGCCCGCCATTCCGGCGCGCGCGAAGCTCAAGTGCGCCTGCAGTTCTCATCGAATGCGCTGGACCTGGAAGTGGAAGATCACGGCAAAGGTGGCGTCGCAGTAGCAGCGCGCTCGGGCATCGGCCTGGTGGCCATGCGCGAACGCGCCCAACTGCTGCGCGGCACCATCGAATTCACGCAGCCGCCGCAGGGCGGAACTCTGGTGCGCATGAGAGTTCCGCGGGAGGGCAACGAAGCGAATGTCGGATAAGATTTCCGTTCTATTGGTGGACGATCACAGCCTGGTACGCCGCGGCTTCCGCCGCATGCTCGAAGACGAAGGCGACCTGGAAGTCTCGGGCGAAGCCAGCAACGGTGAAGATGCCGTGCGCCTCGCCCGCGAACTGCACCCCGATGTGATCGTAATGGACTGCGCGCTCCCCGCCATGAGCGGCCTCGCAGCAGCGCGCCTTATCCTCAAAGAATTTCCCGAGCAGGCCATCCTGATGCTCAGCATGCATTCCGAAGACACTCTGGTGCGCCAGGCGCTCGACGCGGGAGCACGCGGTTACATTCTGAAAAATGCCGACGACCTCGGCCTGGGCTCGGCAATCCGCCGCGTCGCCGCCGGAGAAATTGTCCTCGCACCCGAACTCTCACGCTCGCCATCCCTAAAGGGCGAACGCGATTCCGGCCTCACCCCGCGCGAACTCGAAATCCTGCAACTGATCGTCGAAGGCAATTCCAATAAAGCCATCGCCGACCGCCTCTCCCTCAGCGTCAACACCGTAGCCGTCCACCGCGCCAATATTATGGACGCGCTCGGTATTCACAAAACCGCCGAGCTCGTCGTGTACGCCATCCGCAACGGTTTGGTGAATATCTCGTGAATCGCAGGTCCTTCCTGCTGGGAATGGCGGGCATTGCTGCCACTCCGTTAGCCCGCGCCGAACACGCGCTACGCGCACGCGAGCTAATCACCGCACAATCCCTCGCGAATCCCGGCTTCCGCCTGGTAGATGTCACAACTGCTGCCGGAATTCACTTCCGCCACAATAGCGGCGCCTACGGCGGCAAACTTCTCCCCGAAACTCTCGGCTCAGGATGCGCGTTCCTGGATTTCGACGCCGACGGCTGGCAGGATATCCTGCTGATCGACGGCATGGACTGGCCGCAGCACAAACGTCAGCGCACCACACTCCGCCTCTACCGCAATAATCGCGACGGCACTTTCACCGACGTCACCCATCGCGTCGGCCTCGATGTTGAAATGTACGGGATGGGTGTCGCCGTCGGTGATTACAACAACGATGGCTTTCCCGACATCCTCGTCACCTGCGTCGGCCAGAACCGCCTCTTTCGCAACACCGGCAAAGGCGCATTCACGGACGTCACTGCCAAAAGCGGCCTCGACAACCGCCTCGGCTTCAGCACCTCGGCCCTCTGGTTCGATTACGATCGCGACGGCCTGCTCGATCTCTTCGTCTGCAATTACGTGAAGTGGTCCGCCGAGCACGACGTTTTCTGCAGCCTCGACGGAAAACATAAATCCTACTGCACGCCCGAAGCCTACCGCGGCGAAACCTGCTGGCTCTTTCACAATCGCGGCGATGGAAGTTTCGAAGACGTCACCGCGAAAAGTGGCATATTCGACACCAGCTCAAAATCTCTAGGCGTCGCCATGCTCGACTACGATCGCGACGGCTGGCCCGACCTCCTCGTAGCCAATGACACCCAACCAAACAAGCTGTATCGCAATCAACGCAATGGCACGTTCAAGGACGTCGCCGTCGAAGCCGGCATAGCGTTCAGTGCCGAAGGAAAAGCGCGCGCCGGAATGGGCGTGGACGCCGCGGATTTCGACCACTCCGGTTATCCCGGCGTGGCCATCACCAATTTCGACAACGAAATGATTGGCCTCTACCGCCCTGCGGCAAACGGCACCTATAACGATGTCGCCCTACAAGCCGGCGTCGGTCTCGCGTCGCAAAACACTCTCGGCTTCGGTTGCGCGTTCCTCGATGCAAATCTCGATGGCGCGCTGGACCTCCTCGTCGCCAATGGGCACATTGACGACACCGTGCGGAACATCCGCGGCAACGTCGGTTACGCTCAGCCTCCGCAAATCTTTCTCAATAATGGCCAAGGAAAATTTCAGGACGTCGCCGCAGGCACCGGCGACGCATTCATCCAGCCGAAAGTCGGCCGCGGCCTCTGCTATGCCGATTTCGACCGCGACGGCGATCTCGACATATTAATGACCACCAACAACGGTCCAGCCTATCTCTACCGCAACGATCAGCAAGCCGGAAACCAAAGCATCCGCTTCCATCTCACCGGCACGAAATCCAATCGCGACGCCATCGGCGCCATGGTCCGCATCGAGCACGAAGGCTCAACCCAGGAACGCCTGGTGAAAAGCGGCTCAAGCTACCTGTCGCAATCCGAGCTGCCCGTAACCTTCGGTCTCGCCAAACGCGAAAGAATTGATCGCGTCGTAATCGAATGGCCCAGCGGCACTACCGAAGAACACAAAAATCTTGCCGCCGGCCAATCCTACGAATGCGTCGAAGGAAAAGCCATCACCCCGCAAGGACGGTTCTAACTTTATCCACCGCATTGCCTCGCGCGCGCGTTTTGCGTCGCGGAATGATTCTGGCAGGACTCTGCTCTATAACGCGATCCCGCGCGGGCCGTCCCTTTACATCGAATTCAGCTTCGCCAATCAATCTGCAGGTTACTGCGACAGTGGAGGCAAACCTACTTCGGCAAGGATTTCCCGGAAACGCGCTTCCTCGTGCAGGCTGGCAAGCGCCACGTCAATGCGTATACTCATCAGCGCGGGCTCGTGCTCACGGTAGGCCGTCTGTAATTCGTCGAGCGCTTCCTGTTTTCGTCCCAGCAGCGCGTAAGTCCGCGCCAGATTGTAAGCCGATTCCTTGCCGTCAACGCGCAGCCGTTGCTGCTCCTTCAACATCGCGCTCCACATTCCCTGCGCTCCGCCGCGTGCCAGTCCCTTTTCGCCCGCGGTGACCACATCCAATCGCGCCTGGTCGTGCAACAACGTCGCGGACTTCCTGCGCTCCGCCAGGAATTGCGGGTATTCGCCTTGCCCCAAATGCACGGTCGCCAGGTACTCGTGTGGAGAGAGAAAATCCGGTTCGGTCGCCGCTAAATGTTTCAGCAGCTCCGTAGCCCGCTGCGTCTGGCCTGAGTGGAACAGCACCAATCCCTTGTCCGCCAGTATGGAACTCGAGTTCGGGTCCAGCTTCTGCGCTTTTTCAATTTCTTGCAGCGATTCCGCGTATCGCCCTAGATGCAACAAGTACGTGCCGTACCAGTAATGCGCATTCACCGAATTCGGGTCCAGCGTCAACGCCCGCACGAACTCGCGTTGCGCGCCCGCCGCATCCCACGACCAGTAAAAATCCACGAACCCCAGCGCGCTATGCGCCCCAGAAAGCGAATCATCCAGTGCGATCGCGCGTTTCGCTGCAGCCTCGGCACGCGGGTACGCTTCGTTCGCAGGCATGCGCGAATATTCGCGCAGCAGGTTGTAACAATCCGCCAAGCCGACATACGCCTCCGCATATTGCGGATCGCGCACCACCGCCTGCGTGAAATAATCTACCGCCTGGTTCAGACTCTCCGGCGTGCGTTTCTGCCAATAGTAAATCCCCTGCAGGTAAAGCTGTTCCGCGTCCGGCTCAGGAATATGGTGCCGCGCAGCCGTGCCAGCGGCAGCGCCCGTGCCGCTCGCTGAGTTTTCCGCACTCGTCGCGCCAGCTCGCACCGCGCGTTCGGAACGCGCGCGCCGTACCGCCGTCACCGTAACCAACGCCGCCACTAGCACCGCCGCAATAACGGCCACATACCGCCCCGCAGCCCGGTTGCGCCCGCCAGCGAAGCTCCGATCCGCGCTCCGTCGTTCTCCGATGCGCCGGTCGATGAATCCCGCCCCCGCGTTCACATCACCGCGCGTCTGGCCACTCCCTTCGGCGCTGCTTTCGCCCTCACTATCCGAGGAGCCAATTCCGTTCGTCGCCTCAGAACTCGCTTCTGGATCATTCTCGGCGCTTAATTTTGTCCCGCTAAGCCACTCCGCCAGCTCGTCCGTATAAGCATAAACGTTCGCGCGCCCGGCCCCCGGCACGCGATGCACCGGCAGCCCGCGCGTCGTCTCCCATCGCTTGACGGTCCGCTCGTCTCGGCCGAAAAACGCCCCAATCTCTTTCCACGTATCGAGGCGCCGATTCGCCCGAGGGCTTGAATCTGTTGAACCCATATCCCGGTTTGTCCCCTGCTATGCTTCGCGCGGGGTGCCGCGCCGGTTAATGATACCCCCGACAGCGGCCTATGTTGAGAGCCTACCTTTGCTCCGTCCTGGCTGGTCCACGTTCCGCCGCAATTAAAAAAATATGCATGTCATCCTGCCTGCCCTCAGCGATTTCCGCGAAGGGAACGCAGTCCCGCGCTTTTTTCTGACGATGCGACGAGCATCGTCATCCTGCCTGCCCTGAGTGGTATTGCAAAGGGAGGCTGGCGCCTTTGTCTCAAGCCAGTCGAAGGATCTCTCCCGCCGCATTTTGGCGGGCGCGGGACGCAGAGACGGATCTGCTTTTTGCGACCTCGCACACCCCAACCAGAAATTATTGAGGCGGCGCAAGAAGTTGTGCCATCCTAGTCCTGATGTTACTGCTCGTTGATTTTCTGTGAGGTTTCACCGCATGCGGCGCACGTTTCTCACGTGGTCTCTCATCGCGTGTTGCGCGCTCACCGCATCCGCGCAGCAACCCGCGCCGCAGGGTCCCCAGCCCGAAACAATCCAAGTGGACACGCACGCCCCAGGCCAACCCTTCCCCCACTTCTGGGAACAAATGTTCGGCTCCGGCCGCGCCATCCTCTCCCTGCGCCAAAGCTATCGCGACGATCTACGCGAAGTGAAATCCGCCACGGACTTCAAGTACATTCGCTTCCACGCGATCTTCCACGATGAAGTAGGCGTGTACGACGAAGATCCCGCTGGAAAACCAATCTACAATTTTTCTTACGTGGACCAGATCTATGATGGACTGCTGCAAGCCGGGGTGCGTCCCTTCGTCGAGCTAAGCTTCATGCCCAAAAAGCTCGCGGCCGAACCGAAATATCAGGATTTCTGGTACAAGCCCAACGTCTCACCCCCCAAGAGCTACGAAAAGTGGGCCGAGCTGATCCGCCAGTTCGCGCAACACCTCGAGGACCGCTACGGCCTGGACGAAGTCTCGCAGTGGTATTTCGAAGTCTGGAACGAACCCAATCTCGATTTCTGGGCCGGCGCCCCTAAAGAACAAACTTACTTCCAGCTCTACGACTCCGCCGCCCGCGCCCTAAAGCAAGTCAGCCCCCGCCTGCGCATCGGCGGCCCTGCGACCGCACAGGCTGCCTGGGCCGATCGCTTCATCCAGCACGCCGTAAAAGAAAATGTCCCCGTGGACTTCGTCTCCACCCACGTCTACGGCAACGATTCCGCCCCCGATGTTTTCGGCACCCACGAACAAATCCCGCGCACACAAATGGTCTGCCGCGCCGTGCGCAAAGTTCACGATCAGATCGCCGCCTCCGCGCGTCCTAAGCTCCCGCTGATCTGGAGCGAATTCAACGCCAGTTACATGAACGAGCCAGACGTTACCGACTCCGCCTACATGGGCCCCTGGATGGCCGACACCATTCGTCAGTGCGACGGCCTGGTCAACATGATGAGCTACTGGACATTTTCCGACGTCTTCGAAGAACAAGGAGTGGTCAAGCGTCCATTCTACGGCGGCTACGGCCTGATCGCGGAAGACGGCCTGCCGAAACCCGCGTTCAATGCCTTCAAAATCCTTCACCGGCTGGGTGAGACGAGAATTCCCGCGAAAGCCGACGACATCATCGCCACGCGCCGCAGCGACGGCACGATTGTGATTGCGGTTTGGAATACTCCGGTCGTAGGAGGCGGCGGTGAACCAAAAGAAGTGGTGCTGCAGCTAAATTCGCTGGCAGGACGGAAGAAAGCAACAATTTACCGCGTGGACGCGGATCACGGCTCGCTGCTCAAAGCCTACGCCGCAATGGGCAGTCCCGCCTATCTCACACCAGCGCAAATTCTCACGCTGCGCCAAGCCGCCCAATTACCCGCGCCCGAATCTATGCCCATCCACAATAGCAAAATCGCGCTACACCTGGCTCCCGACGCTCTCGCAGTAATCGAGATCCGTTGATTCGCGGTCGCAACGTCAACATCGCCCCACTCACTTCTGCGCATCCACTCCGACCCCCGGCGCCACCACCGGATGGTGCCCCAACTCATTCCCCGTAATAATCGCATTGCGAATCTGCGCGAAAATATCCGTCAAAGTATTCGGCGTGTGCGGAATCAAAATCGTATTCGTATGATCGTTCGCGGCCACTTCCTTCAAAGTATCGAAATACTGCGTCATCAACACCAGCTGCATTACATCCTGCGGCGTCGAACCCGGCACCGTCTTCGCGAAATCCTCCACCGAATCCTTTAGCCCCGCGATAATCGCCTTGCGCTGATTCGCAATCCCCTCGCCCTGCAGCCGTTTCGATTCCGCCTCCGCCTCAGCCTGCTTCACGAGCAATAATTTATTGGTCTCCGCGCGCGACACGGTAGCCTCCCGTTCGCGCTGCGCCGCATTGATATCATTCATCGCCGCCTTCACCTTCTGGTCCGGCACAATGTCCGAAATCAAAACTTTCACGATCGAATACCCGTACTCCTTCATCGAAGCGTCCAGGTTGTCGCGCAAATCCCCCGCAATGTCAGCCTGATTCAAAAATGTATCGTCCAATTTCATCTTCGGGACGTGCCCCAGCACCACGTTGTACACCATGGATTCTATCTGCTTCACCGGGTCCGACAATTTATAAAACGCCGACTCCACCGAATCCGGAATCACCTTGTACTGGATCGAAACCGGAATCTGCACGAACACGTTGTCCTGCGTCTTCGTCTCTACTTGCACCTCAAACTGCTGCACTTTCATGCTCATCCGCTGCACCACCGTCTCCAGAAACGGCGTCTTCCAATTCAATCCCGGCCCCGCTACCCGCGCAAATTTCCCCAGCCTCTGCACGATCGCCACCTGCGCCGTCTGCACCGTGAAAAACGACCCCAGGAAAATACTCAGCACGAAGAACGCAACCACCGCCACCAGCAGCATAAAAAATGTCTCCACGCGCAATCTCCTTTTTCTCTCGTCGGCGAACACCACATCGTCCCACTTCGCGCCAGACGTTATCACAAGCCTGCCGCGGCTGCCGCGTGAATCACCTTCGCCCAGGCCCAGGGCTGGCCGGCCAATCGCAAAAATTCGCCGCGAGTTTACGGCCGCATCCCCGGAATCTCCGCAATCGGCAAATTGATTTCCCGCACCGGCCGGTCCATCTCACCAGGCGCGGCAGGCAAATCCAATCCATCCGTCAGCAGCAACCCCTGCAACGCCGCCGCATTGATCCACACATTTTCCAAAGTATTGATGTAGCTGGTCTCAAGTTGCACTAGCGTCCGCTGCGCGATCAGCACCTGCGGATAAGCCGCCGCGCCCTCGTGATATTTCCGCATATACAGTTCGTACGCCTGCCGCGCGTTCGGCAACGTCCTACTCTTGTAGCGTTCCGCGATCACCCGCGAACTTGCATAGTTCTGCACAATCGGCGCGGCCATCTGCCTCAGTACCAGCCCCACGCGCTGCACCTCCAGCTCCGCGCGCTCGCGGTCCGCATCCGCCGCCGCAATATTTCCCTGGTTGCGATTGAAAATTGGCAGGTTTACTCCCACCTCCGCAAACGCTTCCGAACCCACAGCTTTCGGCGGCACCACTGAGTCAAGCTGCTCGAAACTATAAGCGTATCCCGCGCGCAAAAATAAATCTGGTATTGACTCGTGCTGCGCGCGTGCGCTTTCCGCCTCCGCCCGCTCCACCCCCAGTCGCGCGATTTTCACCGCCGGACTATCCCGCAAAATCGTCTGCAAAATCACCTCCGCATTCACATCCGGCAGCTTTTCCAGATTGCCCTGCAGATGCACGAGAGCCAAATCCGGCTTGCCCACCACCGCGGCCAGCACGCTCCATGCGCGCCGCTGCTCCTGTTGTTCAGTAATCACCGCCAAATCATCCTGATCCGCCTCCACGTCCGCTTCCAACACGTCCGGCTCGTCCGCCTGCCCCACATTAAAAAGTTGCCGCGTAGTTTCTGCTGCGTCCTTCGCGATATCGCGCAGCTTCGCCCGCGTTTCCACCATCGCTTGCATCGCCAGCGATTGATAAAATGCGATCCGCACGCCGTTTTCCACACGCAACCGCTGTTCGCCCGCTTCCGCCGCGGCTTGCTTGCCCTCCGCGTCGAAAATTTTCCGGTCCAGCCCCAGTTTCCCGCCCAAAATCACGTTCTGCTGCACAAACACGCCCTGCTCGCCTCCGCCGTACGATCCCCCGCGAATTTCATCTCCGCTGTACCCGATCGTCGGATTCGGCCACAACCCCGCCTGTCGCGAACGCCCCGCCGCCGCACGCACGCCAGCCTTCGCCTGCCCGAGCGTCGGATTATTCGCGAGCGCCATCTCTTGCAATTGTTCGAGCGTCAACCCCGCGTCTGACGTAGCAGCCTCCTGCGCAGGCCGCTCGCGAGCATCTGCGACAGCAGCAGTCTGCGCCGCCAACACAGTCGGCCACAGCGCGCCCGCAAAAACACTCAGTAACAATAAATTCGAAACTGTTTCGCGTCTCATCGCGGATCTCCCGTTTGCGGCTTTCATCACCATCGACCTCTACCGCTGTTCGCTCATTCCCGGCATGCCAACCCCGCCGTTCTTCCGCCGCTCCTCGCGCAACCTCAAAATCTCGTCGTAGCGTTCACTCGGCAGCACGCGAATCAATGTCATCATTCCCTGCATGTACCCGCTCCATCCCGGACGCAAACCAAATGTCTCCGGCTTCGCCACCATCGCGTCCATCGCCATCGCCGGACTCTCCATAAACGCGTCCTGCGGAAATCCCGGCACCGAATTCGCATCCTTACTAACGTCCGCCGTTCCCATCTGCATCCCTCCCATCCCTTGCGCGCCCGCCTGCGAAAAGGACGACGACTGCGCCGTCATCGCCCCGTTCAGAACAGGCTGCGCCATCGTCGATCCAACTCCCATCCCCCGCCCCATGCTCGGCCCATTTTCCGCCGCCGTCGCCGCACCTCCGCTCACGATCCCCATGCCTTGCTCCATCCCCGCGCCGGCCACCATTCCCGCGCGTCGTGTCATCGGCCCGGCCATCGAAGACATCTGATTCATCATGTGATGTGGCATGTGACAATGAATCATCCAATCTCCCGGATTCGTCGCCACAAACTCCACGTTCCGCGACTGCGCCACGCCCACCAGAACCGTATTATTCGGTCCCCATCCAGCCCGCGGCTGCCGCCCCCCTTCCGTTCCCGTAATCACAAACTGGTGCCCGTGCATGTGAATCGGATGATGGTCCATCCCCAAATTAATAAATCGCAGCCGCACGCGGTCGCCCAGCCGCACAATCAACGGAGTATTCGCCGGCCCCGACTTTCCATTCAATGTCAGCCAGTTGAATTCCATGCTCATCGAATTTGGCGTGGGATTGTTCGGCAGCACCGCATACTCCTGCAAAATAATCGCGAAATCCTTGTCCGCCGGAGGATCGTAAGCCTCCGCCGGATGCATGATGAACGCCCCGATCATCCCCATCATTTCCTGCATCGCCATGTGCGAGTGGTAAAACAGAGTCCCTTCCTGCTGCAGCGTGAATTCGTAAACGTACCGCCCGCCCGGTGAAATCGCGTCCTGCGAAAGCCCCGGCCCGCCGTCCATCCCAAATGGAATATCAAACCCATGCCAGTGCATCGAAGTTGGCTCCGGCAAATGATTGTCCACGATGATCCGCACGCGCTCGCCCTGCCGCGCCTGAATCGTCGGCCCCGGCGCGCTGCCGTTGTAGCCCCACAAATTCAAAATTTTCCCCGGATAAATTTCCTGCTTCACCGGCTCCGCAACCAAATGAAACACCTTCACCCCGCCATCCATTTCAAACGCCAAATCTGGCACATCCGGCGTCACGACCGCACGATACGCGTAACCAGCGCCAGAATATCCGCGATGCTTCTCAGCATCCACGCGCACCCGCGCTTCCGCCAGTCCTCCGCCAGTCATCGCCCCCGGAGCCAGCGCCCCCGCCCCGATCACCGCCGCCCCCCGCATAAAATCCCGCCGTGTGCGCTTCATCTCCCCCTCCAGTCCTGAACCGTCGCTGTTGGTAGCGCCGGCGTCCCGCCGGCTCTGTTGAAGTTTCTCTTGAATTTGTAGCGGCCGCCTTTAGGCGGGCGCCTCTGAATTTGCCGTTGTCTCTTGCGTTTGGATTTGTCGCGGCCGGTTCAGTTTCATCGAATCGGGCAGCTGTTGCATTCATGCGCAAGAGTAGAGTGCGATTACGAAGGAAAAACAGAAAGAGCCAAAAAACGAGGGATTCAGATACGAAGAATGGAAATTTTCCGTTGCGGAGAAATCGCAGCGTCCCGCGGCGGAGCTAAATCAGATAAAAACGACGACGCCACGTTCACAGCTTCACTTTTGACTGCGGCCACAAACAACTGGCTCGAACCGCCCGTTGCGCTCAACTGAATTCGCGAAAGCCCGTCGCTCTGCACAGCGTCAAAACTGGGATGGTGATGCCCGAAGCAATCAGGTTTTGTAGGCGCCTGTTGCTGCGCCCCGCCAGCCGCACCATCCGCCGCGTGCCCGCATCCGTGGCTCTGCGCCACCGCAGCCTCGGCAGCGCCCGAACAGATCGCGCAAGTCGCCGAACACGTAAACGCATACACCAGCGACAGCGACATAATTGCCACCACAAACCGCGCCCATACTATGCACCGAGCTCTCACAACACAAACTATAGCACCGCCCCCAAGCCGCCGGAAGCAATCAACATTCCGCAAGTTCCAAATCGCTCACGCGTTCGCCGTCGAATTCCGCGTCACCGATCGCCGTTTAGCCCACCGCCTCAATCAAAACTCGCTCGATCGAAAACCGCTTCCACCTGCTTTCGCGTCAGCGGCGCGCGAATGCTCCGCTGCAAAATCATCACGAATCTCCCTTCCGTTTTCGCCGAAATGCCCGCGACGCCATCCGACAGCTCCTTGTAAGCAAACCTCACAATCTTCCCGTCTCTTGAGGTTGAAGTCCACGACTCGTATCTCACTTCTGGCCTCCTCTGTTTCGCCCTGTACTATAGTGACGGCAAACCAAGAATCGTTTCACCGCCGCGACGCGCGACAAACCTCCACTCTCTCTCGTGCTAAAGTGTCCCGCCAGGAGAAACGACCATGCGTGCAACGCAGCCATCTTCAATGGTGAAAGCTCTGAAACAAAAAGCTGCGCCATTCGGATTTCCAACGATCACTCTAGCGCTGCTCATGCTGCTCGCACCCGCATCACGCGCGCAACAGGCTCCGCCCCCTGTCGCGCAGCCCGCGCCCGCCAATGCGGCCTCCACCGGAATCTACAAGCCTCTCGAAGGCGACTACACCGCCCACGATTTTCACTTCAAATCCGGCGAAACCCTCCCCGAATTGCGCCTGCACTACCGCACCCTCGGCACGCCCACCCGCGACTCCAACGGCCGCGTCACGAACGCCGTGCTCATCCTTCACGGCACCGGCGGCTGGGGTGGAAATTTTCTCACCCCGCAATTCGCCGGCGTGCTCTACGGCCCCGGGCAGCTTCTCGACATCACTCGCTACTACATCATCCTGCCCGACAACATCGGCCACGGAAAATCCACCAAGCCCAGCGACGGCATGCACGCTCATTTTCCCCAATACGAATACGACGACATGGTCGCCGCGCAGCACTTGCTGGTCGAACAAGGTCTCGGCGTCAATCATCTCCGCCTGATCATCGGCACATCGATGGGCTGTATGCACTCCTGGATTTGGGGCGAAACTTATCCCGATTTCATGGACGCGCTCATGCCCCTCGCCTGCCTGCCCGTACAGATCGCCGGACGCAATCGCCTCTGGCGCAAAATGTTGATGTCTGGAATTCGCCAGGATCCCGATTGGCAAAATGGCGACTACACCACCGAGCCCCGCGCCGGCCTGGAAATCGCTGCGGACATGCTGCTCATCGCCGGCAGCGCGCCGCTGCCCATGCAGCAAAGCCTGCCCACCCGCGACGCCGCCGATCGCTGGCTGCAAGACGTCATGAAGCGCGAAATGGACACTCTGGACGCGAACGATCTGCTCTACGCTGTGAATGCTTCTCGGAATTACGATCCTTCCGCCGGCCTCGAGAAAATTATCGTCCCCGTGATGTTCGTCAATTCCGCCGACGATTTCATCAATCCACCCGACCTAGGCATCGCCGAGCGCGAAATCCAAAAAGTAAAAAACGGAAAATTCGTCCTGATCCCAGCTTCGGAGCAGACCCACGGCCACGGCACGCACACCTGGGCCGCCCTCTGGCAGCAATACCTGAAACAACTGCTCGATGAATCGCAGCCGCCCTCGGCGCCAGCCGCCAAATAAACAGACGCCAGGTGCGCACCAATTGCCGTGCAGTCTGCCACGCGTTTCTGTAGGATAATTTTGCCATGACTGACGGCCGAGCTCGCGTGTTGACGATGAACAGAGGCTCGGCCACCCTGAAATCCACCCTCTACGAAGTCGGCCCGCGCAACGAAATCGTACTCGCTATCTCCGTTGCTTATAGCGGCGGCGCCAGCGCGCGCTTGAATATCAATGATGCCAACGGCGCCACGCTGCTGAATTCATCAGTAAAAGGCACCGACTCAAACGCCGCGCTGCAAGCAATGTTCGCCTGGCTGGATAAGCACGAATACCTTTCCGGACTAAAAGCCGCAGGCCACCGCCTGGTTCACGGCGGAGCGCGTTACACCGAACCGCAGCGCATCACGCCAAAATTTCTAACAGCACTCGAAAGACTGGTACCGCTCGACCCTGACCACCTCCCCGCGGCGATCAAAGGAATAAAGTTCGTCGCGAAGAAATTCCCGAAGCTTGCCCAGATCGCCTGTTTCGACACCGCGTTTCACAGCTCGCTGCCGACGGTAGCAAAAATGTACGCGCTGCCCCGCCGATTTTACGATGCAGGCGTACGCCGCTACGGTTTCCACGGCCTTTCCTTCGAATACATCGTCGGCGAGCTCCGCAAACTCGACGCGAAACAAGCCTCGGGCCGCGTCATCGTCGCGCACCTGGGCAGCGGAGCCAGCATCGTGGCCCTGCAAAATGAAAAAAGCACGGACACCTCCATGGGATTCACCCCGCTCGAAGGCCTTGTAATGAGCGCGCGGTCGGGCGACGTAGATCCCGGCCTGCTTCTCTATCTGCTCGCGGAGAAAAAAATGTCCGCGAAAGCAGCTGGTGCTCTGCTGAACAAACAATCCGGCCTGCTGGGAGTTTCCGGCAGCACCGGCGATATGCGAGACCTGCAGGAAAAAGCAAAGCAAGACCCGCACGCAGCCGAAGCCATCGATTTATTCTGTTATCGCGCGAAAAAATATATCGGCGCCTACGCCGCGGCTCTCGGCGGCCTCGACGCACTCGTCTTCACCGGAGGAATCGGTGAGCGCGCTCCCGCCGTTCGCGAACGTATCTGCAGCGGCCTCGATTTCCTCGGAATCCGCGTCGATGCGACACAAAACGCAGCCAACGCTCCAATGATATCCGCCACCGACAGCCGCGTTAACGTGCGCGTCATACAAACCAACGAAGATTTAATGATCGTCCAGCACGTCATTACCGTTCTCGGCGAAAAAACACCAGGAACGCACTGAGGATGTCATGTTCACATTTGAAGCAAAGTTATCTACCGCAATAGCCGCCCCGCAGCAACAGCCTGTACAGAAACAAGCCCCTGCCGCAACAGGCCCACTCTCCCCCGACTTGCTCGACAAAATGCAACGTTACTGGTGCGCTGCAAATTATCTCTGCGTCGGACAAATTTACCTGCTCGATAATCCGCTGCTGCGCGAGGCGCTCACGAAAGCGCACATCAAACCGCGCCTCCTCGGCCACTGGGGCACCTCCGCCGGACAGAATTTCATCTACGTCCACCTCAATCGCCTGATTCGCGACACGCAGGCCGACATCATCTATGTCTCTGGCCCCGGACACGGCGGCCCCACCCTCAACGCCTGCGCATATCTCGAAGGCACCTACACCGACGTCCACCCGGAAATTACGCAGGACGCTGCCGGAATGCGCCTGCTTTTCCGTTCCTTCTCCACGCCCGGAGGAATTCCCAGCCACTGCGGCCCGCACACGCCGAATTCCATGCACGAAGGCGGCGAACTGGGTTATTCGCTGATGCACGCGTTCGGCGCCGCATTCGACAATCCCAATCTGATCGTCGCGTGCGTCGTCGGCGATGGCGAAGCGGAAACCTGCCCGCTGGAGGGAAGCTGGAAGGGCATTAAATTTCTGAATCCCGCGCGCGACGGCGCCGTGCTGCCCATCCTGCATCTGAACGGCTACAAAATTTCCGGCCCGACCGTCACCGCGCGCTGGTCCGACGACGAACTTTCTGCGTTCTATCGCGGCATGTGGTTACGCGCCCTACTTCGTCGAAGGCGACGATCCCTCAATCGTGCATCAAGAACTAGCCGCCGCGCTCGATCGCTGCTACGCGGAAATTCGCGCGATTCAGCAGGACGCTCGCTCTGACGGTGCAAAGGGTAAGGCCGTCTTGCGGCCATGGCCAATGATCATGCTGCGCACGCCAAAAGGCTGGACCTGCCCGAAAGAAGTAGACGGCATCCCCATTGAAGGCACATTCCGCGCTCACCAGGTACCGCTCTCCAATGTCTGCGAAGAACCCGCGCATCTAAAGCTCCTCGAAGAATGGATGCGCAAGTATCAGCCCGAAAAATTATTCGACCAGAATGGCCGCTTGATCCCAGAACTCGCAGCCCTCGCTCCCGACGGAAACAAACGCATGGGCGCAAGCCCGCACGTCAACGGCGGCCGCGTCCTGAAAGCGCTCGATCTCCCCGATTTCGCGCACTACGCGCTGGAAGTGCCCGGCCCAGGCGAAGTAGTGGCCGAAGCCCCGCGCAAGCTCGGCGAATATCTGCGCGACATCATCAAGCAAAATCCCGCGAATTTCCGTCTCTTCTGCCCCGACGAAACCAACTCGAACCGTCTGAACTCCGTGTTCGAAGCCACCAATCGCTGCACCATGGAGCAAACAGTTTCGATTGACGATCACCTCGCACCCGACGGCCGCGTAATGGAAGTCCTAAGCGAACATCTCTGCGAAGGTTGGCTAGAAGGCTATCTGCTCACCGGCCGGCACGGATTGTGGTCGTCCTACGAGGCGTTCGCGCAAGTGGTGGATTCGATGGTCACGCAACACGCCAAATGGCTCGAACAATGCATAGACTTTCCCTGGCGCCGCCCGCTCGCATCGCTCAACGTCTTCATCACCGGCCACTGCTGGCGCAACGATCACAACGGCTTCAGTCACCAGGCGCCCGGATTTGTGGACAACGCCCTGCAGCGCCGCAGCGAAGTGGCTCGCGTTTACTATCCGCCGGACGCCAACTGTCTGCTCAACGTTTTCGATCACTGCCTGCGCAGCCGCAACTACGTCAACGTCGTCACCTGCGGCAAGCAGCCCCAACTGCAATGGCTCACCTTCGACGAAGCGCTCGCGCATTGCTCGCAAGGCGCTTCCATCTGGAACTTCGCGACGAACGACGGCGGCACGCAGCCGGACATCGTCCTTGCCTGCGCAGGCGACGTGCCCACCATCGAAGCCTGCGCCACTTCCTGGCTGCTGCAAAAACACGTTCCCGGAATAAAAGTGCGCGTGGTAAACGTCGTGGATCTCAACGCGCTGATGAGTCCCGACGACCATCCGCACGGCATGGACAATATTTCATTCGAGGCGCTATTCACGCGCGACGTGGACGTGATCTTCGCGTTCCACGGTTATCGCTGGCTGATTCACAGCATGGTGCATGGCCGCGCGAACGAAGGCCGCTTCCACGTGCGCGGCTTCAACGATCAAGGCACCACCACCACGCCGTTCGATATGGTGGTGCTCAATAAAATGAGCCGGTACCACTTGGCCATTGATGCGCTCAAGCATGTTCCGCGACTGCGTTCGCAAGCGTCCGACGCGATTGATATGTTCAACCGCAAATTGTACGAACACCACGCGTACATCCGCGAACATTTCCAGGACATGCCAGAAATCCGCAATTGGCATTGGACGAAGGATTTCAGCGAGCCCAGCGCTCCGCCACCGCTGGCGAAAGATCAGCCGCGCGGCCAATCGTTCAGCGACGCATAGGCGTGAACGTTCTACTGCGCGCCCGTTTTTTTGGGGTAGCGGCCCAGCAACCAGTTTGAGCGAATCGCCACCAGTTCGCGGAACATCATCACGCTATCGCGCAGCACCTGAACTTTCGTTGCCGGGTCATGCGCCCAGCGCACCGGCACTTCCGCGACGCGCAGGCCGTGGCGCTGGGCGAGAAACAGAATTTCCGGATCGAACCCGAAGCGCTCAATCCGCTGCTGCTCGAAAATAATGCGCGCAGGCTCGCGGCGGAAGAGCTTGAATCCGCACTGCGTATCGTGAAACGGCAGGCCGGTAACCACCCGCACCAATCCGTTGAAGACGATGCCGCCCAGCTCGCGATGACGCGATTGGTGAATCGAAATCAGAGAGCGGTCCAGCGCGCGCGACCCGATCGCAATGTCGTTTCCCGCAGCCAGAGCGGCCAGCAGCTTCTCGATTTCCTCGATCGGCGAAGACAGGTCCGCATCTGTAAAGAGCGCCAGGCGGCCGCGCGCTTCCAGCATCCCGTGCCGCACGCTGTAGCCTTTCCCGCGATTCTCCCGGTTCGAAACCAACCGCACGCACGGCATTTCGCGCGCCCACTCCTCGGCAATCTGCGCCGTGCCGTCCTTCGATCCGTCATCCACGATCAGAATTTCCATCTGGTTCAAGCCAATTTCCGGCGCGACGCCCGGCGGCACACTGCGGCCGGAAAAATATTCGCGAATGCGCGAAAGTGCGCGCCCCAACCGGCCCTCTTCGTTGTAAGCAGGAATGACGATGGAAAGTTCGGGCGTAGGAACAGAGGCGTTCATCGCGCCGCGGATCCCTGCACCGTATTCGGAACGCTGTCCGGCCAACCGTGGCGCCCCAGCAATGGCACGAAGCGGCAAGCCAGCAATGATTCCTGCTCCAGGCCGCCCGCGCGTTTCACGATTCGCAGCATACTTTGCCGCTCGGAATCGCCCACCGGAATTACCAAGCGGCCATCCTCGGCAAGTTGCTCGATCAGCGGCGGAGGAATTGCCGGAGCTGCCGCGGAAACCAGAATTGCGTCATACGGTGCGCCACCAGGCCATCCCAGCGAGCCATCGCCTTCCTCGACGCGCACATTCGTGTAGCCCAGGCGCGCCAGTCGCTCGCGGCAGGCGCCCGCCAGCGAGGTCTGTAATTCCACGGCGATCACATCTCGCGCCAGCAGCGACAGCACCGCTGCCTGATACCCGCATCCGCCGCCAATCTCCAGCACGCGCTCTCCGCCCGCGAGCCGCAAAGCGTCGGCCGCCGCCGCAACGATGAACGGCTGTGAAATTGTTTGTCCCCCGCCGATCGGCAGCGCTTCATCCGAATACGCCGAAGCTAGCGCCCCTATAGGAACGAATTCGTGGCGCGGCACCGCAGCCATCGCGTCCAGTACGCGTGCAGAGATGATGCCGCGCGAGCGAATCTGCCGCGCCACCATCTCATTCCGCGCCGCCGCAAAATCCGGCCTCGCGCCTGAAGAAGAAATGCCCGCAGCAGTCATCGGCGCGAGATCCTGGTGACATTGCCGCGCACGATTTCTCGCGTCACGCCACGCGCCGAATTTTTCCAACCGGTGCTGCGCAAAAGAGTGTTCACGCTTGAAAAGTTATCACAGCCGGCAGCAGCCCTGCCACCGCCGCCCCACGCCGTCCGAGTATCCCACCGTCGAATTGCATCTGCCGCCCACGTTCGATACGATTCTTGGATTCGCATGTCAGGCCAGAAACCATAGAGAGCCTGCCGCGAACAACAGGAGAATTCCATGAAGCTACTTACAGCCGTGATCGCCGGCCTGTTATGTGCGGCGACACCGGCGCTGGCGCAAGCACCTGCGTCCAGCACACCACCAACGCTTGCGCCGCACGCCACTCCGGGACAGGCGGCTCCCGCAAAGCCGGCCGCCCAGGCACCGGCAGCGCAAACACCACCCGCACCGGCCGAAAAAATAGATCCCGCAAAAGACGCTGCCATCCGCCATCTCATGGACATCACCGAAACCTCGAAGATGGGTGAAAACATCGCGAACTACATAACCAGTAAGGTGCACGACGGCGCTGGCCGCGCCATTCCCGCCGACCAATTGCCCAAATTCATGGACACCTTCTCGCAAAAATTTTCAGCCGGACTTCCGCCCACCGCCGTCAATGACGCAATTGTAGCCGTTTACGCCAAGCACTTTTCTCTGGAAGACATCCAGGCGTTGACCAAGTTCTACGATTCGCCCATCGGTCAGCGCCTCGTGAAGGAAATGCCAGAAGTGAACCAGCAGATGGCCGTCGCCAGTCAGCAGATCGAAAACACTGCGGCCATCGCCGCGTTGCGCAGCATGGCCGACGACTATCCGCAACTGAAGCAAATGCTGCCACCGGATAGCTCCGCGCCAACGCCGTCAAGTGCTCCGGCTCCGTCCACACCAGCTGCGGGAGCGAAGTCCACTACGCCTCCGCCTTCCACGCTAAAGCCGGCCGCACCGGAAAAGTAGAACGTGAACCAGCACCTCGCGCGAAGGAGTCGCAATCATGTTCTGGGAGAAAAATAGTGTCATCGGGAGGAGGCTCGTCGTCGCGAGCCTCCTCTTTTTACTTCTCGTGGGAACCGCGGGAAATTTCGCGCAGGGTGCTGCGCCGCAGCAATCCGAAACCATCACGGTTTCTGCCGCCATCAGCCTGAAAGACGCGCTCGACGAGCTCGGCCCCATGTTCCAGGTCCAGCAGCATCGCAAGAACGGCGGCAACGGCACAGCCGTCACCTACAACTACGGCGGCTCCGGCATTCTCGCGCGCCAAATCGAACAGGGCGCTCCCGTGGACGTCTTTTTTTCCGCAGCCGAAAAACAAATGGACGAACTTGCAGCGCAAAACTTGATCGTGGCGGATACCCGCCGCGATCTCCTGGGCAACGCTCTGGTATTGATCGCCCCGGGGCAGTCCACGGCGCTAAACAGCTTTCAAGACCTCGCCAACCCGGCTGTGAAAAATCTCGCCCTGGGAGAAACCAGCACCGTGCCCGCAGGAATGTACGCGCGGCAGACGCTCGAACACCTCGGCTTGTTCGCCGCGCTGGAAAAGAAAGTCGTCTATGCAAAAGATGTTCGTGCGGTGCTCACCTACGTCGAAACAGGAAATGCCGACGCCGGGCTGGTTTATCAAACCGATGCCAACGCCTCGAAGAAAATCCGCGTAGTCGCCGTTGCTCCCGCGGATTCGCACGATCCGATCCTCTATCCCGCCGCGGTGCTGCGCGATTCCAAAGAAAAGCCCGCGGCCCGCGCCTTCCTGGAATTCCTGCAAGGGCCCGACGCCCGCGCCGTCTTCCAGAAATACGGTTTTACCTCCGCCGAAAAATCAGCCGTAAAGAACTGATCCAGCTACAATCCTCTCGCGATGGATTGGTCCCCTCTGTTCATCTCGCTGGCCACCAGCCTGGCGGCCACGGCCGTGACGCTCGTCGCAGGGCTAGCTGCGGCTGCTTGGCGCCAGAATCGAGCCGGCACCGGCGCTGCGCTCATTGACGGAATCTTTATTCTCCCGCTCGTTCTGCCTCCCGACGGTTGTGGGATTCCTTCTGCTGCTGCTTTTCGGCCGCAACGGCCCACTAGGCAAACTCCTGCTGCACTTCGGCGCCAGCGTCGTGTTTTCCTGGCCTGCTACGGTGATCGCCGCAACCGTCGTAGCTTTTCCGCTGATGTACATCACCGCGCGCGCCGCCCTGGAACAAGTGGACCCGTACCTGCTGCAAGCCGCGCGTACCTTGGGCGCATCCGAAGCCCGCATTTTCCGGGAAGTCGCGCTACCGCTAGCGTGGCCCGGAGTGCTTGCCGGCACGATTCTTTCTTTCGCCCGCGCCCTGGGCGAATTCGGCGCCACTCTCATGCTAGCCGGAAATATTCCAGGGAAAACCGAAACCATTCCCATCGCGATTTATTTCGCCGTGGAAGCCAACGAAATCCAGCGCGCCATGGCCTGGTGCGCGGTGGACGTGGGCATCTCCATCATCTTGCTAGGCGGTCTTTACTACTGGACGCACGCGCAACGATTGCGCCGCGAACGTTGGGGACGACACTGACGTGACTCTGGAAGTCCAAATCGAAAAAAAGCTCGCGGATTTCACGCTCGACGTTACATTCCGCGCGACAGAAACTCCTTTGAGTATTCTGGGCGCATCAGGCGCCGGCAAATCCATGCTGTTGCGCTGCATCGCCGGCCTCGAACCTCCCAGCCGCGGCCGCATCACGCTGAACGACCGCACGCTCTTCGATTCGGCTCAACGCGTCGCGATTCCCGCGCGCGACCGCCGCATCGGCATGCTCTTTCAGCATTACGCGCTGTTCCCCCATCGCACAGTGGCGCAGAATATCGCATTCGGCCTGGATGATTTGCCTCACGACGAGCAGTCCGCGCGCACCGCCGCACTCGTTTCGCGCACCCACCTCGCAGGACTCGAACCGCGTTACCCGCGCGAATTATCCGGCGGTGAACAGCAGCGCACCGCGCTCGCCCGCGCCCTGGCGATTCAGCCCGAAGCATTGCTTCTCGACGAGCCGCTCTCAGCCCTGGATACGCATTTGCGCGGCCAAGTAGAGGCACAACTGCAAGAAACTTTCGCAACGTTCCGCCGCCCCGCGCTCCTGGTAACCCACAACATGGAAGAAGCCTACCGCCTCGGCGAACAATTGCTGGTGCTAGCCCGCGGACGCGTAGCAGCATTCGGCCCGAAAGAAGAAATATTCCGCCGCCCGCCGAGCTCCGAAGTCGCGCGCCTCACCGGCTGCAAAAATATTTCCCACGCCCAGCCAAATCCAGACGGCACAATGCAAGCACTCGACTGGAATTGCCAGCTGCGCCTCGCGCCCCAGCCCACCGCAACGCCGAAGTACATCGGAATCCGCGCCCACCACATCGAATTTCTGGAAACCGCTGCCGCCGAATCCAAAGAACAACCAAACGTCTTCCCCTGCTGGATCGTGCGTACTTCAGAAACGCCCTTCCGCATCACGCTGTTCCTGAGCCTGGATAAAGCGCGTGCCGAAAATGGGGAATCCCACCTGCAAGCTGAACTATTCAAAGAAAAATGGGAACGCTTGCGCGATTACCCGCAACCCTGGCGCGTGCGCCTGGCGCCAGAATCGCTCTTCGCCATGCCGGAATAAATTAAATCAGTGGAAGTGCTTTACGAACTTCACGTCCAACCCGTACGTCCCATTGATGTCGCGCAAAAACACAATCGAAAGATCGCGCTTCACGTGGTATTCCACCTGAATCAACTGTTCCTGATCAGACGCCGCGTTGGAAGAATAAGTAACAGTAAGATCCCGCGTGATCTGCTGCTCAATCGTAACCCGCGCCGAAGCGTTCGATTCCGTAGCGGTCCCCGCCAAAAACGGATCAATCCGAAAATGGCTGATCCCAAATAAATGTTCGATGCGCCCGCCCACGCCGCTCGAGACCGCCTCAGAAAGCAGCGCGGTTGCCCCGTAGTTCGATCCCGCCGCCGTAGAACGCAACGCGCTCTCCTGCCCCGTGCTGCCCAGCGCCAGCAAAGCAATAATGTCCGTGTCCGGCAACGGCGGATCAGAGCGATAGCTCAAAGAAAGTTTGCTAGCCCGTCCCGAAAAATTGATCGTCACCAGGTACTGGCTGATCGTGGAAGTCGCTTCAATATTCAGTTCTGGATCCAGCTGAAACGGATTGGCGAAATTCACATCTCCGCGCGTCAGCGTAAAAGTATTTCCGCGGAACGACATTTCACCTCCCAGCAAGTGAATGTGCCCCAGCAAAATGGGCCGATCCCACGTCCCGCGCAAATGCAAATCGCTGTCAATTTCCACCTGCGCGCCGGTCCATTCAACGCGGGCTCCCGGACTGGTATGCGCCGCCACATCGAACGTAAGATTCCGCATGAATTCCGACGACGAAGCGCCTGCCGCGGAAGTATCCGGTGACGCGCCAAAAAACGAAGTAATGTCCGCGCCCGGCGCAAACAGCAGCCGTTTCAGTTCCACGTTCCCGCTCAGCACCGCGCGCTCCGTCGTCCCCACCAGCTGCAGCGTGCCGCCCGTCAGCCAGCTCATTCCCGCCGGATAGCGAATCCGCACCTGCGGCGTCCGCGCATAAATCTCGTACCGCACGGGACCTTCTTCCCCGTACGTCACGCTGCCGTTCAAGGTCAGCTGTCCCCCGCCGGAATCTGCGGTGACATTTTCGAAAAGCAGCCGGCTGCGATCGAAAACCAGCTCCCCATTCAAGTGGCTCAGGCCTACCGGAAAATCCGAATAGTTTGCCGCAGCATCGCGCACGCTGGTCCGCCCCGTGATGCGCGGCTTGGACATCGTCCCCTCCACCGCCACGTTGACGTTCGCCTCCCCCGTCGCGTGCAGGTCCGGCATCAGTCCTTTCAGCAACCCCAGATTCACCGCGCCCGTCACGCTCACGTGCACCGGCCGTTCGCGGTCAAACCGCGCCGACCCGCTGATCTGAAAATTCGAGTCCGGCCCGCGCAAATGCGCCTGCGTGATGCGCACCTCATTCCGGTGATAAGTGAATTGCAGCGGCCCCTCGTTCTGCAAAGAAACGAACAAGTAATTCAACGAAATCTGCGAGATGTCCGCATTCACTTCGATCGAATCCGGTTTGCGCAGCGCTCCCGCCAGCGTGAAATTTCCGTCCACCACGCTGTGGCCCGTCAGGTTCTTCAGATGCAAGCCGGCCGTAAACAACGGATCCAGATCGAACTGCACCACCGAAAGTTTCCCGGAAATATCCTCGTCGCCCGCCAATCCCACGCTAAGCTCGCCCCGCAATTGCCCGTGCGAGCCTTGCGAATCCAGCGCCACACGCACGCTGTGCCCGTCCGAATCCAGCTGCCCGTGGAAATCGCCTTCCTCGTCCGTGCCAATTTTCAAATTCAGCACGTGAAAGTCACCCTTCCCGGTGGGAGTGCGCACCGGCCCGCCGCCGTGCAGCGCAAAATCCAGCCGTCCTGCCAGAGGCATTGTCGTACTTCGCAGCGCCTCAATTTTGTCCAGCTGTATTCCCGCGCCGGTCAGGATGAACTCGATGTTTTCTTCCTGCGGACGATAAAGCATGTCTCCCGCCACGCGCCCGGTATCGCGCCGCAATTCGGCGTGCGAAAGCCTCACCTCATCGCGGGCGAAACGCAATTCGCCGCCTAGCCGGTCGAAGTGCAATCCTTTCGCTTGAATATCCTCCAGAGTGAAATTGCCATCCAGCACCGGCAGCGCGCTCGTCCCGCTGCCGTTTAACCTCGCTGAAATCGCGGCGGTGAATGGATAGCTCGTCCCCAGCATTGCCTGTACGTCCTCGCTAGGCGCGTGCTCCGTCTGCACCGCCAGCGACCACACGCTCTGCGGAACAAAACTCCAGTCGCCATCCAGCTGCATCGATAGATCTAGGGTGAAGGAAGCCTGCCCTCGACGCACCACCGCCTTGCTCAGCTTGAAATCATCCAGCGAATAATCCAGATCGCCGTAAATCTCATCCCATTGGTACGTGTCGTAACGCGCGTCGGCCGCGCGAATGTGCCCGGAAAAAGTCGGCCCGGCGATCGGTCCCAGAATGCGCCCGCGAAACTTCACCCTCCCGGCAATGCGTGTGGGCACCGCATCAACGCCGCGCAGCCGGTTGATGAAATCGTCCCACTCCACCAAATTGCCTGCTTCCAGCTTCAATTCCAGCGCGCTGTCGCGGCCGCTGAGCGGTCCGCTGAATTCCATTTGCGAATTCGGCGTCGTAATTTCGCTATCGGTAAGCGCGAAATTTTCGGAATCTTCCTGGTAGTCGTACACAATCCGCGCCGTTACCGGAATCATTCCCGGCGTCAGCACCGCCGGCGGTGACCAGCGCGATTCGCCCTTAGTCGTAAAATGTTTAAAATTGGCCGTCCAGGTATTGTACGAATCCACGTCAATGCTGCCGTCCCAATGCAGCGTATCAATCGGGAAACCCGTGTTATTCACGGCATGAATGGCTTCTGCCAGGCTCGCGTGATGAAAATGTGTTTGCGTCCGGAATGCCAGCGTGGGCAAATCCATCTCCAGGTGCCCGTCCAGCGAACCTTCCAGCGCGCGTATCGCCAGATTTTCCACCACCAGCTTTTTGTTCGCGATTGTATAATTCCCGGTGGTCTCGATGTTCGTCGCGTGGAACCACTCATACGGCATTCTCACGTCGTGACCGTCGAAGTGGCCGCTGCCGGTCCAATCACCCGCAGCGTAGCGTGCCTCGCCCGAAAAATCGGCAATCAGGTCCGGGGTGAGCGGCTCGCGAAATATATTCCGCACATCTTCCAGGGCCAAACGCCCGCGATAATGCAAATTCCATTCTGCATGCGCAAAATTGGGCCGCTCGGCGCGCAGATTCAGCTCGGAATGCAGGGCCTTCCAAACCAGTTCGTTCAGTTCAAACGAATCACGGCGTAACACGAATTTCGTGGAAAGATCGAAACGCAAGGGCACGTCTTTCTGCAAATCCAATTCCACCTGGTTCCAGCTCAGGTTCCCAACGTACGCTCCATCGCCCTCCGCCGGCATCACGTATTGCAGTATAAACGCGAGATTTTGTCCCTTAAGCTCCAGAGGAACTATGCGGTCGTTGATGTTCGCGCCGCCGTTGCGCAGTTCTACTTTGCCAATGCGCAAATCGAAAAGCGTGTCCTGCCAGGGACTGGCGCCCGGCTGAATTTTGGGTGTAGGAAGATTGTTGGAGCCGTCTTTTTCGTAGCGCACGTTCAGTTGCGGGCGATCCACCAGCAGTTCGTCGATCTTAAATTCTCGGTGCAGAAACGAAAGCACCGTGATGCTCACCCGCACGCGGTCCGCGTGAAACAACGCGGGCTCGCTGGAAGTCTCCAGGCCGTGCAGCGTCAGGTTGTCGAGCTCTGCGTGCAGACGCCACGCATGAAGATGAAAACCACCCAGTTCCACGCGCGCGCCGGTACGCTCTTCCAGCTGAGTGATCAGCGAATTGCGCACCCAACGCTGCGCGATTCCAAACTCGACAATACAAAACACTATCGCGGTGACGGCGCCGATCAATAGCGCCACGGCTGCCAGCCCATGTGGCCAGCGCAGCTTCATGAGCCGCTCCGTTGCGCCACAATGTCAATCTTCAGGCGATCCCGCGATTCGCTCAGCCATTTCGCCGCGCGATCGCTGATCGCCCGCTGGATCAGCACTTCGCGTATGGTGTCGTCCACGTCGTCCAGCGGCGGCACCGGCTCGTTGCGCGCCTTCAATTGCGGCGAAAATTCGTCGCGGTAATACGTCTCCACCTGCTCGTCGCTCACCTGCGCTTCCGGACGGAAACGATAGTCAATGAACCGCGACAGATATAGTTGCTGCGCAACCATGCGCCGCACCGCCGCTTCCGTCAATCCGGCGCTCGCGCAGCGCTTCTGAAAGTCCTCCGGCGATGGGAACTGTTTCACGAATTCCGCGTAGGCGCGATCCACGTCCTCGGCCGGAGGCTGACCGTACTTCGTCGCGGTCGCCTCCGTGCGGATCAACCATTGATCGCTGAGTTCGCGAATCAATTCCACGCGCGGTTTCGATTTACCGTCCACCAGCACCTGGAAGGCGTCGAGTTCCCACACTTCGCTTTCGGTGATGATGTCGTCCTCGATGCGCACCGCCACGCCATCCACCTGCTGCGCGCCCGAAGACCCTCGCGATCCCGCGAGGCCCGACTCCGTCGGCAATTCCGGATTAGTGCTGCTCTGCGCGCCGGCGCGGTTTGCCGTGAATCCCGGCAGCCACGCCACCAAGGCGAAAATAAAAATCGCGCGCCGCATTAGAACACCGGCCCGATATTGAAGGAAAATCCAAAATGAGACACGCGATACATTTGTGTCGGTGGCACGGTCGGGGGCTGTGGCGTCACTGAATATTCCGCGGGATTCAGCAAGTAGCCAAAATCCACGCGCACTGGGCCGATGGGCGTCGCATAACGCACTCCGAATCCGATTGTCTGCGAAAAATAATTCAACACTGTCGGCGAGGCGGACTTCCACGCCAGGGTGATGTGGTCCACGTCGCTATACACATTGCCACCGTCGTAAAACACCGTGCCGCCCAGCCGGTTGCCGATGAACGGCAGCCTCATCGGAAAGCGCAATTCCTGGTTGAATATCAGCACCGCCAGTCCGCCGATTGGGAAGCCCGTGCACGGGTCGCGCGGCCCGGCTTCGTTCAAGCTGAATCCTCGCAAGGATTGCGAGCCGCCCGAAAAGAATCGTTCCGGCAGCGGAATGATCTGCCCCGTCGTCGTAGTGTCGGCGCAATTCGTGGGCGCGTTGCCGGTGGTTGTTCCGGTGGGTACTTCCACGCCGAACCTCGTCGAACGCGCGAACACAAAGGCGCGGCCAAACGGATGGTAGGAAGAGTTCTGCACGAATGCCCGGAAAAAACTCGCGCTGGATCCTAGCGCTGTTGCAGCGTAGCTGAAGTCCGCGGTGTTGAAGCTTCCGGATTTTGGATCCGCGGGATTATCCCGCCGGTCGCGCGCATACGTTATGCCGACGCCGGACACCAGCGTGGGCTGGCTGTACAGCGGAATCTGGTCCTCGGATATCGTGCCGTTCAAATTGGTGGCAACCACGCGCCGAAAAAAATAGCGGTACTGCAGCGAACTGGATGGCGAAAGTTTTTCGGAGATTTGAAACTGCGCTTCGTAACGGATGGACGTGAAAGTCGCCACATCCAGCGTCTTATCCGCAAACACCGTCAGCGCCGCGCTCAGCGCCTTCTTCGCCAGAAAATTGTCCGCCGTGTACGACGCCAAAGCGCGGTACTGCAGCGTGCTCGCGCGCACCTTGAACGTCAGGGTCTGCGCCCTTCCGAACATATTCGCGCGCGAAATTTCAAAAATGCCGCGTGGGCTTGCCGCGATGCTTGTAGCGTTCGGATTGCACGGCGGCGAATTCGGTGGTGGGCTGCTGGGACAAGGATTCCCGATCTTCAGAACCTCGAAACCGAATCCGTACCCGATGGTATACCGGCCGCCTTCTCGCACATCCACCACCATTACCTTTCGCGGATCACTCCCGAGCGGGTTTTGCGGCGCGATCTGCACTCGCGTGAAAACTCCCAGATTGTAAAGGTGCCGCTGCGTTTCCACCACGTCACCTTCGCGCAAGGGACCATTCGGCTGAATCACCACTTGCCGCGCGATAATTCCCGGCCGCGTGTATTGATACCCGGTCAGCAGCACTTTAGACACTTCAATGCGCGTCCCCTCGGTGATCTTGTACGTCAGCTTCACTCGATACGGAGCGCTCCCCGGCACCGCCACGTCGTCAAAACGCGCTTCCGGAAATCCATCGTTGTAATACATCGCCAGAATATTGTTGCGGTCGCTCGCCACTGCCACCGCGGAATAAGGCTGGCCCGGAGAAGCTCCCACAGCGTTGAGCACCGCATCCTTGCTCATGGCGTGCACGCCATCAATCTGCAACGCCTCCACCAGCGTCTGCGGCCCTTCCACAATCTGGAAGGAAACAAAGAGGCTTCCCTTCTTGCCCTGATAATTCGTATCCACGCTGGAAACCACTTTCACATCCAGAAATCCGTTGGAAAGATAAAGTCCGCGAATAGAATCCACATCATCACGCACCAGCGTCTGACTGAATCGCCCGCTCGAGGCAAACGACGCAGGCTGCAGCGACAATCGTCCATCCAACAGTTCCTTGCTGAAATATTTGTTGCCGCCGAACGCAATGCCCACCAGCCGCGAACGCTCGCCACGCGAAACTTCATAGCTGATCAGCCGCACACCCGCTTTGGGATCGTCCCGGGAACTCACCTGCACATCCGCGTCGAAATATCCTTGCCGCTGAAAATAATCCCGGATGTTGCGCCGCCCTTCCTGCAATAAATCCTCGTCCACCGCGCCTTCCGCATAAATCGGCAGCAATTGCCGGAGTTTGCCCTGGCTGATGTGCGCGCCGCCCACCGCCACGCTCACCCGTGGGCCGGTGGTCACCTCGTATTTCAACGCCACCAGATTGGTAGTCGCATCATAATTTCCGGCCGTGATCAAAATACCCGCGCCCAGGTACCCTTGATTCACCAAATACTTTTTCAATCGCTGCGAAGCCCGCGCCACCCGCGCCGAAGTGAACGGATTCTTCACCTTCATCTTCGACCGGCCGATCAGCTCCGCATCCGGGTAAGGCGTCTGGTTCTTCATCACAAAACTGCCCACCAGCGCGCGCGGGCCCGGCTGCACGGTGATCGTCACGTCCATTTGGCGCGTCGCTTCGTGCGGCGTCAGACTCCATTGCACATCAGCTTCGTAAAGACCTTCGCTGCTCAGCGTGTCTTTCAGCCTCGCCAGAGCTTCGCGCAGCGAACTCTCACGGAAAGGCTCTCCCAGCGTCAGCCGCATCGAGGCTAGAGCCGCCGCTTCCGTCGGCGGTTCTTTCAGACCCTCCACGCGTACCACGTTGTTGTAGAAATTCCGCTGCGCCACGAACTCCACGCGCACTCCTTCCGCTGCGGGAGTGGTCGTCACGCGAATGTCAGCGAAATCGCCGGTGCGATACAGCACACGCAAGCTTTCTCGTTCCATCCCAAAATCAAAAGGTTTGCCGATTTCCAACGGGAGAGGAGTGTCAGGACCGGTTATCGGCTTTCCGGTGTCATCTACGATCCGAATTTCAGCGACGTTTTGCCCTTCGATCTGCGCTTCCTGCGCGCGCACCGATGTTCCGGCAAGGAGGCTGCACAGCAGCGCGCCGAGACTGAAAACCGTTCCCCAAGTCCCGGACCGCTGAAAGCCACAGGCTTGCGGGCTTTGCTGTTTCCACGAAATTCTCATTCGCCTCGGAGGTAAGAGCAAAGGTTAGCACGGCCGCGTTGCCTGCCGGACGCGAAAAGGCGCTATGATATTGAATTGAGAACAGTTCCTCCGCCCCAATAGACTACAAGAATGAATAGCGAACAGCGCGAAAAATACTCTCGTCAGATTCTCTTCGCTGGAATTGGCAACGAGGGCCAGCAGAGGCTGCTGGGTGCAAACGCGGTCCTTGCCGGCTGCGGCGCGCTCGGCACCGTTGTAGCCAACCTCCTCGTGCGCGCAGGAATCGGCCGCCTGCGCATCATTGACCGCGATTTTGTCGAGCCTTCGAACCTGCAACGCCAGACGCTGTTTGAAGAGTCAGACGCGCATGAATCATTACCGAAAGCCGTCGCAGCCGAACGCCGCCTGCACGCCATCAATTCCGACGCGCAGATCGAAGGCATCGTCTCCGACCTAACCGCGGAGAACTGCGCCGAACTTCTCGACGGATTCCAGCTGATTCTCGACGGCACGGATAATTTCCAGACGCGCCTGCTGCTGAACGACGCCGCAATCTCCCTAAATGTCCCCTGGATTTACGCCGCCGCCGTCGGAAGCTACGGCGTCACCATGACGATTCGTCCCGCTGAAACCGCATGTCTGGCTTGCCTGCTGGAAGGCGACGAAAAATCCGCAATGCTCGGCGCCGAAGCCACCTGCGACACCGCGGGCGTGCTGAACGCCGCCGTCGGGGTGATCGCATCCGTCGAAGCCGCCGAAGCCACGAAAATTCTCGCAGGGAAACCGGAATTCCTGAACGGCCGTCTCGTTTCTACCGACGTCTGGAGCGGACGTTTCCAATCCATCCGCGTCGCCCGCCAACTCGATTGCCGCGCCTGTGTCCGCCGCGAATTCATTTATCTCGAAGGCAAAGCCCAACCCCACATCACCATGTGCGGCCGCGATTCTGTGCAAATTCACGAATGCCGCAGAAGCCTCAATCTCGACGAACTCGGCCGCCGCATCACCAAAGCCTCCGCAGACGCCAGCGCAGTCCATCACAACGAATTCCTGCTCCGTTTCCGCATTGCGACTTACGAAATGACAGTCTTCGCCGACGGCCGCGCCATCGTCAAAGGCACAAAAGACCCCGCAATTGCGCGCTCCCTATACGCGCGCTACGTGGGCGCCTGAAACCCTCAAGTTTTAGTTTGGATTTAAACCGAATGAATCAAATCAACCGACAAATCGCCGCAGCGCTGACTGCCGCATCGCCGCCCGGTCCATATTTTCCCGCGTGTTCATCAACGTGAGCAAAGTACTCAGCACCCGCGCCTTCAGCTCATCTGACATCGGAAATCCGCTGGTCGCCACATGCACCAGCGCCTCGCCGCGCCCCGAAATCTTAGTGATGAATTCCATCTGACGTTCGTGGTTAGTATTCCCGAGCGCCGTTTCCCGCCGCATCTCCGCGCATTCATTCTCAATGAATAAAGTGAAGTGCATGATGCACAGATGCTCCGCCGCCAACCCTGCGGGCACGTTGACCTTACAACCTTTGGCACTGCAATTTTCAGCCACGGACACACCTATTCACAACCGTATTGTTTTGTAGCATCTTGACCGCACGATTTCCAGCGCGCCTAAGCGTGGTGCGCTCAATCAGATAGCAGGCCACTCAACGCTAGTTACTGTAATGCAACTAACGAAACCGCTAGCTCCTCTATTGCGAATAGTAGTGGCGAATAAAAATCCCGAAATGGGCCTCCGCTCCACCAAAATATCTTGCGCACCCGCCGTCGCATTCTGTTGCGATACGCCCAAGCCCGTGTTACACACGAACGCGACGCATTTTCGCCGAGTCAGGGGCCTCACCGCATGCCGCATCTCGCTCCACACGACATAATGCATATGTTCATCGCCCTGGCCGTCCTGCTGGGCGCCGCCAAACTCGCCGGCGAGCTGATGCAAAAACTCGATCAGCCCTCCGTCCTTGGCGAAATCATGGCCGGAATTCTGCTGGGCCCCACGCTGCTCGGCCATTTCAGGCCGAATCTCTACGCATTCATCTTTCCCTCGACCGGTAATCTTCCCATCGCCCTCGAGACTGTCACCACCCTCGGCGTAGTATTTTTCCTGCTCATCGCCGGACTCGAAATTGACCTGCGCAGCATCTTCCGCCAAGGCAAAAGCGCGCTGCTGGTAAGTTTCTTCGGCGTAATCATTCCCTTCGCATTCGGCTTCGGCGCCGCCGGGTTGTTTCCGCGTTTCCTCGGCGCGGCCCCCGGGGCGGACCGTCTGATTTTCTCGCTCTTCGTCGGTACCGCCCTTTCCATCTCCGCATTGCCCGTCATCGCCAAAATCCTCATGGACCTGAACCTCCTGCGCAGCGAAATGGGTACCGTGGTCATGTCCTCGGCGATGTTCGACGATCTCGTCGGCTGGATCCTATTCTCCATGATCCTGGGCATGATGAACGGCGGCGGCACTTCCATGGACGGAGTGAAACGCACCATCATCCTGGTCATCGCCTTCGTTGTCCTCGCGCTCACGGTAGTTCGCTGGATGATTGACAAGCTCTTGCCGCACATTCAAGCCCACACCAGCTGGCCCGGCGGCGTCCTCGGCTTCATCTTCACTCTCACCCTGGCCGCGGCCGCTTTCGCAGAATACGCCGGCATTCACGCCGTCTTCGGCGCGTTTATCATCGGCATCGCCGTAGGCGAATCCACGCACTTGCGCAAACGCACCTCCGAGCTGATCCACGGCATCGTCACCAACGTCTTCGCTCCCTTTTTTTTCGCCAGTATCGGCCTGCGCACTAATTTCGTCGCAAATTTCAATCTGCCCATCACCGCCACCGTCATCGGCGTAGCCTGCGTCGGCAAGCTCCTTGGCGCCGGGATGGGCGCGCGCCTCGGCGGCATGGATCGCCGCACCTCGTGGGGAGTGGGCCTCGCAATGAACGCGCGCGGCGCCATGGAAATGATTCTCGGTCTTCTCGCGTTGCAGCTTGGCTTGATTCGCGAAACCATGTTCGTAGCTCTGGTGATCATGGCGCTTTTCACCTCGCTGGTCTCCGCGCCCGCCATCAAATTCCTGATTCGCCGCCGCCGCACGATTACCCTGAAAGAAAGCGTCAACGCCAAACTTTTCTTCCCCGCTCTCCAATCGCAGACCAAAGAACAAGTCCTGCAGGAAATGTGCATCGCCGCAGCCAACGCCGCCAGCAATTCGCCGGAAAGATTCCTGCGCCTCGTCCAGGAACGCGAGCGCATCACTACCAGCGGCTGGGAAAATGGACTAGCCGTTCCGCACGCGCGCGTCAACGGGTTGCTCGAGCCTCTAGTGGTAGTGGGCCGCGTCGCCCAAGGAATAGACTTCGACGCGCGCGATGGAAAACCCGCCAGACTGATTATTTTAATTCTTACCGGAGACAATCAGTCCCAACACGATCTGTTGCTCGATGCCGGCGAACTTTTCAGCCGCAAAGAGGCCATCGAGCAAGCCCTTCACGCCGAAACCTTCGTAGAATTAATGGCCGCCCTCAACGCGCCAGTGCATTAAACGCTCCTGCAGCTTGTCTGTTCAACGATCATCTTTGTAGGTCGTGGCTTTCGCCTTAGGACGCAAACACAACAATAGCAGTGCGGCTTTACCTGCTGAAGTTCGGGATTTAGGTTGCGACTCCGGAAACAAGACCGACACGCGCCGCACGAAATTACACGGCGGAAGGCGAGAATCGTTGAGAAAATCACAGAGCGCCGTAGGTGGGACACAAACCGCGCCAACTCCACAAACTACTACTTGCCGGCGCCGGCCACTCCGTCAATCCCGCGCGATCGTAACCTCACGGATTCGGCGCGTGATCCCCAGCGTGATACGCAGTCCACGGTCCCGCATCCATATCTACCAGCACCGACGACTGCCATCGGTACTCCGGATGCTCATCCAGAAACGGCTGCGACTTGAAATCCGCGCCGCAAGGATGCCCGATCCGCGCGACGAAACTCATCGTCTCCGCCATGTGCGCGTCCATCACCTTGCCTTCCACCGCGCCAAACGGATTGTATGGCTTTGTCGCGAACCCGGGATCGCCCGGCGTAGCCACATCGCCGTGTCCGCACAGCGTGCGCCGGTTCGCGCCGGTTTGCTTCGTGTAACTGTCGTAATGGTCAGCCAGAAATCCCTCAGCCAGCGTCGTGTCAATCTTCCCCATGTTCGCGGCCATCAACTGATCCCAGCGCACGTGTCGCGCGTTCGCCGAAGCCGCCAGATTCGTCGCATCAAAAGTGGTCTCGTCCTTCAAAACTTCCGGATCGCTCGCGAAATTCGAGCCCACAAAATATCCGTCCTTGGTGCGCCACACTTTGCTGTGCTTCAACCCCAATTCAAAGCGCGCGATCTCGTTCGTCTTGCGGTCCGCCAGCAACCAGTCGTTCGCGTAGCCGCCGTTGTTTCCATCCAGCATGATTTTCACGTATTCATCAATCGATCCCGCATACTGAAACGCTTTGCGCGCGCGCGCAAATTCCGGCTTGCCGTTGGGGTCCCACCCGTGAAAATCCGTGATTGTGGTTTCGGTCACCATCAATCCGCCCGAGTTCACTCCGAAATCATCGTCGCTCACGATCACGCCCGGATAGCCGTCCATCAGCATCGCGTAACCCGTCTGCGGCACGATATCGAAAATAATTTTCCATCGCACACCTTCCAGGTAGCTGGTCCAATTATTGTGCGCGATCACGATCTGATGATCTTTCGTATAGCTGCCAGTAGCGACGAACGCGCTGCAGTGTCCTTCGTGCGTAGTCGCCGAGGCCGCAGCTTTGCCGCGACGATCGCTCAACTGATCGCTCGATCCAAGGTCCGGCAAATTGTGCGGCCCGCTCGTCTGCGCACTGGTCTGCTTGTCGAGCCACGGCACGTAGTAATCTCCCAATTCCATGAACGCATTCAGCGCCACGATATCGTAGAGGTCCAGCTTCACCTGCCGGGCCCGCAACCCTTCCACGATCCCCTGCAACTCCGCCTGATATTCCGGGTCAATTTTCGGCCAAAGCATTTCGCGCGACGCCCGCCGGAAAAAATCCCAGTCCCGATTGCTGTTGTGCGTCATCTCCAGGCTGGCCGCCGCAAACCCATCCGCAATCTCCGTCGCCAGCAAAAATCCATGCTGATACCCAATATCGTGCGGCGACCCCTCCAGATGCACGTAAATCCACCCCCCACGCTCAAACCGGTAAGCCTTAGCCAAAATCGGATTATCTGTCCCGCGCTGCGCCGCACCCGCCGTGACGCCTGAAGCCGTGGTTGAGGCACCCAACGCTGAAGTCGTTGCATGCGCGAATACGGTCGAGGATGCCAAACCCTCAGACCTTTCCCCACGCGCCGCATGAACCTCGCCCAGCGCCAAGAATTGCGCAGCGAGCAAAGCGAATCCCGCCCCGATCATCACCACAATCAACATCGCAAACGGTAAACGGTTCCTCGAAGCATTCATCAGAGAGTTTCTCCTGAGCCAAGCCAAACCTCGACGCAGCGCGACCGCAGCCATGTTAAGAGCCGCACAGGCACGTGTCAACGCGCAGCACGCGAGGCAGCCTAGCTTTGGATTCATCGCCGATTCCGGCCAATCGCGCCACCGCCGGTGCCTTTCACGAATCACCAATCACCAGCCACTGACCACGCCGCCCCAAATCACCAACTCTGCACCAACATTAACCTCGTTGACACCGCGCCTTACCACCGTATAATCATGTGCTTAGCTTGTGGATACCCCAGCAATCCCAGGCCGTTCCAGACTATCGCGTTTTGGCGTTCTACATAGACATCTGCCCCGGAGGTATGCACGCAGTGATCTGGCTACACAACGCGGCATCGCAAGCTGTGTGCTCAGCGCTTGCCTGGACGTCGTCCGCCGCCGGCAATCCTCTCTCCGACTACTGGCGCCGCAACACCGATGCCCAGCTGAATCCGTTTCGCGGCCTCTACCAGCTGAATACTTTCGATTTCGCGATCATGCTGCCGTACTTCTTCGTGATGAGCATTCTCGCGATGTACGGCATTCATCGCTACGCGCTGGTTTACAACTATTACAAAAATCGCAAGCGCGTCGCCGGTCCGCCTCCGCAAGTCACGCAGTGGCCGCGGGTCACCGTGCAGCTTCCGATTTACAACGAGCGTTACGTCATCGAACGCCTCGTGGAAGCAGTTGCTGCATTCGATTATCCGCACGAACTGCTCGACATTCAGGTCCTTGATGATTCCACCGACGAAACGCAGGAAGTCGCGCGCAATTGCGTCGAGCGTTACCAGGGCCTCGGCCTGCCCATCAGCTATATTCATCGCGACAACCGCGAAGGCTTCAAGGCTGGCGCGCTACAAGAGGGACTAAACACCGCGCTGGGAGAATTTGTCGCCGTCTTCGACGCGGATTTTATTCCGCCGGCGGATTTTCTGCGGCGCACCGTGCCGTATTTCGCCGATTCCAAGCTGGCCATGGCGCAAACCCGCTGGAGCTACATCAATCGCAATTATTCCGCGCTCACGGAAGTGGAAGCGATTCTGCTCGATGGGCATTTCGTCATCGAACATTCTTCGCGCTTCCGTACCGGCCTGTTTTTCAATTTCAACGGCACTGCCGGCATCTGGCGGCGCGCCGCGATTGAAGATGCCGGCGGCTGGCAGCACGACACGCTCACCGAAGACACCGATCTTTCCTATCGCGCGCAGTTGCGCGGCTGGCACTTCGTCTATTTGCCGGAAATTGAATGTCCGTCCGAGCTGCCGGTGGAAATGAACGCGTTCAAATCGCAGCAAGCGCGCTGGGCCAAGGGCTTGATGCAGACGGCCAGAAAAATTCTGCCGCGCGTGATGCGCGCAGACGTTCCGGCCAGCGTGAAGGCCGAGGCGTTCTTCCATCTCACCGCGAATATCAGCTACCCGCTGATGGTTTTCATGTCCATCATTTTGCTGCCGGCAATGATCGTGCGTTTCTACCAGGGATGGTTTCAGGTGCTGGTGATTGACTTGCCGCTGTTTCTCGCTTCCACATGCTCGATATCATCTTTCTACCTGGCGGCCGAACGCGCGCTGTATCCGAAAACCTGGAAACGCACATTTCTGTATCTGCCCTTCGTGATGGCCGTGGGCATTGGGCTATCCGTGCGCAACGCCTTGGCGGTGATCGAAGCGATCGTGGGCGTGAAATCGGAATTTGTGCGCACCCCGAAATACAGCGTGCAAGCGGGAGAGCACGGCGATGGCGTGTGGGCCAAGAAAAAATATCACAAGAGCGCCGGATGGATGCCCTTCGCGGAAGTTCTGCTGGGATTGTATTTCGCCGCAGCCGTGTTTTACGCGCTGCAAAATGAAAACTACGCTACCGTCCCCTTCCTGCTGCTCTTCGTGTGGGGCTACCTCTACACTGGCCTGATGTCGCTGGCGCAAACCTACCTCGAGCGCCTCCGCTTTGGCGTCGAATCCGGCGAAGTCCGTCCCGCCTCCACCGGCGCGCCAGGATTTTAGTCCGGTAAACATAAAAGCGGCGGCCTGACTGCGGCCGCCGCTGCTTTCTGTCTGCAACTTTCTAAATCAAAACCTTGCTTTGTCTCCGGACGCAGCCGCGTTTTGCAACGCCGCGCTGCTCACCGATTTGGGGCCGGTATTACACCTGCGCTTGCAGGATTTCTCCTGGAAGCTGGCCGATGCGTGATTTGGTGTTGGACTGAAAACGCTCTAGCGCGCTCTTCACCGCGGGAGGTTGCTTCTCTCCCGGGTCGCCTTCCGCGCGCATGCGCTCCATCTTGATGCCGAGTGTGCGTTCCAGAGCCATCAGCTCGGAGCGCTGCTCGCGGCCAAAAAGAGTGGAAGCGACGCCGTGTCCGCCCGCGCGTCCTGTACGTCCGACGCGGTGGATGAAGTTCTCGGCGATGTCCGGCAAGTCGTAGTTAATCACGTGCGCGATGTCTTGCACGTGAATCCCGCGCGATGCCAGGTCGGTAGCCACCAGGACGCGTATGCGTCCCTGCTGGAATCCCGTCAAGGCCGCGGTGCGCTGCGACTGCGTGCGCCCACCGTGAATCGTGGAAGCGGCGAATCCGTCGCGACTCAAAGTGATGGACAGCCGCTCCGCTCCGCGCTTGGTACGCGTGAAGATGAGGCAGCGGCCGGTTTCCTTGGCGAGCAAACGATGCAGCAACGGAAGTTTGCGATCGCTCGCAACTTCGAAAGCCTGCACGCGGACATTCTCGGACGGCTTCAGCACGGAGCCGAATGCCAGTCGCACCGGGTTCCGCATGTAGTCTTTCACGAGATGTACGACAGAAGCTTCCAGCGTCGCGGAAAAGCACAGCGTCTGCCGTTCTTTTGGCAGCACCGATGCGATTCTGCGAATCGCGGGAAGGAATCCCATGTCCAGCATGCGATCGGCTTCATCGAGAATCAGCACGCGAAGATCGCGGAAATGCACGAGCTTGCGCGAAAGGAAATCTTCTAATCGTCCGGGAGTCGCAACCACCAGCCGCGCGCCTTTGCGCAAGTTGGTGAGTTGAAGCCCTTCGGACAAGCCGCCGACGACCAATGCGGCTGGGCCGAGCTGCTTGCCGCGCAACGCGTTGTACTGTTCGACGACTTGCATGGCGAGTTCGCGCGTAGGAACGAGCGCGAGCGCGGCGATTCCCGGCGTCTTTTCCTGCAGCATGCGCTCCATCACTGGAATCAAGAACGCGAGCGTCTTGCCGGTGCCGGTCTGCGCTGTTGCCAGCACATCTTTCCCGGCCAGCGCCTGCGGGATTGCCGCAGTCTGCACTGGCGTGGGAATCGAGAACTTGGCGAAAGCCAGCCGCTCTTTGGTGTAAGCGGAGATCGCCATTTGTGAAAATGTTTCTGTAATACTATCCATCTGGATGTTGCCTTCTATCTGGCGGAAGCCGTCGCGGCGCGCACACACGTATTGCACACATCGGGTGCGGGCACAGCAAACTGGTCTTGCCAGTCTTTGTTTTAAATTACGCTGAAGACGTACGGAGAGAACTGAAGGGCGGGTAATCTCAGATCAACTGCTCACCAGAGGCCGCACAACACAACCGAGGTATTAAGCGCAAAAGAAGAGTAACACAGTCGCGGGGAAAGTGCACGAAAAAAGCGACAATTCGCGGTATTCGCAGGGCAAGCGCCTATATAGTCAACAGCATACCGCGATGTGAAGTTGGTACCAGAACGCAAGCTTTCTCATGCAAACTGCAAGTTCCATCCGATCGGGCTTCCACACACAGCGCGAAGATATGAGGCAAGCGGTGCGCGATCAGCGCGAGCGCTGAACGGCGCGGACGTTGCCGTTTTTTTGATCTCGTTAATTGAAAAGGTAGAATGATGCGCGTTGGGAGCGCCGAGACAAGCGATTAAGCGCTGCAAATATTGAGTCTATTAAACGGTCGGGAGGGCAACTTGAACGCCGCAAGTAGCGCTGGCTGGAGGAGCAGCAAATCTGCATTCATTAGATCTGTATTGGCATTTTTGTTCGCGGCGATCGGCGTGTGTGCGCCGGTCAATGCTCAGACCGCTTCATTCCACGGCGCGCCAGCAGCCGCCGAACATACGAAGAACCCGTACGCGGGCAAGCGGGCGGCGGCGCAGGCTGGAGCAAATTTATTTGCGCGACATTGTGCTTCGTGCCACGGAGCCACGGGCGCCGGAACGGGCGGCATCCCGGCGCTAGCCACGGGACCCGCGCAGGCCGCGCCGGACGGCGCAATCTTTTGGTTCATTACGCAGGGCGATCCGAACAATGGAATGCCTTCTTGGTCGAGTTTGAGCGAACAGCAGCGTTGGCAGCTGATCACCTATCTGAAGGCGCTCGGCGGCGCGAATCCGCCGTTGCCAACAACAAAAGCCGGCGCCGCGTCGGCGAGCAATACCGCAAAAGCTGCGCCTCCTCCGAGTGCTCCGTTTACGGACTATCGCTTCGAGAAACCGGGCACCGTTCGCAAGATCACCGTGCAAGATTTGCCGCAGCCTTTTGCGACAAAGTCGGCCGACAACGGTCCGAAAGTGGTGGCGCGTCCGAGCGAGGATTGGCCGAAAGCCCTACCGGGTTTCACGGTTCAACAATACGCGAGCGGGCTGAAGAATCCGCGGCTGATTATGACAGCGCCGAACGGCGATTTTTTCGTGGCGGAATCCGAACCTGGAAGCATAAAGGTTTTTCGCGGAATCACCGTAGACGGCAAGCCGCAGCAGACGGAAACATTCGCGACGGGCCTGAAGCAACCTTACGGAATTGCGTTTTACCCGCCAGGGCCCGATCCGCAATGGGTTTATATCGGCACGGTCAGCGCGGTTTGGCGATTTCCTTATCAGAACGGCGATTTGAAAGCGCGTGGACCGCAGCAACACATCGTGGACGTCCCCGGTAAACCTTCTCACTGGACGCGATCGGTGCAGTTCACACCAGACGGCAAGAAAATGCTGGTGGCGGTGGGATCGGGCTCGAATGTGGACGATCCGGACACGACTCCCGCGGAAAAAAATCGCGCCGACATTTTGGAATTTAATCCGGACGGCAGCGATCCGGAAATTTACGCCTACGGCATACGCAACGCTGGCGGCGGCATCGCGTTCAGTCCCGACACCGGTGAGTTGTGGTGCTCCGTGAACGAGCGCGACGCGCTGGGCGACAATCTAGTGCCGGATTACATCACGCACGTACAGAAGGGTGGTTTCTACGGCTGGCCGTGGTGGTACATGGGCGGCCACCAGGATCCGCGGCACGAGGGAAAACATCCCGAGCTGAAGGATAAAGTGATCACGCCGGATGTGTTGCTGCAGGCGCACAATGCTTCGCTCGAATTAACGTTTTACGAAGGCCAACAATTCCCGGCGGAATATAAGGGCGATATTTTTGCTGCGGAGCACGGATCGTGGAACAAATCGTCGCGCGCCGGCTATGAAGTGATCCGCGTGCCGCTGCATCAAACCGGCCACGCCAGCGGAGAATACGAGGATTTTGTTACCGGGTTCGTGACCGCCGATGGAAACGTTTGGGGCCGCCCCGTTGGCATCACCGTCGCGCTGGATGGATCGCTGCTGGTGACCGACGACGGGTCGAACAGCATCTGGCGAGTCGTGTACACCGGGAAATAAATCTCCGTCCTAGACGGCACCGGTTTCATTCAGCGCAGCGCCGTCCGCGAATCGTTTTTTATTTTCGGCGCGCCCGGTTTGTTGTCTAGTCGTTGGACTGGTGCGAACCTTGCGGCTTGGACTCAGGCGCTTGACCGCGCGGGCCGCTGCGTCCCTCGCCTTGCGGACCCGGACGACCACGACCGTCGCGCTGCCAGCAATCTCGCATCACTTGCCGGAGCTTCTCGCGTTGCGCAGGAGTGATCGCGTCGCGCATGGTCAAACGGTAATCAATAGCCGACTTCTGCAGGGACAATTGCGCAGTGCTGATTTCCTGCAGCTTGGCGTTGATTGCGGTGCGATCCGGCTTTTCCGCGGCGAGCAGGCCCTTCAAATCAATCCGCTGTACTTCAAGATCGGCGCGGTTGCGAATTTCCGTCTTGCGAAAGTCCGCTTCCTGCTTGCGAATCGTGGCCGCCTGTTCGTCCGTGATGCCGACTTGCTGCCGAATAGACGGATCGTTCAGCATGCGCGCGAAACCGGAGTGCCGGTGTCCGCGGCCGTCGCGTCCGAAGGTACCGTGCCGATGGCCCCATCCGTCTTCATTCTCGCCCGAGCCCATCGGCCCACGGCGTGATGCATACCCGTCCCGCGCGCCCTGATGCGCAGGCGGCTGATCTGGCGCGCCATCCTGGGCTAGCAGTGGCGAACAGCTCAGCGCCAGAGCCAGCACAGCCAATGCAGTCTTGGAATAAGGTCCCATGCTCTACTCTCCCTAATTAGGTTTCTTCAGTTGCCGATTACGGTTCCCTGCCGGTTGCAAAAAGGTTCCCGAAACGCGCAGGAGCGTGAACCGCGCTCTAACTTGCGTGCTTGGCGGCAGTGAATTCTCGGGTGAACTGTCCGCCGCCCATGGTGCCTTTCAGCGTGTCACCATCGAGCGTGGCCTTGAATTCGATCTTCATGATGTTGCCGTCGCGGCCCTGGCGCTGCTCGGTCCAAGAAATGGTGTTGCCCGAAACGGTGGCGTCAGCGGTGTTTTCGCCGCGTGGCGTTTTGTGAGTCACCTTGAATTTGTCGCCGTCTTTCGTGATGGTGAGCGATTGCGGACCGCCACCGCCGTGGTGTCCGCCGCCGGCCTGATTCCCGCTCTGACCATCGCCCTGGCCACCCCCTTGACCGCCATTCTGGCCGCCGCGACCGCCGCCGGTGACGGTCATGTCCCAGGAGCCGACAAAAGTGGCATCCTGCGCTGCAGCTTGGAATGCCGTCAGTGATAGCAGCAAGGCGACGAGATAGATGATCGCGAATCCCAACCGAAGTTTTTTCATGGCACGATCTCCCCCAACGTGTATGGCGGCTTCGAGCGCACGCCGCTGAAAACAAAATGGCGTGATCCGCGACGAGCCGGCGTTCTTATGGTCTATGGTTTCCCACACCATTAATTGAGTTCGAGCGGGCGTAAAGTTCCACAATATCGCCGAGTTGCTCGGTAAGAATTAGTATCTACCGGATCTCCACGCACTGACGCGCTCACCGATTGCGGCGCAACGATGATCCAATGTACGCGCTGGTTTGACCGTGTGTGGCGCGGGCCGCTATAATGTTCGTTTCGGCCGGGAGCAAAATACTCGCTGAAGGAGCGCTCGGCGATTGTGCCGAGCGAGTGCCTGGCGCCCGATGCTGCGCGGCGGTCGCGTTGTACCCCACCAGGTCCCGATCGCAACCAGCTAGTGGAGTCGGGGCGAGACTAGGGCCGGGAATTCCAGACCAGAAATCAGGAGCAGGAAATGATTAAGGCAACCCAACTACGCCCGGGAATGATCATCAAGCACGAGGGCGACCTGTGCGTGGTGTATAGCGTCGATCACCGCACGCCCGGGAACAAGCGCGGTTCGATGCAGACCAAAATGCGCAATCTGCGCAACGGAAACATGATGGACTTCCGGTTCCGCGCGGAAGAAACGCTGGAAAAAGTGGTGGTGGACGAAATCCAGTTCGAGTATCTCTACAGCGATGGGGATACACACCACTTCATGAACACGGAAAATTATGAACAGCTGGCGCTGCAGAACGATATCGTGGGCGACACTCGCGATTATCTGATTCCAAATTTGCCCGTTAAAATCGAATACTACGACGACAAGCCGATTGGCGTTTTGCTGCCGGACACGGTGGACCTGACTGTGGTGGAGACGGAGCAGAGCATCCAGAAGGCGACGGCTAGCGCGGTGATGAAGCCGGCAAAGTTGGAAACTGGTTTGATCGTCAACGTTCCGCCGTTTGTGGGGAATGGCGACAAGATCAAAGTGGATACTTCCGAGGCGCGGTACATCCAGAGAGTGCAGTAGTTTATTGAGCGCCGCGGCTCCCCCGCTGAGGGGCTACCGCATAGTTTTAGCTCGAGTTCACGAATGAACCGGTCCCTCGCTCGCTGTCGCGGGTTCGGGATGACAATCGAAATACTCTTCCGCAAACTTCAAGTCGTTTTTTCGATGATCGCTTCCGAATCAATCGCAATAGAGCACCAAGCGTTGCGCGCGGTTGCGGCAGCCCATAGTCACGGGACGGAATTCCCGCACCTGGTGAATGTCAATTTGCGCGGGTCGAAGATCGCCAGCGAGAGCTAGACCGCGACAGCGGATTTTGTGCCGAAGACGCGCTGGAAGATGGCATCCACGGCGCGCAACTGGCGATGCAAATTGAACGTGTGCGCCAGCGCTTGCTGGTCGAGGAATTTGCGGATGTTGGGATCGGCGGCGATGCGTTCCTGGAAGCTGGTCTCGGATTCCCATGCGGCCATGGCGTGCGCCTGGACCGATTTGTAAGCGTCTTCGCGCGGCGCGCCGTGTTCGACCAAATCCTGCAGCAGTTGACCGGAAAAAACCAGGCCTTGGGTGGCGTTGAGATTTCGCAGCATGCGTTCGGGAAATACTTTCATGTTCGCGACGATTTCGGTAGTGCGCTGGAGCATGTAGTCCACCAGAATCGTGGAGTCGGGAAGAATGACGCGTTCGACAGAGCTGTGAGAAATATCGCGTTCGTGCCACAGCGCGACATTTTCCAGGGCTGCGAGCGAATTGGCGCGCATCACGCGGGCCAAGCCGCAGATTTGTTCGCTGGAGACGGGATTGCGTTTGTGCGGCATGGCGGAACTGCCGCGCTGTTCGCCGCCAAACGGCTCTTCCACTTCGCGAACTTCGGTGCGCTGCAGGTGACGGACTTCCTGCGCGATGCGTTCTAGTGACGCAGCGACGACTGCAAGCGTGGTCAAGTATTGTGCGTGGCGGTCGCGTTCGATTACCTGCGAAGTGATTGGCGCAGTCGCCAGACCCAGCCGATGACAGATTTTCTCTTCGATCCCCGGACCTAGATGTGTGCAAGTGCCTACCGCACCGGAGATTTTCCCGACGGCCAATTGTTGTGCGGCGACCTGGAAGCGCGCGAGATCGCGGCGATTTTCTGCGTACCAGTTAGCGATCTTCAGGCCGAAGGTAATCGGCTCCGCATGAACTCCGTGCGTGCGGCCAATTTCCGGCGTGTCTTTGAATTCCCAGGCGCGCCGCTCCAGCACTTCGCCGAGGGCTTCGATTTTTTTCTCGATCAGGTGAGATGCTTCGCGGATGAGCAGCGCTTGCGCGGTGTCCACTACGTCGTTAGACGTGAGGCCGTAATGCAGCCAGCGCGCGGCTTCCGGATCGGCGACGGACTCCTGCACGGCAATGGTGAAGGCAATCACATCGTGGCGAACTTTGGCTTCGATTTCGTTGATGCGCGCCACGTCCACGCGAGCGCGCTGGCGCAATTTCGCGGCGGCCTCGCGCGGCACCACACCTGCTTCAGCGAGGGTTTCGCTCGCGGCCAGCTCGACTTCCAGCCACTTCTGAAAACGATTTTCTTCACTCCAGACGCGGCCCATTTCCGGGCGGGTGTAACGTGCGATCAATCCTGGCTCCTAAGGCATTTGTCCGATGGCGAAAATCAGCCGCGAACAAACGGCCACGTGAAATCCAGCAAACGGCGAGGGAAGGTCCCTGCGCCATCATACCCGAATTTGAGTGGGCGCGCGAAGCGGGAGGGAGGGCCGCCCCCGCCGACCGCAAACGGCATCGTTTCATATGTTTGGCGGAATTACGCCGACCGAACGACTTATTACACAGCAGGCCAAATTCAATACGAGGAGCAAAACAATGAAAGTGAGACTTTCCTGGTTCAGCGTAAACGATTTTGAAGGTGCGAAGAAGTTTTACAGCAATGTGCTTGGTCTGAAGAAGATGTTTGAAGCGCAACAGTGGGCGGAATTCGCAGGCGCCGAGGGTCAGGAGACCATCGGGCTCGCTGTTAATCCGCACGCCGGGAAAGAGCCGGGAGCGACGATCGTCCTGGAAGTGCAGGACATCGAGCGCGAACACAAACGACTGGTAGCGGCTGGCGTCAAATTCGAGGGAAAGATCGAAGAAATTCCCGGGATCGTAAGGCTCGCGACGTTTCGCGATCCTTCGGGCAACCGGTTGCAGCTGGCGCAACCGCTGATGCAGTCGTAGTTCGTCGAGGGAGAGCAAGGAGCCGCGCCAGTTGCGAGTCTCGTTGTAAACTGGCGCGGCTCGATCATTTCTCAGGAGACAACAGATGGCTGTGTATCCGTTGCCGGAAATCGCGCTGCAGGAAGAAGCGCAGCTGGTGGAAAAAGCGCAGCAGGGAGACAGTCTGGCGTTCGGGTCGCTGGTGGAGCCGTGGCGCAAACCGCTTTTCGGATACATCTACCGGATGGTGATGCTGCGGCAGGATGCCGAAGACTTGTTGCAGGACGTGCTGGTGCGCGTGCTGGAAGGGATACGAACGTATCGCGGCGAGGCGCGTTTCAAAAGCTGGCTCTTCGGCATCGCGACGCATGTTTGTCTGGACCATTTACGGGCGAAGAAGCGCTGGCGCGTGGAAGCGCAATCGATCGGAGAGAAGGAAGCCACGGCTGATCCGCAGAGAGTCGAGGGACTGAAACAAATCATGCAGCAGCCCGGATTCAGCTTCGAGATTCGCGAGCACATCGCGTTTTGTTTTTCGTGCATTGCGCGGACGTTGCCGCCGGAAGAACAGGCCGCATTGATGTTGAAAGAAGTTCTGGGATTTACGGGGGAGGAAGCGGCTGGGATCCTAGGCGTTTCCGAGCCGGTGTTCCGCCACCGGCTTTCGGCGGGACGCGCAAAAATGATTGAGGATTACGACGGCCTTTGCGCGCTGATCAATAAGTCGGGAATCTGTTATCAGTGCGGCGGTTTGCAGCAGATTGCCGGCGAAGGGCATCGCGGCGCGGACCTGGTGCAGATTGAAGTTGCGCCGGGAATTGCGATGAATGCTGAAAACTTATTCGACGCGCGGCTGGAAATTGTGCGCGACGCGGATCTGGAGACGGGAAGAACGCGCGTGGTGCACGATCTGTTCTACAGCAGTCTGGCGCAACGCGAAGAATCGCGCCAGGCAGTGGAACCGCCGCAAAGACTAAGAGACTAGAGGTCGAAGGGGCCGAGGGGAATGCGTTGCGAGGCGACGTGCAGGGTGCCGCGAAAGGCAAATTCGCCGGGGCGGCGGCCAAGAGCTTCTTCAGCGCAGATGCGGGCGAGATCGGGGGTATTGTTCTGCTCGGAAACATGCGCGAGGACCAGGTGGCGCGCGCGTCCATCGAAAACTTCGGAATCGGCGAGAAATTCACTGACGATTGTATTGGAAAGATGACCGGTGCGGCTCATGACGCGCTGCTTGATGTACCACGGGTAGGGCCCGACTTTCAGCATTTCCAGGTCGTGATTGGATTCCAAGATCAGGAAATCGGCTTCACGCAAATGATGTTTTACGAGTTCGGGCATGTAGCCGAGGTCAGTGACGATCGCAACTTTCTTTCCGTTGGCGCAGAAGGCGTAGCCGACAGGATCGGCGGCATCATGCGGAATGGTGAATGCGGTAATTTCGATGTCGCCGATCACGAATTTAATTCCGGGGCGGATGTATTGCACGCGCTCGATTTTAGTTTTTGGGCCGTCTCCATACATTTTGCGGATTTCGCGGTGGGTCGGTTCGGTAAGGTAGGCGGTGCATTTCCAGTCGCGAGACATCTGCGCGAGGGCGCTGGAATGATCGCTGTGCTCGTGGGTTACCAGGATGCCGTCAACTCGTTCTGGGCGCGCGCGGCCAAGGGTTTCGAAGCGCCGCAACATTTCTTTTTTGCCGATGCCAGCGTCAATCAGGAGAGTGGTGCACCCCGATTCAAGCAACGTGGAGTTGCCCGTGCTGCCCGACGCCAGAATGGATACGCGAAACGAGATACGCTTCCCCCGCAGCACGCGTCTGTAATTGCTTGCACGCGACACTGCAATGGGATGATGGCAAAGTGCTGCGCTGGCGTCAATCAGAAGTCGCGCAAGAGAAACTAGGCCGCGCCTGTTCGGTTGGATTTGATGCTAGTTAGGACTTTAGAAAATCAAATGGCCAGATGATCTTGGGTGAGTTGGAAGCCGTTGAGGTTGCCGACGACGGAGGCTGCCATGCGGCCGGGCTGGAAGAATTCCCGGGCGAGTTGCTGGACGTCCTCCACGGTGACGCTTTCGAGCAGCGCGATCAGGTCTTGCGCGGTGAAGTGGCGTTTGAAGTACATGTGATAGCGCGCGAGACTGTTCATGCGCTGGCCGCTGCCTTCGAGGGCGAGCAACGTGGCGCCCTTCAGGTGGTCCTTCGCGCGGCGCAATTCCTCGGTACTGAGCGGTTCATCGCGCAGGCGGCGGAATTCATCGAGCACGGAACGCACCAGCTGCGAAGCAGTGTCCAGCGAAGTGCCGGCGTAAACCGAGAGCGCACCGGCGTCGCGATAGGAATTGAGTTCGCTGAAGATCGCGTAGGCAAGGCCCTGGCGCTCGCGAATATTCTGGAACAGTCGCGAAGACATGCCGCCGCCGAGAACGTTGTTGAGCACCGCGACGCCGAAGCGCCGGCGATCGGTCATGGGCAGCGCCGGAACTCCCATGCAGATGTGAACCTGCTCGAGCTCGTGCTTGGTGCGCAAAGTGACATGCGAAGCAGGCTGCGGCGTTGCTTCCGCGGCATCTGCGCCCGCCGACGTGCCTTTCGCGAAGCGCTCCGAAACCAAGTCCACCAGCTGCGCGTGCGTCAGATGGCCCGCAGCAGTGATGACCATATTGTTCGGCGCGTAGCGCTGCTTGAACCAGCTGCGCAAAGTGTCGCGCGAAAAGTCGGAGACAGTCTCCGGCGTTCCCAGAATTGGCTTGCCCAACGCATGCGGCGCCCAGAAATTCTGCGTGAAGAGCTCGTGAACCAAATCTTCGGGATTGTCCTGGGTCATGCGAATTTCTTCCAAGATCACGGATTTTTCGCGGTCAATTTCGTCTTCGGCGAATTTCGGATCCAGAACCATGTCCGCGAGCACGTCGAAGGCTTTGGGAAGATGTTCATCGAGCACGCGCGTATTGAAGCAAACCATTTCCTTGGAGGTGAAGGCGTCGAGCATTCCGCCAACGCTATCCACTTCGCGCGCGATATCTTCGGCGGTGCGCCGCGTGGTGCCTTTGAAAACCATGTGCTCGATGAAATGCGAAATGCCGTTCAGGCCGGACGGTTCGCAGCGCGAGCCGGTGCGCAGCCAGATACCCACGGAAACGGAATGCACGTGCTCCATCGGCTCGGTGATGACGACGAGCCCGTTCGGAAGAGTGTCCGTCTGGACCCTATGATTTGTGTCAGGCATGTTGTTGTCTGATTCCATTGTGGCACGGTGGGGCTATAAATGTCATGGACGCGACGATTGTTTTATTGCGCAATGTGAACCTTGCGAAGGCGCGCAAACTCGCGGAAAGCTTGGCGCGCGTGGCGCGAAAAGCCGGTTCCACGGTGGTGGACCTAGATCAGTTTTTCATCAGGTGAGAGCTTGCCGTATTCGCTGGAATAGTGCAGCGGGACGTCGGCGTACGCTCCTTTATCAATGGAATACACTTCGCAGGAATCGTACGGGTAAGAATAAATGTGCACGCTGGTGGAAGGCTGATTGTATTCCTGCAAATTTTGCACCTGGTGCACCGGCTCTTCGGGGCGCACCACGGCGGGATGAGTTGGATCCATGATGTAAGAATCTGAAGGAATCAATTTGCAGCTGCCGCGCGCGGCGTCTTGATTTTCCACGCGAAAATTCTGCACGCGCAGACAGCCGATGGGCGTGACCATCCAGCAATTCTGGCCGCGATGATTGTGGATGCGGCTTACCTGGCCGATATTCCAACAGATCGCGAGTATTTCAAAAAGTTCGCACTTGTAGATCAGGTTCCGCGTGTAGTGGCTATTGGCGTAAAAAATGTAGGGAGTCAGGGTCTCCGGCTGGATGGCCTTCTGCTCGGTGAATTCCAGCACACGGGGAATGGTGAAATCCTTTTCGGGAATCGCGCCGAGCTGCTTCACCCATTCATCAATCGTGAGCGATTCCATCGGCTTTTTATTTTGCGCTGAGGTCAGGGTGCTCATCGGCGCGCCTCCTGGTGCGTGTACCTACGATTCTCAAACACTTCATTATATCGCCGCGCGGCTGCGGGAGAGACAGAAAATCGGCGGGCGACCGCGTGTTATCATGACTGTAAGATGCCCGCGAACGATACCCACCTTCCGGTAAACCTGCTCGGCCAGTCGACGGAAGAACTGCGCGTGCTGATGCAATCGCTGGGCGAGCCGGCGTACCGCGGCGCGCAAATTTACGGCGCGCTTTATGCCGAGCGACGATTTGACGTCGCGAAAATGACCAATTTGCCGGTGGCACTGCGCGAGCGGCTGGCGCGCCAGACGTGCATCGCGCTGCCGCAGATCGTGCGGCGATACCCGTCGGGCGATGGGACTGTACGTTACGTCCTGGCGCTGCCGCCGACGGAAACTGGGAGCGGGACGAAGCTGACCAAACCAGCGACGGTGGAAGCGGTTTTCATGCCGGAAGAAAATCGCCAGACGATTTGCATTTCCACACAGGCGGGTTGCGCCGTGGATTGCCATTTTTGCCTGACGGCAACGCTGGGGCTGATCCGCAATCTCACCGCGGGGGAAATTATCGGGCAAGTAATGATTGCGCTGGAAGAAAATCGCGCCACGCTGAAGCCACAGACGAACGTGGTGCTGATGGGCCAAGGCGAGCCGCTATTGAATTACGAGCCAGTGATCGCGGCGCTGCGACTTTTGCTTGATCCAAACGGCATGGCGATCACGCCGAAGCATACGACGCTATCCACCAGCGGAATCATTCCGGGGATCGAGCGGATGGGCTGCGAAAAAGTGCGGCCTAAGCTGGCGATTTCACTGAATGCTTCGTCGAATGAGCAACGGGACAAAATCATGCCGATCAATCGCAAGTATCCGATTGAAGATTTGCTGGCGGCGTGCGCGCGGTATCCGCTGCGCCCTTGGGAACACTTAACGTTTGAGTATGTGCTGCTGGGCGGAATCAACGATGCGCCGGACGATGCGCGGCGCGTGGCGAAATTGCTGGCAAGTCTCCGCGCGAAAGTGAATTTGATTCCGTGGAATCCGGGAGAATTGCCGTACAAGAAGCCTGACGAGGCACGCATTGAAGAATTCCGGCGCATTCTGGATGCGAAAGGCGTGCGGGCTTTTGTGCGTTACTCGCGCGGGCAGGATGTGATGGCTGCCTGCGGGCAGTTGGCGCTGCTGGAATCAACCGGTCCGCGCTCAGCTTCGTCATTCGAACAGATTTCTCCCGCGCAGTAGGACGCCCCTGCGCCGCATTGGTTGTAGATCACGAGCGAATGCCAATCGCGGCCATCAGTCGGCCCGTGGTGTGTTCGCGCCGGTAGCTGAAGAAGAGATCTGTGCGGCACGCGGTGCAGAAGCCGGATGAGGTGATATTTTTGGATGCGATTCCGGCGCCTGCGAGAATGGCGCGATTCGCGGCGATTAAATCGAGGTGAGCGCGCGGCGCCGGCGGGGCGTGTCCCGGCGGGCGCATCGTGAGCCAGGGCAGCCAGTTCGGATCATTGTCGCCATTTTCCAGCGCGTCAACGGGACCCACAAACCAGTCGCGGGCGTTCGGAAACTTTGCGGTTAATTCTTTCACAACTTCGTGGCCCACTTCGTAACAGCAGCCGCCGATGCCTGGGCCGAGCGCGGCGATTACGTCTTGCGGACGGGTGCCAAATTCCATTTGCATGCGGCCTAGGGTTTTTTCCGCGATGCGCTGCGCCGTGCCGCGCCAGCCGGAATGAATCGCGGCGACTGCGCGCTGCTTGGCGTCGGCGAGTAGGATCGGAATGCAGTCTGCGGTTTGGATGGTCAGGAGCACGCCAGGCTCACGGGTGATGAGGGCGTCACCTTTGGGAGCTTGGTCGCCTTGCGGAAATTCGGCGGCACCAACGACGTGCACGATGTCGGAATGAATTTGGCGCAAGGCAGCGATGCGCATTTTCGTGGCCCCGAGCGCTGCGAAGAATTTCGCGCGATTCTCCAGTACGCGTTTGCGCGAATCCCATTCCGTGAATCCAAGATTCAGGACCTTTGGCGGCGCGTATTTGTTTTTTGCTTGTGAGGCGTTGCGATTTAAGGCTAGCTCGCTCGCGCCACCGGGTCGCGTGCTGAAACCATGGGCGAGCCAAGCAATGCGCGCGAGTGACGGCGATTCGACGATCTGCAAGCCGCCGCCCCGGCGCAAATTCCACTGCGTGGGACGGCACAGAGGCTTCGTCTTGGGTTTTCGCGGCGGCGTTTTTTTCTTTGCGAGACGAGTCGGCATGTTTGCTTGTTCGAGACTCACGCCAAATCGCGGCGCGCATTCAATATGGGTATAATCGCATCACGGCGCAAAATTTGCATTCTCCTAGACGCTTTGGAATCGAGGCGCGTGTGATTGTGGGCTTAGGATTAGACATCGCGGAAATTGACCGCATTGAAGCGGCGCTGACGCGGCACGGTCCGCCGATTTTGGAGCGGTTGTACACTCCAGCAGAAATTGCTTACTGCGAGAGTTTCCGCGCAAAATTCGAACGGTACGCGGGGCGATTTGCAGCAAAAGAGGCGGCGATGAAGGCGCTGGGAACAGGATGGGGTTCCGGCGTGCGCTGGCGGGATATTGAAGTGATGCGCGAGCCGACCGGAAAACCATCGCTGCGGCTGCACGGAGTGGCAGGACAACTCGCCGAGCGGCTGGGAGTGAAAAACATTTCGCTCACGATAACGCACAGCGGGAACTTGGCGCTCGCCGAGGTTATCTTCGAGAACTGAGTACTTGAACGCGTTCCGCCGCTTCCGGTGCGGAGCTGATGTGCGCTTCGCACCAGATGTTCGCGGGACGCCGCCCTTGCACCCGCACTTTAAGGTAATTCCCCGTCAAAGCTTCGGTCCAAGTGTCTCCCCCGCGCGCCAGCGTGAGCGCACGCACAGTACGTCCTGCTTGACGCTCGCGGAACTCTCCAGCTTTCTGTTGGCCGAGGGCACGCAATGCGCGAGCGCGGTCGCGGATAACTGCAGCCGACACTGGCCCGCCAAGATCCGCTGCTTTCGTACCGGGCCGAGCGGAAAAAGAAAACACGTGCAGATAGGTGAAGGGCAGGCGCGTGATGAAATCAAATGTAACGTTGAAATCTTCATCGGTTTCGCCCGGGAAGCCGGCTATTACGTCCGCCCCGATGGCTGCATCGGGCAGCGCGCTGCGGATCAGTTGGATGCGCTCGGCGTAGTGCGCCGCACGGTACCACCGGTGCATGGTGCGGAGAATGCGGTCTGAGCCGGATTGCAGCGGCACATGAAAATGCGGAGCGATGCGCGGCGACGCAGCAACAAGCGCGACGAAATCTTCGGTGACGTCCTGCGGCTCGATAGAACTGAAGCGCAGGTGCTCGAGCGCGGTCTGGCCCAGAATGTGACGCACCAAATCAGCGAGCTCCACTCGCGGTGATAAGTCACGCCCGTACGAACCAAGATTGATTCCGCTCAGCACGATTTCTTTCGCGCCTGCTGCAACGAATTTTCGGGTTTCTTCCAGCACTTCGTGTGGCGGCAGGCTGCGGCTGCGTCCGCGAACGAACGGGATTACGCAGTACGAACAACGATTATTGCAACCATCTTGAATTTTCAGGATGGGCCGGGTGCGATCGGCCGGGACTCCCGCGCTGTCTTCCAGAGGACTTGCCTGCATAGAGGTCTGCGCGAAAATGTCTCCCGTAAGGATTTTGGCGGGGCCGCGCGCGAGAGACATGGGCTCAGTATCGAGGATGGCGAGAGGAACGAAATCTTGCGCGGGCGCGGAGTCCGGGGATTCATGCGAATAATTCGCGACAGGGCCGGCGGCGGCCGGCCTTCCCGCGTCCGGTGCAAGTAACTCACGCAGCAGTCGCGGAATTTCCGTCTGATGGGAATTTCCCACTACCCAGGAAACGCCGGGAAGTTGTGCAAGGTCTTCCGGAGCGCGCTGCGCATAACAACCCGTGACCAGGATGCGGGCGCCGGGATTCGCGCGATGAATTTTGCGCACCGCATCGCGCGCTTGCGAATCGGCCGCGGAAGTTACGGTGCAGGTATTGAGCACTACCACGTCAGCCGAAGCGTGCTGCTCGAGCATGGTCCATCCGGCCGAGCGCAGAGCACGACGCATCGCCGCGGCATCTGCTTCAGTCGCGCGACATCCGAAATTTTCCAGGGAAAAGGTAGCCATGAGAAAGCAGCAAACTCCACACAGGGAGGGTGCAAGAAAAAGATTATAGCAGCGAAATGAAGGTAACCGTCGCGGCTAGCAGAGCGAGGCGAGCTGAGGGGCTGGATTACTACACGCCGGCGCCGCGGCGCTGGTAGCAGAGCAGGATCAGGTCCGCGCGACGGCGAACTCCGAATTTCGCCAGCAGATTGGAAACGTGAAACTTCACGGTGCGCTCGGAAATGTGCAGGCGGTCCGCGACTTCTTTATTGGCCAAATTTTCCAGCAGACCGGCAAGGACTTCCTGTTCGCGGCGGCTCAACTCGGCCGGGGAATCACCGCGCAGGCGGCGCCCTTGCGTGGTGCTCAGAATCGAATCCACGAAACGCGAGAGAACGTCGCGCGGCACCCAGAAACCGCCGGACGCGACGAGCGGGAGCGCGCGCGGAAGCTGCTCGCGTGCTTCCTTGTAATTCAGAATGCCTTTCACGCCTTGGCGTAGCAGCGTGTAGCTGTCGGATTCTTTCAGATTGTCGCCCACCACCAGCAGGCGGGCGGCGGCATTGTGGTCCAGGATATTGCCCAGCAATGCGCCGGTGGCTTGGCGCGCCGCGTGTGCATCAATTACATAGACCGAAGCGCGCGGAACTTCCAGGTTGCGCAGATCGGGTGCGAGCATCGAATCGAGTTGCCGGATCACCAGCTGAAAACTGGATTCCTCGAGTAAACGGCGGAATTCCTCCAGCACCATGGGGTGCGGGGAAAGAATGCAGACCTTTAGTAGTTTGGAGTTAACGGTCGCCTTAACCATCGTAGCTAAGGCTAGCGGAATTGGCGCGCAGGGGCAAGAAAGATGCAGGAACGGATTTCATACCAGACACGGGTACGCGCGGCGCGAATTTCGGGGTGTTCCAGGCCTCGACCGCGCGGGGAGGCGGCTAAAATCGGGCAATGCAGGCGCAGCAAACCCGTTTAAAACTGCGGATTTAGACGGCAGGTCGCAGGCGAATCGCTCTAGGAGGGTTCGGACAGCCCGTCGGCCGAGGGGTCCATCTTGCGCGCGGGCCGCTTGGCGGGCAAGCCGGCTTGGCGGACTTTATAGAGGAGCGCGCGGTAACTGATTTTCAGAACTTCGGCAGTTCTGCGTCGGTTCCAGTGATTGGCCTGCAAGACTTTCAGGATGACGTCGTGCTCCATGCGGCGAGTGACTTGCTGCGCGATGTGCTTTAGAGGAATATTCCCCTCTTCGTTCATCTCGTAGGAAATGTGCAGCGGTTTTTTCTCCCCGGACGGATCGCGATCGGAGTGGAAAGCTTCCTCGGAGCCGAGGATCACATAACGCGCCATGCAATTTTCGAGTTCGCGGATATTTCCGGGCCACTCGCGCTGCTGGAGCAACTGCAATGCTTCGCGAGAGACGGGCGCGGCGTCGCGCTGGAAACGGCGATTGAAAAGTTGCCGCAGATAATCAACAAGGTACGGAATGTCGTCGCGACGATTGCGCAGAGAGGGCAACGTGATGGTGATCACGTTGATGCGGTAGAATAGATCGGCGCGAAAGCCTCCGCGCGCGATTTCCTGATGCAGCAGGCGATTGGTGGCGCAGATGACGCGCGCGTCCATGCGCCGTTCTTCGTGGTCACCGATGCGCGTGAAATGGCCATCCTGCAGGACGTGGAGCAACTTAGCCTGGAGGCTGGAATCGATCTCGGCAATTTCGTCGAGGAACAGCGTGCCGCCCTGCGCCAGCTCCATTCGGCCGGGCTTCGCGGCGTGCGCGCCGGTGAACGAGCCTTTTTGAAATCCAAATAGCTCGCTTTCGATCAGGGTAGCCGGGATCGCCGGACAATTCACTTTGACAAACGGACCCTGATTCCAGGGGGAGCGCTCGTGGATAAACCGGGCCAAAACTTCTTTTCCGGTGCCGCTTTCACCCAGCACGAGGATAGGAACGTTTAGCCCTGCGGCGCGTTCGACCCGTTGCCGAACCGCTTGCATGGCCTCGGACGGCCCAAAATAGATGTGCGCCGGCGGGAGTTCGACTGTTTGGGTAAGCGGTACGAGCTTTGCTTCAGCGGCGGATGCCATTGATATCCCGTGAGCTTGAGTAGGGCTTATGCCGCGCCCCCGACAGGAATAATGCACACCGAGCGCCAAACGTGTGAAAAGCATTGGTACTCATGCGGCACGAAAGACCCTGTTGAAATCTCTGTAATTGATTGTTTCTTAGGAAGATAGGTCGACTGATAGGCGTTCCTGCGCTAGTACTAAACGGCCACGCAGAAGGGAATCACAGTACTATCGTCAGAAAATGCTAGGCACTTTCGGGAACTGGTCTTCCCTGCTAGCCCGAGCGTCGACTTTCGGGAATTCCCGAAACGAGCCAGGAACCGAACGCGGCACGCAGACGATCAGTAACGGACGGGGAGGTAGAGTGCAGCCCGCAGGCTTCAACGCTGCGGGAAGATCAACGCCTCCAGCATGTCTGCGCGGGCTTTTTGGTCCGAGGCGAATAGCTGCAGCAAGTCCGTCACGGAAATCATGCCGCGGAAGCCCTTCGCGTAGTCCAGCACCACCAGATGATAAATGCCGTGCTCTTCCATCAGGCGGAGACAATCTTCGAGCGAGGTATCGGGCGTGGCGCTCACCAGTTGTCGCGTCATGATTTCGGAAACGCGCATCCACGCGGGGCACTTATTTTCCGCCGCGACTTTGTCGGAAACATCGCTTTGCGATACGACTCCCAAGAGCACGCCATGCTGGTCGCACACGCCCACGGCGCGCACTTGTTTGTCGCGCAGATAGCGAGCCGCGTCATGCACAGTGGTTTCTTCCGCGATGAAATAGACATCTCGTCGGGATGCAATCAAGTCCGAAACTTTCATGGGGCCCTCCTGGCGGCTGGGCTGGAGCGGATTGTAGAGCGAACGAAACGGAGAATGCAATTGAACTTCAGCGGGTGGGGGCCAATGGAGTAAGACTCCCGCGATCTCGCCCCCGAGGCAAGCACGCGGAGACGCGACTTTGCGTGCAGCACAACAAGCATGGAGAACAAAAGCAAACAGACAGAGGTGCTATCCGAACAGAGAAAAATCCTAAATGGGCGACGCCTCTCCGCGAATAATATCGTAGCGCTCGATTACAGCCGCTACTCCGATGGTTTCAGGCGCGTCGTCGTCCTGTTTATCCACGCGAACCACTCGTCCGTGCGCGCGAACGAAGACTTCGGTGCCGCGTGTAATTTCCGCCGGCAGAGTGAGCGTGAAATCCACTTCGGTGCCGGGAGCAAGATCTTTCTGCATCATAAAGTAAACGCCGCGCGTCGAGATATCGCGTGTCTGACCGTTGTGCGTACCCGGCTCTCGATTGATCGGCAGGCGAACGTTTACCGGTAGTGATAAATCATACCGGCGTGCCATGCGACGCTCCGTCATCCCCACTGATCCTCCGTCCCAAGATTGACGTGCAACACTTCCCCGTAACTTGAAGCAGCAATCGCTCTTCCAAAGACCACATGCACTTCACCGAGGCGCCCGATATGTCCGGCTAGGCTATTCCCGTCGCTCCCGGCAAAAGCAAGACCCGGAGGAGGTGGCAAACCCTTTGAAAACAGCGACAAGCGTTGATATGAATTTCAGAACGGGAGGCTCGGATTCAAACCACCCACCAGGGGCATCGCCAAAACCCCATTTCGGAGCGAATACTAGACCATGACGAGGGTAGAAGGGTAGTGCTATTTCGCTGAATGTGCTCTAGATATGCAACTCTTTGCAACAGTAGTAGGACTAGTACGATTGCGTACTATGTGTCGTATTTTGAGAATTACCGCGACGAAAAAACAGCTGCCGGACCTGCCCGATTTTCAGCGCAGGAACGGCAGCCGTTTATCGATTTCGTCAGGTTATCGCGGCAGCACTAAGAGCCGCGAATGGCTGGAGCGCACTATTTCGTTACCGCGTCTTTTGCTTCCAATTCTTTCGCGGTGGCTTCCTTGGCGGCTGCTTCGCGCGCGGCTTTCGCCGCCGCCGAACGCGCGCCACGGCCGGAATCCAGATTGAACTGGCGCATCTTGTAAAGCAGCGCTTTGTAACTGATGCCCAGCATCTTCGCCGCGTCTTTGCGGCACCAATTTGTTTTCTCAAGCGCGTCGGCGATCGCTTCCATCTCCGCTTCATCTTTCAGTCCGCGAACCAGAGCTTTCAGCCCCTGCTCTTTTTGCGGGGGAGCTTCTTCGCGCGGAGCGGTGCGATGCTGCTGCCCGGTCATTTCGAGGAGTTCGCGGAAACTGCCTTCGTCATCTTCCAGAATCACGTAGCGTTTCACAAAGTTCTCGAGCTCGCGTAAATTGCCGGGCCAAGGATAACGCAACGCCGCCTCAAGCAAATGCTTCGAAGGATCCGGGGCGGGCTTGGCGTACTTCTCGCTGTACTTCGCCAGAAAATGGCGGAACAGCAAAGGAATTTCCGTGGTGCGTTCGCGCAGCGGCGGAATGTGAATGGACAGCACATTCAGGCGGTAGTAGAGGTCTTCGCGGAAACGCCCGGAGCGCATGGCGTCTTTCACATCCACGTTGGTGGCGGCGAGAACGCGCACGTCAACATTCACTACGGCGCGGGCGCCGAGACGGGAGAATTGTCCGTCTTGCAGGACGTGCAGAAGCTTCGCCTGCAGGTGCGGGCTCATCTCCGCGATTTCATCCAGGAAAATCGTGCCTTTGTTGGCCAGCTCGAACTTGCCGGGCTTGGCGCGGACCGCTCCGGTGAAGGCGCCCTGCTCGTAGCCAAATAGTTCGGATTCCAGCAGCTCGCCGGGCAAAGCCGCGCAATTCACTTTGATGAAGGGTTGCACGCGGCGCGTAGAACGAAGATGAATCATCCGCGCGATCACTTCCTTGCCTACTCCGCTTTCGCCGCTGATGAAAACAGGGACGTCCACCGGGGCTATCTGCAGAACCTGCTGACGGATCTTCAACATTTGCGGGCTGGCCGCGAGGAATGAGAGATCTTCAGTGAGCGCTTCGCAGTATTCGCGGAGCGATTTATTTTCCGAGCGCAGCTCCTTCTTCTGACGGCATTTTAGAAACGCCGCATCCAGCTCCGGCTTTTCAAACGGCTTGGTCAGATAATCGAGCGCGCCGATCCGGATGGCCTCGACCACAGTGGTGACTTCGTTCGAGCAGGAAAGCATGATGACGTTGAGGCTGCGGTCTACCTGCATCAATTGGCGCAGCGTTTCCAGTCCATCCATCTCCGGCATCAGCACGTCCAGCACAATGTAATCAGGCCGCTCGCCAGTGCCGATGCGCTCCAGGGCCTCTTTGCCGCTGGAGACCGCACCCACGTTGTATCCATCCACTTCCAAGAGTGTTTGCAGATACTTTCGAATACTCGGTTCGTCGTCAACAACCAGGATACTTTCTTTGTCAGCCATCGTTTTTCCTAAGGAGCCGAAAAATGCGGTTCCGATTCATCTACTATCTTATTCTGCGTTGGTCGGAAGAAGAAATGAGAAAGAGCTGCCGTGCCCAACCACGCTATCCACCCAAACTTTCCCGCGATGCGCCTGGATCAAGCGTTTGGTGATGGCCAGCCCTAAGCCCATCCCTGAAGAAGAGGGATCGACGCGCACAAACTCTTCGAAAATTTCCTGATGAAACTCGGCGGCGATTCCGGTGCCGGTGTCCGACACGGAAACCAGCACACTATTGGGCTTGTTGCGACCGCCGCGGCGGCGGTCCGAAGAAGGCGCTGCTTCCGAAATGCGCCGCTCCCAGAAGTGCGGTTCGGCAATCAAGGTTACACAGCCTTGCGCCGGGGTGTGCTTCAGCGCGTTATCTAGAAAATTCGCGACGCACTGCTGCACTTTTTGATAATCGAATTTGAACGGCCCCAGCTCGGGATGAATCTGGATATCCAGGCGAACCTTGGCGCGCTGGAAGGCGTCCTGCCAGCGGCAGGTGAGATCTTTGATACAGTCGCGCAAATCATTTTCCCGCAGTTGCAGAATCAGTTTGCCGCTTTCCAGCGCGGAGTAATTCAGGAACATGGAAACCAGCCGGATCAACCGGTCGCAGCTTTCCTTGGATTCCAGCAGGATGTCTCGCTGGCGATCGTCGAGTTTTCCCAGCGATCCGGTCAGCAGTAGGTCGTAATAACCTTTCATGACTGCCAGCGGAGTCTTTAGTTCATGCGCGGCAGACGCCAGGAACACAGTCTTCTGCCGGTTCACTTCCTGCAAGCGAAGGTAGGCAGCCAACAAATTCCTGTAAGTGATCTCCCGTTCCTGCATCAATTCCTGAACGGTTTGGCGCATGTCGGCTTCGTCCGCCGGAGTCTCCGCGGGTGAAGGCTCGAGATAAGTGACTAGCCAATCAGGTTCTGGCAGCCAACGAACGCGAGCGCGATGAACGTCTGGCGCGAATTCGATCGGCATATTGAGTTCTTGTTCGCCTGCTTCCAGCTGCTTGAGGATTTCCTGGCGATCTGTATGCAGGATGTCGCCGAACAAGTTCAGATCCGGCTTGGAACTCAACCCTTTCGCGTTCAAGTGCTCTTGCGCGTGGAAGTTCGTGAACAGAATTTTTCCGGAGCGGTCGGTAACGACCAAAGGGCGGTCAAAAGCATCTAAAAGGCTGGAGACAAGCTGTAGCACCTGCTGGTTATTGGCTTGTTGCTCAGCCGTGGCGCTTTTCGGCAAATCGCTCTCCCGGGACTGGGTCGAAATGATTGCAAACACACCACATTCGCGCACCAGTCGGCATTAGCCGGAGACGAGATCGTGGATCTTCATGCTCGCAAAGGCCCCAAATAGTGTCAATGGTAAATGCGTCCTACTTTGCACAATGTTGGAAATATTAGGGAGTTAATTAACACATACGACTTACGGTCATTATAACGTGTCTAAATATGAACGCCATAAGACGATGTGAGCAAACGGTTTATATAAAATAAAGTTCACAGGCGCACTTGCATCCAAATTGCGATTCAAAGATCGAGTACTAAAACTGGGGTACCAATGGCCATTCGAGAAGGCGCGATCCAACACCGGGCGGGATTGTCGCCGTTGTACGACGAACGTCGGAGGTTTCAACGAATCAATTTGCAGGTGCCGTTGTTCGTCCGTGGCAAGGATGCTCACGGTGAACAGTTTCTAGAGCTTGCTAAAACACTTGATATCAGCGCATTAGGTGCGTTTATTACCTGCCCGAGGCCGCTGGTAGTAAGCGAAGTTGTGACCCTTACGATCCCCGCGCCCTCCATAACTTCGTCAGCTTTGGTCCCTGCGGGCATGCCTCCGATCCAAGCCCGGGTAAAGCGTCAGCAGGAAGCCGGTGATGTCCACCTGGTGGGAGTGGAGTTCCTCAAGCCGATCGGCTAGCCCGGCTCCGCGGTTTGCAGCTCGTAGCAGGGTCCGGAACAGGCGGAAAGTGGAATCGTTTTGCCACAGGAGTGCCTGTTCGGAATTGCTTCTCTATTAACGATAGCGCTGTAACCAGTAAACCGCTTATTTATAGCAAGTTCTGTGCATAGTTTTGCCTCCCGACCCCGCCTCTGATTGGACTTTCTCGTGCTAGTACTTTTCTGCCCCCGCAGTGTCCCTGTTCACAGGGAACAATAAAACTATTGCGGAACCCATTGATGTCTCAGACCGGCGACGCTTCTCAGCCGCAGCCTTCGGCCGAAGACTCGTTCCTGGATCTCCTAGTGGAGACTCTGGACGGGCTCGACGAATCGGTTCGCGGTCAATTTTTACGACAATTCTTTCGCACCATCGCGCAAATTGATTTCACCGATGCGCAGAGCAATGACTATTGGGAGCGCATCCTGCTGCGCCGCCGCGAGCTTGCCGAGAACCTGGGCAAGCGTGTAGCGTTGAAAACCGCTCTGGTGGATGTGCTGGCCTCGACGAATTTCCTGCGCGTTCCCATCCTGATGGAGTACGACGAATTCAAGAAGCTACAGATCAATGCCGCCACCGACGCGCTCACCGGTCTCTACAATCGCCGCCTGTTTGACGAATATTGCGACAAGGAACTGAATCGCGCGAAACGCTACGGTCATCAATTGGCGATCGTGATCCTCGATCTGCACAAGCTAAAGGAAGTGAACGATCGTCACGGCCACTTGCAGGGCGATCAAGTGTTGCAGCTCGCTGCCACGACTTTGCGGAAGACGATGCGCGCGTCCGATTTCGCTTTCCGCATTGGCGGCGATGAATTCGCGCTGCTGCTGCCGCAGACTGATCCCGAACAGGCCATCACTCTTTGCCGCCGCATCCGCAGCCAATATGAAATTGATATTCGGCCCCTGAGAATGGAAATTGGCGTAACGCTGGATTTCGGCGTAGCGGTACATCCGCACGATGGAGAAACGAAGAGCGCGCTGATGAACCTCGCTGACCAGCGCCTGTATCAACTCAAGAACGCCGGACGCCCGGCGCCCGAAGTGGTCCCAGCGGAAACGCCAGGACCGCGCGAAATTCCCCCCGCCGCTGCGACAGCACAGCGCGAAGCTCCTGCGGCGCCGCAAACCATTCGTCCACCTGTGATGATGCCGCCAGTGAAAACCGAGGCCCCGCCACCACAAGCGCCTTTACACACGACACCTCAAGCACCGCCCGAAGCACCGCGAATCGCTGCCACCTATGCCGAGGCTCGCAAGTGGGAGCGCGTTTCCTTGGCCGGCACCAAGGCGTATGCAATTCTCACCGACGTGAATCAGAAGACCGCGGCGGTGCTGGACCTGAGCTATGGCGGTGTAGCGCTGCTCATGGAAAATCCCGAAGACGTTCCAAACCAATTCCACGCCGTGCTGCACGTGCCGATTTTGCCGCCCGTCCGCGTGGTGCTGCGCAAAACCAATACGCAACGCATGGAAGGCGGCCGCGCGCGTGTGGGCTGCTCGTTCGTCTCGTAGTAGCGTGATTCGGTCGCGTGATTCGACCCCGCAATCCGCGTTTGCACCGCGCGCTTGGAAAATCGCCGCGCCTGCCGTATAATTGAGGTTTCCCGCTAGCCTAGCGACGCGACTGTGCAGCCTCGTTCCAAGCACTCGCGCAGACCGGCTCGCCACGAGGAGCATCATGAAAGAAGGAATCCATCCCGATTATCACGTCGTGAAGGTGCACTGCGCCTGCGGCAACCAGTTTGACACGCGTTCCACGTTCAAGGGTCAAATGATCCGCGTGGAAATTTGCTCGAATTGCCATCCGTTCTTCACCGGCAAGCAGAAGCTGGTAGATACCGCTGGCCGCGTGGAACGCTTCACGAAGAAGTACGCCGATAAAGCTGCGGCGATGAAGAAGTAACGCACCGCTTTAGCCGCTACAACAAGAATTCCACAAGCCCCGAGTGTAGCGATTCGGGGCTTAGTTTTTTGGGGCGCTGCTGTTCTGCCGCCGTGAATTCCGTCCGCGCGGTGTACAATGCCGCGTAGAAATGGCCACGCATTTATCTCATTCATCCGATGCTCCGCTCGGTTCGCAGGTCGAAACGGCGGCGCCGCGCGTCACTCTGCGCAATCATTTCGCGCACGCCTTTGATTCGGCGATCGCGGCGGCGCGCACGTGCTATTCGCCACGGCTGATCGGTCCCGAGGAAGTCACCGATAAGCAGCGGGTGATGATCGGCTCGGCGACTTATTTCGGCGGGCACCACACCGTTTACCAGCACGCGCATTTCGAATTTGGACTGGAAAATATCAGCCGGCAATTTGTGTGGTCCTTCCTGCACGCGCATCCTTTTTACAATTCGGAGCAGCAGAGCCAGCGCTACGTCCGCCTGGATCGCGCGCAGGCTTATGTTCCGGCGGAGAGCGGAGCATTTGGCGCGCCTGAGCGCGCTATTTACGAAAAGGCCGTGGCGCGCGCGTGGGAACATTATCGCGAGCTGACGCGGGTGCTGGAACCGACGGCGCACGAAATTCTGGCGGACATCTGGCACATCAGTTCGATGTCTCATCCGAAGCGCGTGCAGAAAGTAGAACGGCAATCCGAAAAGCGCGCGATCGAAGTAGCTCGCTATGTCCTGCCGGTCGCGGCGTTCACCACCATGGTGCATACGATTTCGGGCATCGTGCTGCACCGCCTGCATCGCATGCAGGCCGCGAGCGACACGCCCAGCGAAGCGCGCCACGTGATCGGCGAAATGGTGGCCCGGGTTCGCGAAGTGGATCCGCAATTTTTCGATCGCTTCGACAACGCGCAGATGGATGAGCCGCCCGAATGGCTCGCGACAGCGCGAAACGGCGAGTCCTTTGCGCGTGAATTTGATGCGAAGCTTTCCGGGCTTACGTCCAAGCTGGTGGATTATTCAGCGGGAGCGCTCGCCGTGATGGCGGACGCGTATCGCGCCGTGGTGGGGCTGACGGCTGCGGATTGTCCGGATGCGGAAGCGCTCGACCGCATGTTGAATCCAGCGCGCAATCCTTACCGGCGCGAGACTTTGAATATCGGCGTGCACGCACCGCTGATGCGGCCGCTGCAGCATGCGAACTTTACCTTCGCGAAAAAAATCAGCCACACCGCAGACAGTCAGGACCAGCGGCATCGCATGGTCCCCGGCTCGCGTCCGCTTCTGACGCTGGCGGATACGCGCTCGCCGGATTACATCACGCCCATGCTGATTCGCGACAATCCGGGCGCGCTGGAAATTTATCAGGCAGCGATGGAAGAAGCGTGGGCCGCAAAAAACGAATTGCTCGACCGCGGCGTCGCGCCGGAATTTGCGTTGTACCTTCTGCCGAACGCCAAAGCGATTCGCCTGGTGGAATCCGGATCTCTGCTGCACCTGCTCCACAAATGGACCATGCGCACGTGCTTCAACGCGCAAGAAGAGATCTATCAATCGTCCATCGAAGAAGTGGAGCAGGTTCGCGCGATTTTTCCGGAGCTCGCGCGGTATATCGGGCCTCCTTGCCATCTTCGCGCCGGAATCTCCACGCCCATCTGCACGGAAGGCTCGCACTTCTGCGGAGTGAAAGTCTGGCTCGATTTCCCAAATATTCAGCGGCGCATATGACCCGCCGCGGCAGCCTGATTTACTACCTGGCGGCTTGGGCGCTGGGCTGCTTCTTCATGGTTCTCGCGGTATGGTGCCAGAACATGATCCTCATCTCGTCGCAAGACTTGATGCGCGAAGCGACCGAAGGTTTTCTAACCCTAATTGTGTACGGATACTTGTTCGGCGCGCCCACCGCGCTGCTTTTTGGTCTGCTGCTGCGCCGCGTTATGCTGGCGTTGAAATGTAAAACTCCGATGCACTGGGCATTCGCCGCCGGAATTCTTGCGCCGGTCGTAGTTGTCGCACTGGGGATTTGCAGCAGGCGCGTAGCGCTCGTGCTGCCGCCAAATTACGCCTCGGTATTATTTCCGCTCGTTGGTGCGGACGCTGTTCTGCGTGCGGGATGGTGGCTAACAATTCCAGCTGGGATTGCGACGGGCTATTATTTGGGCCGCATTCAGCGCGCGTTCGCACCGGTCGCCGAAACACAGCCGAGCCTCAGCGTTTGATGATGCGCGTCATGTTAGGCGTCACCAGCTCGTAGCGAATGCCGCGCCAGCGGATGCTCTTCGTGAGCAGCGACATAATAAAATTCCACGAAAATAAAAATGGCACCACCGGCGCAAACACCGGGCTCACCCAGCTCCATTCCTGCAGCCTCGCTTTCGACTCCGGCATCGCTTCACTCACTGCAATCGTCCGCATCGCGCCTTTCATTGCCGCGAGCAATGGAATCGCGAGCGTGAGGAGCAGCAGCTGGCCCCAGGGATCCACGTCCACCATGCTGTAGAGGATCACGTATACCGCGTAAAGCAGCGTCAGCGAATAGCTCAAATGCGCGGCGGCTCCAAATTGCCAGCGGCGCGGCGAATAAACGCGGGTAATCAGAATCTGGCGATTGGTGAATTCCAGCAGCTCCGTGCCGGTCCAGGGATGCAGCGTGGCGGCGAGACACTCCGGGCAGAAGACGATCGGTTTGCCGGATTGTTCGAGCGCGTAAGTCATCGCGAAATCATCGCTGACGGCGCCTTTCCACGCCTCCAGCACATTCACGTCATCAAAAGTCTTGCGGCGAATCGCCGTGCCGCCGCCCCAGCAGAAATTTCCGCTGGGTTTGCCCAGCATGGTTGCGACCGCGCCATTCCACGCCGACGCAAAGCAGCTCGCCAGCGATTCCATTCCCGACCCGCTGGGAATAATCCAGCGATAGGCGGTGGTGGCGCCGATGCGCCCGTCGTTCAGGGGCGCAATCAGCTTGGTCAGCCAGCCGCGCGGCAGACGCACATCGGAATCCGTAAACGCGAGCATTTCGAATTTTTCGGCCGGCAAGGCTTCCACGGCGCGCTGCAAGTTGTAAACTTTTTCGCCGCAGTCCGTGGGCGGTCCAGCGATGACGATATGCACGGGCTTCTGGCTCGCGGCCTTCACGCGTTCGATTACCTTCAGCGCAGGATCGAGGCTCGTGGCGAGCGTGAAATATATTTCGTAGTTCGGATAATCGAAGCGCGTGAGCGCCAGCAGATTTTCTTCCAGCCCGCGCTCGTTGCCTTTGCACGGACAGATCAGCGCCGTCGCCGGCGTGTAGAAGCCTGCATGCGAAGCTAATCTCTGCCGCACCATCTGGAACCACGCAAAGCCTTCCCAGAGGGAATACAAACCGATGGCTACCTGCGCGACGACCAAAATGTAAAAAAGTATCTGCACGGGCGCGAGAATAACAAAATCGCGGCAGGAGTGGCACAACCATCCGCGATTGACTTGCCCTACACGCAACGATAGACTCGGCGCAAATCCCAAGACGTTTCCCAGCCCACGCTCACGCAGGAGGAACGTTCATGTCCGCTACCGCACCACAAGCAGTAAACGAAGCAAAGCTCCACGATTTCATGATGAAAGCCGTCGGTGAAATGGGTGCTGCGATTAACACCGCGCTCATCGTCATCGGCGACAAATTGGGCCTCTACAAAGCCATGGCCGGCGCCGGACCGATCACGTCGGCGGAACTCGCCTCCAAAACGAACACCACCGAGCGCTATGTGCGCGAATGGCTGTCCGCACAGGCCGCCGGCGGATTCATCACCTACGACGCCGCTACCGGCCGCTTCACCTTGCCTCCCGAGCAAGCGCTGGCGCTGGCCGATGAGAGCAGCCCTGTGTTCCTGCCCGGATTTTTTCAGGCTGTGGAAGCGACGATCAAGGGCATTCCGAAAATCACCTCCGCATTTCAGACCGGCAAAGGAGTTGGGTGGCACGAACACGACGCCTGCCTGTTTGTTGGGACCGAGCGATTCTTCCGCCCGAACTACCGGGGCCACTTGATCAACGAATGGATTCCAGCGCTCGGCGACACCGAAGCAAAATTGAAAGCGGGAGCACGCGTCGCCGATGTCGGCTGTGGATTGGGAACGTCCACGATTCTGATGGCGCAGGCGTATCCGAAATCCACCTTCGTCGGTTTCGACTATCACGCAGGCTCGATCGAATTAGCGCGAGAAGCTGCGGCCAAAGCGGGCGTTTCCGATCGCGTGAAATTCGAAGTGGCATCGGCGAAGCAGTATCCGGGCAAGGGCTACGACTTCGTGGCGTTTTTCGATTGCCTGCACGACATGGGCGATCCCGAAGGCGCCGCGCTGCACGTTCTGGAAACGCTCGCTCCGAATGGAACGTGGATGATCGTCGAACCGTTCGCGAACGACAAGCTCGAGGACAATCTGAATCCGATCGGACGCGTCTTTTATTCCGCTTCCACAATGCTGTGCACTCCTGCTTCACTTTCGCAGGAGGTTGGCTTGGGTCTGGGAGCCCAGGCTGGCGAGGGCCGGCTGGCGAAGGTGCTGCATTCGGCGGGATTCACGCGGGTGCGGCGTGCAACAGAGACGCCGTTCAACCTCGTGCTCGAAGCGCGTCCGTAAGACCGCGCGGGTTGTACTGATTGCGCCGGCGCGATCATTCATCGTGATTCGTCGGCATGATCAGCCTGCGTGATCAGCCCTCTCGATCAGTTTGTACGGCGGCGGGAGAATACGCCGCGCAGCACGCGATCGGCGGCAGAGTTCAGTTCCATCTGAAACTTTCCCGCGGCGCGGCGGGCCTGCTCCATCAGCGAAGGATCCAGCAGAAGCGCGGTGCGATCTACAAAAGGCCCGGAGGCGATGGCGCGTCTGGCCGAACACCGCGTCTCGCTCGCCGCGAGGCTTTCATACAATTCAAGGTCGTGCCAGAACGCCTGCGCGTCTTCGTCGGTCCAACGCAGCGCCTGGCCTAGCGCGACGAAGAATTCCTCGCGGAATAGGTCGAGCAGCGGGATCGCGAGGTCCATCCCTGGTTTCCGCGTGCTTTTCTTTTTTGAGCGCTTAGCTTTGCCGGATTTTTTCCCTTTCTTCGGTTTCACCCGCCACTTCGTCTCGCGAACGGTTACATGCACTTTCAGGCGCGTCGGCAGTGCCGCTTCGGCTCGCAGCACCATCGCCAGTAGAGCCTCGCGGCGAATCGTCTCAAGTTGTTCGCGGTAATGTGCGGGCTGGTCGGCGCGTCCTGGGCGGCGATTCTCCGCTGCGTACATATCCAGAAAACGCGGGACAAGTTCATCGTGGTCCAGCGTAGCTAACAATCGCGCCGCAGCTTCGCGCGCGCGCACCACGAGTTCTCTTGGGCGATAGGGCATTGGAACTTTTCAAGCTGTACGCGATTGCGCCGCGCGCCGCAAGAGGAATCACTTTTCGTGCGCGAAAAAGAAAAGGCCCGGGAAGGAATTTTCCCGGGCCTTTTGTTGGCTGTCTCTTACCGCTCCCTGGGGGGTTAAATCTAGTGAAGCGGATTAGTGAATCGGTCCGGCAAGCGGCGGCCGATCTTCACCGACTGGGCCGCCAGTTACAGGACGCACCTTCTTCTCGAACTTGCCCAGCGCAATTTCGAGAGCTTGTTCCGCCGTGCGCACGAAGTGCACCTTCATGCCTTCCAGCATTTCCTCCGGCAAATCCTCCAGCACATTCGGCTCGTTCTCCGAAGGCAGAATGACTTCCCGAATTCCGGCGCGCTTCGCTCCCAGTACTTTTTCTTTGATTCCGCCCACCGGCAGCACGATTCCGGAGAGAGAAATTTCTCCCGTCATCGCCACGCGCGGACGAACGGCCCTGCCCGTCAGCAGGCTTACCAGTGCCGTGACCATCGCCACTCCCGCAGAAGGCCCATCCTTCGGTACCGCGCCCGACGGCACGTGAATATGGATGTCCTGCTTGCGGAAGAAGTCCGGGTCAATTCCGTAGCGCTCAGTATTCGCGCGAACCCATGTGAGCGCTGCTCGCATGGACTCCTGCATCACGTCGCCCAGATGGCCGGTCATCGTAAACGTCTTCCCGCCGCGCATCTTGCTCGCTTCGATGAAGACGATGTCGCCGCCCACCGGTGTCCACACCAAGCCGACGGAAACTCCCGGCTTTTGCACTCGCTCTTCCACTTCTTTTTCCAGATGCACCTTCGGAATGCCCAGCACTTCGCGAATCACTTCGGGCGTGACGAGCAGTTTGTCCGTCTTGCCGTCCGCCAAACGCCGCGCTTGCTTGCGAACCAGAGTGCCGATTTCGCGCTCCAGGTTGCGCACGCCTGCTTCCCGCGTGTAGTGGCGGATGAGCTCGTGCAAAGCCTCATCGGTGAATTCGATCTGCTCGCCCAGCGCTAGGCCGTTCTCTTTTGCCTGCCGGGCGATCAGAAACATTTTCGCGATGTGGACTTTTTCCTCTTCCGTGTAGCCGGAAAGCTCAATGATTTCCATGCGGTCGCGCAAAGGCTCCGGAATCGGATCGAGCCAGTTCGCCGTGGCGATGAAGAGCACTTTCGAAAGATCAAACGGCACGTCGAGGTAGTGATCGCGGAACGTCGCGTTCTGTTCCGGGTCGAGCACTTCCATCAACGCCGCCGAAGGATCGCCCCGGAAATCACGGCCGAGCTTGTCTACCTCGTCCAGCATCAGGACGGGGTCCATCGTCTCTGCACGGCGAATGCCCTGAATGATCTGGCCGGGCAAAGCGCCGATGTAAGTCCGCCGGTGCCCGCGAATTTCCGCCTCGTCGTGCATGCCGCCCAGTGAAATGCGCACGAACTTGCGGCCTAGCGCTCGAGCAATGGATTTGCCGAGCGACGTCTTGCCGACGCCCGGAGGCCCAATGAAGCACAGGATCGGTCCTTTCATGCCCGGCTGCAATTTCTTCACGGCCAGATAATCGAGAATGCGATTCTTGATTTTCACCAGGTCGTAGTGATCTTCGTCGAGAATGGCCTGCGCGTTCGGAATGTTGATGTCTTCGGTCCCGGAAGTTTTATTCCAGGGTAACGAAGTCATCCATTCCAGATAAGTACGCGCCACCATGTACTCCGCGGACGCCGGCGTCATCTTCGCCAGGCGCTTCAGTTCGCGGTCACATTCCTTCTTGGCTTCCGCGGACATGCCGGATGCTTCAACCTTTTTGCGCAATTCATCAATTTCAGCTTGCCCGTCATCGGACTCGCCGAGTTCCTTCTGAATTGCTTTCATCTGTTCGCGCAGCAGGAATTCACGCTGGCTCTGGTTCACCTGCTCCTGCACCTGATCGTGAATCTTGTTGCGCAGATCCAGCACTTCGCGTTCTTTTGTCAATTCGCTGATCAACGCTTCCAGGCGCTTGCGCACGCTGAAAGTTTCCAGCAATTCCTGCCGGATCATGGTGCTCAGCGAAGGAAGCGTGGACGTAACAAAGTCCGCCAGGCGTCCCGGCGAATCAATGCCCATCACTTCGGTTTGCAGGTCGTCGGAAAGCTGCGGCGAACGCGCCACAACTTCGCGGAACAATTCCTGGACGTTGCGCTCGAGCGCCGTCAATTCGGCGTCGCGTTGATCTTCCAGGTCTGGCTGCGATTCCACGCGCGCCTTGATGAACGGCGTGAATCCCAGGACTTCCATCACGCGGATACGTTCAATTCCCTCCAGAAACGCGACTACGTTCCCGTTGGGCATGCGCACCATTTTGTGAACTTTCGCCAGCGTCCCGACGCTGTGCAGGTCGGTACCGGTGGGCGCTTCCACGCGAGGGTCGAGCTGCGCCACTACGCCTAGAATCTTCTCCGTTGCTTCGAGCGAGTTCAGCAAAGCCAGCGAACTCTCGCGGCCGACCGGCAGCGGCAGCACCGCTCCCGGAAACAGAACCGTGTCGCGAACCGGAAGAATCGGAAGTTCTTGCGGTATAACCCTATTAGATTTAGTCACCGTGTTTCTCCCTGGGCCACAAAAGCAATAAGACCCGTCAGGCAGCTAATCGGCTGCCAAAAAGGTTAGATGCAGAAAGATGGAAAAAGATTTCCCGAAGTTTCGTTATGCTGTAGCAGGAAACCTTACAATACCACACTAAGACCGTGTAGTAAAGCGATTCCTGTTCTGCCGGTGGCTGCATATATCTCTGACAGCAAAGGCATTATCCTAAACTCAAGGCGCCTGATAATACTGCCTAACCCATATCAACGCGTCGTCGTGAGTCCTGATTTTGCCTTCCAATTGAGCGTCTTCGGCAGCATTTAGGATCTCTTTGAATTCCGGCCCCGGATGGAACCCCATGTCTATCAGGTCATCGCCGGACAGCAGTCTGACTGGATGGACCTCGTCCGGCGGAGTCTCGGCCAAGAAGCGCCGCATGAACTCATAGTTGTCCAGATTGCGGTGACTCGAGGAGCAATCTAGCCGGTGCAGCCCCATATGCTCCTCAAACCGGTTCAGCCGCACAAAGCGCTTCAGGGTCGAGCGCTTCATCTGCGGCGCGTCCTTGAATCGCAGGTGGTTGGCCACTAGCGAGGCGATCTGCGCGGTGTCGTCGTTCGAAAAGCGCAGCCGCTCGCAGATCTCTTCAGCCATGACGGTGCCGACTTCTACATGCCGATCGAAACGGATACGGCCGTTCGGTCCAGTAGGCGGCGCAAACGTTGGCGGCTTGCCGACGTCGTGCAGTAGCACGCCCCACGCGAGGGTTGACGAAGAACCTGCGGGCAATCCTTCCAGCATCAGCAGCGTATGAATCCACACGTCGCCCTCGGGATGGAATTGCGGCGGCTGTTCCACTCCCTTCATCCGCGAAATTTCGGGCAGAAGCTCGGGCAGCAAGCGCGTTTCGTCCAGCAATTCAAATCCGCGGCGTGCTGCGCCTTCGGTGAGCAGCTTGGTCAGTTCGTCACGCAGACGTTTCGCTGAAACCTGATTGATTTCGGGAGCGAGCTTCTGAATTGCGCGCACAGTTTCCGGCTCTATCGTGTATCCGAATCGCGCCGCGAAACGAACGGCGCGCAGCATTCGCAACTTGTCTTCGCGGAATCGCTGTTCAGGTTGGCCAATGGCGCGAATGATTCCGGCCCGCAGATCATCGCGTCCGCCAACGAAGTCGAGAACTTCGTTCGTTTCTGGATCGAGCAATAGCCCGTTGATTGTGAAGTCGCGCCGCTGGACATCTTCCTGCGGCGTTGATGAATACACCACTTTATCGGGGTGCCGGCCGTCGCTGTAGCCTAGGTCCGAACGAAAGGTCGCCACTTCCACCGTCACGGGACGACTCTCTGACGGTTCGCCCGCCTCCGGTTCCTGCACCACCACGACGACACCGAACTTTGCTCCCACCAGCAGGCTGTTCGGGAAAATCTGCTCGACGCGCTCGGGAGTCGCGTCAGTAGCCACATCGTAATCGGCGGGCTCGCGGTGCAGCAGAATGTCGCGCACACAGCCGCCCGCGAAATAGGCCTGATGGCCTTTGGAGCGCAGCGTCTGGCAGATGCGCTGTGCAAATGCGCGCGCGTTCATGCCGCGATTATGAGGGAATCGCGCCCGGGTTGGAAGTTTTGAGATTTTTCCCGGCGCGTTGGCCCAGTGGAATCCTGAAGCAAATCCTGCGCCGTGTTACGGCACTATTCTCAGGACGAGAGCGGTAATGTCATCGTGCTGCCGCGCGTAACCCACGAAAGTGTTCACGTCACTCATCACGCGATTCAGAACGGCAGCGGCGGTACCCCCAGGCACGGAAAGAATCGCAGGAACGATCCGCGGTTCGCCGAACTCCTCGCCTTTATCGTTCACCGCTTCGGCAACGCCGTCGGTGAAAATGAAAAGCAAATCGCCGGGTTCCAACTGGGCGCGACCCACGCCGTAGGGAATCTCGCTGTCCGTAAATAGCGGCACGCCAAACGGTGGTCCGCCAATTTCCAGCCGCTCAACGCTCCCCGATGCGCGCCGCAGAATCGGATAATTGTGCCCGGCATTGATGTAACGCATCGAGCGTGTTTGCGGGTCAATTTCCGCGATGAATGCCGTGGTGAAGCGGCGCCCCTCCAAACTGTGCGCGCGCGCATAACGTTCCAAACCCAAGACAATCTCATCGAGAGTCGCGGGTGTCGCAGAAAGCGCGCGCAAGCCCGATTGAAATGTCGCCATCAGCAGCGCAGCGGGCACACTTTTCCCCGCAACGTCGGCGACGACCACCAGGAGGGACGGCGTACTCGCGTCTGCACCTGGCACCGGCCGCAAAAATGCATCGTAATAATCGCCGGCAACCGTGTTTTGTGGTCGCGTGGCAAACGCGATATCGATTCCGGTGATCTGCGGCGGTTCGCTGGGTACCAGCCATTGCTGAATTTCGCGGGCGATTTCCAGATCGCGCTTCATGGTGACGCGGTCGGCCAGTTCCAGCGCCAGCAGCATGAAAAGAATCAGCGCGGCCACTCCGACAAAATCAAAATTGATCTCGTTGTTGCCCCAGCGCACGTCCGGATGGAAAACCACGAGCAACAAAGCGAAAACCAGCAGGACTCGCCGGGCGGGCGAAAGCTTCATCAGCATCGCTTGAAAGAGCGCCCAGCCCGACAACAGCATGCGTTTGAACTTCGATTTTTCGCGCGCGATCGTTTCCCAGTCCACGTCCTTTGAATACAGGACGTAGCCCGCCTGCGCTTCCGATTTGAATTGCCCCCAGAGCTGCTCGAGCTGGAAGCCTTCGGTTATGCGGATCCAGAACGCACGCAAGCGCTGGAAGAGTCCTCGTTTCACTTCTTGTGAAGGCGCTGGAGTGATCGACATGAGAGTTGCGATTATAAGGCAAGAAACCGAATCGGATTAAGCGATGCAACTTGTTTGTCCAGCTCCGCGCGCCGCCGCGCAGATTCCTGCCGGTTCCTATTCGGAATCGTCGCGGATCGGCAGCGACCCGCCAAACTGTAATTTGGAGAATCCGAAGCGGTCGCGCAGCTTGTCCGTGGCCCTCGCCAGGCGTTCGAGTTTTTCGCGGCGTTCGGGATCGAGCAAATCAAATTGCGCGGAGCCTGCCAAGAACGAACTCAGCGCCACACCCACCAGACGGAGCAGCGCCTTACCGTTCCACGCGTGCTGGAAAAGCTCGCGCACCGCCTTCAGAAAAACTGTATCCAGGTCAGAAGGCTCGGCCAGCGTGTGGCTCCGCGTGATCGTGGTGAAATCGGCAAAACGCACCGTGAGCGTAACCGTTCGCGCGTGAAGCGCCGCGTCGCGCAAACGCTTCGCTGCTTTCTGACACAAATAACTGAGCGTGGATTCCAGCAGCTCGCGGTCGCGCGTATCTTCGCCGAAAGTTTGATTGTGCGAGAGCGATTTTGGCTCTGCATCCACGAAGAATTCGTAGGAATCGATGCCGCGCGCTTTGCGGAATAGCGCCGTGCCCCATTGCCCGAAAGTTTCTTCCAGGCGTTCGAGCGGAACATTCTGCAATTGCGCGATGGTTTCGATGCCCAGGCCGCGCAAAGCTTCGTCGGTGACTTTGCCGATTCCTGGAATGCGCCGCGCGGCGAGTGGCGCGAGAAATGCCGCTTCGCTGCCGGGTGGTACCCACACCAAGCCGCGCGGTTTGGCCTGTTCGCTTGCGATTTTTGCCACCAGGCGCGTCGCGCCGAGGCCGCCCGAGCAGGGCAGGCCCGTCGTCGCGGTGATTTGCTGCAGAAGTTTGTGCGCCGCGGCGAGTGGCGGGCCGTGCAAGCGTTCCGTTCCAGCGAGGTCGAGATAGGCTTCGTCAATCGAAGCCATTTCCACGATCGGCGAAAATTTCCCCAAAATCGCGGCCACGCGATCGCTCCATTCGCCGTAAAGCTCGTGGTGACGATCGAGAAACACTGCGTGCGGGCACAATTGCGCGGCCCTGCGCAGCGCCATCGCCGAATGCACGCCGAATTTTCGTGCTTCGTAGCTTGCGGAAGTCACGACCCCGCGCTGATCGCGTTGGCCTCCCACGATCACAGCCTTCCCGCACAACTCGGGACGCGCCAGCAGCTCTACCGAAACGAAAAACGCATCCATATCAACGTGCAGAATGGAGGCGGAGGCGTGCGCCGCGATTTCGAGCGGCGCATCGTGCTTCGCGCGGTATTGTGCCAGCTTGGTCATGGCGGCAACCGCCAGCTTAAATCACTGCGCGTCCAGGGTGGGCAAGAATGTTTCGCGGAAACTAGCGCGCGCGTTCGGCCAAGAGCACCCGCGGAATCCCGGCGAGATCCATGGTGATGGCAATTTTCGCCCAAGCAGGTTGCGCGTCGAAAATTCTGCGCACGTGTTGCGCGGAATCGTGCCCTAGTTCGAGGACCAGAATGCCGCGGTCGCGCAGCAGTTCGCGCGCCTGATCAATCAAGCGCTCGTACATTTCGACGCCCGTGGGCCCTCCGAAAAGCGCGGCGTGCGGTTCGTGGTCGCGCACTTCGCGTTGCAGTTGATCCGCTGCGTCACGCGCGATGTAGGGCGGATTGCTGACGATTAGATCGAAGAGCGATGGGTTATGTGCTGAAGCGGACAAGGCATGCCGCGCCCCTACGCCGCTCGCGTCGGCATTCTCAAGACCAGTCAGCAAATCGCACTGCACGAAGTGAATGCGATCGGCGACTTTGTGGCGCGCGGCGTTCCGGCTCGCAATTTCGAGCGCGCGCTCGGAGATATCAGTGGCGAAGACTTCGGCATGCGGCAATTCCCATGCCAATGCGACGGCCAGACAGCCGGAGCCTGTACCGACGTCAGCCACGCGCAAAGTTTCGCGTGGCGCGCCTGTGTCCATGTGAATTTTGATTCCGCGTTCGCCGAGACGCGCGAGCGCAACTTCCATGACGTGCTCGGTTTCCGGGCGAGGAATCAGCACGGCCGGGGTTACTTCGAATTCGAGTCCCCAGAATTCCTGCTTGCCGGTGAGATATTGCACCGGTTCTCCTGCGCCGCGCCGCGCAATCAGCGCTAAAAATCTCTCCGCCGCGGCTGTATCTATCAATTCTTCGGGATGGCTATAGATCCATGCACGATCGCGTTGCAGCGCGTGCATCAGCAGCAGCTCGGTGGCGAGCGTGTGCGAAGGAATCTGCGCACTGCGCAGTTGCGCCATGCCTTCTTTTAGCGCGCCGCGTATGTCCATTGCATCTGAATTTGGCACGATGGTCGGGGCACTACCACTCTCAGCCGTGGAAGATATTCGCACAGGCAAAATTGCATGACCGTGGCGACTGCAAATTCCGAACTTCAGCGGCTAAACACTCTGCGGGAAAACGCCCAAATTGTCATCCCGCAGGCGCCTTTTGCCGGAGGGATCTGCTTTGCCTTAGCATTTGCGCGAAAAGCAGACCGCTCGCTGCGCTCGCGCTTACGCTTCGACCAGTTCCTGCTTCAACCGCTCGGATTCGTAGTGTGTCGAGAGCGCGTCCACGATCGGCCCCAGCTTGCCTTCCATCACTTGATCGAGCTGGTGCAAGGTCAAACCGATACGATGGTCCGACACGCGATTCTGCGGAAAATTGTAGGTGCGGATTTTTTCGGAGCGGTCGCCGGTCTTGATCTGGTCGCGACGCTCGGCGGCAATGGCTTCGTGCTGCTTGTTCTGCTCCATTTCATATAGGCGGGCGCGCAATACGCGCATGGCCTTGGCGCGATTCTTGATTTGCGATTTTTCGTCTTGCTGCGACACCACCAGGCCGCTGGGAATGTGTGTGATGCGCACCGCGGAATATGTGGTGTTCACGGATTGCCCGCCGGGTCCCGATGAGCAGAAAGTATCAATGCGCAGATCTTTTGCCTCGATCTTGATGTCAATTTCGTCCGCTTCGGGAAGCACCGCGACGGTTGCGGCCGAGGTGTGAATGCGCCCCTGCTGTTCAGTTGCCGGCACGCGCTGCACGCGATGCACGCCGCTTTCGTATTTCAGTTTCGAATAAACCTTGTTGCCCTGGATCGCGGCGACCACGTCTTTCATGCCGCCGATGGACGACGGCGAGCTTTCCAGAATTTCCAGTTTCCAGCCTTGCGATTCCGCGTAGCGCGAATACATGCGGAAAAGTTCTCCGGCAAAAAGGGAAGCCTCGTCTCCGCCGGTGCCGGCGCGAATTTCCAGGATCACGTTCTTGTCGTCATTCGGATCTTTGGGAAGCATCAGAAATTTCAGCTCGCGTTCCACGGTTTCGCGGCGCCCTTCGAGCACGTGTTCTTCGTCGTGCGCCATTTGCTTCAATTCGGCGTCTTCCGCTTCCACCAGCATTTGCTTGGTACCCAGCAAGCCTTTTTCAATTTCTTTCCACTCGCGGTATTTCGCCACCATTTCGGCCATGTCCGCGTGCGTCTTGGCGAGCTTTTGGAAACGCGCCGAATCGTTGTGCACTTCGGGCGAGGAAAGCTGCTGGGTCAGCTCTTCATACTTCGACTCGATATTTTCGAGTTTTTGGAACAGCGTCAAATTCGCCATGGCGATACCTCAAAGATGCAGAAAATCGAAAAGGGAAATCGGAAAATGGATGCACATACGCGGAAGCGCGGCCCCGGGCGGGGTCGAGAGGTGTCGCTAATAGAATGAAGCAAACATCGCAGTCGTCACTGGGACAAGAATAGCGGCAAAATAGCCACTAGTCAAACAGGCCGCAGAGGGATGATGTGCGGCTCAGCGTCCGTTTAGCTGTTTATGCGGCGTCTAGCGTCGTCTGGGCTTCTTCATTAGTGACATTGCTCATCTCGCGGAGTAATCTTCGGGCATGCGACTTGAACCCATAATACGACTCTGCCAAACGGTGGGTAGCACCAGCCGTGCAGCGGGGTCTTATAAACCCCGGTAAACGCCAGATCAGCGTGCCGGGAGGGGGCAGCACCCTCACCCACTACCACTTCTTTCTCCAGCTGTGACAAGTGTCTCGCTCTTTGTTCCGGACGCTTGCTGTACTACGATACTCGCCCGTCCATGAATGAAACCACTTCTTCGCGCACGAACGCGAGCTCAAGCGACATGCTGTGGGGCTTCTGGTATCCCGCGCTGCACAGCGAACAGGTGCGGCGGCACAAACTAGTGCGCGCGATGTTGCTGGACGTGCCGCTGGTGCTGGGCCGCGACGCAGCCGGAAAACCATTCGCGCTGCGCGACGTGTGCCCGCACCGCGCGTTTCCACTTTCCTTCGGCCAATTCGACGGCAAGACCGTGGAGTGCGCCTATCACGGCTGGCAATTCGATGCACACACCGGCCAGTGCCGCACGATTCCATCGCTCACCGACGATTCGAAATTAAAGTGCGAACGAATCTACGCGGGCAGCTTTCCGGTGCAAAGAACGCGACGGCTACGTCTGGGCGTTCATGAACAATCCCGAAGGCCGCGCCGGCAACGATCAGCCGCCCGCGCCGCCAGAATTGCCCGTCTTCAGCTCCGGCTACAAAATCGCGCACCTCTATGCCGACCTGCCCTGTGGCGTGGACCAGGCCATCATCGGGCTGATGGATCCGGCGCACGGTCCGTTCGTGCACCAAGCCTGGTGGTGGCGTTCCCGCCACAGCATTCGCAACAAGGAAAAAACTTTTGAGCCGATCCCTAACGGCTTTCGCATGAGCCCGCACGCGCCATCCGCAAACAGCGCTCCCTACAAAATTTTGAAGCTGCTCACCGGCGAACCGGCCACCACCATGATCGATTTCACACTGCCCAATCAGCGTTTCGAACAAATTCGCGCCGGACGTTACTGGCTTTCCAGCCGCACCACGGTCACTCCCATCCGCCGCGATTTCTGCCGACTGGATTTCTGCGCCGCGTGGAATATTCTGCCGTGGTTTCCGATCGTCTCGTTCATCATTAATGTATTCGGCCCGCGCTTCATCCGCCAAGACACCGAAGTGATCAAGAAACAAGCAATGGGATTGCAATACGAGGACCGCATGATGCTGATCGATGATGCCGATCGCCAAGCCCGCTGGTATTTCGAGCTGAAAGCCGCGTATGAGGAAGCCCAGCGCACCGGCGCACCGCTGCGTCATCCCATGAACAGCCCCGTCACGCTGCGCTGGC
>CAVQBU010000018.1:0-18611 GCA_963710845.1 uncultured Acidobacteriota bacterium | reverse complement strand
GGTTCGTTGGATTGGTTGGTGGCGGAGCGTCTAAATCAGCACCTTTCAAAAACCGAAGGGATGCGGCACCCTGAGATTCAACGGACTCGTTTGGGCGGTGCGGAGGGGTGGGCCACCCTACTAGGGAGAAGTAAAAAGAGACGGGTAGGTATGGGTTAGGAACGCAAGCGCTCCTGAAGTTGGAAACATCCTTTCCACTAAGAACGTGTCAACCACGCCCGCAATCGGACCGGCGACCAGCCCGGCCCCGGGAATCAGACCAATGGCCGTTGTCAGCGCCAATCTTATGGTTTTTCCCGTCCCAGTGCGGATCATCGAAGCGATTTCATTTCTGACTCCGCCTACCATGTCTGCGACTTGAGCGTCGGTCACTCCTTCTAGTTCAGATAACCACGCTCGAAAGTCGCGACATTCTGCACTTTCCCTTGCCCGTAGAAGGCGATCCACGTCGATCCTTTTGTCTGTCACGAAATCCGGAACGTTCGCGATTGTGATGACTCGCGCAAACTGTTCCTCGATTGGCCTCGGATTTTGCGGAGCGATGATGCCAGCAAGCTTGCCGAACAAGAGTGGAGCTTCTGAGTCCTTGAAGCCCGTGATCGCCGAGTATGCCGACATGTCTGCGATTCGCTGATTCAGATTTGCGACGGCAGTAATCGAGGGTGCCAGGATGTCATGCGCCTCTCGTTCGGACATCCCAAAATTATCGGTCAAGTTGGTAACCACGCGGAAAACGCGCTCACGTATCTCCTCTACGTGCACCTCTAGCTTCCGATCAGCCGCGCCAACTTTAATCATCAACTGTTCCAAAATCGCTGCTTTCAAAGCGGGGGTGTTACTGCGAAGGTCAAGCTCGATTTGGGCCTGGATCTGAGCGCCGTGATCTGATGCCGGCCTAATCAGCCCAGCTATGACCGTGTCCTCCAATACGGCTCGGTCTGCATTCTTCAAACCGGGTATGCCCTGAAGCGGCCGCAATCCCCTCCACAAGATACCTTCCCGATCTTGTACCTGCACCACCCCGAATGAAAATTGAGAGAGGGGTAGTTCGCGGACGCCGTTGCGAGCGACGTCGGTAATAATTGACGTGAACTCGCTGGAGAATTTCAAAATACCGGAGTCAAATAAATGTCGAAATCCCGCTTGTCCAAACGCTCGTACGAGGAACGGGATTTCGCGGAGCCGGGCCGACTTAACTATCACCGTGTCGAAGAATAGGAGACGCGGAAGTAGAATTCCAAGATCTACATCAGCCGTCTGCGAGCCGGCGCGAAGCGCGACCTCACCGAAGATAGATTGCTTGATGCTCATGTTACGTTGCGGCCTGGATTCTTCACGGAAAAGGAAACGCCTTTAAAAAAGAAAGCCCCGCCTTTCAGCGGGGCTTTCTCCTTCAGATGTTTGATTTAAGGTTGCGGCTCGACACTGTCACGCAGCAATTCATACAGGTCTTGAAACCCTTTCATTGACCCGTAAGCAGCAGCGCGGTCAGCATCCTTATGCCAGAATTGGCTGTCGGGAAGTTCGGGACTGCCTTCGAGAAACTTCACGAAATTCTCTTTCGTCCAACTCTGGTGACCCTTAAACATGACTGGCAGGAGGTGCGCCAGTAGCTTGTGCAAGGAGAACAGCCCCGGAGTCTTCTGAATTACATAGTCATCGGGAGCAGCAAACGGGACTGGCGCGACTTGCTTGAGCGCCAGCCAGTAAGCAGCCACAACATCATAAACAACACCTGCCTCCGCATTCAAGTCGGCGCACTTCTCAAGGAAACCGAATTCTTTAAGCCATCCGTGCACCGGCCCAAGACTGGTCATGAAGGAAGTCGCACGAACGATTTTTCCGCCCGTGCTCTTCGGACTTCCAGCCTCATCAGGCATGACTATTAAATTGTGCCACGGAGACGTTGGTTCCTTGTCGAGCCGCTCGACTACTCTTGTAACGGCTACCTTCCACCGGTCCTTTTCCGCAACGGCGGAATCACCGCGTTTCGCCGCAGTCGCGGTCAGGATTGAATTCACCAAATCCGTTCGTACTGATTTAGCGGTTCCGTTAATGATAGTGAACTGATTCATTTCGACGATTCGGTCTGCCACCTCGATGATGACAAACGTAATTGGAAAATCTTTGAGCTCGTCGGTACTCTTCTCCTCAATCGCGTAACGCAACCCGGCGATGCGATGCTGCCCGTCAATCACTTGAAGCGGCTCGGTGATTACAACTTTGCCGCCCTGGAATTTGAGAGGCGAACGCGCTGCCAGTACGACCGCCGTTGGGAAAAGTCCCCCGCTTTGCCCCTCACCATGAACAATCGACTTAATGAGGTGAGCGCCGATTTTTGTGATGCGAGAGCGTTCTGGCGGGCGCTGGTAGCCCTGCTTTGGGTCCTCTGTTAGAAGTTTAGAGTCGAAGTGGTCTACGGTCGTGACCGAAATCAAGTCTTTGGCTTCCATAACTCCGGTAAAGACGCGTACTCCGTTCTGCATACCCAACAAGGCCGGGCATGTAACCGAGAGTGCTGCTGGTGCTGTTGCGGTAGTCATTTGTTTCTCCTGTTTTTGAGCTAGCTCCCGGAATTTTGTGGCCGAAGCCGGTTTATCGGGAGCAAGCCGAGTTATCGATCGACATCAATTATAGATCCAGTTGATGGGTTTGTCACTTTATTTCTGATCAGAAGTTTTATTGTATAGTCAACCTATTGTTTTCAATAACTTAAAGGACAAACTCTTGCGCCACCGCAGCGAAGGGAGCGCACAACTTAGCCCGTGCTCTCAGAACTGGCGTTTGATTTCCTTCGACATTTTTACGATGGGGAGCATTTCTCCGTTACTCAGAGGGACCTGCAGATTTTCCAGGGCGGCGTAGCCTTGGGCGCGATAGAAGGCGACGCCGCTGAGGGTGGCGCCCATTTCGAGGCGGGTGAAACCGGCGGCGCGGGCTGCTTGTTCGCAGGCATCGAGGATCAGAGTGGCGATGCCGCGGCGGATGTATTGGGGATGGACGAAGAAGGCGCGGATTTTGGCGGCGTCGTGAGCGGGATCGAGGAGGGAATCTTCGCGGTGGGCGAATTGATCGCCGCCGTAGAGAGTTTTGCGTTTGCTCCATCCGCCGCAGGCGATGATGGGTGGCGAAGGGGCTGCAAGCTCTACGGCAAAATAGGTGCCGTCGGCGATTAGTTGGGTGTCTACGCCATAGACGGAGTGGAGGGCGCCTTCGATTTGCGCGGGGGAGTAGTCTTGCGCTTGCAGGGTGCGGACGGAGGCGTGGATTATTTCGCGCAGGTGGGGGATGTCTGCGGGGGTGGCGGGGCGTAGGAGGAAGGACATTGTGGTGGGGAGCTTTTGGGTTCGGGAGATTTTAACCGGGATTTTGGTTTTGGAGTGGCTGTTGTCGCGAAAAGCAGATCCCTGCCTGCGGCAGGCAGGCCTCACTGCGTCCCGCGCCCGCCAGACTGCGGCGGGAATGAAAAAGCGCGGGACTCCGCGCGGGATGACAGCTGTCGGGCTTTTTTCGTGAATCGGGTAAAATCGCGTGGCGCGGGAAATTTGCACGGCCAAGAGTGTCTGTTCCACGAAAGCGTAGCGGCGGGAAGGGTGGCGAGACATGAGTAAGCCGATTTTGGCGGTGCTGGGACATTTTACTGAGGATGTGGAGGCGCGCATTGCGCGGAATTACACGGTGCGGCGCGTTGCTGCGGATGCGCCAGCGTCGCCGGTGGAAGAGTTGCTGCGGGCGGCGGAGGGGGCGGATGCGATTTTTTTTAATCCGCCAGCGAAATTGGATGCGGAATTTTTCGGGCGTGTGGCGGCGACGGTGAAAGTGATTGCGACATTTTCGGTGGGGTACGATCACATTGATGTGGGGGCGGCGGCGGCGCGGGGGATTGCGATTGCGAATACTCCGGGAGTGCTGGACGATGCGACGGCGGACGTGGCGATTTTGCTGCTGCTGGGGGCTTCGCGGCGGGCTTACGAGGCGCAAGAACTGGTGCGCAGCGGCGCGTGGGCGAAACCGGATGCGCCGCGACTGCTGGGATGGGATTGCGCGGGGAAAGTGCTGGGGATTTTTGGGATGGGGAGGATTGGGCAGGCGGTGGCGCGGCGGGCGCGAGCGTTGGGGATGAAGATACATTATTCGAATCGGACGCGGCTGGGGGCGGCGGTGGAGGGTGACGCGGTGTTTCATGCACGGCTGCAGGAATTGCTACGGGTGAGCCAGTTTTTGAGTTTGCATGCGCCGCATACTGCGGAGACGCATCATTTTCTGGATGTGGAGAATATTGCGCTGCTGCCGGCGGGGGCGATTGTGATCAATGCGGCGCGGGGCGGGTTGGTGGAGGATGGGGCGTTGATCGCGGCGTTGAAGACGGGGCGGGTGGCTGCGGCGGGGCTGGATGTGTTTGAGGGGGAGCCGAATATTAATCCTGCGTATGTGGGGCTGCGGAATACTTTTTTGCTGCCGCATATTGGGAGCGCTACTTTGGAGACGAATACGGCGATGGGGATGCTGGCGTTGGATAATATTGACGCGGTGCTGGCGGGGAAGGTGGCGCCTTCGCTGGTGAAGAATTAGAGGGAGTGATAGATTTTTTGCGTGATTCCGTGAGTACGATGGTGCGACGAGTTTAGAATTGCACGCTGCCGAACGCTGACCGGCCGGGCATTCCCGGGCCAACAAATCCTCCGCTCCCCGAAGCGCCTCCACTGCTGCAAACAAAATCGCCGCAGTGTGCAGTAGTGAACAGATATGTGCATTGGGATTCTCTAAGATGTTGGCGTGGGTGAAGTGAACGTAGCGGGCTGGATACCAGTTTTGGAACCTTCATCTGAAGCACACCGGATATCGCAGATTTCCTCTTCATCTAGCCACCGGTAACAGGTCTGGGAATAAGCCAGAAATTTAGTGCGACAACTTGGGACGGGCCGGAGTATCGGCCTGCGAAGGAAAAGGGGGCAAAGTTTATGCCGTTACTGCAAGTATTGATGGTTTTGATCGTGGTGGGAGTGCTGCTGTGGCTGGTGAACAATTTCATACCGATGGCGGGATCGATCAAGTCGCTTTTGAATGCCGTCGTGGTGATTGCCACGGTTTTGTGGCTACTGGACATTTTTGGGCTGTTTCACTCGCTGTCGCGAATGCGCGTAGGGACTTAAACAGGGCTGAGTAGAACGTATCAAGAAATAGGTGACGCACAAGAAGTGAGGGCAACGCATGAGGAGAGAACAATGCTCGGAATGATTTTGATTATATTTTTGATTCTGGCGCTGGTGGGAGCTTTCCCGCGCTGGGGACACAGCCGCGAGTGGGGTTATTTCCCGACGGGCGGATTGGGATTGGTGTTGCTGATCGTGGTGATACTGGTGATTCTGGGACGGATCTAGATTTCTTGCTGCCGGGGGTGCGCAGCTACCAAACGTGCCGATATTTCCGGCGCGGCGCTGGTGGGCGGAGCGATCGCTCCAGACGATGCTTGCAGCGAACGATTGCGCGGAGTGGTGTTCGTTTTCCCAGGCGGAACGAGTTGATCGGGTAGGAGGGCGGCGATGCTTGACTCGAATCAACGAGTCGTCAGGTTTCTGGAGAAGGAAATCAAGACGTACACGGCCTTATCTCTATTTTTGTCGAAGAAGGGCGTCAGAGAGCACCTGCGCGCCGGCGCGAACAAACTTCTGATTGGCCCGTCGTTTTACAAAGAAAGAATGAAAGAGGCGAAAAAACTCGTCCATGACCTCAGGAAAACAGACTAGGACGCGGTTCCCTCATGACTCTGCAGTCGGCACACGGGCCCGCTGGTCAATTCGCATAGTGGCAATTCTAATCGCCGTACTCCCGTGCGCGGGCCCTTCGCCCGCATATTCCGTGCTCACCCACGAGGAGATCGTGGACCTGGTGTGGACCGATGAGTTCCGGCCCCTGCTGCTGCAGCGATTTCCAACGCTTACCGAGGACCAACTAACCGAAGCTCACGCCTACGCATACGGCGGTGCGGTGATCCAGGATCTTGGCTACTACCCGTTTGGCAGCGTGGAGTTCAGCAATCTGGTGCATTACGTGCGCAGCGGTGACTTCGTGCGCGAGCTGCTGGCGCAGAGTCAGGACGCGGACGAGTACGCCTTTGCCCTCGGCGCGCTGGCACACTACACGTCCGATGTCGCGGGCCATCCGGCGGTCAACGAGGCCGTCGCGATGCAGTATCCGAAGCTGCGCGCGAAGTACGGTAATTCGGTGAAGTACGCGCAGGATCACACGGCGCATCTGAAAACCGAGTTCGGATTTGACATGGTGCAGGTGGCGAAGAATCGTTACGCATCGCAGCAGTATCACGATTTCATCGGATTCCAGGTATCGAAGCCGCTGCTGGAGCGGACATTTCCGATTGTGTACGGATTGGAATTGAAAGATGTGCTGTCGCACGAGGATCTCGCCGTTGGCTCCTATCGCTTTGCAGTCAGCCGGATGATCCCGGAGCTGACGAAGGTGGCACTGCGGACCCATCAGAAGGACATGATGCGGGAGGAGCCCGATTTTGCGAAAAAGAAGTTCCTGTACCGGCTTTCGCGATCCGATTATGAAAGGGATTGGGGAAAGGATTACGCGAAGACGGGATTCACGACACGGGTGTTCGGGGTTCTGTTGCTGTACACGCCAAAGATCGGTCCTTTCAAAGCGATGGCGTTCAACAATCCGACGCCGGAAAGCGAAGACATGTATTTCAAGAGCATCAACACCACCGTTGACCAATATCGCGCCCATCTGGAAGAAGTGCGCGCCGGCTCGCCGCAACTGACCAACATGGACCTCGACAGCGGCAATCAAACTGTGGCAGCAGAGTACACGCTCACAGATGAAACCTATGCGAAGCTGCTAGCGCAGCTGGCGCAGCGGAAGTTCGATCGAACGTCCGCGGAATTGCGCGACAATATTCTGAGCTTCTACGGGGATCTTTCCGCGCCGATCGAGACGAAAAAGGACGACGCTCGCTGGCACGACGTAATGGCCGATCTGAATCAATTGAAGGTGGTTACACCCGCTCCGGTTCTCGCGGCAAGCGCCGCAAAGTGAACCTCAGACAAAACTCCACTTGTGTGCACTAATGCACAGACCTGCCCGGCCGATGCAAGTAGCATGGTGTTTCTCGTCAGCAGACCGCTTTGGGCACCAGTAATTCTTATTCTTTCCCAGGAGAAAATCTTAATGAAAATCGTAAATACAGTTCTGGTTGTCGCTGCACTGTCACTCGTCGGCGCCGTTTCAGCTCCTGGCGCGCGCGCTGATCAATACAATAAGAAGACCGTGATGACGTTCAATCAGCCGGTCGAAATCCCGGGGCAAATCCTGCCCGCGGGGACCTACACTTTCAAGCTGCTCGATTCGCGTTCCGATCGTCACATCGTGCAGGTGTTCAATGCCAATGGCACGCAGTTGATCGCCACAATTTTGACGATTAACGATTATCGGTTGCAACCGACGGGCCGCACCGTGGTGAAATTCGCCGAGCAGCCGGGCGATGCGCCGGATGCGTTGAAGGCTTGGTTTTACCCGGGTGATAATTTCGGACAAGAATTCGTTTATCCGAAGCAACGCGCCATTGAACTCGCTGTCGCGATCAAGGAACCGGTTCCGGCTCTGCCAGCGGACTCGACGGACTTGAATACAGTTGCGATCGTAGCCATTACTCCGGAGCAGAAGGAAGTACCCGTAACGGAAGCGGTCCAGACCACCGCGCCCGTTGCTGACGATCCGGCTCCTGCGCCGGCGGTAGCGACGGACGAACTCCCGAAGACCGCCAGCACAGTGCCCTTGATTGCGCTGCTGGGCTTGGCGTCACTGGGAGCTGCATTAGCTGCGAAACGACTCTCGTAGGTTTAATAAACGCAATAAACTCCGGTGCGCCGCGGGGCTGAATGAAACTTCATATCCCGCGGCGCAAGGAGCTTCACCTTTGACACTCATCGTCCGATCACAATCCTGCAAACGAATTTGCCGCTTTTGTTTTTTCACTGCCGCGCTGCTTTATGCTGGACGCGCGAGCTTCGCGCAATCGCGCCCGGGGCCGCCCGCCCCTTCCGCCATCTCGGTGCAGACGGAGCTGGTGGCGCTGCCTGTGAACGTGATGGATGCGAAGGGCAATGCGGTGTTAGGACTGCGCGAGCAAGATTTTCGTGTCTACGAAGATGGGCGTCTGCAAAAGATTGCGCTGTTCCAGCAGGGAGACACGCCGATCACCGTGGGCTTGATCGTGGATCATAGCCGCAGCATGGGTTCGCAGCTGGCGGAAGTAGCCGAGGCGGTTTGTTCGTTCGCGCGATCGGGCAATCCGCGGGATGAGATGTTCGTGGTGGATTTCAATGATGAAGTTTCGGTGGAGCTTTTGAACGGAAAACCTTTCACGGATGACCCCAAAGAGCTGGTTAAAGCCGTCTATGCGGTGCGCGCGCGCGGACGAACCGCGCTTTACGACGCGGTGGCCGAAGGGCTGGTCCATTTGCAACTCGGCCGTTATGAGCGGAAGGCGTTGGTCATCATCAGCGACGGCGGAGACAACGCCAGTGTGCAAAAACTCTCGCAGGTTCTGGCGCTGGCGCAGAGATCTCAAGTTGTCATCTATTCCGTGGGCCTAATTGGAGACGACGGAGAGGTGGACCCAGGCGTGCTGCGGCATTTCGCCAAAGCAACGGGCGGCGTGGCGTATTTCCCGGACAGCAAGAACACCGTCGCGAGCATCTCGACGCAAATCGCACGAGATCTTCGCGAACAATACACGTTGGGTTTCGCGCCGGAAAAGGCGAACGACGCTCACGCATTTCGAAAAATAGAAGTGAAAGTCTCTGCTGCAGGCCAGGGCAAATTGCATGCGCGCACCCGCTCGGGCTATTCCGCCGCCGCCGAAAAGTCTCCATCCACCGACGCGGGCAAAGGCGCAGAGTGAGCGTTCGCCCCTCCATCGCAACGCCGCGGCGGAACTGGAAGCGATTTTTGTTTCGCGGGACTTATTATTTTTTTGTGTCGGCGGCTTTTTTGTTGCTGGGTTACACCAGTTACGTTTTTGTGGACGCGCGAGCGTATCAGGCGATCGAAGAGTCGAAGTTTTCCAACCGGCGCGCGACTCCCGGGCCTCACCTTGTGGCGACAGGCGATGCGATCGGAGAAATGAAGATTCCGCGCATCGGTCTAGAAACCATCGTGGTGCAAGGGGAGTCAGCCAGAATATTGCAGCGCGCGGTCGGACATCTTCCGGCAACGGCGATGCCGGGCGAGCCGGGAAACGTGGCGTTGGCCGGGCATCGTGACGGTTTTTTCCGACCGTTAAAGGATATTCAGGTGGGGGACGAAATTTCGCTCAACACGCTGGACGGCGAGTTCGTGTATCGAGTGGAATCAACCGAGGTAGTGTGGCCGAGCGACGTGCAAGTGCTGCAACCGACCGGCGAGAACACCCTGACACTGGTCACTTGCTATCCGTTCTACTACGTCGGCTCGGCGCCAAAACGGTTCATCGTGCGCGCCCGGCAGATAGGCAGGCTGCCGCTGGCATTCCTCCCGCCCCCACATTCGTGCGCCTTCCGCCGATCCTTGGTTTTGGCGCTGGAGTTTCCATCCGGCGGCATTCTCACTTAAGCTCCTCGAAAAATCCGCGCCGAGAGTTCTACTTGTACTTGTTAAGCTTGCTCTCAAGATCCGGCACGAACATCTGCTGCGCGCCCGGTTCGAGCTTTCGCGCTTCGCTGAGCGCCGTGTCCCACTCCTGCCGCGCCTCTTCCTTTTGCCCCATTGCCGCGAGCGCATCTCCCCGCGCCTGGTGCCCCAATATTGAAGATGGATCGATCGCCACCGCGTCGTCCGCCAGCGCCAGTGCCCCCGCAGCGTCGCCCTTTCCCACGGCTTCGGTGGCATTCTGCGCGCGGCTGAGCGCCGCCGCCTGCGTCAAATCAAAGCGGCCGCGGTAGATCATCACCGCGTGGTCAATTGTTTCTTCTGGTTTGGCGCGTCGAAACGCATCGTACGGATTGAGAGATGCCGCCGGCCACTCGCATCCCGACAAATCCCCGGCGCTCACAATCACGGTGCCGTCAAACACTGCCGGCACGTTGTCCGCCCCTCCCAGCCCGCCCGTGTCCGCGGTCGCCAAATGGTGACAACTGATCCCGTAGGTTTCCGGGTTGATCTCAGGATGCGCAAAATAAGCGAACCAGCACTCTTCTCCTGGATGCCGCTGCTGCCACGCTCTCACCTGGAAGAGTTGCTGCGCCCAATCCGAGTTCGAATCGCTCAGCAGCCTATGCACGTTCGCCGGCCCGCCCCATGCTTCGTTCGCGTAGGCCATGGAATTGGGAAACGCCGCGAGCGACGAAGCCACGTGCGCCGCCAGCACCAGACAGCACACGGCGAACCACTTGCGGCTCGATGCCGCCAGCGCCGCAGCTCCGCCGCCGGCCAGCACGAACGAATACGCGTAAAACGGCAACAGGTGCCGCGCCCCGATGTTCATCCCCGATACCATTGCCACAGCCAGATAGAACAGCGCGGGGATCAACAGAAAATCCACTTCGCGTCCCCATTTCAGTTTCCGGGTCGCTACCGCATATGCCGCTAGGCCGGCCAACGCTAGCAGTCCGAGCGTCGTCTTGATCGCAATCACCGACGGGAAATACCACCACACGCCGTGTGCGATGTTCCGCCCAAATATGAATGTCGGATAGAACAGCGCCATCCGCCCTACGTCCACCAGACCGATCAGGTAAGACTCCGGCAGCAGGTGCAGCCGACCCACAAGATTGATGATCCACGAAATGTGCGGCCCGAGCGGCGCCACGTAATCCCCGAGCGTCGTGCTCATCTGCAGTCCCGCCGGCCGCGGAGCGTAACGAAAACCGTAGAAGCTCCACAGCACCAGCACGCCGATCAGAAAAATCCCGCAGAACGCTCCCGCGAGGCGCAGCGCATCCCGCGCCCGCGTTCCTTTCTCCGCTGCTGCGATCTCGCGCGCGATCAGCAGCACGAGGATTGGCGCCAGCATCACTCCAGAATGCTTTGTCGCCAGCAGGAGGCCGGCCACCACGCCGGCTACCACCAACCGCTTCGCCGTCGGCTGCCTCACGTAGCGATAGAAACACCACGTACTCGCCAAAAAAAACAGCGAGACGCCGATGTCCGTCGTCACCAGTGCCGAATGCGCCAGCACGTTCGGATCGAACGCGGCCAGCGTCAGCGCGAAAATCGCCGCCCAGTCCCCGAACGATTCCCGCGCCGCCAGGAAAACCACCAGCGAAAGCGCCACGGCCAAGACGCCGGCCGCCACACGCATCTCGAAAACCAATTGGTTGCGATCGCCGTCGTTCCGCGCAAGCCAGTCCCGCCCGCTCAAATACGCCTCGGTTTTGAAGTCGCGGCCTTTCAACTCCGGAACCCAGAGGCCGCCCCAGCAGCGGCGCCGTCGCCAGCAGCTTTACGAATGGCGGATGCTCCGGGTTCAGTCCGTAGTCTTTGGTGTGCCACATCATGTAACCGGCAAACATGTGGTTGCCTTCATCGAACGTGAGCGATTCGCGGTGAACTATCATCAGCGTCAGGAGCATCTGTACGTAGATCAGCCCCGCCACGATTACCCACAGCATCCATCTGGAAAGTTTTGGCACGTGGTTCCTATCCCTTGAAATTCGCGCGGACATCTTACGCCGAATGACCCGTCGAATGTTCCGTCGCGTGCCGCCTCCCTTACGCGGCCGCGCTCTGTCGCGCGACCGTGTACGTCAGGGAGTTCTTCTGAGAGGCGAATTTCCTTTCATTGCGGTTGATGCGAAAGCGCTCAACCCGCTCAAGACGACAAGTATCCATAGCGCGGCACGAATGGTCGAGAGCTGCGCGACAAATCCGATTAGGGGCGGACCGGCAAGGAAGCCAATATAACCTGCGGTCGTGACTACGGCGAGACTGGGGCCGGGTGCGCTGCCTTCAATGTTCCCGGCAGCCGCAAACGTATTGGGAATAATCGTAGCTAGCCCTGCTCCAGCGCACGTAAATCCCACCAACGCCGAACCCACGTTGCCGAACAATAAGACCAAGACGAGTCCCGCCGCTGCTAAAAGTGCCCCGTAACATACCAGGTGTGCGCGGCCGAGCCTCCCAGTGAGATAGTCGCCTGCCAAACGACCTACAGCCATGGCGCCTGAGAATACCGCATACCCAAGCGCGGCCAGTCCTGGCCCGGTGAGAACCGAAGTACGAAGATAAATTGCGCTCCAATCGGCGATCGCACCTTCAATGAGCATAATCGAAAATGCAAGAAGCGCGAGCGCACCTAAGGAAATGGACCACGCGATTGTGCCTCGGGATGCCACGTTCTCGGTATCCGAAGATGCTGAGGGAAGCGGAAGCCATCTGAATGCAATGATGGACGCTGCGACAAGCGCTATGCCGCTGACCCGAAAGTGAACCTCGGCCGGAACCCCATGTGAAGCGACCAATCCCCCTAACGCAGCTCCGGCCATCCCACCCAAACTGAAGAGGGCGTGGAATGAGGACATGATGTGACGCTGGTATCGTTTCTCGAGAATCACCGCGTGAGTATTCATCGCTACGTCCATCGAACCACCCATCGCCCCGTAGAAAAGAAGAGCGATGGACAGCGTTAGGACCGTATTGGATTCGGCAATCAAGGGAAGTGCGAGGCCAAAGCCCAACGTCGAGCCAATCACGATGCTCAAACTGCCAAACTTGTGAATGAGCCATCCAGCCGCAGGCATCGCGAAAACGGAACCGATTGCCGCCATCATCAGCGACCTGCCCAAGACGGCGGGAGAAAGATGTAGCTGCGCCTGAAAGGCAGGAATCCTCGAAGCCCAGGTGGCGATAATCAGTCCGTGGATCAGAAAGACTGCGGAGACGCTCACGCGCACTTGACGGAGGCTGGGTTGGTGCATCAATCGGGTTCCGCGTGACGCGAGCGCTTTCGTGAAGGCACTTGTATAGCGCTGAATATGGAAGTAACATGCACGAAGCGGATAATATACGCACATACGTGCATATTCAAGAATATTCGTGCAATATGGTGCAGAATGAGACCGGAACCTGAAGCAGACCAAATCGCCCTGAAGGAAGAGCGCCAGCAACACATCCTGGAGCTGCTTGGCAGCGAGGGCCGAGTCGTCGCGGCGGAGCTCAGCAGCCGATATAGCGTTTCTGAAGACACGATTCGTCGAGATCTGCGGAATTGGCGCGTTCGGGAAAGATCCAACGGGTACACGGCGGCGCCCTGCCTCGCCGAGTGGAAGCTGTTCCTTTCGTTTCTCGTCAACAAATCGATATTGAGAGCAAGACCGGAATTGCTCGAGCGGCGGCTGACATGATCCGCGATGGTCAGGTAGTGCTGATTGATGGAGGTACGACCAATCTAAGAATCGCTTCCTACCTTTCAAGAGAGCTTTCGACAACTATTGTTACCAACAGCCCGCCGCTTGCGCTTGCGTTGGCGGAACATCCGAAGGTGAGCGTGCTGATGCTCGGAGGAAATCTTCATAAAGCAGCGCAGGTCACGACAGGTATCGAGACCATTCGCGGAATCGAATCCATTCGCGCTGATCTATGTTTTCTCGGAATGTGCAGTTTGCATCCGGAGGTCGGAATAACGGTCGGCGACCGAGAAGAAGCGTACGTGAAGCAAGCGATGATAGGGACTTCAACGGAAGTTGTTGGGCTGATTTCGCTTGGAAAAATGGGGACATCCCTGCCTTACCTCGTCGGTGCTGCTTCCCGGCTGACACGTTTGATCACCGATGCCTCAGACGAAGATGTCCTGAACCCTTACCGCTCGCAAGGCATAGAAGTCACAAGTACGTAAACCGGCTGCAGTTCGAGCTGGAGCAGCCGGGTTCAAGCTTTGTGTTGCATCGACCTACCGAGACCACCCGCGTAATCGGAAACTGACCCAACGCCACGTCATCAGATGTGTGCACAACAGAACAGATACGCCCAGCGATCCCGACTACTATTCTGATTCGTGGGTAGCGATGCGGCTGATTCGCGAGGGTGTCCGCTGACTAGATTCAAGGGAGTGCGGTTCTAACGTGCACACAGTAAAAGGGATAAGGGGCTGAGATGCTTTGGACAATTTTAGTGGTTTTGTGGCTCCTGGGGATCGTCACTTCGTACACGATGGGTGGGTTCATCCATCTTCTGTTGGTCCTGGCGGTCGTGGTCCTGGTGATTCGGGTGCTGCAAGGTCGCACCGTAGTAAATTAATCGCGGAGCCAATCCTATGAAACCAATCTCTTTGGGCGGTATTTTGTTGATCGTTCTGGGTGCGCTGGCGCTCGCCTATCAAGGCATCAATTACACGCATCGCGAAACGGTTCTCGACGTGGGGCCGATTCATGCCACCGCAGATGAACAGAAGCACATACCACTTCCTCCGATCGTCGGAGGGCTCGCGCTTCTGGGAGGAGTCGCTCTGCTTTTCGCTGGCACTAAGCAAAAGTCGTAACGGAAGTTTCCGGTTGGGGATGGTTGCAGGACATTTTTCATTCAACGGCTTCCCCCGGCTCACGGCGTGGTGCGAAGCGCCCTCACACAGGCCTCGGAGATCACAAGTTTCGCGGCCGCAACACTGATCATGGAGGTCAGCAATGATACGCAAATCAATTCTCATCGTATGTTTGGGCCTGCTCGCGACGTCGGCCGTTTATGCGGACAACAAAGAACAAAAGCGCCTGGAAAATTCGGGCGTGGTGATGCAGGAAATTATGAACATCCCGGATAGCATTCCGCACGAAGTGATGGAAAAGGCGGAATGTGTGATCGTGTTTCCGTCGGTGCTGAAGGCGGCGTTCGTGGTGGGCGCCAGTTACGGGCGTGGCGCGATGGTTTGCCGCTCGGGCAAGGAATTTCAGGGACCGTGGGGCGCGCCAGCGATGATGGCGCTAGAAGGCGGCAGCGTCGGATTCCAGATCGGCGGACAAGCGACTGATCTGGTCCTGCTGATTATGAATGACCGGGGAGCGCAATCAATTCTGAGCAGCAAGGTTAAGTTGGGTGGAGATGCTTCGGTGGCCGCGGGTCCTGTGGGCCGCGACGCTGCGGCAAGCACCGACGCCTTCATGCGCGCCGAGATTCTGAGCTACTCGCGGACGCGTGGAGTTTTCGCTGGAGTGTCGCTGGAAGGTTCCACGCTGCGTCCGGACGATGGCGCCAACGAGGATGTGTATGGCCGCAAACTCACCTCCAGGGAAATCGTGTTTGGCGGAGTGGTTAGGGTTCCTCCTTCCGGCCGTCACCTGGTTCGGGTATTAGACAAGAATTCGCCGCACAACGAATCGAAGGAATCCGCGGGGAATAAGTAGTCGCTGGAGATTTTTCGGTTGAATCGAATCGCGGCAAGATTGGGACCCGGTAAGGAGTCTGTGCCGGGTTCCCAATTTCTCCGGACTCTCTGGATTCCAAAAGCTCCGGATCAGCATCGCCCACCGTGCGGCGGGGAATTCTAGGCGTTGGCGGTTCGCGCGAGCTTAAGGTTTGGCCGCAACAACTGGGTGGTCGCGTGTGCTCGCGGACGCGCCGCCTTGGAGCGCCGTGGGTATTGGCAACGTCTTTTGCGCCGTAGAAATTCTCCTTCTCGCAGGCTTTACACCGCAAATTAAAAACTACCGGCTGGGTTTCGCCCCCGCTTCGGGTGCGCCGGCCTGGCTCGCTGTCATGGCCTTTTCGGCTCTGGCAGGCAGAGAAATTGGCTCACCACAGGCGCGACAATAGACTCCAGAGTATTGCTGCGTTACGGTTACTTGGGTCACGGGACACCTCATTTGGAAGTCGGTTTGTCTTGGGTTGGAAGAAACATTATACAATGTTGGCACGTACGAAAGTAGCTGCATCCTGTGAATTCCACGGCGAAGCTGTGAATTTCGCGGAGGGCGGGAGGATTCGTTACAACGCCTCAGTAACTCTATTTATATCTGCATCTTAGAGACAGTCTAACGTTTCTCAATTCCTCGGTTTTAGTCATAATTCAACGGATATTCCACAGAGCGCCGTCACCCTGGCCGCATTAATTTCCAGCGTTCCGTGGGCGCCTGAATTCGCGGGTTGCGCTCCGCTACCGGACGGATTTCGCGAATCAAAATTGGACCTCGATTTGGCTGAGTTCGCGCGGTGGCGGAGGCACAAGTGCGGCGTTGAACGAGATTCTATTTCACGGCTTGCTTGGCTCTGTTTTCCAGAAGTCAATTCCGGCGGCTTGGGTGGGGACGTCTAGGGTGGCTACGGTTTTGAGCGCATCGAGGTCAATGACTTCTACTGTGCCGGGATCGGAGCCGATGCCCTCGACCGAAATGAACACGTAGCGATTATCAGGCGTGACCACTGCACCGTGGACGACCTTGCGTTTGGTGGGGAGGCGCGCCAATTCTTTGCCGGATTTGGGATCGAAAATGGAAACGGATTGGTCGCGCTTGTTGGTGGCGACCAGGCGGCCGTCTTTAGTCATGGCGAGGTTGTAAACACCGTTTGCGGCGGGGAAACGTTTTACCAGCCTCCAGCTGGCGGTGTTGACGACGACGATGTCGTTGGATTTGTTGCAGGCGACGTAAATTTCGGAGCCGTCGTTGGAGGGTTGCGCCCAGGTGGGGACGCAGGTGAGGTCGGCCATTTTCATTTGCGATTGCGGGGCGCCTTCCATGCCCATTTCTTTTCCTGCGGAGAGCATGAAATAGCGCGAGACGGCGAATTTTTGGGTGTCAATTTCGGCGAGCATGTCGTCCATCATGCAGGCGGAGTAATGCTTGGTGCCATCGGGGCTGAGGCGCGAGCCGTGAGGCATGGTGCAGGTGGTGATGCGTTTTACCTCGAGCATTGCTTCGGTGGCAACCACGGAAATTGAGGAGGGGACCATGTCGCCGTGGAAATTGGCGTTGGCGACGTAGAGAAATTCGCCATCTTTGGAAATGTCCGCGGTCGCGGGGAACAATCCCAGCGGGGTGTACTTCACCACTTCTTCGGTGCCGGCTTTGAGTTTCCAGGCGGAGCCGTCGGGGCGGCCGTGGCCTACGGAGACGTACACGAATTGCTTGTCGGGTGATACCGAGATTCCGTGAGGGCCGTTGATATCTACGGGAAGGAGGCCGATGTGGGTTTCGTGCTCTACGTGAAAACCGTGCGGGCCGAAGCGCAGCAGCACGACTTTGTCCGCGGCTTCGCAGACGACGTAGACCAGGTAATCCTGGGTGGGGCCGGAAGACGATGCCTCGGGCGAAGATTGCGCGGTGGCAAGCGGCACGATTAAGGCCAGGAGGAACGCGGCGAGAATCAGGACATGGGTGATGGGCGCAACGCGGCCAATGCGGGGTTGGAGCGATCCTGAGTCATCGGCGATCGTCGCCGTGAGCGCGCGTCTGGCGGGGTGCATTATTCATTCACCTCGTTCCTATTAAAGGTATCTGCGAAAAATGGATTATTTGTACGCAGGCGGGTTTACATCCGAAAGTTTCCAATTTTGGAGAACAAATCACCGAGATAGATCGGGCAGCGGATAGCGGCGCCGACGATGGTATTTCGCAGCGACGGGCGGGGTTGGGGCGCGGCCCTCGGGGGAGGAGCGCCAGAAGCCCGGAGCGGAATGCAGAAATTCCAAGCCTGCCAGGACCTGGCCTCCATCGCTGGAATCAGGCGCGCCACGCGGCAGGTGAGGTCCTGGTCGGTCTGCAGGTTGGTGAGAATCAATTTTTGAGCGCGCACGATGCTGGCAGAGATTGGCACCAATCCGCCCCATGCGCTGACGTTGATGGTTTGCGTGTTTTCGGAAAAAGGCTCGCCGTCGAGCTTGCCGTACACCTGCACGGGCAGGTAAATCGGCAAACGCTGCGCCCGGCGTTGATCGTCCAGGGAACCGATCATTTTCTTGCCCGCCTTTTGGTGAAATCGGCGGCCGCGCGTCCCTCCAAACCAGGAGAAAAACTTCGCCCAGCCCACAAGAACCCCAAGAAGGTATGCGCCCATCCGAATTGACTCGCAAGGAATTTCGATGGCGGGAGGTTACCCAGAGGTCACATCACGTTCAGTCGGCGCGCACAGGGCCGGCAAGCGCGGCCGCACTAGGCGAGGGCCAGATTCAGATTCTCGATGGCCTCGTCAATTTCCGCGGTGTTTTTGTAGCCTACCGTGACGCAATCAACGCCGGCGTTCTGTAATGCGAAGCGCATCGCGGCCTGGCGGTCCTCACGGTTGAATGTGCCCTCGCCGACGAGCTTCATGCTGATGACGCCCATGCCTTCTTTGCGTACTTGTTTGACGTGGGTGACAACTTCGGGGACATTGCCTAACCCGGCGGTGTTGTAATCCTCGGCGTCCATGCGGGTGCCTTTGTGATTCACGCGGATCATGGCGACGTCCAGCCATTTGTTTCCGGGGACCTGTCGCAACGCGGGAAGCCCGTGAACGGACGCGCCGTGACTTACGATCGCTTTTTTAGACTGCGCTTCGAGAATTCCATCCTGCCACTTGGCGGTGTCTGCGGGCCACGTCGCGGTGTGCTGCCAGTGCAGCAGCATGATGTCGAAGTACTCTGTATTCGCGAGTTTGCGCAGCTCGTCGAATTTCTGTTGCGGATCCACGCCGGGCACGGTGGT
>CAVQBU010000017.1:0-29770 GCA_963710845.1 uncultured Acidobacteriota bacterium | reverse complement strand
TAGGATCGGGACAAGAGGGCTCGCGACTTTTGCCATCGGGAAACGGGGGGTGGCCAACCCTTTCAGGCCACAGGAACCGACGCCTTTGGTATTAAAGTTGAGCCACACGCCGTCCAAACCCCCATCCTTCGCGTGAAGCAAAGACGCGAAGGATGGGCCCTGCCTGCGGCAGGCAGGCACCCGGAAATTCGACTGCGTAAGTTTGAGTGGTGTGGAAGGGTGTGCCACCCGTCGAACATTTGACTAGCGATCAGTTTGTATTTATCTTCTGATCAATAAGCTTAGAGATAAAGGACACAATTCAAGACTGCAACCTTAACTTTCTAATAGGGTCCGGCCTCTCCGCCCCCTATCTGAAGACGTTGGGGCAGATAGAGGCCCTACTGACGCTCTTGGAGCACGCGCCGCTCCAGGCCGATGAGAAGAAGCTGATTAGATGCACGCTCTACCGAAGCTATTTCGACGGCGTGATGGCGAAGAACTGCAAGATCCTCGAAGGCGATCCCGCTGCAGAATTGATCCTGAGCGGCTATTACGATTTCCTGAAGACTATCAACGTAATTCTACTTCAGCGTAAGAGCACGATCCTTGGAAAAGAAGTAAATCTTTTTACTACAAACATCGATATATTTTTGGAGAAGGCAATTGAACGGATCGGACTCGAATGCAATGATGGATTTAGCGGGCGCTTCAAGCCATGGTTCGACCGGAGCAACTTCCAAAAGTCTCACTCCAAGAGAAGCCTGCAATATGACAACAAGTCAGAACTTCCGACTGTCAACCTCTTAAAATTGCATGGTTCGCTTACTTGGCAGATCGAAGGGCCTGAGAAGATCGTATTCTCTTCCGACCTGAGTCATGTGCGAAGCGTTGAGACAAAACACGTCACGCCTGATCTCCTCCTACAGATTGGCGACGGGCTAACCCTAGATGCTTTGATCGCCCAATGTCAGGGCCGGGGAGTGGACGCAACGGTTGAGGCCTTTCTTAACGCGTACGAGGAAATCCCGATCGTGAACCCGACGAAGGCGAAATTCAGGCAGACCCTCATAAATCAGACCCACTACGAATTGCTGAGAATCTACTCGAACGAACTGGAGAAGGAAAATACGGTCCTGTTTGTCATGGGATTTTCTTTCGCGGACGAACACATACGCGAAATCACGCTTCGGGCCGCAAACTCAAATCCGACGCTCGTCATTCGCATTTACGCGTACGATTCGAAATCGAGAAGCGAGATACGTGCCCGATTCCCCGATCTAAATCTTCGGAATAACAATGTCGAAGTCATCGGTCCACTCACCGACAAAGATCGAAGAGACGTCTTCCAGTACGATCTCCCGACCATCAACGAAAAGGTGTTCCGCGAGATTCTTAAATCGATCATTGGTGGCAATTCACGTGTGCCGGCCAACAGGGAAGCAGTATGAATTCCATGATGGAATTTGACCAGGGGTCGGAAGACGCCATCTTTAGGATTGGGAAGGTCATATCGGTTGACGGGAGGCTAATCCGCGTCAAGGTCGACAAAACGAAGAATACGTCGAATCTTGTCTACAAAGGGCAATTGCTCAAAAACGTTGCAGTTGGTAGCTACCTCAAAATCGCAAAAGGATTCACATCGATCATCGGCAAGGTTGACGGGGAGTTTATTACCGAAGATAAGCAGTTTGTCGACAAAAGATACGGAAGTGAAAAGGCGAGGATAGACCGAACGCTAAACGTTAAGTTGTTAGGATTCTTCGAGGGTCGCAGCTTCAAGAGGGGCATCAAGGAACTACCTTTAATTGACAATGAATGCTTCCTTCTTCAAAACGCAGAGTTTAATCAGGTCCACAATTTCCTAAGACCCGATGATGAGCCGATCACGATTGGAATACTCGCACTAGAAAAAGGGCAGTTAATCGAGGTCGGAGTCAACGGACTATTTGCAAGTCATATCGGAATTTTCGGGAATGCCGGGAGTGGTAAATCCTACACTCTGGCTGCTCTCTACCGAAAACTATTCGAGAAATACAAGGATAACGAACGCTTCATAAGAAATGCCCGATTCTTCTTGATTGATTTCAATGGGGAGTATGTCGATCAAGAGGAGGACGACATCATTGTCGAGAAAAAATACAAGAACATCTATGCGCTTTCAACAACGACCGACGACGGCGATAGGTTTCCGATAACACTCGAGGCTTTGGAAAGTGCGGATTTTTGGGACGTCTTTCTTGACGCGACAGAGAAGACACAGAAGCCATTCCTACGTCGTGCGCTGAACAACAACTATATCGCTCGACGCACAGAGACAGAGGATGGCATAAAAAACCTTATTGCTGAAATGCTCCTGTCAATCGCAACGAAAGATGACAGGAATCTTGAGAAGGGAATCGTCACAAACTTTCTAAACGAACTCAAAGACTGTCTTGCAGATAACGCTAGCCTCGGCACACTATCGGACGATTACAGAGACCATCTCCAGTTTCACAGTAACGCCGGAAGATATTATTACCAGAACGGAGCCCAGGATATTTTCAGCAATAACGCCAGCTTCAAAGTTGATGTCGTGGAGAGCAAGGTGGACCGGCTTGTTATTCCTGTGGACGGGATGGGGGCGATTGATCGAATTAGGCTCAGGATTGTATTTCAGTATTATGACGATATTTCGCGCGGTTACTCGAACAGAGATCATTTAGGTCCCGTGATTAAGCGGTTGGATAGGAGGATCGACGACCTAAAGAAGGTGATACAGATCGGCTATCTTCCTGTCGAAAGGAACTTTACGGTCGTTTCTCTGAAGGACGTGAACATCCATCTCAGGAAGATCCTCCCGCTACTTCTATGTAAGAAGCTCTATGACGACAAAAAGGCCAACGACGACGGCACGACCTATTTAAATATCATTGGCGACGAGGCGCACAACATCCTTTCCGAAGAGTCGAGCAGAGAGAGTGAGACATGGAAGGATTACAGGTTGGAAACGTTCGAAGAGATAATCAAAGAGGGGCGGAAATTCGGCGTATTCCTCACGCTCGCCAGTCAAAGACCAGCCGACATTTCCCCGACAATCGTGTCGCAACTACATAACTATTTTCTGCACCGACTGATCAACGATCAGGATATCAAGGCCGTCGAGCGAACGATCTCTTATCTCGATAAAGTCTCTTTTGAATACCTTCCAATCCTACCTACGGGCACGTGCGTTTTCGCCGGGCTATTGGCCAATGTGCCTGTGGTCATCGATATCGAAGAAATGGACTCTAGGTACGAGCCAAAGAACAAAACGAGAACGTTAGCCGACAAGTGGAAATAGCGGAGTCGCGACGGCACACCCCGAAGGAACGAACGCGACAAATTTTCTCGGCGAGGAGTTCCGCCATGAGGACAACACTGGAACTGCGTCAGCCCGTAGGTCAGCTTTGGCTGACTTTCGAGAACGATAGCAATCTAGCAGTTGACATTGAAAATGTTGAGTTCAGCGTTAGGTATGCTGGCCATGAGAGGGAGGCCGCTTGGCCGCATTTTGCCAGGCACTTCGCGCGAAGAGAACGTTTTGAACTCGAACTCACCCACTACTTTCGAAACACCATTGCGGAAGCTTTTCCGAAGCTACCGAACGGAGAGAGCGTACAAATTGTGATTCAAGCCCTTCTTGCAGAAAGGGGCGCAGAGGCTGGACCGGTCGCTCGAACCGAATTTTGCGTGCGACTCGTCGACGGTCGGTTCGAGCTTATCTGAAGGCCCATGCATCTGGACATGGGAACAGAATTCTTCCGTGGGTTGGTTGCGGAAGTGGGAGAGTTCTTGGCGGACGCGGTTGCCCACGCGACGGGCAATCGCGGGCGGGTGTCCGACGCTTCCATAGCACCCATACGATCACGCCGAGAACCTCGGTGGGGCGCATCGTGTGCGGGACGGCGGAGTGATGAGAGCGAAGAGAGGTCCTTCGCTGCGGTCCCTTCGCCAAATCACTCAGGGCAGGCCCTTCGAACCCGCCACCGGCGGGTTCTCAGGACAAGCAGGATGACGACGAAAAACGAGGGCAAAGGCCACGTCAACGGCGCCCACCTGAAGGTGGCCGCTACAAATTCAAGAGCAAAGGCAACGGCGAAGGCGCCCACCAGTGGCAGCTCAACTTCGGACTGAGTTTACGTGCTTGCGGTTGCGATGATTATGTCGCCAGTGAGGATGAGCAGGCCGCCGACGAGGACTGCGAGGGATGGAAGCTGCTTGAATGCGAGCCACGAGATGGCTTGAGCGGTGAGAAAGAAAAAGACCACGTAGAGGCCGAGGAGTTTGCCGAAGTCCCAGGGCGAGGAGTTGACAGTCCATCCGTAGGCGAACAGGACGAGCGCGGCGAGTGCAAAGAGAGAGGCCTTTTGCCAGGGCAGAGTTTTGTGGAGGCCTGCGCGGATGAATGCATCTCCGCCAGATTCTAGAAGCGCGGCCAGGAACAGGACGGCGATGGTGGTGGGGCGTGGCGTTTTGGGCCTCACGAAGCATTTTCACGAATGAACGGGTGTGGTATCTCACGGGGTGGCTGGGAAAACAAGATGTGCGTGCGTAGTTGTACGAATGGCGGCGACGATTGGAATGCGTTAGCGTCGGTTGGGGTGGTGTGGCGGGGGCAGATTTCAGATTGTGTTTAGACCCGACAACGGCAACGGGAAAGACGCCCGCCTGAAGGCGGCCGCTACAGGGTCAAAGGACATCGGCACGGTCCGATCCGCAGTGGGATCTGGTTTTGCATCGCATTTGTAGCGGCTACCTTCAGGTGGGCGCTTTTGATTTTGTTTTTCGGTTGGAACGTTGCGGAGGCGGACTGTCGTGAGTGAGGCTATTTCCGCGCGCGGGCTGTTCCCACACAAAAATATTCGGCTGCCTGGGTCGCACTACGTGGGGCAGCGGGAGTATTTCATAACTATTTGCTGTGACGGGCGGCGAGCGGTGTTTAGGGAACCGGCCAAGGCGCTTTGGTTGATCGACGAACTGCGGCGGCATTCCACGCGGCATCATTTTGCGGTTTACGCTTATTGCGTGATGCCTGAGCATTTTCATGCGTTGGTGCGTGGTTTGGAGTTAGGCAGCGATCTGCTGGTTTTTCTGAAAGCGTTCAAGCAGGAAACGGCTTACGAGTTTCAGAGGAAGTTTCACGCGGCGTTGTGGCAGAAGAAATTCTACGATTATATTTTGCGCCATGACGATTCGGCGGAGAGGGTCGCGGCATATATTTGGGCGAATCCGGTGAGGAAGGGGATTTGCGATGATGGGTTGGAGTATCCGTTTTCAGGGTCGTTTGTTTTGGATTGGAGGAGATTGATTTCGCGGGTTGAGGTGTGGGAGCCGTCGTGGAAGGCGAAGGGGCAAGCGCGGGAAACAACGTCACGGGTAACGGCAACGTCGCCGGCAACGGCAAAGGCGCCCGCCTGAAGGCGGCCGCTACAAATGCAAATTAGTAGCGGATGAAGAAGTAGGCAGACATGGTTAGGCCGACGGCGATTACGATCCAGCGGACGTGGTGCTGGTTCATTTTTTGGGCGTAGTGGGCGCCGGCGTAGCCGCCGGTGAGGCTGCCGGCGATCATCAGAAGGGCTTGGGGCCAGAAAATTGTTTTGGCGACGATGAAGGTGATCATGGCTACGCCGTTCACCACGCTGACCAGCAGAACTTTGACTCCGTTCATCGCGTGAATATCTTCCATACCAAGCAGGGCGAGCAACGAGAGGACCAGGATGCCGACGCCTGCGCCGAAGTAGCCGATGTAAATCGAGATGAGGAGTTCGAGGAAGAAGCCGGCGATGGTGAGGGGGCGGGAAGTTTTTCCGGCGGCGGCGCGGCGGCGGACCCAGGCGCTGATGCGGGGGCCGGCGAGAAAAAGTAATGTCGCGGCGAGGAGCAGCCAGGGGATTAGATGCAGGAAAGTGGATTGGGGCGTGTTGAGCAGGATGCGGGCGCCGAGGAATCCGCCGACGATGCCGGTGACGAGCAGGAGCGGGAGAAGGCGGCGCGCGTCTGGAGTGAAGGCGTTTCGATAGGCGACGGTGCTGGCGACGGTGCCGGGGAAAAGCGCGGCGGTGTTGGTGGCGTTGGCGGCGATCGGGGCCATGCCGGTGAAAAGCAGCGCGGGGAAGGAAATGAAACTGCCGCCGCCAGCGACGGCGTTGAGCAGGCCGGCGATGAGCGCGGCGAAGAAGAGCAGGAGTGAGTGCGAAAAGGGCACGCGAGAGAATAGCATTGGGGCGGGTGGGGAAAAAGGCAGTGGTTAGTGACGAGTGGCTAGTGGCTAGAAAAATGCGGCGGGCGCGGATCGGCGCCGGCAGGGATGTCCGGCGGGCGCTGGCGGCGGGCTTGGAGGAGAAGAAAAAAAGAAAACGCGGTTTTGGCGCGGGGTGCATCTAACTGCAAAGAGCTTGCACTGGGCGTTGAATTTGGGCATCCTGACCGCAATTGGCCCGCATGTGTTCGCTATGGATTGTGGTGTAGATGGGTTTATGACTGCCTCCACGCAAATCGTATTGAAACCGTTTCCCGTGAAGAAAGCTTTGCTCATTGATGCGGACGAGCCGACGCGCGCGTTTCTGGCCAACGCACTGGATCCGGGCGAATGGAGCATGCGGCACGCGGCGAACAATCAAGCGGCGCTGGAACTGGCGCAGGCGACGCACTTCGATCTGATTCTGACCAGCGAGAAAACTTCCGGGAAAGAGGACGTCGAATTGCTGCGCAAGCTGCGGTCGGCGCGGCCGCACACGCGATTGATTATTCTGACGGACGAGAGCGCGCCTTCTTATGTGATTGATTCGATGAGGGAGCACGCGTTCAGCTATTTTTCGAAACCATTTTCGCTGGATGCGCTGGCGGAAATGGTGCAGCTGGCGACGGAACAGCCTTGCTGGGACGACGGGATCGAGGTGGTGTCTGGGACTCCGGAATGGATTCGGCTGAACGTGCGTTGCGACCAGCAGACGGCCGACCGGCTGATCCAATTTCTGCACGAGATTGCGGATTTGCCGGAGGTGGAGAGCAATGCGGTGGCGCTCGCGTTTCGCGAAATTCTGTTGAACGCGATGGAACATGGGGGAAAATTCCAGCCGGACCAGTACGTGCAGATTTCTTATGTGCGGGCGAAGCATATGGTGCTGTGCCGCATCAAGGATCCGGGCGAGGGATTTACGCTGGACGAAATACAGCATGCGGCGGTGGCGAATCCGGCGGACGATCCGATCCGTCACGCAATGTATCGCGAGGAGCGAGGGATGCGGCCGGGAGGGTATGGAATATTGCTCGCGCAGAAGTTGGTGGATGAGCTGATTTACAATGAAGATGGGAATGAAGTGCTGCTGGTGAAGTACCTGGATGTCGGGGAAATGAAGCACTAGACTGCAATTCTTGCGGCGTTACATAGAAAAAGGCGCCACGATGGCGAGATCGTGGCGCCTTTTCGTTTATGGGTTCCGCTGCTTGGTGCAGTGGATGACCCGGGGTTAATAGTTAGCGGTGGCTGCGATTCGCTCCGTTGCCGCCGTGTGAACCGCCGCCGCTGGACTTTGGCGCGTGCGCTGCGCTGCCGCCACCGCCGCGCGAGCCGCCGTTGCTGTGCGATTGTTGCGGAGCGGCGGAGCGTGCGGGTTGATTTTGCGAACGCGCGGGGGCGGTGTGAGTCGCGGGACGTGAAGCGTTCTGGCGGACCGCTGGTTTTGTGGATTGCCGCGCGGAATTTGTAGGGTTCGACGAGCGTGAATCGAACGAGCGTGCGTTGTTCTGCGAGCGCGCGACAGCATTTTCACGCGTGGCGTTGCGAGATTGCGTGGCGTTATTGGCGCCGCGGGAATCTCGCGTAGCGTTCTTAGTATTGTTGCGCGAGAAAGGCGAATTGCGACTGGAGTTGTTCGCGTTCATCGCGCCGCCGCGATTGGAAAATTCACCGGGGCGCGCGGTGGCTGCGGTTGATGGCTGGCCGTGATTCGCTGAAGCGAACTGGGCGCGATTGGTGCCGGCGAAATGCTCCTGCTGGCGCTGCATTCCGGTGGCGCCGAGGTGCCGATCGCGATTCGCGGCCATTTCCGCGGAGGTAGGACGCGCGTTGACGCCGCCGCGGCCGCCATTGAAGCTGACGCGGTTCCCGTCGCGGTTGTTGATCACGGTGCGGTTGTAAACGTTGTGCACGTTGTGGACGTCAACATTGTTAACGCCGCGATTGTAGAAAAAGTGGCCGCCGTTCCAGTACCCGCCCTCGTAGCCGAAGCCGCCGTAGCCGAATCCATAATTAATTCCGCCATAGAATCCGACGTGCGGGCCCCAGTAACCGGCGTGCCAGAAATACCCGCCGCCGCCCCAACCCCAATATCCGGGAGTCCAGAGAAATCCGATGCGCGGCGCGATGACCCAGGTGCCGGGAACCCAGAAATAGCCGTCAGGACCGTAGGCCCAATATCCGGGCGTCCAAATGTAGCCATCGCCGGGGCAAATTGGCTGGGCGTAAACGGGCAGCGGTGGAGGTGCGATGGTGACAGCGACGCCGAAGCCGAATGCGGCCGAGGCGGTGGGCGCAGTGGCGGGAATCGCCATGAGAACGAGGGCGAAAAGCAGAACGCGAATGATTAGAGTGTTGCGCATGTTGTCCCCCTTTCGATGCTTTGAAGCTGAAACTTAGAGAAACTTATCGGGCGCTGAACCGTCTATGTGCTGAAAAGCCTCGGCGGTTCTTGCACCTAATTAGTTCAACACGGGATGCGGGCGAAAGTCGCTGGCGGAAATGCCGCAGAATCGCTCAGAAATCACCTGATTTTGCGGCGGGCAAAAGCGTAGTATTTTGGGGGCTTGATTTCGCAGAGGCGAGCCAGGAGGACGTTAGAGTGCGCAAATCGATGGCAGCATTTCTGTGCGTGATTTTGGCACTGATAGTGATGGCGCGATCGCAATCCACGGGGGCGCGAACGGCGCAGCAAGCGGCGGCGAACGAAAAGCAGACTGCGTGGGATAAGTTGGCCGACGAATATTTCGACGAAGTGTATTTCAAGTTTGCTCCGAGCAGTGGGACGGCGGCGGGGCTGCATCAGTATGACGCGCTGCTGGAAGATTACTCGCGCGCGGGGGTGGACGCGAATGTCGCGGCACTACATACATTCGAAAAGAGTGTAGAAGCAGTGGACCCGAAAGGGTTGGACGAAACGCGCGCGGCGGACCGCGAGCTGGTGCTGGCGAACATCCAGGGAACGCTGCTCGCGCTGGAATCCATCCGGCAATGGGAGAAGAATCCGGATTACTATTCGAGCGGGGTCAGCAGCAGCATTTACGTGATCATGATCCGGAAATTCGCGCCGGCGGATGAGCGGTTGCGGTCGGTGGTGGCGCGCGAAAAGAAAATGCCGGCGGTGTTTAGGGCGGCGCGCGCAAATCTGAAGAATCCACCGCGGATCTACACGGAAATTGCGCTGGAGCAGCTGCCGGATATCATCAGTTTTTTTCAGCACGACGTGCCGGCGGCTTTTGCCGGAGCGAAAGACGCCGCGGTGAAGGCGGCGTTTGCGAAATCGAATGGCGCGGTGATCGCGGATTTACAGAACTACGCGGCCTGGCTGAAGTCGGACGTACTGCCGCGCTCGAATGGAGATTTCCGCATTGGCGCGGAAACATTTTCGAAGAAATTGTTGTATGACGAGATGGTGGATACTCCGCTGGACCAGCTGGTGGAAATCGGCCGGGCGGATATGCACAAGAATCAGGCGGAGTTCAAGCGCGTGGCTGCGGAGTTAGAGCCAAATAAATCGTCGAGCGCGGTGCTGGCGGAGTTGATGGCGGATCACACGACGCCGGATCATCTGCTGCAGAGTTTTCGCGACACGTTCGATGGACTGACCTTGTTCATTCGCACGAAGCACATCATCACGATTCCTTCCGATGTGCGGCCGATTCTGCAGGATACGCCGCCGTTCATGCGGGCGACGACGTTTGCGTCGATGGATACGCCGGGACCATTTGAGAAAGTGGCGCAGGAGGCGTATTTCAACGTGACGCTGCCGGGAGCAAAGGACACGCCGGAGGAAATCGCGGGACGCATGGCGGCATTCAACGTGGGGACAATCGTGAGCACTTCAGTGCACGAGGCCTATCCGGGACACTACGTGCAATTTCTTTGGGTGCATGAGGCGCCTACAAGAACGCGGATGCTACTGGGAGCTGCTACGAACGCGGAGGGCTGGGCGCACTACTGCGAGCAGATGATGCTGGACGAAGGATTTGGGCAACCGGGAACGGGCGCGAAGGACGCGCGCGAGGCAAAACTGATTCGCCTGGGGCAGCTGGAGGATGCGTTGTTGCGCGACGCGCGGTTCATCGTGGGAATCGAAATGCATACCGGCAAGATGAGTTTCGATCAAGCGGTGGAATTCTTCGTGAAGGAAGGGTATCAGACGAAGGAAACGGGCTTGGTAGAGACGAAGCGCGGGACAGCGGACCCGACGTATCTTTATTACACGCTGGGCAAGCTCGAGATTTTGAAGCTGCGCGAAGATGTGAAGAAGAAGGAAGGCGCGGCGTTTTCGCTGGAGCAGTTCCACAATAATTTCATGCGGCAGGGATTTCCGCCGATCAAGATCGTGCGGCAGGCGATGCTGGGAGATAACTCGCCGACGCTTTGAGTAGTGCAGCCCGCCCGACGGAGAAGCTGGTGTGCGGAGTTTGTCCGGGCGCTCCAATATCATGGCCACAGCGGCTGAAGCCGCTGTAATTTAACGCAGGTTGCGGCACGGCTGAAGCCGTGCCCTGACGCAAAACAATCTGACTCAGGCTCGTTCAACCCTGGCTTGCCGAGAGCGCTTTTTGCGCGATCAATTTAAATCCATGAGCTTTGGCATCTAGCGCTAGCTGCCGTAGCGTGGCGCGTCCCGCATTTGTCTGGCCTGAGGCGATCTGAGTCTCGCCCAGCGCGAGGCGCGCGTCGTATTCGATCTGAATCATGCCGCCCGCGTGTGCTTCCTTCTGCGCGGAGGCCAAAGCGCGCAACGCGTCGGCGGCCTTTCCAGATTTCGCGTCCACCAGCGCGGCGACGATGGCGGCGTCCAGTTTCGTGCCGCGATCACCTGATTGTTGAGCGAGCTGCGTTGTTTTGTCGCTTTGCTCGCGCGCCCCGGCGACATTGCCAGAGGCCAGCAGAGCGCGCGTCCACGTGACGCGGGCTTCGGCTTCACCGCCGGCGTCTTTTTCGGCAGCGAACTCGGTCGCGGCGTCGCCGGCATATTTTGCGGCGTCATCGGGCTTGCGCTGCTCGAGAGCCAGCTGAGCGAGCGAGATTCGCGTGTAGGCCGCGTCGTTTTTCGCGTTCACTGACTCGAGCGAGGACAGCGACTCCGCGAGGCTGTTGCGGGCTCCGTCGAAATCGGCCTGCTGCAGCTGAACGTTTCCAAAACTCGCGAGCGTCTTGCCGATGTCGGCGCGGTCATTGATTTCACGGCGGATTTTCAGCGAGTCCTCGCAACTTTTCCGGGCTTCGAGCAGCGCACCGGCGCCCAGGGAGGTGGCGCACTTATTGTTGAGGATGCGCGCCTCCAGATGCTTGTCGCCGAGGCTGCGGGCGGTCTTCAGGGCGGCCTCAAAGAATTCCTTGGCGCGTTGGTTGTCTCCCGTTGCGTACAATTCGGTGGCGAGATTTTGTTGTGCAAGGGCTACGTCGCCCAGCTCATTGCGTTCGCGCGCGACGGCGATGGCTTGCTCGTAGGTTTTCTCGGCGGCTGGGTACTCGCCTCGGGCAGACTGGCTATTGGCAAGATTGTTTAAAGCCCCGGCCTCATCGTAGGCGTCGCCGATGGTCTGCGCGATGCTCAGCGCCTCGCGATACAGCGGCTCGGCCGCCGCATAATTTCCCGCATTGTAATAGGCATTCGCGATAGCATTCGTCGCTCGGGCAGCGCCGAGCTGATCGCCTGCCGCCAGGTTTATTTTTTTCGCTTCTTCACATAACGGACGGCCCTTCTCAGCTTCGCCCAGCCGCACTTGCGCGACGCATTGCGAAATTCGCGCCCGGGCGAGCAGCAAATTTGCACCCAGCGATTGAGCCGCCTGCGCAGCGGAGGTAGCCGCCGCGAGTTCCTCCTTGTATTGCTCGAGGTTCTCGTGGGCCGCGGCCTGAGCGAGATCAGCCTGAGCAGCAATTCCGGTCGGGAGCGGTTGGCTGCGCACCTGCGCGATGGTGGTGAGCGCGTCGGTGGCCTTCCCGGCGCGAATCTGGGTGTTCGCGAGCAGAAGGCCGTATTCGGGCTCGTCGCGATATTCCGCCCAGAGTTGCGCGTATTGCTGGATCGCTTTCGTCCAATCGCGCATTGCGGCGTAGTATTGCCCGCTGGCGCGGGCACGCGCTTCGGTGGAAAGGCCCGTGGCGGAATCGAGCGCCTTCTTGGCTTCTTCCGCCGCCTTGGATTCGAAACCCAGCGCATCCCACGATTCAGCGAGTGCGCTGTGGGCCTGCGCGAACTGCGGATCAGCTTCGACCGATTTCTCGAGTAGCTTCGTGGCGGCCAGAATGTCAAACGCCCGGAGTTTTTCACGCGCCCGGGAAAAATCTTGCATGGCGTCGGCGTTGCTAGAGAGAGACGCGTCCATGCGCGCTTCTTCTGCCGCCGAAAGAGTGATACCAAGTTTTTGTCGCAGGAGCCTTCCGGAATGGACTAGCAACGAATTCAGGTCAGCTACGCTACCGGACTGAGCCACTGAACCCAAACTTTCGCCGTCCTGCGCATTCAGCAGATGAATGTTCCATTGAATGCCCGGATGATCCGTCGCATCCGTGACCGTGTAGGAGCCGGTTACCAAAATGTCCGCGCCGAGGAATTTGCGAATCGCGGCGATCTGATCGTTTGACAGCGCGTCGGCGAGGTTGGCTATGCCGAGGTTCTGCTTCATCTCGTCCACGCGACTGGGCGGAATAAATCGCACCTGGCCAGTATCGAGTTGCGACCACAAACTATCCGCCAGAATATTCCCCAGCGAATCCGCGTCCTTTCGGCCGGACAGATTCTGAAAGCCGAGAACCGCGATGGATTTGCGCACACCCGCGGCAGTTTGCTGCGCGGCTGTTTGCTTCGCTTGTTCCGCCACGCGCTCGGCAGCGCGATGGCGGACTTCGAAGATCGCGAATCCCGCCAGCGCGAGCGCGATGGCTGCAATCGCCACCGGGATTCGCCAACGGGCGAGTCGCGTGGTTGCACCGATCGTCCCGCTTGTTGCTCTCGCCGAGCCATCACCCGGAATTCCCGCGGCGCTTCCGGATGTTGCATGCGACGGCCCAGTGGTCGCGACCGATTCCCCGCGCAAGGCCCTCAGCACATCGTCCGTGCTGGCGAAACGCTGTTCGGGAGTGCGCTGCAGGCAGCGCGCCACGACGCTCTCCCATCGTGGATCGAGGTCCGGAAGATGCAGGCTTAGCGGCGGCGCGACCTGGCTCAATCGTTTCATTGCCGTGGCCAGCGGTGTATCGGCGGAAAACGGCAGCAGGCCGGTGAGCATTTCGTAGATCACGACGCCGAGCGCATAGATATCCGTCGCCGGCGTGATCGCCCCGCCTTCGAGCTGCTCCGGCGCCATGTACGCGGGTGTGCCGACAATGTCTCCGAGCCGAGTGAGCGTTCCGCCTTCGGCCTCTTCCGCGTGCGCCAATCCGAAATCGGTGATGACGGCCCGCAAGCTTGCCGACGGCTGCTGTTCACCGGCGCCCGAAGCCGCCGGCGACTTGACGAGCATCACGTTGCTGCTTTTGAAATCACGATGAATCACCCCGACGCGATGCGCGGCACCCAGACCGGCGCACATTTGCTCCACTAGAGGCAACACTTCCGCGGGTTGCAGCCGGCCTGAGCCGCGTATTCGCTTGGTGAGAGTTTCGCCCGAAAGAAATTCCATGCTGACGATCAGAATTTGCGAGCGGGAGCCGCCCGACGGAGCCGCGCCGTGGCGGAAGACGTCGAAGGTGCGGCAGACGTTAGGGTGAGTGACTTTCCGCGCCAGTTGAATTTCGCGGCGGAATCGCTCGATTTCGTGGGTGGTCTGTGTGTGTTCAAAACGCGCTGTTTTCACCGCCACGCGCTCGTTCAGCTCTTCGTCCTGCGCTTCGTACACTTCGCCCATGCCGCCGCGCGCCACGAAGCGAATTACTTTGAAACGTCCGGCGAGCAATTGAGTAGGTTGAAATACGGCGGTGACGGGAGTGCCGGCAGCAATCGGCGAGGGTGGGGCGAGCGTGGGCGCCGTCAACTCGTCGCCAACGGGGAAGCCCGTGTCGAGGGTAGGGTCTCCGCTGCGTGACTCGGGTTTGGGATCGTCCATCGTGACGGTACCGAGGCTAAGTGGTCGCATTATGCCACAACGGTTGCGGGATTGCCCTTGCGGTTGCCGCGGCGAAAATGAATCGAAGCGTGAAGGAAAACGGGTTTCGCCGTTCTAGTACTCGCGGGCCGTCGCAAGCTCTACTAACTCGATAAACATTGGGGTTTTGCTTGACATCGACGCGCGCACGGACTACAAAGATGCGGACATCTTGTAGTAGGGGGGAATTCGCTCATGCTTACGCGCTCAACGATTTTTGCGGCTGCGCTCGTCTTGCTCGCTGGCGCTATTCCGGCCGGCGCAAACGCCGTGCATACGGAAAAAGGAGCGTCCAATCAGGGCCTCGCGGCCGACGCGTTTTTTGATCCGTCCACGTCGGTAAATGGAATCACGGTTACTCCGTTTCAAGACCAAAGCACGCTGTACGACATATTTCAAATTCCCGGTTCGTTTACTTCGGGCACGTCGTTTGCGCTTACGTTCAACGACATCACGGCCGGCTACGGAATTTTCGATTGCGACAACGGCACGAATAGCTTCGCGATTTCCGCCGACGCGACGCCCGTGAATATCGGCAGTACATGTACCACGGGACCAGCGGGGTCCAACGATGCCTTCGTGAGCTTCAACGAAGTAGGGAACACCTCCACAATCTCATTTCTTGGCGGAGCTGGCGCGCCTCCGGCGTTTTATTTCTGGACCACCGACGGTAACTTGACGAAGATTGCTCCGGTCGCGTCCAGCACTGCGCCGGAACCGGCCGGGATTTTGCTGCTCGCTTGCGGGCTTGCGGGACTTGCGCTGCTGCGGCGCCGTCCCGTGCAGTCGTAGCGTTCCTTCGCGTTTTATCAAGAGCGTCCACCTTCGGGTGGACGTGTGTCTGCACATTGGGTCTGTTCGTGAATGATCAGCACGCGCAACGGAAGCTACCGGCGAGAATCCTTCCTCAGGCTGGAGCTGGGAACAATGCCTTATAATGCGCGGCTGCGGAAGGATTGACGATGGATGGCGAAGAAAAGTGCGCGGTAAGCGGGAAGCGGAAATACGCGAGCGAAGGTGAGGCGCTGGCAACGGCTGCGCATCAGATCGCGAGCGCGGGTGCGCCTAAGGACCTGCGCGCTTATCTGTGTTCGTGGTGTGATGCGTGGCATCTGACGAAGAATGCGGCAAAGGGCGGGAAACAGCGCGGATAGACGGCTTGTGCGTGCGCTGGGATCGGCGAGCGATGCTGGCCCCCTGTCAGGCGGTTGCTGCTGAGCGGTGTTCGCGCGCACAAAAAAACCGGGAGGCGGTCAGCCTCCCGGTTTTTGTGAGACTTTAATTCCCTACGAAATCCACTGGGAATTATTTTTGTTATTTCTTGCTGTTCTTGTCTTTGTGAATTTCCTTGCTGGTTTTGTTCTGTTCCTTGTTGACCTGTTTCTTTTCCGAGGGAGTCAGCTTGCCGCCGTTGGCTTCGCGGTCGGATTTGACCTGCTGATTAATGTGCTGCTCCTGCTTTTCGACGTGGGCGGTCTGACCGGCCGACATTTTGCCGTTCTCGACGCCTTCGCCGATGCGCTTCTGCTGATTTTCGGCGCGTTCACCGACGTGGCTCATCGCGGGATTTGCGGGTTTGCCATGATTTGCGGAGGCGAAGTTGGAACGGTCCTGACTGGCCGTGTGTTCGTGAGACATTTGCTCGGACGTCGCGTTCACGTGCTGTTCGTGTTCGAAGGTGTGTTCTCGCTCTGTCGCCACGGCTCGGGTGCCGCCGGGGCCGCCGTTGAAGCTGGCGCGGACGCCGACGTTTTCGTGGACCACGGTGCGATCAACGAAGGTGTTGTGGACGAACGTGGTGTTCACGTTGACGACTGCAGTGTTGTACGCGAAATGCCCGCCGCGCCATTCACCACCCACGAAACCCACGCCGTGGTAACCGAATCCGTAATTCACGCCGCCGTAGAAACCGACGTGGGGTCCCCAGTAGCCGGCATGCCAGCCGTAAACGCCGCCGGCGAAGCCCCAGTAGCCGGGAGTCCAGAGCAGGCCGACGCGCGGAGGCGCGACCCAAACGCCGGGAACCCAGTAGTAGCCTGCGTCACCATAAGCCCAATAGCCGGGAGTCCAAAGATAGCCTTCGGTGGGGCACGCAGGTTGCACGTAAACCGGGATCGCCGGCGGTGCAACGTGAACGGAGATGCCCACCGCGATCTGCGCAGAGGCCGAGGACGGCAGGGACGCTAGCGCGAGGGGCACGCATAGAGCAAGAAGCAAAGAGCGAATGAAGTTCAGCTTACGCATTGCAAAGTCCTCCCTTTAGAGAGTTCATCGACCGCTAAGATTTCAATTTTTTGCAGCGCTTCAGAGACCGAGCTGGGCTAGCTCCGTGGTTTATGTAACACGAGAGCTTGCCGAAGGTTTCGCGCCGATTTCGCTGCGATTCCAGCCGGGGATATCCCCGGATGGATAATGATAAGTGGGAGAATGCGAGTGTGAACGGGTATATGGCTTCGTACTCCCCGATTCGGTAAATACTGCCATAACATTCTGATATAAAAAGGTTTACATGGACGTTCAGAAACGTTGTTCCGACCAAAGCCTGCACGTCCGGACAGGCCGATACTGACACTTTCGGACAGCCGGCCGCTTGCCGATGGATGGGAGGCTCAAATTCTGGCGTTCGGGAATTTGACGCGTTTCGCGGAAAGTAAACTGAGTGCGTATGTACAGCAACGAAAAAAAGACAAAGGGCGCTTCGGCTTATGCACCGAGGCGCCCTTGATCGTTCGTGATGGTGTTTTGCGAAAAGCAGATTCCTCGCCGCGCTCGGAATGACAATTGAGCTGAGATGCGGCTCGATCCGAGGCTGCGATCTGCGATTTAGTACATGCCGCCCATGCCGCCGGCGCCTGGGGCGCCGCCGCCGTGAGCTGCGCCTGCTTCCTTTGGTTCCTTGATGTCGGCCACCAGAGCTTCGGTGGTGAGCATCAGGCCCGCGATGGAAGCGGCGTTCTGCAGAGCGAGACGAGTGACTTTGGCCGGGTCAATCACGCCTGCCTTGACCAGGTCGCCGTATTCGCCGGTGTCCGCGTTGTAGCCGAAGTTCTCGTCCTTGGATTCGCGGATTTTGCCCAGAATGACGGCACCTTCGTCGCCGGCATTGTGGACGATCTGACGGAGCGGCTCTTCGAGCGCGCGCTTCACGATGTTGACGCCGATGGCATCGTCATCATGCAGCTTGAGCTTATCGAGAGCCGGGATGCAGCGGATCAAAGCCACACCGCCGCCGGGAACGATACCTTCCTCGACAGCCGCGCGGGTTGCGTGCATCGCGTCTTCGACGCGAGCCTTCTTTTCTTTCAGCTCGGTCTCGGTAGCAGCGCCGACTTTAATCACGGCAACGCCGCCAACGAGTTTCGCAAGGCGCTCCTGCAGCTTTTCCTTGTCGTAGTCGGAGGTGGTGTCTTCGACCTGCGCACGGATCTGACGGACACGGCCTTCGATTTCGGACGGCTTGCCGCCGCCTTCGACGATGGTGGTGTTGTCCTTATCAATGGTGATCTTCTTGGCGCGACCGAGATCTTCGGGCTTCACGTTCTCCAGCTTGATGCCCAGATCTTCGGTGATGGCCTTGCCGCCGGTGAGGGTGGCGATGTCTTCGAGCATGGCCTTGCGGCGATCTCCGAAGCCAGGAGCCTTCACGGCAGCGCACTGCAAGGTGCCGCGGAGCTTGTTGACGACGAGGGTGGCGAGAGCTTCACCTTCGACGTCTTCAGCGATGATCAAGAGCGGCTTGCCCTGCTTGGCGATCTGCTCGAGAAGGGGCAGCAAGTCCTTCATCGAGGAGATTTTCTTTTCATGGATGAGGATGCGGACGTCTTCCATCGCGCATTCCATGCGTTCGGGGTCAGTGACGAAGTAGGGCGAGAGGTAGCCGCGGTCAAACTGCATGCCCTCGACGACCTCGAGCGACGTTTCCATGGTCTTGGATTCTTCCACGGTGATGACGCCGTCCTTGCCGACTTTCTTCATCGCACCGGCAATGATGTCGCCGATGTGCTTGTCGTTGTTGGCGCTGATGGTGCCGACTTGAGCGATCATGTCGCCCTTTACGTCCTTGTGCAAACGGCGAACTTCCTCGACGGCCACTTCGACGGCCTTTTCGATGCCGCGCTTCAGAGCCGTGGGGCTGGCACCGGCTGCAACCGCCTTCACGCCTTCGCGGAAGATGGCCTGGGCCAGTACGGTGGCGGTGGTGGTGCCGTCGCCGGCTACGTCGGAAGTCTTGGACGCGACTTCACGGACCATTTGCGCGCCCATGTTCTCGAGCGGATCCTGCAGCTCGATTTCCTTGGCGACGGTGACGCCGTCCTTGGTGATGATCGGCGAGCCGAACTTCTTTTCGATCACCGCATTGCGGCCCTTGGGGCCGAGGGTGATTTTTACTGCGTCGGCGAGCTGATTGACGCCGCGCAGGATCGCCTGGCGAGAATTTTCACCAGTCACGATTTGCTTTGCCATGATGTCTTTCTCCTATTTTTGTATTGCGAGTTGGTTATCCGGAGCGGGGATTAGGTCGCGTCCGGGAAGTTGCTGTTTAGATGTAGCGAGTTACTTCTTGCCGCCGGCTGCTTTGGCAGCGGGGCCGAGTTTCGCGAGGATCTCGTCTTCCTTCATGATCATGTATTCCTCGCCGTCAATGGTGATGTCGTTGCCGCTGTACTTGCCGAACAGGATGCGGTCACCGGCTTTTACGTCGAGGGGGATCAGTTCACCTTTTTCGCGGCGGCCAGAGCCGACGGCGATGACTTCACCCTCTTGTGGCTTCTCTTTTGCGGAATCCGGGATGATGATGCCACCCTTGATGGATTCCTTTTCTTCCAGGCGCCGCACTAGCACGCGGTCGTGCAGGGGCGTGATATTGACTGCCATTTGTGAAGTTCCTCCAATTGTTTGGTGAGACTTGCCGGGAGGGGTTGTGGCGGTCAGGAGACCGTTTAGCACTCCTCGTAGGCGAGTGCTAATATAGCAATCGAGGGTGGGGGAGTCAAGGATGAATGTGATAATTCGACGCTCACATATCTGAGTCCTGTTCTGTTGATATAGATTGTGTTTTCAATAGCTTATATACCGCCAGATTTTTCTGACACTTGTTCTTGCCTTTGCGAGTCGTCGCAGGCTAGAATCCCCGGCACTGACGCTGGTGCCATCACTCTTCTATATCCGACTCATCAGTTTTACAGCGGGGACGCTGGTCTATTTATTTTTGCTGGCGCTGATTTTGGGCCATCGAAAGCCGCGGTCATTTGAAAGGCTGCTGTTTTTCGTTTGCCTTTGCTCGTTCATGATTTATAGCGGATTGCTCCTCGAGATCAACTCCCTCATTGAATATCGCGCCGTGCCGGAAGTGACGCGGCGCTTCTACTGGTTTCTGCAGTTTGGGGGGCTGTCGTTCTTGGCTGCTTTTCTCGTGCACGCGCACTTCGCGTACCTGCGAGACATTGCCAAGTTTCGGACCCCGCGGTGGTGGGTTCTCGTGGTCGGATTATTTTACGCGGCTCCGGTCGTCGGGTGCACGGCAGCCGGACTGTATGCCGGGAGCCATGGGCCTGCATTAGGGCTGTGGGACATGGTCTTGGGATTGGGGTTTTTCGGAGCGTTGCTTCTGATTCCCGCTTTGCTCATCAGTGTGACGGCGGATATCAGCATCTTCAGGCACGCCAGTGGTCCGACCGAGCGGAAATTTTTCGGATTGCTGGCGTTCATCTCCGCGATGGTTCTTGGTTCTATCGCCATCACTAACATCGGCGACATCTTCCGACCCGAAGTCTTTCACCCTGGTTCAATTGCGATGATCGTGCTGGGCGTTCTGCCAGGAGGCTTGCTGCTTTACTTTGTGGTGCGGCGCAATTTCTTGGAGTATGGGGCGCAGCGGAATTTGATGTATGCGCTGCCAGCCACTTTTTTGGCTCTGCTGTATTTGGCGCTGGTGCGGCGGGTGAGCGGATGGCTGGAGCCGGTGTTGCCGCCGGAGGCTACGGCTAGTGTGCTGCTGTTTGTGCTGATTTTTCTTTTTGAGCCGCTGGAGCGGGCGATTGGGCCGGTGCTGCATCGGCAGTTGGCCGAGCGGATGGACCGGGTGCAGAGGTTGATGTCGCTATTGCAGCAGGAGGCGCGGCAGGGGAAGGTGGCGCATCTGGTGGCATCGGCCGAGACCAGGATCCGCGAGGAATTTGGATTGGCGGCGGTGCGGATTTCTATTCCACGCGATCCGGCAATAAAGGCCCTGGAAACGCCTGGGGGTTTGGGGCACACGGCGCAGATGCGTTTGATGAAGGATGGGCAGGAAATTGGAGTACTGGAGGCGGCGACGACCGGATCGTATTTGACGGGCGAGCCTACCGCGGCGCTCGAATTTCTGGCGGAGCAATTGCCGGGGATGGTGGATCTGGCGCGGTTGATCGAAGACAAGCTGCGGCTGGAGCGGGAGCTGGCGGAGCGGGAGCGGATGGCGGTACTGGGGCAGATGGCGGCGAGCGTGTCGCACAATTTGCGGAATCCTTTGAGCTCGATGAAAACTGTGCTGCAGGTGCAGCTGGAAAATCCGGATTTGCCGCTGGATGTACGGCGGGACTGTACATTAATAGTGGGCGAAATTGATCGCATGAGCGCAAAGCTGACCCAATTGCTGCATTACGCGAAGCCGACGGTGCATGGCGAGCGCGTGGCTGCGGTGGCGGTGGCGGTGCAGACGGCGTGGCTATTTGGCCGGGACGCGGAGCGGCGCAACGTGCGACTGGAGTTCGAAAAGCCGACGCACGAAATTATGGCGCAGGCGTCGGAAGAAGCGCTGAGCGAAGTGCTTTCGAATTTGATTGTGAATGCGATGGAAGCGCAACCAGACGGCGGGCGGGTGCGGATCAGCGTGGGGCAACACGATGGACGGCTGGACATCGTGGTGGACGATGATGGTCCGGGGATCACGGCGGAGCTGCGCGCGAAAATTTTCCAGCCGTATTTTACGACGAAGGCTACGGGAACGGGGCTGGGGTTGGCGATTGTCGCGCGGAGGGTTGAAGAATTGGGTGGAACGCTGGCGATTGAGAGCCCGTTGCGTGATGGGAAGGGAACGCGATTTCATTTGACGCTGCCGCTGGCGGAAGAGGAAGGCGCGGCGTCGGATCAGTCTGGGCGCGGCTGAAGTAGTCAGAGGCTCGGCGATAAGGCCGCCGAGCGGAAGGCGCTGCGCGCCGTCTTTTGATGTCGTGGCTAAAGCCACGACCCACAAGGCATTTGCAACGGAACAGTTTCATATGCGAACGGTGGTTGCTGCAACATCCATGGCGCACTGAAGTGTGCCGCTACGAAGGCTTTTTGTTGCAAAGGACTAGTTGATGCGAACAATTTTGTTGGTGGATGACGAGAGCGCCGCGCGATATGGGACGGGGCGGGCGCTCGAGAAACAGTACAAGGTAATTGAGGCGGGGTCGGCTGCGGCGGCGCGCGAGGCTTTAGCAGCTGGGACGCCGGATTTGATCCTGCTGGATTTGGTGATGCCGGGGGAGGATGGGCTTTCGTTTTTGCGTTGGTTACGCGAAAACGGGCACGACGTGCCGGTGCTGGTGGTTTCGGCTTTGGATACGGCGCAGACGGCGGTGGAAGCGTTGCAGAGTGGCGCGGCGGATTACATCGTGAAGGGATTTGACATCGAGGAATTGCGCCGGCGCGTGGGGAATTTGCTGCGGCTTTCTGAATTGACGGAAGAAAACACTCGCTTGCGGCGCGAGTTGGTAGCCGACGGGCAATTTGGGCGACTGCTTGGCGGTTCGGTCGCGATGCGGCGCGTTTTTGAAATGGCGGAGCGCGTGGCTGCGACGGACGCAACGGTTTTGATTCTGGGCGAGAGTGGGACTGGGAAGGATTTGCTGGCGCAGGAAATTCACGAGCGGTCGGCGCGGCGCGGCCGGGCGTTTGTGGCGGTGAATTGCGCGGCGCTGCCGGAAAATTTGATTGAGTCGGAGTTATTTGGATACGAGCGCGGAGCGTTTACGGGGGCGGCGCAGCAGCGCAAGGGGAAATTCGAGCTGGCGTCGGGCGGGACGATTTTTCTGGATGAAATCGGGGACATGAATGCGGTGACACAGGCGAAAGTACTGCGCGCGCTGGAAAATCGCAAGATCGAGCGGCTGGGCGGGACGCACTCGATTGACGTGGACGTGCGGGTGATTAGCGCGACACATCGGAATTTGCCGGCGGAGATTGCAGCGGGGCGTTTTCGCGAAGATTTGTATTACCGGCTGCGCGTGGTGACGCTGGAATTGCCGCCTCTGCGCGCGCATAAGGAGGATCTGGCGATTTTGGTGGATGCGTTTTTGGGGCAGCTGGGAACGCGCCACAAGCATCGCGCGCACGTGTCGCCGGAAGCGATGAGTTTGCTGCGGCGTTACGATTGGCCGGGCAACGTTCGGGAACTGCGCAACGCTTTGGAGCGCACACTGGTGTTGCGCGACAGCGATGAAATTACCTCGGCGGATCTGCCGGAGGAGATTCGCGAGTATCGCGGCGCGGCCTCCGCGGCTGGAGCTGCGAAGAAGCCGGGGGACGATTCGTTTTTGGGCGAGGCGGATTTTCGCGAGGCGAAGCGGCAGTTCGAGATTGTTTACCTGAAGCGAAAATTGGAAGAGCATCATTGGAATGTGTCGCAGACGGCGGCGGAGGTGGGGCTGCACCGGCAGAGTCTGCAGGAGAAGTTGCGGGAGCTGGGGATTCAGCGGCCGGGGAAGTGATGAGCGAGGCAGATCGCTTTGCAACGACGGCGGGATTTATTTTGGCGGGCGGGGAAAGCTCGCGGATGGGTGTGGATAAGGGGCTGCTGGAAATTGCCGGGGAACCGATGATTCTGCGTGCGGCGCAGCTGGTGGAATCGGTGGCGGGCGCGCAGCCGGTGGTGGTGGGCACGCCAGAAAAATATCGGGACCTGGGATTGCGCGCGATTGCGGATGATTGGCCGGGGTGCGGGCCGCTGGGCGGGATTGCGACCGCGCTGCGGGCGTCTGATGCGGATTGGAATTTAGTAGTGGCGTGCGATTTGCCATATTTGACGCGCGAGTGGCTGGAATATTTGCTGCAGCGGGCGCGCGATTCCGCAGAGGAAGCAGTTGTGCCGATGAATCTCACGCCAGAAAATAAACGCGGAGCGGAGCCGCTTTGCGCGATGTATCACAAAGGGTGCGAGCCGACGCTGCGGCGGGCGCTGGAGCGGGGCGTGCGCAAGGTGACGGACGGGTTGGCGGAGTTGCGCGTGGAAGTGATAGAACCAAAGGAATGGAAAGGCTTTGATTCCGACGGTCTCCTATTCAAGAATGTGAACACGCCGGCGGACTACGAACAGGCTAAGCGAAAATTCGCCGGACGCGCGGGACGATGAGCGAACACTATTTCGAATTCAAAAATGTCTGCAAGGCGTTTGATGATAACGCCGTGCTGAAGGACGTCAGCTTCTTCGTGGAGCAGGGCGAGACGGCCGTGATCATGGGGCGCAGCGGCGTGGGGAAATCGGTGTCGTTGAAACTGCTGCTGGGATTCCTGGCTCCGGATTCGGGAAGAATTATTGTGGCGGGGAAGGACGTGACGGACTGGACGGAAGAACAATTTTCCAAAATCCGGCGGCGGGTGACGATGGTGTTTCAATCGGGCGCGCTATTCGATTCGTTGACGGTGGAGGAGAACATCGCGTTCCCGCTGGAGAGCCGCAGCGAGACTGAAGCGCCCGAGAAAATCGACGCGACGGTGAACGAGTTGATGACGGAGCTGGAGGTGGCCGACTTCGCAGATTCCTTGCCGTCGGATTTAAGCACAGGAACGAAACGCGCCGTGGCGATCGCGCGGGCACTGGCGGAAGATCCGGACGCGATTCTGTACGACGAACCGACTACGATGGTGGACCCGCTGATGGCGGCGCATATCAGCGACCTGATCACAAAATTGAAGGGGAGATTGAAGAAAACTTCGATCGTGGTGACGCACGACACGCACTTGGCGAAGAAATTGGCTGACCGGATTTTGTTTCTGCAGGAAGGACGCGTAGGGTTTTTCGGCACCTGGCAGGAACTGGAAAACTCCAAGGAACCTTTCTTGCGAAATTTTCTCGCGCAGGATGAATTGATTCCGGCGCTGGACGCCGGCGAGTGAGCCAAAATTCTACGGGGGCTGGTACGCCTGGACCTGGCGCTGGGCCGAAAGGCGGCGATCCAAAATCGCAGCTGCGGCGCGTCATGGGATTTTGGGACGTCCTGCTGTTCAATATTGGGGCGGTGCTGGGGCCGCGCTGGATTGCAGCGGCGGCGCATAACGGAACTTCTTCGATCAGTTTGTGGGTATTTGCCGCGTTGTTCTTTTTCCTGCCGACTACATTCGTGATCGTGGAATTGTCCACGCGATTTCCGGAAGAGGGCGGGCTGTACGTGTGGTCCAAGGAAGCGTTCGGAGATTTCCACGGATTTATCGCGGGCTGGACGTACTGGGTGTACACGTTTTTTTATTTTCCGGCGCTGTTGATGGCCAGCGCGGCAATGGCGGCGTATATCGGTGGGGGCGGCACGGCGTATCTGGCGCAGGACCGGACGTTTTTGGTGGCAGGATCGTTCGGATTACTTTTTGTGGCTGTGGCGCTGAACATCGTGGGCCTGAACATCGGCAAATGGTTGCAGAACGTGGGCGCGGTTTCGACTTATGTGCCGCTGCTGATGCTGGTGGGCATGGCGGCGTATTTATGGAACGCGCACGGGTCGGTGACGCATTTTACCTGGCGGAATATCATGCCGACGTGGAATTGGGGCACGGTAAATTTTTGGCCGCAGATCGCGTTCGCGTTTGTGGGGCTGGAACTGTGCGCGACGATGAGTGAGGAAGTGCGCAATCCGCAGAAAACTTTGCCGCGAGCGATTTTCGGTTCGGGGATTTTGATCGCAGTGATTTATATCGCGGGAACTTTTGCGGTGCTTTCGATGTTGCCGGCGGATGCGGTGGATCCGAAGAGTGGAGTGTTTCAGGCGCTAACTTCCGGCTCGATGATGCTGCGGATTGTTTTATTCGGCGTGATCGCGGCGATCTTGGTGACGGTGGGGAATGCGGGCGGCGTCGGAGGAACGGTGGCAGGGGTGGCGCGCGTGCCATTTGTGGTGGGGATTGATCGTTATTTGCCCGCGGTGTTCGGGCGAATTCATCCGAAGTGGAAGACGCCGTGGGTGGCGATCCTGGTGCAGGCGTTTGCGACGGGAGTCGTGCTGATATTGGGACAAATCAGCGACAGCCCGAATACGGCGTATCAGGAATTGGTGGACGCGGGGACGATACTTTATTTTATTCCGTTCTTGTACATGTATGCGGCGGTGATCCGGCTGGCTTATCGCGGGGATCGCGGGGCGAACGAGAACCAGGTTTTGATTCCCGGCGGAAAAGTTGGAGTCTGGCTGATGGGGATATTGGGATTCACGGTGGTGCTGGGCGGGATTGTGTTGTCGCTGATTCCGCCGGAGGAAGCGGCGAACAAGTGGGTGTTCGAGGGGAAGCTCGCGGGAGGCAGCGCGTTTGCGATTTTGTTTGGGTTGATGCTTTATTATCGTGGGGCGCGCGCGAAGGCGAGGGAAGCAGGGACGACAGTGGCGCGGTAGGCGCGCCTGATCTGAGCGGTTGGGATCACGTGAATTCAATGCCGGGCACTGCATGCCGTGCCCCTACGCTCGCGCCATCGGCTCCCGCGAAGTTTTAGTGGATCTTGCGATTTTGCGTGGTTTGTTTGGCGGCTAGCGAAAAGCGCGGTTCGACTTGGTTTTCTGTCGCGGTGGATCCAACTACGCGGGCTGCAACGTATTCTCCTACCGATGGGCCGTGTTTGAAGCCGTGGCCTGAGCCGCCGCCCACCAGCCAGACGTTCTGAAAATCCGGGTGCTGATCAATCAAAAAATCTCCGTTGGAAGTATTTTCGTATTGGCAGACGCGCGTTTCGACTACGGGCGCGTGTTTCAGGGCGGGGAAGCGGCGGGTGACAAATTCGCGCGCGGATTCGACAGCCGCCACGGTGGCCGCGCGCGATTGCGTGTCGGGGTCAACGGCGGGGCCGTGGTGATCGTCCGCGACCTTCAGGCCGCGATTTTCCAGGTCGGGCATGCCGTAAAATTCGTCTTTCAGATATAGCCAGGTGGGCAGAGCTTCCTGGCGGAATTGAATCTCTCCTTGCGGGACGCCGAAGAAGATAATTTCCTGGCGGGAGACGAAGATGCGCGTGCCCAGAAGCTCGGGGAAAATTTTGCCGAGCCAGGGGCCGCAGGCATAGACGAACGCGCCAGCGGAAATAGTTTCGCCGTGAGTGGTCATGACGGAGGTGACGCGGCCTTCGCCGAAGGGCGCGAGGGCTGAGGCGGCGCGATATTGCACGCCGATTTTTTGGGATTGTTCGACCACGGTTTGCACGGCGCGGCGAGCCATCAGAACTCCACTTTCGGGTTCGAGGATGCCCCAGGCGTCGTCGTCGAACGCGATTTGGGGGTAATGCTTGCGCAGGCCCATGAGCGAAAGGCGCTCGTGCGGGATTTTGCTGTTTTGCAGCGCGGTGAGAGTCTCCATCGCGTAGGGATATTTGTCGTGTGCGATCCAGAGGACGCCGGTGGGCTGAAATAATTCAGGACGTCCGGCCTGAGCGAACATTTCTTTCCAACGCGGCAGCGCGCGCAACGACCAGCGGGTGTAGATCTCGTCCGCGCCGTAGCCCATGCGGATGATGCGCGATTCACCGCCGGAGCTGGCGCGGGAGTTGGCGGGGCCGTAGGCGTCGAGCAGCGCGACGGAGGCGCCGGATTTTGCGAGGTAGTAGGCGGTCCACGCGCCGAAGGTGCCGGCGCCGATTACGGCTACGTCGTAGGATTTGCGGTCGGTCATGCGTGGACGCCGGAGTGAGTGAGCGGGCGAGATTGCGGCGTTACGAAATGTTGTGCGCGCATCAGAAACCTTCCTCGACGAGATGTTTCACGGTGAGATGCGACGTCGGTTGCGATTTTTCGTTGTGTAGCAGGCTTTCGACATACTTCGCTAGGATGTCGGTTTCGATGTTGACGGCGTCGTTGACGGAGATGGAGTGGACGTTGGTGTGCTCGTAGGTGAAGGGGATGATGGCGATGCTGGCGATGTCGTCGTGCCAGCGGGCGACGGTAAGGCTGATGCCATCCAGGGCGACGGAACCTTTTTCGGCGACGTAGCGGCGGAGATCTTGCGGGACGCGGACGGAGAGCCACCAATTTTCGCCTTCGGGGGCGAGGCGGGTGACGCGGCCGATGCCGTCCACGTGCCCTTGCATGAAATGGCCACCGAGGCGGGCGCCGGCAGAGAGGGGGCGCTCGAGATTGACGAGATGGCCTGGTTTTTTTTCCGCGAAATTGGTGCGGCGGAGAGTTTCGCCGGAGAGATCGGCGGAGAAGTGGTCTGCGTTGAATTCGACCACTGTCAGGCAGCAGCCGTTTACGGAGATACTGTCGCCTAGTTTTGTTGAGGCTGCGATGTCGGAGTTATTTTCAGGAGCACAGCCAGGAGTGGCTGTGCCACGGAAGCTGATGCGGAGGCGGCCGCCGTCGGGGCTGTGTTTTAGAGATTCGATTTGGCCGACTTGTTCGGTGATGCCTGTGAACATTCGCGTTTCTTCTCGCTGATCAGTATCGGTGCGTCTTTCTTGGGTGCATAGGCAGGATTGCCTGTGCCACGTACACGTCGCGAAAATATCCTTGGACTACGAAATCGGAGCCGCAGGGTTTCACTGTTAGATTTTGCAGCGCTGGGGATTTAGCGAACCAGCGCGAAGGAATTTGCGCCATCGGGACGCCGCCTGTGCCCATGATTTTGGGAGCATAGAAGAGAATCATTTTGTCCACAATACCGGCTTGCGAGGGCGGCGCCATTTAGTTCGGCTCCGGCTTCCAGCAGGACGCTGAGGATTTGGCGGCGGCCTAGTTCGCGAATTACGGCGCGGAGATCGACGTGGCCGTGGCGCGCGGGGACGCGGAATACTTCGACGCCGGCGCGTTTTAGAGCGCGGGCCTTTGGCGAATCGGCGATTGTATCGTGAAGATCATGAGGTCGTTCTGGGCGGACGTGTCAACTCGAGCGCAACGGGTGCGCAGCGCGAATCGACGATCGCGCGCAGGAGACGGCGGCGGCGAGGCTCTCCGGTGCGGTCGCTTAGGCGCGGATTGTCGGCGAGCACGGTGCCGATTCCGGTGAGGAGCGCGTCGGCTTCGTGGCGCAGGCGCTGGACTGCATCGCGCGATTGCTGGCTGGTGATCCATGTGACGCTGCGGGCTTTTTGCGCGATCTGGCCGTCGAGCGTGAGCGCGGTTTTCAGGGTGACGAGCGGTCGCCCGGTTTGTATCCAGCGGGCGAAATCTTCGTTCAGGTGTTGGGCTTGTTTTTCAAGGACGCCGCTGATTACCTGGATTCCTGCGCGGCGCAGTTCGGCGAGACCTTTGCCGGAAACGGCGGGATTGGGGTCGCGCATGGCGGCGACCACTTTTTTTATTCCGGCGGCGATGATGGCTTTGGTGCAGGGGCCGGTGCGGCCGGTGGTGCAGCAGGGTTCGAGGGTGACGTAGAGCGTCGCGCCTTCGGCGTTTTTCCCGGCTTGTTTGAGCGCGACGATCTCGGCGTGGTCGCGACGATCGAAGTCGTGGAAGCCTTCGCCGATGACTTTTCCGTTTTTAACTAGGACTGCGCCGACGATTGGGTTCGGATGCGCGAGGGCGGCGCCGCGAGTGGCGAACATTAGTGCGCGCAACATCCATTTTTCGTCGGCGGCAATCATTTGTATCGTCATTTTCGTTAGTGACGCGTTTCAGCGAATCGTTTGCGGTGCAAACTGCAGTTCCGTTTCCGCCCAGCGCATCGCGGAAGTCAACTGCGCCGGCCTGAAGGCCGCCGCTCATCGTCAAGATCTTGAGCCCTGGCGCTAAGTGCCTAATCAAAGAGCGAGTTGACGTAGGTTTGGGCATCGAATGGGACCAGATCGTCGATTTTTTCGCCGGTGCCGACGAAGCGGATTGGCAGATTCAGTTCGCGCGCGATGGCTACGACGATGCCGCCTTTTGCGGTGCCGTCGAGTTTGGTGAGCACGATGCCGGTGACTCCGGCGTGGCTCCAGAATTCGCGGGCCTGGTTCAGGCCGTTCTGTCCGGTGGTGGCGTCGAGGACGAGGAGCACATCGTGCGGCGCGCCGGGAATTACTTTGGCGGCGGTGCGGTTCATTTTGTCCAGCTCGGCCATTAGATTGGATTTGGTGTGGAGGCGGCCGGCGGTATCAACGATGACGACATCGGCGTTGCGAGCGCGGGCGGAGGTGAGAGCGTCGAAGACCACGGCGGACGGATCGGCGCCGGGCTTTTGTTTGACGAGTTCGACGGAGGAGCGGCGTGCCCAGACTTCGAGTTGTTCGATGGCGGCGGCG
>CAVQBU010000016.1:0-32860 GCA_963710845.1 uncultured Acidobacteriota bacterium | reverse complement strand
TAGTACCGGGACAAGAGGACTCGCGACATTTGCCACCGGGAAACTGCGGGTGGTCAACCCTTTCAAGCCAGCGGAACCGACGCCTTTAGTTTCAAAGGTGAGCCACCCGCCTGCGGCAGGCAGGCACTCGGAAATTCAACTGCGTTCGTCTAGGTGGTGTGGAAGGATGGCCCACCCGCCCGCCAGGAAAGAATCCCGGTACGCATAGCGCGTTTATTTTTACAATTTATTCGCATCCGCGAATCCTTTCGCAACGTCACATTAGGAGACGGGACTTGCCTGCCCCTTGTCAGGGCGCCAGTAAACGTAATGCGGCCCGCCGGCCGCACTATAAAGGAGAAAATGCGATGGTCAAACTAGCCTTGTACGCGAGATTGGAAGCAAAACCTGGCAAGGAAAAAGAAGTGGAGCAATTCCTCCAGAGCGCCGTGCCGCTTGTGGAAGAAGAGCAAGGTACGATCACGTGGTACGCCCTGCGCATGGGACCTTCTACCTTCGGAATCTTCGATACGTTCAACGACGAAGCGGGTCGCGAAGCCCATCTTTCAGGCAAAGTGGCCGCTGCGTTGATGGCTAAAGCTCCCGACCTTTTCGCAAAGGCTCCCGAAATCAGCAAAGTGGACGTTCTGGCATCCAAGGTTGCCGACGCGAAACGTAAGGCGTCCGCGTAGCCGAACCGCCGCTCCAAGGGTCCGCTTCACGATTTCCCGTGGCAACGCCATTGCATCAGTGGAGCTGTGCCGGCACGGTCCGATCAATTTCCTCCTTGTCAGACAATCATTCCAACAGCTTTACATGTCGCAATTCGGTTTGGCGGGTGGCCCACCCGCCTGCTGTTTGACGCCCGGCGCGTGACGACGATAGACTTCAGCGAAAGTCGAGCAACCCACAACAGTTGGCGGAGTGTCGCTATGAATGATTTAACGACAAGAGAGCCGGCCAACGATCCCCAGGACTTGGAGCGATTGTTGGTGGCGAGAGAGAACGCGGGAGATGTTACTGGCATGACGGCGTTGTTCGAGCCAGATGCGGTAGTCGACATTGGCGGTGGAACGCTTCTGCGTGGCAAAGAGGCCATTCACGAGTTTTTTACTAAACTCCAGGTTACGGGGTTTGGACCGGAAAAACGAAAATTCGAGTTCGGAGAACAACGACCAGCGCTCATTTGCGGTGATCTGGCCCTCACCTCGACGCGCAGCCGTAATGGCACCGTGACCTCGGAAGTTGCGCGGCGCCAGAAGGATGGAACGTGGCTATGGGTGATCGACAGGTATTCCGTCTCTTGGTGATTGGCAGGTATGGCGGGTGGGCCACCCGTCACCCGCATAAGCTAAGCGTTTACTTGGGTGGTGTGGAAGGGTGTGCCACCCGCCCGAATCCTGAGTGCCGCATCTAAGGCAATTTGGTCAAGCTGCGGTTTCCTTCGAGGTCGTATCTTCAGCCTCCGGAGGCAGAAGCGAACAGTAAAACGCGATGGTATCCCAGACCACAATCTCATACAGCACGGCCCCTGAGCCATCTTCCGCTGCGCCGCGACGATAGCCGAATCCGGGTCCAAGATGCTCACGGCTTAAATTCGCCATCAGCCGAGCGACCTGTTGAGGTAGGTCCGCAGCGTGAACCATTAACACCTCAATCTCAAACGGCGGTTCGATAATTCGTCCGTTGGCCCACCACCACTCCAATCCACGCACAATCTTTTTAGTAACGTCATCGAGCAAATCTCCCGGGATGCCGATCTCCAGCTGCTGCTGGCCTGGCGCTCCTTCGGGATGCGGGCCTAGGCCCGGAACCATGTGCTCTTTGTTTTCACCCGTGTATGGCCTGGCGTCTTTGAATACCTCCTGTTTCAGGGCCTGCCGTTTCCGCATCTCCTCTGGTTCAAGGCCGGTGACTCCGATTCCGAGAGACGCAAGCGCACGCTTCGCAAGACCCTGCACTTCTGGTTTCAGTGGATTGACGCACAGTGCCAAGCGCACGAGAAGTTTATGCTCCTTCTCCCCGGACTCGCCGTTACATCTCTCGCAACTTGGTGCGGTCAAATGCTGAACATGTGACGGGGTCGAGTCGGGATACCACGCGCTCGGAAAGACGTGGTCCTTGGTTTCCTTCGCCATCTTCTCGCGGCAATGGATACATCTACCGTCGCTCTTTGGGCGCTTAGGCATAACCGGGACTAAGTCGACTCCACGGCTGGCGGCTGCTCCAGTGCGTCAATTCCCAACTCTTTACGGATCGCAACACTCATCGCAAAGACTTGGTCAGAAAACTGTGGCATCGCTTTCGCATAGTCTTTTTCGCCTCTCTCGAATGCTACGGCAATACCGGTCGCTGCTACTCCGAGAGAGTGTATGGCTACAGTCGTTTCCTGACTACACACGATGCCCACCCACAGCGTCGTCTCTGTAAACTGACGCACGGCTTCATTCCATCTCGTGAGAGCTTCTTTCTTCCTTCTAAGCAAATCAAGTTCATCCTGAATTGGATCGTTGCGGACTATTTCAAGTGTTATGCAGAGAGACTGTAATGAGTCGTTGAGCTGCGACGCCCTTTTGGTCGCCTCGTAAAGAACCTCGCGTTTAAGCTCCCATCGTTTCTGCCTATCCCAGACATCGCTCGAGATCTTCGCTTCGATGTTCTTGGTCGCCTCGGTCACCTTTGATACCTGCTGAACCAACTTATTGATGTCCTCGTGCGTGGCAAGGTTCTCACCCTTCTTCTTGGCATATCCGGTGAAATAACCAACGACGATACCTACGGCGGCTAGCGCGAGGGCCGTGAGTGGGTCCATCGGTGGCATTTATAGCGGATTCGCGGCAGCAAACTCGTTCAAAAACTCTTCCAAGTTGTTGACGTTGCCCTTACTGACCGCTTGCGTAAGACCCTGAGGACTCACACACCGCCAACTCCCATCGGGGAAGATTGTCATGATGGCGTCCTTGTACTGAAAGACAAAGGTTGCATCGGACGTTGCATGTTCAATCCAACCCGGCGTAGCCCTCATTAAGATGGTGGCCACTTCGTGCATGATGTCCTCCCTGAAAGGTTATCACGTGAGTCGGTGCCGAAAATAAAAGGGACTCGAATCGGCAGGCATCCCTCCCGAGCCCCTATTCGCCGACGGCTTCTAGCACTAATCACCGCCCATTAGTTTAATAGGAGAATCGAAAGCCTCGATAGTTTTCAAACCGAGACGCTTGCGTTGACACTTCGTCCAACGCAAGAAATCTTCGACGGCATAAATGAATGCAGCAACATGGCTGAACCCAATTTCAACACCGTCAAGAGTACATTTGGCCCGGTGCACCGCCTGTCCCCTCAGTTCATATAGTTTTATGAGCAGACCTTCGAACCGGTCATTGTGCTTGTGATAGCTTTCAGCTTCCAAAATCTCTAGTACATTTTTGAGTTTCTCATCGAAGCGATACTTTTTTTCATTGTACAGTTTCTGCGACGTTTCACTTTGTCGCGAAAGCAAGTCAGCAATGAAGGAATTCAGCTCAAGCTCAGCTGTCACACCGAGGAGAGTCACAGCCTGCAAGAAATCTCGTTCATGCAATTTGAACATTGCATCGCAGAGCATCGAGTCAGGTATGCCCGGAACGTTGCAGCTGGCGATTTCGTTCCCAATTCGCTCCCACATTTCTCTGGATAACGGCGCCACAACAATCCCAATTTGAACCGCCCCAAAGTTTACGTAGTTCTGCGGTCCAGAGATGATGCTTCCTCGTGCCACGTTGTTGGAACCGCCGTTGAGGGCGCTCACGAGGTATTGACGACCGAGGACGCGAATCCAATCGAGACATTCCGCAACTAACTGAAACGGGATGCCCCATTCAGGATTTGGTTTTCCGTCTTCAGCCTCCAAGTCAACGTTCATCACCGCGTAACGGAGGTCGACGCCTTCATTGCCGACTGTTGGGGACACCTTTACTAATTGCTGACCAGCAATCGGCTTTCGAATCTGCATACGAACACCATGGCGCGTTGCGGCTAGTGGGCTCCACGGTGCGATATCCGACAGAAAGATACCGCTGGGAACAATAAATTCATAAGTAAGCTGGCGCATAACTCGTGAATCTTAACACGAGTTCAAAAAGCAAAGTCTCCGTCGTACTGGCTCGAACCTACATTCTGAAAGGTTCGAGCATCCTTCTCCTCGGTTGACTTTCGCGATTTGCCGCATCCTTGCCTGCCAACGGCAGCTCAGCTGCGGACTGACTTTAGGTGCTTGCGATTGCGATGATTATGCCGCCTGCGAGGATGAAGAGGCCGCCGATGAGGAGTGCTAGGGATGGAAGCTGCCTGAATGCCAGCCACGAGATGACTTGAGCGGTGAGAAAGAAAAAGACAACGCAGAGGCCGAGGAGTTTGCCGAAGTCCCAGGGCGGGGAGTTGACAGTCGATCCGTAGGCGAACAGGACGAGCGCGGCGAGTGCAAAGAAAGAGGCCTTTTGCCAGGGCAGAGTTTTGTGAAGGCCTGTGCGGAGCAATGCGTCTCCTGCGGATTCCAGAAGGGCGGCGAGGAACAGAACGGCGATGGTGGTGGGGCGTGGCGTTTTGGGCCTCACGAATCTCAAATTCAAAAAACGGGTCAGTAGCGGATGAAGAAGTAGGCGGACATGGTTAGGCCGACGGCGATTACGATCCAGCGGACGTGGTGTTGATTCATTTTTTGGGCGTAGTGGGCGCCGGCGTAGCCGCCGGTGAGGCTGCCAGCGATCATCAGGAGAGCCTGGGGCCAGAAAATTGTTTTGGCGACGATGAAGGTGATCATGGCTACGCCGTTGACCACGCTGACGAGCAGAACTTTTACTCCGTTCATCGCGTGAATATCTTCCATGCCGAGCAGGGCTAGCAGCGAGAGGACCAGGATGCCGACGCCTGCGCCGAAGTAGCCGATGTAAATCGAGATGAGGAGTTCGAGGAAGAAGCCGGCGATGGTCAGGGGGCGGGAAGTTTTTCCGGCGGCGGCGCGGCGGCGGACCCAGGCGCTGATGCGGGGTCCGGCGAGAAAAAGTAATGTCGCGGCGAGGAGCAGCCAGGGGATTAGATGCAGGAAAGTGGATTGGGGCGTGTTGAGCAGGATGCGGGCGCCGAGGAAGCCGCCGACGATGCCGGTTAGAAGCAGCAGCGGGAGAGGGCGGCGCGCTTCGGGAGTGAAGGCGTTGCGGTAGGCGACGGTGCTGGCGACGGTGCCGGGGAAAAGCGCGGCGGTGTTGGTGGCGTTGGCGGCGATGGGAGCCATGCCGGTGAACAGGAGCGTGGGAAAGGAAATGAAACTGCCGCCGCCGGCGACGGCGTTGAGCAGGCCGGCGATGAGCGCGGCGAAGAAGAGCAGGAGTGAGTGCGAAAAGGGCACGCGAGAGAATAGCATTGGGGCGGGTGGGGAAAAAGGCAGTGGTTAGTGACGAGTGGCAAGTGGCTAGAAAAATGCGGCGGGCGCGGATCGGCGCCGGCAGGGATGTCGGGCGCTGGCGGCCGGCTTGGAGGAGAAGAAAAAAAGAAAACGCGGTTTTGGCGCGGGGTGCATCTAACTGCAAAGAGCTTGCGCTGGGCGTTGAATTTGGGCATCCTGACCGCAATTGGCCCGCATGTGTTCGCTATGGATTGTGGTGTAGATGGGTTTATGACTGCCTCCACGCAAATCGTGTTGAAACCGTTTCCCGTGAAGAAAGCTTTGCTCATTGATGCGGACGAGCCGACGCGCGCGTTTCTGGCCAACGCACTGGATCCGGGCGAATGGAGCATGCGGCACGCGGCGAACAATCAAGCGGCGCTGGAATTGGCGCAGGTGACGCACTTCGATCTGATTCTGACCAGCGAGAAAACTTCCGGGAAAGAGGACGTCGAATTGCTGCGCAAGCTGCGGTCGGCGCGGCCGCACACGCGATTGATTATTCTGACGGACGAGAGCGCGCCTTCTTATGTGATTGATTCGATGAGGGAGCACGCGTTCAGCTATTTTTCGAAACCATTTTCGCTGGATGCGCTGGCGGAAATGGTGCAGCTGGCGACGGAACAGCCTTGCTGGGACGACGGGATCGAGGTGGTGTCTGGGACTCCGGAATGGATTCGGCTGAACGTGCGTTGCGATCAGCAGACGGCCGACCGGCTGATCCAATTTCTGCACGAGATTGCGGATTTGCCGGAGGTGGAGAGCAATGCGGTGGCGCTCGCGTTTCGCGAAATTCTGTTGAACGCGATGGAGCATGGGGGAAAATTCCAGCCGGACCAGTACGTGCAGATTTCTTATGTGCGGGCGAAGCATATGGTGCTGTGCCGCATCAAGGATCCGGGCGAGGGATTTACGCTGGACGAAATACAACATGCGGCGGTGGCGAATCCGGCGGACGATCCGATCCGTCACGCAATGTATCGCGAGGAGCGAGGGATGCGGCCGGGAGGATACGGGATATTGCTCGCGCAGAAGTTGGTGGATGAGCTGATTTACAATGAAGATGGGAATGAAGTGCTGCTGGTGAAGTACCTGGATGGCGGGGAAATGAAGCACTAGAGTGCAATTCTTGCGGCGTTACATAAAAAGAGGCGCCACGATGGCGAGATCGTGGCGCCTTTTCGTTTATGGGTTCCGCTGCTTGGTGCAGTGGATGACCCGGGGTTAATAGTTAGCGGTGGCTGCGATTCGCTCCGTTGCCGCCGTGTGAACCGCCGCCGCTGGACTTTGGCGCGTGCGCTGCGCTGCCGCCACCGCCGCGCGAGCCGCCGTTGCTGTGCGATTGTTGCGGAGCGGCGGAGCGTGCGGGTTGATTTTGCGAACGCGCGGGGGCGGTGTGAGTCGCGGGACGTGAAGCGTTTTGGCGGACCGCTGGTTTTGTGGATTGCCGCGCGGAATTTGTAGGGTTCGACGAGCGTGAATCGAACGAGCGTGCGTTGTTCTGCGAGCGCGCGACAGCATTTTCACGCGTGGCGTTGCGAGATTGCGTGGCGTTATTGGCGCCGCGGGAATCTCGCGTAGCGTTCTTAGTATTGTTGCGCGAGAAAGGCGAATTGCGACTGGAGTTATTCGCGTTCATCGCGCCGCCGTGGTTGGAAAATTCACCGGGGCGCGCGGTGGCTGCGGTTGATGGCTGGCCGTGATTCGCTGAAGCGAACTGGGCGCGATTGGTGCCGGCGAAATGCTCCTGCTGGCGCTGCATTCCGGTGGCGCCGAGGTGCCGATCGCGATTCGCGGCCATTTCCGCGGAGGTAGGACGCGCGATGACGCCGCCGCGGGCGCCATTGAAGCTGACGCGATCCCCGTCGCGGTTGTTGATCACGGTGCGGTTGTAAACGCTGTGCACGTTGTGGACGTCAACATTGTTAACGCCGCGATTGTAGAAAAAGTGGCCGCCGTTCCAGTACCCGCCGTCGTAGCCGAAGCCGCCGTAGCCGAATCCATAATTAATTCCGCCATAGAAGCCGACGTGCGGGCCCCAGTAACCGGCGTGCCAGAAATACCCGCCGCCGCCCCAACCCCAATATCCGGGAGTCCAGAGAAATCCGATGCGCGGCGCGATGACCCAGGTGCCGGGAACCCAGAAATAGCCGTCAGGACCGTAGGCCCAATATCCGGGCGTCCAAATGTAGCCATCGCCGGGGCAAATTGGCTGGGCGTAAACGGGCAGCGGTGGAGGTGCGATGGTGACAGCGACGCCGAAGTCGAATGCGGCCGAGGCGGTGGGCGCAGTGGCGGGAATCGCCATGAGAACGAGGGCGAAAAGCAGAACGCGAATAATTAGAGTGTTGCGCATGTTGTCCCCCTTTCGATGCTTTGAAGCTGAAACTTAGCGAAACTTATCGGGCGCTGAACCGTCTATGTGCTGAAAAGCCTCGGCGGTTCTTGCGCCTAATTAGTTCAACACGGGATGCGGGCGAAAGTCGCTGGCGGAAATGCCGCAGAATCGCTCAGAAATCACCTGATTTTGCGGCGGGGAAAAGCGTAGTATTTTGGGGGCTTGATTTCGCAGAGGCGAGCCAGGAGGACGTTAGAGTGCGCAAATCGATGGCAGCATTTCTGTGCGTGATTTTGGCATTGATAGTGATGGCGCGATCGCAATCCACGGGGGCGCGAACGGCGCAGCAAGCGGCGGCGAACGAAAAGCAGACTGCGTGGGATAAGTTGGCCGACGAATATTTCGACGAAGTGTATTTCAAGTTTGCTCCGAGCAGTGGGACGGCGGCGGGGCTGCATCAGTATGACGCGCTGCTGGAAGATTACTCGCGCGCGGGGGTGGACGCGAATGTCGCGGCACTACATACATTCGAAAAGCGTGTAGAAGCAGTGGACCCGAAAGGGTTGGACGAAACGCGCGCGGCGGACCGCGAGCTGGTGCTGGCGAACATCCAGGGAACGCTGCTCGCGCTGGAAACCATCCGGCAATGGGAGAAGAATCCGGATTACTACTCGAGCGGGGTTAGCAGCAGCATTTACGTGATCATGATCCGGAAATTCGCGCCGGCGGACGAGCGGTTGCGGTCGGTGGTGGCGCGCGAAGAGAAAATGCCGGCGGTGTTCAGGGCGGCGCGCGCAAATCTGAAGAATCCACCGCGGATCTACACGGAAATTGCGCTGGAGCAGCTGCCGGATATCATCAGTTTTTTTCAGCACGACGTGCCGGCGGCTTTTGCCGGAGCGAAAGACGCCGCGGTGAAGGCGGCGTTTGCGAAATCGAATGGCGCGGTGATCGCGGATTTACAGAACTACGCGGCATGGCTGAAGTCGGACGCGCTGCCGCGCTCGAATGGAGATTTCCGCATTGGCGCGGAAACATTTTCGAAGAAATTGTTGTATGACGAGATGGTGGATACTCCGCTGGACCAGCTGGTGGAAATCGGCCGGGCGGATATGCACAAGAATCAGGCGGAGTTCAAGCGCGTGGCTGCGGAGTTAGAGCCAAATAAATCGTCGAGCGAGGTGCTGGCGGAGTTGATGGCGGATCACACGACGCCGGATCATCTGCTGCAGAGTTTTCGCGACACGTTCGATGGACTGACCTTGTTCATTCGCACGAAGCACATCATCACGATTCCTTCCGATGTGCGGCCGATTCTGCAGGATACGCCGCCGTTCATGCGGGCGACGACGTTTGCGTCGATGGATACGCCGGGACCATTTGAGAAAGTGGCGCAGGAGGCGTATTTCAACGTGACGCTGCCGGGAGCAAAGGACACGCCGGAGGAAATCGCGGGGCGCATGGCGGCATTCAACGTGGGGACAATCGTGAGCACTTCAGTGCACGAGGCCTATCCGGGACACTACGTGCAATTTCTTTGGGTGCATGAGGCGCCGACAAGAACGCGGATGCTACTGGGAGCTGCTACGAACGCGGAGGGCTGGGCGCACTACTGCGAGCAGATGATGCTGGACGAAGGATTTGGGCAACCGGGAACGGGCGCGAAGGACGCGCGCGAGGCAAAACTGATTCGCCTGGGGCAGCTGGAGGATGCGTTGTTGCGCGACGCGCGGTTCATCGTGGGAATCGAAATGCATACCGGCAAGATGAGTTTCGATCAAGCGGTGGAATTCTTCGTGAAGGAAGGGTATCAGACGAAGGAAACGGGCTTGGTAGAGACGAAGCGCGGGACAGCGGACCCGACGTATCTTTATTACACGCTGGGCAAGCTCGAGATTTTGAAGCTGCGCGAAGATGTGAAGAAGAAGGAAGGCGCGGCGTTTTCGCTGGAGCAGTTCCACAATAATTTCATGCGGCAGGGATTTCCGCCGATCAAGATCGTGCGGCAGGCGATGCTGGGAGATAACTCGCCGACGCTATAACTGGCGCGGTAGTGGTGGCTCGGCGGGGCGGGTTCAACCCTGGCTTGCGGCCAGGGCCTTTTGCGCGGTCAATTTAAATCCGTGGGCTTTGGTTTCCTGCGCGAGCTGCCGTAGGGTGGCGCGGCCTTCGTTTTTGCGGCCGGAGGCGATCTGAGTTTCGCCCAGGGCGAGGCGCGCGTCGAACTCGGTCTGAATCATACCGCCGTCGTGGGCTTCCTTTTGCGCGGAGGCGAGAGCGCGCAACGCGGCGTCGGCCTTTCCGGATTTCGCGTCGAGCAGGGCAGCAACGATGGCGGCGTCCAGTTTCGTGCCGCGATCGCCTGACTGTTGCGCGATCTGCGTAGCCTTGTCGCTTTGCTCGCGCGCCGCGGCTACGTTGCCCGTAGCGAGCAGAGCGCGTGTCCACATGACGCGGGCCTCGGCTTCGCCGCCGGAGTCTTTTTCCGCGGCGAACTCCGTCGCTGCGTCGCTGGAATATTTTGCGGCGTCATCGGGCTTGCGTTGTTCGAGTGCTAGCTGAGCGAGCGAAATCCGAGTGTAGGCTGCGTCGTTCTTCGCGTTCACCGATTCGAGCGCAGAGAGGGACTCCAGCAGACTGCTGCGCGCGCCTTCCAAATCGGCCTGCTGCAATTGAACGTTTCCGAAGCTCGCGAGCGTCTTACCGATGTCAGCGCGGTAATTGAGCTCACGGCGGATTTTAAGCGAGTCTTCGCAGCTTTTGCGTGCTTCGGGAAGCGCGCCGGCGCCCAGGGAGGTGGCGCATTTGTTGTTGAGGATGCGAGCTTCCAGATTCTTGTCGCCCAGGTCGCGGGCGGTCTTGAAGGCGGCTTCGAAGAATTCCTTGGCACGTTGGTTGTCTCCCGTTGCGTACAATTCGGTGGCGAGATTTTGTTGCGCCAGGGCCACGTCGCCGAGTTCATTGCGTTCGCGTGCGACGGCGATGGCTTGTTCATAGGTTTTTTCAGCAGCCGCGTGCTCGCCGCGCGCAGACTGGGTATTGGCGAGATTGTTCAACGCGCCGGCCTCATCGTAAGCGTCGCCGATGGACTGCGCGATGCTCAGCGCTTCGCGATACAGTGGCTCGGCCGCGGCATAATTTCCGACGGAGTAGTAGGCGTTGGCCATGTCGTTTGTAGCACGCGCCGCTCCGAGCTGGTCTCCCGCGGACAAGTTGATTTTCTTGGCCTCTTCGCATAGTGGCCGCGCTTTCTCCGCGTCGCCCAAATTCACTTGGGCGAAACACTGCAGGATGCGCGCGCGAGCGAGCAGCAAATTCGCCCCTAGAGTTTGGGCGGCGCCTGCCGCCGAAGTTGCCACGGTGAGTTCCTGTTTGTAATCCGCAAGATCGCCATGCGCGCGGGCCTCCGCCAGGTCCGCCTGAGCGCGCATTCCGGGCGGGAGCGGCTGAGTGCGCACTTGCGCGATGGTGGTGAGCGCATCCGAGGCTTTGCCCGCGCGAATTTGCGTGCTGGCGAGAAGCAGCCCGTATTCGGGCTCGTCGCGATACTCCGCCCAGAGTTGCGCATACTGCTGGATCGCTTTGGTCCAATCGCGCGTGGCGGCGTAATATTGCCCGCTGGCGCGAGCACGAGCTTCGGTGGAAAGGCCTGAGGCGGCATCGAGCGCCTTCTTTGCTTCCTCCGCGGCCTTGGATTCAAAACCCAGCATGTCCCATGATTCGGCGAGCGCGCTGTGCGCCAGTGCGAATTGCGGGTCGGCTTCCACAGACTTTTCCAAAAGCTTGGTTGCGGCCAGCACGTCGAACGCCCGAAGTTTTTCACGCGCTTCGGAAAAATCGCGCATGGCGTCGGCGTTGCTGGAAAGAGACGCGTCCATGCGCGCTTCTTCGGCCACCGAAAGCGTAATTCCCAACTGCTGGCGCAGGAGCCTTCCGGAATGTACTACCAACGAGTTCAGGTCGGCTTCGCTGCCGGACTGCGCTACTGAACCCAAACTCTCTCCGTCGGCCGCATTTAACAGGTGAATATTCCATTGAATGGCGGGATGATCCGACGCGCCGGTGACGGTGTAGGAGCCGGTGACCAAAATGTCCGCGCCGAGAAATTTGCGAATGGAGGCGATCTGATCATTGGACAGCGCCTCCGCCAGATTGCCGAGGCCGAGGTTCTGCTTCATCTCGTCTACGCGACTGGGCGAGATGAAGCGCACCTGTCCAGTATCGAGTTGCGACCACAAACTATCCGCCAGAATATTCCCCAGCGCATCCGCGTCTTTTCGGCCGGAGAGATTTTGAAAACCGAGAACCGCGATAGATTTGCGCACACCCGCGGCAGTTTGCTGCGCGGCAATTTGCTTCGCTTTTTCCGCCTCGCGCTCGGTTGCGCGATGCCGCAACTCGAAGATACCGAATGCTGCAAGGGCGAGCACGATAGCCAGGATCGCCGCAGGAAAGCGCCAGCGTGCGAATTGCCAGTGTGTAGAAATTGTCCCAGGCGCCACTTGCGCTGCGGCGTCAGTGGGAATTTTCGTGGCGCTTCCGGTGGCGGCATGCGATGGCGCCGCGGTCGCGACTGATTCTCCGCGCAAGGTCCTGACGACATCGTCGATGCTGGCGAAACGCTGGTCTGGCGCGCGCTGCAAGCAGCGCGCCACCACGGTTTCCCAGCTCGGATCGAGGTCCGGAAGATGAAGGCTCAACGATGGCGCGATCTGGCTCAATCGTTTCATCGCCGTGGCCAGCGGCGTGTCTGCCGAAAACGGCAGCAGGCCGGTGAGCATTTCGTAGATCACGACGCCGAGGGCGTAAATATCCGTCGCTGGTGTGATCGCTCCGCCTTCGATCTGCTCCGGCGCCATGTATGCAGGCGTGCCGACAATGTCCCCGAAGCGAGTGAGCGTTCCACCTTCAGCTTCTTCCGCGTGTGCCAGGCCGAAATCGGTGATTACGGCGCGCAAGTTTGCGGACGGCTGCTGTTCACCGGATGCTGAAGTCGCCGGCGACTTGACCAGCATCACGTTGCTGCTTTTGAAATCACGATGAATCACGCCGACACGATGCGCAGCACCCAGACCGGCGCACATTTGTTCCACTAGAGGCAACACCTCCGCGGGTTGCAGCCGGCCTGCGCCGCGTATTCGCTTGGTGAGAGTTTCGCCCGAAAGAAATTCCATGCTGACGATCAGAATTTGCGAGCGAGAGCCGCCCGACGGAGCCGCGCCGTGGCGGAAGACGTCGAAGGTGCGGCAGACGTTAGGGTGAGTGACTTTCCGCGCCAGTTGAATTTCGCGGCGGAATCGCTCGATTTCGTGGGTGGTCTGTGTGTGTTCAAAACGCGCCGTTTTCACCGCCACGCGCTCGTTCAGCTCTTCGTCCTGCGCTTCGTACACTTCGCCCATGCCGCCGCGCGCCACGAAGCGAATTACTTTGAAACGTCCGGCGAGCAATTGAGTAGGTTGAAACACGGCGGTAACCGGAGTGCCGGTGGGAACGGGCGATGGCGGGGCGAGCGTGGGCGCCGTCAATTCGTCGCCGGCGGGAAATCCCGTGTCGGCGGTATGATCTCCGCTGGGTGACTCGGGTTTGGGATCGTCCATCGTGACGGTACCGAAGCTGAGCGGTCGCATTATGCCACAACGGTTGCGGGATTGCCCTTGCGGTTGCCGCGGCGAAAATGAATCGAAGCGTGAAGGAAAACGGGTTTCGCCGTTCTAGTACTCGCGGGTCGTCGCAAGCTCTAATAACTCGATAAACATTGGGGTTTTGCTTGACATCGACGCGCGCACGGACTACAAAGATGCGGACATCTTGTAGTAGGGGGGAATTCGCTCATGCTTACGCGCTCAACGATTTTTGCGGCTGCACTCGTCTTGCTCGCTGGCGCTATTCCGGTTGGCGCGAACGCCGTGCACACCGAGAAAGGTGCTTCTGGTCAGGGCCTCGCGGCCGACGCGTTTTTTGATCCGTCCACGTCGGTAAATGGAATCACGGTTACTCCGTTTCAAGACCAAAGCACGCTGTACGACATATTTCAAATTCCCGGTTCGTTTACTTCGGGCACGTCGTTTGCGCTTACGTTCAACGACATCACGGCCGGCTACGGAATTTTCGATTGCGACAACGGCACGAATAGCTTCGCGATTTCCGCCGACGCGACGCCCGTGAATATCGGCAGTACATGTACCACGGGACCAGCGGGGTCCAACGATGCCTTCGTGAGCTTCAACGAAGTCGGGAACACCTCCACAATCTCATTTCTTGGCGGAGCTGGCGCGCCTCCTGCGTTTTATTTCTGGACCACCGACGGTAACTTGACGAAGATTGCTCCGGTCGCGTCCAGCACTGCGCCGGAACCGGCCGGGATTTTGCTGCTCGCTTGCGGGCTTGCGGGACTTGCGCTGCTGCGGCGCCGTCCCGTGCAGTCGTAGCGTTCCTTCGCGTTTTATCAAGAGCGTCCACCTTCGGGTGGACGTGTGTCTGCACATTGGGTCTGTTCGTGAATGATCAGCACGCGCAACGGAAGCCACCGGCGAGAATCCTTCCTCAGGCTGGAGCTGGGAACAATGCCTTATAATGCGCGGCTGCGGAAGGATTGACGATGGATGGCGAAGAAAAGTGCGCGGTAAGCGGGAAGCGGAAATACGCGAGCGAAGGTGAGGCGCTGGCAACGGCTGCGCATCAGATCGCGAATGCTGGAGCGCCTAAGGACCTGCGCGCTTATCTGTGTTCGTGGTGTGAAGCGTGGCATCTGACGAAGAATGCGGCAAAGGGCGGGAAACGGCGCGGATAGACGGCTTGTGCGTGCGCTGGGATGGGCGAGCGATGCTGGCCCCCTGTCAGGCGGTTGCTGCTGAGCGGTGTTCGCGCGCACAAAAAAACCGGGAGGCGGTCAGCCTCCCGGTTTTTGTGAGACTTTAATTCCCTACGAAATCCACTGGGAATTATTTTTGTTATTTCTTGCTGTTCTTGTCTTTGTGAATTTCCTTGCTGGTTTTGTTCTGTTCCTTGTTGACCTGTTTCTTTTCCGCGGGAGTCAGCTTGCCGCCGTTGGCTTCGCGGTCGGATTTGACCTGCTGATTAATGTGCTGCTCCTGCTTTTCGACGTGGGCGGTCTGACCGGCCGACATTTTGCCGTTCTCGACGCCTTCGCCGATGCGCTTCTGCTGATTTTCGGCGCGTTCACCGACGTGGCTCATCGCGGGATTTGCGGGTTTGCCATGATTTGCGGAGGCGAAGTTGGAACGGTCCTGACTGGCCGTGTGTTCGTGAGACATTTGCTCGGACGTCGCGTTCACGTGCTGTTCGTGTTCGAAGGTGCGTTCTCGCTCTGTCGCGACGGCTCGGGTGCCGCCGGGGCCGCCGTTGAAGCTGGCGCGGACGCCGACGTTTTCGTGGACCACGGTGCGATCAACGAAGGTGTTGTGGACGAACGTGGTGTTCACGTTGACGACTGCAGTGTTGTACGCGAAATGCCCGCCGCGCCATTCACCACCCACGAAACCCACGCCGTGGTAACCGAATCCGTAATTCACGCCGCCGTAGAAACCGACGTGGGGTCCCCAGTAACCGGCATGCCAGCCGTAAACGCCGCCGGCGAAGCCCCAGTAGCCGGGAGTCCAGAGCAGGCCGACGCGCGGAGGCGCGACCCAAACGCCGGGAACCCAGTAATAGCCTGCGTCACCATAAGCCCAGTAGCCGGGAGTCCAAAGATAGCCTTCGGTGGGGCACGCAGGTTGCACATAAACGGGGATCGCCGGTGGTGCAACGTGAACGGAGATGCCCACCGCGATCTGCGCAGAGGCCGAGGACGGCAGGGACGCTAGCGCGAGGGGCACGCATAGAGCAAGAAGCAAAGTGCGAATGAAGTTCAGCTTACGCATTGCAAAATCCTCCGTTTAGAGAGTTCGTCGACCGCTAAGATTTCAATTTTTGCAGCGCTTCAGAGACCGAGCTGGGTTGGCTCCATGATTCATCTAACACGAGAACTTGCCGAAGGTTTCGCGGTGATTTCGCCGCGATTCCAGCCGGGGACAACCCCGGATGGACAATGATAAGGGGGCGAATCGGGCTGGGGTGGGCTATCTGGGTGAGTACTCCCAGAGTCGGTAAATAGCCTTTGAAACTGCTGACAACAAAAAGCTTACGAGTGACGCGGTGATGATTCTGTAGCAGCAGAACTGGACCTTCGAACAGCGCGACGCTGAGCCATTCGGACAGGGTCGGGTCGAACGGGAATCTTTTCGCGATTCCAATCGGACGGCGCCGTGGAAGTGACTTCCGCGCCGCTTTTCAATCCTTATACGGATCGAATTCGTTCGCGCCGGCCATTGCTACTCCCACTGGCGTTAGAGTGTGGAGGATCCGGATGCTGGTGCTGTGTTCAGCGAGAACTTCGGGCAAGCGTTTGTAGCAATCGGGCGATTCATCGAGCCCCGCGCCCCGCAGCTCTACGTGAGATTTCTGAAGCCACGAGTTGATCATTTCTTGCGTGACTTTTCCGGCGCGCTTCACTTCACCAGTACGCTTATCTACTTTTCCTTTAGCTTCCATGCGTCCCATGACCCTGCCTGCGCCGTGAACCGTACTGTAGAGAGAGTATTTCGCCTCGTCGTTTTCGACGCCTTCCAAAATCACTGATGTTTCGCCCATGGTGCCGCCTACAAAACCCTTCTGACCCGGAAAAGCAGGCGTGGCGCCTTTACGTACGACCCATAGTTCTTCGCTGCCGTGGGTTTCGCGCCACGCAAAATTATGATGGTTGTGAACTTCTTCAACGATCGACGCACCGAGCAACACCGCAACCCGTGCGCAGACCCAATCCCGCCCGGCATAGGCATATTCGCCGCCCAGTTGCATGCACTCTATATATTGCGCGCCAAGATCGCTGCGGGCAGCGATCACGCAAGGCTCGACGTCCATGCCATCGGATGCGCCAGCTTTTTTCAAGAACCACGTGGCGATTTTGTGGCCGAGGCCGCGGGAGCCAAAATGAACGCCGATCCACACGCGGTCCTGCTCGTCGGTGAACAAATCAACGTAGTGATTGCCGGAGCCGACCGTGCCGAGTTGTTGACGAGCCATTTCCTTCAGGGGCGAGGCGGCGTGGCATTTCCACGCGCCACTATCGAATAACGCGTGATCAACTCGTTCTTCATTCCGACGGCCCACGCCGAAACTGATCGTTTGCCACACAGAATCCATGATTGTGCTGATGTCCTTGCGCAGAGCTGACCCTGGCATGTCGAGCAAGACCGCTTTATTACCACAGGCGATGTCAAAGCCGACGCCGCTGGGACTGATGGAATCTTTGTAGGCCACTACTCCGCCGATCGGGACGGCGTAACCTTTGTGATGGTCCGCCATCAGCGCGACGCGATCGGCGGTCTTCGCACACGTCCTGATCTGGCTGACTGCGCCTTCGTCCGGATAACCCCAGATGGGGATGTCATTGATGATTTGCATATGGAATCTGAATATTAGCAAGGAGACGCTGATTCGGTCCAATTACTCTTCTTCTAAGTAGCTTCAAGCCAGTATTTCTCGAGAATGCGGCTAGCAAACGCAAAAAGGGCGCTCCGGCTGTTATACCGAAGCGCCCTTTTGTTTTACTGCGCCCGCCTAAAGGCGGCCGCTAAGAGTCAACTTCTTATTCTTAGTACATGCCGCCCATGCCGCCGGCGCCTGGGGCGCCGCCGCCGTGAGCTGCGCCGGCTTCCTTGGGTTCCTTAATGTCGGCCACCAGAGCTTCGGTGGTGAGCATGAGGCCCGCGATGGAAGCAGCGTTCTGCAGCGCGAGACGGGTTACTTTGGCCGGGTCAATCACGCCTGCCTTGACCAGGTCGCCGTATTCGCCGGTGTCCGCGTTGTAGCCGAAGTTCTCGTCCTTGGATTCGCGGATTTTGCCCAGAATGACGGCACCTTCGTCGCCGGCATTGTGGACGATCTGACGGAGCGGCTCTTCGAGCGCGCGCTTCACGATGTTGACGCCGATGGCATCGTCATCATGCAGCTTGAGCTTATCGAGAGCCGGGATGCAGCGGATCAAAGCCACACCGCCGCCGGGAACGATACCTTCCTCGACAGCCGCGCGGGTTGCGTGCATCGCGTCTTCGACGCGAGCCTTCTTTTCTTTCAGCTCGGTCTCGGTAGCAGCGCCGACTTTAATCACGGCAACGCCGCCAACGAGTTTCGCAAGGCGCTCCTGCAGCTTTTCCTTGTCGTAGTCGGAGGTGGTGTCTTCGACCTGCGCACGGATCTGACGGACACGGCCTTCGATTTCGGACGGCTTGCCGCCGCCTTCGACGATGGTGGTGTTGTCCTTATCAATGGTGATCTTCTTGGCGCGACCGAGATCTTCGGGCTTCACGTTCTCCAGCTTGATGCCCAGATCTTCGGTGATGGCCTTGCCGCCGGTGAGGGTGGCGATGTCTTCGAGCATGGCCTTGCGGCGATCTCCGAAGCCAGGAGCCTTCACGGCAGCGCACTGCAAGGTGCCGCGGAGCTTGTTGACGACGAGGGTGGCGAGAGCTTCACCTTCGACGTCTTCAGCGATGATCAAGAGCGGCTTGCCCTGCTTGGCGATCTGCTCGAGAAGGGGCAGCAAGTCCTTCATCGAGGAGATTTTCTTTTCATGGATGAGGATGCGGACGTCTTCCATCGCGCATTCCATGCGTTCGGGGTCAGTGACGAAGTAGGGCGAGAGGTAGCCGCGGTCAAACTGCATGCCTTCGACGACCTCGAGCGACGTTTCCATGGTCTTGGATTCTTCCACGGTGATGACGCCGTCCTTGCCGACTTTCTTCATCGCTCCGGCAATGATGTCGCCGATGTGCTTGTCGTTATTGGCGCTGATGGTGCCGACTTGGGCGATCATGTCGCCCTTTACGTCCTTGTGCAGACGGCGAACTTCCTCGACGGCCACTTCGACGGCCTTTTCGATGCCGCGCTTCAGAGCCGTGGGGCTGGCACCGGCTGCAACCGCCTTCACGCCTTCGCGGAAGATGGCCTGGGCCAGTACGGTTGCGGTGGTGGTGCCGTCGCCGGCTACGTCGGAAGTTTTGGACGCAACTTCACGGACCATTTGCGCGCCCATGTTCTCGAGCGGATCCTGCAGCTCGATTTCCTTGGCGACAGTGACGCCGTCCTTGGTGATGATCGGCGAGCCGAACTTCTTTTCGATCACCGCATTGCGGCCCTTGGGGCCGAGGGTGATTTTTACTGCGTCGGCGAGCTGATTGACGCCGCGCAGGATCGCCTGGCGAGAATTTTCACCAGTCACGATTTGCTTTGCCATGATGTCTTTCTCCTATTTTTGTATTGCGAGTTGGTTATCCGGAGCGGGGATTAGGTCGCGTCCGGGAAGTTGCTGTTTAGATAGAGCGAGTTAGCGCTTGCCGGCTGCTTTGGCAGCGGGGCCGAGCTTTGCGAGGATCTCGTCTTCCTTCATGATCATGTATTCCTCGCCGTCAATGGTGATGTCGTTGCCGCTGTACTTGCCGAACAGGATGCGGTCACCGGCTTTCACGTCGAGGGGGATCAGTTCACCTTTTTCGCGGCGGCCAGAGCCGACGGCGATGACTTCACCCTCTTGTGGTTTCTCTTTTGCGGAGTCCGGGATGATGATGCCACCCTTGATGGATTCCTTTTCTTCCAGGCGCCGCACTAGCACGCGGTCGTGCAGGGGCGTGATATTGACTGCCATTTGTGAAGTTCCTCCAATTGTTTGGTGAGACTTGCCGGGAGGGGTTGTGGCGGTCAGGAGACCGTTTAGCACTCCTCGTAGGCGAGTGCTAATATAGCAATCGAGGGTGGGGGAGTCAAGGATGAATGTGATAATTCGACGCTCACATCTGTCGCGACTGATGCCAACGTATAGCTTGTGTTTTCAGTTATTTGTGTGCCGCCAGATTTTTCTGACACTTGTTTCTTGCCTTGACGGGCTGCCGCGGGCTAGAATCCCCGGCACTGACGCTGGTGCAATTACTTTTCTATATTCGGCTCATCAGTTTTACAGCGGGGACGCTGGTTTATTTATTTTTGCTCGCGTTGATTTTGGGGCATCGGCGGCCGCGGGTTTTTGAACGAGTGCTGTTCTTCCTGATCCTCTCGTTGTTCCTGATTTATGCGGGCGGACTACTCGAGGTTAACGCACTCATTCAATACGGCACGCCACCGTACGCGACTCGGCTGTTCTACTGGATATTACAAGTACTGGGATTGGCGTTCTTGCCGGCCCTTCTACTGCACGTTCACCTGGCGTATCTGCGGACCATTCAGGATCGGGTGTTACCGCGGTCATTTAGCGCGTTGGTGTGGCTGTTTTACGCGATGCCAGTTGCCGGCGCGCTTGGCTTCGCGTTCCTGGAGCGCAATCAAACAAGCACCTTCATGCAGTCAATCCTATGGTGGCTTGAGAAGAACGGTTCAAAACTGTTCCCGTCCATTGTGGCGGTCTTGTTGTGCGCTGCCGTCGAATTCTCGATTGTGAAGTCATCGAAAGAGCCCGGGGAGCGCCGATTTTTTGCCTGGCTTGGCGCGTTCTCGGTTTTGATATTCACGGCGCTCGCGCTTCGCCAGGGATTTGCGACAATTCCGCCGCTGAATGGGGACGGCACTGCGACTGCGATTACTTTTCTATGTGTGCTGCCGGGGGCGTTGCTGCTGTATTTCGCGATGCGGCGGAATTTTTTGGAATATGGCGCGCAGCGGAATTTGATGTACGCGCTGCCGGCTACTTTTTTAGCGTTGCTGTATTTGGCGTTGGTGCGACGGGTTAGCGGATGGCTGGAGCCGGTTTTGCCGCCGGAGGCCACGGCTAGCGTGCTGTTGTTTGTGCTGATTTTTCTGTTTGAGCCGCTGGAGAGGGCGATTGGGCCGGTATTGCACCGGCAGCTTTCCGAGCGGATGGACCGGGTGCAGAGGTTGACCTCGCAATTGCAGCAGGAAGCGCGGCAGGGAAAGGTGGCGCATCTGGTGGCATCGGCCGAACGGAGGATTCGCGAGGAATTTGGGCTCGCGGCGGTGCGAATTTCGATTCCGCGCGATCCGGCGTCGAAAGCTCTGCAGGCGCCGGGCGGGCTGGGGCACACGGCGCAAATGCGGTTGATGAAGGATGGACAGGAGATCGGAGTGCTGGAGGCGGCGACGACCGGATCGTATTTGACGGGCGAGACTACCGCGGCGCTCGAATTTCTGGCGGAGCAATTGCCGGGGATGGTGGATCTGGCGCGCTTGATCGAAGACAAGCTGCGGTTGGAACGCGAATTGGCGGAGCGGGAACGGATGGCGGTGCTGGGGCAGATGGCGGCGAGCGTTTCGCATAATTTGCGGAATCCTTTGAGCTCGATTAAGACGGTGCTGCAGGTGCAGCTGGAAAATCCGGATTTGCCGCTGGATGTACGGCGGGACTGTACATTAATAGTGGGCGAAATTGATCGCATGAGCGCAAAGCTGACCCAATTGCTGCATTACGCGAAGCCGACGGTGCATGGCGAGCGCGTGGCCGCGGTGGCGGTGGCGGCGCAGACGGCGTGGCTATTTGGCCGGGACGCGGAGCGGCGCAACGTGCGGCTGGAATTCGAGAAGCCGACGCACGAGATTATCGCGCAGGCGTCGGAAGAGGCTTTGAGCGAGGTGCTTTCGAATTTAATTGTGAACGCGATGGAAGCGCAGCCGGACGGCGGGCGGGTGCGGATCAGCGTGGGGCGTTATGACGGGCGGCTGGATATTGTAGTGGATGATGATGGCCCGGGAATTTCGGCGGAACTGCGCGCGAAAATATTTCAGCCGTATTTCACGACGAAGGCTACGGGGACGGGGCTGGGGCTGGCGATTGTCGCGCGCAGGATTGAGGAATTGGGTGGGACGATGGCGGTGGAGACCCCGCTGCATCGGGGGAAGGGGACGCGGTTTCATTTGACGCTGCCGCTGGCGCAAGAGGAAGGCGCGGCGTCGGATCAGTCTGGGCGCGGCTGAAGAAGTCAGAGGCTCGGCGATAAGGCCGCCGAGCGGAAGGCGCTGCGCGCCGTCATTTGATGTCGTGGCTAAAGCCACGACCCACAAGGCATTTGCAACGGAACAGTTTCATAAGCGAACGGTGGTTGCTGCAACATCCATGGCGCACTGAAGTGCGCCGCTACGAAGGCTTTTTGTTGCAAAGGACTAGTTGATGCGAACAATTTTGTTAGTGGATGACGAGAGCGCCGCGCGATATGGGACGGGGCGGGCGCTCGAAAAGCAGTACAAGGTAATTGAGGCGGCGTCGGCTGCGGCGGCGCGTGAGGTTTTGGCTGCTGGTCCGCCGGATTTGATCCTGCTGGATTTGGTGATGCCGGGTGAGGATGGGATTGCGTTCTTGCGTTGGTTGCGCGAAAACGGGCATGAGGTGCCGGTGCTGGTGGTTTCGGCTTTGGATACCGCGCAGACGGCGGTGGAAGCGTTGCAGAGTGGCGCGGCGGATTACATCGTGAAGGGATTTGACATCGAGGAATTGCGCCGGCGCGTGGGGAATTTGCTGCGGCTTTCTGAATTGACGGAAGAAAACACTCGCTTGCGGCGCGAGTTGGTAGCCGACGGGCAATTTGGGCGACTGCTTGGCGGTTCGGTCGCGATGCGATGCGTTTTTGAAATGGCGGAGCGCGTGGCTGCGACGGACGCAACGGTTTTGATTCTGGGCGAGAGTGGGACTGGGAAGGATTTGCTGGCGCAGGAAATTCACGAGCGGTCGGCGCGGCGCGGCCGGGCGTTTGTGGCGGTGAATTGCGCGGCGCTGCCGGAAAATTTGATTGAGTCGGAGTTATTTGGATACGAGCGCGGAGCGTTTACGGGGGCGGCGCAGCAGCGCAAGGGGAAATTCGAGCTGGCGTCGGGCGGGACGATTTTTCTGGATGAAATCGGGGACATGAATGCGGTGACACAGGCGAAAGTACTGCGCGCGCTGGAAAATCGCAAGATCGAGCGGCTGGGCGGGACGCACTCGATTGACGTGGACGTGCGGGTGATTAGCGCGACACATCGGAATTTGCCGGCGGAGATTGCAGCGGGGCGTTTTCGCGAAGATTTGTATTACCGGCTGCGCGTGGTGACGCTGGAATTGCCGCCTCTGCGCGCGCATAAGGAGGATCTGGCGATTTTGGTGGATGCGTTTTTGGGGCAGCTGGGAACGCGGCACAAGCATCGGGCGCATGTGTCGCCGGAAGCGATGAACTTGCTGCGGCGTTACGATTGGCCGGGGAACGTGCGGGAATTGCGCAACGCTTTGGAGCGCACACTGGTGTTGTGCGACAGCGATGAAATTGCCTCGGCGGATCTGCCGGAGGAGATTCGGGAGTACCGCGGCGCGGCCTCCGCGGCTGGAGCTGCGAAGAAGCCGGGGGATGATTCGTTTTTGGGCGAGGCGGATTTTCGCGAGGCGAAGCGGCAGTTCGAGATTGTTTATCTGAAGCGAAAATTGGAAGAGCATCATTGGAATGTGTCGCAGACGGCGGCGGAGGTGGGGCTGCACCGGCAGAGTCTGCAGGAGAAGTTGCGGGAGCTGGGGATTCAGCGGCCGGGGAAGTGATGAGCGAGGCAGATCGCTTTGCAACGACGGCGGGATTTATTTTGGCGGGCGGGGAAAGCTCGCGGATGGGTGTGGATAAGGGGCTCCTGGAAATTGCCGGGGAACCGATGATTCTGCGTGCGGCGCAGCTGGTGGAATCGGTGGCGGGCGCGCAGCCGGTGGTGGTGGGCACGCCAGAAAAATATCGGGACCTGGGATTGCGCGCGATTGCGGATGATTGGCCGGGGTGCGGGCCGCTGGGCGGGATTGCGACGGCGCTGCGGGCGTCTGATGCGGATTGGAATTTAGTAGTGGCGTGCGATTTGCCATATTTGACGCGCGAGTGGCTGGAATATTTGCTGCAGCGGGCGCGTGATTCCGCGGAGGAAGCAGTTGTGCCGATGAATCTCACGCCAGAAAATAAACGCGGAGCGGAGCCGCTTTGCGCGATGTATCACAAAGGGTGCGAGCCGACGCTGCGGCGGGCGATGGAGCGGGGCGTGCGCAAAGTGACGGACGGGTTGGCGGAGTTGCGCGTGGAAGTGATAGAACCAAAGGAATGGAAAGGCTTTGATTCCGACGGGCTCCTATTCAAGAATGTGAACACGCTGGCGGACTACGAACAGGCTAAGCGAAAATTCGCCGGACGCGCGGGAAGATGAGCGAACACTATTTCGAATTCAAAAATGTCTGCAAGGCGTTTGACGATAACGCCGTGCTGAAGGACGTCAGCTTCTTCGTGGAGCAGGGCGAGACGGCCGTGATCATGGGGCGCAGCGGCGTGGGGAAATCGGTATCGTTGAAACTGCTGCTGGGATTTCTGGCTCCGGATTCGGGAAGAATTATTGTGGCGGGGAAGGACGTGACGGACTGGACGGAAGAACAATTTTCCAAAATCCGGCGGCGGGTGACGATGGTGTTTCAATCGGGCGCGCTATTCGATTCGTTGACGGTGGAGGAGAACATCGCGTTCCCGCTGGAGAGCCGCAGCGAGACTGAAGCGCCCGAGAAAATCGAAGCGACGGTGAACGAGTTGATGACGGAGCTCGAGGTGGCCGACTTCGCGGATTCCTTGCCGTCGGATTTAAGCACAGGAACGAAACGCGCCGTGGCGATCGCGCGGGCACTGGCGGAAGATCCGGACGCGATTCTGTACGACGAACCGACTACGATGGTGGACCCGCTGATGGCGGCGCATATCAGCGACCTGATCACAAAATTGAAGGGGAGATTGAAGAAAACTTCGATCGTGGTGACGCACGACACGCACTTGGCGAAGAAATTGGCTGACCGGATTTTGTTTCTGCAGGAAGGGCGCGTGGGATTTTTCGGCACTTGGCAGGAATTGGAAAACTCCAAGGAACCTTTCTTGCGAAATTTTCTCGCGCAGGATGAATTGATTCCGGCGCTGGACGCCGGCGAGTGAGCCAAAATTCTACGGGGGCTGGTACGCCTGGACCTGGCGCTGGGCCGAAAGGCGGCGATCCAAAATCGCAGCTGCGGCGCGTCATGGGATTTTGGGACGTGCTGCTGTTCAATATTGGGGCGGTGCTGGGGCCGCGCTGGATTGCAGCGGCGGCGCATAACGGAACTTCTTCGATCAGTTTGTGGGTATTTGCCGCGTTGTTCTTTTTCCTGCCGACTACATTCGTGATCGTGGAATTGTCCACGCGATTTCCGGAAGAGGGCGGGCTGTACGTGTGGTCCAAGGAAGCGTTCGGAGATTTCCACGGATTTATCGCGGGCTGGACGTACTGGGTGTACACGTTTTTTTATTTTCCGGCGCTGTTGATGGCCAGCGCGGCAATGGCGGCGTATATCGGTGGGGGCGGCACGGCGTATCTAGCGCAGGACCGGACGTTTTTGGTGGCAGGATCGTTCGGATTACTTTTTGTGGCTGTGGCGCTGAACATCGTGGGCCTGAACATCGGTAAATGGTTGCAGAACGTGGGCGCGGTTTCGACTTACGTGCCGCTGCTGATGCTGGTGGGCATGGCGGCGTATTTATGGAACGCGCACGGGTCGGTGACGCATTTTACCTGGCGGAATATCATGCCGACGTGGAATTGGGGCACGGTAAATTTTTGGCCGCAGATTGCGTTCGCGTTTGTGGGGCTGGAACTTTGCGCGACGATGAGTGAGGAAGTGCGCAACCCGCAGAAAACTTTGCCGCGCGCGATTTTCGGTTCGGGGATTTTGATCGCGGTGATTTATATCGCGGGAACTTTTGCGGTGCTTTCGATGTTGCCGGCGGATGCGGTGGATCCGAAGAGCGGAGTGTTTCAGGCGCTAACTTCCGGCTCGATGATGCTGCGGATCGTTTTATTCGGCGTGATCGCGGCGATCTTGGTGACGGTGGGGAATGCGGGCGGCGTCGGAGGAACGGTGGCAGGGGTGGCGCGCGTGCCATTTGTGGTGGGGATTGATCGTTATTTGCCCGCGGTGTTCGGGCGAATTCATCCGAAGTGGAAGACGCCGTGGGTGGCGATCCTGGTGCAGGCGTTTGCGACGGGAGTCGTGCTGATATTGGGACAAATCAGCGACAGCCCGAATACGGCGTATCAGGAATTGGTGGACGCGGGGACGATACTTTATTTTATTCCGTTCTTGTACATGTATGCGGCGGTGATCCGGCTGGCTTATCGCGGGGATCGCGGGGCGAACGAGAACCAGGTTTTGATTCCCGGCGGGAAAGTTGGAGTCTGGCTGATGGGGATATTGGGATTCACGGTGGTGCTGGGCGGGATTGTGTTGTCGCTGATTCCGCCGGAGGAAGCGGCGAACAAGTGGGTGTTCGAGGGGAAGCTCGCGGGAGGCAGCGCGTTTGCGATTTTGTTTGGGTTGATGCTTTATTATCGTGGGGCGCGCGCGAAGGCGAGGGAAGCAGGGACGACAGTGGCGCGGTAGGCGCGCCTGATCTGAGCGGTTGGGATCACGTGAATTCAATGCCGGGCACTGCATGCCGTGCCCCTACGCTCGCGCCATCGGCGCCGGCGAAGTTTTAGTGGATCTTGCGATTTTGCGTGGTTTGTTTGGCGTCTAGCGAAAAGCGCGGTTCGACTTGGTTTTCTGTCGCGGTGGATCCAACTACGCGGGCTGCAACGTATTCTCCTACCGATGGGCCGTGTTTGAAGCCGTGGCCTGAGCCGCCGCCCACCAGCCAGACGTTCTGAAAATCCGGGTGCTGATCAATCAGAAAATCTCCGTTGGAAGTATTTTCGTATTGGCAGACGCGCGTTTCGACTACAGGCGCGTGTTTCAGGGCGGGGAAGCGGCGGGTGACAAATTCGCGCGCGGATTCGACAGCCGCCACGGTGGCCGCGCGCGATTGCGTGTCGGGGTCAACGGCGGGGCCGTGGTGATCGTCCGCGACTTTCAGGCCGCGATTTTCCAGGTCGGGCATGCCGTAAAATTCGTCTTTCAGATATAGCCAGGTGGGCAGAGCTTCCTGGCGGAATTGAATCTCTCCTTGCGGGACGCCGAAGAAGATAATTTCCTGGCGGGAGACGAAGATGCGCGTGCCCAGAAGCTCGGGGAAAATTTTGCCGAGCCAGGGGCCGCAGGCATAGACGAACACGCCAGCGGAAATCGTTTCGCCGTGAGTGGTCATGACGGAGGTGACGCGGCCTTCGCCGAAGGGCGCGAGGGCTGAGGCGGCGCGATATTGCACGCCGATTTTTTGGGATTGTTCGACCACGGTTTGCACGGCGCGGCGAGCCATCAGAACTCCACTTTCGGGTTCGAGGATGCCCCAGGCGTCGTCGTCGAACGCGATTTGGGGGTAATGCTTGCGCAGGCCCATGAGCGAAAGTCGCTCGTGCGGGATTTTGCTGTTTTGCAGAGCGGTGAGAGTCTCCATCGCGTAGGGATATTTGTCGTGTGCGATCCAGAGGACGCCGGTGGGCTGAAATAATTCAGGACGTCCGGCCTGAGCGAACATTTCTTTCCAACGCGGCAGCGCGCGCAGGGACCAGCGGGTGTAGATCTCGTCCGCGCCGTAGCCCATGCGGATGATGCGCGATTCACCGCCGGAGCTGGCGCGGGAGTTGGCTGGACCGTAGGCGTCGAGCAGCGCGACGGAGGCGCCGGATTTTGCGAGGTAGTAGGCGGTCCATGCGCCGAAGGTGCCGGCGCCGATTACGGCTACGTCGTAGGATTTGCGGTCGGTCATGCGTGGACGCCGGAGTGAGTGAGCGGGCGAGATTGCGGCGTTACGAAATGTTGTGCGCGCATCAGAAACCTTCCTCGACGAGATGTTTCACGGTGAGATGCGACGTCGGTTGCGATTTTTCGTTGTGTAGCAGGCTTTCGACATACTTCGCTAGGATGTCGGTTTCGATGTTGACGGCGTCGTTGACGGAGATGGAGTGGACGTTGGTGTGCTCGTAGGTGAAGGGGATGATGGCGATGCTGGCGATGTCGTCGTGCCAGCGGGCGACGGTAAGGCTGATGCCATCCAGGGCGATGGAACCTTTTTCGGCGACGTAGCGGCGGAGATCTTGCGGGACGCGGACGGAGAGCCACCAATTTTCGCCTTCGGGGGCGAGGCGGGTGACGCGGCCGATGCCGTCCACGTGCCCTTGCATGAAATGGCCACCGAGGCGGGCGCCGGCAGAGAGGGGGCGCTCGAGATTGACGAGATGGCCTGGTTTTTTTTCCGCGAAATTGGTGCGGCGGAGAGTTTCGCCGGAGAGATCGGCGGAGAAGTGGTCTGCGTTGAATTCGACCACTGTCAGGCAGCAGCCGTTTACGGAGATGCTGTCGCCTAGTTTTGTTGAGGCTGCGATGTCGGAGTTATTTTCAGGAGCACAGCCAGGAGTGGCTGTGCCACGGAAGCTGATGCGGAGGCGGCCGCCGTCGGGGCTGTGTTTTAGAGATTCGATTTGGCCGACTTGTTCGGTGATGCCTGTGAACATTCGCGTTTCTTCGCTCCGGTTAGTATCGGTGCGTCTTTCTTGGGTGCACAGGCAGGATTGCCTGTACCACGTACACGTCGCGAAAATATCCTTGGACTACGAAATCGGAGCCGCAGGGTTTTACTGTTAGATTTTGCAGCGCTGGGGATTTTGCGAACCAGCGCGATGGAATTTGTGCCATCGGGACGCCGCCTGTGCCCATGATTTTGGGAGCATAGAAGAGAATCATTTTGTCCACAATACCGGCTTGGAGCGCGGCGCCGTTGAGTTCGGCTCCGGCTTCTAGCAGGACGCTGAGGATTTGGCGTTTGGCTACTCGCGGATCACGGCGCGGAGATCGGTGTGTCCGCGGCGCGCTGGAACGCGGAAAACTTCCACTCCGGCGCGGATGAGGGCACGAGCTTTCGGCGAATCAGGCGATTGCGTGGTGAAGACCACGACATCTTTCTGCGCGCATCGCACGAGATTCGAGCGCAGAGGCGTGCGCAGGCGTGAATCCACGATCGCGCGGAGAAGCCGGCGGCGGCGCGGTTCGCCGGTGCGATCGCTCAGGAGCGGATCGTCGGCGAGCACGGTACCGATCCCGGTGAGTAGCGCGTCGGCTTCGTGGCGCAGGCGTTGGACGGCGTCGCGCGATTGCTGGCTGGTGATCCAGGTGAGGCTACCGGCTTTTTGGGCGATCTGGCCGTCGAGGGTGAGCGCGGTTTTCAGGGTGACGAGCGGTAGCTTGCTGCGTATCCACCGGGCGAAATCTTCATTCAGGTGCTGTGCGTGTTTTTCAAGGACGCCGCTGATTACCTGGATTCCTGCGCGGCGCAGCTCGGCGAGACCTTTGCCGGAAACGGCGGGATTGGGGTCGCGCATCGCGGTGACCACTTTTTTTACTCCGGCGGCGATGATGGCCTTGGTGCAGGGGCCGGTGCGGCCGGTGGTGCAGCAGGGTTCGAGGGTCACGTAGAGCGTGGCGCCGGCGGCGTTTTTCCCGGCTTGTTTGAGCGCGACGATCTCGGCGTGGTCGCGACGATCGAAGTCGTGGAAGCCTTCGCCGATCACTTTTCCGTTTTTGATTAGGAATGAGCCGACGATTGGGTTCGGGTGCGCGAGAGCGGCGCCGCGAGTGGCGAACGTTAGTGCGCGCAACATCCACTTTTCGTCGGCGGCAATCGTTTTCACGTCCGTCATTTTTGTCAGCAATGCATTTCAGCGAATCGTACGCAGCGCGGCCTGCGATTGTATTTTTGAGTTCAGCGCATCACGCACGTCAACTGCGCCGGCCTGAAGGCCGCCGCTACAAAGTCAAAATCCTTGAGCCCCGACGCTACGTCGCTTAATCGAAGAGCGAATTGACGTAGGTTTGGGCATCGAATGGGACCAGGTCGTCTATTTTTTCGCCGGTGCCGACGAAACGGATCGGTAAATTCAGTTCGCGGGCGATGGCGACGACAATGCCGCCTTTGGCGGTGCCGTCGAGTTTGGTGAGCACGATGCCGGTGACTCCGGCATGGCTCCAGAATTCGCGGGCCTGGTTCAAGCCGTTCTGTCCGGTGGTGGCGTCGAGAACGAGAAGCACATCGTGCGGCGCGCCGGGAATTACTTTGGCGGCGGTGCGTTTCATTTTGTCCAGCTCGGCCATGAGATTGGATTTGGTATGCAGGCGTCCGGCGGTGTCCACGATGACGACATCGGCGTGACGGGCGCGGGCGGCAGTGAGCGCATCGAAAACTACCGCGGAGGGATCGGCGCCGGGCTTTTGTTTGATCATTTCGACGCCGGAGCGACGCGCCCAGATTTCGAGTTGTTCGATGGCGGCAGCGCGGAAAGTGTCCGCGGCGCAGAGGATTACTGTTGTGCCTTCTTTTTTAAGGCGATTGGTGAGTTTGCCGATGGTGGTGGTTTTGCCGGTGCCGTTGACGCCGACCACGAAGAGGACACGCGGCTCGTCGGCCGGTTTGCCGTCTGCGCTTGGTTGAGTGACGGCCGGTGCCGTGAGCATTTTCAGGATTTGGTTTTTGAGCTCGCGCTTCAGGGCGCCGGGTTCTTCCAGTTTGTGTTCGTTCACCTGCTGGCGAAGAGCGGCCAGAACTTCTTTAGTGGTGCGCACGCCGAGGTCGGCGCTGAGCAACGCGGATTCCAGTTGTTTCAGCAGTTCGGGATCTACCGGCCGGTCGCCGGTGAGCAATTGTTCGACGCGCGCGGAGAGTTCCGAGCGAGTTTTGCTGACGGAATCTTTGAGGCGTTCGAGGAGTGTGGGTTCGGGTGGTCCGAAGAGAGAGATCATGGGTTCGGGATGCGACCTAGAGATTGTAGCAAAGGGGATGGCATGAGCGTGCGCCTGGCAGTTGGATCAGCGAGAAGCCTCGGCTAACCACAAAGAAGGGACGTGAAGCACCATTTGGCTTCGAAGCTGGCCTTTTCGGCGTTTCCGTCTTTGAAATGCAGTTCGTATGCACCCGGGGCGCCGCTACCATGGCCAACCTTTTCGAGGTGCAAAGTGCCGGAGGTCGCGCTCTCGCATTTTCCAGGGCTCATGCAGCGTGAGGCGAACAGAGTGCTTCGTCCTGAGGTGATCGAGTAGTCCTGCGGGACAGACTTGGGGAGAGGTTCGTCGATCTCGATGAGAATGTAGGGTTCCTCGAATTTCCCGGACTGGGATTCCTTTTGGGTGAAGAAAAACTGGAAGGCTACGCCATCGGTGGGTCCGCAGGCCTCTTCGACATATGCGAATGGGAATTGTGCGGGCGTCGGCCGCAATTGGTTCCTGCAACTGACCGAGGAAGCGAGAATGGCTAAAGGCAGGAGCATTATCGGTAGGATTCGTTTTACATGCGACGGCATAGTTTGTTCCTCAGCGCGGCGGTGCCGACGATCCGCGAGATTTCGCATTCTACTCCATACACCCGAAGGATGCCGGTTTCGCGGAGGATTAAGAATGTGTCGGTGATTAAACTTCGACGAGGGCAGCGCTCAGGCGGAGGCGGCCGGAGGCTACGGCGGCGTCGAGGGCGGCTACTACGTTGGGATCGAACTTGGAGATGGCCAGGGAGCGGATGCGGCCTAGCGCGAATTCCAGGTCCATAGCGGATTGGTAGGGGCGATTGGTGGTGATGGCGTCAAAGGTGTCGGCGACGGCGATGATGCGGGCCATCATGGGGATTTGATCACCGGAGAGGCCGTAGGGATAGCCGGCGCCGTCCATGCGCTCGTGGTGCAGTTCGATACCGGGGAACATGTCCTTCAGCTGCGCGACAGGACGCATGATGTTGGCGCCCTTGCTGGGATGCTGCTTCATCAAATCGAATTCTTCGTCGGTCAGCTTGCCGGGCTTTTTCAGGACGCGATCGTCCACGCCGATTTTGCCTACATCGTGCAGCAGCGCGGAAATACGCAGGCGGTCAATGTCTTCGGAATCCAGGCCCATGTATTCGGCGATGATGATGGAATATTTGGCGACGCGGCCGGAGTGACCTCGGGTGTAGGGATCCTTCTCGTCGATGGCAGCGGCGAGCATACGGATGGAGCCGAGGAAGAGTTCGCGATTTTCAGCGGCGGCTTGTTTGAGGCGCTCGACGTATTGCTCGATGTCTCCGGCCATGTGATTGAAAGTTTCGGCCAGCTCGCTGATTTCGCGGGCGCCTTCGACGCGCACCCGTTTGTGGAATTCGGCGCGGCTGATGGCGCGCACGGATTCCACCAAGCCGCGAATCGGGCGGGTGATGCCCAGGGCGAAAACATATCGAAAGAGCAGCGCGACGAGTGTGACTCCAACGACGAAGCTGAGCGCTTGCGCGGTGAGCTCTTTCACGCCGGCGTCAATGCGCGCGGTATCGAGGCTGCGCTCGGCGATCACCGTCCAGCCTAATTCCGGGATGGTGCTGTAAGTACCGATCATTTCGACGGACTTATTGTTCTTGTCCTTCTCGACGAAATGCATGGTTTCGGTGGCGCGCAGGTCCTGCGGCAATTCTTTCAGATGGTTGACGATCGGCGAAGTGGAAGTGACGTCGCGGCCGGGAACGACTTCGGCGGAATCGGGATGCGCGACGATGTGGCCGTGACCATCCACGATGAATACCGTGCGTTCGCGCACGCTGGCATCGCGAATACGTTCAAGCAGGCGGTCAATCGAGACGACCGAGGCGATCATGCCGGTGAATTGGCCGTTCAAGGAGAGCGGAACGGAGACCACGAGCGCGGGGCGATTATTTTTTCCGAGGGCGAAGGATTCGCTAACGGAAGGAAGTCCCTAATGCTGGCGGTGAATGCGCGTTTCAAAGCGCCACCGACGAAGGGATCCTGATCGGCGCTGATACTGCCCGGGACTGGCCCTTGGCGGCCTGGTTGACGGCGGTGACGTAGAGAATATTCTGATTATTTTCGACGAAGCTTTGCAGCAGGCGCGCGAGTTGCGGCGCGTGCATGGGATCGTCCACATTTTCAATCCAGCCAGTGAGGGCGAGGACCTGGCGTTGGCTGAGAAGTTGTTCGCGGAGATTTTGTTCGAACTGCAGAGTTTCGCTGGCGAGTGAACGGGTGATTTCGGATTGCTGGACGCGCTCGGTGTCTTGCAGTTTTTCTTCGCTGAGGCGCAAGACCTGGCGATGGTAAAGCCATAGGGGTGTGATGCTTACGAACAGCAGCGCGCCCAGCACAATCCAGAGGATGCGCAGGCG
>CAVQBU010000015.1:0-53554 GCA_963710845.1 uncultured Acidobacteriota bacterium | reverse complement strand
AGGCGCGGGTGGGAATCGAACCCACGTATAAAGGTTTTGCAGACCTCTCCCTTACCACTTGGGTACCGCGCCTCGGTCCTACAGTATATCGAAACCGTGCCGCACTTTCAGCCGGGAAGCTGCGAGCGTGAGTTTAGAGCCTAGCGGGACCGACATTCAACTGCGATCAGTGTTTGCGGCATTGCGAATGGTGCAGTGAAGCGCGCCGCTACAAAGGCTAATTCAAATTCAAAGGCAACGACGCCCGCCTAAAAAGCAAAAGCAGGCGGCCGCTACAAGTTCAAAAGCAACGGCAACGACGCGCGTTGTGAAATTTTGACGCGGTACGCCGATCGGGGGATTGGCGTTCCGGCGTAATGCAGATTCGGCTTCAGTTGCTAACGGATGTGCAGCTCGTAGGGCATGCGGGCTTGAATCGGGTCCATTTGACTTAGGATGTGATTGAGCATGGTTTGCAGGGACTGTGATTCGCTCATGTTGTTGTCTTTTTCACGCTCGAGAAATTGCTGAAAAAATGATTTCTCTTCGGGAAAGCGCACGATGTGCACGCTTTCCCCGGCGGGAATATTGGAGAGTTGTTTGGCGATCTCGATCGCGCGGTCGAGACCGCCGAGCTCGTCCACCAGGCCGAGCTCTTTCGCTTGCGCGCCGGACCATACACGGCCTTTGCCGATTTTGTCCACAGCTTCGACGGTCATTTTGCGGCCTTGCGCGACGCCTTTGGTGAAATCGGCGTAAGTGTCGTTGAGCGATTTTTGAATGTAGGCGCGTTGGGCGGGGGTGAAATTCTGCTGGGCTGAGAACATCGTGGCATTGTCGCTCGTGGCCACGTAATCCGTGCTCATACCGAGCAGAGCGTAGAGCCCGGCGACGTTGAACTTGCCGATTATCACGCCGATGGAGCCGGTGATGGTGGCGGGATCAGCGACGATCTTTCGGGCAGGAGCTGCGATCCAGTAACCGCCGGAAGCTGCGACGTCTGACATGGAAACGACGACGGGCTTGACCTGATTAGCCAGCTCGACTTCGCGGCGTATCACTTCGCTGCCTACCACCGAGCCGCCGCCGGAATCCACGCGCAGCACGATGGCCTTGATGCTGTAATCAGTGCGGGCGGCGCGAATATCGGCTGCCACGGAATCGCCGCCCATCACCGAACCACCGCCGGGCGTGCTGCCGGAATCTCCGGAAACGATCAGGCCGGTGGCGTGGACCACGGCAATTCTGGTACCGCCGTCATTCGAGATCGAAGAACGATAACGATTCAGCGAGATGGGATTCCAGCCGCGATTTTTTTCCTTGAAATAGCTCTGCAGCTGATCCCAGTAGCCGAGGCGGTCCACGATTTTGTTGGAGACGGCGTCACTCGAAGAAAACGGGCCGCGATTCAGCAGCGCTTCAAATTGCGCGCGATCCATGCCGCGGGCTTTGGATGCGCCGTTCAAATACTGATCGTAGATGCTGTGCAGCAGGCCTTCGACTTCTTCCTTGTGCGCGGGAGTAAACTGTTTTTCGGTGAAAGTGTTGCCGGCAGTTTTGTATTCGGCGATGTGATAGAACTCCGGGACGATTTTTAATTTGTCGAGAGTCCCGCGGAAGAAGAGCGCTTCAGCCATCATGCCGCGAATGCTGACTGGCGCTGTGGGCACGAGCCAGATTTGCTGGCAGGCGGTGGCGAGATAGTATTCTGGGTTGCCGATTCCGTCGTAGCCGAGATAGCAGATGCTGGGCTTGCCGCTCTTGCGGAAGGCGAGCAGGTGACTGCGAATCTCCTCGAGCTTGCCCCAGCCGGTTTCCAGCGGCGCGATGCGCACGACGAGGCCGGTGATGTGCGGATCTTTGGCCGCGGCGTCAATCGCGTCCACGTAATCGTGCAGCACCGGAACCGTGTTGCCACTGAAGGCGCTGAAAAGATCGGGTGAGCGCTGTTCTTCAATCTGGCCGGCGGCGTCGATCACCAGGACCGCATTCGAAGGCAAGCGCAAGCGGCCGCTGGGTTTCATCGCCACGAAAAACAGAATGACGAGAAAGACCGCTAGAACGACGATGATAATTGCACGGCGCTGGCCCCAGGTCATTGGCATTCACCTCGTAGAGGATTATTGCGCGGGGAATCGAGAACAGACAAGGTAGCACCGCGGAGGGGAAAACTCCACTTGCGGTGTTGCGTCAAATTAGTTCGCGTTGTAGCTGAGGCTTTGACAAGCTGGGGCGCGGCCCATCGATCCCGCGCCGCGGGATCTCAGGATGAATCGCCCTGCAGGGCGATTCAGAAGCAGCACCCCTACCGCGGCTGACGTGTAGCGGTGGCGCCAATGACTCTTCCTGAGGGCAGACGGAAATACGCAATGAAAAACGTGACCCGAGGTTATGCTAGCGGCGACCAAGCGGAGCGTCCATGGGAAACGACGAATGAAGAAATCTAGAGTTTGGGCCGGCGTGATTGCTGTGATGGCGATGAGCGCATATCTGGCGACGGGATTGCGTTACGCGTCCTATGTGCCGCAGCGGTCCGATCAATATATATGGGGCGTTTATCACGTTCATTCGACGATGTCGGACGGGCTGCAATCGCCGGAAGAAATTGCGGAGCAAGCGCGGGCGGCAGGAGTCAGCCTGGTGCTGCTGACGGATCACGGCCGGCCGAACCTGGCGTCGTCGAGTTTCCGAAAAATCATTGATGGAGTCACGATTGTGGGCGGGTCCGAAGCGAGTTTGCCGGACGGGCGCCTGACTTTTTTCGGCGCGCAAGAGGCGCCGGGATTTCGCTTGTCGTCGTTTCCACCGGAAGCGATGGACGACGCGCGAGGCTGGGGCGCGTTTCCGGTGGTGGCGTATCCAGACGATCCGGATTTTGGGTGGCGCTACTGGGAAAGTGGTTTGCGGCCTGGCGGGATCGAGGTGTTGAATTTATTTACGAGCTTGCGCGGCGCGTCGTGGCCGGAGCGGATCCGCTTGGGGATGTACTATCCTTTTTCGCATTACTATTTCTTGAAGAGCATTACGATTCCGGCGGAATCGCTGGCGCATTGGGATGGATTTCTGCAGCGGGGAAAAATATGGGGATTCGAGGCGTCGGATGCGCACGGCGGCTTTCGCGTTGGGTCTTGGCTGGCGATGAAGGTGCCGTCTTACGCGGATACTTTTTCATTTGTGGGGATGGGGATTTCCCGGCGATATGAGGCCGATCCGGAAGCAGCGGTACGCAGCGGGGATTTTTTCAATTGCATACGGGGGGCGGGCGAGCCGGAACGATTTGAGTTTTCGGCGCGGCGGGGTTTGCAGGAAATTCCGAGCGGTGGCAACGCACCGGTAAATTCGAGTTTGCATGTATCGGTGCAGGTGGCGAATCAGGCGGTCCGCGTGGTTTTGAAGAAGGATGGGGCTGCGGCGCGCGAGGTTGTGGGGGATCATCTGGATTTGGACGACGCTGCCGCCGGAGTTTATCGCGTGGAAGTGTTTTTGGTGGGGCACCCTTTGTTGCGGGCCGACGTGCCGTGGATTCTTTCGAATCCGATTTTTGTGGGGACGGCACGCGAGGCCATGCCGGCGCGGCGTTTCACCACCATCCGCGCGCAGCTGGCTGGGCGGCCGGAGACGTACAAGCGTTAGATGGTTTCTCGCGCGGGCGCATGCTACCCCTTTGAAATGCATGCAACGGGTGGGGTCTGCTATAATTCTGTACTCAAATTATGGACTTTGATCACCTGACAACCTTTCTGGAGATTTCCAAGCTGGGTAGCTTTTCGCGCGCGGGGCAGAAACTGTTCCGTTCACAGCCGGCGGTGAGCGCGCAGATCCGGCAGCTGGAGCAGGAGTACGGGCAAAAGCTGTTCGACCGCGTCGGCAAGACGGTGAAATTGACGGCGGCGGGCGAAGCGTTGATCGTGTACGCGAACCGGCTGCTGAATTTGAAGGAAGAATCGCTGCGGGCGGTGTCGGATTTATCGAGTTCGCCGCGCGGCACTTTGCAAGTGGGAGCGAATGAGGCGACCTGCTTGTACGTGCTGCCGGACTTGTTTGCGGCGTATCACCGTCAATATCCCGGGGTGCAGATCAGTATTTACCGGAATTTCAGCCGCAAGGTGATTGAGAAAATCGAAGATGGCAGTGTGGATGTGGGAATCGTCACGCTCCCGGTAAAATCGCCGAGCCTGAAAATCCATTCGATCTTTCGCGACCGGCTGATGCTGATGGTGAGCGCGAGCAATCCGCTGGCGCGCGCAAAGGGCGTGACGCTGAGCGAAATTGCTGATCAACCACAGATTCTCCCCAAGACCGGCTACACACGGCAACTATTTGACAAACTTTTCCGGCCGTACCGCTCGAAATTGCGAATCACGATGGAACTGGCCAGCGTCGGAATGATCAAGCGATTCGTGGCGGCGGGGCTGGGAGTTTCGATCATCAGTGAGAGTTTCGCCAAGGACGAAGTGCGGTCGGGCGAAGCGAAACTGGTGCCGATCACGGACGTACAGCTCACTCGAGAACTTGGGCTGGTGTACCGGCGCGACCGGACTTTACCGCGAGCGGCAGCGGCATTTGTGACGTTATTGCGGCAACAGACTCTTGGGCTGGATGCCGTACACGCTTCCAGCAAGCGGTGAAGAGTTAGGCTTTGAATCGCGGCGCATAGCCCGCGCCAACTTATATCGCAAGCCCTTCCACAGTTTCCCGCATCCAAATATTCATCAGGCGCGTACCATATGTGTAGGGAAGTGCGTACGCGGGGAGCGTTATGCTGGTCAAGAAAACGCCGGATCTTACTTATAAGGATGTGACGCCCAAGAGCCTGTACATGGGGCGGCGCAATTTTCTATTTGGTTTGGCCGGGGCTTATGGCGCGGTGGTGGGCTACAAGAAATTGACGCGATTGCTGGAGGGCCCGGCGACCGGTTCGACGCCGGTGAAGCTGACGGGCGTGACGAAATGGCCTGGCAGCACGACCGAGAAGGAAACATCGCTGGAAGATGTGACGCACTACAATAATTTTTACGAATTCGGAACGAGCAAAACCGATCCCGCCGCAAATGCCGGGAATTTTGTCACCACGCCCTGGAGTATTTCCGTCGAAGGAGAAGTGAAGAACAAGCGCAAGTACTCGATGGACGAAATCATGAAGCTTGCGCCGCTGGAGGAGCGGATTTACCGGCACCGCTGCGTGGAAGGGTGGTCCATCGTGGTGCCGTGGATCGGCTATTCATTGAATACGCTTGTGAAATTGGCGGAGCCGACGTCCAAGGCGAAGTTTGTAACGTTTGAGAGTTATTACGATCCGAAGCAGATGCCCGAAGGTGGCTCGGCGGGGATCGAACTGCCTTACGTGGAAGGATTGCGTCTGGACGAGGCCATGAATTCGCTGACGTTGCTGACGGTGGGAATGTATGGCGAGACGCTGCCGAACCAGGATGGCGCGCCGGTGCGGCTGGTGATTCCGTGGAAATACGGATTCAAGAGCATCAAATCGCTGGTGCGGATTCGCTTCGTGAAAGATCAGCCGCCGACGACCTGGAATATATCGAACGCGCACGAATATGGTTTTTATTCGAATGTGAATCCAAGCGTGGATCATCCGCGCTGGTCGCAAGCCACCGAACGCCGCTTGGGAGAATTCCGGCGGCGGCCTACCTTGATGTTCAATGGCTATGGCGATCAGGTTGCCAGCATGTACAGCGGCATGGACCTTAAGCAATATTATTGAACGTGAGCCTCGCGTGAATTCCATCCTCACAAGCAAATGGACCAAGGCGGTGGTGTTTCTCGTGTGCCTGATTCCTTTGGGGCAATTGCTGTGGCGCGCGTTTCACAATGGCCTAGCGGGTTTTCCGGACAATATGGATTTCGGCGCGAACCCTATCGAATTCATCACGCACGCGACGGGGGATTGGACGCTGCGTTTTCTGGTCATCACCTTGGCGATTACGCCGCTGCGGAAAATTCTGGGGCAGCCGAAGTTGATTCGTTTTAGGCGGATGCTGGGGCTTTTCGCGTTTTTTTATGGATGCCTGCATTTCGGCACGTGGATCGGGTTGGACAAGTTTTTTGCGTGGTCGGAGATGTGGAAGGACGTGCAGAAGCGGCGATTCATCACCGTCGGATTTGCCGCGTTCGTACTGATGATTCCGCTGGCAGTGACTTCGACGGCGGGGATGATCCGGCGGCTGGGAGGGATGCGCTGGCAGATGCTGCATCGCGCGATTTATGTGAGCGCGATACTGGGAGTGATTCATTATTACTGGCTCGTGAAATCGGACGTGCGGAAGCCGCTGCTGTACGCGGTGATCGTGGGAATCTTGTTGGCTTATCGTTTGGGCATGTGGATTTACGGGCGCGGGCAGAGAGCTGTCGCCGGTGGCGGCGCTCGGCCTGAGCCTTCGACTGCGGAAACGGCGTAGCGGCGAGCTTCCTGGCGGCCCCTTTCTGTACGGTAGGCCGCTCCTGATACCGAAGCCCGTCTTTATATACAGCGAAGTAGGGATTGATTGGGCTTGGACGAAAACCCATACTTGCGGCGGTTAAATTAGTGAAAATGCGGTGCTTGCGAGTAGCTTGGACGTGTGCGGCGGGGAATCGCCGTGAGAAGAGGCGCTGAATCGGGCCGCGAGCGGGTGGTTGGAAGTGGTGGCCCGGAGCGGACACTGTTCCGAATCTGCACCGTAGGTCAGGTGTTTAGGTTGCGTTTGCGAGGTATCATTCGTGCACGCGGTTTTCTCGGGTAAGGCACGCGGCGGCCCACCTGTTTGGCGGCAGACTTGTTCGCACGCCGCGGTTCAGGTCCCTTGGGTGCACGAGGCTCACGGAGAATCATCGAGGTCTGCTACTTGAGAAATCCCAAGAATTTACTTTTGTGCGCTTTGCTGATGGGGATGAGCATCTCCCTCTTCGCCTGTAGTGGTTCCTCTGGCGGTTCTACGGGCGGCAACCCGCCTCCTAGCGGCACAGCGCCGGCGATCACGCAGCAGCCTGCGAGCCTGACGGTGACTGCCGGGCAATCGGCGACGTTTTCGGTGATGGCGACGGGCACAGCGCCACTGAGTTATCAGTGGTACATGAATTCCGCGGCAGCGGGAACGAATTCGAGCAGCTTCACGATTGCCGCGGCCACGGTAGGGCAAACCGGGGCGCAGATTTTTGTGACGGTGACGAACGCGGCCGGGTCGGCGAGCAGCGCTAAGGTGACTTTGACCGTAAATGCGGCAACGACTGCTCCAGTGGTTACGCAACAGCCCGCGAACGCGACGGTGACAGCGGGACAACCGGCGACGTTTACAGTGGGGGCTAGCGGTACGGCGCCGCTGACGTATCAATGGTTCTTCAACGGATCCGCGGCGGGAACGAGCTCAAGCACCTATACGATTTCGCAAACTACGCTGGGACAAACCGGCGCGCAAATTTACGTTACGGTGACGAACACGGCCGGTCACGCGACCAGCCAGACGGTGACGCTGACAGTGAACGCGGTGCAGACCAGCACGGTGAACGTGCTGACCTATCACAACGATGTGTCGCGCACGGGACAGAACCTGAACGAAAGCACGTTGACCACGGCGAACGTGAAATCCGCGAATTTCGGGCTGGTGGGGAGTTTGCTGGTGGATGCTGGAGTGGATGCGGAGCCGCTGTACGTGTCAAACCTCACACTCGTGGGCACTGTGCACCACGTGGTTTACGTGGTTACGGAGAACGATTCCGTTTACGCGTTTGATGCGGATACTTTCGCGCAGTTGTGGCACGTGTCGGTGTTGGGCGCGAACGAAACCGCGAGCGACAACCGCGGATGCGGGCAGGTTTCGCCGATCATTGGGATTACGTCGACGCCGGTGATTGATCTGAGCGCCGGCACGCACGGCGAGATTTCCCTCGTGGCAATGTCGCTCGACAATACCGGGAAATATCACCAGCGGCTGCACGCGCTGGACCTGACTACCGGCGCAGAAATCAGCGGCAGTCCGGTGACCGTGCAAGCGACTTTCCCGACGACGGGCGGCACGACGACATTCGATCCCAAGCAATATAAGGAACGCGCCGCGTTACTGCTGCTGAACGGCGTGATTTACACCACTTGGGCATCGCATTGCGACGATAACCCGTACACCGGTTGGATCATGGGCTACAAAGAATCGACTTTGCAGCAAACGAGCGTGCTGAACGTGACGCCCAACGGCAGCGAGGGCGCGATCTGGATGGCAGGCGACGGCCCCGCGGCCGATTCTTCGGGCAACATTTATTTTCTGGACGCGAATGGAACTTTCGATGACACGCTGAACAGCAGCGGATTTCCCGAGCATGGTGATTATGGAAACGCGTTCATCAAGCTTTCAACGGCGGGCAATAAACTCAGCGTGGCAGACTATTTCACGATGTTCAATACCGACGCGGAATCGAGTGCGGATGAAGATTTGGGATCTGGCGGCGAGATGCTGCTGCCCGACGTACAGGATACGCAGAAGAACACCTGGCATTTGGCGGTGGGCGCGGGCAAGGACGGGCACATCTACGTGGTGAATCGCGATCTGATGGGCAAATTCAATACGAGCAACGACAGCGCGATTTATCAGGAGATTGATACGAACGGCTTGAGCGGTGGCGTGTGGTCCATGCCGGGGTATTTCAACAACGTGGTGTATTACGGCGCGGTGAACGACCACTTGAGAGCGTTTCCGATTGCGAACGCCAAACTGACGACGCCTGCGAGTTCGTTAAGCGCGACCAGCTTCGCATATCCGGGAACGACGCCGAGCATTTCGGCGAACGGGACATCCGCGGGAATTGTGTGGGCGGTGGAGGCCAACGGCAGCGCCGGCATATTGCACGCTTACGATGCGACGAACCTGGCGACGGAGTTGTACAACAGCAATCAGGCCGCGAACAGCCGGGATCATTTCGGGGACAATAAATTTATTACGCCGATGATTGCGAACGGGAAAGTGTATGTGGGGACGCCGAACAGCGTGGCGGTATTTGGATTGCTGCCGTAGCGCGGTGGCGTGAACAGTGTGGCTTCAGGGACTAAAGTTCGTGGCTTACCGAGCCAACTAGCCGAGTCAAAGCCCCGCCCTTCCAGCTAGCCTTTGTGAAACTTCTCACTACTGCTTGAGCGCTTGTTGAATCGCGGCGATTACTTCGGGGGAGTCTGGTGTGACGTCTGGCTCGAAGCGCTTGACGACATTTCCGTTGCGGTCCACCAGAAATTTCGTGAAGTTCCATTTGATTTCACCGGCGAAGGCGGGATTGGCCTTCGTAGTGAGATAGGCGTAGAGCGGAGTCTCGTCGTCGCCTTTCACTGAGACTTTCGCGTACATCGGGAACGTGACGCTGTACTTGGTCTGACAGAAGGTTTTGATTTCCTGATTCGTGCCGGGTTCCTGTTTGCCGAAATTATTGGCAGGGAAGCCGAGGATCACGAAGCCCTGATCCTTGAATTTTTCGTAGGTGGATTCGAGCGCACTGTATTGCGGAGTGAAACCGCAGCGGCTGGCGACGTTCACCACCAGCACCACTTTGCCTTTGAAATTCGCGAGAGGCAAAGGCTTGCCGTCAATCGAAGGTAGAGTGAATTCGTAAATGCTCGAAGCTGCAAAAAGAGATGCGCTCATCAGCAGTGCCACCAGTCCTATAAAGTAGGCGCGGGACATTCCAGTACGCGAAATCCGCATCGTGTCTCCCAGGGTTTTCCTGGCCGCTGCGCCAGGGTCACCGAAGAAGGATACAGCAGCGCAACTCGGGCCGCAATTCCAGCAAATAACCATTCTTCACTGGAGTCGGCGTATGGCGACACATCGGCGACTATTCTTCGTCGGGATGAAGTCCCAGGTCATCGTTCATTTCTCCGGCGGCGAGCGGGCGGATGCACAAACGCTTTCCGTCCTGGCTGCATTGATACACCTGGTAGGCCGGTAGATCTTCGGGCTGGACTTCGTACGAGCCGTCTTCCATGTTCACTGCAGAATCGAAGCTGTACATCGCGTAGCGGTTGCCCGGAGTTGCGCGCACGCGAAACTGGGCTGAAGCGGGTTCGTAATTGCCATAGCTGAAACAGTGGGCGATGCAGGCGCGGTCAGCAATATGTTGCACGAGGATGCGCGATTCGGGGAAGGGCGGCTTGAGCGTGGCGAGGACGCGCGAATTGCGTGGCACGGTGCGCACGAGCTGTTCGACTTGCGCTTCCATGCGATTGATCGTGCCGGTGTCCTGGTACAAAAACGTGAAAAAGATTGCCGCAATCGCCGCGGTTGCCAGTAAGTGCCATCGGCGTGGCTGCAGTGCGCCAAGCAGGCAGCAGAGCAGCGCGGCGGAAACTGAGGTAAGACGTTCGGTCAAGAGCGCGAGCGCAGACGGCTGATATGGGAAGCGAATGCCATCTGGCAGCAGGATCACCGCGGAGCAGACGATGACGTAGAGCTGCACTGGCAGCGCGAAATCTGTCCAGCGATTCTGACCCCAGCGGCGGTGGAAGAAATTCGCGGCCAGCGCGCAGAAAATAAAAACCAGCAGCGCGAATTCCGGAATGGCGTAGCGCGGGCCGTAGAGCAGCAGCTGGTCCGACCCATTGAAAAAGTAGAAGGGATCATCGCGCGCCTGCACAATGTCGTGGTGCCAGAAATAATAGCGCGCGGCCAAGAGCACAAGACCCGCCGCAGCTACCAGCAAAATCTGATAGCGCCGGGGAATCGCTTCTGCGATCACGACGTACGCTGACGCCGCGACCAGCCATGCGAAGCCGAGCGGATGGGCGAGCATCGCGAGCGGCGCAAGCGCGACGGCAATCCAGCGTTCCCAGCCGCGGCCGCGCCGGAAGATTGCGATGCCAAAAAACGCGAGGCCCAGCGAAATATAGAAATTCAAGAATCCCATTTCGAACGAATAGCCGTAGCTGAACATGGCGATTACGGGGCAGAGCAGCCAAGGCGCGCGTCGGGTGGTGGCACAAACGAACGCGAACGTGCCCCAGAAGAAAATCAGCACGGCGAGCGACACGGCAATTTTTTCGGCGACGTGCAGGGACACGAAATGGCCTAGAGCGCCGAGGAGGAGATCGAACAGCGCGTTGTTCCAGCGAGGGGCGAGCCACAGACCGGGCGCCCAGCCGTGCTTGACGAGTTGCGCGAGCCAGGCGTTGTACAAATGGCTGCCCAGGTCGCCGGCGGCAATGTTGCGATGCCAGAAAACGGGCACGAGAACTGCGGCGGAAATCGCCAGCAGCCGCGGCGCGTACTCCTGCGCGAATCTCAACGCCTGCGGGAGGACAGGTGCGCGCGACTCCGTCTGCGGAATACTTTCAATGATTTCGTGATCAGCTGGATTGGCCGAGTGTGCATGGATGTGCTGCGTCAAGAACGGCGCCTCGGGAGGTGCAAAAGTGTGCGCTGCATCGGTGCAAACATATCATGAGTTGAGTTGGCGGGGCCGACCGGCACGCGGAATCTAGTGTGAATCGCTAGAACGCCCGCCGAAGAAAAAGGAGGCGCAGCGACCCTTCGATCCCGCACTGCGGGATCTCAGGGTGAATCGCCCGGTGGGCGATTCACAAATTCCAGAGCGACGGCCACGGCTCTGAGATTTCGATGAACGTGAGCCGCCCAATTGGCTTAGCGGGTTACAGCAATGTGCCCGAAGGGTGGCGAGAAGTGATATAAGGATTCCGAAGTGACGCGACGAGAGACGATGGCGCGCGGGAGGGCAGAGATGAGTGATCCTAATATTTCGGATATTGCGAAGAAGGCGGTGGGTTGGTCGATTTTCATCAGCGTGGTGATGATTGTGGCGGGAATCCTGGCGATTGCCATGCCGCTGGAGGCGGGCCTGGCCGTGAATATTTTCGTGGCCTGGATGCTGATATTCGCGGCGGTGGCGCATTTCATTTTTGCGTGGTTCACGCGGCGCACCGGCAGCGTGCTGCTGAAAGTGCTGCTGGGGATTTTGTATTTGTGCGTGGCGATTTATCTGCTGGATCATCCAGCGCGCGGGCTGGCCACACTAACGCTCGCATTGGCGTTCTACCTATTGATCGAGGGCGTTTTTGAAATCGTGCTGTTCTTTCAGCATCGTCCGGCGGCGGGCTCAGGTTGGTTTCTGATGGATGGCATCGTGACCCTTGTGCTGGGCGGAATGATTTGGGCGACCTGGCCTTCGAGTACGGAATGGGTGCTGGGAACGTTGGTGGGGATCAGCATTTTTTTCAGCGGCGTGACGCGATTGATGATTTCGCTGGCGGCGCGGCGGGTGGTGACGAAGGTCGCCTAGCGCGGGGGAAATTTCGGCTTTTGGATCTAGTGAAAACTACGCTTCTTGATCGTCTTTCTTTGGCGCGTAGGGGTACTTCGGGGGTTTCTGCATGTGGGATGTGCGATAGGCTTCCAGCTCGTCGTCGGTCAGATTGAAATGCGTCTTGGCCGGGTGATTTTCCGTGGCGGCTAGTTCCAAGTGCAGGCGGTGCGAGCAGATGTCCGGCGCATCTTGAAAGCGCACGCGGCGGGTATTGAACGCTTCATTCGGAATGGTCAAGGTGAATTCGCGCGGCTCGGTCGCGGTTTCGCGAACGGTGAAAGTATATTCACGGCCCTGGGGCTTGGCTTCGAAACCGACGAACTGCACGATGACGCTGTTATTGTTATTGCTCATTTTCCGGCGGCCGCAACGGCCAACGGGGCCACGACTTTCTTGACGCGCTTGGCGCGCTTGCGCTTGGGCGGCGTGCCTTCGGCAATTTCGACCACCATGATGCTGGTGACGAACTTCTTCATGCCGTGCAGGTCGAAGTCAATCGAAGTGCGGTCGTTATCGGATTCGGTGATTACGCCAAGGCCGTATTGGAAGTGCTTGATGTACTGCCCTTCGGGAAGTGCTTTCAACGAGGCTCCTAAGACCGATGGTGCGTGTGCGAAAAAAAAGGGCGAACCGGCAAAAGCCGGCTCGCCCTGCTTCGACTAGAGGCTAGTGACGTTCGCTGCCTGCAGACCCTTCGGTCCACGGGTAACTTCGAACTCAACCGCTTGCCCTTCGTTCAGCGACTTATAACCTTCCGCCTGAATGGCCGAAAAGTGGACGAAAACGTCCTCGCCGGACTGGCGCTGGATGAATCCGAAGCCCTTGCTGGCATTGAACCACTTTACTGTTCCTTGTTCTCTCACTGATTTACTTCCTTCTTTTTAAGCTATTTGTTTGCTTCTCGACCGCCTCCAGCCGTAAAGCGAAAGGGGCTGCAAGTGTGAACTTGCAGCCCCTTCAATCGAATCTAAAGGTGTTACAAGAGCAACAAACGCAGAACAAACATAGCATGGTTTGATGCTGCACCCTAACGAATTCGTAGAGCGCGGATCGGCTATGGCCGGGGTAAAGCTCTTGGGAATGCCTGAGATTGGTTTGCTCTCGCTGCGACGATTTGTCGCGCGGGGCGTAGCGGTGCGCGAAACCAACATCCGATTGTTGCATGGGGCGAACGGAGAGTATGATGTGCGAACCCTAACCTTGTATTGAGCCGGTCGTTGGGCTGTCCATGGTCCAACCCTCGGCCCCAGCGTCTTGCAGACCGCTCTTTTTGGAGGTTCGCCATGAAGAAAAAGCCCCTGATGATTGTCGGCGGCATCGTAGTGGTGGTGTTTTTGATCATTCTGGCGTTGCCGCTTTTCATCAACGCAAATCAGTTCAAGCCAACGCTGCAAACGCAGCTGGGTAGCGCGCTGGGACGCTCGGTGGGGGTCGGCGATATCAGCCTTTCGATCATCTCGGGCGGCGTGACGGTATCGGATGTCTCGATTGGGGACGATCCGGCGTTCAGCAAGTCGCCGTTTTTGACGGCGAAGTCTGTGAGCGTTGGCGTCGAGATGCTGCCGCTGATTTTTTCGAAGAAACTCGAGGTGCGTTCGCTCACGGTGAAGGATCCGGAAGTGAATCTGATCCACGCTGCGAATGGGACGTGGAATTATTCGAGTTTGGGGGGGAGCGCGAGCACGACAAAGGGCGCGCCGAAGACTCCAGCTTCTGGCGAAGGCGCAGCAGGCTCGTTGAGTGTTGGGAAAATCAGCATCGAGAACGGAAAGATTATCGTGAGCGCGGCGGGATCCAGCGCCAAGCCGAGCATCTACCAAAATGTTGACCTGGAAGCTTCGGATCTTTCCTATACCTCACAATTTCCATTCAAGTTGACGGCCACCGGCCCCGGAAATGCCGCGATAAAAGTGGAAGGCAAGGCGGGACCGATCGATGCGGCGGATGCTTCGCTGACGCCGCTGGACGCGGCGGTGGAGGTGGAGCATCTGGATCTGGCCAATACCGGCTTTACCGATGCGTCGTCTGGAATTGGGGGGGTGATGGACTTCAAGGGCACGCTGAGTTCCGACGGCAAGCAGATGAATGCCAAGGGCACAGTGAAGGCGAACAAACTGAAGGTGTCCGCAACGGGCGCGCCTTCTTCTGTTCCGCTGAATGTTGATTACGCGACGACCTACGATTTGAAAAGCCAGTCAGGAAACCTGAACCAGGGAGATATTCACATCGGGAACGCGCTGGCACGTCTAAACGGGGCATACAACGCCGCCGCGGAACCGGCCAAGTTGGATATGCGGCTGAACGGGCAGGCCATGCCTGTCCCCGATCTGGAGGGATTTCTTCCGGCGGTGGGAGTAGTCGTGCCGCCGGGCTCGAAGCTGCAAAGCGGTACGCTTACCATGAATTTGACGGTCAGCGGCCCGGCGGACAAGCTAGTGATTTCCGGGCCAGTTAATTTGTCTGGTGCGAAGTTGGCGGGGTTCAGCGTGAAATCGAAACTGGGCCCGCTAGGATCTATTCCCGGGGTTGGCGGCGGAGGCAGCGGCGGCGGGGGATCGGACACGGACATTCAAACGTTGAGTGCGAATGTGCGCAATGATCCATCGGGAACGAAAATTGATAATTTGAATCTAGTGATGCCGTCGCTCGGGTCGATCACGGGGAACGGCACGGTCAGCGCTGCGGGCCAGCTGAATTTTAAATTGGTTGCGAATCTGGCGGGCGCGGCGGGCGCGCTCACCAGCATGGCGGGCGCTGCGGGTGGCGGAATTACCGGTGGGCTTACCTCATTGACAGGCGGCGGTGGAGGGGGCAAGAGCGGGAGCAACGGAATTCCGTTTACGGTGACAGGCACGACGTCGAACCCACAGGTTATCCCGGATGTAAGCGGCGTCGCCAAGAATGCCGTCACGAATAGCCTGGCTGGGAGCCCGACGAGTAAGACAAACCTGGCTACCGGGTTAGCCGGCGGACTGCTGGGAAAAAAGAAGACGCCGCAGTAGCGGGCGGTTTGTTGCAGCGTGCGGCTCTCGCGAAAGAGGCGAGCCCGGGTGCGGCGTCGGACTGCTCTGGCTTAGTGTAGAGAATTTCTCGATGCAGTTCCCGACAAGGTGGCTTCGGCGTCGCTCAGCAGAGTCCGCAGCGCGCGCACCACGAAGCGAATCAGGATCGCAATCACACAGAGCGCGAGCAAGACGATCAGCGTGGCTATATATGGATGCCGCGTGACGATCCACATCAGAAACACCACCAGCGCGTCTTCGGTTGTGCTGAGCGCGAAATTTGAGAAGGGTTCGGGCGAATGCACGATGGCTGCACGCGCGGCCGTCTTGCCGCCATGGGCTGCCAGAGCGATTAGGCCGCCCGCGAAAGTAGCGGCGATTTGTTCCCATTGCGGTAATTGCGACGTAGCGGCGTAAGCCAGATAGGCCGCGACTGGAACGCGCACGAACGTGTGGGCGGCGTTCCAAAGCAAATCGAACACCGGAATTTTATCCCCGACGAATTCCAACAGGAATAGCACCGCGCAAACCGCGATGATTTTCCAATCTTGCAGCAGGTGCAGGGCGGGTGGCAGCGCCAGCACGTTGAAGCGAGCCAGCAAGCCGAGCATTCCGACGGTGGCGTACAGGTTGAGGCCGGCGGAGAAGCTGACGACTACCAGGATCGCGGTCAGCTCGGTGCTGGTGGGAATGGTCGGGGATAGAGATGCCAGGATCATGGTTTGGAGAAGCACGCCGCGCGACGTGCAGGGCAATATTCGCCGCCCAGTGGATTCCGCTCAGCTCGATGACACCCGGTACGGAGCGCTCTACACCGTGGCAAGCTGGGGCGCAGCATAAAGCGCCCCTACCGTAGCGGTGCGCGCCGGGCTACTTGGTTGCAGGTTGCTTGGCGATCACTAGACTGCTGATCTTGTCGTAGGTGGCTTTGGGGACGATTTTTTTTCGCAGCAGGTCGGTCTTCGCGTGGTACGGACGACCGTCAATGATTTTTTGGGCGTAGGCCTCGCCGATTCCCGGCAGGGCGTCGAGTTGCGCTTTGCTGGCTGAGTTCAGATCCACCAGACTACCGGCGGCGGGAGCTGCAGTGGCGGATTGCGCCGCAGCGGTATGGGCGTGCGGCAAAACGGGGACGGACAGAACGAACAGCAGCGATGCTGCAAGCAGCAAGAATGAAAAACCGAATTTTCGCTTCATGGACGCGCTCCTTGTCGGCTAACGATCACCGCAAATCTGGCGCGTGGTTCTGATGCGAGGGGCCAGCCACGCGTAGACGCTTGCCGCCGCATACAATAACACTGCGGCCAATTTGATTCTACGGGCGCTTCAAGCCTCAGGCTTGCGGCCGGGCGATCTCTGTTTATTCGTCTGCTGAAATGAAACGCCGCAGGCTCGTACGGCGCACGATGTCACCTCTCTAAATAGTCAGTAAACTAACCCCCATCGTGTGAATTTTTGGTTACAATAACGCCCGCTGCGGGGTGGTGATTCTTGTCGGACCGGGTCTGTAGGGCGGGCGGGGCAGGCGGAGCGTTCTCTAAATTTCTGGATGTAAGCAAAAGGCATCGGCGAGGCCTGCTGAGTGTGGTGTGCGTCGTGGTACTCAGCTTGGCGCTGGTGCCGCTGTTGGCGCAGCAGATTTCCATTCACCGGTCGAGCGCTGCGCGTACGCAGGGTCCCGTTGAACCGGTGCGCAGGCGGGCGGAGTGGTTTTTTCGGCAGCGCGCTTCAGCGAACGGGCATATTCCGAACCAGCTCTTGCTGCAGGCCTTCGCGCGAAACCGGGAAATGGTCAACAGCGGCGGAACTTTCTTCGAACATTTCGCCGCGCTTAAAACTGCTAGCGCTCCTTCGCAGCAATTCTGGACGCCGCTAGGCCCGCAACCTACCGCGGATACTCAGTTCTATGGAAATGTTTCCGGCCGCGTGACAGCGCTCGCCGTGGATCCCTGCGACGCGACGGGCAACACGGTGTACGCGGGAGGTGCGGACGGTGGCGTGTGGGTGAGCTTCAACGCGATGAGCGGTAATCCCGTCACGTGGCATCCGCTGACGGATAACGAGCCGTCGCTTTCCACCGGCGCGCTGGCGTTGGTTTCAAAGCCATGCCAAATGTTCAACGGCCACGCGCAGAGTGGACTGATTCTAGTGGGCACGGGCGAATCGAACTACGCGCACGACAGTCTGTACGGCGCGGGGGTGCTGCGCTCGTCCAACGGCGGCCAAACCTGGACGCAGGATGCCACATTTACGAGCAGCGCGTCGCAGGGTCCAGGAGCGAGCGGGCCTTACATCGCGGCGCTGGCTGTGCAGCCGCATCAGACGAATCCCGTGGTGCTGGCGGCGGTGCAGGGAACGGATTTTGCGGCGGGTGGATCACTGCCGTCGGGCGTATGGCGTTCCACGGATGGCGGGAACACATGGAACCGCGTGCAGCCGGGCGGCGGCGCGAGCGGTCCTCCCTTTAATCCGGCGACCGATGTGCGTTTTGATCCTGGTGATCCTTCGGGACTGACGGCTTATGCGGCGCTGGGCGATCCGAACGGCGACAGCGACCCGCAAGCATCGTGTGCGAGCGCGCCTTGCAATGGCGTGTACGTTTCGCAGGATGCTGGAATCACCTGGAATCGAGTGGCGGGCCTCGACAGCGCTTCTACGCCGTCGCTGTATGGCACTATTTCACTGGTGATCGCTCCGGGCAGCTCTCCGGCGGCTTCGATCTTGTATGTGGCCATAGCCGACGCCAGCAGCAATTCCGACAATCTTCTCGGCGTGCTTTCCGGTACGGGGATTCAGCCCAACGGAAGCGGTCCGGCGTTCAGCACGATCTTCCCTAATACTTCGAATTTGCCGGATTTCTGCACGCCGCGCTGTTTTTACGATATGAAGCTTGCGGTGGTTCCGGGCACGTCCGGCCAGACGATTTTCGCCGGAGGTTCGTCGCAACCGACGGACGGCAAAATCGTAATCGGACATTCGTCGGTATATCGCTCTCTGGACGGCGGAAATACTTGGGGCGATATGAGCGCAGATAACAGCGGCAACGGCACTTCGATCCATGTGGATGCTCACGCGCTGGAATTTGCGGTCGGGACAGGCGGCCAAGTACTGGCGATGTTCGCGGGAAACGATGGCGGGGTGTGGGCGTCGAAGGACGTCGTTAGTGAGGCGACGGCTCCGGGCGCGCAGGTCTGGGCCGATTTGAATACGAGCACCGGCAGTGCCAATACTTCGCTGAATCTGACGCAGTTCTATCCGGGGATTTCGATTCATCCCGCGACCGACCAGATTATTTACGGAGGAACCTCCGGGAACGACGTGCAGCAGTTCAGCGGCTCGCTGGTGGCGAGCGGGGCCGAGGCTTGTCCGTACGATGGCGGCTTCACCGCGATTGACCCGCAAACGCCGAGCACTATTTATGCGGCGTGCAGTTATCTGGGCGGTCCCGGCACGCTGACCAAAAATATTTTGAACGGCGTTCCAGGCGTGGATGGCATCAATTGGCCGGCAATAGACAACAGCGGAATTAATTTTACAGACAATGCCGATTTCATTCCGCCGCTGGTGTTGGATATGAAGAGCAGCAAGAATCTGTATTTCGGGACGTTTCGTTTGTACCAGACGATGAATGGCGGCACGAGCTGGGCGACGATTAGTTCTGACCTGACGGGCAACAGCAGCCAGGACTTCATCACTACGATTTCCGTGGCGCCGAGCGCGTCGAATACGATTTACGCGGGAACTTCCGATGGGCGGATCTGGCAGTCGGCGCAGGCGCTCAGCGGCGCGACGGACATTCACATGGTGAACCAGAGCAATCAGCCGGGGCGGAGCGTGACGGCGATTGCGGTGGATGCGGCTAATCCGAAAGCAACGTTCGCGGCGTATTCCGGTTTTTCTTGTCCTGGCGTGAACGGATGCGACGGGCTGGGGCATGTTTTTTTTACGAACAATTCCGGGGCTTCGTGGCTGCTGGTGGATGGCAATCTGCCGGACGTGCCGGTAAACGATATCGTGATTGATCCCAGCGACACGACGGACAACACGATTTACATCGCAACGGATTCTGGGGTTTACGCCAGCGCGAACGCGACCGCTGGAGGCGCAACTGTCTGGAGCGTGCTGCAAACCGGCTTGCCGAATTCGCAAGTGTTGGCGCTGCGGTTGCGCAATACGTCGCGAACGCTGGTGGCGGGGACGCATGGGCGCGGCTTGTGGAGTTTGCTGCTGCCTGATCTTCCGGGTTACGCGCTGACGGAGCTTAACCCCGTATCGGCTATCGCTGGTTCGGGATCGTTTCCGCTTATGACCACCGGCGATGGATTCACGGCGCAATCCGTGATTAATTTCAATGGCGCCGCGCTGCCTACTACTTTCGTCAGTGCGACGAGCCTGACCGCGACGGCGCCCGCGAGCGCGTTGAACTGCGGCGGAGGCGTGCCAGTGGCGGTTTCCGATCCGGTGCTAGGCTCGACCAATACACTGACGTTCAGTGTGGTTGGCGCGGCTTGTGATTTTTCTTTTGGCGCGACGGTTCCGGCCAGCGAGACCGTGAGCGCTGGCGAGACGGCGAGCTACCAACTGGCTGTGAACTCCGTGGGTAATGCTGGCAGCAACGTGCAGCTTTCTTGCAGCAATGCGCCCGCGGGCTTCACTTGTAATTTTTTGCCGAATCCGCCGACAACTGCGGCAGCTATGAGCGACGTGGCGCTGACGATCTCCGTCCCGGCGAGTGCGAATTTACCGGTCGGACGTTTTGCACGTCCGCGGACACTGAAATTCGAACCCGCGCAGCTCGCCGTCGCGGCGATGCTCGTCACATTTATTTTACTCGTCGTATCGAAAAAAATGCCGCGCGCACGAACGGCATTTGCGTGCGCATCAGTTTTTGTTTTTCTGGGCTTGATGGCGGCTTGTGGCGGCGGTGGCGGAGGCGGTCCGGTCCCGAAGACATACGAAGTCAAGATCCAAGGAGTGGCGGGAAACTTCCAGCATTCAACTACGGTGCAACTCGTGGTAGATTAGCCCCCGTCAGCGCCCCACTTCGGATTGGGTATCGGCCGCAGCCATTTTTCGATCAGGAGGAGTTCCGCCATGACCTGCCCGCAATGCAACGAACGCATCCCTGCAAGAGCGATTTGGACGCCCGCGGGACTTTCAGGGGTGGTATGCGCGCATTGTCACGCGGCGCTCTGCCCTAAGCCGGTGTCGGCAATTTTGCTTTTTGCGGTTTCGTTCGGCTTGGGGGATCTGGCGCTGATGTTCTTGCGGCACAGGGGCGCGGAATTCTGGCAGGCGTGTTTGGGATTTTTCGTGGTGTTTGCGGTAGTCTTTGCGCTGGCGGCGCCGGTGTTTCTGCGCATGCGGTTGAAGGACCACGGCGACCCGCATCTGAGCGGCCACCGCGCGTAATCCGGATCAGGCGCGCTATGAGCTAGAGCATCTGGCGAAGTACGTACTGCAGGATTCCACCGTGCTGGTAGTAAGAGACCTCGAACGGAGTATCAATCCGCGCTAAAGCGTTGAAGTGAGTTTCCTTTCCTTGGGCATCGCGGGCCGTGACTTTCATTTTCTTGCGCGGCTCGAAGTTTCCCGCCAGCCCTTCGATTGAGAAGATTTCCAGACCCGTCAGCCCCAGTGATGCCAGGGTTTCTCCAGGCAGAAATTCCAACGGCAGTACGCCCATGCCCACCAAGTTGCTGCGATGGATGCGCTCGAAACTTTCGGCGAGCACGGCGCGAACGCCGAGAAGAATGGTGCCCTTGGCGGCCCAGTCGCGCGATGAGCCGGAGCCATATTCTTTTCCGGCGAAGATAATCAGCGGCACGTGCTCGTCACGATATTTCATGGCGGCATCGTAGATGGACATCTTCTCGCCGCCGGGTTGGTGAATCGTCCAACCGCCTTCGGTTCCAGGCGCGAGCAAGTTGCGCAGGCGAATATTGGCGAAGGTGCCGCGCATCATCACTTCGTGATTGCCGCGACGCGCGCCGTAGGAATTGAAATCCTTGGGTTGCACTCCGTTCGCGATCAGATATTTTCCGGCGGGCGTATCCGCGGGAATGGAGCCGGCGGGGGAGATGTGGTCGGTGGTAACGCTATCACCCAGCACCGCCAGCGCGCGCAGGCCGTGCAGATCCTGCAGTGCCGTGGGCTTCAGCGGCATATTTTCGAAATAGGGCGGATGCTTGATGTAGGTGGATTTATCATCCCAGGCATAGAGATCGCCTTCGGGAATGGGCAGCGCGCGCCAGTGCTCGTCGCCGGTGAATACGTCCGCGTACTCTTTGCGGAACATTTCGCTGGTTACCGACGAGCGCATGGTTTTTTCCACTTCATCGGGCGTCGGCCAGATATCGCGCAGATACACCGGCTTGCCGGCCTTGTCGTTACCGAGGGATTCGTTGACGATGTCGAAATCCATGCGTCCCGCGAGCGCGTAGGCGACGACCAGCGGCGGCGAGGCTAGATAATTCGCGCGGCAGAGCGGATTGATGCGGCCTTCGAAGTTTCGATTGCCGCTCAGCACGGAAACGGCTACCAGATTATTATCTTTGATCGCTTTTCCGATGGCGTCCGGCAGAGGGCCGCTATTGCCAATGCAGGTGGTGCAGCCGTAGCCCACCAGATTGAAGCGCAGGGCATTGAGCGAGGGCCACAGACCGGCCTTTTCGATGTAATCGGTAACGACTTTCGAGCCGGGCGCGAAACTAGTCTTAACCCAAGGCTTCGTTTTCAGTCCGCGCTCAACTGCTTTCTTCGCCAGCAAGCCGGCGCCCAGCATGAGCGAAGGATTCGAGGTGTTCGTGCAGCTGGTAATCGCAGCGATGACCACCGAGCCGTCCGCGAGGTCGAATTTGTCGCCATTGTTTTGCACGCTGACGTGTTTGGATTCCGCAGTCAGCGTTTTTTCGAATGATGCTTTGGCTTGCGTCAGTGGGACGCTGTCTTGCGGGCGTTTGGGCCCTGCCATGGTTGGCACCACGCGGGCGAGATCGAGCTCGAGACGGTCGGAGAATATCGGATCGGGCGTTTGATCCGTGCGGAACAAGCCCTGGTCTTTCGTGTAAGCCTCGACGAGCCGAACCTGATCTTCAGGGCGCGCGGTGAAACGCAGATAAGCGAGCGTTTCGCTATCCACGGGGAAGAACCCCATCGTCGCGCCATACTCAGGCGCCATGTTGGCGATTGTCGCACGGTCGGGAAGCGTGAGGCTCGAGAGTCCCGTGCCGTAGAATTCAACGAATTTTCCGACGACGCCTTTTTTGCGTAACATTTGGGTGACAGTGAGCACCAGGTCGGTGGCAGTAGCGCCTTCCGGCAAGCGCCCGTGCAGCTTGAAGCCGACCACCGCGGGAATCAGCATGGAAAGCGGTTGGCCGAGCATGGCCGCTTCCGCTTCGATTCCGCCGACGCCCCAGCCGAACACGCCGAGCCCGTTGACCATGGTAGTGTGGGAATCTGTGCCCACCAGCGAATCCGGGAACGCCAACCGCGCGCCGTCGTGCAGCTCGCTGAACACGACGCGCGCCAGATATTCCAGATTCACCTGGTGGCAAATGCCGGTATCCGGCGGCACGACTTTGAAATTTTGAAATCCCTTCTGGCCCCAACGCAAGAACGCGTAGCGTTCGATGTTGCGCTGCATTTCCAGGTCAGCGTTGAACGCGAACGCGCCCTCGACGCCGAACTTATCCACCTGCACCGAGTGGTCAATCACCAGTTCGGCCGGCAGGAGTGGATTGATTTTTTTCGGATTGCCGCCGAGATGCCGCATGGCCTCGCGCATCGCAGCCAGGTCCACCACGGCGGGAACGCCCGTGAAATCCTGCAGCAGCACGCGCGCGGGCATGAATGAGATTTCTTTCTCGCTCGCGCCTGCCGCGCTGGATGGATCCCAGCCCGCCAAGGCATGAATGTCTTCGGAAAAAACGAACTGGCCGTCTTCATGGCGCAGCAAATTTTCCAGCAGAACTTTCAGCGAAAAGGGCAGCCGCGAAATATTGCCGATTGCGGCGCGTTCCAGCACATTCAAGCGATATATTTCATAGGTATCATCGCCGGCGCGTAATGCAGTGCGCGTGCCGAATGAATTTTTCTTTGCGGAGCTCATGCGGGGATTAATTCTCCTCTCTTCAGAACCATTCATTTTAGCGCACTACCACCTCGCTAACGGCGCGAATTTCGCGCCGGATCGATGGATTGTGCGCGCCAGATGAAGCCACATTCGGGCAGGGAACTGCTCGCGATGCGTTCTAATGTTTGGGAGGCACGTAGCTGTCCGGCAGTTTTGCGCCTTCGCCGAAGAAGTAGGTTTCCATTTGCTCTTCCATCACCTGTTGCGATTTCGGGTCCAGGGGATTGAGGCGAAACTCATTCATCAACATTTTGGAATGTTCCACCCAGAGCTTCCACGCTTCCTTGGAGACGTTGTCGTAAATCCGCTGCCCGATCGGGCCTTTCCAGGGAATACGATCGAGGCCTGGCATCTCTCGGCCGAACTTGACGCACTTCACAGTATGTGGAGTTTGCGGCGCGGGCTGAGCGGATGCGGCTGCGCCCGGATTTCCTGAATTTTTGTCGTCGGCCATGTACGTCTCCTCGCTGAGTATGCTGCAACTCAAGATACTGCATCGGCGGCGGAAATTCCAGTTGGGAGACGGGCGGGGCGCGCAGGTAGGCGGCGACGAGGTCCTGTAGCAGGGCATTCACCGAGTTGTGATAGGCTCTTGTGGAAGGGCGGGAGTTTTAATAAAACATAAGGGTGCGTCCGGCAGAGCACAGCGGACGGGCCAGGAAACCGATTATGAATACCAAGGCAATTGTCGAACCTCAGAATTCGCAAATCGGCGCCTATTTCTGCGAAGTGCCATCGGATCCTTGCGCGATCGTGATGTTTGGGGCGTCCGGCGATCTGGCGCGCCGCAAACTTCTGCCTGCGCTTTACGATCTGTCTTACCACGCGTGCCTGGGGCCGCGGTTTCGGCTGCTGGGATTTGCGCGCACGGAAATGAAGGACAGCGAATTCACACAGAAAGCCGGCGAATTCCTGCCTAAAGACGGTCAGGAAGGCGCTGACGACGGCAAGAAGACGGAATTCCTGAAGTGCCTGCGATATTTTTCGGGCAACTACGACGATCCCGAAGCGTTCCGCCGCCTGGCGCAGCGTCTGGAGGAACTCGATGGCGAAGGCCAGCTAGGCGGGAATCGCTTATATTACCTGGCCACGCCCCCGGAAGTTTATGCACACGTAATCGAACAGTTTAAGAAGGCCGGGCTCAACAAGCCTAAAACGGAAAAATCCTGGACGCGGATCATCATTGAAAAGCCGTTTGGGCACGATCTGGAGTCCGCGAAAGAATTGAATAAAAAAGTGCTGGAAGCGTTCGATGAATCACAGGTGTACCGCATTGATCATTATCTGGGCAAAGAAACCGTGCAGAACATGCTGGTGTTTCGCTTCGGCAACGGCATCTTCGAGCCTCTATGGAATCGCAATTATATTGATAGCGTCCAGATAACCGCGGCCGAATCGCTGGGGGTGGAGCGCCGCGCGGCGTTCTATGAATCCGCAGGCGCGCTGCGCGATATGATTCAGAGCCACGTGCTGCAGCTTACGTCACTGACCGCCATGGAAGCGCCGGCCACTTTCGACGCGACGGCCGTACGCAACGAGAAAATTAAGGTTTTACAGTCCATCCGGCCATTCACCAAGGAAACAGTATTCAAGTCTGTTATTCGCGGCCAGTACGGTCCTGGTCAAGTGGATGGCAAGCCGGTTCCGGGATATCGCCAGGAGCCCGGAGTGAAGGCTGATTCTGCGACGGACACCTTTGTTGCACTGAAGTTGCAAGTGGATAACTGGCGCTGGAGCGGCGTACCGTTCTACCTGCGCACAGGAAAACGGCTGGCGCGGCCGTTGACGGAGGTCGCGATCCAATTCAAGAGCGCGCCGCACATGGTGTTTCGTGGCGAAAACCACGAAACGAATTCGCTGGTCATGAATATTCAGCCCGATGAAGGCATTTCACTTTCGTTCGGAGCAAAATCGCCGGGCGCGCAAATGCGCGTCCAGCCGGTGACCATGGATTTTAAATATAAAGATGCGTTTGGCGGCGGCTCGCGCCCCGCGTACGCCACGCTTATTAATGATTGCATTCGCGGCGACGCCACGCTGTTTGACCGCGCCGACGGCGTCGAGGCCGCATGGACATTGGTGGACCCAATCCTGGAAGCATGGAAGAATGCGTCGCCGCCGCCTTTCCCGAATTATCCAGCGGGAAGCGACGGTCCGCGGGCAGTGGAAGATTTGACTGCTATTGATGGCCGTCACTGGCGCCCGCTGTGAGGCTAGCTCTTGTTCATGCACACCACGTTCGATTTTCAAGCTCGGAGGCCTAAATGATTTTGGCGGGCGACCTGGGAGGGACCAAGGCTAATCTCGGTCTGTTCGACGTGAAGGCCGGTAAGTTGGTCCGCGTCGCCGATCGGCGCTACGCAACGCAGCAACATTCCGGGCTGGAAGAAATCACCAGCGATTTCCTGAATGGAGCGGGAGCGAAAATCACGGCGGCATCTTTCGGAATCGCCGGGCCGGTGATGAACAATCGCGTGCAGGCGACGAATTTTCCCTGGGTAGTGGATGGCGCGAGCGTCGCTTCGCACCTGCACCTGAATCATGTGCGTCTGGTGAACGACGTGGAAGCGGCAGCCTACGGCATTGGCGTGCTGGAGCCGAGCGAACTGGAAACGTTGCACGTGGGAGTGCCTTCGCCGCGCTCGACGCAAATCGTGATTGCGGCGGGCACGGGTCTTGGTGAAGGGATATTGTTCTGGGACGGCCATCGGCACGTTCCCATGGCCACCGAAGCCGGGCATGCGGATTTTGCTCCGAACACTTCGCAACAAGCGGACCTGTGGAAATTTCTGAATACGCGCCAGGAATGTGTGAGCGTGGAAACGATTTTGTCGGGTGGCGGATTTCAGCGCGTGCATGAATTCTTGAATCCAGATGTGCGGCATCCGGGGTTTGATGATGACGGCATCGACCCCGCGCCGGATATCACGCGGCGCGGATTGAGCGGCGAATGTCCGGTCTGCGCCGCGACTCTGGATCTGTGGGTGGAAATCTACGGCTCAGAGGCGGGAAATCTGGCGCTGCGTACCGTGGCGCGCGGCGGCATTTACATTGCCGGCGGAATTGCCGTGAAAGTGCTGCCGAAGCTGAAAAATGGAAAATTCGCCGCTGCTGTGAGGCACAAAGAAAAGCTCGAATCGTTCCTGGTGCAGATTCCCATCCACGTGGTGTTGAACGAGGAGTGCCCGCTGCTCGGCGCGGCCTCGGTGGCGTGGAAAAACCTCTAGTTGCCTAAGGCCTGCCTGATTTGGTCCGTCCGAAGCTGCGCAAGCGTAAGGTTACGCGGTGCACCGCACGCAAGAGCGCCGGTTCTTCACCACCGGACAGGCTGCAACTGTGGAGGCGCTTACTCGAAACTCCCCGTCACGCCCTGGAAACCGTGGCTGGCCTGCTTCAGCACCCACTTCATCACGCGAGCAGCGTCGTAACAGTACGCGACGTTGTAGCCGAGCGTTGAGAAGCAATGCGGCTCGCAACCCTGCTTCATTTCGTGGAGCTGCTTCAGGTCGAATTTCTGATTTTCCACTTTGCCCCAATCGTAGCCCGCGTTGTACATCGGGAAACAGGGCGCGAGCGTGCCGTCCGTGCGAATGATCAGCCAGTTTTGACCGGCGCGGCAGCCCCAGTGTTCGCCGACACCGCGCATGAATCCCTTCATATTCTGCAAGCGCGTAATCGAGTCCACCATTTTGTAACCCTGGCGCTGCTTGTCGATCAGCCAGTCGAGCAAATCGTCCACCATCGGAAAATCCTCGGGGCGGATGTAAGTGTCGTTGGCGTCCAGATGCTTGAAGTGCGGCTGCTCCATCATGGGCGCTTCGTTGATGTGAAAAGTCAGGGAGATGCCGTTATCGTGCGCGATTTCCACCAGCTGTTTCACGTCTTCGATGTTCGTGCGGCAGATATTCGTATTAAAAAAGGTGGTATAGCCATAACGATACTGGCGCCGCACCAGGTAATCGAAGTAGGAACTCACGTGTTCGAAAGCTTTGGGCAGGCCGGGCTTTTCCTTCACGGTATCCACGGCGAAGTTGATGGTAGCGATGCCCGCGTCGGAGAGGCGATCAATCACATCCGGACGCAGCAAACGCGCGTTGGTGGCGAGATAAACCCAAAAATCTTTTTTCGCGGCGTAGTAAACCACTTTGTGCACAAAGTCCGGGCGCACCAGCGGCTCGCCACCCGTAGGAGCCAGCACGCGGCACGGCGTGTCGTGCAGCCAATCAATGGCGCGGCGCGCGGTGTCTTCGGTCATGCCCTTCACGCGATTGTCGTAGGACCAGCAGTAGTGGCAATCCAGATTGCATTTCCACTCGGTGAATAAGTACGCGATGATCGGTTGAAAATCGCCAGGCATAACCCGGGATTTGAGATAGGGAACCATCCAGCCGCGCAAATTTTTGAAAATACGCGAGGCGGGCCAGTGACGTTTGCCAGTCTGCAGCACCTGATCGTGCGCGGCCACATCATCGGCGTCCAGGTCATGGAAAAGTTCGGGTTGGCTTGGGAAAATAGGAGTCGGCAGAGTCTTTTTTTCTTTAGATGATTCCGGCGTATGTTTCTCAGGGGTTTCTTGTAGTAATTTGTGCAGCGGCACATCCAGACGGAAGGGATAAGCAGGAACTGTGGGAAGCGGCTGGTGATGATCGGACATGATTTTCTCCTTGGACGTCAAGAGTTGGCGAAGCCGCCGCGCTCGACAGCATCGCTGTCCAATGCTGCGGTAGTATGCCTCGCAATTTGTCCGCGAGTTTGTACGCTAGCGGACAGTGCCCCCTCGCAAGACCCCCCGGCGTGGAACTTTGCATTCGATTCACTACCACAGCAAAGGGTTACAGTTGAAGTGTAAATATTTACAACCTCCGGGCAGACGCAATTAATAAAGATACGCAAGCACCGCTTCTTTTTCCTGGTTACGTGCATCTATAATGTGAATTCTGGCCGGATCTGCGCATCAAATCGAAGAAAGACAAGCAGCCGTGACGTCCGCTTTGTTGGCTGGGCAAGCGATTACGGGAGTTTTCACGCATTGAGATGGCCTGCAGCCGGCAGCTGGGTAAAGGCGACGTTGCCCGCGCTGGGTGGGCCGGGCGTTTTCCTCGCGGCCTTTCTGGATTCCTCTTTCGTTCCGCTTCCTCTGGTGACGGATCTGATCGTGATGGAACTCTCCATCCGCCAGCCGCTGCGCATGCCGTATTGCGCGGCGATGGCGGCGCCGGGTTCGCTCGCCGGATGCATCTGGATTTACGCGCTCGCGCGCAAAGCTGGTGAAGCTTATTACCGCAAGAAAGAGGGACACGCGCCGGGACGTATTCGCGAGTGGGTCGAGCAATATCCGTTCACTTCGGTGCTGCTGCCGGCCGTCGCGCCTTTTCCTGTTCCATTCAAGCCGTTCGTGATCGCACAAGGCGTGTTTCGCGTGCCGTTCGTTCCGTTTCTGGTGGGTACATTTGTGGGGCGCGGAGCTCTATTTTTCGTGGAAGGCTTTCTGGCGGTGCGCTACGGAGCAGCCGCGAAAGATTTTGTGTTGCACCAAAAATGGGCATCGTTTGCGATTCTGCTGGCGTTGATTTTGCTGGTGCTGGCAATTCGGCGCCTACCGCTTGATCGCCGCAGCGCCCCGTCGGAAATGGGCTAGAGTTCTCTCACGCGCCGTTCCAGTTCCTCCGTGATCTCGTTCGCATCCTGATTGGGGGAGAAGCGCACCGGCTTTCCGATCGTTACCTGCACGTGGCCGGGACGTGTGAGTATGCGATTTTTCTGCCGCAGATCAAAAAGTCCTCCGAGGCGCATGGGAACCACCGGAATATTCAGCTGTTTTGCGAGCAGGCCGACGCCGGCGCGAAATGGAGCGATGTGGCCGTCCTCAGTGGTGTGGCCTTCGGGAAAAATCAGAATGTTCCAGCCGCGATCCGCGAGATCGCCGGCAAAGGAAAAACTTTTCAGGAAGCCGGACCTCTGGGGCAAAGGGAATACGTTGAAGAGCGACAGCGCCAAATAATAATCAAGCCGTTCGCGGAAGCGGTTGAACAGATTCATGGCTTTCGGAGGGCGTCGCATTTCGGCGAGGCGTTCGGCGCGCATGGCGGTAGCGAGGCAATTGCGCAGACGCGCGGGCAACGCCGGAAGGATCCAGGCGATGTCCAGGTAGGTGACATGGTTTGCAATCACCAGGACGGGGCCGCGCAGCCTGTGGAGATTTTCGCGGCCGCGGATGCGTGGCGCGGCAAGAATATATGTGGCGGGCCAGGCGAGCAGGTAATAGACGGCCAGGCGCGAGGCGGTGGTGAGCCAATATTGCGGCCAGCGCGGATAGAGGTGTTCCGTAGGCGCGGCTGGAGATTCCGTGAGAAGTTTTTCCAGTTGGCCGACTGTCGAGACTTCGCTAAAGCGAACATCGCTGAGGTCCGTCTGATAGCGGCTTTCGAGCGCGCTCATCAGTTCGACGCGATCGAGCGATGTCATGTGCAAGTCGGCGTCGAGCGCGGCGTTGCGGGAGTCAGCGGCGACGGGGCGTCCGGTGATTTGGGCGATCAGCGTGGCCAGCGAGCTGTTGCCATCCTGTGAGGTGGCCGCGGTATCGAATTTTGTACTGACGACCTCGCGAATGCGCGGGAGCAGCGGCTTCAAAGTCGGTGTGCGTGGGAAGTCGGGATCGGGCCAGGGAAACCAGTGGCGAATCTTTTGGTATTCCGCCAGGGCGCGATTTGCGTTTTCGATGATGGCCGCTTGGTTTGCGTGAGGCGCATTTTCGAGCAGCAGCACCGCGCAGGGTTCCGCGTTGCCGTCGCGTTCGATGCCGATTACCACGCAATCACGCACGCCGGGCTGGCTGCGAACCGCTCTTTCCAAATCTTCGGGATAGACGTTCATGCCCGCTGGCGTGACGATCACATTTTTCCGGCGACCTTTGAAATACATCCGGCCTTCCGCGTCGGTCTCGCCCATGTCTCCGGTGTGGAACCATCCATCGGATTCGGAGACGGATTGCGTCTGATCGTGCTGACGGTAGGCGGTGGCAACATTTTCGCCGCGCACCAGGATTTCGCCATGCTCGTCCACGCGAACTTCCATGCCCGGGAAAACCTTGCCGATCGAACCCTTCGCGGAGCGGAACGGATGGTTCAGGCTGATCAGTGAAGTCGTTTCGGTCATGCCGTAGCCTTGAATCACGGCATATCCCAGGCGGTTCCAGAACGCTTCCACTGGTTCAGGCAGCGCGGCGCCTCCGGAAATGAACGCCCAGAATTTCCAGCCCAGCAGTGAATGGATTTTCCGGAATCGCCACCAGCGCAGGAGGAAATGGTCCTTTTCTGCGCGCGTGAAATGTTCGTTGAATTGCGGTGTGCGGCCGTCGCGTTCCATCTGCCGCAGGATTTCGCGTTGCAGTGACTCGATAAATCGCGGAACAGCGACTAGAACGGAGATGCGTTCATCCCGAATCACGTCAACGAGGCCGGAAGGCTTGAGCGAATCAATAAAAATTACGGTGGCCGCGAGGAACGGTGGGATGAAGACGCCCAGCATCTGGCCGAAGACGTGGCTCAGCGGAAGCAAGGTCAGGAAACGCAACGGATGAAAAATGCGCTCATAGCGGAGATATTTCTGGATTTCGCGTTCGACAGGCTCGATATTGGCGAGGACGTTGCCATGAGAGATCACTACGCCGCGCGGATCCGCGGTGGTGCCGGACGTGAAGATGATTTCGAGCGTGTCCTGCCGCGAAAGAGGGGGCGCGGGATAAGGGGAAGAATCCCGGTGCTCCGTAAGTCCAGGAACTGTTTCCAGAACGATAGCCTTTTCCGGTAGCCCGGCATCCGCGAGCGCGCGACCGTGAAAAATTAATTTGGCGTTCACTTCGCGAGCTACGCGTGCGGCGAATTCTGCGGTCGAGCCGTGGTCTATGGGCACGCTGACGGCGCCGCGCAGCAGGCATCCGAAAAAAGCCACGATCCATTCCGGAGAGTTTTCACCCCACAGCAGAACGGCATCGCCCTTGCCAATTCCGCGAGATTCCAATTCGCGCGCCACGCGATTCGCCTGCCCCGCGATCCGCGCGTACGTCCAGGTTTCCATGCGATAGCCGCGCCGGTAACGCACGGCGACTTCATTTCCGCGCGCTGCGTACTGCGAGACGAAATCTACGAGCGATTGCACAGTCGCTCTGGAAGGGGATTTTTCAGATGCTCGAGCATCGAGATGTGGCGGCCTCCTACGCGTTCGCGCTGCCTGCCGTTTGATACAATTTACAGGTTGTGGGGCACATATACAAAACGGTGATCATTGGCGGCGGGCTGAGCGGCCTGGCATGCGCGTTTCGCCTGCGGCAACTGGGAATTCAGGCACTGGTGCTGGAAGCTTCGGGTCGCGCCGGCGGGATGGTTTCGACCGTCAGGCGAAATGGATTTCTATTTGAAGCTGGGCCGCAGTGTCCGCGATTTCCGGCGTCGGTGTGGAACTTGGTGCGCGAGCTGAACCTGGAAAGCGAATTCGTGGCCGGCGATCCGAAGGCCAAGCGCTACATTTTGCGCGAAGGCCGTTTGCACGTTGCGCCGTTTTCTCCCGGCGGCGCGCTCATGACGCGATTGGTCGGGCCGCGATCGAAATACCGGCTGCTGAGCGAGGTGCTGGGAAATTCGCAGCCGCCCGCGGGAGAAGAGTCTCTGGCGGAATTCGTCGAACGAAAATTCGGCGGCGAAGTGCTGGACTATTTGGTTGACCCATTTGTCTCGACGGTTTTTTTTGGCGACGCGCGCAAGATGGGCATGCAGAGCGCGTTTCCTGACCTGGCGGAATGGGAACGAAGCCGCGGCAGCGTCGTGCGCGGGGCCGTGCGCGCGTACAGGTACAAGCGCAATGAGGTTAAATCGGATGCAGGGCCTTCGCACGGCGATTCCAGCGCAAAGCATGGCGGACTGTACGTAACGGACGCGCTGCCGGCGCTGGGATCGTTCAAGGGAGGGATGGCCACGCTTGCGGAGAAGCTCGCGGAAAAATTGGGAGAGGATGTTCATTTTGGCGCGACGGTGGAATCGGTCGCGGCGTCGCGCGGTGGAACCAGCGGGAGCCAATCAATCTGGCGGATCCGTGTGAGCGGCGGTGACGAATTTCCGGCAGAAGCAGTAGTGTTCGCGGCGCCGGCCTATGCGACGGCCCCGTTGCTGCAGCCGAGCGCGCCAAAATTAGCGGCGCTGCTGGCGGAGATCGAGCATGCGCCGATGGGCGTGGTTTCGTCGGCCTACGAGCGAAAACAAGTGCGTCACGGTCTGGACGGATTCGGGTTCATGGCTCCGCGCCGGGAAGGATTGCACACGGTTTGCACTTTCTGGAATTCGTCGTTATTTCCTAGCCATGCCCCCGGGGGCAGTGTATTGATGACGAGCTTTGTGCGCACCGACGCTGGCGGCTTGATGACCGCTCCGTACGATGTGTTTGCGCAAATAGTGGAAGCGGAAAATGCAAGAGTTTTAGGAATTACTGGGGCGCCAATCGAACGCACGGTATGGAGATACTCGCGGGCTCTGCCGCAGTACAATGTGGGCCACGCGCAAAGAGTGAAGGAAATTCGCGAAGCGGAAAGCGGATTCCCCGGGCTTGGCCTCGCGGGAAACTATCTTACGGGGCGCTCGATCGGCGATTGCGCCGAAACGGGTTTTCAGGCGGCGGAGAAGTTACGCAGCCACATGCGCAGCTGACGGATCAAACGCCGGCGGCGATATACTGCGACGCTGGTTTGTGGCAGATTTCCGTGGCGATGCACGGTAGAGGAGAGGGAAGCTGCTCTTCCACACTTTCATTTGGATTTTTGCTGTTCTGCTTCTGGGCGCGGCAGCCGGCGCGATCTACCAGAAAATCGGGCTGCGCCGGGACAGCAAGCTCCATCCCTCTCCCGGCCGGTTCATTGATCTAGGAACGCATCGCTTGCACCTGTTGGAAAAAGGGCACTCCGGCCCAACGATCGTTCTCGAGGCGGGGCTGATGTCCACGATGCTCAGCTGGAGCGCAATTCAAAGCAGGCTCGCGCAAACGTATCGCGTGGTGAGCTACGACCGCGCCGGATTGGGTTGGAGCGATCTGGGCCCGATGCCGCGAACGGCCGACCGCATGGTGGAAGAGCTTCACACTTTACTCGAGCGTGCGGCGATTCCTCCGCCCTACGTGTTGGTGGGACATTCTTTTGGCGGACTCACGATGCCGCTGTTTGCGGCGCGCTATCCGCAAGAGACGTTAGGCGTAGTGCTGGTGGATCCGGTGGCCCCGGCCGAATGGAATCCGCCTTCGGAACAGGACCGCAAGCGCGCCGAGATCGGCGCCACGGTATCACGCCGCGCGGCGCTGCTTTGCCGCATTGGCGTCATTCGTTTCGTAGTGTTCCTGCTTACTTCGGGCGCAACGAAACTGGCAGGACGATTGGTGCGATTGATCAGCCGCGAAGCGCCTGCTGAATCCGGCTCGGTTTCCAGTCCATGGTTCTGGAATTTGCCTGCCGAAGAGCGCGCGATGGCGGCGATCTTCTGGGTGCAGGAAAAATTTTGCCGAACCATCGCGAGCCAGTTGGAAAATCTGCCGGGATCCGCAGTGTGCGTGGCTGAACTGGGAGATTTTTGCAGCGGGCCGGTGGTGATTTTGTCTGCAAAATCCACGCCGACGAAGCGACGCGAACAGCACGAAGCCATCGCGCAGCGTTTGCCGCAAGGACGCTACGTGCTGGCGAAAGAGAGCACCCACTGGATCATGCAGGATCAGCCCGAACTGGTGCTCGAAGCAGTTCACGAAGTGGCACGTTCCGTTCTGAAACTTGAAACGGAAGCTGCAGCTGCGCGCGCCGGTTCGCCCACACCCTCCGGCCGAATCGCTTCGTAACCGCCCGCTGGCCGCGCTCGCACGTGCCTCGCTATTAGCCAGGCTGTTGAAATTTCTGCATCGTACACGTCCCGTTCTGAATCTAAGCGACTGAAGCAGCGACCAGCCCACGGCGGAGCAAATACAGATTGCGATGGTGACCGGAGCCAAGTGTCGCGGAGCCTCGACACTCCCACAGAGGAGTGCTAAATTTTTGTTGCCCTCTCTGTGGGTCGTCGTGTCGCAACATCAAGCTCTTCTGTTCACAATCCGTAAACGCAGTTTTGACGACAACAGGTCTTCGCCAGTCGCGGCGCGGTCACTATTCGGTATTCCACCGGCTGCGTGATATAAACCGACACGCTTAACTTACAGAGTCTGAAAATTTCAAAGAGAGAGCCGATGAAAGGTTCCGTGAGACGTACGGTCGTAATTGTGGTGGTGCTCGTCGTGATCGTCACCGCTGCCATCGCAGTAATGTTGCGCCCGAAACCAGCGGCCAGCGCTGGACCGCCTCCGGAAGTCATGGTGGTGCCGGTGGTGCAGAAAGATGTAGCCCTGTACAGCGAATGGATCGGCACGCTGGACGGGCTGGTGAACGCCGATGTAAAGGCGCAAGTCACCGGCTACTTGCAGCAGCAGGATTATCAGGAAGGCGCGTTCGTTCAGAAGGGCCAACTCCTATTCCAGATTGACCCACGGCCCTTTCAGGCTGTGCTCGACCAGGCCGAAGGACAATTAGCGCAAGCGGAGGCGCAGCTTACGAACGCCCAGGCCGTGCAACTTCGCAATCAACTAGATGTGGATCGTTACACTCCGCTAGCGAAAGAACAAGCGGCAAGCCAACAAGATCTAGACAACGCCATTCAGAACAATCTGGCGGCGCAAGCCACCGTGGCGACGGCCAAGGCGCAAATTCAGTCGGCCCAAGCGGCTGTCGAAACCGCTCGGCTCAATCTTGGATTTACTCGATTGGTTGCGCCGATCAGCGGCGTCGCAGGCATTGCGCAGTTGCAGGTAGGGGCTTTGGTTAATACCAGCAGCGCTCCGGTTACCACTGTTTCGACGGTGGACCCCATCAAAGTTTATTTCACCGTCAGCGAAAGTGAATATCTCGATTTCAACCGGCGATTTCCCACCGAAGCCGGCAGGCAAGCGGAACTCAAGCGCTTGCCACTCGATCTGGTGCTGGCTGATGGAACTACCTACGCACATCAAGGAACCGTGGACTACGCGGACCGCGCAGTGAATCAAGGGACCGGTGCAATTCTCATCGCGGGTCTATTCCCGAATCCCGGAAATATTCTGCGGCCGGGGGGCTACGGAAAAGTTCGCGCTGCCACGAAAACCGAGACTGGCGCGCTAGTCATACCGCAACGCGCGGTGACCGAACTGCAAGGTAGCTATCAGGTGGCGGTAGTGGACGCCGAAAATAAAGTGAGCATCCGCACGGTGACACCCCGGGAACGCACCGGCAGCGATTGGATCATCGCCCAGGGCCTGAAGCCGGGAGAGCGTGTGGTGGCCGAAGGAGCGCAGAAGGTGCGTCCCGGATCGCAAGTCAACCCGAAGCCGTACGTTGTGCAGAGCGCGACGGCGGAGGGAAACTAGGGCCCGTGTCTAAATTTTTCATCAACCGTCCGATCGTCGCGATCGTGATTTCGATCGTGACGGTAATACTCGGCATCATCACCATCGTCGCTCTGCCCGTCGCGCAATTTCCAAACATTGCTCCGCCCGAAATACAAATCCAGGCCACGTACGTGGGCGCGGACGCGCAAACGCTGGAACAATCCGTCGCCACGCCCATCGAACAGCAAATGAGCGGCGTGGACAACATGAACTACATGTATTCGTTGAACGCCACGGCCAATGGGCAGATGACCATGATCGTGGACTTCGATGTGAAGACGGATCCAAATATCGATCAAATTCTGGCGCAGAGCCGCGAAACGCAAGCGGCATCGCAACTTCCGGCGGACGTGAACAACTACGGTGTAACGGTGCAAAAGTCGGTGACGTCGCCGCTGATGCTGCTGACGCTGTATTCGCCGAAAGGCACCTATGACGCGGCGTTCCTTTCCAATTTCGCTTATATCAACATCCGCGACCCGCTGACGCGTTCGTACGGAATCGGCAACGTGCAGATTTTCGGAGCCGGACAATACGCAATGCGTTTGTGGGTGAAACCCGATCAATTGGGCAAGCTCGGCATCACCGTCACGGACATCATCAACGCGATCCAGGCGCAGAACACCGTGAATCCTGCCGGACAAGTGGGAGGCGAACCCGTGCCTCCGGGGCAGGAGTTCACGTACTCCGTGCGCGCGCAAGGCCGATTGATTTCCGAGGAAGAGTTCGGGCAGATCGTGGTGCGCGAGACGCCGGATGGCGGAGTAGTCCGTGTGAAAGATGTGGCGCGCGTGGAACTGGGTTCGCAGGATTACAGCACGGCGGGCCGGTTGAACGGCAAACCGGGCGCGATCATCGCCATTTACCAACTGCCAGGCTCGAACGCGGTGGACGCGGCGGCCGCCGTGAATAAATTGATCTCCGGGATGAAGCAGACGTTTCCGCAGGACGTGGATTACGTGACATCGCTGGATACCACGAAGGCGGTGACGTCCGGGATCAAGGAAATTGTCGAGACGCTGGTGATCGCGATCGTGCTGGTGATCCTGGTTGTGTACATCTTCCTGCAGAGTTGGCGCGCCACGTTGATTCCCATGCTAGCTGTGCCGGTGGCGCTAATCGGTACGTTCGTGTTTTTTCCGCTCTTCGGGTTTTCGATTAACACGCTTTCATTATTAGGATTGGTGCTGGCCATTGGATTGGTGGTGGACGACGCGATCGTAGTCGTCGAAGGAGTGGGGCGGCATATTGAGGAAGGCCTTTCGCCGAAAGAAGCGGCCTTGAAAGCGATGGACGAATTGACTGGTCCAGTCGTCGGCATTGCGCTGGTGCTTTCGGCGGTGTTCGTACCAACGGCATTTATTCCGGGAATCACCGGGCGCCTGTATCAGCAATTTGCAGTGACCATCGCGATTTCCGTGATTCTTTCCGCTTTTAACGCCTTGACGCTGAGTCCAGCGCTCGCTGCGCTTTTGCTGCGGCCTAGAGAAGAGAGCAGGGGCGTGATGGCAAAGTTTTTCGGATGGTTCAATCGGACGTTCGAGCGCGCGACAGAGGACTATGTCACCGTCTCCGGCGCGCTGATTCGCAAGAGCGCCATTGCAATCGTGCTGTTGGTGGCATTCGCAGCGGGCGCGGCATTTTTCGCAGGGCACGTGCCCTCCAGCTTCCTACCGGATGAAGATCAAGGCTATCTTTTCATCAACTTGCAGCTTCCGAACGCCGCATCGCTGCAACGCACGGACCGCGCGGCACGCGATGTGGAAAAAATACTCGCGGACACTCCCGGAGTGAAATACACCACAAGCGTAATCGGCTTCAGCCTGTTGAGCTTCGTGCGCACCAGCTACAACGCGTTTTTCTTCGTCACGCTGGACCCTTGGGACGAGCGGAAATCCCGCGCAGAGCAGTTTCAGGAAATCAAGGCGCGCCTGAACCAGAAATTAAGCGAGATGCCTGAAGGCATCGCGTTCAACTTTTCACCGCCAGCGATTCCCGGAGTCGGCACCTCCGGCGGTTTCACATTTGTCTTGGAGGATCGCGCGGGGAAGGACGTGGAATATCTCACGCAGAATTTGAACACGTTTATGGCGGCGGCACGGAAACGTCCGGAGATCGGTTTTCTGGCCACCACCTATCTTCCCAGCGTGCCACAGCAATTCGTAACGGTGGACCGCGACAAGGTAATCAAGCAGGGAGTGAACCTCACCGACGTTTACAAAACCATCCAATCTTTCATGGGTGGGTTTTTCATCAACTATTTCAATCGCTTCGGCCGGCAATGGCAGGTGTACATCGAGGCGGAAGGCGCATACCGTGCGCGCGCCGAAAATGTTGGGCAATTCTATGTGCGCAACAATAAGGGCGACAATGTGCCGCTTTCCGCGCTGACGAAATTCGAGCCGCGCATCGGGCCCGAATTTACCATGCGCTTCAACGAATATCGCAGCGCGCAGATCGTGGGCAGCGCCGCGCCGGGCTACAGCTCCGCGCAGGCGATGAAAGCGCTGGAAGAAGTGTTCGCGCAGTCAATGCCCAACGACATGGGCTACGACTACAAGGACATGTCGTATCAGGAAAAGCTCGCGCAGAAGGGAGTTTCGCCGACGGCCGTTTTCGCGTTCTCGCTTTTGTTTGTATTCCTGATTCTCGCTGCGCTCTATGAGAGCTGGTCGCTGCCGTTCAGCGTGTTGCTCAGCACGCCGGTGGCGGTGTTCGGCGCGTTCGCCACACTATGGTTGCGGCGCACGGTCGCCGGTTGGTTCTACCCGGCGTACATGGTGCAAATTGAAAGCGACGTGTATTCACAGATCGGGCTGGTGATGCTGATCGGTCTGGCGGCGAAAAACGCGATTTTGATAGTGGAGTTCGCGAAAGATGAGTACGAGCAAGGCAAACCGCTGGTGGATGCTGCGCTGGCAGGCGCACGGATCCGGCTGCGGCCGATCTTGATGACCTCTTTCGCTTTCATTCTAGGCAGCGTGCCTTTGTGGATCGCTACGGGCGCCGGTTCCGTGGCGCGCCAGATTATCGGAACGACGGTGATTGGAGGAATGCTAGCAGCCAGCTTCCTTGCTATATTCTTGGTTCCGGCAATTTTCTATCTGATTGAGACGTGGTCGGGCGCCGGCAAAAAGGATGCCGCCGCGACAGCGCCGCCAACGCCTGCGCCAGCACCGGGAGATTGACATGGGCGCCGACCTAAGGTTGGGCGCGAGGCGCACCCGAACGATTGGTAAACGGTAATTTCATGAACATGAAATTCAAGACTACTCTGCGGCCATTGATTGCCATTCTACTGGCCACGAATCTCGTCACCGGGTGCGCGGTGGGTCCGAACTACCACAAGCCCGACGTGCCGACTCCGGCCGTATATCACGATCTCAGCGAAACTCCGCAAGCTGAGGTGCAGGCCGCTTCCTACGCCGATCTACCCTGGTGGCAAGTATTTTCGGATCCTGTGCTGCAAGAGCTTATCCGCACGGCGCTGAAACAGAACTATGATTTGCAAATTGCGACGGAGCGCATCAACGCCGCGCGCGCTCAGGTGGCGATCACTCGCTCCAGTCTTTTCCCGCAGGTGTCTGGCAACGGCAATTTCACGGGTGGCAAAGAACAGAATTTTCAGTCGAAATCAAATTTCTTCGCGCTCACGGCAGACGCGGCCTTTCAGGTGGATTTATTCGGCGGATTGCGCCGCGCCACCCAAGCATCACGTGCCAAGTTGCTGGCAACCGAGGCAGCGAGACAAACCGTCGTCCTCACTTTAGTCAGCGACGTGGCCACCGATTATTTCGCGCTGTTACAGATTGACCTGGAATTGCAAATCTCCCGCGATACCGTAAAGACGCAGGAAGATTCCGTCAAGTTGACTTCGCTGAGACTGGACCACGGCGTCGCCACAAAGCTAGATGTCTTGCAGGCGCAGCAAGTGCTGGACACCGCGAATGCCTCAATCCCGGATCTCGAGAGGCAGATTGGCCAGGAGGAAGATGCCATCAGCATTCTGCTCGGCAATTATCCGCAAAGTTTGCCGCGCGGACTGCCGCTCGCAGATCAGCCGCTTCCTCCGGGGGTGCCGCCAGGATTGCCTTCCTCGCTGCTGGAGCGCAGGCCCGATATTCGCCAAGCCGAAGAGCAACTCATCGCAGCGAACGCCGAAATTGGAGTTGCCAAGGCTGCGTTCTTTCCACAGATTTCGCTTACCGGCGCGGGCGGCGGTGCATTCGGGCGCAGCAATCTATTCTCCAGCATGATGAGCTCCCAAGCGAGCATCTGGTCGTACGGCGTACAGGTAAGTCAGCCACTTTTCACGGGAGGCGCGCTGAAGGGAAATCTGCATCTGGCCGAAGCGCAGCACCAGGAGGCTTTGCTCGCCTACAAGGAAGCGATTCAGCACGCCTTCGGAGATGTTTCCGATGCTCTGATTGGATATCAGAAATTGCATGAAGTGCGCGTTCGCCAGGAACAGACCGTCGCGGACTTGACGGAGTCGGTGCGCCTTTCCGTCATGCGTTACAAAGGCGGCACCACCACGTATCTGGAGGTGCTGGACGGTCAGCGCTCTCTATTCGAAGCGGAAATAACCCTGGCACAGGCGCGCGGCGCCGAATACCAAAGCCTCGTGCAACTTTACAAAGCTCTCGGCGGCGGCTGGAAACAGTAGGCAGCAGTCTTGCGTTTGGTTATTGCTCTAGAATTTCCTTTAGTTTTTTCATCTCCGTATCCATTTGATTCATGGCTTCGTCGAACTGCTGATCGCTCATCACCGCGGGTTGAAAGAGCGACATCATCACGGTTGCGCCATCGCCATTGGGCACGACGCGAGAATAAACCTGCCATGTCGCTTGCGGATCTTTCCAGACGTGATCGAACACACCGAGCTCCTTCACGGCGCGGACTTTCAGCGCGCCTTCGCCGAACTTAGTGACGGCATGGAACCACCCGTCTTGCCCTCGACTGACGGAGCGCAAATTCACGACGGCGTATTGGGGCCAGTTCATCGGATTTGCAAGGAATGCGAAGGCCTTTTCCGGGCTGGCCTGAATATCCACTGATTTCATGGCGGAGCGCGCAATTTTCTTCATGATGCCCTCTTCATTTTTATAACGTTTCTTATCTTGAGCCAGGAAAATGCTGAACGTATTCGCCGCCGTCGCGGCCGAAGTAACGCACTTTCTTTCCGTGGATATAAACGATGTAGCACGCACACCCGCCTGCGGCGCCTTCCCGGACGAAATCGGGATGCGCCGCTTGTCCTGCTTGTACTCTTTGATTGATGCCTCGATTTTTTCCGCGGAAAATTCGAGCGGCACACCGTTGTGCCCCAGCGCCGCGCTCGTCAGGAAAGACTCCCCGCCCGTTGCGTAATAGCGAAATTCGTTTCACAGAAAATTCACGTGATAAGACTCGACTCCCTCTTCACCCAGCGTCGTCAGGATTTCGCGGAAAGCGATTTCTTTCGCAAGGGCCTTGGGGATTAATTCTCGAATGAGTGGTTGATTCATTTGGTGCTTGCTCCTAATCAACTGGTACTTTCGTCAGATTATGCAGCGCCGCCGTCTTTTTCAGCACGCCGGTCAGGGCCTTGCGATCGGATCTGGAAAGAACCCCGAAGAACTCTTCGTCATTTGCGTCCGCGAGCTTCGCTAGCTTGGGGACAATCGCAACTGCCGCAGGTGTGAGCTCGATGTCTTGGAAGCGGCGATCGCCGCTGGATTCCTTGCGGGTCACCAGGCCTTTTTCCAGCAGCCGGCTGATGAGCTTGGAGACCGCGCCGCGCGTCAGGCCGCTGAGCTCCGCCACCACGCTCGGCGAAGTCGTGTCATCGCCGCCGTACATTTCGCGCAATACCACCCACTCAGCCACCGTCACGCCGCTGGAATCCAGCTTGCGCGCGAAGGCATACGAAACATGGTTCGAAACCAGCCGCATCCAGAATCCGATGTGCATGGTCAGCCGGCTCGCGGCGATTTTTCCGGACTTCTTCGTAGCCATGCCAACGCTCCTCACCGGGAATAATAGTATCCTAGGAAACTGTTGTCACGGAGATAAGTGGCGCTAATATCCCCGTAACCAGTCACCATGGATCGCGTTTCGTGGTTTCCATCTCCCGCTTATCTCTCTTACAATGTGGGCAGTCCCTGCGTCGCGCCCGTAGCTCAGTTGGAAAGAGCGTCTGCCTTCTAAGTCTTCCCGCACAAAGAATCAACAAGTTAGCGGATTGTAGCTGAAGATAGCAGAGACTCGCGGACTCCTTTGTTTGCGGGGCTTCGGGCATCCGCTGCGCTTCAGTTGCTCGCTCCTGCTAGTTCAGGAGTGGGCACAAAATTGGGCACAGCTCATGGTCCAGCGGGACAGAGAAGAAAAAAGAGGCAAGGACGGACTAACTGAGTTTGCACAAGATCTAGCGGCACAGATCAGTGCCCATGACGCCCGAGGAGTTTGAGCGGGAACTGATCCGAGATCGCGTCCTGTCCGGGCTGCGCAACGCGCGCGCCAAGGGGAAGAGATTAGGAAGGCCGCGTATCGCCGTGGACGCCGCGAGGATGGGTCGCCTGCGCGCACAGGGCGGCTCCATACGCGAGATTGCCGCCGAACTGGGGTACTCACCGCAGCCTTGTCCACAAAACCCTCGCGATTGGCTTGCCTCGCGGCGTTGCAATTGCAGCCGATTAGCGGCGCCGTTTTAGCGTCCTAGAAAGAAATGTTTTAAGGACGGAAACGACTCTGTAGTCAGCGTCCGGCGCTCCGTTCGAGAATCCCGAATCGCAATGTGTCGGTTGCGCTGACGAAGAGTTCACCGATGTGCAACGTTCAACTTGCCCTCCGTCACCGCACGAACCTTATGCAATGGATGCGAGGAGTAACGAGGTGACTCGACTAAATCCGTTTCTCGCTATTTTCCGGTATCTTACACCGACACACGCACCTTCCGCTTTGAAACTGCACTGGAAAGAGCACGAGGCACGCAAAGCGGAAAAGGCCGCAGCCGCAGCAGCATCACAGGCGCCGCCCGCCAAGCCGCCATCGTTCTCGTTCTCCGCGAACGTGAAGGATTTGCCGCCCGCGGATGCGGCTCAAGTTATGACCAAAGGTGGGATACAATCCGACGCAGCCGAGTTTGCAAAACAGGACCAGGACGAAGCGATTGCCAAGCATCCGGTTACGCTTGGGCAGCCGAGCGGGAACGGCAAGCCGAAATGAAGAAGCGCTACAAAAAGCCGCAACTGGTAACAGTCGGAGAAGCCTACTTTGACCGCGTAATCCGCGATGCGCGCGTGACCCACCTGGAAATGGAAGGGAAGACAGGCATCACCAAAAGCTGGCACACCGAGTACAATCCGAAAACGCGGCGCATGGCACTGGTTTTCATCGTGGAATATTTGGAAGAGCCGCACCTTGTTGACCAGGAATTGCAAGAGAAGCGCGACGAGCTAGTGAATTAACAGGAGACTCGCGCAGTGAAGTAGTGCCTGTGCGCGTGGCTTCAAGCGGCTGCTCATCAAATGCGCGTATGCGTAGCCTCCGAGCAGCAACACTTGAAAGAACAACATGCATGTGGTCCACACCGCCGCCGCCCCTCCAAACCAGGGCAGGATGTACTTGCCAAGCAGGAGTTGCACCCAGAAAAGAAGAAAGGCGCTGAGAAAAATAGTAATTCCAAATGGAGCCTTTCCGCGTCGAAGTCGTAGGTTCACAGCGTCCGTTCAGCCTAGCAAAGCCGTCGCTTCATGACACCAAAGGTTTCCTTCTTCGTTCCTTCCCACTCTCGGAAGCGGAACACTGAGGGGAGTTTCGAATGGTACTCGCAGTGGGCGATGGGCGCCACCCCGGGAGCTTCGTCGCTTTTTGCCGCATCCTCCACAGAGTCGAACTGCGCGCCCTCCGGTTTTTCCAAGTGAAACACCCACCGACTCTCAATCAGCCTCGGTGCTGCACAACTGCAGTACTAGAACCTCAAATGTCCGGTAAGAGCGTTAATCAAGCACTATCCAGCGAATCACACTCACGGAGAGCTGGCTCTCAGATATCATTGCGGGTGTCGCTCGTGACTTAAGGACCGTCCAATTGGCGGTACAGGCCCCAGAGGTAAGCCACAAGACCAACTTTTTCTCAAGGTTCTCCGAAATGCTTCGTTACACGTCGTGTTGCCCTAGCTGCAACGCTAGGCTTGACTCTAAGGCCATTCCGATTCTGAACGCGTATTCTTTCTCTTGCCCCGTTTGCGGCGCGCCACTTCGGGTCGCGGCAGAGCATCTGGGCGTCGTTTACGTGATGAGTCTCATTTTTTCCGCCGCTCTCACGTTCTACCTGGGATTCCGTGGTCTTGCATTTGTGCTCATAGCCATTCCAGGGTCTGGATTAGTTCTTATGGCGTTGTCCGTCATCATTGGTCTCATTTGGCCAGCCAAACTAGAATTGCGTCCATCGAAAGATTCGACCCTGCGATTGCGCGACGGCCCGCGCCAATAGGTCCTAATCGTACTCAGAAAGCCTCGATACGCACTCAAGTCCCGATAAGTCGCGTTACCGGTAACTTGGGTACTAGTCCCCTAATGTCCGGTTACGGCGTTTACCAGGAGCTGACCAAGACTTGCGCCGGATTGGCACGCTTCCGGCTCACAGCAAAAAAGGGGAGTTGGGCCAATATCGGTGTGGTGCGGGTCATCCGTGGAGTCTTACGCCTGGAGCCCGTCCCACGACCAGTGTGGGATGCTGAGGCCCTTAGGCACATCATCGGCGGACTGGTGGTAGCGGGACATCGTTGTCGTGGTCGCCCAAGCGAAGTAGTCGTGCAGCACTTGTCGCAGCGCACTGTCGTCGGCTAATCCGACATCGGCAAGAGCCTGGTCAAAGCAGGCAATCGCACGGCGATCCATTTCGTCGTGCTCCCCGTTGCCGCTGTGCATCTTGACGACGGAGGTCTCGTCACCATAGGAGTCGGAATACGCGGTGGGGCCACCGAGTGCCTCGGCCCAGTAAGCAGCGAGTCGCTCGACATGCTGGGGGTGGAAACCGTGGCTGAACGCATGGCCGACCACGTCGTCGGCCATCACCCGACGATGCCAGGCGTCGGCAAGACGTCGCAGGCCGTCGTTGCCACCCGCAGCCTCGAAGACGGTTTGCATGGCTCCATAATGACAATCGTCCCGAGTCATTGCAAGACGATGGCCGCGTCCATTTGAAGCAGCACTTCACTTCTCCGGTATCGGCTGCGGGCACTGGCCGAGTAGGTGGTGATAATCCCTGTTCTCGACAGTAATCTGGAAGCACTCAAGTTTCCGATTCGTGCGTAAATCAGGCATCATTGCTCGCGGGAGCCAATCGCATGGGAATTCTCACTGACGACATGAAACGCATCGTGCGTGAGCAGCGACTGGGCTTCATCGCAACTGTATGCCCCGATGGAACACCCAATTTGTCGCCTAAGGGAACCACTGCCGTTTGGGACGACGATCATCTGGTGTTCGCCCATATCCGGTCACCGCAATCGGTTAAGAACATCGAGCACAACACCTCTGTTGAAATCAATGTCGTCGATCCGCTCGCTCGGAAAGGGTACCGATTCAAGGGGCGGGGAGTTGTTCATCGCTCGGATGAGATTTTCCAGCGCGGGTGCCAGATGTACCGGGACATGGGACTGACTAGTGAAATTCAAGCCGTGGTCCTGATTCGTGTCGAGCGCGCACTGCCCGTGATCTCGCCCGCTTACGATCATGGTCAGACAGAAGAGCAGGTCAAAGACAAGATGCGCCGTTACTGGCGGAAGCTGTGGGATGGAGTCGAAGAATGATGCCGGAAGAGCTGTTGCGTTGTCAGGGAATTCCTTCCATTCTGGGCGGGGCGTACAAAATTCCGACTCAGCATCCTACTTCAATCGCTGCCACACCGATTCAATGGTCACCATCACGCCTCCTCTCAACTGGGGCGTGTTTCGCACAAACAAGCGATTGCCTTCAATGTGGACGAACCGTGTTTGATCCGTGTTGACCCAGTTTTGCAGCGAGGCAACTTCAACGTGAGTTACGACTTTGTCGCACGTGAACGTGTATCGCCCCGCGTAAGCCATGAATGTGGAATAAGCCTGAGCCCTCTCCTCTGCCGGAGCCGCAACCCTGTCAGCAATCGATAGCGGCTTCCGTCCGTCATCGGAAATAATCGCCATCATTCTGCCGTCCGCCGTATATGTGAGAAGCCCAGAAGGATTTTGGCCAAGAACGGCCTTATTCACGTCGCCCTTGTCACTCGTGGCAGTGTTTGAAACAAGTTTCCAAGTTCCTACAACACTGTCTTTACATTCTGCATTCGCGGTCGATGAGAAAACGAGGAACATTGCCACGCCGACCAGATACCTTCCGAAGCTTTCTGGAATTAACACGTTAGCCCCCAGCTGCCGGTTGGCACTGACTCTGATTCGACTAGTTTAAGGCGGGTCTCGACCACCGTGGCATTCAAGTGCCCGATAAGTCGCGTTACCGGTAACTTGAATCCATATGTGCGATTAATGCGTCAATCAGGGGTTGGCGGGCCAACGACACACGCACGCCATTGGCAGACCGACGACCGCGACCGAGCGCGATGAGTTCATACCTCAAATCGTATCTCGGGCCGTGTCCTCGAATGACTCGACAAAAATTAACGCCACGAGATAAACGGTCAATGAATTAAGAACAGTGAATAGCGCGGCTCCCCATATGCTGTCGTTCATGACTACCAAAACCCACGGAAAGCCGATGACTAGATAATCAAATGGCCGGCCTTCCGGCTCCGACCACACGTTCGAGATTATCAGCAGCACGACAATGAGCACGAAATAGCCAACCGCGATTTTCATCGGCGTCTTGTTGTAGAGTGTGCGCATTGGCGCGAGTATACCTCCGCACATCGCAGAAAATACAATCTCAACTCCTGGTTAGTCGCGTAACCGGAAACTAGGAAAATCCACTTTAGGGGTTACAGCGTTAATCGGGGAGTGGCCAATCTTTCAAGAGCATTTCGAGAGATTCGAGGCGAGCGTCCCTCAAAAATTCCTCGCCCTCTATGAGCGCCTTGTGACAACGGGCTGCGTATTCCTTCGCAAGTCCAAAATCACCCTCGTCTCTTGCAGCCTTGGCTAAGCCGTACAGTGCGACAGGATTCTCCGGACTCAAGGCTAGAGATTCCTGATAATAGCGTTTCGACAGTTCTGTCTTGCCCAGAAACGTTGCGATTATGGCGGCGTGATGGTCGAGCTTGACGACCCAACGGTTATCGTTCTCGTTGATGGCCACTGCAATTGCGTCATCCACCAGACGCAGTGCTTTGTCACCATCAGCTTGCGCCAATTTAGCACTGGCGGTCATTGCATCTCTGTAACGATGCCACGGCTGATAATCTTTTGTGTCTGGCATTCGACGAGCGTAAACGACCACCAAGTTGGGCGTCAACGGTACCCAGTCAACTCCTGATTAGTCGCGTAACCGGAAACTAGGGTCAGTTTCCGGTAAGCGCGTTAATCGGGACTTGACCTACACGCTGCCCCTCTTCGCCCCCTTCGTTGACTTGATTCCTTGCTCACCCTAAGATGTGTGCACGTGCCAGCCATCGACTCGCTCATCGGCCAAACCATCTCGCATTACCGCATCGTCGAGAAGCTCGGCGGCGGCGGCATGGGCGTGGTCTACAAGGCCGAGGACGTCAAGCTTCACCGCTTTGTGGCCTTGAAGTTCCTGCCGGACGACGTTGCCAAAGATCCGCAGGCTCTCGCCCGCTTTCGAACGTGAAGCGCAAGGCCGCATCCGCACTGAATCATCCGAACATCTGCACCATCTACGAAATTGACGACCAGCACGGCGAACGCGTTCATCGCCATGGAGTTTCTGGACGGCCTGACGCTGAAGCACCGCATCGCTGGCAAGCCTATGGAGACAGAGATGATTCTCTCGCTGGCCATCGAGATTGCCGACGCTCTCGATGCCGCGCACGCCAAAGGGATCGTTCACCGCGACATCAAGCCTGCCAACATTTTCGTCACCGAGCGCGGTCACGCCAAAGTTCTTGATTTCGGTCTGGCGAAGCTCAAGCGAAAGCAGGAACGGATGCCGGACGCAACGCTGACACAGTGAGGCGGAGCAATCTGAGCACAGTCCGGGCGCGGCGATGGGCACGGTGGCTTATATGTCGCCGGAGCAGGTGCGGGCGAAAGAACTGGATGGGCGCACCGATATTTTTTCTTTCGGGTTGGTGCTCTATGAGATGGCGACGGGCAAATAGACGTTTTCGGGGAGCAGTTCGGCGGTAATTTTTGAAGCCATCCTGAATCGCACGCCAGTCGCTCCCGTGCGGCTGAATCCGGAAGTTCCGCCCAAACTGGAACACATCATCAGCAAGGCGCTGGAGAAGGACCGCAATCTCCGCTACCAATCGTGCGGCGGACATGCGGTCAGACTTGCAGCGGCTGAAGCGCGATACGGAATCGGGACGCTCGGCGGTGGTGGCTACGGAGGCCGAGCCGGTGTCCGCAAGGTCCGTCAGCGCAGCTTCTCCAGCGCCGACGCCGCTTGCCGGACAAGCTTCCGCAAGTTTCGGCTGGTCCGCCAAAGACGGATGCTGTGAGGTGGCCGATACTGGCAGGCGTTGCTGTGGTGGCCGTCGTGTTGGGTGTGGGCGCGTGGCTTTATTTTGCCGCGCAAGGCGCAGGCCCTCACCGAGAAAGACACCATCGTGCTCGCCGACTTCACCAACACCACGGGCGATGCAATCTTCGACGACACGCTGAAGACGGCGCTCAACGTTTCCCTGCGGCAATCGCCTTTCCTGAATGTGCTCCCCGACAGCGAAGTGGCGAAGACCTTGAAATTGATGACCCGTCCGGCGGGCACGAAACTCACGCCCGAGGTGGCCCGCGAGCTTTGCCAGCGGGCGGGCAGCAAAGCCTACCTTGCCGGATCGATTGGCAGTCTGGGCAGCGAATACGTGCTGGGATTGAAGGCGGTGAATTGCCAGAGCGGAGACACGCTGGCCGAGGAGCAGGTGACGGCGGCGTCCAAGGAGAAGGTGCTGGACGCGCTGGGCGAGGCGGCAACGAAGCTGCGCGGCGAACTGGGCGAATCGCTGGCTACGGTGCAGAAGTTAGATGTTCCGCTGGCACAGGCCACCACGTCTTCGCTCGAAGCTCTGCAAGCGTACAGCCTTGGCAGAAAGGCCGTTAACGAGAAAGGCTCCGCCGCAGCCCTGCCTTACGATCAACGTGCCATCGAGCTTGACCCGAATTTTGCCATGGGCTACTGGGCAGTGGGCGATGACTACTCCAGTCTCGGCGAGCTAGGGCGGGCCAGCGAGTACTTCACCAAAGCATTCCAGTTGCGGGAACATGCCAGCGAACGGGAAAAGCTGGAGATCGCCGCCGACTACTATCCGAATGTAACCGGGGAACTGGATAAAGCGGCCCAGACGTATCAGGAGGAGATTGAGAGCTACCCGCGGGAGTCCGGAGCGTACGCGATTTGGGCATCGTGTACGGCGAACAGGGGCAGTATGAAAAAGCTGCGGAGATCACGAGGCAAGCCGTGCGCCTTGCACCGGATGTTCAGGTACTTACGCCAATCTTGCCAACTACGCCCTTGCCTTGCAGCGCTTCGACGAAGCGCGGCAGAGTCATCCACGAGGCGCAGGCGCGAAAACTGGATGATTTCGTACTCCGCAATGCTCTCTACGCTCTTGCCTTTCTCGGGGCGGACTCCGCGGCGATGGCGGAACAGCAACAGTGGTTTGCGGGCAAGCCCGAATAGAGAACTTTGGACTGGCGCTCGCATCCGACACCGAGGCATATGCCGGTCATCTGGGCAAGGCGCGGGAACTGACCAAGCGGGCTGTGGACTCCGCCATCCGGGCGGACAACAAAGAAAATGGGGCGATATGGCAGGCGAATGCTGCTCTGCGACAAGCCGCTTACGGCAATGCTGCGGAAGCCCGGCAGTCAGCGGCAGAGGCTTTGAAGCTGGCTCCCGCGAGTCAGGGCGTCGAGAGTCGAAGCCGCGCTTGCGTTTGCCATGGCGGGCGATACGGCACGAGCCGAATCCTTGGCCCAAGACTTAGGGAAACGCTTCCCGCTGGACACGCAGATGCAGTCGCTTTGGCTGCCAGCGATTCAGGCGCAATTGGCGCTGGACAAAAAGAATCCGGCTGCCGCCCTGAATGCCCTGCAAGCTGCTTCACCCATCGAGTTGGGGCAAATTGCGTTCGTCACCAATATTTCCTGCCTCTATCATGTGTATGTACGCGGAGAGGCATATCTGGCAGCCGGACAGGGCAGTGCTGCCGCCGCCGAGTTTCAGAAGATTCTCGACCACAGCGGCATCGTCTGGAACTGCTGGACGGGAGCGTTGGCGCATCTGGGCGTGGCTCGCGCGAATGCCTTGCAGGCGAAGAACTTCGCAGGGCGCGGATGCCGATGCCGCCCGCGTCCGGGCGCTCGCCGCCTACAAAGATTTTCTCACGCTGTGGAAAGACGCCGACCCCGACATCCCCATCCTGAAGGAAGCCAAAGCGGAGTACGCGAAGCTGCAATAACCCGGTAAGCGCGTTAATCGGGACTTGACCTACACGCTGCCCCTCTTCGCCCCCTTCGTTGACTTGATTCCTTGCTCACCCTAAGATGTGTTGCACGTGCCAGCCATCGACTCGCTCATCGGCCAAACCATCTCGCATTACCGCATCGCCGAAAAACTCGGCGGTGGTGGTATGGGCGTGGTCTACAAAGCCGAGGACGTAAAGCTGCACCGCTTTGTCGCCTTGAAGTTCCTGCCTGACGAGGTTTCTAAAGACGCGCAATCCCTCAGCCGCTTCGAGCGTGAAGCGCAGGCCGCGTCTGCCCTGAATCATCCGAACATCTGCACTATCTATGAGATTGACGACCAACACGGCGAACCGTTCATCGCCATGGAATTTCTGGACGGCCTGACACTGAAGCATCGCATTGGCGCGCAGCCGATGGAAACAGAACCAATTCTATCGCTGGCCATCGAGATTGCCGACGCGCTCGATGCCGCTCACTCCAAAGGAATCGTTCATCGCGATATTAAGCCCGCCAACATTTTCGTCACCGAGCGCGGACACGCTAAGGTTCTGGATTTCGGTCTGGCCAAGGTGCAAACGAAATCAGGAACCGATGCCGACGCAACGCTGACACAGGAGGTGCAGCAGTTGAGCACGGCGGGCGCGGCGATGGGCACGCTGGCGTATATGTCGCCGGAGCAGGCGCGTGGAAAAGAACTGGATGGGCGCACGGATATTTTTTCTTTCGGTCTGGTGCTCTATGAAATGGCGACGGGAAAACAGACGTTTTCGGGGAGCAGCTCAGCGGAAATTTTCGACTCCATTCTAAATCGCACGCCCGTCGCTCCCGTGCGGCTGAACCCGCAAATTCCGAGCAAACTGGACGACATTATTAGCAAGGCGCTGGAGAAGGACAAAAAGCTCCGCTACCAATCTGCTGCGGACATGCGCACCGACTTGCAGCGGCTGAAGCGCGACACGGAATCGGGACGCTCGGCGGTGGTGGCTATGGAGGCCGAGCCGGTGTCCGCAAGGTCCGTCAGCGCAGCTTCTCCAGCGCCGACGCCGCTTGCGGGACAGGCTTCCGCAGTTTCGGCTGGTCCGCCAAAGACGGATGCTGTGAAGTGGCCGATATTGACAGGCGTTGCTGTGGTGGCCGTTGTGTTGGGTGTGGGCGCTTGGCTTTATTTTGCCCGCAAGGCGCAGGCCCTCACCGAGAAAGACACCATCGTGCTCAGCGATTTCACCAATACCACGGGCGATGCAATCTTCGACGACACGCTGAAGACGGCGCTCAACGTTTCCCTGCGGCAATCGCCGTTCCTGAATGTGCTCTCCGACAGCGAAGTGACGAAGACCTTGCAACGGATGACCCGTCCGGCCAGCACGAAAATAACGCCCACGGTAGCCCGCGAGCTTTGCCAGCGGGCGGGCAGCAAAGCCTACCTTGCCGGGTCGATTGGCAGTCTAGGCACCGAATATGTGCTGGGATTGAAGGCAGTGAATTGCCGGAGCGGCGACACGCTGGCCGAGGAGCAGATGACGGCGGCGTCCAAGGAGAAGGTGCTGGACACGCTGGGCGGGGCGGCAACGAAGCTGCGCGGCGAACTGGGCGAATCGCTGGCTACGGTCCAGAAGTTAGATGTCCCGCTGGCAGAGGCCACCACGTCTTCGCTCGAAGCTCTGCAAGCGTACAGCCTTGGCGGAAAGGCCTTTGACGAGAAAGGCCCCGCCGCAGCCCTGCCTTACAATCAACGTGCCATCCAGCTTGACCCGAATTTTGCCATGGGCTACTTGGCAGTGGGCAACGACTACTCCGGTCTCGAAGAGCTAGGGCGGGCCAGCGAGTACTTCACCAAAGCATTTCAGTTGCGGGAACATGCCAGCGAGCGGGAAAAGCTGACAATCGCCGCCGACTACTATTCGACTGTAACCGGGGAACTGGATAAAGCAGCCCAGACGTTTCAGGAGGAGATTGAGAGCTACCCGCGGTATTTCGCAGCGTACAACAATTTGGGCGTCGTGTACGCCGCACAGGGGCAGTATGAGAAAGCTGTGGAGATTACGAGGCAAGCTATGCGCCTTGCACCGGATACGCCCTACTCCGCCAATCTCGCCAACCAAACCCTTGCCTTGCAACGTTTCGATGAAACGCGGCAGGTCATCCACGAAGCGCAGGCGCGAATACCGAATGATTTTATACTCCACAATGCTCTCTATGCTCTTGCCTTTCTCGGGGCAGATTCCGCCGCGATGGCGGAACAGCAGCAGTGGTTCACGGGCAAACCCGAAGAGAACTTTGGATTGGCGCTCGCTTCCGACACTGAGGCATACGCTGGTCATGTGGGCAAGGCTCGGGAACTGACCAAGAGGGCTGTGGACTCCGCTATTCGGGCTGACAGCAAGGAAACTGGGGCCATATGGCAGGCGAACGCTGCTGTGCAACAAGCCGCTTACGGCAATCCCACAGACGCCCAGCATTCAGCGGCAGAGGCTTTGAAGCTGGTTCCCACGAGTCAGGGCGTCGAGAGCGAAGCCGCGCTGGCGTTTGCCATGGCGGGCGATACGGCGCGAGCCGAGTCCTTGGCCCAAGACTTGGGGAAACGCTACCCGCTGGACACGCAGATGCAATCGCTTTGGCTGCCAGCGATTCAGGCGCAATTGGCGCTGGACAAAAAGAACCCTGCTGCCGCCCTGAATGCTCTGCAAGCCGCTTCACCCATCGAGTTGGGGCAAATTGGATTCGTCAACAATATTTCCTGCCTCTATCACGTATATGTACGCGGAGAAGCATACTTGGCAGCCGGACAGGGCAGCGCTGCCGCCGCCGAGTTTCAGAAGATTCTCGACCACAGCGGAATCGTGTGGAACTGCTGGACCGGAGCGCTGGCGCATCTGGGAGTGGCTCGTGCGAACGCTCTGCAAGCGAAGACTTCGCAGGGCGCGGATGCCGATGCCGCCCGTGTGAGGGCGCTCGCCGCCTACAAAGATTTTCTCACGCTCTGGAAGGACGCCGACCCCGAAATCCCCATCCTGAAAGAAGCCAAAGCGGAATACGCAAAGCTGCAATAACCCACCCGGCCTCTGATTGACCGTGATTGTTCGGACTAATCCGTCCTAGTGCCCGGTTAGTCGC
>CAVQBU010000014.1:0-364709 GCA_963710845.1 uncultured Acidobacteriota bacterium | reverse complement strand
GGGGAGTAGGTTTAACGGTAGACCATCGGTCTCCAAAACCGAGAGTGGGGGTTCGAATCCCTCCTCCCCTGCCAGTTTGTTGGTGATGTAGCGGGCAGGGAATGTAGCAGGTTGACTGACGAAGGTACGGAGTGAAATGGCCGACGCGATACGCACGAATCGAGACGAAGAATCCCATCGCGTAAGCGGGTTTGCGCTTTTGGAGCCAGTGCAGAAGCTGGGCGGGTACCCGAAGCGGTTTCGCTCGTTTCTGCACGATGTGCGCGTGGAAATGCGGCAGGTGAACTGGCCGTCGCGCGCGGACGTGATTTCGACGACCATCGTGGTGACCGTGACGGTGGCGTTTTTCGGCGTGTACTTCTTTTTGACCGACTCGCTTTTCACGCGAGTGATCGGCTGGTTGATGGCGTATGCCAAGAAATTCTGAAGAAACCAACGCGAGCAATGAAGGCAACGAAGTGAGCGAAGTAAACGAAACACCAGAAATGCCCGAAGGGCACGACGAAGCGGCCGCGGCGGGGGCAATCCCCTCGACGAAGCAGTGGTACATCGTGCACACCTACTCGGGCTTCGAGAAGAAAGTGAAGGAAAGCCTGGAAGGCCGCGTGGCGGCGTTCGGGCTGACCGACAAGATCGGGCAAATTATTATCCCGACGGAATCAGTGGTGGAAGTGCGCGGCGGCAAGAAAGTGATTTCGCCGCGGATGTGTTATCCGGGCTACGTGCTGGTGGAAATGGATATGGACGACTACACCTGGCACGTGGTGCGCTCGACGCCGCGGGTGACGGGATTCGTCGGCAGCGGGCAGACACCTTCGCCGCTGACCGAAGAAGAAGTGCAGAACATTTTGAACCGCGCGACTACCACGGCGGAGAAGCCCAAGCCGAAGCTGTCGTTCGATCGCGGAGAGAAAGTGCGCATCGGCGAGGGGCCGTTCGCGAATTTCACGGGCGTGGTGGAGGAAGTGAATTCCGACCGCTCGACGCTGAAAGTTTCCGTGACGATTTTCGGACGCTCGACGCCGGTGGAATTGGATTTCGCGCAGGTGGAAAAAGTAGCGTAACGGATTTCGCGGTTGCCGGACGCGACGAAGAGAGATTCTTCGTTTCCCTCAGAATGACGAAGCGAGACGAGTAAAGAGGAACCAGAGATGGCAAAGAAAGTACAGGCTACCGTAAAGCTTCAATTGCCGGCAATGAAGGCGACTCCGGCGCCGCCGGTGGGCACTGCGCTGGGCCCGCACGGCGTGAACATCATGGATTTCTGTAAGCAGTTCAACGCCAAGACGGCCAAAGAACCGGACGGCATGATCATTCCGGTGCTGGTGACGATCTACAGCGACCGCACCTTCACGTTCATCATGAAGACTCCGCCCGCGTCCGAGCTGATCAAGCGCGCGGCAGGCATCGTAAAAGGCTCGCCCGAGCCGAACCGCAACAAGGTAGGCAAGCTGACGGCGAAGCAGGTGGAAGAAATCGCCAAGCTGAAGCTGCCGGACCTGAACACCATGAGCCTGGCGTCCGCGGTGAAATCAATTCGCGGCACGGCGCGCAACATGGGAGTGGAAGTCACAGAATAGTTTTGCAGCACGCGCAGGAGTCCGAAAAATTCGGACGCGAGCAGTTTTTGACTGCGCAGGAGAGAAAAACGATGGGTCGTTCGGCAAGAGTCGGCGGGAAAAATATCGATCGGGCGCGCAAACAGGTCGAGGCGCGTCCATACAAGCTGGAAGAAGCCGCAGAGCTGCTCCGCAAGGTTCACTACGTGAAGTTCGATGAGACGGTCGAGCTGGTTTTGAATCTAGGCGTGGATTCCAAGCAGTCTGACCAGATGGTGCGCGGCACCGTGGTGCTGCCGCATGGCTTGGGAAAATCGAAGCGCGTGGTAGTGATCGCCGGCGGCGATAAAGTTCGCGAGGCGCAGGAAGCGGGCGCGGATTTTGTGGGCGGCGAAGACATGGTGGAGAAGATTCAGGGCGGCTGGACGGATTACGAAGCAGTGATCGCGACGCCGGACATGATGCGCTCCGCCGGCAAACTGGGAAAAGTCCTGGGACCGCGCGGTCTGATGCCGAATCCGAAGACTGGGACGGTCACGACGGACGTGGCGAAAGCCATCAAGGAAATCAAAGCCGGCAAAGTGGAATTTAGGTTGGACAAGACCGGGCTGATTCATTCGCCGGTGGGCAAGATCAGTTTTACCGCGAAGAATCTGGCGGACAACGCGCATGCGCTGCTGGCGGCGATCATCAAGGCCAAGCCCGCTGCGGCGAAGGGCAAGTTCATCAAGAAAATTACGCTGACCTCAACGATGGGCCCGGGAATTTTGATCGAGGAAGCGGAAGCGGATACGGCGGTAGCGGCAGCAGCGTAACGAGCGCGAGCGACAGGGAGATTTGGGCATGAAGAAGAAGTCCGAAAAGGTTACGCAGTCGGAAGAGCTGAAGAAGCAGCTGGCGACCGTCTCGACGGTGATTCTCTCGACGTTCCAGGGAATTACCGTGGAGCAGGATACGCAACTGCGACGCAGCGTGGAAGCCGCCGGCGGAAAATATCAAGTGGTGAAGAACACGGTGGCGGAGCGCGCGGGAGCCGGCACTCCTCCGGAAGGTTTGCTGAAGAACCTGAAGGGTACGAACTCGATTGCCTACACCAAGACGGATCCAGTGGCGCTGGCGAAGATTCTTACCAAGGTCGCGAAAGACGTTCCGGCGTTTCAATTCCGCGCCGGCTGGGTGGAAGGGCGCGTGATTTCCATTCAGGAAATCAAGCAGCTGGCGGACCTGCCGAGCAAGGAAGAATTGATCAGCAAGGTGATGTTCCTGCTGAATGCTCCGGCGCAGCGCATCGCGACGGCGCTGGCAGCATTGCCGCGCAACTTGGCGGTGGTGACGAGCGAAGCAGTGAAGGCCAACAAGTTTGCGGGCGGCGGCAGTGCAGCTGGCAACACCGGCAGCGCGGAAGCGGCGCCCGAAGCGGTTCAGTCGTAAAGTTTTCAGGGCAACACAGCAGCACCGCAATTCTAGTAACGGTTTTTCAATTCGGAGGAGGATAGGAAACAGCAATGGCCAGCAAAGTCGAATCAATTTTGGAAGAAATCAAGGGTCTTACGCTGCTCGAAGCTTCTGACCTGGTAAAGAAGATGGAAGAAGCCTTCGGAGTATCTGCGGCAGCGGCAGCGCCCGTAATGGTCGCAGGCGGCGGTGGCGCAGGCGCGCCAGCGGCGGAAGAGAAGACGGAATTTGCCGTCGTGCTCACCGAAGTCGGCGCCAACAAGATCAACGTGATTAAGGCGGTCCGCGAAGTCACCAGCCTGGGCTTGAAAGAAGCCAAGGATCTGGTGGATGGCGCTCCCAAGACGGTGAAAGAGGGCGTCAACAAAGAAGAAGCGGCCACCATCAAGAAGAAATTCGAAGACGCCGGCGCGAAAGTCGACATCAAGTAACAACGCCTGGCAGTGCGGCCCGCGAAAACATTGCGGACGGGCCGCGAAGGAATTCGCGTACGCGCGCACTCCTGAGGATCCTGGTACCTCACAATACGTCCTTCCCGGACTGACGGGGCGGGTGTCTATCCGCTTCGTCATTTCCGGCATGAAATTTTATTTAAGGATGGTCCATGAGCAATCGCAACGGTAATCGCGCCAATCGGGAACGAGCACGCCTGGACTTCGCAAAAATCAAGACCACGGTGCAGATTCCGAACCTGATTGACGTGCAGAAGAAGTCCTATCAACGATTTTTGCAGATGGATTTGCTGCCGAGCGAGCGGGAAGATTCCGGCCTGCAGTCGGTGTTCGCCTCGGTGTTTCCGATTCAGGATTTTCGCGGATTGTCGCAGCTGGATTTCGTGGACTACGCGATCGGGAACTGGGAGTGCAAGTGCGGCCATCTGCGCGGCCTGCATCACTTGCGCGCCACCTGCCGCAATTGCGGCGCCTCGGTCGTCACCAATCCTTATAAGACTGGCGACGTGCTGTGCGCGAAGTGCGGCACGTTCAACAAGAACACGCCGACTTTCTGCAACAAGTGCGGCGACCCCGTCACTCTGCAGCTGAAGTACGACGTGAACGAGTGCCAGGAACGCGGCATGACGTATTCGGCGCCGCTGAAGGTGACGATCCGCCTGACGATTTACGACAAGGATCCGGACACGGGCGCGAAGTCCATTCGCGATATCAAAGAGCAGGAAGTTTTCTTCGGCGATATTCCGCTTATGACCGAGAACGGCACATTCATCATCAACGGGACGGAGCGCGTAATCGTCAGCCAGTTGCACCGTTCGCCAGGCGTGTTCTTTGAAACGTCGAACAATCGCAGCTACTTCCTCGGCAAGATTATTCCTTACCGCGGATCGTGGGTGGAGTTCGAGTACGACACCAAGAACATTCTGTACGTGCGTATTGACCGCAAGCGCAAGTTCCTGGGCTCGATTTTCCTGCGCGCGCTCGGGTTGAAGTCGAATGAAGACATTCTGCGCACGTTCTATCAAGTGGAGCGGATTTCGCTACGCGACGGCGAATTGTACTGGAACGCTTCGGGAGGCTTGATTGATCGCAAGCTGAGCAAGGAAATCAAGCACCCGAAATCCGGCGAGACTTTGGTGGGCGCGCACAAGCGCATCACCGAGCCACTGTACAAAGAACTGGTGAAGGCGCGCGTCACCCAGGCCGAAATTGGCGTAGCCGACCTGGAAACGGCCGTCACCGTGAGCGAGTTGGTGAATCGCCAGACTGGCGAAGTGTTGCTGGAAGCCAACAAGCCGCTGACCGCGGAAATGTGGGCATCGATCGCCGAGGCTGGAATCACCGAAGTGGATGTGTGCTTCCCGGACCGCGACGACACGGGCATCATCGTGACGCGCACCCTGGAAAAGGACTCCATCCGTTCGCCGAAGGAAGCGCTGATCGAAATTTACCGCAAGCTGCGCCCGGGCGATCCTCCGACTCTGGAAACTGCCACGGCGCTCTTCAACGGAATGTTTTTCGACGCGCGCAAGTACGATTTCAGCAAAGTGGGCCGGCTGAAGTTCAACATCAAGTTGGGCCTGGAAACTCCGCTGGAGAAGCGCACGCTGGATCCTTCGGACTTCGTCGCCGCAATCAAGTATTTGCTGAAGCTGCGCAAGAACGTGGGCTCGGTGGACGACATCGATCACTTGGGCAATCGTCGCGTCCGCGCGGTAGGCGAACTCCTGGAAAACCAGTTCCGCATCGGCCTGGTGCGCATGGAGCGCGCGATCAAGGAAAAGATGTCCGTGTACCAGGAAATGTCCACGGCCATGCCGCATGATTTGGTGAACGCCAAGCCGGTAATGGCGGCGATTCGCGAATTCTTCGGCAGCTCGCAGCTTTCGCAGTTCATGGACCAGACCAATCCGCTTAGCGAAATCACGCACAAGCGGCGTCTTTCGGCTTTGGGACCAGGCGGCTTGTCGCGGGAACGCGCGGGATTTGAAGTCCGCGACGTGCACCCGACGCATTACGGCCGCATTTGTCCGATTGAAACGCCGGAAGGCCCGAACATCGGCTTGATTAGCTCGCTTTCGTCTTACGCGCGAATCAACGAGTTCGGCTTCATCGAATCGCCGTATCGCAAGGTGAAGAACGGACGCGTGATTGATTTCGTGCAGATCGTCAATTCGGGCGACAGCGAATTCAAGGCCGGGGAAATCGTCGAGAAGGAAAAAGTCGAGGATGCCAACGAAGAGCTGAAGCGGCGGCGCGTAGTTTGGGCGGCGCATTGCTTCTACCTGTCCGCATGGGAAGAGGATCGCTACGTCGTAGCGCAGGCCAACGCGTCTCTGGATGAAAAAGAACGCATCACCACGGAACTGGTGAACTGCCGCCAGGCCGGCAACTTCGTGCTGAAGAGCCGCGAGGAAGTTGATTACATTGACGTCTCGCCGAAGCAGCTGGTATCCGTCGCAGCCAGCTTGATTCCGTTCCTCGAGAACGACGACGCGAACCGCGCGTTGATGGGCTCGAACATGCAGCGCCAGGCTGTGCCGCTGATTCGTGGCGACGCTCCGCTGGTGGGTACTGGCATGGAACGCGTTACGGCTCGCGATTCCGGCGCTGTGATCGTGTGCAAGCGCGATGGCATCGTGGACCAGGTGGACTCCGAGCGCGTGATCGTGCGCGTGGAATCCGATCAATCCGGCGTACTGAGCCGAGAAGTCGGGTCGGACATTTACCTGCTCACGAAGTTCAAGCGTTCAAACCAGAACACCTGCATCAGCCAGAAGCCGCTGGTACGCGCGGGCGACCGCGTGAAGCAGGGCCAGGTGCTGGCCGACGGTCCTTGCACGGATCGCGGTGAGCTCGCGCTCGGCCGCAACGTGCTCGTGGCGTTCGTGCCATGGCGCGGGTACAACTTCGAGGACGCGATTCTGGTCAGCGAAAAGCTGGTGGAAGAGGATTACTACACTTCGATTCACATTGAAGAGTATGAAATCGAAGCGCGTGACACGAAGCTGGGTCCCGAGGAAATTACTCGCGACATTCCGAATATCAACGAGAGCTTCCTGCGCAATCTGGACGAGAGCGGCGTAATCCGCATCGGCGCGACAGTGAAGCCGGGCGACATTCTGGTAGGCAAAGTGACGCCGAAGGGCGAAACCACGCTCACGCCGGAAGAAAAGCTGCTGCGCGCGATTTTCGGCGAAAAAGCCGGAGACGTGCGCGACGCTTCGCTTTATTGCCCGCCGGGAATCGAAGGCACCATCGTGGACGTGAAGATCTTCTGCCGCAAGGGTGCGGAGAAGGACGAACGCCACAAGGCCATCGAAGCCGCGCAGGTGGCCAAGCTGGAAAAGAACCTGGCCGATGAAATCCGCATTCTGACCGACGAACGCTTGAAGCGCTTGAACGACTTGCTGGGCGGACAGACATTGACCGCCGACCTGCACGACGAGCGCACCAACAAGCGTTTGCTGACCAAAGGCAGCGAGTTGACACGCGACATTCTCGAAAAGATCTCGACGCGCAACTTGAAGCGCCTGCGGCTCAACGACAAGGACCCGCTGCTCATCGAGAAGATCGACGAGGTCGAAGAAATGACCTCGCGGCAGATTGATGTGCTACGCAAAATCACGGATGAGCGCATCGGCAAGCTGAAGAAGGGCGACGAGCTGCCTCCGGGCGTGATCAAGCTGGTGAAGTGCTACATCGCCATGAAGCGCAAGCTCTCCGTCGGAGACAAGATGGCCGGACGCCACGGTAACAAGGGCGTGATCGCGCGCATCGTTCCGAAGGAAGACATGCCCTACATGCCGGATGGCACGCCGGTGGAAATCGTGCTGAACCCGCTGGGCGTTCCTTCACGAATGAACGTCGGCCAGATTCTCGAAACGCACCTGGGCTGGGCTTCAAAAGAGCTCGGCGAAAAAATCGGGAAGCTGCTCGACAAGGAAACTCGCGCGGAGGGCGTGCGCAAATGGTTCAAAGATGCGTTTGGTCCCACGGCGGTGTGGAAGACCATCACCGGAATGGACGACGACGAAATCCTGGACCTGGCGCATAGCTTCCGTGACGGTGTGCCATTTGCGACGCCAGTATTCGACGGCGCGCGCGAGGGCGACATCCGCCACTTGCTGCAATTCTCCGAGCTGCCGGAAAGCGGAAAGATTTCGCTCTACGACGGCATGACTGGCGACCTGTTCGCGCAGCAAGTGACCGTGGGCTACATCTACATGCTCAAGCTCTCGCACTTGGTGGACGACAAGATTCACGCTCGCTCCATCGGGCCATATTCACTGATCACGCAGCAGCCGCTGGGCGGCAAGGCGCAATTCGGCGGACAGCGATTTGGAGAAATGGAAGTGTGGGCGCTGGAGGCATACGGCGCGGCGCACATTCTCCAGGAGCTGCTCACTGCGAAGTCCGACGACGTGTATGGCCGCGCGAAAATTTACGAGGCCATTGTGAAGGGCGAGCCGGGGATCGAGCCTGGCGTGCCGGAATCCTTCAACGTTCTCGTACGCGAGTTGCAGTCCTTGTGCCTGGACATCGAATTGATGAAGCGGCAAAAACCGCAGCTGGAAAAAGTGGAAGCAGCGGACTAACTGCAGGCAATCGCTCCGCGGAGAAATTCCGCGGAGCGCAAGATTCTAAGTAAGTGGTTTTACTGGATTTGGGTCCCGCTCTGCGGGACAGGAGGATCGCCCTTGTACCGATCGAGCCCGTATGATCGCGCCAGCCAGATAGCGGATTTTGATTCTATTCGCATCAGCCTGGCGAGTCCTGAAAAAATCCGTTCCTGGTCGCACGGTGAGGTGACCAAGCCGGAGACCATCAATTACCGCACCTTCAAGCCGGAACGCGACGGATTGTTCTGCGCCAAGATTTTTGGCCCCGTCACGGACTGGGAATGTTTGTGCGGAAAATACAAGCGCATGAAGCATCGCGGAGTGATCTGCGACAAGTGCGGCGTGGAAGTTACGTTAAGCAAAGTGCGCCGCGAGCGCCTGGGCCACATCGAACTGGCATCGCCCTGCTCGCACGTGTGGTTCTTCAAGGGTCTGCCCAGCCGCATCGGCTATTTGCTGGACATCACCATGCGCGACCTGGAGCACATTCTGTACTTCGAGACGTTCGTGTGCATCGATCCAGGCGAAGTGCTGGGATTGAAACAGAAGGACATCATTCCCGAAGACAAGCTGCGCGAGCTGCAGAAGGAATATCCCGGAAAGTTCACTTACGGGATGGGCGCCGAAGCCATCAAGGAATTGCTGCGCCGCGTGGAAGTGGACAAGCTGTCTGAAGAATTGCGCGAGAAGATGAAGATTGACCCCAGCCTGCAGAAGCGGATCAAGTTCGCCAAGCGGCTGAAGGTGCTGGAAGCGTTCCGCAAGAGCGGCAACAAGCCGGAGTGGATGATTCTGGATGTGATTCCGGTGCTGCCGCCCGAGCTGCGTCCGCTGGTGCCTCTGGATGGCGGGCGTTTCGCGACTTCTGACCTAAATGACTTGTATCGTCGCGTGATCAACCGCAACAACCGGTTGAAGAAGCTGATGGAACTGCACGCGCCGGACGTAATCGTTCGCAATGAAAAGCGCATGCTGCAGGAAGCGGTGGACGCGCTGTTTGACAATGGCCGCCGTGGACGCGTACTGCGCGGCACGAACAATCGCCCGCTCAAGTCGCTGTCCGACACGCTGAAGGGCAAGCAAGGCCGTTTCCGCCAGAACTTGCTGGGCAAGCGCGTGGACTATTCCGGACGTTCGGTCATCGTCGTCGGCCCCGAACTGAAGCTGCACCAGTGCGGTCTGCCGAAGAAAATGGCGCTGGAGCTTTTCAAGCCGTTCATCTATCACAAGCTGGAAGCCGCGGGGCACTGCACAACCATCAAGCAAGCCAAGGAATTGGTGGAAGCGCAGGAACCGGTGGTGTGGGACATTCTCGAAGATGTGATTCGCGAGCATCCCGTGCTGCTGAACCGCGCTCCGACGCTGCACCGCTTGGGCATTCAAGCGTTCGAACCAGTGTTGGTGGAAGGTAAGGCCATCCGCATTCACCCGCTGGTTTGCACCGCGTTCAACGCGGACTTCGACGGCGACCAGATGGCGGTGCACATTCCGCTGTCACCGGAAGCGCAGGTGGAGGCGTCGGTGTTGATGCTCAGCTCCCACAACATTCTTTCGCCGGCCAACGGCTATCCGCTGGCAGTGCCCACGCAGGACATGGTTCTGGGAATTTATTACATGACCAAGTCCAAGCCGCAGGCCAAGGGCGAAGGGCGCGCGTTCGGCTCTCCGGAAGAAGTGGTGATGGCTCTGGAAGCGAACGAAGTGGAATTGCTGACGCCGATTCGCATGCGTTACACCGGTGAATTGATTGACCTCACCAACGCGTATGACGATCAGGACGTCTCGCACACCGAGCCGGTAAATTTGAACAAGCAGTTCCTGCACACTACAGTTGGCCGCGTGATTTTCAACGATCACCTGCCCACGGACATGCCGTTCATCAACGGTTTGCTGAAGAAGAAGGGCGTGCAGGCGCTGGTGCAATATTGCTACCTGCGCTTCGGCCTGGAAAAGACCGTGCTGGCGCTGGATAAGCTGAAGGAACTGGGCTTCCTGTACGCGACCAAGTCCGGAGTTTCCATCGGCATCAGCGACATGGTCATCCCCAGCGTGAAATTCAAGCTGGTGGATACGGCGGAGCACGAGGTGGTGAAAGTCCAGCAGCAATATCTGGACGGAGCCATCACCAACGGCGAACGCTACAACAAGGTCATCGCGATCTGGTCGGACGTCACTGAAAAAGTGGCGGACGAAATGTTCAAGGCCCTGGAAGAGCAGGACAAGCAGGGCGTGATCAACCCGGTGTACGTGATGGCCGACTCTGGAGCGCGCGGATCGAAACAGCAGATTCGCCAGCTTTCGGGCATGCGCGGACTGATGGCAAAGCCCTCGGGCGAAGTCATCGAGACGCCGATCACTTCCAACTTCCGCGAAGGATTGACCGTGCTGCAGTACTTCATTTCAACGCACGGCGCGCGTAAGGGTCTGGCCGATACGGCGTTGAAGACGGCCGATTCGGGCTACCTGACGCGGCGGCTGGTGGACGTGGCGCAAGACGTGATCATCAATGAGTTCGACTGCGGCACGGCGGACGGCATTTACGTAGAGCCGATTTTGGAAGCCGGCGTTGAAGTCGAGCCATTGCGCGACCGCGTGGTTGGCCGCGTTTCACTCGAGAAGATCAAGGACTACGAAGGCAACGTGATCGTCGAGATCAACCAGGAAATCACCGAAGAACTGGCGAACTCGATTCAGGCAGCCGGCATTGAGCGCGTAAAGATTCGCTCGGTGTTGACCTGCGAATCACGGCGCGGAGTTTGCGGACGTTGCTACGGCCGCAACCTGGCTACCGGTCGTTTCGTGGAAATGGGCGAGGCCATCGGAGTCATCGCGGCGCAGTCCATCGGCGAGCCGGGCACGCAGTTGACCATGCGCACGTTCCACATCGGCGGCACGGCTACACGCGTCACCGAACAGTCCAAGGTGGAAGCGCGCAACAACGGCTTCGTGAAGTTCATTGACCTGAAAGTGGTCGAAGGCCGCGGCAAGCAGATCGTTTCGATGAATCGCTCTGGCTTGATCGCCGTCGTTGACGAAAAGGGCCGTGAGAAAGAGCGTCACCATGTGGTGTATGGCGCGCGCTTGAAGGTCGAAGACGGGCAACCGGTCACGCTGGGCCAGACCATGGTCGAGTGGGATCCCTACACGTTCTCGATTCTCACGGAAACCGCGGGCGCGGTGCAGTTCAAGGACCTGCAAGCGGGCATCACGATTGAAGAGCAGGTGGACGAAGTCACCGGGTTGTCGCAGTTGGTCGTTACGCTGCCGCCGGGTGATGAAAAACACCAGCCGACGATCTTGATCCGCGGAGCACAGGGCCGCACCAAGAAATATCTCATGCCTTCACGCGCTCACTTGATGGTGGTGGACGGCGACGAGGTCCAACCAGGCGACGTGCTGGCGAAGATCCCGCGCGAGACGACCAAGACCAAGGACATCACCGGAGGTCTGCCGCGCGTCGTGGAACTCTTCGAAACGCGCAAGCCGAAGGATCCCGCGGTCATCAGCGAAATTGACGGCGTGGTGAAATACGGCGAAATCGTCAAGGGCCAGCGGAAGATTTACGTGGAGAGCGAAGACGGCAAGGGCGTCGCGCAGACGATCAAGGAATATTCGATCTCGCGCGGCGTGCACATCAACGTGCAGGAAGGCGAACACGTTGCGGCCGGCGAACCGTTGATTGACGGTCCGCTGAACCCGCACGACATTCTCGCCGTCCTCGGAGAAAAGTACACGCAGGCGTACCTGGTGAACTCGATTCAAGAAGTCTACCGGTTGCAGGGCGTGAACATCAACGACAAGCACATCGAGTGCATCGTGCGGCAGATGATGCGCTGGGTAAAGGTGGAGGACGTGGGCGATACGACGTTCCTTCTCGAGGAGCAAGTGGACAAGTTCCGCTTCCGCGAGGAGAATGACCGTGTGATCCGCGATGGCGGGCGTCCTGCCACTGGGCGTCCGTTGCTCCTCGGCATCACCAAGGCGTCGCTTTCCACGGATTCGTTCATCTCAGCGGCCAGCTTTCAGGAGACGACCCGCGTGCTTACCGAAGCGGCGATTTCCGGGAAGGTGGATTATCTGCGCGGCTTGAAGGAAAACGTGATCATGGGCCGGTTGATTCCCGCGGGCACCGGTTTGGAGCGTTACCGCAACATTCAGCTCCTTACGGAAATCCCGAAGGAAGAGCCGGAGAACATGGAGCCGGAGCTTACGCCGGAAGAGGCGGCGGCGCTGGATTTCCTACGCAAGGATACCGACGCTGTAGCCGAAAGCTAGAGACTATTTACGGTTCAACATTTACGAGTCAACCAAGGGGCGCTGCGATTTTTCGCGGCGCCTTTTTTTTGCGTTGCTGCCTGCGTGAAAACTCGGGAGGCTTTTTAGGTTGTGGGTTCAGGGTCTTTGTGAGAGCCGCGAAAGCGGAACTTCAGCGACTAAAGCCGCTCGGCCTCGGCGCGGTTTATGTCGTGGCTAAAGCCACGACCCACAAAGATTCCCGAGTTTTGACACGCACTTTTCAGCCGCGACATTCGCCCAGCAAATTCCGCTCGGCTGTGGCCACTGCATTGCGGTTTTTGCGCTCTCCATACCGAGCCATTCGTCCTGTCCTATCGGCCTGTTAAACAACTTGGCATACGCGGCCTCTTTCTTTTCCGCTGCAGCGCGCCCAGTAAGTAAAATTGATGGGAAGAATGGAGCACTGTGGCTTTCTCCGCGGAGAAGGCGCCCGGATATCCGCATGTCCAAACGAACCCCAGCCCAGCCGCCTACGCTAAAGCGCGCGGCAGAACGTGCGCCGCAAGGGGTGCCGATTGAGGCGCCGGAACGTGCGCTAGACCAGAGGCAAGCGCCCGGGGACATGCGCGCGTCCACCGAAGCGCAGTTCCAGAAGTTGGTGGATGTGATTTCGCGCTCGCAGCTGAATTACCGCGAGCTGATTGACAGCCTGGACCACGCGGTTTTTACGATTTCACTGGAAGGTGAAATTCGCGTCGCCAATCGCCGCTTCGTGGAAATTCTGGGCGCTTCGTTTCAAGATCTCATCGGCCACCGGCTGGATGAATTTATCGCCTCGCCAACCATGGCGGAAGCGCTCCGCGCCCGCGATGCGTTCCTACGAAAGGGCCACTGGGCGGGACGAATTTCGATTCAGCTGAAAAGCGATCCGCGGCGCCGCTTTTACGATTGCTGGCTGCAGGCGCTCACTGACGAGGAGCAAGTAACCTCGATCAGCGGCTGGGTCCGCGATGTGACCTCGCAGCACGAATCCGAACTTCGCTTCACCGAACTGTTCGAATCTTTGCGTGAAGGAATTTTTTTCACGACACCTGAAGGGCAACTGCTCGACGCGAATCCGGCGCTGGTGCGCATGCTGGGCTACGCCAATAAAGAAGAGTTAAAGAAACTGAATTTCCGGGAAATTTACGCGGATCCCGCGCAGCGCGACACGCTGGTGCGCCAAATCGTATATCAAGGCTCGGTGCAGGACCTGGAAGTGGTGTTCCGTCGCAAGAACGGCACGCACATTCACTGCCTGGCATCCGGATTTGCCATTCGCGATACCTTTGGCCGCACGATTCGCATGCAGGGCACGCTGGTGGACATCACCGAGCGCATGGAAATCGAAGCGCGCCTGCACCAGGAACAGGAATTCGTGCGGCGGCTGGTGGCGAGTTTTCCAGACATGATCGCGGTGATGGATTTCGAAGGCCGGTTCACTTTCGTCAGCCCGCGCGTGGAAGATATTCTGGGGCATCCGGCGCAGGATCTGGTGGGCAAGCTGCTGAGCGAGCAAATTCACCGCAGCGAAGTGCCGCAACTGCGCGAGGTTTTTGCGAAGCTCACCAGCGGGCGCGCCGCCAACGCGCAGTTCGAATATCGCACGAAGCACGCCGATGGTGGCTGGCGAGTGATGCGCGCCAGCGCCAGCCCGCTGTACGATGCGGCGGGAAATATAAATGGGGTCGTGGCCTCGGCGCGCGACGTGACCGACGCCAAAGCCGCCGAAAAACAGAATCTGCAGAAAGAGAAGCTCGCGGCCATGGGCGAAATGATGTCTGGCGTGGCGCACGAGCTGAATAATCCACTCACGGCGATACTGGGGGTGAGCGATTTATTGCGCGAACGGGCGCCCGACGATGCCACACGCCGGCAGACGGAAATCATATTGAAGCAGGCGCGCCGCGCTGCCGTGATCGTGCAAAATCTGCTGGCGTACGCTCGGCCTTCGGCGCTGGCGCGGAAGAAAATGCGTCCCGAAGCTCCGTTGCAAGCTGCGATTGACCAACAGCGCGCGTCGCTGTCGCAGAAAAATATTTCGATCGGGCTGGTGCCGCCGCCCGGCGGGCTGGCGCTGGAAGCCGATCCCAAGCTTTTGCATCAGGTTTTCGTGAATCTGATCGTGAACGCGGAGCAAGCCATTACCAGTCAGCGCGAGCGTGGCGCTTTGCAAGTTTCCATCGAACACGCCGAAGGAAAAATCGGCTTCGTATTTGCGGACGATGGTCCTGGAATCGCGCCGGAAAGCATCGGAAAGATTTTCGATCCCTTTTTTACTACCAAGCGTCCGGGCGGCGGCACTGGGCTGGGCCTCGCGATTTGCACGGCGATCATCAAGGAGCATGGCGGCAGCATCGAGGTGCAATCCACGCCGGGCAAGGGCGCGGAATTTCGCGTGTGGCTGCCGGAATTTGTGGAGGAAGTCAGCGCGCCGTCGCCGCTCGCGGTGCGTCCCGCGGTCGCAGCGCCGGGGGGATCGGGAGCGTTGCGCGGACATTCGGTGTACGTGGTGGACGATGAAGAGAGCATCCGCGAAATCGTGCAGGAAGGACTCGTCGCGCGGGGAATGACGGTTGAGGGAGCGTCCAGTTCGGAAGAGGCGCTGCCGCACCTGGCTGCGCACAGTTACGATATTGTGCTTTGCGATTTCAATCTGCCAGGATTGAACGGGGAGGAATTTTTCAAGCGGATTCAGCCGCGTGCGGGAACCGCGGCTCCCAAATTCGTTTTCATGAGCGGAGCGCTGCTGGATTCCGCGACACTCGCTCATTTCACGGAGAAGGGCGCTTCGGTGCTGCAGAAGCCGTTTCACATCGCGGCGCTGGCCACACTGCTGACCGAACTCTTGCAGCCGCAGCCCGCGGTAATCAAGTAGCTGCGGGGACAACGGCTCGGGTTTTGATCCAGTCCGTTATTTTGGCTTGCTGCTGGCGGGCGGCGCAGACTCGCCGTCCACGCCAAAATCCCAGAAATACAGGCTGGTTGCGCCGCCTTGTACTACTTCCGCCATGGCGTATTCTCCGGGCTCGAGCGCTGCTCCCAGCGTGAATCGGTACACGCCGTGGGCGATCTCCCAGCGCTGGATGGGGATTGATATTTTCCCCGTGGTGGCCTGCGTCTGGAAAAGTTCATCCAGATTTTCCAGGTCGCGCTTGTCACCCTTCACATGCGCGCGAATCAAATCCAGTTGCGGCTCGCGGCCGTCGGCGGTACGCATATAGAACTCTGTCTGGGTGCTTTTCAGGCGGAATTTCGCGCGCGTGCCTTTCAGCGAGATGTTGTGGCGCGTGGGCACGATCGGCACGGGGATCAGCACCTGCTTGAGCATTTGTGTTTTGCTGAACTTCATATCCGCTTCCGCTTGCGTCAGCGGATAGATGGCCTTGCCGTCGAACTCAAATAACCCATCGCCAGGCGGCAGAAATACTTTGGGCGCGATTTCGATGCTGGCGTCAATGTCCATGGCATCGGCGTGGCGTGCGGCTTCCGCCGCATGCACCTTGGCTATTAGAGCGGCCTTGCGCGCCGTCTCGTCGACTGCGATTTTCTTGGTAGCGTCCCAATCCACCAGAGATGCGGGGATCTCCTCCCAATCGCGTTGATCAATGCTGAAGTAGCGCACGCGGTCGCCGTCCATTTCGTACTCGCGCACGAGCTGGAAGGTGCCGTCCTTGAGCATCAGTTTTTTGCCGGTGGGCAGGCCCGGTTCGGTGGCGTCTTGTGCCGGCGTCGCTGCTGCTGGGCTGGACTTCGCTGGCGGCGGATTTGCTGGAGTTTGCGCGTGAAGCACTGGGCACAGCAAAAGCGGAACGAAAGCCAGGAGAATCAACGGCATCCGCAGCTGGCGCGTGAAACGCTCGAATTTTGGTTTTGCCGACATCAGCGGGTGGTGCTCCAGAGCTTCGCCGAACCCTATTCAAGCGCGCCGTCCGCGCACAAACCTAGGATGCAAATTCGGGGTGCGGGGTTGAGCGAAGCAAGGATAGCGTGAGCAATCGCGGGGCACAACATTCGATGATCCGCGGACAAAAAAATAGCCTTCCGGTCATCTGGAAGGCCCCAGAGATGTGGGAAAAAGCCTCGAAATTGGAGGAGCGAATTAGTGGTGGCAGCGCGGTTGCAGCACGGTCAGGATCATCAAATCGGAGTGCGAGAAAAGCCACTTTTCGGCTTCGGCGCCGGCGGCTTCCGCAGCGCGGGCGATTGTGCCGAGGTGCTTGTTTTGCGCGAGCTTGCGCAAATGGTCGGTGCAGATGCCCGTGAGGGAGACCACCTCGTCTTCGGTGAAGATTTTCTGACTCGACTTGATTCGCACCATCGCCGGGCCTCCTGCTTGCCTCGATGCTGAAAACAAATTAAATGCTGCTAATGTTCTCTGCAATAGTCCTTCCGTTCTAGGCGGCTAGAACTCCCTGGTACCGGGGTGAGCCGAACCCTCGCTCTCTCTATGATTTGACACCGGAACAGGCGAAACCGCTCCGAAGCCCTCGATTGCACATTCTTGCCACAAACAGGAAACGAAAGTCTAATGGTGGAATGTTTCTACAAGTTCACGGATTTGTTTCGCGTGGCGCAATTCGTGATAGCCGATCGTGCGGAACCAGTCGTACATGTTGAGGCTGCCCAGGAAGGGGTGCTCGAAACGATAAACGCTCACATCGGAGCCACGCGTTGATTCGATGAAGGCTAGGGTCGCTTCGCGCGCTTCAATTAAGCCCGCAAAAGAGTCCTGCTTGTCGCGCACGCGCTGGAGATCCAACGGGATGGGCGTGCGCACTTTGCGCCCGCGCCAGACGGCGATAGCGAGTGGCAGGTGGAAGCGCTTGCTTAGCGGCGCAGGTTGGGGTGCTGCGCGCAGCAGCCTTTTCATGCCGAAAATTGTTCTTTCTTCCACCAAGCTTACGTGCGCGATCACTTCGGCCGCAGACCAGCGGTCAGGTCCAGGCGATTCGCGCCAGTGCAGATTGCTGACTTCCTCAGAGACAGATAGCAATTTCGCTCGCGAAGTTTGCAGATGTTGGAAGATGGGGGCGAGGTCTTTCAGGAGCGCATCTCCTTAGATCGAGAACCCACCGGCCTTTTCGAACGCGCGGGCCAGCTGCAGGATGCGGGTTTCGGCGAAGTGACTGGCGAAGATCTGCATGCCGATGGGTAGTCCGGCGGCTGTCTTTCCGCAGGGAACTGAGATCCCCGGAATGCCGGCGAGCGATCCTGTAACAGTATATATGTCAGCGAGATACATCTGCAGCGGGTCGGCCGTTTTTTCGCCCAGTTTGAACGCGGGAGTGGGAGCGGTGGGAGTGAGAATCGCGTCAACCTTCTCAAACGCGTTGGCGAAATCACGAGCGATCAGCGAGCGGACTTTTTGGGCGCGCAGATAATAGGCATCGTAGTAGCCTGACGACAACGCATAGGTTCCCAGCATGATGCGCCGCTTTACCTCCGGGCCAAATCCTCGTTCGCGCGTCCTGCGGTACATGTCCATCAGCGTGTTGCCTGGGACACGCAGGCCGTAGCGCACTCCGTCATAGCGCGCCAGATTTGAGCTGGCTTCCGCCGTCGCGACAATATAGTACGTTGCGATTGCGTAGTCCGTGTGGGGCATCTTGAGTGGCACGCGCCTGCAGCCGAGCTTTTCAAGTAGCGCGATACCAGCCTGGACTTTCGTTTTTACTTCCGGGTCTAGGCCCGCGCCGAAGTAGTCCTCTGGAACTCCAATTCTCAGGCCGGTGATGGGATTCTCTAGTTCGGCCACGTAGTCGGGTACCGAGACGGCCGCGGAAGTCGAATCGTTCGAATCATGTCCGGCAATAATGGACGTTACGGTGGCCGCGTCGGTGATATTGGTCGCAAAGGGGCCGATCCGGTCGAGGGAGGAGGCGAAAGCGATTAGGCCAAACCTGGATACGCGTCCGTATGTTGGCATCAGCGCGGGTATGCCGCAGTAGGCACCGGGTTGCCGAATCGAGCCGCCGGTGTCGGTACCGAGGGCTGCTACCGATAAGCCAGCTGCTACGGCGGCAGCTGAGCCGCCACTGGAGCCTCCGGGCACCCGATCCAGAGCCGCTGGGTTACGTACGGGACCGTATGCCGAGTTTTCGTTTGAGCTACCCATCGCGAACTCGTCGCAATTTGTCTTTCCGAGGATCACAGCGCCTGCTTTTGTCAGGCGGTCGACCGCGGTGGCATCATACGGTGGCGTATATTTTCGCAGGATCTTCGAACCACAGGTCGTGGGGACGCCTTGGGTACTGATCACGTCCTTGATCGCGATGGGAACCCCGGCTAACGGCGGCAACGGCTGGCCCTTCGCGATGGCAGCATCCACGCGGTCGGCCTGGGCATAGGCGCGTTCCGGGCAAAGCGCAAGGAACGCATTTAGCTCGGGATTGCGACGCTCGATTCGGGCGTAGAAATCAGTGGCCAGCTCGCGGGCGGAGGTTCTCTTGGAGAGCAGCGCTTCGCGCACGCTCGCGATTGTCCAGGTTGGCGAGGCGCTCATCGCTCGATGACCTTAGGAACACGGAAGAACGGCTTGGCGGCGTCAGGCGCCTCAGCGAGTACGGCATCCGCCACGTTGCAAGGGACTATCACATCGTCGCGAAGTTCGGGTTCGGCTCCGGCTCCTGTGACACTTGGCGCGCTGGCGTTACGCGGACGCATCTGGGTCATCGGCTCGACTTCAGCGACGTCCAATTCCTGCAGTTTGCCGATGTACGAGAGGATTTCGTCGAGCTGGCCCCGGTACGTTTCGACTTCTTCGGGTGCCAGGTCCAGGTGCGCCAGTTGGGCGACGCGCAGCACGTCTTCGCGGCTAATTTTCATTGCTACTCCGGGCACCGCGCGGGCTTTTGGTGCGGTCGGTTGTGAACAGTCGGGAATTCATGGCATCCATCTTAATACAGAAGAGGTGCAGCGCAAGTGCCGCCGCGCGCGCCGGAAAAGCGCAGCGAAATTCGTCAGGCTTTGCGGCGGCGGATGAAAGGAGTGTGTTCGTTGTCTAGCTCGTGCGATATGTGCTTCGGCCCGGGCTTGGCGGCGATGAATTTGACGTCGCGGACCAAGGTGCTGCCCCAGGCTTTGTTCACCTGCGCGCAGAATTCGCTCTTCATTTCTTCGAGCTGCTTCCGCCAGGCCTTGCCGTCGGCGGCAACTTCCAGGCAGCCCTTGTGGCAGCGCACCGGACGCGTGTGGCGCGCCAACGTCTTGCCCACTACGCTGGGCCACACGCCTGAAAGCCAGGCGACGGCAGCCTCCGGACGCTTCAACTGGCGCAGCATCCCACCCAGAAAATTTCCGGCGCGTTCCATGGAAGCGGGATTCTAGCACACAAATCGCCACGAAAATATTTTCCAAAATTTGGCCGCGAGAGTCGGATGGCGGCGAAGCTCCAACTCGCGCAAACTAGTTATTGTAGCGAGCAAATTGCAATCACACCGCACCAGGAGAAAAAATGATTCCGATACGCGTAGTCGCGATACCCACGGAAATTGCCGATGCGGTGCGCAGCACGCACAAAGATCCGCACTACGGCCATCCCGCGCATACTTCCGTTGCGGGCGAAGGCGCGCCCTGCCGCCACTGTTTGCGGATCATTGCGGCCGGCGCCGAAGAAGCGACGCTGTTCACGTACGATGCATTCGAAGGCATCGAATCGTTGCCGCTGCCGGGGCCGGTGTACATTCACGCGGAATCCTGCGAACGTTATCCAGAGCACGGAGGTTTTCCTGCCGCGCTGCGAAATAGCACGAGAACGTTGAACGCCTACGCGCGAGGACGTCGGCTGGTAGCAGCGGAATACGTCGAGAACGGCAACGTGGACGCTGAGATTGAAAAACTTTTCGCGCGTCCGGATGTGGATTACATCCACGTGCGCAGCACTACGGCGGGTTGCTATACATTTCGAATCGAACGCGCCGGCTGATGCCGGACGCAGCGCCGACCAGCAAGCAGGGGGCGGGTCCTGGACCTGCCACGACGGAAGTTTGCTTTCGTCGACAGTTACGGCGCAGCGACGGCGCTCGCGCCGTTCAGGCCCAGCTCTGTTGCGACGGTGCGCAGGGCGGCGATGCAGAAGGCGATGTGTTCGTCGAGGGGGACGCCTAGTTCTTCGGCGCCTTTGTAAACGTCGTCGCGATTGACGCCGCGGGCGAAGGCTTTGTCTTTCAGTTTTTTCTTTACTGAAGCTGCCTCTACCTCGTGGATGCTTTTGCTGGGTTTGATCAGGGCGCAGGCGGTGAGGAATCCGGCCAGCTCGTCACAGGCGAAGAGGGTCTTGTCCAGCGGCGAGGTGCGCGCGACGTTGCAGTAATCGGCGTGGCCCAGAATGGCGTGGATCAGCTCTCCTGGGTAGCCGCGTTCGCGCAGAATCTTTGAGCCTTCGTAGGGATGCTCTTCTGTTGGGTGATGTGCGGCGTTCGGCCAGCGTTCGTAATCGAAATCGTGGAGTAACGCTGTCACTCCCCACAGCTCCTCGTCCGCACCCTGTTTGCGGGCGTAGGCTCGCACGCAAGCCTCGACTGCCAGCGCGTGTTTACGGAGGCTTTCACCACGCGTGTATTCGCAGAGCAGGCTCCAGGATTCGTCCCGATTCGGCATCATTCCCCTCTTGGCCTCTCTTAGGCCCCATGCTCGAGTCTACCGCACACCAGAACCGCGCCGCCAGAGGCTCTCGTGAAGCATAAGCGGCCGTCCAGCGGCGCCTGATGCGCCGATCAGGAGAGTATTTGTGGCGCGACGCCATGAAAATCCGCGGTAGGCTCGAGCCAAATGCATTAACGTCGAGTTTATTAGCGAACGCCAATGAGGAAACCAGATATGCCCTCAACACGCGGTAACGGTCAACATTCATCAATAGGACTTACGGCAAAACTGTCTCAATCGGAGCGCGCGTGAAGGAATGAGACGTATAGTTTTGAGACAGTTCGGCGAGCGCATAAGTAGTAGTCCCAGACGATTCGGTGTTTGTTCTCGTCATTCATTGAACACAAACGCTTTGCGGGCGCGAATTCCGAGCAACGAGTCGCGAATCGAGCGAATGACGGCGAAAAAATCACGCGAAGTGTGGGCAACAGAATTGCAAGCACAAATCGTCAGCGGATGACGCTGAATGGCATTGTGTTCATCTCGATAGCGGACGTGAAACGGCTAGGGCGAAGAAAAGTCGCACCGCTTTCAGGGCTGTGGGGGTAGTTAAACGGCCTCTGATTGTGGGATCCGCTGCGAGGGAGTTAGACTGATTCCGGCTAGAGGACGAAAAAGGGCTTGACAAGAAATGGCACCGTGTGGAGAATCGCTCCCGCGCCTGTTTCTGCCTTCCCCTGTTGTGACGTTCCTCCCCTTCGCATCGCCGGAATAGTCTGTGAGGAGAACCGGTGGCGGAAAAAGAAGCCATAGAAGCGAGCATGGATTTGGATCGTGAAGTACTTCGATGTCAGGTATGTGGTTTAGTTCAATACCGGACACGCACGGACAACTGCCGTCGTTGTCTGCGCATGCTGCCCCCGAAGGTGACGTTCGTCATTCCGACGCCGTCGCCCCAGGATTTGCCGGGGGACGATCGCCAACTGTTTGAGAACTGGCCGAACCGCGAAACTGTGGAGAACATCGGCCAGCGCATCAGACAATTGCGCGAGTCACGCGGCATGACGCAGAGCCAGCTACAGGCTCGTTCGCGCGTCTCTCGCTCCTATTTGTCCCGCATTGAAAGTGGACAGATGACGCCAAGTCTCGGCACTCTCGAAAAGATTGCCGAAGCACTGGGCGTTGGCCTGAACCGCTTCTTCGTGCCGGAGACCAATGGCGAGACGGTGTTGGAAGATCCTTTCATTCAGGGTCTTCGCCCGTACCTGCGGCAGCTTGATTGGACGCAGTGGCAGGGCATTCTGAAGCGCTTGCAGGCGATCAGCGAACACGTCAGCACCAATCACACGGTGCGTGTGCTACCGCCACAAGTTGCCGAGCGCTTGCCTCACCATATGCCGCGCCGGCAACAGCACATGCCCCACACTGCGACGGCGCTACACCGCTAGTCGTTGCGGGATGGGAAGGCGCAACGCCTGATGGACAGGCCGGATTCTGGGTAGGGCTTGGCACGCTTGCTTCGGCCGGCTGCCAGGCCCGCTCCCGAACGGCCGGAAATCCGTTCGGGCGAGAACGCCGACACCACCGAGCCATCCCGCTCGGCGTTCTTCTCCGCTTGGTCTAATCCACGAAAAACTTTAGCGCAACATGCTGAGGGCGAACTCCGTTAGGCGAGCTTGCGTGGGGCCAACCCGTGCGGGGCGAAAGTGTGAGGGAACTACTGCGCTTCTTTCTTTCCCGCGCGAAACAGCACGATGTCCACGCCATCGTCTTTTTTGGTGAGTGCCACGATGCGCACGCCGTCGCCGTGGTCGTCCACGAATGCGAGGTCGGTGTCCGAGTCAACTGTGACGCCGTGGATCGGCTTGTGATCGTGGTTTTCTTCGCGGCGGAAGCTTGGGCCCAGACGGTGCGCGTACCATTTGTCCACCTGGTCTAAATTGTCGGACGTGGTGAAATGTTCGACGGCGATGCCCACTGCTCCATCTCCCGCGGAAAGATCCACCTTCGCACTGTTGTCGTTGTCGGCGGATTTTGCTCCGGGAAAGACAGGCAGACCCGATGCTCGCGGGACGTCCTTGTTCACTTTGATGGCGCCGACCGGCGTCTGAATCTCAACGTTATTGCCCTGATTGTGGACGCGCAGATTGCGGATGAAGAGGCCGGCAAGCGCCAGGCCGAAGAGCACCATCACCACGATGCCGCCGGCGACAATTCCCAGAATCCACCACACCGCATTGTTGCTGCGCCGCTGCCGCTGCGGAGGAATAGCCACAGGTGGCCTTCCGGAAGCGCTAGACATAATTCACCTCTTGCCTGTTATACGCTCATAGATACGCAATGAAGTGTGAAAATGTTTCCGTCGTGGCGCGGCCGCCGGCTAGTTGAAACGCACTTCGACGCCGGGATGCCGGTCTAAATGCACGGAATCAATGAAGCGCACTTCGGCTTCCTCGAGAGTCATGATCAGGGAATGAGTGCGCGTGCCGTCGCGGAAGAAATTCACGCCGTGCAGCAGGCCGCCGCCGGTGACTCCCGTGCAGGCGAAGATGATTTTCTTTCCCGGCGCGAGGTCCACCGTTTCGTAAATGCGCTTGGGATCCTTGATGCCCATTGCGGCGGTGCGTTCGAGGTGTTCGGGCTTGGAGACAACCAGCCGCGCGAGTATCTGCCCGTTTAGACAGCGCAGAGCAGCCGCGGTGAGCACACCTTCTGGAGCGCCGCCTGTGCCCATTACGGCGTGGACGGAAGTGCCGCGCACTGCTGCGGAAATGCCGGCGGAGAGATCGCCGTCGGAAATCAGGCGGATGCGCGCGCCGGCTTTGCGTATGTCCGCGATCAGCTTTTCGTGGCGCGGGCGATCTAGCACTACGATCACCAGGTCTTCGACGTCGCGGTCGTAGCGGCGGGCGATCGCGCGGAGGTTGTCTTTAACCGGGGCGTCCAGATCAATCGCGCCCTTGGCTGGCGGGCCGACGATGATTTTTTCCATGTAGAGATCGGGGGCGTGCAGCAAGCCGCCGTGTTCGCTGGCGGCGAGCACCACGATTGCGCCGGGCTCGCCCGTCGCGCAAAGATTGGTGCCTTCCAGCGGGTCAACGGCGATATCCACTTTGGGGTATTCGCGAGTCTTGTCGCGCACGGCCGCGCCCACTTTTTCTCCGATGAAGAGCATGGGGGCTTCATCGCGTTCGCCTTCACCGATGACGATGGTGCCGTCCATGCCCACGCGATCCATTTCGGCGCGCATGGCTTCTACGGCGGCCTGGTCGGAGCCCGAGCGGTCGCCCTGGCCCATGGTGCGCGCCGAAGCGATGGCTGCGTTTTCGACTGTGCGCAGGAATTCGAGGCTGAGTTCTTTCTCCATGGCGGCTCCTGAAATGTGATTTGCTTCCGGCGGCTGGGACGTTCCTTCCGGGAGGCCTATCATAATCTAAGTGGGCGAAATCCTAACAAGGGGTTATTCGCACGTGTGGCCCCGGAACGTGAGCAACATTTTCGCCGTTCTTGCTCTGTTGACACCCAATATAACTTGATTCAAAAATCTCGCGTCCCAGTTGTGCGGCTGACCGTGACGGTCACCTATTGCCCGGGCCTTTTCGCTTACGCTGCATCCGATTCACTCTGACAGACATCATTTATGTGATCGCCCAGATGCAGGCGCATCGCTGCGCGGAAGCGGGCAGATAGCATCTTTTCTCAGACGGAGTGATTATGGCGCCGAAGGTCCGAATAGAAATTTTGGTGCTTGCAGTCTCCATGATCGTCGGGTCATTTCAATTGGCGGCCGAGGCCCAAGGCCGAGGAAGGCAACGTCCCGTGGAACATGCAATCTCTTATCGCACCATACAGATTGATGGCCTCTCGATCTTCTACCGCGAAGCCGGGGAGAAGGATGCGCCGACGCTTTTGTTGTTGCACGGATTGCCGTCTTCGTCGCGCATATTCGATCCTCTCTTTGTGCGGCTCGCTGATCGCTATCACATGGTCGCGCCTGACTATCCGGGTTTCGGGCACAGCGACTGGCCCGACCCCAAAAAGTTTGCGTACACCTTCGATCACATCGCCGAGATCATGAATCATTTCACGGAAGCGCTCGGCCTGGCGCATTACACGCTTTACATGCAGGATTATGGCGGGCCGGTTGGCTTTCGCATGATCCTGGCGCATCCGGAGCGAGTCGAGGCGCTGATCGTGCAGGACGCGGTGGCGCACAACGAAGGCCTGGGCGCGAATTGGAAGACTCGGCGCGCTTATTGGGCCGATCGCGCGCCGAACGAAGCGGCGTTGCGCACCAACCTCCTCTCGCTGGCGACGACGCGCGCGCGGCACGTGGGCGACGATCCCGACCTGGAGCGCCACGACCCGGATCTGTGGACCGATGAATATTATTTTCTCAATCAGCCGGGGCAGGCGGACATTCAGAGCGACCTCTTCTACGATTACCGCACCAACGTCGAAAATTATCCGAAGTGGCAAGCGTGGATGCGCGAGAAGCAGCCGCGCTTGCTGGTGATCTGGGGCAAATATGAAAGCTCGTTCGACCCATCGGAGCCGGAAGCGTATCGCCGCGATGTGCCGAAGGCCGAAGTACACATTGTTGATGGCCCTCATTTCGCGCTGGATACCGCGGCGGATCCGATCGCGCAATACATCCGCGACTTCATGAAGTAGCGGCGGCATGAAGAACCACGACCGGATTTTCAGGGCCTACGCGATGGAGTAATTAGAGACTACTCTTGAGGAGTTCACATGCGAACTGACATTGTTCCGGGAGCCGTGCTGCCGGATTACGAGCTTACAGACCACACTGCGAAACGGCGGAAGCTCTCCGAACTGCAGGGACAACATCCCATGGTCCTGGTGCTGAGCCGGGGCGGTTTCTGTCCTAAGGATCGGCGCCAGGCGGAAGGCTTGGTGCAATTGCATCGGGAGCTGGAGGTGTCTTATTGCCGGCTGGTCACCATCAGCACTGACAACATTACGGAGACCAACGAATTCCGTACGGGCATTGGCGCGCACTGGCCTTTTCTCTCTGATGCTGGACGCGTGGTGCAGAAAGATCTTGATATCGCGGAATACACTGATGCGGCGCACAACCCGATGATCCCGCACGTGATTGTGCTCGAGCCGGGCTTGGTGATCTACAAGATCTACAACGGCTACTGGTTCCTGGGGCGGCCCACGGTGGAGGAGCTGCGCCGGGATCTGCGCGCCGTCACGAAAAAATGCCGGCCTGACTGGGACATTACCACGCCGGAACTGAAGGCGGCGTGGCAACAGGGGCGCAAGGAGCTTTTCTATCCCTACGGCAAGACGTACGCGCAAACGATTGGCGAGCAAGATTAGCGGCGGAATGGCTCTGAGCGGAATGCCGCGGTGCGTCCCGCAGCGCCACGATCGCGATTGCGCGGGCGTGTACCGTCACCGTAAGAGGGTTGAAATTTCCACTGCATGATTAAAATTTCAACGCCAGCCGAGCGGCGCGGCGCTCCTAACTGCAATCATTTCAGTCTTGCAATCCGAACGAGGCTTTGGCATCTATCATGCATTCAGCAGGCTGGCAGTTAAATTGACGGGAGGAAATCATGGCCACCGCAAAGAAAGCAAAGAAGAGCTCAAAGCGTCTCCGGAAATCCACGAAGCTGGAAGAGCAAAAGCCTCTCACCAAAATGACCGCGCCCAGCGAATCGATTACGCTTCCGTACGGGAACCTGCAAATCAAGTACACGCAGCAGGGCTCGTAACCAAGCGGCATGGGTTCGCGCGAAGTCGAACGGAAGCAAATGGGAGGACGCCATGCCCAAGACGAGAAAGACGAAGAGCCTGAATAAACCCAAGAAACTTTTAGCCACCAAGCCGCTGCGCGCCGACCGTCAACCGCAACCCACACCCTACTAGTCGCAAGTAGCCGCGACGGCGTTAACTATTGCGTCGTCGAGTAAGACGGGGTGCCCCACCCTTTGTTCTTGAAGGGTGGGGTTTTTGTTTGCGCAGAGGGCCTCAGGCCGGCAACTCGCGCGTGTTCCGTTCGTTGACTTGCGTTGGCGCGCGTCCTAATATGAGCGCCGCTCATGCCTGATGTTCCGTCTCCGATTGGTCGCATCGTCTCGCATTACCGCATCGTCGAAAAACTCGGTGGTGGCGGAATGGGCGTCGTGTACAAAGCCGAAGATGTGAAGCTCGGCCGCTTTGTGGCACTGAAGTTTCTGCCCGACGATGTCGCCAACGATCCGCAAGCTCTTAGCCGTTTTCAACGCGAAGCCAAGGCCGCCTCTGCACTGAATCATCCCAACATCTGCACCATCTACGAAATTGACGATCACAGCGGCGAAGCTTTCATCGCCATGGAATATCTGGACGGCACCACGCTGAAGCATCGCATCGCTGAACAGCCCATGGACATTGATGTTCTGCTGGGTCTTGCGATCGGGATTGCCGATGCGCTGGACGCGGCGCACAGCAAGGGAATCGTGCACCGGGACATCAAGCCCGCGAACGTTTTCGTCACCGAGCGCGGGAATGCCAAAATTCTGGACTTCGGGCTGGCCAAGCAGATTCGCCGCGCGGTTGTGCACACCGTCACGCAGGATGCGGTCCTTGCGGGGCAGTTGACGGCTGGAGTGAATCCGGAAGATCTCACCAGCCCGGGTGTTGCGGTTGGCACGGTCGCGTACATGTCGCCCGAGCAGGTGCGCGGCAAGGAACTCGACGCGCGCAGCGATCTGTTTTCGTTCGGCGTGGTTCTCTACGAAATGGCTACTGGCGCTCTGCCATTTCGCGGTGAAACTTCTGGCGTGATTACCGATGCGATCTTGAATCGCGCGCCAGCGGCTCCGGTGCGACTGAATCCGGAAATTCCCCCCAAGCTCGAAGACGTGATCAACAAGGCGCTGGAGAAAGACCGCGACCTGCGCTACCAGAATGCTTCGGACATGCGCGCGGATTTGAAGCGCGTGAAGCGCGATGGCGATACCGGCCGTTCGGCGTCGTATCCTGCGCAGCCAGCGGAAGACGCGTCCGACAGACTATCGAATTCGACGACCGGTTCATCAGGCGGTTCGTCGCGAGGCGTGTCGCAAGGCTCGTCAGCCCGAGCGCGCTCTAGTGGCCTCTCCGCAGTCTCACTGGGCGCCGAAGCCGATGGCGTCTCAGGCGCGACATATCTTTCGTCCGGAGCTGGCACGGCTTCCTGGCAGCGCATCGTGCCGTGGGTGTTTGCCGCTGCGCTCGGTGTTGGATTGCTGGTCGCGGTGTATGCGCTGCGTCGGGCCGGGAATCCTCCCGAGCGGAAGCCCGTGGAACTGTCGTTGTGGATTCCTGCTACCGAGCAGCTGGAGATAGCCAGCGGGCCAGCTGTAATCATTTCTCCCGATGGCATGCGCGTGGCGTATGTCACGCGCGGCGGCGGCTCTGGTGCGGGACAACTCTACGTGCGGGAGCTGGACAAAGTGACGGCGGAGCCGCTGGACGGCGCGGCGGGAGCGCAAGCGGCTTTTTTTTCTGCGGACAGTCAATGGATCGGTTTTTTCGCGGACGGAAAATTGAAGAAAATATCGGTACGCGGCGGCGCACCCATTGCGTTGTGCGACGCGGGCGGCTCTCGTGGCGGAGACTGGAGTGAAGACGGCACGATTATCTTCCCGACGCAATTTACCAGCGCGCTGTATCGCGTTTCCGCAAACGGCGGTACGCCGGCGGTGGCCACGCATCTGGATACGGCGCGTTCCGAGATCACTCACCGTTGGCCGCAATTCCTTCCCGGCGGCAAAGCTGTCCTATTCACGGCATCGTCGGACAATAACTTTTTCGGGCATGCCAGTGTGGACGTCGCTCCGCTCGATACCGGCGTCCCCAAAGTGCTGGTGGAGAACGCCTACTTTGGGCGCTACCTCACCGGAGGTTATCTCTCCTACGTTTCGCAGGGCACCGTGTTCGTCGCTCCCTTTGATGCCGGCGCATTGAAAATCACCGGCACCGCGATTCCGATGATGCAGGGTGTGAACTACGATATATCCAACGGCAGCGCACAGCTCAGCGTGTCCAAAGATGGTACGGCGGTTCACTTGGATGGCGGTTCGGCGGGTCAGAATCTTAATCTGGTGCTGATGGACCGCAAGGGCAACTCCTCAGTCATGGTAAGCGATCAGCCGGACGCCGCCGTGCCACGCCTTTCTCCCGATGGCAAGCGTCTCGCCTTCCAGCAGGGCACGGGCAACATCTGGATATACGACTTGGAGCGAAAGACTACGTCTCGCGCCATGCTTGGCACCGTTGGCGCGAGCTGGCCTCAATGGACACCGGACGGCCAGCGGCTCACCTATGCGCATCCTCGCAGCACGTCGAACGGCTCCGGGCAATCCATTTACTGGGAACGCGCCGATGGCTCCGGCGAAGAACGGGCTTTGACCCCGGAAAACATTTTGAACGCGTATCCATCCTCCTGGTCGCCGGACGGTCGAATTCTGGCGTTCCAACGGCTCTCGGCGAAGGATGGGAGCTGTTGTGAGATCTGGACCCTGCCGGTGGACGAAGCAGGGAAACCCGGAGAAGCGCGTGAGGTTCCAGGGGTGGGCAGGGGCTTCGCGCCGGCGTTGTCGCCGGATGGGCACTGGCTGGCCTATACCTCGCCCGAAGCCGGGACCGTCGAGATTTTTGTGGTGCCTTTTCCTGGTCCGGGAGGCAAATGGCAAATCTCCAGCGGCGGCGGATTTGACCCGCGATGGTCGAGAAGCGGTCACGAACTTTTCTATGTGGATGGGCGTGCGCTCGTCGCGATGCCCTACTCCGTTGAGAAAGGCTCGTTCCAACCGGGAAAACCCGAGCAGCTTTTCGCGGACCGTTTCGAGATGCGCGCTCCGCTAGGCTCTTATGATGTGACGCCCGACGGTCAGCACTTCGTGATGTTGCAACTCACGGGCGGCAGAACCGCCGCGGCTTCCGGGCCCACGGTGGTCCTGAACTGGATTGACCAAGCGCGCCAATTAGTTGCTGCCGGACAAAACGACTTGGCGAAGTAAATCGCTACTGAATTTTGGCGTTCACCAGGAAGGGATCGTCGAATTCCGTCATCTCGCCGGACTTCTTTCCGGTGACTGGCTGCAGGCGGGCTGAAAGCGGCTTGTGCCATTTCACGGAAAGGCTGGCGACGTCTCCCAGGATGCGCTCCAATTGTTCGGTGGTGACGTCCCCGGGCATTGGAATCGTGTCGAGGCCCGTACCGCAAACCGCAGAATACGAAAGTAGGGCATCGATCGGGAGGCGCCCTTCGCTCCAGCGTTGCGCGAGAACCGTGTCCTCGAGAATTGGCAGCATCAATCCCGAATAGCCGGCTTGCTTCACTGGAATTGCTTTCAGCGCGCGGGTGATGATCGCTGCCGCAGTCAGCGTGCCGCTGGAGCCTATAGGCGCGCCCAGGAAATTTTCAATCGCGCGGCCGATGGAAACGTCCATCAGCGGCGCGGGGGATAGGTCCAGCCCGCCATATTTCCAACCACTGCTGTTGCTGATCTCTACCGCGGTATTTTCGATCTGCGCCGCGTACATGCCGAGAGTGTTTTTCAGGCGCCCCTCGGCCTCGTTCGGGGATTTTGTCGAAGCGAAAACTTCGCTCACTACGTTTGCGGACTGCAGTCCGACCGCGAATTGCTTTCCTTCACCGGTGAAATAAGACGCTGGATAAAATGGCGTGCCTGAAGGAACCAGCGATGCGGACGTAAAACTGAAATTTCCCTGACTGTGCAGCGTGTTCGCTTCCAGATATTTTATGACGCCGGCTGCGGCGTGAATGGATTTCCAGTGAATGCCATCTTCTCCGGCGATGAACACCGAGCCTTCCAGCGTCTTCGAATTTGCGATAATTTTCGCCAGCAGTTCCGCTTGGTGCGGGTCGTCTGCGTCGGTCATCATCGCGGGGCCGATTGCGGCGTCGAAGCCTTCCTTCACTGCAAGGGCGTCGTAGTCGCGGAAGAATGCGAGCACCTGATCGTCCGTCATTCCGCGCGTGTATTCGGGGAAGGGTTGCGTGGTGACGCGAATGGTTTCCACTTCGTAGCCGGATTTTTCGAATGCGGTTTTGGCTTGGCGCAAAAATTTCAGCGTGTCTTGAATTTGCTCCTGGTAGCGCGCGGGATCGAGACGCACAAACGCTGTGATCGCGCGCACTTTCGGTTTCGAGGATGCCTCCGTCGCGCGCGCGGGGAACGCCACTGCAAACAGCGCTGCGACCACGCAGGTCAAGGTGAACAGCTTCGCGTTCGCGGTGCGTTGAATCGGAGCGCGGCTCACGAAAACGCCGCGATTCCGGTAATCCGTTCACCGATGATCAATTTATGGATGTCGTGCGTGCCTTCGTAGGTGAACACCGATTCGAGGTTGTTCATGTGGCGCATCACGCAGAAATCGTCCACGATTCCGTTCGCGCCCAGGATTTCGCGGGCCATGCGGGCCGTTTCGCGCGCCATCCAGACGTTGTTCATCTTCAGCATCGAAATGTGCGAAGGATGCACGCGTCCCGCGTCCTTCAGCCGCCCCACTTGCAGCGCCAGAAATTGCGCTTTGGTGATCTCGTTGATCATCCACACCAATTTTTCCTGCACCAGCTGGTGCGAAGCGATCGGCTTGTTGTCGAATTGCTTGCGCTGCTTGGCGTAATTCAGCGCGGTGTCGTAACACGCCATTGCCGCGCCGATGCCGCCCCAGCCGATGCCGTAGCGCGCCTGATTCAGGCAGGAAAGCGGGCCTTTCAATCCTTCGACGCCGGGAAGCAGATTTCCCGCCGGAATTTTGCAGTCCGTCATGGCCAGGCCGGATGTCACCGAGGCGCGCAGCGAATATTTTCCGTGCACGTCCCAGGCTTTGTAACCCGGCGTGCCTTTTTCCACCAGGAATCCGCGGATCACCTCGTCCTCGCACTTCGCCCAAATCACGGCCACGTCTGCAATCGAGCCGCTGGTGATCCACATTTTTTCGCCGTTCAGGATGTAGTCGCCGCCCTTCTTCACCGCGCGGGTCAGCATCCCACCGGGATTCGATCCGAATTGCGGTTCCGTCAGCCCGAAACATCCGATCGCTTTTCCCTGTTGCAGCAGCGGCAGCCATTTTTCTTTTTGAGCGTCCGAACCGAACGCGTGGATCGGATACATCACCAGCGCGGACTGCACGGAAACGAAGCTGCGCAGCCCGGAATCGCCGCGCTCCAGCTCCTGTGTCACCAGTCCATATTCCACGTTGGACATGCCCGCACATCCATAGCCTTTCAGACTCGCGCCGAAAAGTCCCAACTCGGCCATCTGTGGCACGAGTTGCACGGGAAATTTTCCTTCGCGGTTGTATTCCTCGATGATGGGCATGATTTCCGCATCCACAAACTGCCGCGCGGTATTGCGCGCGAGTTTCTCTTCGTCGCTCAACAGGGAATCAAAGTCGAGGAAATCAACCCCGGGAAAAGATGGCATGGAATGTCTCCTTGAAATGGGCCGCGCGCATCGGCAGGCGGCAATGTATAGCGCAGCCCAAACCGCGATTGTATCGAATTCGCGGCATGCTACGCCAGTAAGTGCCAGCAAGTGTTGTGTCGACACTTTTAACGCGCTCGACAAATCAGGGCTTGGGAATTGCTTCATTTCCATTGCAAACTTGAAAAATTTTCCGATGAGGGTGAGGATGTCAAGGATGATCGCCCCATCGGCCCCGCATCCGAGCGATTGAGCTTTTGACCTCGCATCTCACCCATTAGGAGAAGATTCGCCATGTCGCATCATTTCGATACGCCTACCGCAAAGGAAGACCCCCGCATCAACATATGCGACTTCTATTTGTTTCGCGGCCGTCCGGGCACAACGGTGATGGCTTTGACCGTGAATCCGAACGCCGGCGCCGGCGCGCCCGACACGTTCCGCGACGAAGCGCTCTACGCCTTTCGCTTCGACACGGATCGCGATCTTCGCGAAGACGTCACCTTCAAGGTCCAGTTCGGTGCGCCAGCCCACGCCGATAGCGGCGGGCACCTGCACGTTCAGACCTTCGCGGTCCGGCGCGCCACCGGAGCAGACGCTCTGAAGGGTGCCGCGGGCGAACTCATCATTTCCGGGAACACGGGACGCGTCGTGAAAGCGGATTCTGGCTGCCTGGCGTACGCAGGCCTCGCGCCCGATCTGTTCGCCACCAACGGCGTCGGTTTCGGTGCTTCAGAAAAGCTCTGTGGTCTGAAAACCGGTTCGCGCCGGAGTCGTTCCAGAATGGCCAGAGCTTCTTCGCCGGTAACAACGTCAGCGCCATCGTTTTGGAGGTCCCGAGCAGCCTGATCGGCCGAGGAGTGGTGCACGCCTGGGCTACGGCATCGCTTTTTGGGCACGCGCCGGAGGTGCAGGTGTCGCGTTGGGGCCTGCCGATGATCACCCACATGCTGCTCTCCGATCCTTCGCTGCAGGACGCATCGGAAAGCTACAACCGCGCAGTCCCGGAGGACGAAGTGGCGCTGTTCTCCAAACCGATGCGCGACTTCGTGGAAAAAGTCACCGCGCTCGCCCACCCGTCGGCCGACCCATCCGCATACGCTTCGCAACTCCTCGCGCGCCTCTGTCCATCGGTCCTGCCGTATGAACTGGACACGCCCGCCTCGTTCAGCTTTGCCGCCTTCAACGGCCGCGGCTTCTGCGACGACGTGATGGACGTGATTCTCACTCTGGTCACGAACACGGCCCTCGGCGATGGGGTAGCACCCGATATGCGGCTGGTGCGCCCGGATTTTCCCTATTTCGGCGAGCCGCACCCTACGGCGGCGAGTTCCGCCAAGCAATGAGGACGAAGTACGGAGGGCGAAGGAGTGAGCGCACGGACGACACAGCGGCGACCTGCGATTGGCTGGATTTGCTCGCCGGCAGCCAAACAGATGGTTGTCCCGCGGAAGCATTGCCGAATCAATCCGATGGATGGTGTTGCATCCACGGGTTGAGCTGGCAGCAATTACTGTAGAAGTTAAGTTTCTACGCTTCCACAACGATGCAGCACAGAGGATACTTCCGTGGCCAGAGCCGATTGCTGGTAACACGGCTACACCCAAAGGGCCTTCTGTTTGTTGCCAGAAAGCTGTGGAACTATCGGGTTTCCGGGCTCGTATCAGATTATGAAGCGCACCCCGAAAGCTACCATTCTGATTGCGGGTGCGTCAGAATATGTGGCAGAACTGGTAGCCAAGGTTGAAGCAGGCGAATCGAACTTCCAACGGTTTCTAAGATCGAGCGTGGGCCCCGTGTGAATTCCCAATTGAGCCGAGGAGGTAACGCGGACATGCTAATCCCTCAGGTGTTCGAGACTCTCTGGGCTGATGTGAAATTCGCGGCGCGCGGGCTGCGCAAGAGCCCGGGCTTCCTCGCGGTTGTCGTCCTGTCTCTTTCATTAGGAATCGCCGCAAACAGCACGATTTTCAGTGTGCTGAACGCGCTGCTGTACCGCCCTCTTCCGTATCCGCAACCGGAAAGCCTCGTCGTGATCTGGCAGGTTGATCAGGCTCACCCTGATTCCATGAACGCGCCGCCCATCGCCGAAAATGTGGACTGGAAGAAGCAGAACCACGTCTTCGAAGATATTTCGCTGAGCAGCTTCACGGACCAGGCGATCGTTTCCGGAGTCGGCGAGCCGCGGCCGCTGCACACGCAATACGTCACGCCCAACTTTTTTGTCCAGCTGGGAGCAAAGCCGGTTCTCGGCCGAATTTTCGATGCGGACGAGCAGCAAGACCTCTCGCAAGCCATAGTGATCAGCACTCCGTTCTGGAAGCGCGAGTACAACGGCGACCCGCACGTGCTGGGGAAGACTCTCAATATCGAGGGAGTCGTTTCCACGATTGTTGGAGTCATGCCACCGGGATTCGCTCCCTTCTATGGGTTCCCGATTGATCTGTGGCAGCCGATCAATCCCGCCAACGGCCGCTACAGTGCCCGATTCGATCACTGGTTGATGCCGGTGGCGCGGCTGAAACCTAGCGTGACGCTGGCGCAAGCGCAAGCCGATATGGATGTGATTGGGCGACGCCTGGAACAGGATTATCCGTCCACAAACAAGGGCTTGGGCGACAAGGTCTTTCCCTTGCACGAGGATCTGTACCGCGGCGCGGGCAGTGCGCTGTACCCGCTTCTGGGCGCCGTTGCGTTTGTGCTGTTGATTGCGTGCGTAAACGTCGCGAATCTGATGCAGTTCCGCACCGAAACGCGGCGCAAAGAATATGCGTTGCGCATGTCTCTGGGTGCGGAGCGCCGTCGCCTGTTGCAGCAGTTGCTGACGGAGAGCGTTTTGCTGGCGGTGATGGGAGGCGTGCTGGGCACAGCGTTGACGCTCGTGGGCATACGGGTGTTTCTAGCGCTGGCCGGAGGAGACTTCCCGAACGCGGAGCTGATTACGCTGGACGGGCGCGTGCTCGGCTTTACTTTGGGGATTTCGCTGCTGACAGCCATTTTATTTGGACTGGCGCCTGCGCTGCGCGCCTCTCGGCCCGATCTGAATGCCGTGTTGCGCGAAAGCGAACGCAAAACGATGTCGGCGTCCAGCCGGCTGGCGCGGCATGCATTGGTGATTTCCGAAGTGGCGCTGGCGATGGTTTTGCTCGTGGGCGCGGGCTTGATGATCAACACCATCATGCATTTGAAGCGAGTGAATCCAGGATTCGACTACAACCGCCTGCTCACTATGGACTTTCAGCTACCGGAAGGGGGCAAGTATCTGGAACGCGTGCCGGGCGGCGACATGGAAAAGGTTCTGCCCACGGCGACAAATTTTTACACGCGTCTGCTCGATAATGCTCGTGCGTTGCCCGGCGTCGAGTCAGCGGCCCTCATCGGCGCCTTGCCCATGCATTGCTGCACAGAGGAGTACACATTTTCGATTTTGGGGCATCCGGCACCGCCTCCGGATGACCGGCCGAACGCGGGATATAGCGAGACGAGCGCCGGGATATTCAGCACGATGAAAATTCCGCTGGTGAAGGGGCGCTATCTCGACGCGCACGATACTGAGAACACTCCCTGGGTGATCGTCGTTAATCAAACGTTCGCACGCAAATATTTTCCGAACGAAGATCCGATCGGGCAGCAAATTCTGCTGCGCTACGATCCGTACCCGGTGGATCAGCCTCGCCCACGGCAGATCGTCGGTGTGGTGGGAGACGTAAAGCATCGCGGGTTGGGAAGAGAGACGTTGCCATTTGTTTACGCTTCTTACCTCCAGCAACCCGCCGTCTTTCCTGGTGGAGCAACGCGCGCTCATTTGCATGAGAATCTGGTCTTGCGCACGTCGCTGGGACGTCAAGCAGGCTTGGTTGCGAGCATAAAGCAGGCCATCGCCAACATTGACCCCGATCAGCCCATTAGCAGCGTCAGGTCCATGGCAGAAATATTGGGCGCTTCGCTCGGCGATTGGCGTTTCTACATGCAGCTGCTGGGGATCTTTGCGAGCGTGGCGATCCTGCTCGCCGCCGTGGGAATTTATGGCGTGATGTCCTATTCGGTGAACGAGCGCACGCATGAAATCGGGATCCGCATCGCACTGGGAGCGCAACCTGGCGACGTCCTAAAGCTGGTCACAAAAATGGGATTGCAGCTGACGTGCATCGGAGTGGTGGTTGGAGCGGCATTGGCGCTCGGGTTGTCGCGCCTGATCACAACCTTTCTTTACGGCGTCAAGCCCAGTGATCCGATCACCTATGTCGCGGTCGCGCTAGCATTGGCCGCAGTGGCATTCCTCGCCTGCTATATTCCGGCACGCCGCGCTACAAAGGTGGATCCCATGGTCGCGCTCCGATACGAATAGCAGCAGACGCAAGCCATCGGAGTTGTGCGCAACTATCGAACCCACCCGAGTTCTCGGGAACTTGAAAACTACATGTGCGATGGCCGCGTCACTCGCGGACGTGAATCCGCTGCGTCGAATGCCGCCGCATTGGCTCTGAATCCGGGAACATTCCGACGCACTCACTTAGGGCGCGGCAACACTCGGCTGTCGCCGAGGCGGCCTTAATTCACGATCGCGACGGCAACCTCACCAGTGGCGTCGTTCACCGCGATCGCGCCACACTCGGTGGCATTTCCGGCGGCATCGAACTTGCAGCCGTACGCGCCCGCTTTCTTCGCGGCGCACTGTCCGGCGTTCAGGCTCACAATGTAATATCCGGAGCCCACTGGATGGCCTCCTTTGTTGCCCGCGGCGTAAACCGCTTCCAGGATACCGGCCTTTTCCGTTTTGCCATTCGCACAGGTGAAATCATCCACTCCGTAAGCGTAAACGATTCCCTTTTTCGCGTCGTTCAGAAACTCGGTGGTCACCACGCTGCCGTCGTCCTGCATGGCAACTTCTTCCGTCCAGTATGCGGATGGAGCGGCGGCCTTTGCGGTGGCCTTGCCCTTGCCGATGGTCGTTTTCTGTGACTGATTCTTGGCCGTTGCAGATGGAGCCGGAGCAGCTGCCTTGGACTTCACAGCCGTCCCCGTCTTCACTGTAGGCGCACCTTGCTGTGCGGGTGTGGTTTGCGCTGCGGCATTCATGCTTAAACCGACAGTAACTAGCATTCCCGCGAGCAGGATCTTATGCATCATAATTTTTCTCCTCTTTCCTTTTCTGACGAACGAAAAACGACGAGCCACCTCGGACATGTGACCGCGCGATCTTGCCCGTTGCCCTCGCGCGTCGCAATTGTCAGAAGTGACAGCATTGCCTGGGCTAATACGGGCCGTTTCGAATCGTGCCGGTTAAATCGAGTCGCGGCACAAGCGAATTCGCGCCGGTTTCAGATGTGTTGTCAACACGTGGCTTAGCAGAAAACTGTTAGTTTTGACAGTTCACTTCCAGAAGGGCCCTGCCTAGCATCAGCACACTCTTTGCTTTCTTTCAGTGCGCGTGGCGCCGAGGTTCACGATGCGGCACACGCCTCCCGGCTTTCGCGTGCTTGAATTCTGTCGAGCAGTAAACTCTCGAAGAATTTGCCTTTCTCTGTTTCGCAGTACAGTGACGACTGCACCGGCCGAGAGAACGCAGAAGTGAGGTTATCTATGGATCCCAGAGATCTTCCCGCATGGGGCGCGGATTGGGCGTGGGGCTTGCCACTGATCGTGTTGTGCGTGGTTTTTCACGCTTACGCGCTTGGACTAATCAATCAAGAGGTAGACTCCAGGTTGGGTGGCCGGCAGCATTCCCGGTATTCACCGCTCTTCGCGAACTTTATCATCGGTGGAACGGCGCTGGCGGCATCAATACTGCACGCCTTCGAAGCCGGCATCTGGGCGATCGCTTACAGATTTCTAGGCGCATCCATGGATAACAGGTCCGCGATGCTGTATTCACTCAATGCCTTGACCAGTTACGGTCACGCGGATATCCATCTGTCGCCACACTGGGCAATGATGGGTGCCTTGGAAGCATTGAACGGGTGGATTCTGTTCGGACTGACCACCGCATTTCTTTTCAGTGTGGTTCAGAAAGTCTGGCCGCCCGCTTCGGCGAACGGCTCAGGCTCGACAGGCCCCAATCGCAGCTAGGCGCACAGCTCCGCGCTTTGCGCGACTAACTTCGGAACCCAACCGTTCACCTTGTCACTTCTGCCAATTGCACGCGAGTCGGATCGCAGGCAATCTCGGCTCGACGCGGAATTCATCAATCGCGTCGGAGAATATAGCCATGAAAATCACCGTAACGAAATCCGCACGCGTCGTACTCTTGAGCTTCTTCGCGGTTCTACTCTTCTTCACTGCCGCCTCAGCACAAAATAACCAGGAGAAAGGGGTCATCAGCGGGCGCAGCGGCAACACCCTGACGCTTCAGACCCAGGATTCCGGCAACGTTATCGTGGTGCTCAATTCCGAAACGCAGGTCGAGGAACCCGAGGGCGTCTTCCGCAAGAAGCATCTAAGTATGACCGCCCTGGTACCCGGCCTTTCTGTTGACGTGAAAGGCTACGTCAATGACCACAATCAACTCGTCGCCGGTACCATCACGTTTCATGGCTCCGATCTTCAGACTGCCGAGGATATTCAGGCTGGCCTAGCTCCCACCGACCAGGCGGTAGCGCAGAACCAAAAGCAAATACAGGCGCAGGAGCAACAAATTCAGCAGCAGCAGCAAGAGATCCAGGCCCAACAGGCGGCCAGCGCCGCACACGCCGCGGAGATCGCAGCGAATAACGCTGCAATCGCCGCTGCCAACAAGCGTTTCGGCGAACTAGGCGATTACAATATACTTGGTGAAGTCACAGTTCTTTTCGGCAACGATCAGGTGACGATCGAAGATCAATACAAGCCACAACTGCTTGCACTTGCTCAGCAGGCCAAAGGCATCACTGCCTACATCATTCAAGTCAAAGGCTACGCATCGAAGGTAGGCAGTGCTGCGCTAAACCAAAGATTGAGCACAGAACGCGCCGAGAACGTCACCAATTTCCTCGAACAGCAGGCTCAAATTCCCCTCACCAATATCCTCGCCCCGGGCGCAATGGGCACCAGTAGGCAGGTTGCGCCAGACACCACCGCTGAAGGCCAAGCCGAAAATCGCCGCGTGGTAGTCAGAATCCTGCAGAACAAAGGTATCGCCGGAACCTGATTTCACGAACCGCGGACCTGTTAATCGCGACAAAGTTCGCATCGATCGTTTGCAAGCGCCCAGTCGCATCCTGGCACAGCGCTGCCCGCCGTAGCAGAGCCGGCCTGCCTGTGCGCCGTTGACGTTGTAGTGGCAGTCGAGGTTGCCTTTCCGCGTGATCACCAATCTCCCGTTCGGCGTTCCCGAGCTCCACGCGTCGGCCGTGTTAACGATGCCTCCAGCTTATTTCGCCGGCATGTACTGCAATCGTGCAAGCCTTGAAAATATTATGGGGCATCTGTGTATATTTGTATGATGGGGCAGAGCCAAAGCTGATTTTGACGTGAGACAAAATGGGACCTCTGCTGCAGGACATCCGTTACGGTTTTAGGGGGCTTGCAAAATCTCCCGGCTTTACCGTGGTGGCGTTGATATCGCTGGCGATTGGGATCAGCGCGAACACGGCGATCTTCAGTATCGTGAATACGCTATTACTTCGCCCGCTCCCGTATAAGGACGCGAATAGACTCGTCATTTTGTGGAACCGGTCGCCGGGCTTGGGCATTACCGAGGACTGGTTTTCGACGGCGCAATATTTCGACATCAAAACAGGCCATCACGGTTTCGAAGACGTAGCCATCGCCATTGGCGGTAACGAAAATCTCACGGGTGACGGAAAACCGGAGCGGGTCGGCACGATCCACGTGTCGTCGAACCTTTTGCCCATGCTCGGAGTAATAGCAGCCGAGGGCCGTCTGTTTGTTTCCAGCGAAGACGCAAACGGCAGCGCGGGAACGGCGATTCTGGGATACGGCATGTGGGTTAGGCGCTACGGTTCGGATCCTCAGGTCATCGGGAAATCGCTAACGATCAACGGAAAAACGTATCAGGTGATTGGCATTCTACCGCGCAGTTTTTCCTTGCCGCGCGAAGTATTACCAACGCTGGGCGGCGCAGAACAAGCTGACATCCTGCTTCCGCTCCCGCTTGCACCGGACGCCGCGCAAAACCGGGATCACGAAGACTACAACATTATCGGTAAGCTGAAGAACGGTGTGACGCTGCGGCAGGCGCAGGCCGAAATGGATACGATCACTGCCGGTCTGCGTCGCGACCATACTGCGAATTACCCACCGAATGGCGGCCTGACGTTCGGCATCGTTCCGCTGTCTGAACAAGTCGTGGGCGACAGCCGTGGCGCGTTTTTTGTCCTGCTATTCGCCGTGGCGTTTGTGCTGCTGATCGCGTGCGCGAACGTCGCGAATCTTCAACTATCGCGGGGGCTGGGACGGCAGAAAGAAATTGCAGTTCGCATGGCGATTGGCGCGAACAGGGTGCGCATCGCGCGGCAGTTGCTTACGGAGAGCCTGCTGCTCTCATTGTGCGGGGGAGCATTGGGAGTTTTGCTGGCGTTGGCCAGCCTGAAATGGGTGCGGATACTCGGACCGGGAAGCGTTCCGCGGCTGGACGATATCGGTATTGACGGACGAGTTCTGCTGTTTACCTTGTTTATCTCGGTAATTGCCGGGACGATTTTCGGCTTGGCTCCGGCATTGCGGGTCTCGCACATTGATTTACATTCCACGCTCAAGGAGGGAGGGCGAGGCTCGGCGGGCGCTGGCGCGATGTGGGGACGGGGAAAAAGCCTGCGTAAATCGCTGGTCGTATGCGAACTCGCGCTTTCGGTATTGCTATTGATCGGAGCAACTCTCTTGATCCGCAGCTTCGCGAACCTGCAAAGCGTTTCTCCGGGATTCAACCCGAAGAACGTATTGACGCTGGAACTGACGATGACGGGCGAACGATACCGTCAGGGCGAGGCGGTATTGTCCACGTACAAACAAATCATGGAGCAGCTGGCATGCCTGCCGGGAGCGCAGTACGCCGGAGCCATCAGCTCGCTGCCACTAAGCCAAAAGTTCGCGTGGGGGCCGATCATTGTGGAAGGCAGGATTCCGCCACCCGGTGAGAATTTCATCAATGCGGACATACGGGTAACAGCGGGGCATTACTTTGAGGCGATGCAAATCCCGCTGCGCGAGGGCCGATTCTTCAATGAATTTGATACCAAGACCAGTCCTCCGGTGGGAATCGTGGACGAATACATGGCCAAGGAATTGTGGCCGAATCAGAGTGCGCTGGGAAAGCGGCTGCACAACGGCGGCATCACGGACAAAGAACCGTGGATTACGGTGGTAGGCGTGGTCGGGCGGATTAAACAATACACGCTCGACTCCGATTCGCGGATCGCGATTTATTATCCGCAGACGCAGTTTGTGACTCGCGAGATGAACGTTGTCGTTCGGACGGGCGGCGATCCTGCGGCGCTGTACTCGGCCGCACGCAAGGAAATTCAGCGCGTGGACGGCGATCTGCCAATTTTCCACGCGGTGACAATGGAGCAGCGCGTTCGGGAGTCTCTGGTGAAGCGGCGATTTGCGATGTTGTTGCTCAGTTTGTTCGCGGGCCTCGCCGTGGCGCTGGCGATGATTGGAATCTATGGCGTGGTTTCGTTTGTGGTGAATCAAGGAACGCGGGAGATTGGCATTCGCCTCGCGTTGGGAGCTACACCGCGTGCGATATTGCATCTGGTGATCAGCCGAGGCATGGCGCTGGCGATTCCCGGCGTGGTCATCGGGTTGCTTGGCAGCCTGGTATTCACGCGAATGATGCGCGGCCTTTTGTTCGGCGTTAGCCCGATAGACCCTGTGACGTTTGTTGTCATTCCCGTGCTGCTCGTCTTGGTGGCATTACTGGCGAGCTACATCCCGGCCCGGCGAGCCACTCTTGTGGACCCAGGGGTTTCGCTGCACAGCGAATGATCGAGAGCAGGGAAGCATTGGAGCGGATGAAAAAGCACCCGTGTCGCGGCTTTGCGAAGTAGCGGACCGACGATAGACGCACTCGCGATTCAGGGGAGCGGAACCGCGGCCTACTGAGAATAAACGGCTGAGTGTTCTGCGCAGATTCGTTGAAAGTTAGCACTCTGATCTTCGCTGCGAAAGCGGCTCACCGGATATCCGCACAGACTATCTACGTTGTACATGGTAGCAAGTTCGTTCCATATCCGTTCCAACTCAACAGCTGCTTCCGCTTTGCCTTGGGCGTGCAAGATGGTGGCACATTCTCCACACACTGCGACGCGAGGATGCTTCCCGGTGGCGGCTTTGAGGGCGGACGCAAGGAGATCGCCCGAAGCTTTCATAAATCGAGCCGCGTCCGGCTGGTCATTCATGAGCAATGTGGCATGCACGTCGGCGGGTTCCACGGGAAGGTAGCGTCCCTGTTGCATGGCCGCAGTGATGTCGCATCCTTCCGCCTCTAATTTCCGGTGCAGGCGGTTGCGAAGTGAGAGGGTCAAGATAGAGATAGCTGCATCACCATTTGCCAGAGCGGCGCCGATAAAACGAGTACAGCGAGTCAGGAAGGATTCGTCATCGGCATAGAATTCAACTTCGTGGGAATGGGCAAATGGCTTATGCCGCATTACGCGCCGGGCAGGCAGTGCAACGCTTTCCTCGATGCGCGGATGAATGGAAACCTGCGGACCTAGGACGCCGGCGAAATCGTGACTGCCCAGGAGAGCACTCACAAATCTTTCTCCCGACATCACCGCTTCTATCGCTGTGAGCAGTTCGCCTTCAGCGTCTGACTTGACGACGTAACCGAATCCACCAGCGTTGAGAGCTGCCAGTGCCACATCGAAATCAAGGTTTTGACTTACGAAAAGAATCTTGGATTCCGGGGAGAGCCCACGGATTTTCGCCGCAGCATTGATGCCGCTCAGCTCCGGCAGATTGACGTCCATAAGGATTAGATCGGGATGCAGCTCGGCGGCTTTTAGAACCGCTTCTGGTCCGTCGGACGCCATCCCGACAATTTCCAAGGCAGGGTTTTCCCCGAGCTTCGCAACGAGATAATTCCGCCAGGGTTCAAAATCATCCACAACGAGAATACGGAGTGAGGGCCTAATATCTATCTCCCGACCGAAAATCCAGAACTAGTTACAACACGGTAATCGCGAATTAGTTGCAGCCGCCGGAGTATGCCATGAGCCAGCGTTTCGGTCTTTGTTTTTGAGCAATCCCAGACCTGCCCAGGCGCAATCAGAGAAAGCAGTCGATGAGACGACCAAACAGGACCTGTCGTTTCACACGCAGGCTATTTTCATTCAGAACGAACTGCGTTCCAGTGACCCTCTCCGTTCTTGTCGCGATAGGTCCCGCTGATCGTCCTGCCTCGGACAGTTCTGTCAGTCCGGGGACCATCCACTCTTCCGCGCAAGGTTAGAGGGGTCCGAGTTTTGGTGTGGAACAGAATGTGCTGCTGATTAATGGTCCCTTCCAGTTCGCCCTCCTGACCTGGGCCCTGATAGTGTCCAGTGATGACACCGCCTTGCTGTGCGATTTGCATGACCTGTGTGCGCTCCCTGCCGTCGGGTCCTTTGGAATGAATTGTCCAGTTACCCGCGACGTTAGCAGGCGGCTCCTGTGCCATGGTGGCGCTGCCGAGAGTGAGCAACAGTAAAGTGAAACAGATCAGATGGAGCTTCCTGTTGAAGTTTCTCACAACGCCCTCCTGTTAGGGTTGATGCTCGCCAGACTAGATACCATAACGCTTGGAATGGTCCAAGGTTCTGCTGTTGACAATCCTGCGCTGATGATGCAATTTTTGGATGCTGCGTAGGGCGCATCGGTGCTGATCGAAAGGGCAACGCCCACCTACGATAAGTAAAAACCATTGCGCCTATGCCGAATATCGAAAACCTCAAGAAGCAAGCCAAACAGTATCTGCGCTGGCATCGGGAACGATACCATCCTGTCGCAGCGCAAATCAGGGCGGCGTTACCCCGATTTCGTCAGATGGGCGACGCAGAGATACTGGAAGCAAGCTTCAAGCTCGCAGATGCTCAGGAACTTGTCGCGCGACAGCTGGGGTTCGAGGGATGGCAGGCGCTCAAATCAGGAGCAGCTGCCATGACCGATGAACACAGACAGGCGACGCCACGTCCCATTCTCAATTCGATTGAGGCGCAGCTCTTCGTTGCGGACATCAAGACTTCCTGCGATTTCTATACAAACAAGCTCGGCTTCGCGGTGAAATTCGTCTACGGCGATCCGCCATACTACGCGCAAATCGTCCGCGACACTGCACGACTAAACTTGCGACTGGTCTTCGAACCTGTGTTCGTTGCAGATGTTCGCAAGCGGGAAGGTCTGCTCTCCGCTACCATCACCGTTGCCTCCGCAAAAGAAATCAAAGCACTGTTTCTGAGATATCAGTCGGCCGGAGTCTCGTTCCATCAGACCCTGAAGAAGGAGCCATGGGGTGCCAGAACGTTTATTGTTTCGGATCCGGATGGGAATCTCATCCTGTTTGCCGGCCCGGCAGGCGACTGAACTACTCCGATCCAGGCACGCGCGCGCCGAACCATTCGCCCGGAGGAGCAAACGGACTAGCTACTCCTCGGCGAGAGCTTCCATCGGAGATATTTGCGCGGCTCGTTGTGCTGGCAGCAGGCAGGCGGCAAGGCACACTGTGGCCGTGACGCACGCCGCAGCGGCGAGGACTGCGACGTTCAGCGCTGGCACCTGGAAGAGCAGCGAGCGCATCGCGCGCCCGGCCTGCCATGCTCCAGTCAAACCCAACACAGTTCCAGCGGCTAACAAGCGCAGTGAGAGCGAGAGAAATTGGATGCGAATCCGCCCGGGTTGCGCCCCCAGGGCCATCCGTACTCCGATTTCGCGACGGCGCTGTGCGACGGCGTAACTTAGCACGCCATACGTGCCGACGGAGGTTAGCAACAGAGCTATCGCTGAGAACAGGGCGGCAAGCACTGCCGGTGAGCGACGGGCGACGAGGCTGTCGGCAATGCGCGTGTCCATCGAGCGGACATCACTGACCGGAACGTTGGCGTCAACTTGTCGCACCACCTTCGGCAGCGTCAACGCGAACGATTCGGGGGATTGGCTGGTGCGAGCGACGACGAAAAAGCCGGAGTCGATACGGAAGGAATAGGGATAATAAATTGCACCCTGGGCTTCGTCCTCGGTGAGCCCCGCCTGTTTCACTCCGCCCACAACGCCGACGACGGTGAATGCTTCGGTATCTTTCCCGCCTTCGGAGCCGTCCCACAATCGTTGGCCAATCGCGCCGGCGTGCGGCCAGTAGTATCGCGCGAAGTCTTCATCCACCACGCAGACTCGCTCAGTGCGACGCGAATCGTCGGCGGTGAGGAAACGTCCTGCGCGCAGGGAGAAACCCATCGCGCGAAAATAGTCGCCAGCGACTCCATAAGAATAGTGCCCGCGCGCAGATTCGCCGGGGTGGACAACATGACCTGCCACCGTGGCAGCGCTCTTGCCGCTATTGCCACTGAAAGGCACATTGCTGACGACCCCCGCGGACAACACTCCCGGTAGTTCGTCCATTTTGTCCAGCAAGCTTTCCACAAATTTCACGCGGCCTTCGTCGCCGTAGTCTGCCCACGGAAGCAGAATTTCCCCAGTGAGGATGTGATCGGATTGGAAGCCTGGAGAGACGGCCATCACTCGCTGAAGACTGAGGCCAAGCAGACCAGCTCCGCACAGCAGAATAAACGCCAATGCAATCTGAGAGACGATAAAGCCGTGACGCAGAACTTGAGCGCCGCGCCCACTGGTGCCGCCACGGCTCACGGATTGCAGCGCATTCCCGAGATGGCGTCGAAGATTGAACCAGGCGACGGGCACTGCGAACACGATGCCCATCGTAATGGCCGCGATCAGGCCGACGAGTGCTAAGCGCGCGTCGAAAACGATCAGGCCCCCCAAGGGGAGGCGATCAGCTCCCAACGTGCGCAGCAGTTGGATTCCTCCGGCGCAGACGGCTAGTCCGAGTAGTCCTCCGGCGAATGTAAGCGAGGTCGTCTCGACGACCACTTCGCTGACGAGATATTTCCAACCTGCGCCAAGTGCCTTGCGAACGGCTAATTCCTTAGCTCGGCCGCTGGCACGGATAAAAAGCAGGTTCACAAGGTTGACTGCGCCGATCAAAAGCAGAGCGAGTGCGCCTGCTTCGAGCAGCAGCAAGGTGGGGCGCACGGCTGCGACGTGGTCCGCGCGCAAAGGCACCACCAGTGAACGAAAGCCTGCGTCCGCAATCATCTTGGCCTGCGGATCGTCAACTTCCAGCGCCGCGTTCTGCGCGTCGAGTTCTGACTGAGCCTGTGCGAGCGTGGCGTCCGGTTGCAGGCGCGCAATCATTTGAGTCACATTTCCGCCAGAATGCCGCTGCGCTGGCGCGCGATCTTCCGGACGCGATGCCAGAGGCAGGAACACACGTGCATCGGAAGAAAGAAACCGGAAGCTGGGAGGCAAGACGCCAATCACCGTTCTGGACACGCTGTTTATGCGAATTTGCTTTCCAAGCACGTTGGGATCGGAGTTGAATCTTTGCCGCCAGTACGTGTTTGAAATAATAGCAACGTGGTCGGTGTCGGACGTGGTTTCCTCGTCCGTGAAGGTGCGTCCGAGGGCGGGGCCGAGCCCAAGGGTAGAGAAAAAGTCCGGAGAGACGCGCATGGTAGGTTCGCGTTCCGTTGAGCCGGGATCGCCGACAATCTCCTTGCTATAACGATAGATCGCGAGAGACGTGAAAGCCGGAATTTGACCGCGGCGTTCATAATAGTTGGTTACCGAGGACCCGTCGCGATCAACGCCGGCCTTTGGATAAGTGTTGAATACCATCATGAGCCGGTCGGGCTGGGGAAAAGGAAGGGGACGGAGCAGTACCGAATCGATCACGGCAAAAATCGTGAGATTCGCGCCAAAGCAAACGGCGAGGGTTAGTAGAGCGGTGGCTGTAAATGCCGGGCTCTTTCGCAACAGTCGAGCGGCGTAACTCAGCTGCCTGCGGAATTCGTCGAAGAAGTGCACGCCGAAGGATTCGCGGCAATCGGCTTTTCTGTTGATGGGGCTACCGAGTTCTATCCTTGCGCGGCGAGCTGCGTTTTCTGGCGAAAGGCCAGAACGAACCAGTTCATCGGTGTACTGCTCGATGTGGAAGCGGAGTTCCTCGGACATTCCATCTTCGAAGTCACGCCGCCGAGTGAGCACGCGAAACAAAGAACGAGGGCGCGGGATCATCTCAGATCTCCTCCGGCGTTGCGCTTAATGCCGCGGCCATCGCGGACGCCAACCGGTTCCAGCCGGCCGTTTCCTCGCGCAAGCGGCGACGCCCAGCGGCGGTCAAGATGTAATACTTCGCCCGGCGGTTGTTCTCGCTCTGACCCCATTCAGCGGTGATTAGATCGCGATTTTCTAAGCGATAGAGGGCCGGATACAAGGACCCTTGGGGAATCTCTAGCGCATCTTTTGAGATCTGGCGGATGCGCACCATGACGCCGTAGCCGTGGAGCGGCTTCAAGGAAACCGCTTTGAGAATCAGCATGTCGAGCGTCCCGGGGAGCAGTTCCGCGGATTTGTCCACTGGATCGGCCTCCTAGTTCAACTAGGAGTGTAGGGGACACTCTCCTAGTTTGGCAAGGGGAATACACGGCGACTGGCACGCTGCGGCAGAACCGTTTCGCCCGCGCTCAATTGAAGGATCGACAATCCAGGGGCCTAGGACTTGCTCGCTGTGCCGCGGTTCCGTGCTCGCAACCCGGCGATGGATTTGACGGCTAGGGCTTGCAACACTTTTTGGTCCACATCAGCGAGCTTCTTGATGTAGAGGCAGCCTTTGCCGGTGGTGTGTTTGCCGAGCTTCGCGAGCAACGCCGCGGAGTCGCTGAACCCGATCATGTTATACAGCACGGTTGCGGCCTTACGCGGCGAAAAACCAATCAGTGGCATATCGCCCTCGCGTCCGCTCTCGTACCGGTAATGGTAGCTGCCGAAACCGATGATGGATGGGCCCCACATTTTCGGCTTTTCGCCGGCCACGCTTTGCATCAATTTGACGAGCGCCTTGGCATCCGCACGCCCGGTCGGATCTGCGAGAGCATCAATAAACGCCGCAACACTCATTTTGGTGGGCTTGGTTTTATTTTCCGCCATGCCTGCTGCCCTCCGTTCGTGCTGAGGCTATCACGGCTTGGGAATTCGTGTGCGGCCCGCACTCCCGGATGACGGCGAACTCGAAATCAATCCTCATCTCTGATTAACGCGGCGGTCTCAAAGGAGTCAGCGTACGGCCGCAATATCGACGCGCCGCGAATCAGGAGCGAGCATCGCTCAGGCGTTCGTGCCACCATCAACCGTCAAATTCGCGCCGGTGATGTATGACGCGTCGGGACTCGCCACGAAAGCTACTAACGCAGCAACTTCGGCAACAGTTCCGAAGCGGTTCAGCGCCGTATCGGCCTTTTGCGGAACCGCCCAATCACCCGCCGCGGGATTCAAGTCCGTGTCAATGGGTCCGGGCTGGACATTATTCACTGTGATGCCCCGGCCGCCGACCTCTCTGGACAATCCCTGCGTGAACATCTTGATCGCTCCCTTGGTGGCCGAGTAAGCCACCAGGCCGGGCGTCATCATGCGCTCGCCCACGCAGGAGCCGATATTGATGATGCGGCCTCCGTTCTTCATGTGCTTCAGCGCCGCCTGTGTTGCGACGAGCGCGCCGCGGACGTTGAGGTTAAACATCTGGTCTATGTCTTCCAATGTGGTCTGCTCGAAGGGCTTCGGAATGGCTGTGCCGGCGTTGTTCACCAGGATGTCAATCCGGCCGAAGGTCGCGGCGGTCTTTTCCACGGCGGCATTCACGGCGCGTGCATCCGTGGCGTCCGCCTGAATCGCGATGGCCTTTCCGCCGGCGCGTTCGACCTCCTTAACCACCGCCGCGGCCGCGTCGGCGCCTTTCGTGTAGGTGATTGCGACGCTTGCGCCGTCTGCGGCCAGGCGTTTAGCTATTCCAGCGCCGATGCCGCGTGAGCCGCCCGTAATGAGTGCAATTTTGCCTTCCAGTTGCTTGGGCATGGTATTTCTCCTATTCCGCTTAAGGTCACTCTTTGCCAATCGAATATTTGATGCAGCCCGAGCAGCCGCGGATGATGACGATGCGTACCCAGATTCACAGTGTTTCCAGGCAGATCGGGACCGCAAGCGCTTCTCCTAGCGTTCTCCACGTCGCGCGCGCCACGCCTCGGCAGCCGTTCGCAAATTCGTTGCGTCCCCAGCCTCAGAGGCGTAGGATTCACCAACCAGAGGTCCAGTCTCCCGTCCAGGCTTGGATCTCGATTCGGTGTGAACCTCGACCCGGTGCGAAGCGCGTCTCGCAAACCGCGCCGGTAAGCAATTGCGGAACGTCGCAAAGTGGTTGGGATGGGTGCCAGCGATGAGATATCCCCTGCGTCTTTCGGCCTTCGTTGTACTTCTAGCGTTGGATTGTTTCAGCCTTGCCCCCCGAGTTCGCGGCGCTGTTCCGCCGCGTCCACCTGTACCGCAAGAGCGCATCGTCGAAACGCCTGCGGCGTCTCAGACGTCCGTGCCGTCCGCTCAGGTAACTGCCACGATTCCCGGCCCGCTGCGTTCCTTTTTGCGCATCTCTGGAATCAGCCAGAAAGCCAGCACGGAAGAAGTGATGCCCCTACTCGCCCGCAATGTATTTCTGCTCGGATATCAGGGCAGCGGCCTCGGGAGCCGACCCACTGAATTTCTGATTCTCCTGCGGCGGTATGTTCAACAGGCGAGGGAACTCTCGAACTTAGCGGGACACGATGGCGTCATTCGCGTTTCCAATTGCGCCGACGCAGCGCAACTACTCGGAATCCTCGGCTATAAGACAGCTGCGGAATGCGGGAAGAGCTCCACGTACGTCGAAACGGCCGATCCGCGCCGAGCATTTCTCACCATTGATTCCGGTTTCCCGCTGCCAGACCTGGAAAAAACTTTGCAGGACGGCACACCTTTCGTTTACCCGTACCCTAATTCGCAAGTCCCCATCGTTCTGACGGAACGAGAATGGGCGGAAGCGAGCGGCGAGGGCGGCACGGATAAAGCGAACCGGCCGCTCATTGATTCACTGCTGCACGAGGTTGCGCTGGCTCGTCTCTACTATGCCTGGGCCCACATCGATCCAGAAACGCAGACGGCTCTACTGCATTCGCCCGGGCTAAAGAAATTGGTTCCACTTTCCGCGGCACTGGATTTTTACGGAAGTTACATTCGCATCGAATCGGACCGCGTAATCGTCCCCGGCGGCACAGGCGCAGAGGCGGAGTGGAAAGATCTGGTCGGCGTCAGCCCGCACTCGCCCGGCGAATTTGTGCCGCGCCTGCTTTCGAAAGATAACGGCTGGCTTGCCGCTTACTTTGACTCCCTCTCGCGCATTCCGCCGGAGCAGCAAGCGCACTTCGTCGCATCGCCAAGGCTGCGCCGCTGCTACGACGCGCTCCGCGGCAAAACTCTTTCCCCCAGCGCCACGGCCTCAGTGTTCCGGCCCGATCCAACTCTTCTGCTTTTGACCACGCGCGTGCAGTGGGACCCGAACGGCGAGCCGCACGTCCCCGGAAACCTTCAGGCGTGGAAAGACATTCTGCGGCAGAAGAACAACACCGACCTGGCGCACGCATGGAACGTCGACACGAAAGACTGGAAGACCACGCCCGACGGCTTACTGGAAACCATGTTCGCACTCTCTCGCGTCGGCCTGGAAGGCACTCCGGCGGAAGCTTATCTGGTGCTCAGTGAAATAGACGCCAAGCGAACCCCGGCGCATCGCCTCAGCCCTGCCACCGTGCAACTGATGGCCGGGAAGTTCACCGAATTTCGCAATCAATATTCCATCTTTTCCGAATTTCCGGAGCTGAGCGACGCTTCTATCGCCGCGTTTCTCAACACCGCTGGCTCGCTTTGGAAAATCTCAGACCACACGCTGCGCGGTAACGCCATGGGCATCTTCGAAGCCAACGTGATGCTCTGGCAAATCCTCGCGCGCCAGGGCGAAATCCCTCTGAGCGCTCGCGACGAATCCTGGCAGAGCATGATCAAGCCGTTCGCGCACATCACTTCATCCACCCAGGTCTTCGACGCGGGCCGCGTTTCGCTAGGACACGTACTCCACGCCGCCACTGGCGAAACCCGGCGCTCGCAGGATGAAATCGTCGAATTAATCGCCGGCCCTCGCCAGACAAATTCCGAAGGGCAGCGCATTCACAGGGAATTGGCAGACCGGATTCGCGCGGTGCTGGACGATCAGCGCCTCATCTCGCTCGATACGTTGCTCGCGTTGGGCGACGGACTCACGCCCACGCCGCAAGGAACTCCAGCCGGCGATCGTCTGCTCCCGCTCGCCGAGCAACTCTCCGAATTCCAGATGCCGCGGCCGATCTTCACCAGCAGCGAGCGCACCACTTTTACCGCGGGGGCTTACAACAATCGCCACACGGAAATCGAAATGCACACGGACCTCGCCAAGGTCCTGAAATCGCAAGTCTCTGGCCCGGAGTTGGAACAGGCTCGCGGACAGCTGACTCCGTTCCTGCGCGACACGCTCGTCGGTTTCAGTTACGCCTATTACGAACCGCCCGGCTCGCAGGCACTGCACAATAATCCGTTGCTGATTCGCTCTCACGATTTTTCCGGCGAGACGGTGATGGGCACCGAAGAATCGCTGTGGCTCACGCCCCGCTTGTTTGGCGCCGGCTCGCCCGCGGGCGGTGGCGCTCATCTGGTCGGTTCGCTGGCCGACTTGCCTTACGTGCTGGCGCAAATGGAAGAGGATTTTATCGCGCCTGAAAATGTTCAGGCGCTGATCTGGTCGGATCTGGTGCCGTCCGTTTTGACCAACGCAGTATTGCCGCGCTGGTGGAACGTGAGCCGCGACGAACTGCACGCCATCGCGCTCTATCAGCGCGCGGGCGACGAAATGCTCGCGGCTGCGATGAAAAATGACGATCTGCGCGCGAAGGTTACTCTCATCCTTTCGGATCGCATGATTCCGCAAAGAGCCGCGCAGCTCGATGCCGCTCTGCGCGCCGGCCAGCTCAGCGAAGTCTCTGCGGAGATCACTCCAGCCGATTCCTTCTATCTGACCGTCGAATTCCGGCGCAGATATCCGGACGACACCAATTCCGTGGGAACGGCGGGGCGCGAATTGCAGGATTTGTCTCGCGATCACCCAACGGAGATCACTTGGGCGCGCCTGTCGCAGGATTTCGGCGTGCCGCATCCCGTGCTCGCGCGCAGCTATTCCCGCGAATTGCTGAACGTCCGGCCGTTCCCGATGTTCCAGGGTTATTCTAGCCGCTTGCTGGCCGAAACCTGGGATTCGACGAATCTGTATTGGGCGCGCTTAGCTGACGAAATGGGCTATCCACCGGTGACGTTGAATCGCCTGGCTCCCGAACTTACCGAGCGCATGGTGGCCAAAATTTTCGCGACGGACTTGAACGATTGGCCTGCCATTCTGCGCGCCATGCACGAAACCGGTGAAGAATTCCGGCAGGGCAAAGTTACTTCGCTGCCCGCGAGTTTCGGCAGCCCTCAGCCGTAGGACATTCCGGCGCCGCCCGCGCTGTTTCCGATTAGCGCGGCCGGCTATGTGAAGGATTTGTAGCAAAGATCAACATCGAGGCCCGTGATGCGCAAACGAATCGTGGTGACTGTGGTTATGGTGGTCGCACTCTCCGTCATTGTCCGCACTGCGCCCGTGGCGCAGGAAAGCGGCCCGCCGCGCATTAACGTCACGGTGGATTTGGTGCAGTTGAACGTGGCCGTCACCGACAACAAGGGAAAGTACGTTACCGGTCTTCACCCAGAGGACTTCGTCATCGCCGAAGACGGTATTCCAGAAAACCTCGCCACCTTTGGCGAAGGTAACGAATCCGCCCGCACGCTGAGCAGCGCATCGTCGTCCGGCGCAAAGCCTTCGGGCTCCTCCGCCGCGGCACAAAAAGAATCGGTAACTGCCAGCGAGCTCACTTCACTGGTCGAAGGCGCCAACGTGTTCGTTCTCTTCGATACCAGCAATTATATGTACCGCGGGTTCGTATTCGCGCAAGACGCTATCGCTGATTTCGTGCGCTCGCTGGAGAGCGCGAACAAAGTCGCGTTCTATTCCTACAGCCGAGATCTATCACGCGCCGCGCTGCTCACTGCGGACCGTGCGCAGGTTCTACGCGCCGCCCGCACCACCGTCGCCGGAGATGATGCCGCGCTCTACAACTGCCTGCTGCTCACTGTGCAAGACGCTGCGCACTTCACTGGACGAAAAGTGATCGTGGTCTTCTCCAACGGGCCCGACAATTACAGTATGGTTCCGCCCGAGGACGTCGCCGAGCTGGCGCAATCCACCGGCACAACCATATATATGGTGAGTACCCAGGAAGCTCGCATCGAGCCCATTTCCAACGCCGTTTTTCAACGCATGACCGCGGCCACCGGCGGCAAAGTATATTTCGCGCACAACTGGAAGGACGAACAGAGCGCCTTCGCTTCGATTCGCGATGATCTGGCGCATCTCTATTCTCTCAGCTACTACCCGAAACCGAATCCCAACCGCGGCTGGCGGACTATCTCAGTAAGACTTGTGAATGACCAGCACAAGCACTACCACATCCGCACCCGCGACGGCTATCGCCTGCAACGCACGCGCTTCACCACCGAAACGGTCTCCGCTGTTCAGCCAGAAGCGGCCGCCCAATAACTCACGTCGACGCGCCACGGTTTCGCATCGCAGCTCTCGCCTTCTCACTCGGTAGGGGCGCTGCTCGCCTGCCTGCCGCAGGCAGGCTGCGCTCCAGATTGTCGAGGACCTAACCTCGCGGTGTCTTTACCGTGCGCTTTTGAGCTGCCCACAGATTGAGGTGCTCCCGCGTTTTTCGCCCGATGCCCGGAGTCAAAATTTGTAGTATCGTACGAAGCTCCATGGACCAAACGCAACCCCAGAGCAATCAACGTGCGGTACTCGGCTCGATCTTCGTCGTAAGCGCCGCGGCGGTGTCGTTTCTGCTGTGGCTGCTCTATCTGCACCACGCTCCGTCGCAGTTCGCGGGCCGATTTGTTTTCCTCCCCGCGCTGAATGCAATTCTGAACGGCCTCAGCGCCATCGCCCTGTGCACCGGCCTCTACTTCATCAAAAAACGGGAGCGCAGAGCTCATCGCGCCAGCATGCTGCTGGCCTTCGCGTTCTCCTCGCTCTTTCTGGTCAGCTATATCGTGAACCACGCTCTGCACGGCGACACGCGTTTCCCGACAAGCCACGCGACGATTCGCGCGATGTACCTCCTAATTCTGTCGAGCCACATTATTCTCTCGGTCGTCGCGTTGCCTCTGGTGCTCATCACGTTCTTCTTCTCGCTCAGCGGCCGTTTCCCGCAGCACAAACGCATCGCGCGTTACACTTTTCCCATCTGGCTGTACGTCTCCGTCACCGGCGTCGTGGTTTTCGCGCTCCTTCAGGCTTACGCCTACTAATCCAGCGAGGAGCAGCCTTACAGACCCGCCAGCCTTCGCGCACCCTGGTATATACTCCACGAAAAGAATCAGCACGCGTCGCAAGAGAGGCCAGAGATAAACGATGAAGCGCCCGGCGGGTGTGACGATCGCAGCAGTGGCAGTCTTCATCGGTTGCGCTCTGACGCTGCTTTCCGTGGCGCTCATGATCTTCGCCTTCGCCTTGATGCCCGCTACGGATTCCACGCCTGCATTCACCCGCGGGGCTGGCCTGATCATGGCCATTTTTATGCTGGGATTTGCGGCCTGGGGCATCGCCACCGGGATCAGTCTGCTGCAGCTCCGCGAATGGGCCAGAATTTCGATGATCGTTTTCAGCGGGCTGCTTCTGGTGATGGCGGTGCCCGGACTGATCATGATGCTGGTAATACCTCTGCCAACTCCGCCGGCGTCCGCGCTGCCACCCGGCGAAGCGATGCCGCCGCTGGCACACTTGATGACCGTGGTGCGCATTGGCATGGCCGTCTTCTACGCGCTACTGGCACTGCTGGGCGGTTGGTGGCTGTATTTCTTCAACTCGCGGCCGATAAGAGAAATATTTCGCGGTGGCGTGACGACGCCATCCTCCAATTGGGCACCCGCAGTGCCCGCACCGACGGAAATGCCTGGCGCACCAAAGAGGCCGGTGAGCATCACCATCATTGCTTACCTCGCGCTGGTGGGCGCGTGCGTGTTCCCGTTCTTCAACATCCTGCATATGCCTCTCACTTTCCTGGGTTTCTATTTCACCGGCGCGAAGGCTGCGCTCATCGTTGTGGGTTACATGTCGGTACAACTCCTGATGGGCTACGGGTTGTTGAAGCTGGAAATGTGGGGCCGCAGCCTCGCCATCTACTATTTTAATTTCGCAATTTTCAATTCCATCATTTCCGTGATCCTTCCGGGCGCCCAGGCGCGTTACGAAGAAGCCATGAGCTCGATGCAAGGCTCGCTCGGCCTGCCGCCTACTCAGCTCCAGGTTCCACTGTGGTTCAGCCTGGTTTTCTCTCTGCCATGGATCGCCATTCAATTGTGGTTCGTCGTAACGCGTAAGAAGGCGTTTGAAGGGCCGCACGGCTTGCAAGCCCCACGTTGAAGGTCGCTGGTTTTCGCGGCCTTAGCTGGCGTTGCGGCACGCCGTCGAAGTAGAATGGTGTACACCGTGTCTCTGTTCCTTCGCGCAAAACAGGCCGTAAAGCGTTGACGGGAGCGAGACTCGATGCGATAATCGCGGCCTTTGCTTGAGCCTAGAAGTGTGTCCCGGAGCGGCTGGTCGCAGGTCCGGGCAACAGTGCAACGCAACGATACAAACGACACAAACGGGGCAAAAGTATTCGTAGCCTTTCCTAACGATGGAAATCCTTCGCCAGCTCGGTGACCTGTTTCTTCAAGCTGTGCCCACGGTCATCATCGTTTTCCTTTTTTATCTTTTCATGCGCTGGGCTTTCTTCACCCCGATTCAGAAAGCCATGGCGGAGCGGAGCGCGAAAATCGAAGGCGCGCGCGCGGAGGCGGCAGCCGTCGAGGCGGCGGCGCGGCAAGATCTGGAAAATTACAATGCGGCTCTGCGTAAAGCGCAGGGCGAAATTTATCTGGAGCAGGAAGCGGCGCGTCAGGCCGTCCTCGAAGAGCGCGCCAAAAATCTGAAAGCGCAACGCTCTCTCGCGCGCAAGGAAGTGGACGAAGCCAAGAAGAGAATCGAAGCCGAACTGGTGGAAGCCCGCAAGGAAGTCGAGCGCCAGACTCCGGAGCTGGCCGGCGCAATCGCGCGCGGCATTCTGGAAGGCAGGAGCCCTTCGCCCGGTGGTGCACGCCAGTGATTTTCCGGCTCAATCACCATATGAAGCCCGCCGTTCGTGCCCTGTGCTTTCTGGCGATTTTCTTCGCTCTGGCCGCCGTGCCCGCGTTCGCGCAAGAGGGCGAAGCCTCACCGGCCGATTCCACCACCGGATGGGTTTTTCGCTGGCTGAATTTTGCGTTGGTATTCGGCGCCATCGCTTATGCCCTCGGGAAATACGCCGGGCCGGTTTTTCGTGCGAATACCGAAGAAATTTCGAGGAAAATCGCAGAGGGTGCCCGCGCCCGTGAAGCCGCCGAACGCCAGCGCCGCGAAATCAAAAGCAAGCTGGAAGGCCTGGACCGTGAAATTCAGCAATTGCGCGTGGATGCCAAGCGCGACGCGGAGACTGAAGCGCAACGGCTACGCGACATGGGCCGCGCCGAGGCCGAAAAAATCGAATTAGCCGCGCGCGCTGAAATCGAAGCGGCAGGTCGTCAGGCTCGCATCGAACTGAAGGTGCTGGGCGCGCGCTTGGCGGTCGAACGCGCCGAAGTTTTGCTCAGGCAGGAACTGGCGCCCAAATCCGAAGCTGCGTTGATTCGCACTTTCATCGTCGAACTTGAAGGGAGCGTCAATTGAGCGCGGTCGCCGAACGTTACGCCGCGGCGCTGGCCGATGTGGCCCTCGAACGGAAATCCGGCGAAGCAATTCGTAAGGACCTCGCCGCGTTCGTCGAGACATTTCTGGCTTCGGCCGATCTGCGCAATGCTCTGGAAAGTCCCGCGGTGGATGGCGCGGTGAAAAATAAAATCATCACCGCGGTAGCCGCGAAGATGGGCCTGAACGAAGCCGTGCGCAATTTCGTCTGCCTGATCGTGGATCACCGCCGCACTCATCTGTTTCTGGAGATTTTGCCGGTGTTCGGTACAGAGCTGAATAAGCGCCTGGGTATCGCCGAAGCCGAAGTCACCACCGCGCGCGCTCTCAGCGATGCGGAGAAAAAAGACTTGCTCGCGGTGCTGCAGCGCCGCACCGGAAAGAAGATCGAAGCGCACTTTGCCGAAGATAAAGCCTTGCTGGGCGGCGCCGTGGTGCGCATCGGCTCCACGGTTTATGACGGCTCAGTACGCGAGCAACTGAATCGCTTGCGCGAACAGCTGGAAACGGAATAAAAACACGACGCCCCATCGCGCGTTTCTGCGCCGGCGTCACGCGGTCACTAGAAAACAGGAGTCAGGATGGCCAACATCAAAGCGGATGAAATAACCAAGATCCTGCGCGAGCAGATCGAAAATTATCAACAGACTCTCGCCGTCGAGGAAGTCGGCACTGTCATCTCCGTCGGCGACGGCATCGCGCGCATTCATGGCCTCGATAAGTGCATGGCCGGCGAAATGATCGAGTTTCCGCACGACGTTTTCGGTATCGCGCTGAACCTCGAAGAAGACCAGGTCGGAGCCGTGCTCCTCGGCGATTACACCGAAATCAAAGAAGGCGACACCGTCAAGCGCACCGGAAAAATCATGTCCGTGCCGGTGGGCGATGGCATGATCGGCCGCGTGGTGGATGCGCTCGGTAATCCCATTGACGATAAAGGTCCCATTCAATCCACGCAGCGCAATCCGCTCGAACGTATTGCTCCCGGCGTGATCGCTCGCCAGCCCGTGCGCGAGCCCATTCAGACCGGGATCAAATCCATTGACGCTATGATTCCCATCGGTCGCGGCCAGCGCGAGTTGATCATCGGCGACCGCCAAATCGGAAAAACCGCCATCATTGTTGACACGATTTTGAATCAGCGCGGCGGCGATCTGATCTGCATCTACTGCGCCATCGGCCAGAAACGCTCCACGGTCGCGCAGCTTATCAAGACGCTCACCGATTACGGCGCAATGGAGCACAGCATCGTCGTAGCCGCCACTGCGTCTGAATCCGCCTCCATGCAATTCATCGCGCCGTTTGCTGCGTGCGCCATCGGCGAATATTTCCGTGACACCAAGCGCCATGCCATCTGCTTCTACGACGACCTTTCGAAGCATGCGCAGTCCTATCGCGAAATTTCGCTACTGCTGCGCCGCCCGCCGGGCCGCGAGGCTTTCCCCGGCGACGTTTTCTTTTTGCACTCGCGCTTGCTGGAACGCGCCGCAAAACTAAACGACGAACTCGGTGCCGGTTCCTTGACCGCGCTGCCCGTAATCGAAACTCAGGCGGGCGATATTTCCGCGTACATTCCGACGAACGTGATTTCCATCACCGACGGCCAGATTTTCCTTGAAGCTGACCTGTTCAACAGCGGTATTCGCCCAGCCGTGAACGCCGGCATCTCCGTGAGTCGCGTCGGCGGCAACGCGCAAATCAAAGCCATGCGCCAGGTTGCCGGCACTCTGCGCCTGGATCTCGCGCAATATCGCGACCTCGCGGCCTTCGCGCAGTTCGGCACCGAGCAGCTCGATAAAGCCACCCAGGCGCAATTGGCCCGCGGCCAGCGCTTGATGGAAATTTTGAAGCAGGATCAGTACCAGCCAGTCTCCGTCGAAAATCAGGTACTGATTATATTTGCCGCTTCCAATAAATATCTCGACGATCTCCCAGTGAATGAATGCCGCCGCTTCGAAGCCGAGCTGTACCCATTCATCGAAACGAATTACAGCGGCCTGCTGAAATCGTTGCGTGAAAAGAAAGCCTTCGACGACACCAACCGCGCCGAAGCGAAGAAAGCGCTCGACGCTTTCAAAGAGCGCTTCAAAACCACCATCAAGACGGCTCCAGCGGTGGCGGCCCAGGCGAAATAGTCCCGTTCCATGCCCACACTTCTCGATTATCGGCGCCGCATTCGGTCTGTGAAAAGCACGCAGCAGATCACGCGCGCCATGAAGTTCGTCGCCGCGGCGAAATTGCGGCGGGCGCAGGAAGGCGTCTTTGCAGCCAGGCCCTACGCCAAGGAAATTATTCGCGTGCTGCGCTCCGCCGCGGCTCGCATGGAAGCTCCTGCGCATCCTCTATTACAGCGACGCCCCGAGGAAAAGATTTTGGTGATGGTTCTCACCGGCGACCGCAGCCTCTGCGGCGCTTTCAATTCGAACGTGCTGCGCCACGCCATGGATTTCATCCGCGAACATCACGCGCAGAAGCTTGAGCTGATCGTCGTTGGAAAAAAAGGCCGGGACACGCTGCGCAAGCGCGGCTATTCGTTCGTTGCGGAATATCTCGACGTTTCCGCGAAAGTGGAATTTTCGAAAGCCAAGGAAATTGCCGCGCGCGTCGCCGAGCTGTACGTCAGCGGCGAAGTGGATGCGGTGTATGCCATATACAACGAATTCAAGAACGTAATGGTGCAGAATCTGCGCGCGGAAAAACTTCTCCCTGTTGATCCGGCGGTGGTGAAAAAATCCGCGGATGGCGAAGAACTCGCCGCCCGTCATGCCGGCCCCGGCGGCTCTTTGCCCACCGAGCCTGCACCCGACGGCCAAGGCCGCTTGGTGGATTACATCTACGAGCAACCGGTCGAGCAAATTTTCGCAGGCTTGGTCCCGCGCTATCTCGAAGGCGAAATTTTCCGCATTCTGCTCGAATCCGCCGCAGCCGAACACGCCGCGCGCATGACGGCGATGGATTCAGCAACGCGCAACGCTTCCGAACTGATCGAAAAGCTCACATTGCGTATGAACAATATTAGGCAGGCAGCGATTACGAAAGAATTGATCGAAATTGTAAGCGGCGCAGCATCGGCAAATTCGTGATCGGCGTCGACACGCGAATCACGAAGAACTGATCACGAATTTCGAAGGAGCAATGAATGGCAACCAAAGAGCAAAAAACCGGGCACGTCGTCGAAGTCATCGGGCCTGTCGTGGACGTGCAATTTGAAGAGGGACACCTTCCGCTGATTCACAATGCCGTGCACATCACCAGCGAAGGCTTCAACAATCCTGAGCCGCTCGACATCGTCGCGGAAGTCGCGCAACACCTCGGCGAAGGCCGCGTGCGCTGCGTCGCGATGAAACCCACCGAAGGCCTGGTGCGCGGCATGAAAGCGCTCGATCTCGGCGAACCGATTTCTGTTCCAGTAGGCCGTGGCGTTCTAGGCCGCGTGCTCAACGTGCTCGGGGAGCCTGTGGATAACCTCGGCCCCGTGAAATACGAAAAACGGTACCCGATTCACCGTCCGGCGCCTTTGCTCGAAGACCAATCCACCACCCTGGAAATGTTCGAGACCGGCATCAAAGTCGTGGACCTCACCGAGCCGTACCTGAAAGGCGGAAAAATCGGTCTGTTCGGTGGCGCGGGTGTCGGCAAGACCGTGCTGATTCAAGAACTGATTCACAACGTCGCCATGAAACACGGCGGCGTCTCGGTTTTCTCGGGCGTAGGCGAACGCACCCGTGAAGGCAACGACCTCTGGCTCGAAATGCAGGAGTCCGGCGTAATCGTCCCGGGAAATTCAGAAAAATCGCGCTGCGCCCTGATTTACGGGCAGATGACTGAGCCACCCGGCGCCCGCCTCCGTGTCGGGCTAACCGGCCTCACCGTCGCCGAATATTTCCGCGACGAAGAAAAACTCGACGTGCTGCTGTTCATCGATAATATTTTCCGCTTCGTGCAAGCTGGCTCGGAAGTTTCCGCGCTGCTCGGACGCATGCCCTCCGCCGTCGGCTACCAGCCGAACCTCAACACCGAAATCGGCGAGCTCCAGGAGCGCATCACCTCCACCAAGAATGGCTCGATCACTTCCGTGCAAGCTATTTACGTTCCGGCGGACGATTACACCGATCCCGCCCCAGCCGCGACTTTCGCGCACCTGGACGCCACAACTAACCTGAGCCGCCAGATCGTCGAACGCGGTATTTATCCCGCGGTAGATCCTCTGGCCAGCTTCTCGCGCATTCTGGATCCGCGCATAGTCGGCCAGGAACACTACAACGTCGCCCGCTCTGTGAAAGCCGTTCTGCAGCGCTACAAGGAATTGCAGGACATCATCGCGATTCTGGGCATTGAAGAACTTTCCGACGACGACAAGCAAACCGTCACCCGCGCGCGCAAGATCGAAAAATTCCTATCGCAGCCGATGTTCGTCGCCGAGCAATTCACCGGCCTGGCGGGGAAGTACGTGAAAATCGAAGACACCGTTCGCGGCTTCAAGGAGATCGTCGAAGGCAAGCACGACGATCTGCCGGAGCAAGCTTTCTACATGGTCGGCACTATCGAAGAAGTTCGCGAGAAGGCAGAAAAAATGGCGGCAGGCGCAGCAGCGTAGTTTACGCCGGCACGCGCACAGCGAATCGAATCAGACGAAATAAAATAAATGGCCACGCTACCAGAAAAAATCGAGCTGCAGGTGGTGACGCCCGAGCGCCACATTCTCAGCGAAGATGTTGACTCGCTGGAAATGCCGGGGAAGGACGGCTACCTGGGCATTCTTCCGGGCCACGCGCCGCTTATCACCGAACTCGGCGTCGGAATCCTCACTTACCACAAGGGCGGCGAAACGCATTACCTCACGGCGATGTACGGATATGCCGAAGTGCTGCCGGACCGCGTGATCGTCCTTGCGGAAATTTCCGAACGCGCCGAAGAAATTGACGTCGCCCGCGCCACCGCCGCTCTGGAGCGCGCCAAGGCAGACACGCCGAAGGCCGGTTCCACCGAAGCGGATTGGGATCGCGCGAACGCCGCAATCGAACGCGCCAACGCTCGGTTGCAGGCCGCCACTAAAGCTGGTTCGCACTCCGGCGCAGCACGAGCTTCCAGCAGGGCCGTCCAGCACGCGGCCGCCTAGCCCCTATGTGCCCTGTTTACCGTTGGATATCGTCGCATCCCCAGGCTCGAAGGGCGCATCTGATAGCTATGGTACAAATGTAGTAGAAGAGCAAGAGTAGAAGGGGCGTATGTCAGACATTACCGTGTATTCAACTTCCTGGTGCTGCGATTGCCGCCGGGCCAAAAGTTTTCTGCGCGAACGCGGCATTTCGTATCGCGAGGTCAACATCGACGACGATGCCGCCGCCGAAGCCATCGTGCTGCAGATCAATAATGGCAAGCGCAAAGTCCCGATGATCGGCATCGAAGGACGCTACTTCTCGCTGAGCCCATTCGATCCCTACAAATTCGCCGAAGAACTAAAAATCCCTCTGAACAAATAGTCAAACAGCGAATTCTTGTAGTAGCGCCGGCGTCTCGCCGGCTTCTTTACATTTGTAGTCGGAGCCACAATTGCAGGGGGCGTGTCTCAGATGCGCCCGTCGCGGCGATGCCGGTACCTCACAGCAATCCCACCCCGCGCGTCATCACGCCTGCCACATGTAGATCCGGCGTCAAAATCACCAAATCGGCATCGCCGCCAATCGCCAAAATTCCCTTTTTTCCGGCGAGTCCCAACCGCCGCGCCGGCAAAATAGTCGCCATCCGGACGGCATCCACGAACGGCACGCCCACTTCCACCATGTACCGCAGCGCGCGATCGAGCGTCAGCGTGCTGCCAGCCAGTTTACCTTCGGAGTTGCGCACCACGCCACCCTTCACGGTGACTTCAAAATTTCCCAAGCGATAATTTCCGTCGCGCATCCCGGTAGCCGATGTCCCGTCGCTCACCAGCAGCACCGTGTCGAATCCCTTGGTTCCCAGCAGCACCTGGATAGCCGGCGCCGCGACGTGTACACCATCCGCGATGATTTCAGCGGTCACATCCGTGTCGGTCATGATCGCGCTGATCACGCCGGGATCACGATGAGTGAACGGCCGCATCGCGTTATACACGTGCACCGCATGCCGCGCACCCGCCTTGAACGCCGCACGCGCCTCGTCGTAGTCCGCGTCCGTGTGACCCACCGCGACCACTAAGCCGTCCGCCACCGCTCGAGCAATCAATTGCAAAGCGCCGGGAATTTCCGGCGCCACCGTCACAATCTTCACCAATCCATCCGCGGCGGCACGAAATTGTTCCAACATCTCAATCGAAGGCGCCGCGATGGACTCCGGCGGATGCACCCCGCGCCGCGCCTTGTTGATGAACGGCCCTTCCAGATGCACGCCCACGATCTCCGCGGCAGCCCGCGTGTTTTCTTCCGTCTTCTCGTGGCTGCGCACATACGCCGCGATGCCTTCCAAACTGCGGCAGGTCTCATCCACAGGCGCCGTAACCGTAGTCGCCACGATGGAAGTAGTCCCAAACCGCGCCACCGTGGAAGTTATCGCGTCCAAAGCCTGCGGAGTCGCTTCCATCACGTCGTGCCCGCCAGCGCCGTGAATATGCACGTCCACAAACCCGGGCACCACGGTCATCTCCGCCGCCACATAATCCTTCGCGCCCGGCGGAATGTGCACTTCGTCGCGGTGGCCGATGCCCGTGATGCGCCCGCCTTCGACGACGATCACGTTATTCAGCAGTTCTTCTTGCGGTGTGAGGATGCGTCCTGCGTAAATTGCAGTAGCCGTCATAGCCCGTCCATGCTACTTGAAGTTCGACGTAAAATCAGCGCCCAGCCTTGCATCCTTTTCCTAGTCCGCTACAATCATGGAGCGCAACTTATCGGGAGGAATTGGATGTCTTACGACAAAAGATACGTAGCTCAGAAACGCCAGCGCCGGCGCCGCAAGACCGCGAAGGCCAAGGTGAAGCTGTACGAGCAAGGAAAACTGCCGCACGACAAGCTGCCCGCCCTGGCCAAGAAATTCCTGAGCCGCAAGAATCGCGCTCTGAAAAAAGCCGACTAAACAAAAAAAGAGGGGCGCCCGTGGGAGCGCCCCTCTTTCGCTGCGGTGAATCGAGTCTGCCCCGCCAAGGTGCAGCTCGTTCCATCGTATTTCGTTAGTTGCCGCCGGAAGTAGCGGCCTGCGCGTGCGTTGAATTCGCTTTCGGCACGCTCAAGTATCCGGTGATCTTGTCTTTGCCTACCTGGTTCACCACGAACTCTAGCGGAGCGCGCGCGCCGCTTTCGAAGAAGTAGAGCGGCTCGTTGGCCGTCAGGCTCTTCTTGTCGTGGCGCTGGTCGTCAACAAAGATCGTGACGCCGTACTGGCTCTTCTTCAGGTTCGTAGTGTGCAGTTCCACCATCAGATTGCCCACTTTCTCGCGCGAGTTCTTTTTGTCAATCGTGAACTCGTAGTAATCGCGCTCGCCCAAGCGGCGAAGTTCTTCCACTTCGTCGTGGTTGCGCGCGATCAACGTGCCGAATTCGCCCCGGGCCATCTGCAAATTGTTCTTGGTGGTGTCCAGGTCGCTCTTCACGCCGTTGACGTCCGTGCCAATTTTATTCACGTCATCAACGCTCGCCTTCGTCGCGAGTTGCGCGTTCGTCTGGTTCTGCATCTCCGCCAATTCCTTGGCGTCGTCTTCCTTGATCTTCTTGGCCTGCGAGCGTGCCCTGTTTAGCTCGCCCTCGGTCAACTTCATCTTGTCGGTCACCACGCTCAACTCGCCTTCGAGCTGCGCGTTGGTGTCTTCCGCTTTCGCGAGCCGCTGGCTGATCACGTCATCGTTCTGCTTGAACTGTTGCGACTGAGTCGCCAAAGATTGCTCCAGCTGCTTCGAGCGCGTGGACGCGGTCCAGCCTGCACCCAGTGCGACCAGTGAGACTACCGCGAGAGCAACCACAACGATTCCCACCCAGCGCGGCGCGGTGGCTTCGTCTGCGATCACTACGTCCTGTCGTTCTTCACTCATGTTTTTCGCTCCTCGGAAAATCCCTTGCGGGCTTAGGGAAGTGCAAGCCAGGAACCAAAGTTGGGCGGCCAGGGCCTAGTCTGTAACTGGTTGAAAATACGGGTGTTATGGTATTCCGTACGCCTTGCAGGACGCGCTTCTCAGGCTTTCGCCCCTGCAAATTTTACGTGTCAGTAACATTTCTGCGTGGTGGAAGAAATCAGGCACTACGGGGGAGTCACTCGCCGCCAAAGTACTAGGCCTCGCTTTGAGACGTGCCTTTGACGTTGCGATTGATGTTGTAGCAGCCGCCTGTTTTTTTAAACGGGCGTATTTGATTCCGCCGGTGAATTTCTATGTCGGCAGTTCAGCACACCATCGGAGCCGCGGCGCCGGACGATCACGCTCTAAACGACGCAGCGATAAATCCTACGACCGGGTAATCGTCAAATTCCGCAACTCCGCAATCCGATCCGAAAGCGGCGGGTGCGTGCTGAATAATCCCGAGAGCAACGTCCGAGGCGAAAACGGCTGCACAATCATCAAAGCCGAAGTAGACGGCGGCACGTTCATCGGAATTCTCTTGTTGTAAGCCCCCAATTTTTCCAGCGCGCTGATCAATCCATTCGCGTGTCCGATCATCCGCACGCCGGAAGCGTCGGCTTGATATTCCCGCTGCCGCGAAATCCCCAGTTGCAACAGAAGCGCTGCAATCGGGGCCAGTATCACCATCAACAGCGCCGCAAGCCCGCCGCCACGATTGCGCTCTCCGCCCCCGCCAATTCCGCCCAGCATGATTCCCCATCGACCCAAATGTCCGATCCATGTAATCGCGCCGGCCAGCGTCGCGGCAATCGAGGACGTCAGAATGTCGTAATTCCGCACGTGCGAAAGTTCGTGCGCGATTACGCCTTCCAGTTCGTCGTCATTCATGATTTCCATCAGCCCCTGCGTCACCGCCACCGACGCGTGGCTCGGATTGCGCCCCGTGGCAAACGCGTTCGGCGCCGCCTGCGGAATCATGAACAGCCTGGGCATCGGCAAATTCGCCTTGGACGCGAGGCGCTCCATCACCGCGTACAAACGCGGAGATTCCTCGCGGGTGATCGGCACCGCGCCGCTGGATTTCAGGGCAATCTTGTCCGAAAAAAAATACGCGCCGCCATTCATCAGCACCGCAAACACCAGTGCGATCGTCATGCCGCTCGATCCGCCCAGCGCTTGGCCGATGAACAGCAACAGCAGCGTTAACGCCGTCAGCAAGAACGCAGTCTTGAAGGTCTTCATATTATTCAGCCTTGGCGCCCGATAAATCCGATCAGGCGGCGCCTGCCTTCGCGGCCTTCCGCGTAAACTTCATCTCGCCGGACTTCGCGTCCACATCCACGTTCACATCGTCCCCAGGATGCACTTCGTCATCGAGAATCTTCAGCGCCAGCGGATCCTGTATCAGTCGTTGGATGGCCCGCTTCATCGGCCGCGCGCCGTAAGCGGGGTCGTAACCTTCGGCAAACAGCAGAGTCTTCGCCGCCGCCGTTAGGTGCAGTTTAATCTGCCGCTCGCCCAACCGCTTCACCAGATGCTGCATCTGCAGGTCAATGATGTGCTCGATCTGAGCCTTGCCCAGCGGTTGGAACAGCACGATATCATCAATGCGGTTCAAAAATTCCGGACGGAAAATTTCCCGCAGCGCCGCCATGGCCTGCTCGCGCGCCTTTTTGGGATCCTTTTCCATCAAATCGAAAATCGCGCTCGAGCCCACGTTCGAAGTCATGATAATCACCGTGTTGCGAAAATCCACGGTGCGGCCTTGGCCGTCCGTCAGCCTTCCGTCGTCCAGTATCTGCAGCAGCACGTTATACACGTCCGGATGAGCCTTCTCGATTTCGTCCAGCAGCACTACGGAATAAGGCCGCCGTCGCACTTGTTCCGTCAGTTGCCCACCCTCGTCGTAACCGACGTATCCCGGAGGCGCGCCGATCATCCGCGATACCGAATGTTTTTCCATGTATTCGGACATGTCCAGTCGCACAATCGCGCGTTCATCATCAAATAAAAATTCCGCCACCGCGCGCGCGAGCTCTGTTTTCCCCACGCCGGTCGGTCCCAGAAACAAGAACGACCCAATCGGTCGGTTCGGATCGCTCAACCCCGACCTGCTGCGCCGAATCGCGTTCGCTACGCTCAGCAGTGCCACGTCCTGGCCCACGACGCGCTCGCGTAGCCGCTCTTCCATGTGCACCAGCTTCTGGACTTCACCCTCCAGCAGCCGGCCCGCTGGAATTCCCGTCCACTTGGCCACAATTTTCGCGATTTCTTCTTCGCCAACTTCTTCTTTAAGCATCGGATGATCTTTTTGCAGCTCCGCCAGCTTGTTCTGCGCGGCCTGCAATTCTTTTTCCGCGGCGGCCAGCTTGCCGTAACGGATTTCCGCAACCTTCGACAGATCCCCCGCGCGCTCGTAGCGCTGCTCTTCCGTCTTCAGCCGGTCAATTTCTTCTTTCTGCTTGCGGATGCGCGCGATAGCGTCCTTCTCGGTCTGCCAGCGGCCCTTCAACGCGTTCGACTGCTCGCGCAGCGTGCTCAGCTCTTTTTCCACCTGCTTCACGCGTTCACGCGAATGCGCGTCCGATTCCTTGCGCAATGCCTGCCGCTCGATTTCCAGCTGCATGATGCGCCGCTCGATCACGTCAATTTCCTGGGGCAGGGAATCAATCTCCATGCGCAGCCCCGCTGCGGCTTCGTCCACCAGGTCAATCGCTTTGTCCGGCAGAAAGCGGTCGGTGATATACCGCTGCGACAGCATCGCCGCCGCAACAATCGCCGCGTCCTTGATGCGCACGCCGTGATGCACTTCGTAACGTTCCTTCAGCCCGCGCAGAATCGCGATCGTGTCTTCCACCGACGGTTCGCCCACATACACAGGCTGAAAACGCCGCTCGAGTGCAGGATCTTTTTCGATGTACTTGCGGAATTCGTTCAGCGTGGTCGCGCCAATGGCTCGCAATTCGCCGCGGGCCAGCGCCGGCTTCAGCATGTTCGAAGCGTCCATCGAACCTTCCGCCGCGCCCGCGCCCACCAGCGTGTGCAGCTCGTCAATGAACAGAATTACCTGCCCGTCGGACTCGATGACTTCCTTCAGCACTGCTTTCAACCGGTCTTCGAACTCGCCGCGATATTTCGCTCCCGCCACCAGCGCCGAAAGATCCAGCGAAACAATGCGCTTCGGCTTCAGCACTTCAGGGACGTCGCCTGCGACGATGCGGCTCGCGAGTCCCTCGACAATCGCCGTCTTTCCGACGCCAGGCTCGCCAATCAGCACCGGATTATTTTTCGTGCGCCGCGCCAGAATCTGCATCACGCGCCTGATCTCTTCGTCGCGCCCGATCACCGGATCCAGTTTGCCGCGTCGCGCCAGGTCCGTCAGGTCGCGCCCGTACTGCTCCAGCGCGCGATACGTGGATTCCGGATTTTGTGAAGTTACGCGATGGCTGCCGCGAATCGTGGCCATCGCCTGCAGAATCGCATCATGGCTCGCGCCCGCGCGCTTCAGGATCTGGCCCGCGGGATCTTTTTCCGCCGCGGAAATGGCAAGCAGAATATGTTCGGTCGAAACGTACTCATCCTTCAGACGCTGCGCTTCGTCAAATGCGGTCTCTAGAATCTTATTGGTCGCAGGCGCCAGATATTGCTGCGAAACGCCGGAGACCTTCGGCAGCCGCGCGATCTGCTTTTCCACCTCGCCAGCCAGCGTGGTGGGCGCCACCCCGAGCTTCTCCAGCAGCGGGGGCACTACGCCGTCGCCCTGCGCCAGCAGCGCCCACAGCAGGTGCAATGGCTCAATTTGCTGCTGCCCCTCGCGCCCGCCCATTTCCTGCGCCGCTTGCAGCGCCTGCTGGGCCTTAACAGTCAATTTGTCGATATTCAGCATGATGTAACCTTCTCAGTGTTTGACGCTGGCCGCAGTGCTGCGGATACCTGACCTCAAGCGCGATTCGGCCGCGTTTTTCAGTATATTAGCTGCAGCGGATGATAAAATATGCGCGTATGATTGTCAAGTATTTGTTATGTCCTTATATTTCTTCTATATACACAGAGATTTAGAATCGACATTATACCAAAACCTTCAGAATCAGCGCCTTAAGATAGTGTGTCTCCGGCATCGTCAGCAAAATCGGGTGGTCTTGCGCTTGCGTTCTCCGCTCCACGACGACCACGTTCTTCTTCGCGTCGTTCGCCGCCTCCGCTATCAACTGCAGAAACAGCGCCTCGCTCAAATGGTAGGAGCACGAACACGTAACGAGATATCCTCCTGGCGCCAGAATCTTCAACGCCCGCAGATTGATTTCCTTGTACCCGCGCGTGGCCGCTTCCAGGCTGTCGCGGTTCTTCGCAAACGCCGGCGGATCGAGGATCACCATCTGAAACCGCCGCCCCACCTCGTCATACTCCTTCAACAGGTCAAATGTGTTCCCCTCGCGAAAAGTCACATTTGTGATCGAGTTCAATTCCTGGTTTCGCCGTGCGGCTTGCACCGCTGGCGCGCCCATATCCACTGCTTCTACGTGATCGCACTCGTCCGCAATCGTCAGAGCAAACCCACCCTGATAGCTGAAACAATCCAGTACCTCACCCGAGGCATACCGCCGCGCCGCCCGATGATTCTCGCGCTGGTCTAGGAACGAACCGGTCTTCTGCCCCTTGGCCAGGTCGTAGACAAAAGTGATCCCGTTTTCTTTCGCCAATATCTCCGCCGGCACCTCGCCATGCAGCACGCTCACGCTCTGCGGCAATCCTTCCAGCAAACGCACCTTGGGATCGTTGCGCTCCAAAATCCCCTTCGGCGAAAATTGCTCCACCAGAATCTCGACAATCAAATCCTTCTGTCGCTCCGAAGCCTGGCTTAAAGTTTGCAGAACCAAATAATCTCCATAGCGATCAATCACGATTGAGGGCAGCAAGTCCGCCTCGCCGTGCACTAATCGGTAGCAATCGGTATTTTCCACGATGGTCTCGCGATATGCCGCAGCCCGCCGCAATCGTTCGCCAAAAAACTCCCGGTCTACCGGCACATTTTCCCGCGTCAGCAAACGCACCGCGATTTGCGACTTGTCGCTGTAAAATGCGCGTCCGTGAAATCGCCCGCGTTCATCCATCACGCGTACGATTGCGCCCGGCCTCAGCCTGCGCCGAACGCAGGTCGCTGCGATACACCCACGGGTGCCCCGCGCGCAGCCGCTCCACTCCCTTCGTGCTGATCACTACGGACCCTTCCGCCACGTTTCCCGCCAGACGTTCGAGGATTAGCCTGCCAATTCGCTACAATGATTCCGGCACGCGCTAGTATGAACCTCGACGAACTAAATTTCGACCTGCCGCCTGGACGCATCGCGCAGCGCCCGCTCGCCGCGCGCGACGCCTCCCGAATGCTGCTGCTCGACAAAACCACCGGCGCGTGGGACGACCGCCAGTTCCGCGAATTTCCCGAGCTGCTGCGCGGCGATGAACTAATCGTTCTCAACAACGCCCGCGTCCTACCCGCGCGACTGTTCGGCCGTCGCGTCGGAATTCACGCCGAGCCGCCGGGTCTCCACAACCGCGCGCGTCATGAACATCTAAAGACTCCCATCGAAGTCCTGCTCGTCCGCCAACTCACGCCAGACACCTGGGAAACACTCGTTCGCCCCGGCAGAAAAATCATGGTGAGCGAAAAAATCATTTTCGGCGAGCGCGCCGGCGATGGCGAACCTGAACTCGAGGCCACAACGGAGAGCCGCGGCGACTACGGCCTGCGGGTCCTGCGCTTCTCCTCGAAATCCGGTTTCCACGAAGCACTCGCGAGGCTAGGCCACATCCCGCTGCCTCCCTACATCAAACGCGCCGACGAACCTGCCGATCGCGAACGTTATCAAACTATTTACGCGAGGCAGGGAAGCGCTGTAGCCGCGCCCACCGCAGGCCTGCACTTCACGCCGGAAATCCTCCAGCGCATACGCGCCCGAAATATCGAAATCGCCGAGATCACTCTCGACGTTGGGCTGGGCACCTTCGAACCAGTCCGCACCCAGCGCCTCGAAGACCACAAGATCCACATCGAATCCTACGAAATCCCGGAAGCCACTGCGCAAGCAATCGCGAAAGCACAAAGTGAAGAGCGGCCAATCCTCGCGGTCGGCACCACAGTAGTTCGCGCCCTGGAAGACGCCGCCGAAAAGTCTGCCCAACGCGGCGCCAGCACTACAATAACTTCTGGAAAAGGCGAGGCCGCAATTTTCCTCTATCCCGGCAAGCCGCTCCGCATCATCAATCAGCTCCTCACCAATTTCCATCTCCCGAAATCCAGTCTCCTGGCGCTGGTCGCCACCCTCGCCGGACAAGAAAATATCCTTCGAGCCTATCGCCATGCGGTAGCAGCCGAATATCGCTTCTACAGCTACGGCGACTGCATGCTAATCCGCTGAAGGCCAACAGGCCCGCGGCTTCCGCGGCGCCACCAAGATCCCCGAGCGCGATTTCGTGCAACCCGTCCACTCTTCGTCTATAATTCGCATCCTGCCCTTGGGGGCAGTTGAATGCGCTACCTGATTCTCAGCGATATCCACGCCAACCTGACCGCTCTGGACGCCGCCCTCGCCGCCGCGAAAGGCCATTGGGACAAAGTAATCTGTCTCGGCGACGTGGTCGGTTACGGCCCCGATCCCAACGAAGTGGTTGACCGCATCCGTGAAATCGGGGCGCTCACGATCCGCGGCAATCACGATAAAGCCGGCTCCGGCCTCGCCAACGCCGACGATTTCAATCCCGTCGCGCGTGCCGTAGCGCTTTGGACCCGCGACCAGCTCCGCCCTGAAAATCGCGAATGGCTCGAGCAGCTCCCCACCGGCCCGCTCACCGAAAATGGTTTCGTCATGGTCCACGGCGCGTTCCGCGATGAAGACGAATATGTTTTCGCGCCCGCCCAGGCGCTCGACAGTCTTCTCGACGCCCCCGCGCAAATTACATTCTTTGGTCATACGCATCTGCAGGGTGGATTCACGCTGCGCAATGATCAAGTCGGCGTGCTGCATTTCAAACCCGCCGATGGAAGTCATTTCTCCACCTTAGCCATCGAAGACGGCACCACGTATCTGCTGAATCCCGGCTCCATCGGACAGCCGCGCGACGGAGACACGCGCGCCGCATTCGTAATCGCCGACCTCGCCAAAAAGACCATCGAGTTCTGGCGCGTCCCGTACGATATTCAAACAGTCCAGAAACGCATGGGCGCCGGCGGCCTGCCCGAGCCGTTGATTCAGCGCCTGGCGTTCGGCCGCTAAGGCTCGCGAGGGATCCATGGAACCGGGCGAAAGTTCCTACAGCGCAGAGCGCCGCCGCTTTCCAGTCGCGTTTCTCGCTGGATTAGTAGTCGTGGCGCTGCTATTCGGCGGCTTCTATCTACTCACGCGCGTGTTCGGTTCGCACGGCCCCGCGACAGCGGTGAAACTCCCTTTCGGTGCCGCTGAACAAGCCTACGCAGACCGCATCCACTTCAGCGATCTGCACATGTCGCGCTCCACCAACATGATCAAGCAGGAATTCACCTACGTAACCGGAGTCATGTCCAACGACGGCGACCGAAACATCGGCGCCATGGAAGTCACCGTCGAATTTCACGACGCGATGAATCAGGTAATTCTGCGCGATTCACAATTCATAATCGCACCTCAAGGTGACCCACCGCTCAACGCGGGCCTCAGCCGCGAATTCCAAGTGACTCTCGAACATGTTCCCGCCGAGTGGAATCAAGAGTATCCTTCCATACGTGTCACTCGCCTAAACCTGCAATAGCTCGCAATAGCCGCAGCACGATTCTCGATGCAGCAGCGGCAAAGTAATCCCATGACGGTGTGCGGTTGAATTCGCCTGCAAACGATTGGGTTGCCCTAGATCGCGCGCTCAGCGACCTGGCGGCTTCCGGAAGCGTCGAGGTACGCGAAGACGGCGAATGGCTCGCCGAACTCGCCACGTTGCATTTTGAACTCCGCGTCGAACGCAAGAGTCCGCTGGTCCATCTCTGGTCCGACGAGCGCAATCTCACCCGGCGCATTCTTCGCGTCAAAGAAACTACCAGCGACCGCATCGTCCTGGAAGTCCAGCGCTTCGGCCGCGCCAAGCCCGGCCGCTTGGAATTTCTGCTCACCGATTCGCCGCGCGCCGCAGGACGCATCACCCACGAACAATTCCGCGCCCGCTTCACTCGTATCCTTGCCGAAAAATTTCCCGATGCTGTAGTGGATTCGCTCACCGCCGCGCCCGACCTGGAAAACTCCTTCTCTGGCTCCTACGTCCGCGGCATCATGTACGAAGGCTCGCACGCCTGGGCTCTGCTGGCCGCCGCACCCAGCGAAGACGCCGCCACCATCGAAAATATTCTGGCGTTTGGAATTTTGTGGCTGGATTGGACGCGCACCCGCGCCGAGCGCCGCGCCATCGAAGGCCTGCGCCTTTTCGTCCCGCAATCCACCAGCCAGCGTTTGCGTGAACGCCTCCTCGCACTTTCCGCATCTACCCGCGTCAGAAATTTATGAAATGCGCGATCCCGACGCCGCCATGCGGAAAATCGACCCCGCCGACGCGGGAAATCTTGGAAAGTTGGCTGGTGCCCGCGCGACCAGATCGAATCCGCAATCCATGCCGCCAGCGCAACCATTGCGCGCATCCGCGCCATGTTCCCCGCGAAACGCCGACGCCATTCAATGCCGCACGGCCGCCGGCGCAAACGAAGTCGCGCTGGCATTTCACGGCATGCAATTCGCGCGCTGGACCAAACAACGAGTATTTTTCGGTCTGGGAAATTCCACGGAGCAACTAACCGCCACAAACGAACGCGCTCTCGAGCGCCTGTTGCACCGACTCGATCTGCATCGCAGCCCGCTAGCCACGGACACTAACAACGCGGTGTATCGCGGAGCCGCGGAACGCTGGCTCGAATCCATCGTGTTGGAAGATCCCGCGAAGCTTGACGCCCAACTCGACGCGCGCCATTTTTATTCGCAAGTTCCTGCGCTGGCAGCAGGCGATCGCGGCGTGCTCGATTTGCTCGGCATCACCCGCCAGGGCCGCCTGGTGGTAATCGAATTAAAAGCTTCGGAAGATCTGCAATTGCCCGTGCAGGCCGTGGATTATTGGCTACGCGTCCGTCGCCACCAGCGCGAAGGCGATTTTCAGCGCGACGGATATTTCCCGGGCGTCGTGATTGATCCGCAACCGCCGCTCGTCTGGCTCGTCTCGCCCGGCCTGCGCTTCCATTCCGCCACGGACACGTTGCTGAAATATCTCTCGCCGGAAATTCGAGTCACCAGAATCGGTCTCGCCGAAAATTGGCGCCGCGGCCTAAAAATTATTTTCCGCCAGTAAACATTTTCAATTTTTAAGAAGGAATTTTTTCCTGCCCAGAAAAAAGGAGGGGAAGCGGCCTGGGTTGAGCCAGAACCACTTCCCGGGGTGTGTCCTAGAAGCGATTAAAAGATTAGACGCCTGCGGCTGGAAAAGGTTGCATGAAACTGCGCGCGCGAAAAATTAGCACAAACCTCAATAAAACAGGTACTTGCGCCACTTCTCGTCGCGATGGCCAATCAGTCGCATCAGCTGCCGCGATGTGTGCAGCGTAAAAGGCCGCGGCCGCCGCTGCAATTTGATTCCTGCTTCTTCCGGCGTGCGATCGCCCTTGCGGTTGTTGCACGTGTAGCAGCAAGCCACCAGATTTTCCCACGTCGAACGCCCGCCGCGCGATCGCGGCATTACGTGATCCAGCGTCAGCTCCGAAGCAGGGAACGCCCGCGCGCAAAACTGGCAAGTATTCCGGTCGCGCAATAAAATATTTTTCCGCGAAAGCGCCCGGCTCTGCTGTGGAATGTGTCGGTAGCTCAGCAGACGAATTACCGACGGCACCTGAATCGCTTTCTGCGTGGAATGTACTTCGGTGTGGTTGGTTTCTTCGGCCTGCGCGACGCCTTTCAGCATCAGCACTAGCGCGCGCCGCACCGCCGTCACATTAATCGGCTCAAACGTGGCATTCAGCACCAGTACGGGAGCCTGCATCACGGAAGGACGGCTAACCGCGGGCTTTACCTGACTACCAGCGACGACAGAGTCCGGCGCGACTCCGCCCAGCCCGATTGCGGGCCGGGGCCGTAAGCCATGCTTGAGCCGCAATTCCATTTGCGCCGCCTTTGCGTCGCTCGACGGGTTTCCCTAGCTTCTAAGGATGCCCATCACACCCTGTTGGTTTCTCCTGCTTGGTTCTGTATCTGGCTGCAACTGCTGCTGGGGACCCGTGGGTGACCAGCCTGGGACCACTCGCGCCACCGTCAATCCCAACACCGCCGCCGCGCCTGCCTGCTTCAGGGCCCGCGCGCATGAATCCAGGGTCGCGCCAGTCGTCAATACATCATCTAGCAGCAGAACTCGCAACTTGTCAACTCGCAGCCCTTTGCGAGTCGCGTACGCGCCACGTACGGATTCCCAATGCTCCTTGCGAGAGAGCACCAGCCGCGCCGGGCGCGGTTTCGTGCGCATCAGCAAATATGCGCCCTGCTTCATATGCAGGCGTCGCGCCTGCGGCCGAGCGATCAATTCCGCTTGGTTGTAGCCCCGCTCGCGTTGTCGGTCAGGATGCAACGGCACCGGCACGATCACGTCCGCGCGAAACGCCTCGCCTTCCCGCGCCACAATTTCCGCCAGACGCGCCGCGAACCAGTCGCCCAGGCGGGTCACTTCCTCGTATTTCAGCAGCAGAATCGCGTGATGTAGCGCGTCGTTGTACAACCCATAACTCCGCGCCCGATCGAAAGCATAGTTGCCCTCGCGGCACAGCCGGCACAAAGGCTTCGCGGCTTTGGCACCCGCTGCCCCATGGCCGCCGCAGCCGCGCCGCCTGCCACCATCGCGGGGAACCAGTCGCGCCGATTCCAGGCCCATTGCAGCTGTGGCCACGGTCACAGGAAACGGCCGCCCGCAACACTCACACATCGGTGCCCGGATCGGCTGGAACGTCGCTAGGCACGGGTCGCAAATCGGAATGCGGCTGGCGTTCAAAAGCACAGTTCCGCAGATTCGACAGGGCGCGGGAAACAGCACAGCAGCAAGCGCGTCAATGGCGGTTCGCAATAGCAAGTTGTCGCTAGCACACGAGAGGGGGCACTGCGAACGCTACTCTACCAAGCACCGGAGGGCTAGATCGTAATTCTACGCACAATGACGCAAGCCGGATGACCCCACAGAGGCCGATTTTCCGACTTTGTAGCGGCCGCCTGCTTTTTCTTCTTAGGCGGGCGTCTTTGACGTTGCTTGAAGTTGCCGCTGAATTTTGTGGCGACCGGCCCAGCTTTGCGGAAGCGGCCAGACTTTACCGTTACTTCAGCGCGCCGCAAGCGTACCGCAAAAAAAAGATGGCGATCCCGCGAAACAGGACCGCCGTTACAAACTCCAGCCGCCGCCGTGCGACCTACAGCTGCCCCTGCTCCGTCTTTTCCTGGCAGGTGATGCAATACCGCGTCCACGGCACAGCTTCCAACCGCTTTTGCTGCAGCTCTTCGTGGCACGAATTGCACTCGCCGTACGTGCCGTCCTTAATGCGCGCCAGCGCGTTATCCACTAGAGCCAGCAGCGAACGGTCATTGTGCGTTTGGCCGAACAGGAATTCCTTGGTGTAGGAATTCGCCGCCTTGTCGCCCAGATCCACGGTGGGATCTTCGTCTGCCTCGCGCCCTTCCTGCTCGGTGCGCGCGATGCCGCGCACTAATTCCTCGCGCCGCGTGGCCAGTTTCTTTTTGTAATACTCCAATCGTTTCTTGTCCATCGTTCAGTCCCTATGCGAGGCCCAATAGCTCGCTCAAAGCCGCCCAGTTTAACGGCACATACTCTCCATGTCAAATCGGCGCGCGGCGGCCAGCGACAAAAGGTAAACGTCCGACTTCATCCTCCGCGCTACCGCGAGCGTCGATATCGCTGACACCCTGACCGGGAAGCAAGTACCAGGTCGGTTTGAAATAGATGCTGCATCGCACGAAAAGGATTCCAACTCGCATTCGCGGCGAAAGGAAATTGCAGTTTAAAAGGGGTTATGTAGCGGCCGCCGTCTCCCGAGCCTTTCGGGACGCAGCGGGCATCTTTCTGTCGCAACGAGACAGCGAGTTATATCATTCGCCGCGCGCCGCGATCGGGTGCCGCGGTTAGCTGATCTGCTTTTTTGGAAATATAAAATAAATCCCCACGCCACCAATCACCAAAACCAAAAACGCAAACACGCTGCCTTCCGGTCCCACCGTGCCACCTGTCAGCCAGGCCGGCCCATGAAACGTGGAATTGAGAAAATGTCCCTTCGCCAGGAATCCGCTATCCGGCACCCCATAAAAATACGTCTCCGCCCAATCCCACGCCGCGTGCATTCCAATCGGAAACCATATATTCCCCGTCCGTTGCAAACTGAAAGCCGCGAGAATCCCGAACGACCCAGCCATCGCCGCGCCGTACCACGCTTCACCCAGATTGCTCAAATGAATCGCGCCAAACGAGATCGAAAGCATAATCGCCGCGGGCCAGAACCCTATTGACGGCCCCAGAGTCGCCTGCATATATCCGCGAAAACAAAATTCCTCGAAGATCCCTACCATCAGGAATGAAATCCCGAACAGTGCTCCAAATTTCAGCGCGTCCGCGCCAGAAAGCGCCATGCCGCCTAACGAAAATCCATGAAACGCCGCGATCAGTACCAGCAGCAACGAGAGCATGGCGAACCCGTACGGCACGCCCTGCCAAAATCGCTTCCCCAAAAACTGCTTTAGCGGCAAATAGTAATCCGCGTAACTTCGTTTCTCGATCAGCCGCCATTACCGCCGTCGAGATCATCAGCGCCAATAACAGAATGCTTTCGCTAAAGAGCGCCACGGGCGCTGTAATCACCTGCGGATCCTGCGTTTTGAACCACGTAGCCACCGCCGGAATGTGCTTCAGCGTGAATCCCTCGGTTTGCAGGCACGCAAACATCAAAAAAATAAAAATCAGCAGCCGCCATCCCGCGCGCATGCCGTGCGGCCCCATGAAAATATTTTCGATCCCCGAGCGCTGCGCCCCCGCAGCATGTAATACGCCTGCCGGCTCAGGCAAACTCGTCGTCCCACCGTTTGTCGTCATCGCACCCCTCCGAACTCTTGCTTACTATACGGCACTGCCACCCATTTAGTTCCAGTATCGCGCTGTGCAGCGCTACTTCCGCCCGGCGCGTTTCTGCGCAATCACCAGCCCGCGCGGCGTTGATAGTAAAACCACCGAAATTAACCCTTCCTGCTCTAATCGCAGGGCCGCCTCGCGCACGACCTTAAAATGTGAGCTCGCATCGTGAACTAAAATCAATCCGCGCGGATCAATCTGCGGCAGAAAACGCCGTATCTCCTGCTCGCGAATCGTCAAGTGGCTGTCGCTGAATAGCAGGTCAATGGTCCCGTCAATCGGTGTCTCCAAGCTGGAAGCGTTGCGGTACTCAATCCAATCGCGCAAGCCCGAAAGGTCAATCCGTTGTTTGGCCTTCGCAAAAATATCGGGATCGAACTCGATCGTGATCAGCTTCCCGAATCCATTGGCCTTCAATCCTTCCGCCATCTTGATCGCGCTGTACCCGATGAAAGTTCCCGTCTCCACAATCAATCGCGGCTTGGCGGTAAGCACCATGGACTTCAGAAAATCCAAAATCTCGAGTTCCGAGCTTTGTGAATCCACCATCTGCCACCATTCCGGATGCGGACATTCCGGCGTGGCCCCCACATATTCCGGCTGAACGAAATCCTCCTGTTCGCTCACGCGATCAAGAATGTGATGACCTTCGTATCGCTTCACGAATCGAGGCACGATTACCGCAATCACCGCACCGCCCGCTAAGAATCGCGACGACGCAAGCCGCAACCGCCGCCGCACCGTGCGGAACGTGCGGCCGTCGGCCAAAGACCGCGATTTCGATCAGCTGGTACGCGCCTCCGAGGATCAGCGATTCTCCAAACACAATCCCCGCCGGCCGCTGAAATTGCAGTTGCCGCCGGCCTTCGATCCAAAGAAACAGTGCCAGCAGTCCAGCAGCTGCAATCCCCCAAGTTTCTGGCGCATAGAGCGGCACGCTGCCATTCACCACTGCCAGTGGAATGAGCCCAAGCGCCACGCCCACAGTTGCCGCCATGCACGCCACATCCAGCGCCGTCAGCAAATGCCAGCCGGCACTCCTCTGGAACGTGAGTCGCCGGCGCTGCACATCGGCTCGCAAAGTGATACCCGCGCCGATGACGAACAGAACGTAAACAAATAAGGTCATCGCGAATCACTCCGCAGAAACGCGCAGTCCGTCACGCGAACAGGCGCGCACACGTCGCAGAAATTGTCAGAAGCCTTCAATGTGATCGGAACGGAAGTTCGCGATAGGAAGTTCACCGCAGGAGTCTAGGAGGTAAGCAGGTCTGTTGGCAAGCCCGTGAAGCGATCCGCAGTCCGTAGCGCCGGCGTCCCGCCGGCTCTTAGCTTTTCTAAGATCGCTTCGCGCGACCGTGCCCTGCCGGCTGTCATTCCGAGGGCGTAGGCTGCGTGATGAAACCGCATTTTTCTCGCCGCTCGCACAAAAAATAATATCCGCTACGCGTTTTCCGCCGACGCCACTTCCGCCGGCATGCCCATATTCACCGGCATCTGCTTGTGCGTCAGCCGACCCAATTCAAAAAACGCGCTCGAAGCCGCGTTCTGCATCGCCAGCGAACTTTCCACGCCGCATGTGCAGCCCGGACACTCCCGCCGCACCATGGCCTCGCACTGCTGCACGTAGTCCTCGGAATTCAAAATCGTCGCGAGACTATCCTTCAGAATATTTCCCACGGGCTTCAGCGGATAGCATCCGGTCATCACGTCGCCATTCGAAAGCACGAACATCTGCAGGTAACCCAGAATGCAAGGCGGCTCCGCCACCAGCTGCCGCTTGAAATATTTGGTCACATACTCCACTTCGTACTCCGGCCGGTTCAGGTCGTCGCGCAGGAATTTCGCGATTTCCTTCACGTCGCCGCCTTCGGGCCACATGGACTCCATGTCCGCGTCCTTAATAAAATAGATGCTCTGGCTCAGGACGTTGTACTGGACCTCGGCCCCCACTCCGTGCGCCACTTCCGCCAGTCTGCCCAGTTCCTTCGCGGAAATGCGGTTCAGCGTAACGGCAATCGAAACTTTTTTCCCGCGCAGCAATTTGATCCCCTGCATCGCCAGATCAAAATACCCGTCAATCCCGCGGATCAGGTCGTTCGTCTCTTCCAGACCATCAATGGAGATGCAAACTTTGGTGATTGCCGAAGCGTTAATCTCTTTGTGCATCTTTTTGATCAGCAGCCCGTTCGTCTGCAGGATCACTTCGTTAAAAGGGCGCATGTCCGCGCGCCGCATAATTTCAAATAGATCGGTGCGCAGCAGCGGTTCGCCGCCCGTAAATCGCAGTGAGCGTATCCCGGCAGCCCCGATCTCGTTCAGCAGCTCCACCGCGCGATCGGCCTTGATCCCGTCGTGCCAGCGCGTCTTCCAATAGTCGCAGCTGATGCACTTCGCCTGGCAATTCTCCGTCAGCTTCACATGCGCCGCCAGCGGCCGTATCTTCGACGGCAGAAATTTCTCCGAAAAATTGCTGCCCAGCCACACGCGCGTCAAATACAAACCAGAAAACGACATCCAGCACTCCTCGGACGATTCTGCAAATTAAAAATCCCAACAATTCCCAAGCGTCCAGGCAAGATTATACAGCCTGCGCCAAACGCCCGCAACGCGCCCGCGCTGCGATGTGTTAACCGTTCCACGCGCCAGCCTCCGGAGGGGCGCTGCTTGCTGCGCCCCAGCTTGTTCGGGCGTCAACTTCTCGCAAGCTCTGGTTTTCTCGGCCCCAAAATTAACCTGTCGCGGGACACCCTCAGGGTTGCGGCTAACTCACGCGGCTGTTAAAATCTTACGTTTGCGAGCCTGGAAGAGCCGCAATCCTTATCCGCTATCCTGGGCATCCTTCCATGAACGAAACCATTTCGCGCGCAGAACAGCTTTTTGGGGAGGACTGGTTTGGCTAAATACGATGTCGTGATCATCGGCAGTGGACCGGGCGGATACGTCGCCGCCATCCGCGCCGCGCAGTGGGGCCTGAAAGTCGCCGTCGTCGAAAAGGATCCCTTTCTCGGCGGCACTTGCCTGCACGTGGGCTGCATCCCCACCAAAGTTTTCCTGCACCACGCCGATATTTACGATCACTTCAAGCGCGCCGAAGAATTCGGGTTCTCCGTCGAAAATGTAAAAATCAATTGGCCCGCTATCCTTGCGCGCAAAGACAAAATCGTAAAGAAACATGCCGGCGGTATCGGCCTGCTGTTCAAAAAGAACAAAGTCGAAACCATCACCGGCTGGGGCAGGATCGCCGGCCCAGGCCGCGTCTCCGTGGAAAAAGACGGCAAGATCACCGAACTCGAAACCGCGAACATCCTCGTCGCCACCGGTTCGGCAGCGCGATCTCTGCCTGGCGTAGAAATTGACGGCACCACGGTCCTTACTAATCGCGAAATTCTCGGCCTGCAGCAAATTCCGAAATCCATGATCGTAGTGGGCTGTGGCGCGGTAGGCGTGGAATTCGCCTCGATTTTCAACACCTTCGGCTCCCAGGTCACGCTACTCGAAGCGCTCCCGCGCGTCGTGCCGCTTGAGGACGAGGAAATTTCCGCCGAGCTGCACAAAGCTCTGGTGAAGAAGGGCATGAAAATCGAACTCGAAGCGAAAGTCGAGTCCGTGAAGAAGGACGCCAACGGCGCGACGGTCGTTTACAAAGACCGAACCGGCAAAGCGCAAACCATCAGCGCCGAAAAAGTTCTCATCGCCGTCGGTCGCCGCCCCCTCACTGAAAATATCGGCCTGGAAAAAACCAAAGCCAAGCTTGAACGCGGCTTCATTCACACCAACGCCTTCCTCGAAACCGACGAGCCGCATCTCTACGCCATCGGAGACATCGTCGCCGGCCTGCCGCAACTCGCGCACGCCGCTTCCATGGAAGGCATCATCGCCGTCGGCCGCATGGCCGGGAAAGAAGTACAGCCCTTCGACCGCAAGCGCTGCCCCAATGCGACCTACTGCGAGCCGCAAATCGGCTCCATCGGCCTCACCGAAAAACAAGCCCGCGACGCCGGCTTCCAGGTGAAAACCGGAAAATTCCCGTTCCTCGGCAATAGCAAAGCCACGATTCTGGGCAACCATGAAGGCTTCATCAAAGTGGTAGCCGAAGAAAAGTACGGCGAAATTCTCGGCGTCCACGCAATCGGTCCCCTGGCCACCGAAATCATCGCCGAGGCGGTCGCAGCGCTCGGCCTCGAAGCCACGCTCGACGATATGGCCGCCACAATCCACGCCCACCCGACAGTCTGGGAAGCAATGGGCGACGCATTCAATGCCGTGCGCGGCCTGAGCATCAATTACTAGCGCGCGCTGGAAAAAGTTTGTAGCAGCGGTCTTGGTGGCACAGGCAATCATGCCTGTGCTGTTATGGCAACACTGATCGGCGGCAATCCGCCGGAAACGGCTACGGTTTCGTGAACCACCCAGAAAAAATCTGCTGGCAAGTGAACGCAGGCCTGCTGCCCTACGGCCCCGCCTGCGCGCTCCAACATCAACTCGTCGAAGCCCGCAAAGCCGGTGCCATCCCGGACGTCCTGCTGTTCTGCGAGCATCCGCACACCATCACGCTGGGCCGCAATGGAAAAAAAGAACATCTCCGCGCCAACGACCGCCTCCTGGCCCAGATGAATGTCACGTTCCACGAAACCAACCGCGGCGGAGACATCACTTATCACGGCCCCGGCCAAATCGTCGCCTACCCCATCCTCGATCTCACCGAACACCGCCGCGACGTGCGCTGGTACGTCCAGCAACTCGAAGAAACTATGATTCGCGCGACAGCCGACTTCGAAATCAAAGCCGAACGAATCGAAGGCCGCCACGGTATCTGGGTCGGCCAAACCCCAACAGAAGAAAAGCTAGCGGCCCTGGGCGTTCACCTCAGCCGCTGGGTCACTTCGCACGGCTTCGCGTACAATGTTGCGACCGATCTGCGATACTTTGATCTAATCGTTCCGTGCGGCATTGCCGGCAAGCGCGCCACTTCGCTCGAACGCGTGCTCGATCGTGCCGTCCACACCGACGAGGTCCGGCCACGGCTGGCCGCGCATTTCAGCCAACTGTTCGAGCGCAACATGTTGCAAGTCTCGCGCGCCGAACTCGAGGAAACATTGCAAAATCACCACCAACACGCGCTCGCGCCACGCCCCAGCGAAATCTTGGAACTAAAAGGGAGCCTGGCATGACCCAACCGGCGACTCAATCCGCGACTCAGCCGCTCACCCGCGAGCAGCACCTCGACCTCTACTATTTCATGCAGCTCAATCGTCAGCTCGAAGAGCGCATGGTCCGCCTCTTCCGCCAAAATAAAATTGTCGGCGGCCTCTACTCGAGTCTGGGCCAGGAAGCAGTCTCCGTCGGCACCTGCTACGCCCTGGATAAACGCGACTGGATCGCGCCCATGATCCGCAACATCGGTGCGCTGTTGGTAAAAGGCGTCCCTCCACGCGACATCTTCACCCAGCATATGGCGAAGTTCACGTCGCCCACGCAAGGCAAAGACGGTACCAGCCATTTCGGCGATCTAAAAGTCCGCCACATCGTCTCCCCCATCTCCATGCTCGGCGATCTAATCCCGGTAATGACCGGCGTCGCCATGGCCGGGCGCTATCTCGGTCAAAACATCGTGGCCCTCACATGGATCGGCGACGGCGGCAGTTCCACCGGCGCATTCCACGAAGGCCTGGGCCTCGCAGCGTCGCAGCGTGCGCCATTCGTTCTCATCATCGAAAATAATCAGTGGGCCTACTCTACTCCGGTCTCGCGCCAGGTCCCCATCCAGAATCTCGCTGACCGCGGCGCCGCCTACGGCATCGCCAGCGCCATCGTGGATGGTAATGACGTGGTCGCCGTCTATCAAGCCGCCAAAGAAGCAGTGAACGAATGTCGCGCCGGCCGCGGCCCGCGCATCATCGAAGTCAAAACCATGCGCATGCGCGGCCATGCCCAGCACGATCCCGCCGAATACGTTCCCAAGGAAATGTTCGATTACTGGAAGGCCCGCGACCCCATCACGCTCTACGAAAAATATCTCACTGAAAATAAAATCTGGGACGCCGCCGCGAAATCCGAAATTGACGCGCGCATCGAACGCGAGCTCGACGTCGAACAGAAATTCGCCGAAGATTCGCCGCTCCCGCCGCCCGAACTAGCCGAGGAAGGCGTCTACTGCGACGGCTGCCACAAAATAGAAGCCGAGTGGAAGCGCGCAAAATCCGAAGTGTCTCCGCCGAAATCCAGCATTGACCCCACCTGGCGCCTGAAGGATCTCCCCGCGTACACTCAAGCCGTAATCGCGGGTGGCAACGGCGCGAAAAATCCGGCGCAGACGCTGGCGCCCGCCGCGGCATCAGCGAGCAGCCCCGCGATGCAAAAATCCGCACCGGCAGCCGCGCCCGACCGTGCCGAACTTCAGCCGGAACATTTGGCCGCAGGCGTTGGCGCCGAGGATCCGACCGTGCCCCGCGTCCCCTTCGGTCGGGGCCCGAAAGACAAAGCTTTCCGCCAAAGTCCTGAGAATCCGCAGAACAAACCCGCCTACAGCCGCGCGCCCAAAGAGAAATCCTTCACTCGCCCTCCGCAGGAGAAATCTTTCAGCAAAGGCCCGCGCCAAAAGCCCTTCGGCAAAAATGCGCAAGGCAAGCCGTTCACAAAAAATCCACAGGATAAACAGGGGAGGCGCTGACCGTGTCTCACACCGCTCCGAACCTGTCCTCCAAAACCGTTCCTACTTCCGGTCCCATCACGATGGTGGATGCCATCCGCCAAGCGATGTTCGAAGAAATGGAACGCGACCCCGCCGTAATCGCCATCGGCGAAGATATCGGCGTGTACGGCGGCGCCTTCAAAGTGACCGACGGCCTCCTCGCGAAATTCGGCCGCGAACGCGTCATCGAAACGCCCATCGCGGAAACCGCCATCATAGGCGCCGCCTGCGGAATGAGTTTCCTCGGCCTACGGCCCGTAGCCGAAATGCAGTTCATTGACTTCATCGCCTGCTGCTTCAATCAGGTCACCAACTTCGTCGCGAAATCCCATTACCTGTGGGGCGCGCCGGTGCCCATGGTCATTCGCGGCCCTTCCGGCGGAGGTGTGCATGGCGGCCCATTTCATTCCGCGAATCCGGAAATGTATTTCGTGCATACGCCGGGGCTGAAAGTGATTTATCCTTCCACACCGTCGGATGCCAAGGGCCTGTTGAAGTCCGCGATTCGCGACAACAATCCCGTGCTCTTCTTCGAGCACAAATATCTGTACCGCCAGCTGAAAGAAGAAATGCCGCCGGGCGATTACACCGTGCCCATCGGCAAAGCCATCGTGCGCCGCCCAGGGCGCGACTTGACGATCGTCAGCTACGCGGCAATGGCGCACACAGCCATGGAAGCTGCCGTCGAACTTGCGAAGGAAGGCATCGAAGCGGAAGTGATTGATTTGCGCACTCTGCTTCCGCTCGATAAGGACACCATTCTCAGTTCCGTGAAGAAGACTAACAAGCTGCTGGTGGTGCACGAAGACACGCGCACCGGCGGCATTGCCGGCGAAATTGCCGCTCTTGTGTTTGAAGGCGCTTTCGACGACCTCGACGGCCCGGTAGCCCGCGTCACCGCGCTCGATACGCCGGTGCCGTATTCGCCGCCCCTCGAGGAACGTTTTCTACCCAACACCGAAAAAGTAGTCGCGGCCGCGCGCGAACTGGCAAAATACTAAAGCGGACAAAGGTAGGACCGAGACGATGGGAAAGACCAAGGGCATCAACAACGCCGAATTTGAAGTAGGCAGCGAAGTGAAAATCGCCGACCGCGCTTTCCTCGAAGCTTTTCTTGAGGCTGGTCAGTATCACAACGAGCTCGAGCCGGAGCAGTTGCCCTATGCCGGCAAAATCGCCAAGGTGAAGGCCGTAGATTTCTTCACTGGCGGAGACGAGATTTACACGCTGCAGGGCATCCCCGGCGTGTGGCACGAGGAATGTCTCAGCGTCGCCTAGTTGTGTGCCTCGTTGCAATTGGTGATTAGTCCCGCGGCGCGCGTTCGAACTTACAGGAGAAGACCATGGCTGTTGACGTCATCATGCCCCAAATGGGCGAAAGCATTTTCGAAGGCACGATAACCAAATGGCTGAAAAAGGCCGGGGACAAGATCGAGCGCGATGAACCGTTGTTCGAAATTTCCACGGATAAAGTGGACGCGGAAATTCCTTCGCCGTCCGCGGGCGTGCTGAAAGAAATTAAAGTCGGTGAAGGCCAGACCGTGCCGATTCAGACGGTTGTTGCCGTGATCGAAGCCGGCGCCGATAGCGCTGCCACTGCCGCGCCTGCAGCCGCTCCGCCAAAACCCGCAGCCGCCACGCCTGCGCCGCCTTCCGCCGCCGCGAAATCTGCCGCTCCGTCGCCAGCACCTTCCGCGCCAGCCGCTCCGCAGCAGCAAACCGCGGTTTCAAGCAGTGAAAAAGTTCGCAGCTCTCCGCTCGTTCGCAAAATCGCGCGCGAAAATAATATTGATGTCTCTCAGGTTCCCGGCACAGGCGCCGGCGGACGCGTCAGCAAGAGCGATATCCTCAGCGCCGTGCAAGGTGGCGCACCAGGCGCTGCGGCTTCCGCGAGCCCTGTCAGCGCAGCGCCATCTGCTCCGCCAGCCCGGCCGGCGGGTGTTCCACCAGCCTCTGGCGGCGCCAGCGCCTCGGCCGTCCTGGAAAATGCCGTCCCGCGCGAAAAAATGTACTTCGGCCATTACGAAGTCCAGCCCATGTCCGTCATGCGCCAGCGCATCGCCGAGCACATGGTCCTGTCGAAGCGCGTCTCGCCGCACGTCTACTCCGTGGACGAAGCGGACATGACCGCTATCGCCACCCTGCGCGCGAAAATGAAAAATAAGTTCGAGGAAACCACTGGCACCAAGCTCACCTTCATGCCTTTCTTCGTGCGCGCCGCCGTGGAAGCCCTGCGCGCCTTCCCCACCGTGAACTCCTCGGTGGACGGCACCAACATCGTCCTGCACAAGGAGTGCAACATCGGCATCGCCGTCGCTCTCGATTGGGGCCTGATCGTTCCGGTGATCAAAAACGCCGAAGAAAAAAATTTCCTGGGCATCGCACGCACCATGAACGATCTCGCCGAACGCGCCCGCGCCAAAAAACTCAAGCCCGAGGAAGTCGCCGAAGGCACGTTCGCCATCACCAATCCTGGCGTCTTCGGCGGCCTGTTCGGCCTGCCCGTAATCAATCAGCCGAACGTCGCCATCCTGGGCCTCGGCACAATCGAAAAGCGCCCGGTAGTAATCGACGACGCGATCGCCATCCGTAGCATGGTCTACCTGACCCTCTCCTACGATCACCGCGTAGTAGACGGCGCCGTAGCCCACCAATTCATGGCCAAACTAAAACACACCCTAGAGAATTGGACGGAAAGCATCCTGTAACCCGCGGCAGCGCAGCAAAGTTAACAGTCAAGAGTTGAAGGTTAAACGTGGCGGGGCGGAGGCGCGACGCCTCAGTATCAGCGACGATACGACGGCTCTGGTCAGGGCACGGCTTCAGCCGTGCCGTAAACGCCGCAAAACGACCGCGGCTTTAGCCGCTGAGGGACCGAAACACAACGCGCCGATGCCTTTTTTTTCTTGCCTTCAACTTTCAAATCCTAACTTTTGACTTTTTAACTATCAACTTTCGACTCCAAACGTCCTACTCTAATCCCATGTCCCCCTCCTCGAAACTCGACCCTTGGGGCCGTCCCCCTTGGAAAATTAACTTCACACCAACGCAACACAAACTCCCTGCGAACGTAGACTTTGCCATAATCGGCGGAGGCTTCACCGGTCTGGCAGCCGCAGCGTGGTTGCGCTTGCTCGCGCCCGAAAAATCCGTGGCTGTCTTTGAAGCCGCCCGCATCGGCGCGGGCGCCAGCGGCCGAACCGGCGGCATGGTCCTGGCCGAAACCGCCGCCGGCAATCAACCCGGCCTCGGCGACGTCCTCGCAGGCTTCCAATCCATCCTCGAAAAATTAAAAGTGCACTGCGATCTAAAACTAAATGGCGCGTGGGAAATCGCCCGCAGGCACAGTTCTGCAGAAGCCAAGCACGAGCAATCACCAATCCAATGGAACGATTCCGGCACGCTGAGAGTGGTAAACGAAGTCCCCGGCGGCACGCTCGATCCCGGAAAGCTCGTCAGCGGTCTGGCCCGCGCCGCCCAACGGCGCGGCGCGCGCATCCACGAACATCACCGCGTACAACACGTAACGTGGAACTCCGAGCCAGAACTGCAGGTCATCAACGCTCGCAGCGCAGCGCAGAAAATTACAGCGCAGAAAATCCTCTTCGCCACCAACGCCCTGTCGCTTCCCGAAGCAGGCCTGGCCGGCATGCATCCGCGCCTCACCCTTGCCGTGCTTTCGAAGCCAGTCAGCGAAAAAGTTCTCGCCGCAATAGGCCTCGTCGAAAGAAGACCCTTCTACACCGTTGATTTTCCTTATCTGTGGGGCCGCGTCCGTCCCGACCGTTCCATCGTCTGGGGCGCAGGCCTGGTTCAATCCCCGGACGCCGATAACCTCGAAAGAGTAGACATCACCGCCGACGAATCGGCCGCAGCCTTCGACCGGCTCGAAGACCGCATTCGCCATCTGCATCCCGCGCTCGAAAAAATAAAATTCGCGAGCCGCTGGGGCGGCCCTATCCTTTTCCGCGATTCCTGGAAGCCGGTTCTCGACTGGCACCCGGAAAGCGTCGCCGTCGGACCAGCGAGCGAGTCGAGCGGTGCCACCGATAAGGCCACTGACGCGACTTCACGCGATGCAGCCCGCAATGCAATCGTTCTCGGAGCGTACGCCGGCCACGGCGTGGCCCTCTCCTCGTACTTGGGAACCTGGGCCGCCGAAGTCCTGCTCGAGCGCCGCCATCTGCCGCAATGGAGCGGGCTTAAATCTTAAAAGGAACCGATGCCGCTAATTTCCGTGACGCGCTTGCGAGTTCGCTCCTTACTCTATCTTCCGGGGTTTCTCTGGGACACATTCCTGTCCGTATGCCAGGTGCAGCGCAGCCCCGGTTTTCTCGGCGGCAGGCTGTTGGTCAACTCCGGCTACGTCTTCTGGACTATGACCGCCTGGCAGGATGAGTCAGGCATGAATTCCTATCGCACTGGCGGCGCGCATCGCAAAGCCATGCCCAAGCTGCTCAACTGGTGCGATGAAGCCGCCGTAGTGCACTGGACGCAGGATTCGCCCGAAATTCCGGAGTGGCCGCAAGCTCAGCAACACATGTCCGAAAAAGGCAGGCTCTCGAAGGTAGACCATCCGTCCGCGGCGCAAGCGTCGCAGCAAATTCCCGCGCCGCGACCCAGCCGCATCGCACAAACGCTGAAGCCAGCGCGCTAGGCTTCCAGAGCAACGCGAAGAATCGTCCGCGCGTCTCGCGGCAGAAATAGTCACCCGAATTACCGCGCCAAGCATCAAAGTTAATGCGCGACACGCGACGGAACAGTCTTAGACAACGCAATCCGTGAAGATCTTGCCCAGGCCCACCGCGTTCCGCGTGACCGCGCCAACAGCCGTGCTATATTTTAGCCGTTGTCTGCGCCGCTATTTTTCATCCCGGACCTAGAGGAGGCCCCGTGCAATTTTCCCGCTCGCGCCGTCGGCGATTTCTCGCGCTAGCTGTGCCGGTGTTCGTCGCGTTATTCGCAGCCGTTTCCTTATTGCCGGTGCAAAACCGCTCGACGGCGCTCGCGGCGGCCGGCAGCGCCGCGTGTCCCAGCGACGACAGCGGCCTCCGGCTGCCCCCGGGTTTTTGCGCGACCATTTTTGCCGATGGCATCGGCCACGCGCGGCATATGGCGGTGACGCCGGGCGGAGTGGTGTATGTCAATACCTGGTCGGGTGAATATTATGGCAACGACAAGCCGCACGAGGGCGGGTTCCTGGTCGCCCTGCAAGCAACAGCGGGCAAAGACCCAAGCAAGGCCGATGTGCAGGAACGCTTCGGTGAAACGGTCGCGAGCGGCGGCCACGGCGGCACTGGAATCGGTCTGTATCACGATTCGCTGTATGCGGAGATCAACGATCGCATCGTGCGATATGCGCTTACTGCCGGTTCCATCCTGCCGCAAGGCGCGCCGGCCACCATCGTCTCCGGATTGCCGCTCACCGGCGATCATCCCATGCATCCGTTTATCGTTGACGCGCAAGGCTCGCTCTACGTGGACGTCGCCAGCGCCACGAATTCCTGTCAGTTGAAAAATCGCACGCTGCAATCGCCGGGAGCCGACCCTTGCACGGAGCTCGAGACCCGCGGCGGCGTCTGGCGCTATGACGCAAGTAAATCCGATCAGCATTTTTCCAACGCCGAACGTTTCGCCACTGGCATCCGCAATGGCGAGGGCTATGCGATCGACGCAGACGGCCGCATGTTTGTCACGCAGCACGGACGCGATCAGCTGCGTTCGAACTGGCCGGCCCTTTACAAGCCCGAACAGGAAGCCACCCAGCCCGCCGAAGAGCTGCTGCTGTTGAAGCAGGGAGGCGACTACGGCTGGCCGGAGTGCTACTACGACGGCATCCAGAAAAAACTCGTGCTCGCGCCGGAATACGGCGGTGACGGCGGCATGACGATCGGCGTGTGCGCCCAGAAGACCGCTCCGATTGCCGCATTCCCGGCGCATTGGGCGCCCAACGCCATGGTCTATTACGGCGCGCAACAATTTCCCAAACGCTATCAGGGCGGCGTGTTCATCGCCTTCCATGGCTCCTGGAATCGCGCGCCGTATCCGCAAGGCGGTTACAACGTCGTCTACCAGCCGCTTGCGGGCGAACATGCCGGCGGCTCCTGCGAAATTTTCGCGGATGGTTTTGCCGGAGCTGTGAAATCGCCGGATGGAGCCCAGCATCGTCCCAGCGGCCTAGCCGTCGGCCCGGATGGTTCGCTATACATTTCCGATGATGTGCGCGGACGAATTTATCGTGTGGTGTACAGCGGCGGCTCTGCTGACACAGGCGGCGCGCACGTGACTCCGTGTCCCAGCGAGTCGGCTCCGGCAGGTGAAATCGTGAAAGCCGGCGCCAAACCGCCCGAGGGCACTCATCCAGACGCCGGCGCGGCGACAACCTTAACTGGCGCGGTGCCGAAAGGAGCGACGGCAGAAATGGTCAAACTCGGCGCGCGCGTCTACAGCGGCGAGGTGGGCGGCGCAGCCTGCACCGGCTGCCACGGTGATCACGGGCAAGGCTCGCCGCTCGGTCCGGCGCTCACCGCGCATCAATGGCTGTGGAGCGATGGCAGCTACACAGGCATCCAGAAAACGATCACCGAAGGCGTGCCGCAACCGAAAAAATACCGCGCTCCAATGCCCGCGATGGGGGGCGCGCAACTCAGCGCCGATCAGGTGAAGGCGCTTGCTGCCTACATCTACAGCATCAGCCACGCTGCGCCGGGAAATTCGCCGAATTAGAAGTCATATTGCGTTGGCCGCCGGTGCTCAGGTGTTGCTGCCGGGTCAGCGCGCATGAACGCCGAACTCGGCGAACGACCCGCCACAGGATCCGGCAGTGTGACCGGACAGGTTTTCAATCCTCTGCCACGAGCGGCGTCTCGAAAAGTTCTGCGCCCGGCGCGTTACTGGATACGCATGCGCAATTCTTCGGCGAATCCTTCCACCTGGCTCATGGCCACGATGCGTATGCTTTCGCCCGCGAACAGTTTTTCCACAAAGACATGCCGCGGGTTCTGAACATCCGGCGTCGTATCCGTGATGGCGGTAATTTCCGCCAGACGGTCGCGCGCGTGAATGCAACTCGCCGTGTAAGCCAGAGCCTTGGCCTGCGGCAAATCACGCCGCAACGAAACCAATTGGATAAATCCGCGCACTCCATTCTGGTACCCGTAATCCAGCCGCATAGGATCGCCCGGCTGCGTAAAACCCTCGACGCGCACGCGGTGCTCCAGCTTTCCCAGAATCCGGTGCCGCCGGAACACGTCGTTCAATTTGTCGCGCATCCAGTCCCGCGTATTCTGCAGCAGCCCGCCCGTGCGCCGCACCGGCGGCGTCACCTGCTCGCGATAGAGCCGTTCCAGCTCCGCATCGAAATTTTCCGCCAACAGCCCTTTCGCCGGGCTCAGCTGCAGCATGTTGGAAAGATTCTGCTCCAGCTTCTGCAGGTAGAGCGCTACCTCCGCCGCCGGCCCGCGCAAACGCGCATCGAACTCCGCCGCCAGCGCGCGCAAAAGATCTTCATCCGCGTCGGGATGCACGCGCCGCACGCGCGCGAATTCCACAGGTTCTTCGATTAGGCGCATGGCCCGCCGTGGACCGGACGCTTCTTCGAGGAGCACGCCGATATTCACCCACTCGTCGCGCCGTCGGTTGGGCATATAACGCAGTATGCGATACTCGAATACAATTTTCGGGTCTTCATCGGTTGCGACTGGTAACACGGCTTACCTCCCGATATAGAACTCACGCTGCAAATTTCCCCACACACGTTTCTCGCCACAGGCTTCCCGCCAAATCCACATTCAAATCTTAAGAGTGCTGCGGAAGCCCATCGACCGCGAACAACCAGCGCAAGCGACTGAACACTCCACCCCGGAATAATCTCACCCGTGCCCGAGTCGCACCCCTACTTCCAATTCGGAAAGGGCTGCGCCGATGATTTCCACGCTGACACAATCAATTCCCGCACCAGGTTTCTCCGCCGCAAAAGCTGCTCCAGCATTTTTTCCAGCGCATCCGCATCGTAGTCATACCACTCCGGCGGAATCTGCCCGTAAATTTCCTCGAGTTCCTTCTCCTCGATCCTTTCCACGCGCGCGATCCAGGCGTCGAACGAATCCATCCCGCGCACGCCCTCATACACGCGGTGCCGCGTATACAGCCCCCGCAACGGCGCATCCGGGAAATTCCATTCCGCCGCGTTAAAACAAAACCCGTTATCAATCATTCGCGCACTATAACGTGTAGCCTCGCCAGCCCCGGCCCGAACCCCCGCCCCTTCCACCTCGCGAAAAAATATCGCCTGCCGCCCGTTGGTGTTGCAGGTCCACTTGTCGAACACCAGCATCCCGCAGAACTCCGCGATGTTGGTCACTTCGCGCAGCTGTTCATCGGGAAGAAAATCGTACACCGCCACGTCAGCCAGGTTCCCCGGATACCGCGAACCAAATTGCTTCCCCGCTTTACACGGAGCGCGCCCGCGCCCCAGCTGAATCATCAGATCCTCGGTGTGAGCGATCAGCTCCGCCCGCACCTCCACCACTTCCGGCTCGGCCACAGAAAGCCCCAATCTCTCCGCTAGCCGTGTACCAAGCAATTCGTTCGCCAGGATCCGCAGCCCTTGCGGATTGTTCTGAAACTTCACCACGTAATACGCCTGGTTCGAGCAGCGCATCAGATGCGATTGCGCCCCGCCACGCATTCTCCGCACCTGTTCGACCGCCAGCGCCATCGCGCGCCCATGCTAACGGCCCATAAACCCGCACGGCAAGCGATTTATTCTCAAACTGGGAACGTACCGCAAAGGTTTGCAGCCGCAAGATTCCGCGCGCCATGTTTCGATTCAGCACACCAGCGGGCTTAGCACCCTCGCACGAAATCCGGGAACAACGGCACAGCGAAATAAAGAGGAGAGAAACGACGAAGCGTGAAATTAAATTCAGCAAGGCGGGCAACGATCAGGAAGCCAAGTTCGCGCAAAAAACGCGGAACCGCTGGCGCCTCACACAGCGCGCACGGTCCCGCGTCATGACCTTCCGCAAGAAAAAACTTCAGCGCTTCTTGCGCTTGGCAGCTTTCTTGGCCTTGCCCTTCTTCTTCGCAGCCATTTTCTTGGGCTTGGCTTTTTTCTTGGCCGCGGCCTTCTCCTTTGGTGCGCTCTTCTTCGCCGGACTCTTCTTGGCCGCCTTCGCCTTAGGAGCAGGCGCCGGCTCTTCCTCGTCGTCCGGCTCCTCCTCGACGATAATCTCTTCCACTTCCTCTACAATATCTCCGTGAGGGAGTTCCGCGCCTTCTTCCCCCTCTTCCTCTTCGTAGCGGGGTAGCTCGTCGTCTTCCTCATCATGTTGTTTGGCGTGAAACATGGTTCCCTCCCGTGATATCGGGCTTCAAAAAGATCGTATTAGGCCCTGCGCGCTTATAATCGGAGTACTGGAAGTTTGTCAAGATGCAAGGCCGCGAAAACACCCTCCCACAGAGAATATTTACAGAAATGACTGCAACGGGCATGTAACAAAAGGTTACCGCTATAGGTAAGCCATTAAGAATTAGAAGTTTACATCCAACTAGCAGATGCGCTTGGGGTTAGCGTTGAATGGTCAGCACATCACCCGCCTTCAAAGGCCGCTCGTCCAGGAACGAGTTCGTCTGCCGTATGCTCTCAACGCTGGTCTTGTAAGCATGCGCAATCGAGTACAGCGTCTCGCCCTGCTTTACGTGATGCTCCACGGTCGCAGGCTTCTCAGCGCCGCTCACCGCCACATTACGCACGGAAACCGCCGCGCCACCGCCGTTCCCATCAGCAGGATGCGCCGCGTATTTCGCAGCGGACGCCGAGTGCGCGGAATCATCTCCAGACCCGCCGGCATAGATCTTTAGACGCGAACCGCGCGGCGCGCTTGCCCCGTGAATATTGTTCCAACGCTTCAGTTGCGCCACGCTCACATCAAAACGTTCCGCAATCCCTTCCAGCGTATCGCCCCGCACCACGCGGTAGTGCACCAGTCGCACCGCGACAGGCGCGGTCGGCACGTTCAACATGAATCCCGCAGGAACCACAGCGTGGGCTTCCAGATGATTCGCAGATTCGAGGGCCGGCACAGTCACGTGGTAATGCCGCGCGATGTCGGAAAGCGTTTCACCCTGCTCCACAGTGTGCAGCCGCCAAGTCGTCCACTTGTCTTCCGGAACCTGGCTGATCACGTTGAGTAATTTTTCGCCGTACCCCGCGGGCAGGTTCAATTCAAAGCTCGGATCGTTGGGCGTCACGCTGCGCAGCATTTCCGGATTCAATTCGCGCAGATCGTCCAGGTCCGCTCCCGTCGCGTCCGCTACCAGCCGCAGATCAATTGCATGTGGTGGGTGAATCACGTCCACAGGAGCGGGCTTCTCCGGCGCCACTTGCACTCCGTAAAGCACCGGGTCTTTCGCCACCAATGCCAGCGCAATAATAATCGGCACGTAATTCTGTGTCTGCTTTGGCAGCGCGTGGCGCTTCTGCAATTCCCAGAAATCCGCGTAACCGGTGCGCTCCACAGCCTTCACCACATTCATCGGCCCCGAGTTGTACGCCGCCATCACCAGATACCAGTCGCCGAACATGTCATACAAGTCCCGCATGTGCCGCGCCGCCGCCCGTGTGGCCTTCTCCGGATCGCTGCGCTCGTCCACATAATACGTCCGGTCCAGATCGTATTCCTCGCCGCGGAACGGCATGAACTGCCACAATCCCCGCGCTCCTGCGCGCGATACCGCCGACGGTTGAAACGCCGATTCCGCCTGCGCCAGGTACATCAAATCCTGCGGCACGCCTTCTTCCTTCAGTACTCGCCGGATCATATCGTTATACCGTCCGGAGCGGTCCAATCCGTGCTCCACTGTCGCGCGGCCCCGCGTGGTCGTAAAGTAACTCAAATATTGCAGCACCGAATCGTTCACCGTCAGCGGCAGATCGTGCGGCACGCGCATCAATTCTTTTTCCGCCTGCGCTGCCAGGCGCGGGTCGCCCTTCGGCAAGGTCAGGTCTGCCAGCGTCGGCGCCGGAGTGCCAGTGCCGGCTTCCTCTTCTTCCGCTTCCTGCTGCGCGCTGCGCTCGTAGGAATGGAGCGTCTCGCCAATCTGATCGAAAAGATCCGAAAGCCGCGGATCGGAATCCACCTGGAAGCCGCTCGCCAGCATCAATTCCACGGCGCGATCGTAATTCGCATGCGCCTTGTCGAAATCGCCCGATTTATATTCTTTCTGCGCCTTGTCGAAAATCACCTGCACTTGATCAATCAGGATGTCTATGCTCGGACGGGTGTCGTACAAGGAGGTCAGAAAAACAGTGTGCTCGGGAAACGGCAGCGGCTCTTTAGCAATCTCGGGAACTGGAGCAGGAGTCGCCGCCGGCGGATGAGCCTTGGCCTGTTTGCTGGATACAGTGTCGTTGCAAGCGGCCAGCGAAAGAATCGCCACAGCAGCAATCGCCGCCCAGCCACAATCGCGCGCTTGTCCAACGACCCTCGGCTTCATGGTCTTCGTCCATCCTTGCGACGCGCGATACTTCTCCGCAGGATTCTCCGAAGAAACTTCGGGTCCCGAGCCTGCTTCAGCCAACGCGGCGCCGCGTCGTTCGCCCCTCTTAAAGAGCAACGGGAATCTTACGAACTACCTGCGTCCGGGTCAATGGTCTTGCCGTACCAGCCATTGTCATACTCAGGACATCGCCTGCCAATCTTCCGCCGCCCGATCCTTTTGCCGTGCCTCTCAGCACTCGGCCATACGCCAAATTCGCCCCTCGCGGTGTGGCCCCGACTTGCTCATCTGCCAGTCGAAGCGCGATCGATTAGTCGGACGTCTCCGTAGATTCGTAGGCCGGCCAGTTCCATGTTCCATCGTTCGTACGGACGTCCCCTTCTCAACACCGCACGTCGTCACTATTCCTTTGTAATCATGTATTTAAGGGGTGACGAGCTTTTGACAAACTCTGGCCGCCCAGATGCATTTGCGACCTCATCAATCGCACGTCGCAGCAAGCGTGCTTCTCGGGGATGTATCCCAATAGGGGGATCGGCATGAATTTTCGGCGTCGTCTTTTCCGTAGCATCGGGACTTTCTTCATCATCCTAGGAATACTCGCGGCACCATCCATACTGCACGCGCAGACCGCCAAGGTAACCGGTACCGTCCTGGATTCTTCCGGCGCGGCCGTCGTCGGTGTCACCGTCACCGCCACCAACTCCGCCACCTCCAGCGAGCGCTCCACCACCTCTACTGACACCGGAGCCTACACCATCTCCAGCCTGCCGCCTGGCATCTACAATCTCAGCTTCACCAAGCCCGGCTTCAAAGTCGCGCGCTTTGCGCAAATCACCCTGACGGTGGATCAAACCATGACCCTCGACGCCAAGTTGGAGGTCGGCGCGGTGTCCGCTACCGTCGAAGTCGCTGCCGCCAACGTCGCGCAGATTGACACGGAAAACGCCACGCTCAGCAACGTCGTCGAACACAAGCAGATGACTGAACTACCGTTGATCCTGCGTGACCCGTATCAACTCGTCCTGCTCGGCCCCGGCGTCACACAATCCGACGGTATGGGCGGAGTCTCGGTAAATGGCGGACGCGAGCGCAATAACAATTTCCTGCTCGATGGCGCGGACAACAACGACGCTGACGTCCCCGGACCTCTCGGCGGCTTGATCGCCGAAAATCCGGACGCGACCGAAGAATTCCGCGTGCTCACCAATAATTTCGCGCCCGAATACGGCCGCAACAACGGCGCCATCATTGACGTCGTCACTCGCAGCGGCACCAACGAATTCCACGGCAATCTTTTCTATTTCGGCCGCTGGGACGCGCTCGGCGCCCGCGATTACTTCAATCACCAGATTGACCCGCTCACCGGCGAAGTTGCCGCCAAAAATCCCTATGTCCGGAACCTCTACGGCGGCTCCATCGGCGGCCCCATCATCAAGGATAAGGCCTTTTTCTTCCTCAACTATCAAGGCGATCGCTTCGTCACCACTTTGACCAACACCACCGTCGTGCCCACCGCCGCGTTCAAATCCGGCATTTTCACCTACACCAACCCGCAAACCGGCGCCAGCCAGGCCATCAACGTCACCACTCCGGGCGTCGGCAATAATGCTACCGGCGTGGGCCTCGATCCCGTCATGAAGCAAATCCTCTCCTTTTATCCCGCGCCCAACCAAGCCAATTCCGACGGCATCACCGGCCAGCTCTTTTTCCCCAGCGAGTCGCGTGAAAAAGACGAAGATGCGGTCCTCAAGATCGACCAGACGATTAATAAGAACAACAACCTCTACGCCCGCTACACCTACAATTATTTCGGCGACCCCAACCCCTTCCACAACGATTTTCTTCCGGGCGGCTTGGGCGATGTCAGCGAGATCAACAAAATCCAAAGCCTCGCTGTTGGCCTCACCTCCACGTTTGGCAATAGCTTCATCAACGAATTTCGCTTCGGCGCCAATCGCATCAACGAGTTTTTCGGCTGCGGCGGAGTCCCCACTTTCGACAACTTGGGATTTGTTGACGGGGTAGGGAACGGCGCGGACTTCACACTCCCCGTCTTCCAGGGCGGCTCGGGCGGCTCGTTCGGCTTCGGCTGCCAGGCGCTGGGCGATGCCGATTTCCAAGAAAGCAAGCAAGGCACCTACCAGTGGTACGACTCCATGAGCAAAATTGTGAAATCTCACACCATCAAGTGGGGTGCCGAAGTCCGCGACGTCTATTCCAACAACAACACAAATTTCTCTTCCCGCGGCATCTTCACTTTCAACGTTTTCACAGCCAATAGCATTCCCACTTTACAGAACCTCAACACCGGAGTGGATTCCAATGTACTCGAGGACACCGTCGGCGCCCTTCTCGGCCTCGTGAATTCTCAGGCGCAAACACAGTTCTTCGACCGCGCCGGCGACCGCCATGCCACCGATGAACTCAACTTCGTGCAGCACGAAGTCGGCGGTTTCATCCAGGACAGCTGGAAGATAAAATCCAATCTCACGCTAACCTATGGGCTCCGGTACGAATGGTACGGCGTCCCCTATGAAGCCCACGCCAATTTCGCCACGCTTTTCCAGGACAGCAGCGGTCCCGCGCCCTTCACGTTCCAACCCGTCGGTCCTGGCACTGGCCTTCAACTCTTCAACGACTATTACAAAAACTTTGAGCCCCGCTTCGGCTTCGCTTGGGATCCGTTCAAGGACGGGCGCACCTCCGTCCGCGGCGGTATCGGTGTCTTCAGCGACCGTATCTACGGCAACCTCGTCTCGGACGCGCGCGGTAATCCGCCCTTCCAGCCCAGCCTCTTCAACCAACCCGCGGCCAGCATCGGCCCGATAGCCGCCGCGCAACTTCAGAACCAGGCCGCTCCGGGAAATTTGACGCCGTCTCCCGTGGTTCCCGACGGCGCGGGAATTTTCCCCGATCTCTTCGATCCGAATATCAAACCGCCGCTCGTCGTCACATGGAACGTCGGCGTGCAGCGCGAACTGACTCAAAATCTGAACCTCGACGTGAACTATGTCGGCAACCACGCCACGCGCATCCTCCGCGTGATCGACGGCAATCCCCCGCAGCCAACCCTGGTCAACGACCTACTCGGACTCGGCGTCGCGCCGGAAACTCTCCAGTTCGCCAACCTCTACTTTGGCGCGGAAAATGGTGTTCTTCCGTTCGACGCCGTAAACAATAACGCGTTCTTCGACACCTTTACCGACCAGACTTCCGGCCATTCCTGGTACGACGGTCTACAAGTGCAGGTCACCGAGAAAAATTTCCACGGCCTGCAGATTCAGGGTTCCTACACCTGGGCTCACGCGCTCGATGATTCTTCCGATCCGCTGGTTCCCACCGTCGCCAACGGCAATTTCCCCGTTGATTCCTTCAACCTGCGGCGTGAAAAAGGAAATTCGGGCTTCGACACCAGGCAACGGGGGGTCATCAACTTTGTCTATCAGCCGAACATCGGCCGCGGCCGCGCTCATTTCGCGAACGGCCTCACCGGACGCGCTTTAGAAGGCTGGCAGATCAGCGGCATCGCCGCATGGCAAACCGGGCTTCCTTACGACATCTTTGGCATCGCCGACACGCTCCACACCAACTTTGCCGACCGCGTTACCGTCGTCGACGCTTCGGTGCTGAAGCAAGTCCCGTCCACCGGCCGGGTGATCCCCAGCACCGGCGTCTTCACCGGTTACAATCTCGCTGCGTTTAATCCCGACGATCCCACCATCATGCCCGTGCCCTTCGGCGTTGAGTCCAATCTGCTGCGCAATCAGTTCACCGGCCCCGGCATCAATAACTATGACGTAGCCCTGTCCAAGATCACCACAATCAAAGAAAGATTCAGCTTCCAGCTGCGGTTCGAGTTCTACAATCTCTTCAACCGCACCCAATTCACCAAGCCGGACACTAACATTCAGGACGCCCTGTTTGGCTACTCCACGTCTCAAGTAGGCCAAAACGACGGCACCACCGGAGCACGCCAAGTCCAAATCGGCGCGAAGCTCAGCTTTTAGTCGAAACAGAGGCGGCAAGGAAATCAGAACTTGGGGGGTACGTCAGAGCGCCATCGGTGCAGCAGAAAAGCCGATGGCGCTCTCTCGTCTTTCTCTGTGTTCTCCGCTTTTCTGACGATGCGACGAGCATCGTCATCCTGAGGCCGGCGCCTTTGCTTCACGCCGCCCGAAGGATCTCTCTTCGCCTTTCTCAGCGTCCTCTGCGTCTCTGCGGTACTGCTCGTTTCTCTCTGTGGCTCTGCGCCTCTATGGCTAAATTCCTTTACGCCAATGCCTGCCGCAAATCCTCAATCAAATCCCCCGCGCCCTCCAACCCAATCGAAACCCGCACCGTCCCAGGCTCCACGCCCGCCGCCCGCAATTCCGCCACAGACATCCGGTAATGCGATGAGTACATCGGCAGCACCACCAAAGATTCCACGCCCCCCAAACTCACCGCCAGCAAAAACACCCGCGTCCGGTCGCAAAACCGCCGCGCTGCCGCCAACCCGCCCTTCAAATCGAAAGCCATCATCGCCCCGAATCCCTTCATCTGCCGCTTCGCCAGCTTATGATCCGGATGCGACGCCAGCCCGGGATAGTGCACCTGCGCCACCTTCGGGTGCCTCTCCAGAAATCGCGCAACCGTCAAAGCCGTCTCGCACTGCCGCCGTATCCGCAGCTCCAAAGTCTTCATCCCGCGGATCAACAAGTACGCCGCCTCCGGATCCATGGACCCGCCCAAGTAAATAATCATGTCGCGAATTTTCTCGATCAATGAATGCCGCCCCGCCGCCGCCCCTGCAATCACATCCGAATGTCCCGCCAGATACTTTGTCGCGCTGTGCATCACCAGGTCAAATCCCATCGCTAGCGGTTTCTGCAGCACCGGGCTGGCAAAGGTATTATCAATCAGCGAAACCAGATCCCATTCCTTCGCAAACGCAATCGCCTTCCGCAAATCCACCAACCGCAAGGTGGGATTCGTCGGCGTCTCGATGTACAGCGCCTTCGTCCGCGGATTCACCAGCCGCTCGATCCCAGCCAAATCCGTTTCCACGTGCCGCACCACAATCCCCATCCGCGGAAATACGTCGCGCATCAGCCGGTACGTCCCGCCATACAACGCGCGAGTGGCAATTACTTCATCGCCGGTCTTCAGCACCGAAAGCAGTGCGCTGGAAATCGCCGCCATCCCCGAAGCCGTCACGATCGCCGCCTCCGCTCCTTCCAGCGCCGCGATTTTTTTCTCCGCAACGGAAAGCGTCGGGTTCCCATAACGCGTATAGATGTACGCCGGCCGTTTCCCCTCCGCCCACAGGTTCAATTCCTCCGTATTTGCAAACGTGAAATTCGCCGTCCGCGCAATCGAAGTCCCCACCGGTGCGCTCACGCGGAATTTGTCTTCTCCCGCGTGAATCGCAATCGTAGCGTCCGCCAATCGGCGGCCCTGCACAGTTTTTTTCATGGCGAGCCAGCTTGCCGCAGCTGGTCAGAAAATCACAAGCTCCAATTTGGCGGAACGCAGCGCGCCCGCATCAACATAACCGCCGGTGCAACCACACAGTTGGCAAACCACCCTGACTACGTAACAATGTCTCGCGCAACACAACTCAGCGTCGCGCCGATTCAAATTTTCCGGAGCCCGCAGCAATGCACATAACTCCCACTCAAGTCCTCTGCGCTTTCTGGCTCCTCTTCGCGCTCTACTGGTTCGTCGCTGCTTTCGGCGTCAAGCGCACCGCCAAGCGCCAAAATCCAGCCGAGCGCATCCTCTACCTAGTCTTCATGGCCGCCGGTTTCTTCCTCCTCTACCAGGAAAATCCCAACTGGGGCCCGCTCAATCGCCGCTTCGTCCCTGATAAATTATGGATCGCCTGGCTCGGCGGCGCCCTTTGCGCCGCAGGAGTCCTCTTCGCAATCTGGGCCCGCCGCAGTATAGGCAAAGACTGGAGCGCCGAAGTCCAAATCAAAGAAGGCCATCAGCTGATCCGCTCCGGCCCCTACGCCCACATCCGCCATCCGATTTACACGGGCCTGCTGCTCGCCACGCTCGGCACCGCCCTCCTCATCGGCGAATACCGCGGCCTCCTCGGGTTCGCCATGTTCCTCGTCGGATTCACGCGCAAAGCCCGCAAGGAAGAATCGTTCCTCGCCGCCGAATTCGGCCTCGCCTTCGAAGAACACCGCCGTCACACCGGGTTCTTTCTACCCCGTTTTTCCTGAAAAAACGTGGACTTTCCCTGCCGAACCGCCCGGTTTCGCCTTCTATTTGCTGCTGTTTTCGCCTAGTACTTCGCTGGAATTCCCTTGGCAGCCGCCTTTCCGTGCCATCATTAAACTATAGGTTCCGGCCTGTTCGCTGCGTATAGCGGCTTTCGCGAGGGGAAACGATGAGCAACAAGCTCAGCGCTGTGCTGATTCTCTGCATGTCAACCGTGTCCGTGGCGGGCTGCGACCTGATCCGGGTCGCTGGACCTTGTTACGGCGTAGGCTGCCCCTCGGGCACCGCGGGCGGCAGTGGTCAATACAAACCAGGCGAAGCACCTAAAGCCCAGAACGCCTCCGTCCCAGCGCCGGCGAAGTCTGCCACCGCGCCGAGTCAGACTGCGTCCGCGACGGTGCAGCCCAACGCGCCCGCGCAAGCCACCAGCGCGCAAACAGCTCCAGCGCAAGCCGCGAGCGCCGAAGCTAAACCCTCGCCGCTCCACTCCATCGGTGAATTCTTCGCGCACCTGATCCCGCACCACAATAGCGGCGCGAATTCCGGCGCCTCTCAGTAGCAACCGCCACTAGAATAGGTAATCCGTAATGGCACAACCGAAGCCCCCGCGCGAGCCCCAGAGCATTCGCAGACGTTTCTAGCCACTCAGCACTAGCCACTGCCTTACTCCCCAATTCCATTTAAGTCTCGAGCGCAGTACCACACCCACTTCCAATTTCAGTTTTCCTTTTTCTATTTTCGTTTTTGGTTTTATCAGTGTTCATCTGCGTTCATCTGTGGTGGTTTTTGACCTCCTGCATCTATGCCGAAGCCGACCGCCCGTTCTCTTCAACCTCTTCCCCCGCGTGGTGTGGTTTATGCGCCGCGATCACCTTCTCTGCGATTTCATTCGGCACGTAATCGTAATGCGAAAACTCCATCGCATAACTCCCGCGCCCCTGCGTCAAAGAAATCAATTCATTCGCATAACTCAGCATTTCCGAAAACGGGACCAAAGCCTTAATCACGACATTCCCCGCCCGCGCCTCACTCCCGCTGATTTTTCCCCGCCGCCCGCTCAGATGCCCCATCAAATCCCCCGAATACTGATCGGGCGCATACACCTCCACCTGCATGATCGGTTCCAGCAGCGCTGGACGCGCCTGCTTCATCGCCTCCTTAAACGCCAGCGACCCTGCAATCTTGAAAGCCATATCACTCGAATCCACGTCGTGATATTTACCGTCGTACAAACTCACGCGGAAATCCACCACCGGGAATCCCGCCAGATATCCGCGCTCCGCCGAATCCCGTACGCCCTTTTCCACCGACGGAATCCAGTTCTTCGGAATCGCTCCGCCGAACACATCATCCACAAATTCAATCCCCTTGCCGCGCGGCAGCGGTTCCAGCTTGATGCGGCACAAACCAAACTGTCCATGTCCGCCCGTCTGCTTCTTGTGTTTGCCTTCCGCGTCAGCCTTCGCGCGAATCGTTTCGCGGTAGGGAACTTTCGGCGGATGGATCATCAATTCGACGTGATATCTCTTGCGAAGCTTTGCCACCACCACTTCAATATGCTGCTGCCCCGCGCCGCTCAGCAAAAATTCCTTGGTCTGCGGATCGCGTCCAAATCGAAGCGCCAAATCCTCCTCCAGGATCTTATGAATCGCGACGCCAATACGATCCTCATCTGCACGCGTCTTTGGTTCCACCGCGAAGGTGATCGACGGCTCCGGAATCCGCGCTGGCGCGCAGAAAACCTGCGCATTCTTGTCACCCAAAGTCTCCCCGGTCGTCGTCTCTTTCAATTTCGCGATCGAACCAATGTCCCCCGCGTGCAGCTCGCTGACCTCCGTCCCCGTTTTCCCCTGCATCGCCTGGATGTGCTGAAAACGTTCCTGCGACCCGCGATTGAAATTCGTCAGTGTCGCATCATTCTTCAGCACTCCGGACATCACCTTGAAGTAAGTAATCCGCCCCGCAAAAGGATCCGCCAGCGTCTTGAACACAAACACAGATAGAGGCCCCGAATCGCTGATCGCCCGCTCCACCGTCTCGCCTTTGTGATCCCCTTTTTGTACGGCTGTCTTGTGGCACACAATCATCCCGCGCGCTGCGGGCGACGGAAAAATCGCTACCATCAGATTCAGCACCGCATCACTCCCAATATTGTGCAGCGCCGAACTCAGCATCACCGGAAACAACCGCTTCGCCAGCACCGCCTCGCGCAGACCCATCACCAGGTCGTGCACCGGCAGCGTCCCTTGGTCGAAAAATTCCTGCAGCAACGCGTCGTTGCCCTCCGCCACCATTTCCACCAGCGCCTCGTGCCCCAATTTCGCTTCATCGGCCAGCGCCTGCGGGATTTCTTCAATCTTCGCAATGCCGTTGCCGTCCGGCGTGTAAATCAGCGCCTTCATGGTGATCAGATCCACCACGCCGCGAAATCCTTTTTCCCAGCCGATCGGCAATTGAATCGGCACCACGCCTCGTCCGAAGACCTGCTGCACCGAATCCAGCGCCCGCTCGTAGCTCGCCAGGTCCCGGTCCATCCAATTCAGCAAAAACGCGCGCGGCAAATCGTACTCAGTCGCGTAGTCCCACACTTTTTCCGTCACCACCTGCACTCCGGCGGCGGCGTCCACCACGATCAGCGCTGCGTCGGCGGCAATCAGCGAGGATTTTGTTTCGTTGATGAAAGTCGAATAACCAGGAGTATCGAGGAGATTGATTTTAGTCTTTTCAGGCTGTGCCGGCGCCTGCCACTCCGCGTGCGCCACGCCCGTGTTGATCGATATCTTCCGCGCCACCTCTTCTTCGTCCCAATCCGTCGTCGTCGTACCTTCTGTGACTTTTCCCAGCCGCGGCGTCATGCCCGCCGTGTGCAATAACGACGACACTAGCTGGGTTTTTCCCGTGTCGCCGTGGCCGACAATGCCGACATTTCGAATCCATTCAGTGTTGTAGTCTTTCATTTTTCACCTCGGAGGAATTGAAAGCAGAAAATGGAAAGGCGGAATCGGAAACACAGAAACGCCCCGGTGTAGAAGTTGCCCTTGAATTTGTAGCGGCCGCCTTTAGGCTGGCGCCGTTGACTTCGCGCTTGATTTGGCCTTCGTTGCGGCGGTCTTTAGACCGCCAGCAGTGGCTGTCGCGCACGAACCGCGCACAGATGCGCGCCACCACAAACCCGCTGCCAGCGCGCGACTTGGCACACACACCACTCCGAATAGGCATTTCGCAAAGGGATAACACAGACGTCCAGTTCGACATGTAATGCGAGGCGAACATCATCACGGCGCCGCCCCCCGGCGGTTGCGCACATGACCCTGCGGAAACTCGGATGCTAGCACACGCCCCGCCGCACATTCAACCGCAAGAAACCGTGCCCCGGGACTGGCTATTTAGCCTCTTTTTTGCCGCTTCCCAATTCCCACGCTTCGCGCGGAATCCGCTTCATCTCGAACAAATCAGACGTCCGAGCATACCACCCCGCTCCATGCATCCGCCCGAGCAGCTTCAATCCCGGCGTGTCAATGTGGTGCTTCACCGGATCAATTACAAATTCGTCGCGCACGTGCATCGCCAGTATCCGCCCCAGCACTAGCCCGCTTTCCTTTCCCAACTCCACGATCTGTATCAACTCGCACTCCATCGAAACAGGGCTCTCGGCAAGCCGCGGCGGCTTCACACGCACGCTCGCAACGGTCTTGAGTCCAGCTTCGCGCGGTTCACTCACCTCGCGCTCGAACTCAATAGCCGTGATATTCATCCGTTCTCTGGCTTCCTCCGACACGAGGTTCACCACAAACTGACCCGTATCGCGAATATTCCGCCGCGTATCTTTCGGCCGCCCCGGATCGTGACTTCCAATCCCAATTCCCACCACCGGAGGATCCCCTGCCAGCGCATTGAAAAAAGAAAATGGCGCCGCGTTCAACTGCCCCTGTAAATCCTGCGTCACAATCCAGGCAATCGGGCGCGGCACAATCGTCGAAACCATCAACTTGTACCGCTCTCGAGCCGGAATCGTCGCGAAGTCAAACAGCATCGCAAATCCTCCCGTGTGACCTGCCCACCGGACCAGCAAGTACAGATTTCGTACAGTTTTCGTCCAGTAAGCGCTAGTTCTGTACCATTTCTGTACCACGTCTGTCCCGGCGCACAGCTGTTTTCTCCGCCCTCGCGTGTTAGCTTGGTGCGGGAACGAAAAAAATGAACAAATTGCAATATACGCGCGCCGGAAGCGGATTCTCACAAACCCCGCGGCGAAAGACTCCGCTTCCTGCCGTGCGCAACGGCCCGGAATCGCTCCCATTCTCGCCGCAAGCCTCACGCCGCGCGCAATTCGATCCACCCACCAAACCGTTTCTAATCGCTACCCAAATATTAGATACGGTGCTAACTCACTCACAAAAAAGGAGAAAACATTTTCTGATCGCTACGAAATTCGACAGTTTTTGCAAGGTTCAGCGCCGCCGATGTACCTTGCTACCTCGCGCCCTAGGTAGCCTCACCGCGCCAGGGAGTGACGCGCGGAATCCAGCGCGGAACGTTCGCGCGGAAAGATTCATATTCCGCCCCGAAAGTTCTGCGCAGCGTGGGCTCCTCGTAGGCCAGCACAAACAAGTGCGCGACGAGCCAAGCGAACAGCCCGTACTCCGGTATGCGAACGTTGCCGAACAGCAGCGCTTGGCCCAAAATGACGGCGACGACCGCGACGTACATCGGATTGCGCACGTAACGATAAAAACCCTTCACCACAAGATGGCGCGTCGGAAAGACGGGCGCGGGCGTGCCCAATCCTTGCAGCGCGAAACGCGCAAAGGAATCCAGCATCACGAATGTTCCGGCAGCGATGAGCATCGCGCCGATCACGCGCAACGGCGCGTAGCCCGCGAACGGCGCACGGAATTGCCAGCGCGAAATCCACCACGGCACCAGTCCTGCCACGCAGCCCGGTGCGAGCACCAGGAAGAGCGCCGTTCCCACGAGCGCAAACGTGCGGCGCATACCATCATTCGCCTGCGATAGACGCTCAGGGATCATTTTGTTTGCCTGTCCGCTGTGCCCTATTTTAGCAGCAGGGCGCAGTTCAACAGTGGAATCTTGAGTTATACTGCGCGGCACTATGAGCGTCATAATTTCCATGCTGCGCGGCGTGAACGTCGGCGGCCACAACAGAATCAAAATGGACCAGCTGCGCGCCGTGTACGAATCGCTAGGCTTTCGCGACGCGCAAACCTACATTCAGAGCGGCAATGTGGTCTGCCGCGCGGACAAGCGCGATCTCGCAACAGCCGGCGCGCGCATCGAGAAGGGGATCGAGAGAAGCTTCGGATTTCGCCCAAGCGTGATCGTGCGCAGCGCGCCGGAATTGCGCGAAGTAATCGTGCGCAATCCGTTCGCGAAGCGCTCCGGCATAGACGCGAGCAGACTGCTGGTCGCGTTTCTCGCCAGCAGCCCTGCGGCGGACGCGCTCGACAAAGTTCTGAAGCTCAAATGCGAGCCGGAAGAATTGCGCGTCAGCGGTCGCGAGCTTTTCATTTATTTTCCGAACGGCATGGCGCGGCCGAAATTGTCCATGGCGACCGTCGAGCGCACGCTGAAGATTTCTTCGACCGGAAGAAACTGGAATACGGTGCGGAAGTTGCTAGAGATGGCCGAAGCGTTGGAGCAGCCAGCGAAAAAATAATCCACGCTGTCGAACAAGTACTCCGTGCGACGGCGATGACAGCAAAAAAGCGAAGAGATATCCTTCGCTGCGCTCAGGATGACAGCCGCTGCGCTCAGCATCACGATGCCACCGAGCGCAGCGATAAATCGTTCTGCCGAAACGCCGCCGCTACATTTTCCCTTCATCGGCGGAGGGTCCGTAAACACTCGGCACCGGAACATTATTCATGCGCAGATAAACACCCAGCTGCGCGCGGTGATGGATCACGTGATTCATGACGAAGCTGCGCAGGAACGCGGCGCGCGGCATCACCATGATCGTTTGTCCGCCGCCCAGCAGTTTCCAGTTCTTCATTAGGTGTTCGTCGCTGGCGTTCGCACTGCTCAGCGCCGCGCGAGCTTCGGCGACTTTTTTGTCAAAAGTGTCGAGCAGCTGTTGGCGCGAAGTCATCACCAGCGGCTGCATCGGCGGCGCGCCCACCGGGCGAAAATCCAATTCATCTTGATTAATGATCGTCGCCGCCCAGCCGGAAAGCTCAGCCAAATGCCCGGCAAGCCGCCCCATCTTCATGGATTTCTCGTGCGGCGCCCAGTCGGGCTTGCCCTCGGGGACGCGCTCCAATGTTTGTCGGGTGCTGATCATCTCATGGTCGAATTCGGCGAGCAGTGCATCGCGTATAGCCATAGTTTTCTCCTTGGGATGGGTTCCGTTCGGCACATGTTACCTCAACCGGGGTTCGACGGGCGAGCGTGCGGGAAGCTGCTAAGGCGCGATGCGGAATTTGCCGGTATCTTCCACGTAACCGTACGCCATGCGCGGTGTATTGAACGCCGCGGCCGGGCGGCCCTGCCGATCGAGAAGGATCAGGCCGCCGGTGGTATGCGCGCGATGCGCGAGCTTGCGCACGCAGGCATCCGCGACAGCTTGCGCGAGCGAGAGCGCTTCGGGTTTCTTGCGATGCGGCAGCAGCACGCGCTGATCGTGCAACAGATCAGTAGCCATTTTCGCCATCACAATTTTCATGATGCCTTCGCCGTGGCCGGTGCAGGAAACGCCGCCGGCTTCGGTGTCCGCATAACAGCCGCATCCAATCAACGGCGAATCGCCGACGCGTCCGGGAAGTTTACAGCACGTGCCGCCGGTGGAAGTGCCGGCGAAGAGATGTCCGTGCTGGTCGAGCGCAACGGCCCCGACGGTGCCCGACTCGTGGCCGAGATGATGTTCGGCGGCGTGCGAATCGCTGAGGCAGCGCCGCCAGGCGACGCGTTCGCGTTCGTGGATCAGATCTTCGGGCGGACAAAGTTCGATGCCGCGCTCCTCGGCGAATTTTTCCGCGCCGCCAGCGACCAGCATCATGTGTTCGCTGTTCTCCAGGACCGCGCGCGCCAAGCGTATGGGATTGTGAATGTGTTCGACGGCGGCGACTGCGCCGGCTTTCAGAGTGTTGCCGTCCATCAGGATCGCGTCGAGCTGCACGTGGCCATCTGTATTCAGGTGCGAGCCATATCCTGCGTCGAAGGTGGGATCGTCTTCCAGAATTACGATGGCGGATTCGACCGCGTCAATCGCCGCGCCGCCGGAGGAGAGAATCTTCCATCCTGCTTCGAGCGCGCGTTGGATTCCGGCGCGACAGTCTTCCACCGATTCGTCGGGGATATTCCAGGCGCCGCCGTGAATGATCAGTGAAGGCTTCAAAGGTCGCGCGAAATTGTTCGCGATTCATGATAACGCCGCGAGAGGCGCAGGCGATAACCAACGCGCGGCCGGTGTGCGGATGGGTGAACAGCGAAAATGAGTCGGCCTGGGAGACGGCTTAGTGCGCAACGGCCTTTTCCGCGCCTAGGCCGGTGTTGGCGCGGACTTGCAGCTCGGCGAATTTTTCTTCGCCCGCCGGGTCCCGCTGGCTTAGCAGCGTGCCGAAGATTGCGCCGAGAAATCCCAGCGGAATGCTGAGGATGCCGGGATTTTCCAGCGGGAAAAATGGCGCGTGCTGGATTATGTGGCGGGCCGCGGGTGCAACGGTGGGAGCGTCCACCGTCATGATGCTGGGACCTATAAAAATTAGGACGATGGAAGCGAGCAGGCCAGTGGCAAGTCCCGCAACGGCGCCCGCGGTGTTGAAGCGCTTCCAGAAAATTGAAAACAGGATTACCGGAAGATTCGCGGAAGCCGCGACGGCGAAAGCGAGTGCAACGAGAAATGCGACGTTCGCCGTGGGACCGAGAACGATGGCAATGGCGATCGAGATCGCGCCAACGACGAACGCAGCGATACGAGCCACGCGACGTTCTTCACCAGGATTGTGCTCCTGGCCGTGGCGGATGATGTTGGTCCATACGTCGTGCGCAAAAGACGTGGAGGCGCTGATGGTAAGCCCGGCGACGACTGCGAGAATTGTTGCGAATGCGATGGCGGATATAAACGCAAAGAAAATGGGGCCCCCAAGCGCGTTCGCCAGCAGCGGCGCGCTCATATTATTGCCGCCGTTTTTCGCGATGAAGTCGCGACCTACGATGGTAGCGGCACCCCAACCAAGAAAAGTAGTGAGGATGTAGAAGATGCCGATCAGCCACATCGCCCAAACCACGGAGAAGCGCGCGGTTTTTGCGTCGGGCACGGTGTAGAAGCGCACCAGAATGTGCGGCAATCCGGCGGTGCCAAAAATCAGCGCCATGCCGAGCGAAAGAAGATCGAGCGCGCCGTAGGGAGGCTTATAGCGCAGGCCCGGCGTGAGGAAATCTTTCACGACTTCGGCGCCATCAGGCGTGTGGTAATGCACCTGGCTGACGGCGGTGAAAAATGCGCTGAGGCTGAAGCCAAAATGAGCGAGCACCATGAAGCTCAGCAAAATCGTGCCGGAGATCAACAGAATGGCTTTGATGATCTGCACCCAAGTTGTAGCGATCATGCCTCCAAAGACGACGTAAACAATCATCAGAATTCCGACGCAGGTGACCGCGAGGCGGAAACTGATGCCCGAACCTTTCAGCAGCAACGCGACCAGCGCTCCGGCGCCGACCATCTGCGCAATCATATAGAACGTGCTCACCGTGATGGTGCTGAGCGAAGCCATGGCGCGTACTGGGCGCGGATGCAGGCGGTAGGCCAGAACGTCCGCCATTGTGTATTTGCCAGTATTGCGTAACGGTTCAGCTACGACGAGCAGCACGGTGAGATAGGCGACCAGAAAACCGACGGAGTACATGAATCCGTCATAGCCGAAGAAAGCGATCAGCCCGGCGATGCCCAGGAACGATGCAGCGGACATGTAGTCACCGGCGACAGCGACTCCATTCTGCCAGGCGCTGACGCGACGGTTGGCAGCGAAATACGAAGCGGAGGAGCCGGAAAGCCGCGAGGCCCATGCAGTGATTCCCAGCGTGACAGCGATGAACGCGAGAAAGAGGATGAGCGTGGTATTCATCGGTTAGTTTCCCTTGGCTTCGAGGTTGCCGAGATCTTTGATCACTGCATCGGCCCGAGAATCGAATCCGCGGGCGGCGCGGACGTAGAGATAAGCGATGAACCAGGCCACCACGAATTGGGAGAGGGCGAAGAGATAGGCGATGTTCACCGGGCCCCAGACTTTCCGTTGTACGAACTCCGGGAAATAGCCGACGGAAATCGGCAGCGCCAAATAGTACAGCACGAAGAAAATCGTGGCAGGAACGACGAAAGCTTTTTTCGCGGCGAGGAGCTTCTTGAAATCGTCGGTTTGCGCGACGCGGTTCCAGATTGAAGCGTTTGAGGAAGGTGTGCGCGATTCTGGACTCGGCGGCGTGGGCATTTTTTCTCCTCGCCCTGATTGCGGGCGTAACGGCAGTGAGCGAAGTTCGTGCTTGTGCGTGGTTCAGGAGTCGCGGTGTATCTGGGCGCCACTTATATCACGAATGCGGCGCGGGACCGCAAGTCGCGGTGGACCATATCTCAGGAATGTGAATGGCAGGTTAAAAGATTCCAACCGGCGATTCGGGCGGAAATGGACTTAGCAAAAGGAAGAATTACGGGTGCGGGAAGAGCATCAGGCTGATGCCTTTCGCGATCAGCAGCGGGCCTAGAAGAAATACGAAGCTAACGCCCAGCAGCCCGATGATACCGAAAAGCTTGGGCACGATTATCCTCCGCGGCGGGCTGTGCGGGTGAGCAGCGGTGAGGATTCGTGGACTTCACCGGGAATATTGGCTTGCAGCGAAGCGGATGCGCTGGTTGGCAAATCCGATGGTCGTGACCCCGATCGCGCGGAGGAACGCTCGGAAGAAACGGGTGGGCGGCTTTCCACTTTCGTCTGTTGCCAGGTGCGCACGATGCGATGAATGACGGTGATGTTCGGGCCAATCGCCAGGATCCAGAGCACGAAAGCCATGCGATTCGTCAGCGCGCCCAAAATCATCAGCACCAGGCGCTCCGGGCGTTCCCAGAATCCAACTTCGGCAGAGGGCACCAGAGATTCCGCACGTGCCTTCGCGTAGCTGACCATCACGGAGCCAGCCATCGCGGCGCCGGCCAACATGGCGTAACCGAAGCGATTCACGTGCGAGTAATAAACGAGCAGTCCGAGAAACAGAATCAGATCGGCGTAGCGGTCGAAAATTGTATCGAGGAAACCGCCGAACATCGAGACGCGGCCTTGGCGGCGCGCGACGGGTCCATCGAGCAGGTCGCAAAGCCCGGCGAGAATCATCATCCCGCCCGCAGCCGCGAAACGCCCGGCGGCAAAAAGAATCCCGGCCCAGAAATTCAAAATCAGCGCCGACCAGGTAATTACGTTGGGAGGGATACCGGTAGCCGCAACCAGGGCCGCAAGACGTTCGATAGGCCAGGCCAGGAGCCGGCCAATAGTGCGCGTCAGCATGAAAAAAGTTTCACCTGCTATTCCTCGTCGTAGATGGTGGAGAGCTCCACGACTTCGTAATCCTTCAGCCCGGCCGGAGTGGTGACTTGTACTTCGTCACCAACTTTTTTTCCGAGCAGGGCGCGGCCAATGGGCGAGCTGGTGGAAATCAGGCCTTTGGCGGCGTCGGCCTCTTCAACAGTCACCAGTTTGTACTCGATTTTGGAGCGCTTCGCAACGTCCAAAACGGTGATGCGTGAGCCGTACGCAGCGCGATCTTTCGGAAGATTGCTCAGATTGAGCATGGAGAGATCGGCCATGCGCTGGTGGAGCTGGCCGAGGCGCGCGGAGACGTAGGACTGGCGCTCCTTGGCGTATTTGTATTCGGCGTTTTCGGAAAGGTCGCCGTGGGCGCGCGCGACGCTGATTTCTTTCGGCAGGTCGGTATGCAACTCGTGCTCGAGAAGGGCGATTTCGTCCTTCAACTTCTTTTTAATTTTTTCGGCAAGATCAATCATTTTTCAGGGCGCCTGGGGGCGGTCGGCGTAAGGGGCTCGCTCCCGCTCTGCTTCGCACGTTAACCCAAGGATTATAGAAGATTTGCACGGGAGACGGCAAATTAGATGGTTTTAAGGGTTAAGAGGATACAGCCAAAAGGTGCGGGCTGGCAGCTCCATTCAGCGGCCGACACTGTCTTGTATTACTGCGTTTACTGGCGGGAGGATACCTAGGTTTCGATAGATGGGGCGGATTGACTTGCGGATACCGGGGAGGCGGCTGGCGAACCACGCGGCGCCGAGGATGCAGCAGGCGCCGCTGAGCATTACGGTTCGCGGCGCGCCGATCGCGTGCGCCAGAGTTCCGGCCAGCAGGCTGCCGAAGGGCGCCATGCCGACGAAGGCGACAGTGTAGAAGCTCATCACGCGGCCGCGTTTACTTTCTTCGACGATCGTTTGGATGATGGTGTTGCTTGCGGCCATCTGCTGCATCAGACCGAAGCCGCAGATGAGCATCATCAGAAGAGAAAGCCACAGAGTGCGCGACATTCCGAACATGATCAGGCCTGCGCCGAAGGCCGCAGTGGGAATCGGAATCATTTTGCCGAGCCCGAGCACGGTTTTTCGCACCGCGAGTGAAATCGCTGAGACTAGAGCCCCGACCCCGACCGCGGCCATCAGAAAACCGAGTGTGTGCGGGCCGCCGTGCAAAATCGTTCCTGCAAAAACAGGCATGAGCACGGTAAAAGGCCAGCCGAGCAAGCTGACCGCCGCGAATAGCAGTAGAATTGTGCGAATCGGTGCGAAGCCGGAAACGTACGTCCAGCCCTCCTTCAATTGCGTGAGCACGGAGTCGGTGGTGCGTTCGACGGCGGCGGCGTGCAGGCGCATGGCGTACAGCGATGCTATGACGGCGAGGTAGCTGATGCCGTCAATCAGGAAGCAATAGCCTTCGTTGGAAATGGCGATGATCACGCCTGCGAGCGACGGACCGACCAGGCGCGCCATGTTGACCATGGAAGAATTCAGCGCGATGGCATTGCCGAGGTCTTGCTTGTCTTCGACCATTTCGACGAGGAAGGCTTGGCGGCCGGGCATGTCAAACGCATTGATGGTGCCTTGCAACGCGCTCAGCCAGATAATTTCGTGAATGTTGATGTGATGGCTGAGGGCGAGCGCGGCGAGCGCGAAGGATTGCAGCATCGCTAGAGCTTGCGTGACGAGCAGAACGTTACGGCGATTGAGGCGATCCACCCACACCCCGGCGAAGGGCGCGAAAAGGAACGTGGGGATTTGTCCCGCGAATCCGACGACGCCCAGCAGGAATGCCGAACCGGTGAGGCGATAGACGAGCCAGCTGGTCGCTAGGCGCGTCATCCACGTGCCCATCAGGGAAATGCTCTGGCCACCAAAATATAGCCGAAAATTTCTGTGGCGCAGCGCGCGCCAGGCGTGCGAGATGCCGGAGGGCTTGCGCGTGGAAAGATTAGTGGGAGGGGCCATGGCGCTCACGGGATTCTATTTTGACATTCATGGCGCAAATGGCGGGGACGAAAGTTGGGAGAGTTGAAAAATCGTACGGCAGAATTTGCGCTATCTGAAAAGCTGGCGACTTGCGAAGTGGCGGAGAGGGGGGGATTCGAACCCCCGATCCCGATTTTGTCGGGATAACTGCTTAGCAGGCAGCCCTGTTCGGCCACTCCAGCACCTCTCCGCGGGAAAAACGAATGGCTCGGCGTGCGGCGGCCTGCGGCGATAAGTATAGCATCAACGTTTGAGCGGCGGGCAGGGGCGCGGGTGTCCTGGGATGTTATTTATGCGGTGCAGCGACTGCCGACGGACTGGCGTTAGAAGAAAGCGCATTGGGTGCGTCGCGACAATGCCCGCCGAGGATTGTAGAATCCCGGAATGGCGAGCGTCTGGGTAAGGTGGCGCATCTCTACTGGCGATTATTCTGAAATAACGATCAACGATGTGATCGGAGAAGCTGCTCGCGCCTTGAATCAGGGCCCGTGCGAAGCGCGCGGGGACCGCCACAATGAACGGATGTACTTGGTGACGACCAATCGCGGGCCCTACATTCTCTGCCGTCGCTGCTGCAAGCTGCTCGGACTTCCTTGCTAGCGCTCCCGACGTAATATTTCATCGAAGCTGTGAGGGTCGCTAGAAGCGCGTCCCACCGTTTATCGCGGGCTACATGTGCGAATCAACCGGCATGTCTTGCACTGTCGCTGCGCGATCTTCGGTTGTGGCGCGCACGATCGAGGATTCGTCGATGTAGAAACTGCGGTAGCCGAAATTGCCTGCGCGTGCTGTCAGAGTGTAGGCGGTGACGCGGCCGCTTGGGTCTGGCTTGCCGGGAGTATATTGCAACGTGTAGTGGACTAATTGCGCGGATTGAGCGGCTTTGCGGACCGTGTCGCCTAGAGTTTCTAGCGACGGTGGGGCGCTACCTTCGCTTTGTTGATACGCGTTGATCGCTTGCTGAATTGCGGCGAGGGATTCGCGGGCGCGGGCTTCGGCGTCGGTTTTCGAGCCGGATAATTTCCAGGGGACAGCGAACCAGACGATGGCCCAGAGGGTCGCGAGCAGGATGCCGCAGACCACCGCGACGCGCTTGTAATTGGTTTTTGCGGGCTTTGGAGTTTTGCCGGCCAGCAATAATTCGGTGTCGGCCAGCGCTTTTTGATCGGCGCCGCAGTAGGGACAGACTTCGCTGGCCTGGTTGATGGATTGCTCGCACTCGGGGCAAGAGTACATCGGCGGGACATCTTAGCAGTTTTCGGTTTGAGGAGATGGATCGGGAAGCACCTTGCGCGATTGGGCTGGGCAACTCGCGCGCGGTTTCGAGTATCATCTTCTGCAGCGGTTCGGCCGATTTGTGGTCACCCAGGCGCGTATGCCGTCCAGCCCGGCAGGACAATTCGTTTCGATGGATCTGGCGCGAGACCTTCTGCAGAAGGGGGCGGCGCCGGCGGAATGGAATTTGACGGTCGAGCGTTTTCGCCGCGTGCTGGAGCGCAGCGTGGCGCATCGCTTTGGCATCGCGCCCTCCAGTGAATCGCGCGACTCGGCTTCGCGCGGTAATTCCAGTCGTTCCTCCGATACTTCTTCCGGCGAATCGCCCAGCGCGTCGCGCGAGCGACATCCCGGTGCACGTTCCAATGCCGAGCCTGATCCGCGTGCGATTGAGGCGTATCTGGATTCTTTGTACGCGGCGGATTTGGTGCTGGCTTGCGCTTGCAGCGAGGGGAATGCGGCAGCGTGGGATTTTTTTATGACACGATTTCGTCCGGAGCTGTATCGCGCAGGGCGAGCGATCGCGGGAGAATCGGCCGGGCGCGAGCTGGCGGATTCGTTGTACGCCGAATTGTACGGGTTGCGCGAAGTGGAGGGGCGGCGCAAATCACTGTTCGATTATTTTTTGGGGCGCAGCAAATTGACCACTTGGCTGCACGCGATTTTGGCGCAGCGTCATGTGGACGGGATACGGCGCGCGCGCAGGACCGAGCCGCTGGCGGAAGGTGAGGCGGGGGAGCGGAGCTGCGCGGCGCAGCGAAGTTCGCGTGCGAATTCGTCAGGGAATTCGGCGGCTAGTTCGCCGGACCCAGATCGCAATCGCTATCTTGCGATATTGCAGGCGGTGCTGACTGCCGCGCTGGATGCGCTGGAGCCGCGCGATCGCTTGCGACTGGCTTACCATTATGTCGAGGGGCTGACGCTGGCGGAAATTGGGCGGCTGGTGGGCGAGCATGAGTCGACCGTGTCGCGGAAATTGGAACGCACGCGTCGAGAGATTGGTAAGCACGTCGAAGGCGCGCTGCGGCAGGAGAAGAAGTTGAGCGCGGCGCAGTTGCAGCTCTGTTATGAGTATGCGCGGGAAGAGTGGCCGTTCGATTTAACCGGGGCGCTTTCGCAGGGAGAATGAGCGGCGAAGTGTTGGTGCAAGAATTGCGGTTTCGCTCGTTCTAAGTTTGAGAGAGGGAATCAGGAGAAGGAATGGCGGCGCGGGAAGAAGACAAAGCAATGGCGGGGCTGCTGCGGCGAAGCCTTGCGCAGGATGCGGGCGCCGGGGCAGGCATGGGTCCGGGCGAAAACTGCCCGGAGCCGGAAATACTCGCGGCGTACTTCGATCACGCGCTCGATGCGGAGGAAACCGCGCGCTACGATTTGCATTTTTCGCGTTGCTCAATCTGCCGGGAACAGCTGGCGGCGATGGTGCGCGCAGGCAGCGTTACTGATGCTGCTGCCGCGGAGAAAGAAGCTGCGGGTGCATGGGCGTGGCTCACGGGTCAGGGGTGGTTGATGCCTGCGGCTGCGGCGCTAGTGGCGCTGCTGGCGATCACCGGAATTGCTTTGCGAATGCGGAAGCCTGGCGCCCCAGCAAACGAGGTCGCGATGTCGCGTCCGGACGCTGTGTCGCCCTCGAACTCCGCGCCGTCGCCGGAGACTGCGCCTTCAGCTGGCGCTGCGTCACCGGCGTCGCCTTCCGCGGCGAACGCGTTGGCGGTGCCACCTACCGCGCCGAGCGCGCCAGCTGCATCTCTGGGGCTTGGTGCGCGATTGCCGTCGCGCACTGTTGCACGCGCGAACAGTACGGCGCGTCCGGGCGAATTATCACGGGTTGGCGAGGCGGGCGGTTTGGCCGGCAAATCCGCGGCGGCGCCAGTGATGCAGCCCACCGCACCGAAGCTCGCGCCGCAGACGAGTCCGGGTATTGTGCGAGGAGCAATGCAGGCGGGAAACGGAGTGGGTACAGTGAGCGGGTCGGGCCGAGGGGTGGGGGGCGGGACCATGAATTCGGCGAACGAGACCGTAACGGTAACGGAAGCTGGGCCGCCGCTGGATGCCGCCGACGCGGCGAAACCTATGCAGGAAAAGAAGGAGGAGGATTCGATGAAGAGAGACGCCGCGGTTTCGGTGGAGGCGGAGGCGGCTCCGCAACCGAACACGCGGAAAGCGAGATCGGCTGCTACTACGTCGGCGGAGGGAAAAGCGGGCGCGGCGGCGCCGGTACCGTCTGCGAAGGCGATGAATCTGGCGGCGAGCCAGACGACCGAGGCGGCAGCGCTGGCGAGAATGCAACACGCGCAGATTTCGTCGAATCTGATGAATTTGCAGATTCAAACGCCGGACCCGAAAATTTTATGGATGATCGCCAGCGCGGGCGCCGTAGAAAAATCCGAGGATGGCGGCGCGACCTGGAAGACAGAATATCTGGATGCGCGTGGACCGATTTTGGCAGGGGCCGCGCCCAGCGTGAAGATCTGCTGGCTGGTTGGAGCAAATGCGACGATCCTGCGCACCACAAATGGCGAGCGTTGGAAGGCGATCAAGCCGCCGGCGGAAACGGATTTTGCGCGCGTGGAAGCGACCGATGCTTTGACTGCGACAGTGACGGCTCTGGACGGGCGAAGATTTTCGACGAGCGATGGCGGGAAGAATTGGAACGGCGTGAAATAACGCTCTACGGTGCTGGCGAATTTGTCCTGTTTTACCCTGCAAGAAAAACCTGCGACGGCGTTCAAAGAGGGAAGAAGTAATTCAGGGAGGCGATAGCCCATGTCTTGGCGCACGCGAAGGGTATTTGGAACGGCAATTTTGATGTCAATTTTTGTCACCGCGCTGCTGGCGGGATACTTGCGGCGAGCGGACGCGGCGCCCGGCCAGCAAGACGAGTTAGCGGCCAAGAAGCCCGCCTTGACGACCACTGAAAAAGATCAAGTGGATTTGGCGGTGACGGTTTACAACTCGAACCTGGCGTTGGTGCGCGACGTGCGGCAGATTCATCTTTCGTCGGGAGTTTTCCCACTTCACTTCGAGGACGTGGCGGCTTCGATCAATCCGGCGACGGTGCATTTCCGTTCTTTGAGCGAGCCGACGAAGCTGAGCGTCGTCGAGCAGAACTACGAGTACGACCTGCTCGATCCTGCGAAGCTGCTGCAGAAATATGTGGGGCGCGAAGTAACTTTGGTGCGCGCGGAGAAAGACGCGGGTTCGACGCGGTACGTGGAAACGAAGGCGCTGCTGCTTTCGGATAACAACGGACCGGTGTGGAAGATTGGCGATGAAATCGTGACGGGGATGAGCGCCGATTCCTATCGTTTTCCAGATTTGCCGGGGAATTTGTACAGCCGGCCGACGTTGGTGTGGATGCTGGATAATCGCGGCGCGAACGCGCAGAAGGTGGAAGCGTCGTATTTGACCGAGAACGTGAGTTGGAAGGCGGACTACGTCTTGACCGTGACGCGCGACGAAAAGGCTGCGGACTTGGACGGCTGGGTGACGCTGACGAACAACAGCGGCGTGGCATACGGCAACGCGAAATTGCAACTGGTCGCTGGAGAAATTCACCAAGTTCAGGCCGGGGTGGCGGGAGGGATAGCCAAAGCGATGAGGATGGACACTGCTAATGCGCCGGCGCCGCAATTCGCGCAGGAATCATTCGGCGAGTACCACCTGTATTCGCTCGAGCGGCGCACTTCGATTCAGAACAACGAATCGAAGCAGATCAGTTTGCTCAACGGCACGGGCGTGCCGGTGGAAAAATATTTGATGGTGGAGGGACAGGCGTATTACTACCGCAATCCGCAGGGAATCGGAAACGCGATACCGCAGCCGGTGCGAGTTTATTACCGGTTCAAAAATGAAGAGAAGGGCGGCCTGGGAATGCCGTTGCCGGCGGGAACGGTGCGCGTGTATCAGGCGGATTCGAAGGGCGGCGTGCAGTTTGTGGGCGAGGACAACATCCAGCACACGCCGAAGGACGAAGCGCTGAAGATTTACATCGGCAACGCGTTCGATGTGGTGTGCGAGCGCAAGCAGACGGATTACAAGAAAATCGCGAGCAATCAGGCTGAAATGGAATATGCGATTACGTTGCGGAATCACAAAGACTCTGCGGTGACGGTTGAGGTGCGTGAGCCAGTGGGAGGCGATTGGGAAGTCGTGAACTCGAATCTTGAACCCCTGAAATTGGACGCAACAACGATCGGATTTCATGTTCCGGTGGAAAAAGACGGGAGCGCTACGTTGACCTATCGAGTGCGCGTGAAGTGGTAGGGGAACTGCAAAAGATTTAACACAGAGCGCGCAGAGGAATTGCGAAGGAAAATCTGCGAAAGATAGAAGCGTTTACCGCAGAGGGCGCTGAGAACAGTGGGAGAGATATTTCGACCGGATTGAGGCAAAGGTGCCAGCCTCTGGATGACGATGCTCGCCGCAGCGTCAGCGATTGCAGCAGGATTGTTTTTGAATGATGGTCAGTTCGCGGGCGAATACGGCGTTCGTGGGAAACTCTACCGCTAGTTCCGCGAGCAGCGCGCGCGCCAGCTCCGGCTTTTTTTCACGCTCGTACGCCAGCGCCAGCATCACTTTGGCGAATGGTTTTAGATAATGGCCGTGTTCGGCGGCGGAACCCATTTGGTCCATGCCGCGCTGCTTATCGCCGTGCAGGCCGCCAAACCACAGGAAAGCGCGCTTGTAACTCGGCAGGCTGCCAATCACGTAATTACTCATCCCCAGCGCGACGTTGGCATCCTCTGCTTGAGGGTCTATGGCCAGCAGCGTCTTCGCGTCGGCTTCAGCCTGGCGCATCATGGAAAGTCCCGGCAGCTGCTTTTTGATGATGATTGCGTCGTAGTCCGATTCCATTCCGTCGGCAATGGTTAGCGCGAGCAGTCCATGAATATTGTTTGGATCGGCCTTCAGCAGCGCCTTGGCCTGTTCGCGGGCCTTATTATTGGCGTCCACGAATCCGGCGTTGTGGTTCTGCTCCGCGGTGCCAGAGACGCCGCCCAGGAACGTCGCGTCATTCACGAAAAACTCGGAGGTCAGTACACCTCTCTCGTGGAACTGTTCGAAAAGATAGCTGGCGGCTTCGGAAGCTTTGCCGAGGGGATCTTGGGGGCGCGCGCTCTGATACGACGTGAAATCGGCGCGGGCTTCCACGAAATTCAGTTCGTAGAGGTGGCGATATCCGCCCTCCAGGAAATGCGCAGAGGGATCGGCCTCCATCACGGGAACCTGCTGCGCCGCGGGAGACGGCGCTGGGGCGTCCGCGGGAGTTTGCGCGTTATCTTGTGCGGAAATCGCCAGTGGAGAAAACGCGCACGCCAGCAGCAGGCCCGCGGCGATCCACAGCCCGTGGGCGCGCAATGCGCGTGCTTGGCAAATTCCGCGGGCAAGCAGTCTCCCGAAGTTTCGTTGGTATGCAGTCGGCATTAAATTTTCACCCAGCAGTCTTGCGGCGGAAAAGGCGTTGGGACCCGCGCATTCTCTATTCTGTTTAGAAGTGTAACGCAATTCCTTGGTTGCTTGCGCTAGTCTGCTTTAGAGATTACCTAAAATAAACTCAACCGTCTTCTGTATTTCGAGCATGCGCGCGGCGGAATCGCTGATGCCATGACCGCGGCCGGGGAAAACCATCAGCTCGTCGGGATAACGGCCGCCGTCAATCAAGGCATTTAGCAATTCCACGGAGTTGGCGAAGTGCACGTTGTCGTCGCCGGTGCCGTGAACCAGCATCAGCTTGCCTTTGAGATTTTCCGCCTGATTCACGGGCGAAGAATCTTTGTATCCGTCGGCGTTATCTTGCGGACGGCCCATGTAACGCTCGGTGTAAATGGTGTCATAGAGCTTCCAGTCCGTTACCGGCGCGTCGGAAACTCCCAGCTTGAACACCTCGGCGGCATTGAAGAGCGCTTCGAGCGTCATGTATCCGCCGTAGCTGCCGCCGGTGATCCCGATGCGTGCGGGATCCACGGAGCCCAGCGATTTCAAATATTTCACGCCCGCGAGCTGATCCTGCAACTCGATCTTGCCCATGTGATGGTACAGCGGAGTTTCGAAAGCGTGGCCGCGACCCCAGGAGCCGCGATTATCGAGCGTGAAAACGATATAGCCTTTGGAGGCATACACCTGATCCAGAAGATACCGAAGGCCACCCCAACCATTACGCACGAGCTGGACATGCGGACCGCCATAGACGTTGATCAGCACCGGGTATTTCTTCGCGGGATCGAAGTTTTGCGGTTTGATGATCGAGGCGTTTAATTTTGTGCCATCGTCCGCGGTGACTGTGACGAATTCCACCGGCGACAATTTATATTCGGCGAGCTCGGGAACTTTTCCTTCGTTGACGACCGCGACGAGCGTGCCATCCATGCGATACAGATCCTGACGCGCGGGAGTTGCGGCGTTCGAGTATGTATCCACGAACGCGGAAGCATCCGGCGCAATTCTGGGGGAGTGCGAGCCGGCTTCCTTGGTGATGCGCGTGAGGGATTTATCGCTGATGGAGACGCGGTAGAGCTGCGTTTCGCGGGCATCATCTTTATTCGATATGAAATATACATAACCGCGCGCTTCGTCCACCGCCGGATGATTCGCTGCGCCAGGGCCGAAGCCGCCTAGATCGGAAATGGCCCATTCCCCGCTGGTAAGCTGCGCGAGTTCTTTGCCGGAATAATCGTAGAGATAGAAATGGCGGTAGCCGCTGCGCTCGCTGGACCAGAGGAAGCGTTTGTTGTCGGAGAAGAAATAGAGGTCGTCGCTGATATTGATCCAGTATTTGTCTGATTCGGTGAGAATCGTTTTCGATGCGCCAGTCGCGACGTCAGCGAAAAGCAGGTCGAGTTGATTCTGTCCGCGATTGAGACGCTGAATGGCGATCCGGCGGCTGTCTGGCAGCCAATTCACGCGCGCCAGATAGACGTCCGTGTTTGCGCCGGTGTCCATCCATCGGGTTTCAGAGTATGCACTCGCAGATCCTGAGCTAGAAGATGTCTCGCCGCCGGTGACGTTGACAACGCCGACACGCACGATCGGGTTCGCTTCACCGGCTTGCGGATAGCGTGTGAATTCGGTGCCGCCGCTGGGCGAACTCATGTCCGCGATGGAGTAGCGCGTCACCGGGCGCTCGTCCATTTCGTAGTACGCGATTTTCGTGGAATCGGGCGACCACCAGTAAGCGGTGCGCGTGTCGAGCTCTTCGGGATAAACCCAGTCCAGCTTGCCTTTCAGCACTTCTTCGCCACCGCCGGTAGTGAGCGCGGTGACTGCGCTGCTGGAAATATTCACGGCGAAAAGATTCGCGCTGCGTGAAAAACTGATCCAGCGGGAGTCCGGCGAAAATTTGGGATCTTCGATTTCTTGTTCGCTGCTGAGAACAGGCTTGGGCAGCATGGTCTTCAGATCGAGCAAGACCAGACTGTTGCTGCCGATGAATAGCAGGGAATTTCCGTCAGGCGACCACAGATAATTGTCCGCCTGCACACGGCCGAGTCCGGTGGCTTGGGAAGTCTTGGCTTTCTCGGGCTGCATTACGGATTTCAGCGTTTCGGCGTTTACTAAAACTTTGCGCTCGCCGGACGCGGCGTCCATGGTCCAGAGCTGCACCGCGGCGTCTTTGCCGTAGCCCTGGCGATCGAGATAGGAAAAGCGCTTGCCGTCGGGCGCCCATTCGATGCCTTGGGTCAGGCGTCCGCCAAGAGAAGGCGCGCGGAAAAGGCGATCTACTGTGATTTCTTTGCCAGCTTGCGTTTGCGCCGCGGCAGCTGGTGCGAATAGCAGTGCGAATAACGATGCTGCAAAAATGCTCGCGCTGAGAGCACGGCCGAGCCTGGCGCTTGCGCGCGACGTACGGGGCATTCGTTCCTCCTGAGACAAACGCATTATTCTATATCTGACGTGCGGATTACGGAATGGCTTGGGGACAGAATGCGTAATGGAGCGGTCAGTCGGCGCGTCGCGCCGCTGAGACTCCAGCGACCGGCGCGGATTCTTCGCGGCGCTTGCGTCGTAGCATAAACGCGCCGATAGTCACGGCCAGCGCAAGAGCCAGCAGCGAACAATCGCGGAGCAGCGTCAGCGGGCCGAGGCGTTCGCCGGGGCCAAAGCATCCGCAATTAATTTCCAGACCTGCCATGTAGGTGCGAACCATCACCGCGAAGAATGCGCCGAGGAGCAACGTGGTTATTAAGGATGCATAAGGTAGCAGTACGCCGCTGAGAAGCCACAAGCCCAGGAACAATTCAAATGGCGGAAGAAAATGCGCGGCAGGACTGACAAGTTGCGGCGGCAGCAATTGGTAGGAATCCACCTGCATGGCGAAAAGCGAGAGCGAAGTTTTAATGGAAGAGTGGGACCAGGGCATCGCGGCTTGCGGTCTCAGTTTGGCGTAGGCAGCAAAAAGAAAAATCGCAGCCAGCGCCAGCCGGCCCAGCAGCAGCAGCGTGCGTGCAAAAGTTCCGCGCGTTTCGTTGGGTATCATTGGTGGATTGATTCGGCTACTGGCTCAAGAGTGTATCGAAAAATTGCTTGAGGATCGGCCAAGTAATAATTCCGGAGGACGCGGGATAGCTCTGGCCTTTGTAGTGAATCACAAATGTCGGCGTTGCCTGCACCGGAACCGCATTGCCCAGCACAATGTCCTGGATGATGTAAGGATCCACCGGGCAGCCAGGCTCAGCTTGCGGCAGCGAGCGATCAACCTTCGACGTGGGCGCTGGGGCCGTGCAGCCCTTCAGAATAGTCTCCACGCGCGTGAAGTTTGCAGGGCTGATGGCGCCCGCGACGTATTTTCCCAGGTTACCGTCGGCGGTCCATTTGGCCTGGTTGTCGAACAGCGCGGCGTCCACGTCCTGAAATTGTCCGATCATCGCGGCGGCGTTGGCCCAGCGCGCGGCCTGTCCGGAGTAGGTGTGCATCTGCAGTGGGAAGTCGTGATGCACCAGATAGACCTTTCCGCTCGTCACGTAGTCCGAGATCATCGCGCGCAGCGTCGTCTCATAAAAATTGCCGCAGGATGGGCACTGATAATCGCTGAAAACTTCCATGGTGATAGGCGCGTTGTGATTGCCGATGGTTTTTACGGGCGCGGATGGGGCGGGATCGGCACTAGCGGCATGTCTATGCGCCGGCGCGGCGGTCTTACTCGAGGCAGGCGTGGCGGCGGTCTGCGCGTTGGATATCGGGGCGAGAATCGCAACCGCGGCGAAGACGGCGGCGGCCCAGGGCGCGGGAGAAACTGTACAGCGAACGGAAAAGCGATCGATTCTGGAACTCAACTTTGCCTCCTAGGCGCCAGACTTGAGCGTAGACCGAAAGAAGATTGTAACTCGAAAAGTCGGCGAAGCTGCGCCGGGTTATCTGGCGATGTGCGATTGCCGTAAGCGCCAGTTCTGGGATGCGGCTGGAGGAGGGTTGGTTCGCCGGGCCGAAGAAGGCGTAGGATTTCCCTCAAAGGCTCCGCGACACAGACGCAAACCTAGAAAACGGACGCGGATGCGATCAGGAAAGACGCGGGGAAGAATGGAGGGCGATTTTGTGGGCAAGGCGCGAAATCGTATTGTAAAGATATCATTTTCATAGGAATACAGACACACAGAAAACTTGACAATGGTACACTCAACGTGTACCATGGGGAAGTTTTCGAGCGGCCCTGCCCCTAGCAGCGCCGCCCAACGTTATTAGGAGCGAGATACATGAGCAAGATTATAGGAATTGACCTGGGCACGACGAATTCGGTGGTAGCGGTGATGCAGGGCGGCGAACCAACCGTAATTCCGAACCAGGAAGGCGCGCGCACCACTCCTTCGGTGGTGGGCATCACCAAGACGGGCGAACGTCTGGTGGGTCAAGTCGCCAAGCGGCAGGCGATCACCAACCCGGAAAACACGATTTATTCGATCAAGCGTTTTATGGGCCGCCGCTATGACGAAGTCAGCGAAGAACTGAAAATGGTGCCCTACAAAGTGGTGAAGCACGGCGAAGGCGTCGCGGTCTCGGCCTACGGCAAGGAATACACGCCGCCTGAAATCTCCGCGATGATTCTGCAGAAGCTGAAGCTCGCAGCGGAAGATTTTCTCGGCGAAAAAGTGACGGACGCGGTGATTACCGTGCCGGCATATTTCAACGATGCGCAACGTACGGCGACGAAAGATGCGGGCAAGATCGCCGGCCTCGACGTGAAGCGCATCATCAATGAGCCGACGGCTGCGGCGCTGGCGTATGGCCTGGACAAGAAGAAGGACGAGACTATCGCCGTGTACGACTTCGGCGGCGGCACGTTCGACATTTCCATCCTGGAAGTGGGCGAAGGCGTGATCGAAGTGAAGGCCACCAATGGCGATACGCATTTGGGCGGCGACAACATTGATCAACGCATCGTGGACTGGCTGGTGGAGGAGTTCAAGAAGGACGAAGGCCTCGACCTAAAAAGCAAGGGCAACGAGATGGCGCTGCAACGGCTGCGTGACGCAGCGGAGCGCGCCAAGATCGAGCTCTCCAGCACCATCGAAACCGAAATCAATCTGCCATTCATCACGGCCGATGCGAACGGTCCGAAGCACCTTGTGAAGAAACTCACTCGCGCTAAGCTCGAAGCGATGGTGGACGACATCGTCAAGCGATCGGTCGAGCCTTGCAAGCAGTGCATGAAGGACGCGGGTGTGGACGCGAGCAAGATCAACGAAGTGGTGCTCGTCGGCGGCCAGACGCGCATGCCGATGATTCAGCAACTGGTGAAAGATCTGTTCGGCAAGGAAGGCCACAAGGGCGTGAATCCTGATGAAGTCGTGGCGGTTGGCGCGGCCATTCAGGGCGGCGTCTTGGCGGGCGAAGTGAAGGACATCCTGCTACTCGACGTGACGCCGCTTTCGCTGGGCGTGGAAACGCTGGGCGGAGTGACCACCGTGCTGATTCCGCGGAACACCACGATTCCGACGCGCAAGTCGGAAACGTTCTCGACCGCGGTGGACAATCAGACGTCGGTCGAGATTCACGTGCTGCAGGGCGAGCGGCCTGTTGCCAGTGGAAACCGTTCACTCGGAAAATTCCACCTGGTGGGATTGCCGCCTGCTCCGCGCGGAGTGCCGCAAGTAGAGGTGACATTCGACATTGATGCGAACGGCATCTTGAACGTCTCGGCAAAAGACAACGCTACCGGCAAGGAACAGAAGATCACCATCACGGCTTCGACTGGATTGAGCAAGGAAGAAGCTGAACGCATGAAGAAGGAAGCGGATTCGCATGCGGCGGAGGACAAGGCGCGGCTTTCAGAAGTCGAAGCTCGCAACCGCCTGGACAATTTGGTTTACCAGACGGAAAAAGTGGTGAAAGACAATCGCGAGAAGCTCGCCGAGTCTGACGTGAAGACGGCAGAGGATGCCATCGAGGAAGCGCGCAAAGCGCTTGCCGAAGGCGGCCTGGAGAAACTGAATGCAGCAGCCGAAAGTCTGACCAAGGCTTCGCACCACATCGCAGAAACGATGTACAAGGCGCAGCAAGCGGCAGGCGCGGCGGCGGGCGCTCCGGGTGCTGATGCCGGTGCAAGCGGCGGCGGAGCGCATGGCGGCAACACTGCCGGACAAGGCGACGTGGTGGATGCCGAGTTCGTGGACGTTGACGACTCAAAGAAGCCGAACTAAAGCAGAAGCAATGTTGGGACCGTAGGGGCGGGTCCATTGAGACGAAAATGGAACCCGCCCCTACATTTGTACGTGTGGTGAACTTGGTTTAGAGAAATTATTCCTATGGCGACAACCACCAAACAAGATTATTACGAATTGCTGGGTGTGGCGCGCAGCGCCGCCGTAAAAGATATTCGCGCGGCTTATCGCAAACTAGCGCGCAAATACCATCCGGACCTGAATCCCGGCGACAAATCCGCGGAAGAAAAATTCAAGCAGATTCAGGAAGCCTACGAAGTACTTTCAGACACCAAAAAGCGGCAGGTGTACGACCAGTTCGGGTTCAATCAGCCGGGGCAGGGCGGCGCTCCGCCGCCGGGCTCTGGGTATGGTTACAGTGGCGGGGGCGCGCCGGAAGACGTGCATTTCGATTTTGGCGGATTTGATTTCGGCGGCGGGGGCGGAGCTAGCGGCGGTGGTGGAACCAGCTTCCGCGATCTTTTCAGCCAGGTTTTTCGCGGGCAGAACGCGGCGCGGCAGGCCACCGAGCGAGAACCCGGCAGCGACCTGGAATTTCAGATCGAGATCACCTTTGCCGAGGCGATGCGCGGTGCAGTGAAGAAGCTGAGCATCACGCGGCTGGACGTTTGCAGCGTGTGTCACGGCGCGGGCGTGCAACCCGGGGATGAAAAAGTTTGTCCTACCTGCGGCGGTTCAGGGCAAGTGACGCAAGTGAGCGGCAAGATGCGTTTTCAGATTGCCTGTTCGCGCTGCGGCGGCACCGGACGTCTGCATACCATGTGCAAGAATTGCGGCGGCGAAGGACGCGTGCCGCGGGTGGAATCGTTGGACGTGCGCATTCCGCCGGGCGCGCAGACCGGTTCGCGCGTGCGCGTGGCGGGGCGCGGCAATGCGGGGCTGCATGGCGGGCCTCCCGGAGATCTGTACATTGTGATGAAGGTCGAGCCGCACCCATTTTTCGAGCGGCGCGGCGACGACCTTTATACGATGGTGCCGATCACGGTGACGGAGGCGTCGCTGGGCGCGAAGGTGGACGTGCCGACGATTGATGGGCGGTCGCAAGTGCGCATTCCTCCGGCAACGAATAGCGGCAAGAAACTGCGCCTGCGCGAGAAGGGCGCGCCGTCGATACGCCAGCCGGGAAAGCGCGGCGACCAGATTGTGGAAGTGCAGATTGTGGTGCCGAAGCCGGAAGACGAGCGCGTGCGCAATCTTTTGAAGGAATTGAGCAAGCTCGATCCGGAAGATCCACGCAGCGAGATATTTTCGCGCGCGACGGTTTGAGGAGAAGTTCGATGGTAGCGCGTCCCAGGAAAAGAGCGAAGGCCGGTTATATGATCAGCGCGGTGGCCGAGTTGTACAAGCTGCATCCGCAGACGCTGCGGTTGTACGAGCGCGTGGGATTGCTGACGCCTTCGCGCTCGCAGGGCAATACGCGCCTATACACGGATCAGGACCTGGAGCGGCTTGAGGTAATTTTGAATTTGACGCGCGAGCTGGGCGTGAATCTCGCGGGCATCGAGATTATTTTGAACATGCGCGACAAGATGGCGGAGATGCAGACACAGATGGAAGCGTTCACGCATTTTGTGCGCAGTGAGATGGCGCGCGGCTTTAATGCCGGCGAGGACCGCAAATATCGCAATGCGATTGTGCGAGCCACGCCGCGCCAGGCGATTCGCGTGCATAAGTAGGTGACCTCGAGCAGTCCGCATTTTCATTTTTCTCGAAGCTTTCCACATGTATGAAAACTTCCACAGGCATGGGTGTGCTTGCGCGCGACGAGCGCGGCGCTTATTCTTGCAGGATGGCTCGAGCAGATTGTCCCAATTGTGAGGGTAGTGGCTGGAAAGTTGTGGAGCGCACCACCGAGGGCGCGCAGGCGCTGGCGGCGGATCGCCCTGGCGCGGGAGCGGGCGAGCCGAAGATGGTGTGGGCCGTGCCATGCGATTGCACCGCGGCCGACAAAACCGAACGTGCGTTGCAGCGAGCGCGCGTCCCCGAACGTTACCGCCATTGTGATTTTGAAAATTACGAGACGGACAACGAGCACCCGGATCCCTCACCGCAGCAAGTGCAAAGTTGGAACCGAAGCCTCGCTCAAGCCAAGGTTATCGTCCAGGGTTTCGCGCGCGAATTCCCAGCTGCGGATGAGCGTGGACTGTTGTTGATGGGGCCGTGTGGCGTCGGCAAGACTCATTTGGCCGTATCGGCCATGAAGTCCATCGTGCTCCGAGGTCACGTGGGACTTTTCTACGACTATCGCGAGCTACTGAAGGAAATCCAAAGCAGCTATGGCCCAGATAACTCGATGACGGAAGCTGGAGTGCTCGATCCAGTTCTCAAGGCCGATGTTCTCGTGCTGGATGATCTCGGATCGAGCAAACCATCTCCTTGGGCTCTCGAAACCGTGGGGCACATCCTCAATACTCGATACAACGACAAGCGTTTCACACTGATCACTACAAACTACCTCGATCCTGAGTATCGGAAGGGTGACGAGCAAACCAAACCTCCAAACTCGGGACTGCGTCGTAAGCATGGGCCGCCGGCAGATGACTCCTCCAGATCTACATCGGTTGTGACTCTTCCCTCTGGGGAAATGATTAGTGTTTCGCGCGAGGACACGCTGGAGGAGCGAATCGGTCGTCGAATTCGGTCTCGATTGTACGAGATGTGCAAAACGATCGAGATACACTCGCCGGACTATCGCAAAGAAATTTTTAGGAGTCCGCGGTTAGAGAAATAGCTTGGCGCCCCGATTTCATTCGCGGCGATCAGCGGGCGACCACCTATCGGTTAAGCTGGCCGCCCGAAACGAGACTCGGTAGGGGCGCTGCTTGCTGCGCCCCAGCTTGGCAATGTTGCAGACGTACCGACCGCTCTCAAGAACTTGTCGCCCATGTTCCTCCATGTGATTCATGACTGACGTTGTCCAATACGGTCGACGATCAATTCGACTGAAGGGCTTCGACTATTCGCTGGGCGGTCTATACTTCGTCACGATTTGCGCTGAGCGGCATAAGAGAATATTTGGCCGGGTTTTCAATGGTGTCGTGGCTCTCGAACCGGCGGGCGCTGCAGTGCGAGATGTCTGGCTCAATCTTGACAAGCGATTTGCTTCTGCCGCGTTTCTTGATTTTGTGATCATGCCGAATCACTTCCACGGTATTGTTGCAATTGTTGACTCCTTGCCGAGAAGGGGCGCAGCAAGCAGCGCCCCTACCGCCCGGTCATTAACGCTAAGCAAGATCATTCGAGCGTTCAAGTCGCTCTCGGCGATTGAAGTGAATCGAGTGCTTGGCCGGCGCGGCGGGAGCGTGTGGCAGCGAAACTTTTGGGAGCACATCATGGGCGATGAAGGCGAGTTTCGCACCGTTCGTGAATACATCCGCCGCAATCCTCTGCGCTGGGAAAGCGATCCCGAAAATATTTGAATCGACGAAAAATCGAGCTTGGTGTGCGGCCCATGAAACACAATTTTACCTTTATAGCTGCGTAACATTGATCTGAGCGATTTGAGCTGCCGTGGCCAGGGCTGGACTCGCCATCGCGCGATGGTTTGTTGACAATGCGCGAATCGGGCGGGTATCATCCTCGTGACATGAACGTCTAGCGTGGGCGTTCTATCCCCTTCTTTGCTCCAAACCCCAGCGGGTGGAGTAGCCGAGTCCGAATTCTCGGCAGCAGGGCACGAATCCGTACGGAGGCCGCTCCCCAATGTCACCCGAACACGACCTGAATCTTCCCACCGCAACCGTTGAATCAGTCAGCACAGACAAGTCCGCAGAGATGCCGCGGGGCAGCGCGGGCGAAGCTGTGTCTGTACCTTCCTCTGAAGCGGCGAGCAGCAGCATCACAACCGTAGCCACGGCGGTGAGTTCCAGCGGAGTTGGCGCAGCCGTAGCGCGCGCGCCGGAGGTGCGTTCCGGGGACAACGGCGTGGCGGACCGAGTGGCGGCGACATCCGAACCCGCGGCGACGAGTGTGCCGTCAGCCGTAGCGGAAGCGAGCAGTACCCCAGAAGTTACCGAGCCGGCTGCGTTGGCCGATAGCGGAGAACTGACTGCTTCGATCCAGGTCGACGGAGGTGCTGCGACCGCGGCGGCGAGCACAGCTGACACCGTTGTGAACGCGAGCGCGGCTGGCGAATCAACGGAATCTGCCGAGACCTCGCAGACGATGGACCAGTTGATGGAGCAGTTCGCGGTGCCCGAACCTGCAGCAGCGGAAGGCGAGATTTTCGATGGGCACGTACTAGCGGTAACCGACGCGGGCGTGATCGTGGACGTCGGCGGAAAGTTCGAAGGTCTCGTTCCCGCGCAGGAATTTGTGGATTCAGGCAGCCCGATTGAATTTGGCGCGGGCCAGACGATCGAAGTGGAACGTCTGCATGCGCAGAAAGATGGCTACGTGCTGCTGTCGCACGTGCGCGCGCACCGCCGGCGTGTGTGGGAGCGCATCGAGAAATCGTATCGCGAGCACGCGACGATCAAAGGCAAAGTAACCGAGCGGATCAAGGGCGGCCTTGTAGTAGATATCGGCGTGCGCTCGTTCCTGCCGGCTTCGCAGATTGAATTGCGTCCTGTGCACGACCTGGATTCGTGGAAAGACAAAGAAATCGAAGTGCGCGTGCTGAAATTGAATCGCAAGCGCGGCAACGTGGTGGTGAGCCGCCGTACGATTCTGGAGGAAGACCAGAAATCGAAGCGCGATACGCTGATGGGTTCGCTGGCCGAAGGCACCATCGTCACCGGCAAAGTGAAGAACGTCACGGACTACGGCGTGTTCGTGGACCTGGGCGGAATGGATGGGCTGCTGCACGTCAGCGATCTGGTGTGGGGACGCGTGCCGCACCCTTCTTCCATCGTGAAAGCCGGCGACGACCTGCAGGTGCAAATCCTGAAATTCGATAAGGAAAAGCAGCGCATTTCGCTGGGACGGAAACAGCTGCTGCCCGATCCGTGGGCCACGGTGCCTGAACGTTTTCCGGTAGGCACACGCGTACACGGGAAAGTGGTGGGCGTGACGGACTACGGCGCCTTCGTGCAGATTGAGCCGGGTGTCGAAGGATTGGTGCACGTCAGCGAAATGAGCTGGTCGAAGCGCACCAAGCACCCCGCGAAGATTGTCAAGGAAGGCGACGAGCTGGAAGTGGTGGTGCTGGAAGTGAAAACCGACCAGCGGCGCATCTCTTTGGGCTTGAAGCAGACGCAGCCCGATCCCTGGGACGCGGCGGCGGAAAAGTATCCAGTTGGCACAGTGGTGAGCGGGCGCATTCGCAACCTCGCGGATTTTGGCGCGTTCGTGGAAATCGAAGAGGGCATGGAAGGCTTGATCCACATCAGCGACGTCAGCTGGACCGAGCGCATCAAGCATCCCAGCGAGAAATTCAAGAAGGGCGACACGGTGGAAGCGAAAGTCCTGAAAGTGGATTCGCAGAACCGCCGCCTCTCGCTCGGCATCAAGCAACTAAAAGACATCTGGGCGGATTGGTTCACGACGCACAAGATCGGCGACATCTTGAAGGGCAAAGTCGCGCGCACCACGGATTTCGGGGCCTTCGTCGAGCTGGCGGAAGGTATCGAAGCGCTCTGCCATGTCTCCGAGATCGAAGAGCGCCGGCCGAAAGGCGACCGCGACAAGGAAAAAGCGGCCCGCGGCGCTCGTGTGACCGCGGTGTTGACCACCGGGAATGAGTACGAGTTCAAGATCCTGCGCCTGGAGCCGGAGCAGCACAAAATCAGCCTGAGCTATCGCGCCGCGCAGAAGCAGGTCGAGCGGCAGGAGATCGAATCCTACCGCGCGGCAGCAGCGCCAACGCCGCGAGCGCCGAAGCCGTCGCCGACAGCGACCATCGGCGATGCCATCATGGCGAAACGGCAGTCATCTTAAGGGTGCGGTTCGGCCAGAGGCGCGGGGGCGACGCCTGGCGAAAGTGGATTCTTGCAGGAAAGTCATTTACCTTGCGGTAGATTGGTGATATGCAAGGACATGCGTTGCCCCTCCCTAACGCGTACACGGCCGAGCTTAAACCGAAATCTTGACGAGGAGGCTCTCACCCATGGCAGAAGCTGCCGGAGAGCATGGAACCAAAGAACATACGATGACGAAGGCGGAACTCGTCGAAGAGGTAACGCGCGTCACCGAGCTGCCCCGCAAAGAATCTGAAGCGGTGGTGGAAACGATATTCGAAAGCATCATCGCCGCTCTGCAGGCGGACGATAAGATCGAAATCCGCGGCTTCGGCAGCTTTCGCACCCGGCAACGACGTGGACGCACGGGCCGCAACCCCAAGACCGGCGCCAAGGTGGAAGTGCCTCCCAAGAAGATCCCCTACTTCAAGCCCAGTAAGGAATTGAAAGACTACGTCAACAATCCGCGCGCGGCGGGCGCTTCCGAGCACGGCACTCCCCAGCACGGTAGCTAAAGTCGAACGGAGCCGTAGCCGGATGGATTATTTGTGGACGCCCTGGCGGTATCGCTACATCGCGGATGCCAAGAAAGATGAAGGCTGCGTTTTTTGTGAGGCGTTGGCCGCGAGGGACGACGCCGAGACCCTGATCGTTTTCCGCGGACGCAAGAACTTCATTATCCTCAACCGCTATCCTTATACTTCCGGGCATGTGATGGTGGTTCCGTACCTGCACTCCGCCGATCTCGCCGCTTGTGATTCCGATACTACGGCTGAAATGATGACTTTGGCGCAGCGGTCGCAAGCAGCGCTGGAGAAGACTTATCATCCGCAGGGCTTCAACCTCGGCATGAACCTGGGTAAGGCCGCCGGCGCGGGAGTCACCCACCATCTGCACATGCACGTCCTCCCGCGATGGTCCGGCGATTCGAACTTCATGACCGTAGTGGGCGAAACGCGCGTCGAGCCCGAGGATCTATCCACCACGTACGAAAAGCTCCGCAAGGCCTTGGCCGTCTAGAACTCGAACACCTGCTCCTCAGCGATAAAGAAGGTTGGGGTCCCGCCGGATGATATCGAGACCGCATGAGCGGCCGTCTCCTTGCCGCCCGGAGAAGCGAGGCTCGCCTGCAGCGCCGCCATCGAAGGGTAGTGAACTTCAACGTAGCGGTGGAACGCCGGCTTGCCCAGTGGTGATTCCACGCTCTTGCTGGCCACAATTTTCGATTTGCCTCCGAGCTTCTGCACCGCCATCGGCACGTGCTCTTCCATGTAAACCTTTTCAAACGCAGCCACGTCCTTCGGCTGCGGGTACATCACTACGAGTTTCGCTCCAGCCATTCATTCCTCCTCAATTCGAATAAAATCAACTTCTACACGCTGGCTTCACGTTTAGATGCTCGCCAACCGTAAAAGTGTGCTCGTCCTCATCCGCGGCCCCGATTTTTCCCGGAGAACCCGCCTTTCGCTGTCTAAGGCTCGCGGCGACCGCAACCGCCGCTTGGCCCGGTCCTGTGACAGGCGTCGCGCGTCAAGGTACAATTACCGTTCGCCGGTCGCACATCATGAACGTGGATTTGGAGACGCGAAGTGAATCTGGAACTCTCTGAAGAACAGCAACTGCTGCAGAATAGCGTCCGGGAATTCGCCGAGGCGGAAGTGAAGCCGCTGGCGAAGGAAAACGACGAGACGGGGAAATTCCCGCACGGGTTGTTTCAGAAGGCCGCGGAGCTGGGCTTGACCGGCGTGGCTATTCCTGAAGCGGAAGGCGGCGCGGGGATGGATCACATCAGTTACGCCATCGTAATCGAGGAAATTTCGCGGGTGTGCGCTTCCACCGGCGTGATCTTGTCGGTGCAGAATTCGCTCTATTGCGATCCGATCCACCGGTTCGGTACAGAGGAACAAAAGAAAAAGTTTCTGCTGCCATTCGCGCGCGGCGAAAAAATCGGATGTTATGCGCTCACCGAGCCACAGGCGGGTTCGAACGCCGCCGCGCTCGCGACCAAAGCCGTGCGCAAGGCCGACAAGTATGTGATCAACGGCACCAAAGCTTGGATCACCAATGGCGGCGCTGCGGATGCCGCGATCGTGTACGTGAACACGCAGCCGGAGAAGGGAGAGAAGGGCATCTCGGCGCTGGTGGTGGAAAAAGGGACGCCAGGATTCGCAGTGGGCAAGGAAGAAAAGAAGCTGGGCATTCATGCAACGGCGTGTACGGAACTTTCTTTCAGCGATTGCGAGGTGCCAGCCGGGAATCGTATCGGTGAGGAAGGCGAAGGATACAAGGTTGCCCTTTCGACGCTCGATGGCGGCCGCATCGGCATCGCGGCACAGGCCACCGGAATCGCTCAAGGCGCGTTCGAAGCTGCTCTGAGCTACGCGCAGCAGCGCCAAGCATTTGGCCATCCGATCGCCGATTTTCAAGCGATTCAATTCATGCTCGCGGATATGGCCACCGAAATTGATGCCGCTCGCCTGCTGCTACGAAGCGCCGCGTGGAAACAAGATTCCGGCGCGAGATTTTCCATGGAGGCGGCGATCGCGAAACTATTTGCCAGCGAAATGTCCACGCGCGTTGCCCACAAAGCGATCCAGATTCACGGCGGCTACGGCTACAGCAGCGAATATCCCGTTGAGCGCGCCTATCGCGACGCCCGCATCACCGAAATCTACGAAGGCACCAGCGAAATCCAGCGCCTGGTAATTGCCGCTTGGGTCCTAAAGAATTATTAGGAATGTTTCTCTGTAATGTTCTCGCAAAAACAGAAGGGCGGCCCGCTGCCGAGCCGCCCTTGAACGAATGGATAGTTAACTCGCTGGCTATGAAATATAAGCCCCGCTTCCTATTGCTTGTCGTACACCTGCACATCGTGCTCTTTCGCGCCGCTGGCGCTGGTTCCGGTTACGTCCACCGTGGTGACTTTTCCATCTTTTGAAACCGCCACTTTGGAGGTGCCAATTTCCTTCCCGTCCTTTTTCAGCGTAGCGACGTAATGATTCGCGTCAACGCGCTTGGCCGAAATCGCGTCGGCGCTACCCGGCATCGAACCCGTGACGGGGTTCTCTTTACCGTCAAATTTGACGGAGAAGCCGTATGAAATGGGCTTTCCATCCGCGGCCACGCCTTCGAAGGTATATTTCACGCCGTCGCCTTCTGCAGCCACGGTGCGCGTCAGGCTCTTGGGCATCGGGCCGGGATCATATTTCGATTTTGTGAGATTCAGCTTCCAGGTTCCGACCAGCGGATTGCTTTGCGCCCGCACAGCCGACGAACCGGCAACAGCCAACAGCGTAATCACCGCAAATTGTAACGCACGCTTCATGTGTGACCCTCCCCGGGTCCGATCTTCCGTACTTCAGCTTGTGGATTTGATTTCCATCTGGAAATTTCTTGGGAGTACCGACCGTGGGAAATAACCGCGGCAACGATAGGATGCGCCGCCCACCAAGTCAATAGCCTTTCACGCGCAGCCCGAACGACCCTTCACAACTGCAAACGCCTCAGCTGCAGCCTTCTTAAACTACGATTACTCGACGTGACAATCGCCCAGCCCCCGCTCACGCAGCTTGCCTTCTGCACGGCATCTTTTGTATAGTACCCGCCAATCGCAAACGTCCCCCGATTTCCCTGAACCGCTCCTTCTCGTCGAAGGTCCGGAATTTTTCGAACGGAGTACTCCTCATGACCGAACTCTCTCAACCCGTCCCAGTACAAGTTGAATACGACCCCAAAAAGCGCCGTATCTCCCTCGACCGTATCTTCCAAATTCCGCAGATGTTTCGTCCGGCGGCGTCTATTTTCTTCGCCAATACGCTCGGACTGGTGAATCTCGATCGCCCCTCCACAGGCCTCACAGCCATTGCCGGATGGTTCCGTTTCTCGCGCTGGCGCCGCATGCATCCCATCGCACGCCCGGACGACGGCAAACCCCGTGACCGCTCCTGGCTCTATGAAAATGTCATCGCCAAAGAAAATCTGAATTCCGCGCCGCTCGACTTCTTGGAATTCGGTGTCTTCAAGGGTGAATCGCTTTTCTGGTGGGTTGATCACCTCACCAATCCTGAATCGCGCTTCGTCGGCTTCGACACTTTTACCGGCCTTCCCGAGCGGTGGCGTGCCACCGAACCCAAAGGCGCATTCAATGTGTACGGCCGCATTCCGCAAACCAGCGATCTGCGCTGTTCGTTCCAGGCCGGCCTGTTTCAAGACACGCTACTGCCCTTCATCAACCACCACGATTTTTCCCGCCGCCTCGTGATCCATCTCGACGCGGACCTCTTCAGCTCCACGCTTTTCGTGCTCACTACGCTCGCGCGCCATTTCAAGCCCGGCGACATCATCTTCTTCGACAACTTCATCTGCTCGCTCGATGAGTTTCGCGCCTTCGAAGACTGGGTGAAAGCCTACCGCGTGAACTACGAAGTTCTAGGTGGAGTGGAGGAGTACATCCGGGTGTGCGTGAAGGTCGTGTAGCAGTGGCCAGTCAGCGCTCTCAAGGGCCTATCACCGCTGGGCGTAGGGATTGCCCGTCGGGTACGGGTCCTGCAGAGCGATGGAGCCGGTCTCCAGCAGGGACTTCAGGTTGGAGATGACCTTCGGCCAGCCGCCAGACACCGCCGCGATGAATTGCGAGGGTTCGCGCTCGATCGTGTGGGTGATGGAGAGCTTGACCGCCGTTCCGCTGGGTTCCAGTGCCATCGTGCAAAGCGAGTAACCCTCGGCCTTCAGCTCGGGCTTGTGCTGTTGCTGCCAGCGGATCACCAAGCGTCGTGGCGGCTCGGCCTCTACGATCGCGCCAGCGTCGTATACTTGACCGTCGCCGGAAACCAATTTCCACGAGGATCCCGACGTAAACTCGCTTTCGCAGTGCATGCCGAACCAGTACTGCTTTATGAACTCGGGGTCGGTCAGCGCTGACCACAGCCTTTCCGGCGTCGTGCGGATGTAGGTGACGTAAACAAAAGTGCTTCCAGTCTTGTTACCCATGATCTTCTCCTTCCAGGCTCTTCTTCAGTTTTGCGAGCGTTTGCAAGCGCGGGTGTTCGAACTTGCTGATCCAGCGTTCGGCGATTTCGTTTATCGGGACCGGATTGATGAAATGGAATCTCTCCCGCCCCTCGCGTTTCCACGAGACGAGATTCGCCTGCTTGAGAATGGCCAGATGTTTCGCCACCGCCTGGCGCGTCATGCGCAGCCCCTGGCAAAGCTGTCCCAGCGTTTGTCCATTCTTGCGGTGCAGCTTGTCGAGGAGCTTGCGCCGGCTTGCGTCCGCCAATGCTCGAAAAAGAGGGTCATCGCTCATCTCGCAATAGGGAACCAAAAGGTTCCCTATATAAAATAGGGCACCCATCGGGTTTCCGTCAACTATTTTCTTTTCGGCTCAGAGTCGAAGCGGACGGAAATTCAGTAAAGAAGTTCGCCAAACAGCGAAAGGTATCTGCCCAACCAAACACGAACGGATGGGTCCAAATCCTGATCGATGCCGTTATCGAATCGTGACCGCCTAGCCAGAATACAGCAGGACTTGACGCGTGAGTAACCATATGGTAAATATACGTTTATGAATATGAGTTATCCGATTCGTTTGCTTGTAGCCGCGCGATGGCTCCCGGCGGCTCAGTAGCCACCAGCCGCCAGCCTTCCTCCCAAATCCTCGATATTTCTAATCGACAATTTCCGCTATTAAAACCTCGTCCAAGTTGTTCAAAACGAAGCACCGCCGTAGGCACTAATCGACAGAAAATGCATGTTTGCGTTTCTCGCTTTGCGTGCACAGAGGCTTCGCGCTGGATTTACCCTCGGTGTATCCTGATACGGATGCTTGAGTTTGATTGCGCGCTGGAATTCTTCGCGGACTTTGCTTCCGATTTCTTCGCGGCATTGCCCGCGCGCCCTGGAATATTTCTGCTGGAGATGCGCGGTGCTGCGGCTGCTGCCGCAGCTGGCGCCGGATCGGGGGCGCAGCCTTATCTAGCGCGGACCGCGGACATACGCCGCGCGGCGGAACGATTGCTGGGCCTGCCGGAGGCTGCTTCCAAACAATTGAATTTGCGCGAGGTGGCCGCGCGCATCCGCTATCGCGTCACCGGCTCGAAGTTCGAGCAGAACCTCGCGTTCCATCAGAATGCGCGTTTATATTTTCCCAGCCGCTATCGCGAGTTGATACGTTTGCGGCCGCCCGCCATGTTGAAAGTGAACCTCCGCAATTCCTACCCGCGCTGTTACGTGACGCGGCGGGTGCGCGCCGACGAGGGATTTTATTTCGGGCCGTTCGGCTCGCGACGCTCGGCGGAAGATTTCAGCGAGAGTTTTCTGGACCTTTTTAAGACGCGCCGATGCCAGATCAAGATCCGGCGCGACCCTGAATATCCCGGCTGCATGTATTCGGAAATGAAAATGTGCCTGGCGCCGTGTTTTGCAGGATGCACGCAGGAAGAATATGACGTCGAAATCGGCCGCGTGCTGGAATCGCTGGAAACCACTGGCACGTCGCTGACCGAGCAACTGTCGCAGGAGCGTGCGGCCGCTAGCGAGGCGCTGGATTTCGAGCGCGCTGCGGCGTTGCACAGACGGCTGGATAAAGTGACGGCGGTGCTGCGCGGGATGCCCGATTTGGCGCGGCGGATTGAAGAATTGGACCTGGTGATTCTGCAGCGCTCCGCAGAACCGCAGACTATCGTCGTGTTTCCAGTGCGCGCCGGCACGCTCGAGGAGCCGGTGTTCCTGCGTTTTGCGGAAATTTCCAGCGAGCCGCGTTCGGTGGAAGCGATTTTGAAGGATGCGCTGGAACCTGGATGGAACGACGAGACTCAAGACGCCGCGGATGGTCGAAGCGCGCAGAAACGCGAGCCTGAAGTTCAGGACGCGCCCGTCAGTGAAAAGAATCTGCGTGTGCGATACGGCTTGCGCGCCGCGTCACCGGATCTGCACGATCATTTAGCGCTGTTGACGCGCTGGTTTTACTCGAAGCCCCGCGAAGGCGAGATTTTGTTTCGCGAAAAAGTCTGGCCCTACCGCCGCATGTTACGCGCCTGCAGCCGATTGCTCGCCGGACCGCAGCAGGCGCGGAGCGCGCCACATCCGCAGCAGTAAATGCCTGCAGTATTGGGGGCATTTGCAGCGGCCACTGTAGTACGCCGTCCGAGGTGCGCCGCCGCAACCGCTGCGGCCACGATAGACTGATGCTTAGAAACCGGCATGCGGAATCGCCCCGGACCAACTGGAAGTTGCATCGTACAATCAAATTAATGGCAACAGCGAACACAACAACGCCTTCGTCCCCCGCCGCGCCGGAAGTTCGGTCGCGCTTCCGCGATATGGTGCGATCTTTGCGCCACCGAAATTTCCAGCTCTTCTTCAGCGGCCAGATGATTTCGTTGATCGGCACCTGGATGCAGACCGTGGCCCAGGCGTGGCTGGTGTATCGCATCACGGGATCGTCGCTGCTGCTGGGCGTGGTGGGCTTCGCGGGGCAGATTCCGATTTTTTTATTCGCGCCGCTCGGAGGATTGGCGGCGGATCGCTTGAACCGCCATCGCGTAGTGATTGGCACGCAAGCGGCTTCGATGATCCTGGCGCTTATTCTGGCGGTGCTGACGTTGCTGCATGTCATAAAAGTGTGGGAGATCGTAGTACTGGCGGCGCTGCTGGGAGTGGTGAACGCGTTCGATGTGCCCGCGCGGCAATCATTCCTGATTGAGATGGTGGTGCGCGAAGATTTGATGAACGCGATCGCGCTGAATTCTTCGATGTTCAATGGGGCCCGTATCATTGGCCCGGCCATCGCTGGAATCTTGGTCGCGCGCATCGGCGAAGGCTGGTGCTTTTTCGCGAACGGGGTGAGCTATATCGCAGTGATCATTGGGCTGCTGCTGATGAAGCTGGGGCCGTTGCGCACCGCGCCGAAAGGTTCATCGCCGTTCGAGCATATCGTCGAAGGCTTCCGATACGTGTGGCGCACCGCGCCGCTGCATGCGCTGATCCTTTTGATCGGGCTGGTCAGCCTCGTGGCCGTGCCATACTCCGTGCTGATGCCGATTTTCGCGGACCGCGTACTGCATCGCGGCGCACACGGCCTGGGAATTCTGATGGGCGCAGCGGGAGTTGGCGCGCTGTTCGGCGCTCTCACTTTAGCCGTGCGGCAAAGTCTGCGGGGCCTGGGACGCGTGGTGGGTCTTTCGGCCGCCGGGTTCGGTGTTTCATTGATTCTTTTCTCTTTTTCAAAATCATTCTGGCTTTCGGTGACGCTGCTGATTCCCGTGGGCTACGCAGTAATGCTGCAAATGTCAGGGTCGAACACGCTGATTCAGGCGATGGTGCCGGACGAACTGCGCGGACGGGCGATGGCCATGTACACCATGATGTTCATGGGCATGGCGCCGATTGGTTCGCTGCTTTCGGGAGCGCTGGCGGGCGCGATTGGCGCGCCATTTACGGTGGCGCTCGGTGGCCTTGGCGCGATAGCTGGAGGAATCGCATTCGTGCGGCATTGGCCCAGGCTGCGTCTTCAGGCGCGCGAGCTGCTGATCGCGCAAGGGGTGCCGGTGAGCGAGATCGTGCAAAAATGACTTTTCGTTTCATAATTTGCGCGCTGGAGTTAACCGGGCCGCGGTTGCGAACTGCAACGAAGAGGTTCTGCTATACTGCGCGGCACCACGATTTTCTGCTGCCAAGAGGGAACTGATGTCATCCGTAGCACCGTCGAATCGCGAACGCAAAGCCGGCTCGGCCACGGCGGAAGGGACTCTGCGTTACGCGGCGCGATTTCAAGGACGCGCGGCCGCCGGACATTTTCGTGAGATTCGCGGCGGGCTGGTGCTCTCTTCCATAGGCATCGGAACTTATTTGGGCGAGGCCGATGAGGCGACGGACGGCGCGTACGTGGATGCGGTGGTGGCGGCGGTGCAGGGCGGGATCAACCTGATAGATTCGGCGATCAATTACCGTTTCCAGCGCAGTGAGCGCGCAGTGGGCATGGCTCTGCGCGAACTTTTCGACAAAGGCTACGGGCGCGACGAAATTATGGTTTGCACCAAGGCCGGATTCTTAACGCCAGACGGAGAAATGCCCGCCGATCCGAATACTTATTTCGCGCAGGAATTTCTCGAGCGCGGAATTTTTGCTGTGGAAGACATTGCGGCCGGTTGCCATTGCATGGCGCCGGACTATCTGTCCGATCAGCTCGAGCGCAGCCGGCAAAACCTGGGGCTGGACACGATTGACGTTTTCTACTTGCATAATCCCGAAACGCAATTGAGCGAAGTGCCGCCTGAGGAATTCCGGCGGCGGATTCGCGAAGCGTTTTTGTTTCTGGAATCGGCCATTGCCACCAAGAAAATTCGCGCTTACGGCATGGCGACGTGGAACGCATTTCGCGAAGATCCCAAGGCCGCCGGATATTTGTCGCTGCAGGAAATGGTGAACATTGCGAAAGATGTGCAGGGCGATGATCACCACTTCCGTTTCGTGCAGTTGCCGTTCAACCTCGCGATGCCCGAAGCTTTGACGCGGCCGAATCAGATGGTGGGCGGCAAGGCGATGCCGATGGTGCAGGCGGCGCGCGACGCAGGGATTGCGCTGGTGACCAGCGCGGCGTTGCTGCAAGGACAACTGACGAAAAATTTGCCGTCCTTCGTAAATTCGGCGCTGGGATTGAAAGATAACGCGACGCTGGCGCTGCAATTCGCGCGCTCCGTGCCGGGACTGACCACCGCCCTCGTGGGAATGAGCCAGGTGCCGCATGTGAAAGCGAATCTAGAGCTGGTGGGCATCGAGCCGGCCTCGCGCGAACAATTCCTGAAATTATTCGAATCGAGAAATTAGGAGCTCGCAGGTCCAGGCGCTGCGGGCACCGGTGCCGGAGCGGTGGGCGTCCGCGGATGGCGTTCGTCAAGCCAGTCATCAATCGCGCCGCGAACGGTTTCCAGCTGGCCGGTGAAGAAGTGGTCAGCGCCTTCGACGAATACGAGTTTTTTTGGCTCTGGCAGCGTTTCAAACAGCGCTACGACATTCACGTGCGAGCCGAATTGATCGTCGCCGCCTTGAACGATCAGTTTTGGTTTCGCGCAGCCGCGCAAGTAGGTCAAGTCCGAGCGGTCCACTGGAATTCCCAGGCCGATCAAATCTGAAACGCGCTGGTCCGTGCACCCCACGCGCAATCCCACCATTGAACCGAAGCTGAAGCCTGCCAGCAGAATCGGACGCCGCGGAAATTCCGCTGCGAGATACTCGAGTGCGGCACGGACGTCGTCCTGTTCGCCGATACCACGATCGTGGACTCCCTCGCTCTGTCCCGCGCCGCGAAAGTTGAAGCGCAACACCGGAATGTCGCGTAGGCGCAGCGTCTTAGCGGCCTGGTACACAACTTTGTTGTGCATGGTGCCGCCGAAGATCGGATGCGGATGGCAGACCACGGCGGCGAGCGGCGGATCGGCGATGGGCACGGTCCAGAGCAAAGCCTCGAGTCGCCCAGCGGGACCAGCGATAAAGAAGTTGCGATGGAATGTTTCAGCCATAAAATTCGCCAGCGCATGAGTGTAACGGAGAGTTCGAAGCGGCGCAAAACGTCGGCTGGCGCGTCAGGCTTTTCTGGCAACAGCCCAGCGGACGGCTACGCTGGTGAGGATTGCGCTCGTCGCGGCAAGGGGATCGGAGAGCGGAGCGGCACTCGAAGGGGACGCGGAGTTTTCGACGCGCACGATGTGAGCTGTGATTTCGCCGGCGCGCGCCCAATCGCCCCAGGGAATTTTGGCGAGGACGGCGTCGCCCGCGGAATAAATGTGCGCGGATTCGAAGCGTGCGCCAACGCGCGAAATATCCTGGGTCATGGATTCCTCGGGCCAGGGGAAACCGAGGGCGCGCACGAAAATCGGCAGCGCGAAAGAAATTCTGGAGCAGGCGCGGCGTTCGCGATCGGCGGGCCCGGACTCGGCTCGCGCGGGCAGCTCCAGCTGCAGCGACACTTGATATCCCCCGCCGCGGCCTGATTCGACGCGCACGACGCGGGCTGGAGTTTCCGGCGGAACTCCAGCGGCAGATGAAGCGTCGAAGGGAAAAACGACCCAGACGCGTGAGCCAATTTCGCAGGATTCGTTGCGCTGCACGCGAATGCCGTTGCGGGAAACGTCGAGCGTGTGCGTGGATTCCATGCGCATGCCCAGCGGGCCACGCCAGCGAATACGTGCGGCAAGTTTCAGCTGGGCCCGGGGGTGTTTGCGCACTTCCAGGAACGTGGAGGCCGGGGGCATGAGCGCCTATCGTAGCCGCAGGCGTGAGGCAGGTCAAATTTCGCCTCGATTATCTTCAGGGCGTGAGCTCGGGCCGCGCACCGGATGCCATTCGTAACGCGCGAAACATGAGATGCCATTTCGAGCACGTTGGACCCATGCGAACCTTTCAGGAATGTTCGCCCGGCGGAAATTAGCGGAAGCGTAAAACTCATTGCGCCGGGGCGGGAAGCGGTGATAGCGTGGCGACATCGCAAAGCTTGGCCGGAGGGTTGATGGACAGCGCCAAAGAACGCCGCGCCGCACGCCGGTTTTCGATGATGCTGCCGTTGAAAGTTCGGTTTTCGAAGGAAGACGACGTCCTGGAAAAGCAGGGCGAAACGCGCGACGTGAGTTTTCGCGGGCTTTATTTTTTAATTGAAGCGCACGTCGAAGCCGGAACTCCGATTGAGTTTGTTTTGACCTTGCCGCAGCAGATCACTCTTGCGGGCGACGTACACATACGCTGTTACGCGCGCGTGTTGCGTGTAGAACCGCAGGACCAACGCCGCGGAGTGGCCGCGCGCATCGACCGCTACGAATTTCTTCCCGCCTCCGCCTGACGCTATCTGCAAAACAGAGTAGAATCGTTTTTTGCCCGAGGTAACGGGGAGGGCGCATGTATCACTACGATCCGAAAGTGGCGCTGGATGAGTTGCGCGATGATGCGGTGTTGCCGCATCCGGTGCATTTGCGCGATATGATTCTGCGGACGAAGCTGGACGCGACAAATGCGCTGGATTTGAACCGCGAATTCCAGGACTATTTGACGCGATTTGGCGAGGCTCAGAAGTTGGCGGGCGCGATTCTGGACCGGTTGGCGGTGGGAGCGCGGAAAGTTTCGGCTTCGTGAAGAATTTGCGTTGAAGGGCCGCAGTGATCGAATCGGGGCGAAGCCTGGCCGCTTCATAAGCGGAGTCAAAGTCAACGGCAAAGGCGCCCACCTGAATGTTGCCGCTACAACGTTAAAACCTTCGCCGCAGCTGCGAGCGTTAGGGAGCGCGTGGGAAACCGGGAGAGCGAAATTTCGGATGGCACGACATACTTTACTGATTGATGCGGACGACACTCTCTGGGAAAACAATATCTTCTTTGAGAAAACCATCGAGCATTTCATTACGCAGCTCGAGCATCTGGGTTACACGCGCGAATATATCCGGCACATTCTGAACGAAACCGAGAAGCGCAACATCCGGCAGCACGGATATGGTGTGCGAAGTTTTCGGCGATCGTTGGAAGAAACGTACATGAAGCTGGCGGGGAACGCGGCGCGGCGCGAGCTGATGCAGGAAATCGCGCGGCTGGCGATTGAATTGGAAGCCACGCCGCCGCACATTCTGGATGGCGTGCCGGAAACCCTGGCATATCTGGCGAAGCATCACCGGCTGATTTTGCTGACGAAGGGCGAGCCGGCCGAGCAGGCCGCAAAAGTGGAGCGCTCCGGGTTGCAGCCGTACTTCGACGCGATTGAAATCGTGCTGGAAAAAGACGCGGGCGTGTACGAACGCATGGTGGAGCAATTCAAGATTGTGAAGACGCACGGCTGGATGGTGGGGAACAGCCCGCGCAGCGACATCAATCCGGCGCTGCAGACGGGGCTGAACGCGGTTTTCATTCCGCACACGGATACATGGCATCTGGAGCATGCGGAGCTGGAGAGCGGCGCGGGGAAACTGCTGATACTCACGAGCTTTCGGGATTTGCGCGAACATTTTTGATTTTGCGGCGAAACGAAGCGACCACGCATCTCAATCTTCAAACCTAATGCCTGTATCGCTGCCGCGTTGAACGCCTGAGTGTTTTTCAACGCGAGGGGAGGAATTCATGCCGACAAATTCAGTGGCGAATGTGAATCCTGCGGCCAAACGCGTAGCGGTTATGGGCGCGGGTGCTGTGGGTTCTTATTTCGGCGGGATGCTGGCGCGCGCGGATGTCCCGGTGACGATGATCGCACGCGACGCGTATGTGGAAGCGGTGCGCCGCAACAAACTTTTCCTGGATACGGTCACGTTTCAAGAGCGGGCGGCGGTGGAGGCTTCGACCGATCCGTCGGCGGTGCGCGACGCCCACGTGGTGCTGTTCTGCGTGAAATCGCTGGACAACGAAGCGACGGCGCGCGCGATTGCGCCGCATATTGCCGCGGATGCGATTGTGGTGAGCTTGCAGAATGGTGTGGATAACGTAGAGCGGATCCGAGCGGCTGCGGGGATTGATGCGCTGCCGGCGGTAGTTTACGTGGCGGCAGCGATGCCGGAGCCGGGACACGTGAAACATTCCGGGCGCGGAGATTTGGTGGTGGGGGAATTCGCGGGGCGGCGCGCCGCAGCGGACATGCAGCCGCCCCGCACGGAACAAATCGCATCGTTATTCACGGCGGCGAATGTGCCATGCAGAATTTCTGCCGATATTTTGGGGGACATGTGGCAGAAATTCATCACGAATTGCGGCGCGAATGCGATCTCTGCGATTGCGCAGATGAGCTACGCAGATATCGCGCGTTATGACGAGTCGCGGAATTTGATGGTCCGCGTGGTGGAGGAATGCATCGCGGTGGCGCGCGCCGCCGGCGTACGCACTCCTGGACCTGGTTTCACGGAAAAGTGGCTGGCAAACCTGGCGAAGTTTGGAGGAGCGTTTGCTTCGACGGCGCAGGATTTGGCGCGAGGGAAGCGCACGGAGATTGAATCGCTCAATGGATATATTGTCCGCCGCGGCGCTGAGCTGGGAGTACCGACGCCGGACAATTTTGCGTTGTACGCATTGGTGAGATTGCTCGAGGAAAAGGCCGCGAGCGAGCCACAGGCGCGGCCGGCTGGGGCGGCGCAGTAAATCCCAGATTACTCGGGGCGGCGGAATTGGAACGGGATGTGGACGATCGCTTCCAGTTCCACAGGTTGACCTTCGCGCGAAGCGGGGCGGAAGGTCCAGCGGGCCAGAGCTTCCATCGAAAATTTGTCGAGCACCGGATCAATTCCGTGCACCAGCTGAATGCTATCCACCGAGCCATCTTTGCGAATGATCGCGTAGAGGACGACTTCGCCGTCCACGTGTTGTTTGATTAGTGTCGGGGGATATTTGGGGTCCACTTTGCTGACGAGTGATGGACCGGATAGCGTTCCGGTTGGCTTGCGATACGGCGGATTGCCTTCATCGAGCTGCGCGAAATTTATCACCCAGTTGCCGGTGACGCTGGTGAGATTGGGCATGTCAATGTGCAGCGTGTAAATTTCCTTGCCCGAGAGAATTACTTCGGGCGGAAGCTTGGGATCGATCGCGCCGATTACTGCGGGGCCGTGATGAACTGAGGACGGCGCGTCGAGCGAGGGCATCGGTTTCAAATTTAATTTTGTTGTGGCGCGGCCGCCGGGCCCGAGTCCGCCGTTGCCGGGATGTGCGTTGCCCCGCTGACGCTTACTGCCGCGGGAAGAGAACCGGAGCCGTTGCCGGAATTTGCGTTGGTGCCGCGGCCACCGCTACTGGAACTGTTGCCGCCCGCGCCGCCGTTTCCTGCCGCGCCATTTTCGGCGCCGCCGGGTGCGCCGGGCTGTCTTCCTTCCGGAGAAATCGCGATGCGCGCTGCGAGATTTCCTTGCGGGACGCTGACTTCGGGAGCGGGCGGGCCAGGCGTGGCGGAAAGCGCGATCACGCGATGCAGGCTGTCGTCTCCAGAAGCGGCGGCGCCAATTTCGGGAGCTGCGCCGGTATCGGCCTGCGTGTTACGCCGGGCAGCGACCGCTTTCGACATCGGCTCCACGGGCATACGTGGCTGCTGATTCATTGTGGGTGAAGCGGCGATATCCAGCGGGCCGGGGGTCTTTTCCTGATTAACCACTTCCGGCGCCGCGAGATCGTTCACGGCATGGTGCTGCACTTGCGGCGCTGCGTTTGTGGATGCAACGCTCATTCGCGGCTTCGCGGGCATCTTGGGACCGGCCCACTCGACGATATTGGGCAGCGCGACTTCTATTTTCGGCGGCGTGGGCGGCGCGTCGGGTTGAATTAGAGTTTGCCGCGGGTGGGTGACAACCGCCGGCTGCGAAAGAATGGTTTGCCGCGGATGAAATGCGTCCGCGCCTTTCTGCGGCAGCGGTTTCGCGGGATCGCCCTTCAGGCTCGGTTTCGGTTCGTGTCCGGGCAGCGAGATGGGCGGCAGATCTTCCGCGGGATTCGTCCAGGTGATCTCGATGCGCACCGGCGCAAGATTCGGCGGATCGCTTGCGAGGAAATGCCAGATGGGCAGGAACAGCAGCCCGATGGCCGCCGCGTGCCACAGCGCGGAAGCGGTGAATGCGCGGCCGGGAATTTTTCCCTCAATCCATTCGACGCGTAGGTCGGAATCGGCGGGCAGCTCGGAATTTCCGGGCGCGCGCGGGCCGCGAAAAAAATCGTGCACGCTGGTGCGGAAATCGTGCCACGGTAAGCCCCAGTCCACGCCGAGATCGAGCCGTGGGAGCCGCGAGTGCGAGGGAAGCTCGACGTCAGGCGCCAGAGTTACTTCGGGCGCGACGGATCGCTCGGTTGGCTCGCTGGGTGGTGGAGTCTCCGGGTAGCGTTGCATCACGGGCTGCATAAGCCGGGCCATTATACAGGAAGAGGCCCGCGGAGGTTGGATGCAGGTGGGCTAGGCGGCGGCTGCCAGCGTATACAAAGAAAGGATGGCGTCGCCTTGTTCGAGCTGGCGGCTACATTCCAGGCGAGTTAGAAATTCGGGTAGCTCGGTCTTCCAATAGTGTTCGACGATGACGATGCCGCGCGGGGCGATTAAGTGCGAGGCGTCGAGGAATTCGAGGACCTCTTCGTAGTCGGCGGCTTTTTCGTAGGGTGGATCGAGGAAGATAAAATCGGCGAGCAGGCGGCGGGTTGCCATTCTTTCGAGGCCGCGGAGGGCGGGGGCCTCGATCAGCTCGGCTGCGCCGAGGATGTCGAGGGATTTGAGATTTTCGCGGATCAGGCGCGCGGCTTTGGCATTGGATTCGACGAAAATTGTTTCGCGCGCGCCGCGGCTGATGGCTTCGATGCCGACGGCGCCGGTTCCGGCGAAGAGGTCGATGAAGAGGGAATCCTCTATCGACGGGCCGAGGACGTTGAAGAGAGTTTCGCGAAGGCGATCGCTGGTGGGGCGAAGGCGTTGCGCGCCTGGACCCTTCAGTGTACGGCTGCGATATTTTCCGGCAATTACGCGCATCGTTTCTTTTCCATGGCTAGCCCACCGAAGCTAACTGATAGCGTTGGCGCCAGCTTGGGCTGACGGATTCCAGGCGCTTGATGATATCGGCAGCGGGCTGGGGATTTTCGGCCAGGGCGAAGGCTTCGCGGCGCGCTAGCTCCAGAATTTCGTGGTCGCGCAGCGGCTGGGCTACGGAAAAGGCGGCGTCGCCGTGCTGGCGCGTCCCGAAAAATTCTCCGGGGCCGCGTTGTTTAAGGTCGTGATCGGCGATTTCAAAACCGTTCGAGGTGGCCACCATGGTTTCGATGCGGGCGCGAGCTTCGCCGGTAATATTTTTGCGCGCTACGAGGATGCAGCGTGATTTTTCTGTTCCGCGCCCGATGCGGCCGCGCAGTTGGTGGAGTTGCGCGAGGCCAAAGCGATCGGCGTGTTCGATGACCATCAGGGTGGCGTTGGGGACGTCTACGCCGACTTCGATAACTGTGGTGGCGACCAGAATCTGGATTTCGTTGCGGCGGAATTGCTCCATCACAGAATCTTTTTCGTCATTTTTCAGGCGGCCGTGGAGAAGGCCGATGCGCAGATTCGGGAAGACGAGTTTCGCTAGGCGCTCGTATTCGGCGGTGGCGGCTTTCAGTTCTTGCTTCGATTCTTCGATCACGGGATAGACCACGTAGGCCTGACGCCCGGCGGCGATTTCGCGACGGACGAGTTCCCACACAGCGAGAAGCTGGCCTTCTTCCTTCCAGAGCGTTTCGATGGCCGTACGGCCCGGTGGCATTTCGTCAATCACGGAGATTTCAAGGTCGCCATACAACGTGAGCGCGAGCGTGCGCGGGATGGGCGTGGCGGTCATCACGAGTACGTGAGGCGAAATACCTTTGTCGATCAGGCGTTTGCGTTGCAGGACGCCGAAGCGATGCTGCTCATCCACGATCACGAGGCCGAGTTTTCTGAACGCCACGGGATTTTCGATCAGTGCGTGCGTGCCCACGACGATTTGCGCTGCGCCGCTTTCGACGCGCGCGAGCGCTTCGTCTTTGGTGGAGCGTTTGCGGCCGCTGACAATTAGTTCGACGCCGTAACCCGCTGCCTGAAAGATGCGGCGCGCAGAAAGATAATGCTGCGCGGCGAGAATTTCGGTGGGAGCCATCAATGCAACCTGATAGCCGTTCTCGATGACGATAGTGGCGGCTTCGAAGGCGACGATGGTTTTTCCGCTGCCTACATCGCCTTCGAGCAGGCGATTCATGGGGAACGGTTTTTCCAGATCGGCGGCGATTTCGGCGAGGACGCGTTTTTGCGCAGTTGTGGGCTTGAAGGGCAGAATACGTTTTACGGCGGCGCGAACTTTTTCTTCGCGCACGCGCATGGCGATGCCGCGGCGAGAGTGATCGTGCTGGCGGCGCAGCGCCAGGGCGAGTTGGTAGTAGAAAAAATCCTCGAAGATCAGGCGAATTTGCGCGGGGCTGCGGTAATTGTTGAGCAGCTCGATGCTCTGATCTTGCGGAGGGAAGTGGGCGTAGAGCAGCGCTTCGCGGCGCGCGGGGAAACGGTAGCGGTCGAGAATTTCCTGCGGCAGCGGTTCGGGAATATTGCCGTCGAAATTGGCGAGCACGCTATAAATGACGCGGCGCAGCAGGCGCGAACTGATGGCACCGATCGCCTCGTAGATGGGAACGATGCGGCCGACTTCTGTGGAATCGGCGGCGGCGCCTTCGGTGGCGCCCACCAATTCCATCTGCGGGTTGACCATTTCCATGCGGCCGGGGCGATAGCGGTCTTCTTCCACTTTTCCGTGCAGGACTAGCTTTTGGCCGTCTTTTAATTTTCCTTCCAGGTAGCCGCCGTGGAAAAAACGGACGTACACGGTGCCGGACGCATCGCGCACCGCGACGTGGAAGATGGAGCGCCGGCTGCGTTGAAAGCGGACTGTGGTCCCTCCGCCGCCTGTTACTTCCGCGAAAATTGTTTGCACTTGGCCGGGGATTATTTCGGCAATGGGAGTGAAGCGGAGGCGGTCTTCGTAGCGGAACGGGAGATAGCTCAGGAGATCGCCGACGGTGACGATCCCGCGGGCTTCGAGAGTGGCGGCGCGTTGCGGGCCGACGCCGTGGAGGTATTTAACCGAGTTGGTTAAGGAGATCGTGGGCATGGAATCGGCCGCTGGCGCATCACTTTTATATCATCGGTTGCGGTCCGGGAGGTGCGGTTGCGTTTTGTGCCGAGGGTCGAACGATTTAACGCCGTTGGTAACGAGTGAAAAACACTGAACTCACGGTGGGCTCTGGAACGTATTAATGGGAGGCGGCCGAATTTCAAATCAGTTCGTGACCGTGCGCCGGGTCAAGTGGCTAGAGCCGTGCAGTCTGTGGAAATGTTGAGATATTACGGTGCGGAGGCGCTGCGGTCGCGGGCGCTGTCCGAGTGTAAAAGGCTCCTTTGCAATACTTTAGAGAGTGAGCGCATCTCAACGAGAAGGTGGAACTTGGGGCAGTTGTCCGATAGTGGGAAAACGACGTCCGGTGATGCTCACCAACGCGCACAGCCGCCGTCTATCTTTACGGTACCGACCGAGCGGGTTGATACCGGAACTGGCTCGATTCACGCTTCGGGTACGTGTGGCGCAGATCCGGGCGTAACCAGGCAGGCAATAAACACCATGGGGATGAGCGTCGCACTCGACATCGAGGCGCGCCAGGCAGCGGCGGTGAAGGCTGCGGAAGAGCAAGCGCTCGTCCGCAAAGCGCAGGCGGGCGACCGTGTGGCTTTTGAGGGACTGGTGCGCCGCTTCGACCGCGAAGTTTTGCGGCTGGCGATGAACCTGGTGCACCGTCCTGAAGACGCGCGTGACATTTATCAGGAAAGTTTCCTGCGCGTCTATAAAAACCTGCACCGGTTTCGTTTTGAGTGCAGTTTTTATACTTGGCTCTACCGGATTGTGACGAACGTGGCGCTGGATCATTTGCGCCGCCGGACCAGCCGCCGCGAAGATCAGGCGCCGATGCCGGAAGATTCCGAGGGCACGACCAGAGATTTTTTCGATCGCCAGCCAGAGCAAAGGGCCGCGGCGAATCCGGAAAGAAATTTGCTGGGGCAGGAACTGGGCGAGCAAATCGCCAGCGCATTGAACCGGCTTTCACCGCGCGAGCGCATGGTCTTCGAGATGAAACATTATCAAGGGTTGAAATTGCGTGCTATCGGAGACATGCTAGGCACGTCTGAAGAGACTGTAAAGAATTCGCTATTCCGGGCGACGCGAAAATTGCGCGCGAGCCTGGAAGGCATGCGTTAATCGAAATTAGCGAGGTCGGAAAGAATGCGGGAAGCAAGAATGGAAGATACGAAGAGCCCGGCGTGCGAGGAATTTGAGCCGCGGTTGCTGCTCTTTGCAGCCGGGGAACTGGACGCTTCGGAAATCGCGGATGTGAACGAACATCTGCAGCATTGTTCGGGATGCAATCTGGCGCTGGCGCAGGACAACGAGATGCTGGCGTTGTTGGCGTCGAAACACACGGAGCCGGATGCCGCGTTGCTGGCGAGCTGCCGCGCGGGTTTGGTAGATATTCTGGATCAGCAGGAAGAGAAGGGCTGGCTGCGCCGGACGATTGGTGCCCTGCTGCCTTCCAGTTGGATTTCACCGCAGCCGGCGTGGAGTGCAGCGCTGCTGGTGCTGATCGGATTTTCAGTCGGGATGCTGGGGCCGCGATTGCTGCGCAATTCGGCGGGCAAGGTTGGCACGAATTCTTCTGTCGCTTCAAATAACCCGACTGCGGAAGTTCCGGGCATTTTGACCGCGGACCCGGCTGCTGCAACTCCTCCCTCCGCTGGACTCAGTTCCCTCGATATGCACTCCGCAATCGTCGCAGGCATCAATGTATTCCCAGCTGGGGACGATCAGCCGCCGCAGGTTCAGTTGCAATTGAACGCCCGGCAGCCCTTCACGGTGCGCGGCACGGTGAATGACGACGACGTGAAGTTCGTACTGATGTACATCTTGCGCAATAGCCAGCGGTTTGATCCCGATGTACGGCTGGATGCGGTGGATTTGCTGCGCACACGGAATAATGATTCGGACGTGCGCTCGGCTTTGTGCAATGCCGTGCATAACGATCACAATGCGGCGGTGCGTTTGAAAGCGCTAGAAGCTTTGAACGGCGCGGAGCCGCAAGACATTATTCGACAGACTCTTCTGGACGCGCTGGTGGACGATCAGAATCCCGGCGTGCGCGTGGAAGCGATCAACGCGCTGCGGGACATGGCCTCCAAAGGGCAGGTGGACGCTGACGATCATCTGCTGGCGGTATTGCACGAGCGGATGGCCAAGGACCCCAACACCTACATCCGGCTGCAGAGCGCGGAAGTGATCCGCGATCTGGGCCCGCGGCAAAAATTCTAAACATGATTAGAGCGCTGTACGTCCCGCGAATTCGTCAGCAGGTCGCGGCTCGGTTTGGTGTGCCTGCCGGAATTTTTGCGGTGGGAATTGGCTGCGCGTTTCTGGCTGCCATGCTGCTGATGCCTGCGTTGGTTGCGGCGGGCGGCACTGAGAAAGCGAAAACCGATCGGCAGGATCATGGCGGCACGCGGGTTAGCTCTGAGGTGACGGGCAGCGTTGCGGCGCGCGATGGGCAGCGGCTGCACCTGGTCACCGATCTTGGCAACATCATTATCAAGACGCAGAATTCCGGGAAGGTAGATTACAAAGTTCGCCTGGAAGCCGACGCCTCGCAGAAGGACGCGAAACAACTCTTGAAAAATTTCATCGTCACGGCCAATCCCACGGCCGAGGGTGTGTATTTTCGCGGGCAGAGCCTGGGCCGCCATGCGAGCGGACGTTTGTGGGTGACGGTGGAAGTGAGCGTCCCGAGGAATTTCAACCTTGATGTGCAGACGGGCGGCGGAAACATCGACACTGAGGACATCATCGGCTTTGTGACGCTGGCGACTTCCGGCGGAAATATTGTGATGGGAAATGTGGGCGGGGCGGCGCACCTCACCACCGACGGCGGACATATCACCGTGAAAAATGTGGCTGGGGCCCTGGGCGCGAGCACGGGTGGCGGGCACATCACCACCGGCGCGATTGGCGGCAGCGCCATCTTGCACACCGACGGTGGACACATCCGGGTAACTTCCGTGGAAGGCACGGCGCGCGTTTCGACGGGCGGGGGCAATGTGTCCGTGCAACATTCGGGCAGCGAACTCGTTGCCGAGACGGTGGGTGGACAAATCGAAGTGGGTGAGACCGCGGGCCTGGTGCAAGCGAAGACAGGCGGCGGAGGAATTCGCGTGGTGCGCGTTTCCGGGCCGACCAACCTGGAAACCAGCGGCGGAAGCATTTATCTGACCGAAGTGGATAGCCCGGTGAAAGCATCCACCGGAGCTGGTGCGATCACGGCGTGGTTTGTGACACCGGGAAAAGTGCCGGGGCAATGCGAGCTGCAATCGGGTGAAGGCGACATCGTCGTGTATATTCCGCGGCAATTGCCGGTGACGATTGATGCCCAGGTGCAATCCGGCGACGGGCATCATGTGGTTTTCGATCCGGCGTTCCTGGCGAAAATCAATAAGGAAGCGGCCGCAAACGGAAATGAGTGGATTCGCACCGAGGGCGCGTTGAATGGGGGCGGCCAAGTGATCCGCCTGCGCACGGTGGCGGGAAATATTCATGTGATGGTGAGCGACGCGAATCGACAAGTTCAGCTTTACAAGCAGCAGATGGAGCAAATGCAGCAGAATTTGCAATTGCAGTTGCGCATGCTGCAGCAGCAATCGCAGCAGATGATCGAAAACTCGCCGTAGGCGGGTTCGTCTCGGCGTTTCGTTGAGAGAAGCGCGCGAGTGCAGAGTGCAGGCGACGACCAGATTCCGGCAGACTAGAAGCGGCCGAATGTTCTAGTGAACGAGGGTGCTTCACTTGAAGGGGGCGTACCGTGCAAACGCAAACTGAAAGCAGAAGTTCCGGCCAATCATCCTGGGACCACCGAACGCGCATTGCGGGAACCGCGCTGCGCGGGCTGGTGCTGCTGTCGGCGCTTGCCGGTCTGCTGATTCCAGCGCACGCGGCAGACGAGAATTTTCATCACATCTATCCGTTGGCCGCGGGCGGAAGCTTTGCGTTGGAAAATGTGAATGGATCGGTGCAAGTGGAAGGCTGGAGCCGCGACGAGGTGGAAGTGAGCGCGGTGAAGACGGCCACGCGCAGCGATTCGCGCGATCTGTCGCAGGTGAAGATTGAAGTGGACGACAGCCATCCGGGCCAAGTGGCGGTGCACACGCGCTACCCGCAGGGCGAGGGCGCGGAAGTGGCGGTGGAATATCACGTGCACGTGCCGTATCGCGTGCTGCTCGGGAGCATTGAGACGGTGAACGGCAGCGTGACCGTGCGTGGCGTCGAGGGCGGCGGGGAATTGCGCTCGGTGAATGGCAACGTGGAAGTGTTCGACAGCTCCGGGCGATTCAGCGAGAAAACCACAAACGGAAACCTGCGGCTGGAACTGCACCAGTTGATGGCGGGCGGCCCGATGAATCTGGAAACGGTGAACGGTTCGGTGGTGCTGGGATTGCCCGAAGGCGCGCGAGCAGATTTGAAGGTGCTGGCGATGAATGGCGATTTTTATTCGGAATTGCCAGTTACTTCTGCGGCGAGCAAACCTGCGGCGCGCGCGTTTCACGCCAAGCTGGGGACCGGCGGCGGCGAAATTTCGGTTCGTACGATTAATGGCGGCATACGCCTGCTAGTGCAACGGCCGGGCGTCTGACGGGGCGAATCCACCCATAAGTGAGGACGAACGCGATGAAGCACTTCCAGCGCACGAGTCTGCTTGGTTGCGGTTTGTTGCTGTTGACAAGGGGAATCACCCCCGGAACTCTGCCGGGCCAGACGACGGAACTCGCCCCTCAACGAAATACAAACAGTGCTGCACCATCTGCTCCTGCCGCATCTACTGCAACTCCTTCAACGCCTGTTGCGCCCGCCTTGCCTGATAACGAGGGGTGCTTGCGGCTGGACCTTCCCTTGGAACAAATCGGCAACGCGGTGCGTAGTATAGATAGCACGATCGACCGGGCGGAACTTGACCGCGCGGTGCAGCAAGAACTACGGGAAAACCTCGCCGAGTGGAACGAACGAGTACGGCAGGAGGTGGAAATGAGTTCACCCGAGATGCAGAGGTTGCAGAATCTCTCGGTGCAGTTGCGTGCCAATCAAGGGCAATTCGACGCGAACGCGAGCGAACTGGCGGCGCGCGCGGCAGAATTGGCGGAACTGGCGCAGGAAAAGAGTGAGGAATTTCAGGCGCCTGGTGTCTTCGTCAGCGGAGATGAGGATGGCAGCGGCTGGCTGGGCGTGGAGATCGGCGAAGTGACCCCCGAAAAAGCGAAGGACCTGAAACTGGCGGCACAGCGCGGCGTGGTGGTGATGGATGTGGAGCCGGACGGGCCTGCGGCGAAGGCCGGCTTGAAAGAAAACGACGTGATCACGCAGTACGACGGGCAAGTGGTGGAAGGCACGGTGCAGTTCCGGCGGCTGGTGCGTGAAACGCCGACGGGGCGCACGGTACCGCTGGTGGTATCGCGGAATGGCGCGACGCAGAACATTTCAGTGGAATTGGGCGAACGCAGCGCGTTTTTCGAGAAGCGGATGAAGGGCAAGATGCGCGATTTCGATAATGCGTTTGCGTTCTCGATGCCCAATCAGGATTTCACGGTGGCTATACCGCCTATGGATACGCGCACACCGGCGCTGGGGATCAATGCGGAGGATCTGTCGGGGCAGCTGGGAACTTATTTCGGTGCGCCAGATGGAACCGGTATTCTAATTCGCGAAGTCCGTTCCGGAACCGCGGCGGCGAAAGCGGGATTGCGGGCTGGAGACGTGATCATCAAGGCGGACGGCAAGCCCGTGCGCACGCTGGCCGATCTGCGCGTGGTGCTGCGAGACAAGAGCGACCAGAAAACGGTGGTGCTGGGAATTATTCGCAAGTCCGCTGAGATGAGCGTGACGGTGGGAATTGAAAGGCCGCAGCCGAGTGAATCGAGCCACGTGGTGCGCCGCGCGGAACTTTAGAAGCTAAGTAAGCGACGTCGAGGCCGAAACTCGTGAGGTCGTGAATCAATCGTGAGCGGGCTGCGGCGGAGAAAGTGACCGACGCCGTTGGACGACGAAACCGCCGCATGCTCCACCCAGCGGTTTCAGCGCGTGGGCCACAATGTATGCAAGAGGTTCAGGCTGTGCGCGCGTGATGGCAACGTAGATCAGCGCGGCGACCACTCCCACCAACGTCCCGTGCAGAATGAAACGGGATTCGATCCGCCGGCAGACCCAGAGCGCTCCCAGGAAGCACGTGATGAAGGATCCCGGCGGAGCAGTGTAGTGCAGGAAATTCTCGCCGAGGCGTAAGCCAAGCGGAACAATTGCGAGTATGAGAGCTACTTCCGCGAGCAGCCCGCCGAGCAAAATTCGTCCCCAGTGGATTTTTGTGCCGCTCATTTCCCATTCCTATGCCGCACGTAGAACGATCCGCGATTGTAGCTATGAAAGATGCTTCTGGACAACCGCAGCGGCGATGGGAATGGACGTGGATTGACGAGGTTGGGGAAATGTTCCCGGGCCTTTTTATTTTGGTGCGGGACTATCGCGGATGATTTCGGCGTTGGCGGCGGGGGCTACCAGGCGGACCAGCTTGGGGCCGTCGAGGAAGAGGTCAATTTCGTTGTCTTCGGTTCTTACGCGCAGTTCCTGGACTTTCTGGCCGTTCACCACCTGCTCGCCCATGGAATCGACGGTGACGGTACCTGGAGTCATTTCCTGCGGAACGAGGACGGCGAAGGTTTGCTCGCCTTTTTTGTCCCAGTCGTAAAGGCGGGCTAGGAATGTGTATTGGTAGTAGAGGTTGTCGTCGAGCACAACCACCAGAGGAGCGGCGAAAGTGAACTGCTGGGTGAAAGGCTTGGCGCCTTCGAGGTGAAGTTCGACGGTAGCCGTGACTCCGGCGAAGGTAATCGTGGCGGAAGCTTTTTTGGCGCCTTGGGTGGACCAATCGTAGTGGACGGGAACGCCGTCGGGGTGCACGACGAGATTGCCGATTACGTGCGTGTTGCCTTTGGGCGATTGAATGTCTGTGGTCCCGTGGGCGGACCAATCGCCGCCGTTTGGCGTGATGCTGAATTCTTCCTTGCCGATCTGCTGGCCGCTGACGAGGATCCTGAATGTGCCTTTATCGGCGACGAGCGGCGTGATTAGCGCGTGTGTGCGCGGTGGCACAAACCTGGCTTCGGACGCGGAGTGGAGCGTAAGAAGCGCCGCGGCGATGATGCCGAGCGCGACGACCAGCGTGATGTTAGAGGCGAAGCCGCGCGAATATAATTTCGAGCGGCTGCGTGCGGAGATTTCATTCATGCAGTCACCTTCGGGAAAATTCCCAGCGCGACGATCTGCTCGACCACGCGCAGAGGCTCGATATTTGACTCCACACGGTAATCCGCAATCTCGTAGGAAGGCAAGCGTTCCTGATACAGAGTGCGAAAACTCGCTTCGTCGCGGAATAGCGGGCGATCTTGAATATGGGCGATGCGCTTGAGTAATTCTTCGACAGGGCATTGTAGCCAAACGAGAACGGCACCGGCCTGACGCAGCAGCGCCAGATTTTGCGGCTGGGCGGTGGTGCCTCCGCCGAGCGAAATGACGCGCGGTTTTTGCTGCTCGGCAGCTTCGCCAATAATGCGCTGGAGCTGGGCGTGTTCGATCTTGCGGAATTCCGGTTCGCCGAGCTTGGAAAATATTTCGGGGATGGTTTGCTCGGCGACTTCAACGATGCGTTTATCGAGGTCCACGTGCTGCCAGCCGATTTGGCGGCCCAGCAAGCGCGCGACGGTGGACTTGCCACTGCCCATGAAGCCGATCAAGCAGACGAGCGAGCGCTGGCGGGGCTCAGTGGTCATCGGTAGATTTTGCGTCGAGAACGGGCGAATCAGTCACGTTTGAGAATGTTGATTGTACCATCGAAGGAGGTCATCTCAATCTTGGCGCGGCCTTCGTTGAAGGTGCCGAACAGGGCGTTCCCCCATTTCGGCATGAAGTGGTGCTGGTGGGTGGAGGGCGTCAGCTTGGCTTCGTTGTTTACTTTGCCTTTCAGGGAAGTGGCGCTGAGGTCGAAGGAGTCCCCAGGCGAGAAGCGCACTTCGATCACGCCGCTGTAGTTCTTCAGAGAATAAGTTCCGTTGGGCAGGAACTCTCCGTTGAAAAGAATGTTGCCGGAAGAGGTTTGCGCCCAGACGTGATAGCTGCGCAGATTGAGCAGGCGGAAATTGCCGCTAATGGAAGAGGCTTCAATGCGGCCAGCGCAGCGCATGCAGGTGAACGAGCCGCCGACGGTTTTGACGGTGAGGTAACCGGCGGCGTCTTCGAGGTCCACGCCTGCGGCGACCGTCTCGACGTTCATGTCACCGAGCACGTTCGCTACGCTGACATTGCCAGCATCATTGTGGATTTGCAGTTCGGCGTCTTCAGGAACGTTGATCTGGAAATCGGCGCGCATGTCGTCTGGCGCCACGGAGTCGGAGAGTTCGCGCGTAGAAACGTCCACGCGATTGCCCATCTGTTCGGCGTCCACTTCGATGCGATCGCTGGCCGGAGTGGAAATCACCATTACTTCGGCTTTGGTCCAAGCCTTGACGGTAACCAGGCCGTTGGGATTGTGAATGGTAATGACCGGATGAGCCGCGACTTTGAAATGTTGTTCCTGGCGGCGCGGACCGGCAGCGACGGCGCTGCAGAGCAGCAGACTGGGAACGAGAACGCCGGCAGCTTTCCACTTTGACTTGGGAAGCCACTGCGCCGGAACAAAGTGAGAGGAGCTCATTGGACGTTTTCTCCGCGTTCAGTCATTTGCGTCAGCAGGTCCGCCTTCTGCTGATACGCTTCGTAGAGATAATCCCGCGCCACTTCGTTCTGGGGTTCTTCGTTGACACTTTTTTCACACAAAGCGATGTACTTGTCAACCAGAGCCAGATTCTGATGCAGGGAAGCGGTTACAGCGGGATCGGCACGGGTGACGAAAGAATTCGAATTTTGTTCGGCGAAATTGAGTTGAGCGCTGAGCGGCGAAGTGGAAGTCTGCGTGCCTTTCAGCCAGCGCGCTTCGTTGACGCGCTTGTTGACCGGACCACTGAGCGCGAAAGCCACCGCGATAAGCGCCGCGAGATAGGCACCTGCGAGCACAGGACGCGGCAGCCGCGGGAATAGTCCAGCGAACCATCCGGCGCGAGGCGTCGCGACATGCGCTGCGTCGTAAGCGCGGTTCTCACTGGCGGGAACTGTTTCGCGGATCAAGCCTTCCTGTTCGAGTTGCGCACGAAGCGAAGTCCACACGCGCTCCGGAGCTTCTTGCTCCATGGCGCTCCAACTGCGCGCCTCGGTGTGAGTCAATTCGAGATCGCTGACGACGCTCGAGCAATGCGGGCAAGAGCGGAGGTGCGCTTGCGCGTCTTGCGGGCGTTCGCCTTCCATCCAGGGTTCCAGATAAGCTAGAAATTCCCTGCATGTGATCGTGGCCATGGTTCAGTCCTTGCCGCCGGAATCTGCGCTGGCGGCTTTGCGTTCCTCGCGGGCCTGGGCGCGCAGCGCTTCGTGAAGTAGTTCACGGAGGCGCATTCGCGCTTTATGCAATTGCGATTTCGAGTTGCCGATCGAGCAATGCATTATTTCCGCAATCTCGTTGTGTTCGTAGCCTTGCACATCGTGCAGCACGAACACTGATTTATAACCGGGCGGCAGCTGGTCGACCGCGCGCTGCAGGTTGACCCGGTCAATCGAGCCGCTAAGCCGCAGATCCGGACCGCCGAAATCGCGGCGCGGACCGCCCGAATCCTCATCCGGCTCGGTTAGCTCCTCGAGAGAGCTTTCGTTACCGGACTTCTTCCGCAACTTCATGAGCACGACGTTAACGGCAAGGCGATGCAACCAGGTCGAAAACGCCGATTCGCCGCGAAAAGTGGCGATCTTCCTGAAAAGCTGGAGGAACGCCTCTTGCGTCAGGTCCTCCGCCTCGGCGGTATTGCTGACCATCCGCAAGCAGAGCGAATAGACCCGCCGGTTATGCAGGCGGTAGAGGCGTTCAAAAGCAGCCGCATCGCCCTGTTGGGCGAGGCGGATGGCCTCGGCCTCCGGCATTTCCCCAGTATCGATTCGTCTCGTTCGGGCCACGCTACCCGTCGGGGCGCATCCTTAACTGCGATGCGGCACCTGCTTGGTGAGTTGTACTTGTAGTCCTATACCCGCAACGAATTCGCCATCGGCTGTGCATGGCGGGTTTCGTCGCGAAGGGCGAAAGGCGAAATGCGGAGCTCGCCCGGTTTTGCGCGAACGCTCATTCATTTTGGCTGGATTCAAAGGAAAGGTCCAGCGTCGGAGTCCGATCGGGCCACGGCGTGCCGCGAGCTTTAGAGCGGGAAGCGCCGCGGGAGCATGCACTTTAGACGTGAACCGAGAGCATTGGCAAGCGAAGGGTTGAGTGATTCTACAGATTTTGGAAGGAAATCAAGCCGAGGCGCGGCTGATACGCGTCCGGGGTGCGGCGGTTCTACGTTTTTCGGGAACCGGCACGGCATCCAGCTCGGCTGCGAAGGTCTGCAGCTGTTCACCGGGCAGCGATCGGAGGAACGATTTCACCAGCACTTCCGCTTCACGCAGGCAGGTGGTGAAATCGTACTGCAGACATTCCAACTTGTCCCAAGTGTCGCCGGGTTGAACCGAGACGCCGGCGGCGAGTTCTTCGGCGGCATCATTATATTCACGAGTCAGGTTCTGCAGAGTTTCCGACAGGATGCGGAGTTTCTGGAAATAGCGGGAGCGGCTGGCGAAGAGCACGCGGTGCAGGAATTCATTCCAGGAAGCTGCGGTCTGCGCAGTTTCGCCGCGGAAGTTGTCTGAATTCAGTGGTGCCACATTGGGAACGTCACTGATGTGCCGGCCGCGGTCGGAGAGTACGCCGCAAGCGCCGACGAGCGACGCCGCCAAGCGCGCCAGAAGATCATTTGAGACCGAGACTTGCTGCCTGGCGCGGACCAGTTCACCTCGGGCGCGCAGGGACAGAGCGTCATCAAGAGAAACGCTCATCATCGCGTAAAAAGTCTCCCAGCGATGAACTACAGCATCGAACAACTGGACTTTGTCTCGCGGTAACCACGCGATCCAATCGTCCGAGACGCTGCGTCGTGAGGAGGAAGTGCCTGGCTTCCGCTTCAAGAACACGCTGCCCCCAAGTTGAGCGGGCATTATACACTGCTTTTCACCTGAGGCGGTTTAGGAGGCGTTTTCTTGACGCTTCTCGGAGGTGACCGCTATACTGCCGCCCGGCTCTCCGAATGATGCGCTGAATTGTTGCCGCGCACGGCCCCGATCGCCGAAAGGAAGTTGACCCGTTGGAATTCGAACCGCAGGATCAGTTTCAACAGCGTCTGAAAAATCTGGAAGAAATTGAAGGGTTGGGTCATGCGGCCTATCCGCGAAAATTTGCCTGGACGCACACGCCGCGGGAAGTCGGAGAAAAGTTCGGCCAGCGCACGACGGAACAACTGACCGCTGAAGCAGTAGAAGTACGCGCGGCTGGTCGGATCGTTGCGTTGCGGCCGCATGGTAAAGCGGCGTTTGCGCATATTGCCGGTGATGGCGGGCGGCTGCAGATTTACGTTCGGCAAGATGTGGTTGGCGAGGAAGCTTACAAACTATTCAGGTTGCTGGATTTGGGCGATATCGTCGGCGTTTCGGGGCACCTTTTCCGCACCAAGACGAATGAGCTTAGCGTGAAGGTGGAAAAGATCGAGTTGCTGAGCAAGGCGCTGCTGCCTTTGCCGGAGAAATGGCATGGCCTCGCGGATGTCGAGCAGCGCTACCGGCGGCGATATCTGGATCTGATCGTCAACGAGAGGGCGCGCGAGATTTTTATCCGGCGCGCGAAGATTATTCGGGAGATACGTGGATTTTTTGACTCGCGCGGGTACTCGGAAGTGGAAACGCCGATGATGCATCCCATTTTGGGAGGAGCCACGGCGCGACCATTCGTGACGCATCATAACACTTTTGATATGGACCTTTATCTGCGCATCGCGCCAGAGCTGTATCTGAAGCGGCTGGTGGTGGGCGGGATTGACCGGGTGTACGAGATCAACCGCAACTTCCGCAACGAAGGTATTGACGCCATCCACCAGCCGGAGTTCACGATGCTGGAGTTCTACCAGGCTTACAGCGATTACCTGGAATTGATGGACATGACCGAGGAATTATTTCGCGGGCTGGCGGAGAAAGTGACGGGCAGCGCGCAGATCAAATACGGAGAGCTGACGATTGACTTCGGGCGGTTCGAGAGGCTTTCGATGCGCGAGGCGATTGTGAAGTATTGGCCGGCTGCGGCAGGCGCGGCGCCTATGGTGGCGGAATTGGGCGGCGAAGGCGGCCCGCGGGTCGTGGCTGGGCGCTTCAATTCTTACGCGCGAGCGCACGGGATGGAGTGTGTAGCCAATGTGACGAAGTTGTCGGACGGCGAGTTAACCGGCGAGCTTTTTGAAACGATTGCCGAAGCGCATCTCATACAGCCGACATTTATATACGACTTTCCGACGGCGATTTCGCCGCTCTCAAAACAGAAACCTGAAGACCCGTCACTGACGGAACGCTTCGAACTGTTTGTGGCTGGGATGGAACTGGCCAACGGCTTTTCGGAGTTGAACGATCCGTTCGATCAGGAGCGGCGTTTTCGCGCTCAGGTGGAAAAGGGCGGCCAAGAGGCGCCGAAAGAAGTTGACATGGACTACATACGCGCTTTGGCGCACGGTCTGCCGCCGACCGCAGGTGAAGGCGTCGGCATTGATCGCCTGGTGATGTTGCTGACGGATTCGCACGCGATCCGAGAGGTGGTGCTGTTCCCATTGCTGCGCGCGGAATCGCCGGAATCGCACGACGCGCCAGCTGACGGCGCGGCTTCACCGGATGCTGGCGCCGGCGGCTCGAGCGAATCGGGCGGCAAGACCAAATGAGCTTCGAATGGCTGGTGGCGCTGCGGTATTTACGGTCGCCGAACCGGCCGGCGGTGCTGCGCATCGTCACGTTGCTGGCGGTGATTGGCGTTGCGGCGGGCGTCACCACTCTGGTGATCGCGCTTTCGATGAACACGGGGTTTCGCCAGGCGATTCGCGACCGGCTGCTTAGTGTTACCGCGCACGTTAACCTGAAGCCGCTGGGCCCCAACGGAATCCGCGACTATCGCGAACTGATGGGGCAGCTGAGCGGCACTCCCGGCGTGCGTTCGATCGAGCCGGCGATTTATTCCACCGTACTGCTGTCCGCAGGCGGCCGAGCGCGCGGGGTGGTGCTGAAGGGAGTTGATCCGGAGTTGGAGCTGCGCGCGAGCGAAGCGCTACATCATATTGTGGCGGGCAACGGAGATTTTGCGCAGGATGCGGACGGGATTCCGGCGGTGCTGGTGGGCCGGATCCTCGCGAACGATCTGGATATTTCCGCCGGCGATTACATCACGTTGACCAGCCCGCAGGGGAGCTTGACGCCTTTTGGGATGTTGCCGCGCTCGCGGCGTTTTCACGTGAGCGGAATTTTCGATTCTGGCTTTTATGATTACGACGCCAATTGGGGATTCGTGACGCTGGGCTCGGCACAATCGCTGGCAGGGATTGGAGACGTCGTTAGTTTGCTGGAAGTACGCATAACGCAGATGGACGACGCGCCCGCGATCGCCGAGGATTTACTGCGGCGCGTGGGACCGGGATATACGACCTCCACGTGGATGGACGAAAACCGCGCTTTGTTTCGTGCGCTTAGTTTGGAAAAGTTGGTGACGGCGCTTTTTATCGGGCTGATTACTTTTGTTGCTGGGCTGAATATTCTGGTGGTGCTCACGATGACGGTCACGGATCGCGCGCGCGATATTGCCCTGCTGATGGCCATGGGCGCGCGTCGTCAGCAGTTACGCAAGATTTTCATTTTGCAGGGGCTCGTGGTGAGCATTGCCGGAACCGTAGCGGGCTTGCTAATCGGTTATACGTTTGCGGGGATCGCGAACAAGTGGCGATTGATTCCGCTGAATCCTGAGGTTTACGCAATTCCCTATGTCCCGTTCCACGCGAACGCAGTGGACGCGATTTGGATTGCAGCGGCAGCGCTGTTCATTAGCATCGCCGCGACGCTTTTGCCGGCGCGTTCGGCTTCGCGCATCCTGCCTGTGGAAATTCTGCGCTTCGAATGATTGAACCGCGCGCTACCATATGCACCCGATTGCGGCAGCCTCATTTTTCCACGACAATTTGCAGGGTCTTGTGATTCGTTCCGCAAATTCGCGCGCTTGGCACTTGTCGACGAACCAATCTCGAGCCGTGCGCGATTTCGATCCACGATTTGCCGCGTCGCAATCTCCAATTCGTGACGCTCCGTGCTAGAATCGAACAAGAAGCGAAGTTTTAGCGGTTACTGCGGTTGCGGGATCTGTGGGCACGACGGCCGTATGGGTAACAGTACCGCCATAAATGAGAAATTTGTTGGATTCGCAGGTGGGAGGCGCCAAATCGGGAATGACTAGATGCCTGTAAAGTAAGGACATACAGTTTGCGCCGTTCGGCATCTAACGTGAAAGAGAATACAGCCTAGGCGATGCACACGCAGGCCAATTCGGGCACAGCTCTCCTCGATAACACCGGTGAAACCACCGTGCCGGGAACGCGCGAAATCCTGCGGGGCGAAAATCTGCGAAAGACCTTCCGCTCTGGCGCGCAAGACGTGACTCCTCTGGCGGGGATTAATCTCACGATTGCGCGCGGCGAGATGGTTGCGGTGGTTGGACCATCCGGCACTGGAAAAAGTACCTTGCTGCATCTGCTGGCCGCGCTGGACACTCCAACGAGCGGTACAGTATACTTCGGCGGGAATTCGCTCCAGTCATTTTCAGAAACGGAGTTGGCGGAGTATCGCAATCGCGCCGTAGGTTTTGTCTGGCAGCGTCACCACCTGCTGCCGGATTTCACGGCGGCGGAAAATGTAGCGATGCCGCTGCTGGTGCGGGGTGTTGAGTTGGGGCAAGCGCTCCGTACTGCGACAGAATGGCTTGGCGAAGTCGGATTGGCCGATCGAGCAGAGCAGCGTGGGGGTCAGCTATCTGGGGGCGAACAACAGCGTGTAGCCATCGCGCGAGCGTTGGTGAATGGCCCGGCCTTACTGCTGGCCGACGAGCCTACCGGCGACCTGGATCAACGCAGCGCCGAAAACATCTTCGAGTTGATGCAGCGGCTGCACCAATCGCTGCAGTTGACATCCATCCTTGCGACACACAATCTTTCCTTAGCCCGGCGCGCCGACCGTGTTCTGACATTGGAACGCGGAGTATTGGCCCCGGGCGCAGAAGCGCTGAGCGATTCCGCGGTACCTCTCCCGCGGGCTGCCAGCGCTGGGGCGACGACTCCAGGAGACCGTGGGTGACCCGTGTTTGAACGCTATACTGAAAAAGCCAGGCGCGTAATATTTTTCGCACGCTACGAGGCGAGCCAGTACGGCAGCCCGTACATCGAGACGGAGCATTTGCTGCTGGGACTGTTGCGCGAGGATAAGGCGCTCGCCAACCGTTTTCTACGCACGCATGGCTCGATCGAATCCATCCGCAAGGAAATCGAAGCGCGCATCACCGTGCGCGAACGCATCTCGACCTCAGTGGAAGTTCCGCTGAGCCAGGAGTGCAAGCGCATATTGAATTTCGCGGCCGAGGAAGCAGAACGCCTGGGCCACAAGCACGTTGGCACTGAACACCTGCTGCTGGGCGTGCTGCGGGAAGAGAAGTCTTTCGGTGCGGAGATTTTGCTGGAGCGGGGATTGCGACTTTCAACCGTGCGCGAGGAATTGGGACGCAGCGCGGGAGAGAAGGTGCCAGTGAACCGTCCTAAAGAAGCTTCTTTGTTGGCGGAATTCAGCAGGGACTTGACGCAGGCGGCGATGGAAGGGCAGCTGGACCCACTGGTAGGACGAGACCGCGAACTGGAGCGCGCGATTCAGATTCTGTGCCGCCGCACGAAAAATAATCCGGTGCTGATCGGCGAACCAGGCGTGGGCAAGACGGCGATCGTCGAAGGGTTGGCGCAGCGAATATCAGATGGCGATGTGCCGCCGTTTCTCGCGGACAAGCGCATTCTTTCGCTGGATCTTTCGTTGATCGTGGCGGGAACGAAATATCGCGGGCAGTTCGAAGAGCGGCTGAAAACCATCATGAAGGAACTGATGGAGAGTCAGAACGCTATCGTGTTTATTGATGAGCTGCACACGCTGGTAGGCGCGGGCTCGGCGGAAGGATCGCTGGACGCCGCGAACATTTTGAAGCCGGCGCTGAGCCGCGGCGAAATTCAGTGCATCGGCGCGACGACTCCTTCGGAGTATCGCAAGTCCGTGGAAAAAGATCGTTCGCTGGAGCGGCGCTTCCAGGCCGTGAAAGTGGGCGCGCCGAATGAAGAAGAAGCGATTCGCGTGCTGCAGGGCGTGCGCGACCGCTACGAGAAATTCCACGCAGTCAGCTACACCGACGAAGCCATTCAATACGCAGTGTATCTGTCGAATCGCTACATCCCGGATCGTTTCCTGCCGGACAAGGCGATTGACCTTCTTGATGAAGCAGGCTCGCGCGTGAAATTGCGTCAAGCCATGCTGCCGGACGAAGTTTCCGAAGTGCAGAAGCGCGTGAAATTCATTACGCACCGCATGGAAACCGCGATCGCCAATCATGAATTTGAGAAGGCGCGTTTTTATTCGGAAGAAGAGCGTAAGGAAAAGGAACACCTGCGCGTGCTGCGCGAGAAGTTGAAGATTGACGACTCCTCGACGGGCATCGTAACGCGCGAGGATATCGAAGAAGTGGTGGCGCGCTGGACCGGCATTCAAGTGTCGGCCATCAAGGAAGACGAACAGCAGAAATTGCTGCGCATCGAAGAAGAGCTGCACCGTCGCGTCATTAGCCAGGACAAATCAATAACGGCATTGGCACGAGCGATTCGTCGCAGCCGCGCAGGATTGAAGGCTCCGGGCCGTCCGGTGGGCTGCTTCCTGTTCCTCGGTCCCACGGGCGTAGGAAAGACGGAAGTAGCACGACGCCTGGCCGAGTTCCTTTTCGGCAGCGAGAAATCGCTGATCCGCTTCGATATGTCCGAATACATGGAGAAACATTCCGTATCGAAGTTGATCGGCGCGCCTCCAGGGTACGTTGGCTATGAAGAAGGCGGTCAATTGACGGAGCGCGTGCGGCGGACGCCTTATTCCGTAATTTTGCTGGATGAGATTGAAAAAGCTCATCCAGACGTGTACAACATCCTGCTGCAAGTCTTTGAAGACGGTCAGTTGACCGATGGACTTGGCAACACGGTGGATTTCCGCAACACCATCATCATACTTACATCGAACCTGGGCGCGCGGCAGTTGCAGAAACAGGCGGGCCTGGGTTTTGCGTCGAAAGAACTCGACGCGATGGCCAAGAGCCAGGATGACATGGTGATGGGTGAAGTGAGGCGGGTCTTCAATCCGGAATTCCTGAATCGTCTGGACGAAGTGATCCTGTTCAATTCGCTCAACGACGACGATTTGTTGCGGATTATTGACCTGCTCGTGGGCCAGATCAACGAAACGCTGGTGCATCGCCAGGTGCAGATTGCACTCACGCCTGAGGCGCGCCAGTGGATCCTCGAGAAGACCTGCAGCGACCGAAATTATGGCGCGCGGCCGCTTCGTCGCGCGTTACAGAAGTACGTCGAAGACCCACTGTCGGAAGCTTTGATTCAGGGCGGACTGCAGAGACCAGCGACTCTCGAGATTTATCTCGGGGCCGAGGGTCTAGCGTTCCGGCCCGTGGTTGAAGCAACCCCAGTGGCCCACTAGGAATCCTACGCGCAAGCCGGGCGGGAGCAGTCCGGCGGGGGAGCACACAATTTTGGGCGGGATACTGCGGCCTTGACCAAGGCCGCCAGCGGGAAAACTTTTCTGCGTCAATTGAGACTTTTGGTGGTGGTGTATTTGTGCGCGCTGGCGTCGGGACAATCCCTTTCTGCTCAACAAGCTCAGGGCGGGCAAGAAGCGAACGGGCCGCAGTACGTTATAGAAAAAATCGAATTCATCGGTAATCGCCGCATTCAGCGGGACACGTTGCTGGCGCGAATTTTTTCGCGCGCCGGAGATCCTTACAGCCCGGAAGCGGTGCGCCGCGATTTTCAGGCGCTGTGGAACACGCAGTTCTTCGAAGACGTCCGCCTGGAAGTGGAAGACAGTCCGAACGCGCCCAACGCAAAAATCCTGGTTTTTTACGTCACGGAACGCCCGATCATCCGGCGCATCGAGTACAAGGGAAACAAGTCCATCACCGAATCGGACATTTTGGATGCGTTCAAGGACAAGAAAGTGGGGCTTTCGGTGGAAAGCCAGTTTGATCCCACGAAAATCAAGCGCGCCGAAGTAGTGATCAAGGGACTGCTGGCCGAGCACGGGCGGCAATTCGCCACGGTGAAACCCACTTATGAACGCATCGCGGCCACCAATGCCGTGAAGCTGGTGTTCAATATAGATGAAGGGCCGAAAGTGAAAGTGGGCGAGATCAAATTCGTCGGCGCCAAGGCGTTTTCCGACCGGAAACTGATCCGTTCGATGCACAACGACCGGCCGTACGCGATTCCGTTGTACATCACCGAAATTCCGGTGTTCAGCAAGACCTATGACAAGGCCAAGCTGGATGAAGACCTGGGAGTGGGCATCCACGGGATCTACCAGGACCACGGATATTTCAAGGTTTCAGTGAGCGATCCGGTGGTGAAGATAGCCGATGAAGATCGCCCTGGTATCCCAGGGCCGTGGCCGCTGATCGGCTCGAAGAATGGCAAGCGCGCGGACATCACGATCACGATTGACGAAGGGGCGCAGTATCGCATGGGCAGCCTGCGGTTTCGCAGCTCCGACCCCGAGCAGGGGCTGGTGTTCAAATCGGAAGTTCTGGCGCGCGCCTTTCCGCTGAAGGAAGGCGACATCCTGGCGGCGGACAAACTGCGCAAAGCGCTGGACAACTACAAAAAGCTTTACGGAGAATACGGGTACATTGACTTCGTGGCGACGCCGATCACGGAGATTGATGACGCGAAGAAGGTTGTGAATTTGACGGTGGAATTCGACCAGCAAAAGCAATTCTTCGTGCGGCGCATCGAATTTTCCGGAAACACCACCACGCGCGACAAGGTTATCCGCCGCGAATTGCTGCTGGATGAAGGCCAGGTATTCAACAACCGCTTGTGGGAAGTCAGCCTGCTGCGCCTGAATCAGCTGAATTATTTCGACACGATCAAGCCGGAAAACGCGGAGCTGAAGCGCAACGTGAAGGCTGGGACGGTGGACATTAAGCTGAAGCTGAAGGAAAAAGGCAAGCAGTCCATCAGCTTCAATGGTGGGATCAGCGGCATCGCCGGCACCTTCATCGGCGGTTCTTACACCACCAACAACTTCCTGGGACTGGGCGAGACGCTTTCGCTTTCCGCGCAAGTGGGCAGCTTCCAGACCGACATACGTTTTGGATTCACCGAGCCGTACCTGTTTGATCGTCCGATTTCCACCGGCTTCACGATTTTTTCGACGAAGTTTGATTACAACCAGGCCAAGCAGCTGGGCATCGCCTATAACCAGGAGATCGCGATCAATCCCGCGCTGCAACAGAACTACACGACCAACTCGAAAGGACTGACGGTGTTCGCCAGCTACCCGCTGCGGAAGTTTTCCTTCACGCGCATCGGCGTTACCTACGGCTATTCGACGACGAACATTCAGACGTTCAGCACCTCGGCGCAACTGTTGTTCGACAGCGTGAAATTTACAGGCCTGGCGGGACCGTCGGCGCTGAACGGAATCGAATCGAGCAAGATCACGACGACGATTTCGTACAGCACCGTCAACAATCCGCAAAACCCGACGAACGGAAAGAGTTTCTATTATGGACTCGGGGTTGAGGGCGGACCGCTGCAAGGGAACGTCAACACCATCACCAATTCGTTCGTGGCCACCTATTTCCATCCGGTGAATAAGCACCGCAATGTGATCGGCCTGAAATACCAGACGGGCATGATCACCGGATACAACGGCACGAACGTGCCGCCGTACAGCCGGTTTTTCCTGGGCGGCGAGAACGACGTGCGCGGCTTCAATTTCTACACGATCTCGCCCTTCGTCGAGATTCCTGAGGCCACCACGCAGGCGGTAACCTTCTTCAACCCGACGGTGCTGAACGCCCAGGGACAACCGACACTACAAACCATCGGCGTGCCGATGATCCAATTCCTGCCCACCAGGCCGGGTGGCGATTTCCAGAATGTCGGAAACATGGAATACCGCATTCCGATTGCCGGGCCGGTGACACTGACGTTGTTCAATGACATCGGCATCAATGGCATTCTGCGGCCATCGCAGCTGGCGCTGGATCCCGCAGCGGTCACGGTTTACCAGCAGCAATATCCGAATCCGGATTTTCCGAATCTGAAGATTGCCCCCAATCTGCCCATTTATCCGGGCACCAATTTTAAAGTCCACACGTCGGCTGGCGTGGAGCTGGACGTGGTTCTGCCGATCGTGAACGCGCCCTTCCGCATTTATTATGCTTACAACTATTTGCGGCTGACCGAAACCATCAACGGCTTGAGCGGCGGTTACGCGCTCAGCGACGCGGTGAAAAACTCCCTGCCGCCCGGCGTGCTGGAAACGCAGATCGCGCCGCAATTGCAGGCGTTCATCGTCGCCAATACGCAGCACATCCCGGCGAACCTGATCGAGCCGGTGCATACCTTCCGCTTTACGGTGGGTAAGACATTCTAGAGATTGGCAACAGGGAAGCGGCCGCGCGATCGGATCCGAGGCAATGGAAGGCGACCGGAGCGCGCAGCGAATTCAGATGAGAGGGTGAAAGAAATGCGCAACATGATACTGAGGTTGGGCGCGGCCGCATTGTTCGTCGCCGCACCCGCGTTCCTGATTGGTTGCGGAGGGAATTCCACGCCCGTGGGCGTCACGGTAACCCCTCTCAACCCAAGCGTACCATTAGGCGGCCAGCAGCAGTTTCAAGCGGTGGTCACTGGCACATCCACGACATCCGTAACGTGGCAGATTTGTTTGGTGCCATCGCCCACGAATGCCAAGCCGACGATTTGCAGTCCGGCGACAACCGGACAAACGCAGCTGCCCAGCGGTTACGGGATTATTACCACGGGGCAGACCAACACGCCGCAGGGTGGGTTCTACACCGCGCCGGCGACTCTGCCGCCGACCAACGACTTTTTGGTCGTGGCTACCAGTACCGTCAACACAAACATATTTGGCGCCACCGTGGTGCACATTGATTCCCAGATTCGCGTGGCCGTCACGCCGAATGCAGCGACCATCGCTCCGGGCGATAAGTTCAAATTTACTGCGAACGTGACGGGCACCACGAATATCGGCGTTACTTGGGAAGTCAACGGAGTTGCGAACGGCGATGTAAATGACGGATTTATTGTCGCGGGTAACGGGAACTCCGCCGTTTACACGGCTCCGCTTAGTAATCCGCCGGGTAGCGTGACGATAACCGCGGTCTCGGGCTTCGATCCGCTGGAGTCGGGTAATGCGATTACGACGATCATCAGTTCCGCGGCTCCAACGCTCACATCCGCGGCGCCTAACACCGTCGGTGAAGGTTCCGCGCAGCAAGAAGTGTATCTGACTGGGACAAACTTCACATCGAACAGCGTGGTGCTGGCAGGGACTCCGCCCGCGCCGGTGCCCACGATTTTTCTTAGCACCACGTTGCTCGACGCGAAGATTCCCGCGGCTCCTCTTTCGATTGCGGGACCGGTGGCCTTGGTCGTCCAGGCGCAGAACGGCGATGTGTCGAATGGCGTCACCGGTCCGCTGGGCCTGACAGTGATGCCGTCGCGTCCTGCGGTGGTGGCGTTATCGCCGGATACCATCGTGCCGAATGCCGGGTCGGCGGGCGTGAATCTGATCGGCGGATTCTTTTCACCAAATACTACCGTGCAGTGCAACAGCCAGACGGTTGCCGCGACGCTGACCAGTTCGCAGCAATTGGCAGTGACCATACCCGGAACGTGCGCTCCCGCGCCGGGACAGTATCCGCTGATCGTGCAGAATAGTGATGTGGCGCCTCCGAACCCGCGGATGTCTGCTGTGAATCTGACTGTAGAACCGCTGGCCAGCGACATTTCCACCGGCGTAAGCTCCACGTTTCCGGTAGGGGCATCGCCGCAAGCAATCGCGATTGATACCGCGTTGAATCTGGCGGTGATCGCGAATATGGGCGGCAACTCGGTCAGCATCGTGAACCTCACGACGCTGGCGACGACGACGGTTCCGGTGGGGCACGCTCCGACCGCCGTGGCAATTGACGATCAAGTCACTACTGCGACGGGTGCGCTCGGAGATCACATCGCGGCCGTCACTAACAGCGCGGACAACTCAGTTTCGGTAATTGATTTGGTCACCCAGGCAGTGACAACGCTGCCGCTGCCGAATAACAACACTCCGCCCAACGGACCACCGGTGCCCTACGGGATCGCCATTAATCCGTTGTCGCATCGCGGGCTGGTTGCTTTCCAATCAACCAACAGCGCTGCCATCATCGATTTTTCCGCCGGTGTGCCCACGTTCATCCAAACAATTAGCGGCGTGCTGACGGCCATTGGCACCGGCCTGAAACCTGCGGTGGCCGTGGATCCGCGATTGAACTGGGCCGTGATTACTCCCGGTAGCGCCGGCACGATTACGATCGTGGATCTGGGGCGCAATCCTGGGGCCGGCGTGAATCCCGCGGACTTCGGGCGCACGCCGCTGGTAGTTGCCAGTCTGGTGATTTCGAACACCGTGCAGGGCGTGGGCATTAATGCCGCGACGCATCAGGCGGTTTTCGCCGATCCAGAGGGTCCGAATAATGCGCCGGCGGCTCCGGCGGTTTTCACGTTCAGCATGCTGAATCAATCGGTCAGCTCGATTCCGTTCACGCAAGGTGGAATTCCGTTCGCCAATTTGGGGTTGGTGGCTGTGGCGGTAAACCCGCTGGCCAATATCGGATTTGTGGTGAACGGCGCCTCAAACAACGGCTATGTACTGGACCTGAAAAACAATCAGGTTCTGCAAACGGTGGCGGGCTTCAATTCGCCGCAAGCTGTAGCGGTGAATCCCATCACTAACACGGCCTATATTGTGAATCAGGGGAACAATACCGTTTCCGTGTTCCCCATGGCGACCGTTGCGCCCAATCCGTTTCAGATTTTAGCAACCAGTCCGGCGACGACGTTCGCGCACAGTCCGGCGGTGGGCATAACTCTTTCGGTGATCGGCAATGGATTCACCGGCGGTTCGCAGGTAAGGCTGGACGGCGCCGCAGTGCCCACCACTTTTGTGAGCAGCCGCCAGGTCACCGCAGCGATCCCAGCGGCGGATGTGGCGCTGGCGCGGCGTTACGCGGTGTACGTGCAAAATGGCGCGGCTATTTCGAACCTCAGCGATCTCACGGTGATTCAGCCCGTCACGGTGGGCAACTCACCGGTAGGCGTAGCCGTCGATCCTTATCTCGATCAAGCAGTGGTGACGAATTCCGGCAGCAATAGCATCTCTGTGGTCAACTTGCTGGACGGCACGCAAATCACGCCGCAAGCGCCGAGCTTTTTCACTACAGGCGCGGTTCCCCAAGGCGTGGCCGTTCTGGCGCGGACCGGTCAGGCCGTAGTGACGAACAACGGAAGCAATGACGTGACCGTGCTGGATGAAAAAGGCTTGGACAATGTGTTCAACAGCCCGCAGACGGTGGCGCTGGGCTCGGCGACGCTGCCCATCGGAGTCGCCATCGATCCGTACACGGCGCTGGCAGTCATCACAGACACCGTCGTTACCAGCGGCAATAGTGCGGGCGGCTTTTCGACTTTCACCGTCGCCAGCGCGACATCCACAACGGCTTCACTGGGGAACCCTATTGATTACCTCCCCTTGGGACTGGCGATCGATCCGGCCGTCAACAGTGACATCACGCAATCCATCGCGGGCATCGCCACTGCATCCAACAACAACGGTTTGGATTTGGTTCCGTTGCCCGCCGGCGCGTTCACTCACATCGCGATGGAGCTTCCCACCGGCGTAGTGTTCGATTCACTGAATCAGGTTTTCGCGGTGACAGACAGCGCGGCTAACAACGTGGATCTTGTGGATCCATTGGCGTCGAAACAGATCTACACGATCAGCGCTGGGATCAACCCCACGTCGCTGGATTACAATTTCAATACCAGCACGCTGGTCACTTCAAATTCGGCCAGCAACACGCTTTCGATTCTTGATTACGTTTGCCCGCCGAATCCAAATGGAATTTCGAATTGCCCCACGCCGCAGGTGCGTGAAGTGCTCGATGTGGGCGCGGTGGCACCCGTGGTGCTGGGCCCGAATGCGCTCGCCATTGATCCGCGGTTGAATCTGGCGGCGGTGATTGATTCGGCCAACAACCGAATCCTGCTGGTGCCGCTGCCGCACTAGCACGGCTGGGGTTCAGGGTGCGCAGGTTGATGCGCGGCGGTGTGCCGGGACGCCTGCCGCCGCGGGCGAGACCAACCATGCGTGCGACGCGCGCATCCCACAAGGGCACGGTTGAATCGGGCGCGACCGGCGGCAGGCGAATCGAAAGCGATTGACCAGCTTCTCCGGCGACAGCTATAATCTGCGGTTTGTGTCCAGCATAATATGCGGCACAGTTCGTGGCACCGGCATCCGAAAGACTATCTAATTCAAGGAGTGAGAATGAAGATGCGATTTGCAGTCCCGGCCCTGGCGGCGTTCCTGATGGTTCCCGCCATGTGGGCGCAGACGGGCGGCGCTTCGGCCCCCGCGGCAGCAGGCAAGGTAGGGGTCATCGATGTACAGGTAGCGATCACCAGCACCGCGGAAGGGAAGCAGGCCGCTGCGGAATTGCAATCGCAATTTGCGCCCCGGCAGACGGAGCTTTCCAACATGCAGAAGCAGATGGAAGATATTCAGACCCGCCTGCGCACCGGCCAGACCACGTTGAGCGACGACGAAAAAGGGCGATTGCAGCGCGAGGGCGAACAGCTCCAGCGCACGTTCCAACGCCGTTCGCAGGACGCACAGGACGATTTCAACGAAGCGCAACGCGAGATCGTGGACCGCATCGGCCGCCGCATGATTGACGTGCTGAGCAAGTATGCCCGCGACAATGCGTTCAGCGTCATTCTGGATCGCTCCGGACAGACTTCGCCGGTAATCTTCGCGGCGAATTCGGTGGACGTGACGCAGGACATCATTCGCCTGTTCGACCAGAGCTACCCGGCCAAGGCCGCGGGAACCACGCCGCGGACCCCTGCGCCGCAGCGTGCACCAGCGCCGAAGCCGGCGACACCGCCGCAGCAGTAAATTCGTAGCGCGGCGGCTGTTGTTTTCGCGCTGCGCGAATCCTACGCAACCAAAGGCCTCCTGGATTTTCAGCCGGGGGGCCTTTTTTTGGCCACGGAGAAGACGTCTGCGGCGAGCGCTCGCGCTTAGTTCGGCAACCATTCAAACGGGAACATTTTTCCGGCGGCGACGGGATCAACTTTGTGGCCGCCGAGTTCAAACGCGCGAGCAAGAACCGGATCGCTGCCGCTGGCGAGATCTTTGGCCGTCGGAAGTATCAGCTCATCCGGCGTGACACCGGTGTGTTCCAGGCTCTTGCGATCTTTCATGGTTAAATCCGCTTCGGTGATCGAAAAGCCGTAGAAAATCTTGGTGTCCATGCCCAGAGAGCCGGGATAGTGCCGCGCTTCCATCACCGCTCCGGCGGTGCGGTCGCCGATCACGGTCCCGCGATTCTCCAGTTGAATGACGCGTGGTAGAAGCTCCGCGCAGGACGCCGATGCGCTGTCCACCAAAACGATCAGCTTTCCGGTGAAGATGTCGCCGCCGCGCGTCTTAGCGACCTCCGGTTTCAGTTCCTTGCGGCCGTCGCGGTCCGCGATTTTCAGATCGTGGTCGAAGAGGTTGCCGACCACGCGGTCGAGGGTCGTGACGGCGCCGCCGGGGTTGCCACGCAAATCCAGGATGAGAGTCTTGTGTTTGCGGGCGTCATTGAAAATGCGGTCCACCTCGCGATCTTCAATGAAGAATTCCGGCATCTTCCAGACCATCACGTCGCCCGCGTCCACCCAGCGTTGACGAACCACGTGATCGGAATTCTCTTCTTGCCTCACTAAGTCCCAGAAATCGCCTCCGCCGTCCTGTCCGGTCAGGTCGAGCACCCTCTTCAGCTCGCGCACTTTGGCATCAATGGTTAGCTCGCGCGATTGGCCGCTCGAGTCGCGAATCTCGAGGATGGACCCCTTCTGCGGCGCAAGGCTGTTGAAGTAGTAGCTCATTTTCCAGAAGTCAGCTCGGGTAACATCGAATTTGTTGTAGCCGAGGACTTGGTCACCGGGATGGACTTTTGTTTCCGCGTCGGTTCCGGGACGCACTCTGGTGACGAAGCAATCGTTGCCATACATCTGCAGGCGATAGCCGTAGTCCACGCGATAGGGACGCGCGGGGGGATTGAAGAAAGTGTGGGAATCGTTCAGGCCGTCGAGGAATCCCGCGACCATGCCGAAGGATTGGCTCAGCGAGCCGGCAGCGCTGATCTTTTCATCGTACTGGTGGTAGCGAGCGTCCAGATCCACGCCGTGAAATTTCGGATCGTAATAGTGTTTTTTCACATTGTCGTAAGCGTCGTGCAAAATCGCGCGCGCACGGTCGCGATTGAAGCTGTCCATCTTCTGTTGCGAGAATAGGCTGGCGCTGGGTACGATAGCCACCAGCGCCGCAGCGCCCGCTATCCGCAAAATCCGTCGCTGGGTCATGGACAGCTCCTTGATGACATTCTAGGGACGTGGTGCGAGACTAAATACACGATAGTGAAGCTATCGCCAAGTTGCTTTCTGGCGCCTGGTGCGCTGCTGGGAACCCAGCCCGGTGGAAGCGGTTGGGCGACCGGGAGGCCAAGGACAGATCGCAGCGCCAGAGCGGGATCGCGAAGGGATGCGGACGCTGTTCTTGCGTTTTTGGCCGCGAGAAATTATACTGGGTTGCTTCCAGACAGGTCGCATGAGCCAGTGGGCGCAAGCCCACTTTTTTGTTGGACGCGACGGATGGCGGGATGCCGGTGCGTCAATGCCCGGGGTGCCTGCGGTCGAAGGGCGAGCGGGCAGGAAAGCAGAAAGCCGCTCGCAGGGTAGTACTGGAACTCGCTGGCGCGCGCGGTTCGGGACTGCTGGTATCGCCGGACGTTTTCAGGCCAGCTGTCGGAACGAAGCTAAACAGCGCTGTTGGAATAGAATGCAACTGGAAAAGGTTCGAGAGGCGGCTGAGCGGGTGGCACGCTCGTTGTGCCTCGAGATCTTCGACATCGAATGGAAGGTTGGCAAGCAGCGCATGCTGCGCGTGTACATTGACCGGCTGCCCGGCCCGCGGAATCCGGAAGGGTTGGGCGTCACTCACAAGGATTGCGAGCAGGTCAGCGAGCAGTTGAGCGTGATCCTGGACATGGAAGATTTGGTTCCCGGACCGGCTTACGTGCTGGAAGTAAGTTCGCCGGGGCTGGATCGGAAATTGATCAAACCCGCGGATTACGAGCGCTTCGCCGGACGGCTGGCAAAGATTTGGTTGAACGAGCCGCTCGAGAAGCAGGCGTATTTCGAAGGGCGGCTGGCGGGAATCACGGACGGTGTGGTGAAGTTCACGGTGCGCGATCGCGAGATCGCGGTGCCGTACGCCGGCATCAAGAAAGCGAATTTGGTGGTGGAGCTTTAGCAACGGCGGCATTCGGCAACTGACGCTGGCAATTGTTTCTTGGGATCTACGGGAGAGAGCGAATGGCGAGTCAGCTGTACCAACAGATCGAGCTGATCAGCCGGGAAAAGCATATTGAACCGGAAATCATTATCGCGGCGATTGAAGACGCGATGGTGGTTGCGGCGCGGAAGTATTACCGCACCGAGGAAGACCTGCGCTCGAAATTCAATCCGACCACGGGGCAGGTGGACGTGTTTTCGGTGCACACGGTGGTGGAGGAAGTGGCCGATCCGGTGCGCGAAATTTCGCTGAATGATGCGCGTAAACGCCAGCCGGATGTGGAAGTGGGCGGCGAAGTCACTGAGTCCAAGCCGACCGACGTGCTGGGCCGCATCGCCGCGCAGACTGCGAAGCAAGTGATTCTGCAGAAAGTGCGCGAAGCCGAGCGCGACACGATTTACAACGAATTCCACACGCGCGTGGGCGAGCTGATCAACAGCGTGGTGAAGCGCATGGAAGGCCCGGACATTATCGTGGACATGGGGCGCACCGAAGCGCGGCTGCCCAAGCGCGAGCAGTCGCGCCTGGAAGCGTACAACGTGGGTGACCGTCTGCGCGTGACGATTCGCGCGGTGGAACGCGCTGCGAAAGGTCCGCAGGTCGTGGTATCGCGCGCCGATCCCGCCCTGGTGCAGCGCTTGTTTGAAATGGAAGTGCCGGAAATTTACGACGGCACGGTGCAAATCCGCGCGGTTGCTCGCGAAGCCGGTGAGCGCACCAAGATCGCGGTGGAAAGTCGCGACAAGGACGTCGACCCGGTGGGTGCGTGCGTCGGCATGAAGGGTATGCGCGTGCAGTCCATTATTCGCGAGTTGCGCGGCGAGAAGATTGACATTATTCCGTTTAACGAAGAGACAGTGGCGTTCGCGCAAAAGGCGCTGAGCCCTGCGAAAGTCACTCGCGTGCAGATTGTTGACCCGGAAGAAAAGCGGCTCGAAGTGATTGTGGAGGATACGCAGCTCTCGCTCGCGATTGGCAAGAAGGGCCAGAACGTCCGGCTCGCCAGCAAATTGATTGGCTGGAATATTGACATCAAGAGCGAAGAAGAGAAGCGCCGCGAGATCGAAGCGCAGATGGCCGCGCTCACTGCTCCGGGAACCGCGCTGACCCAGCTTGCCGGCGTGGGTCCGAAGACGATCGAGAAACTGGAAGCGGCAGGCGTCACTTCAATCGAAAAGTTGGCGGACATGACGCCTGAGCAGCTGGTGGAAATTCCCGGCATCGGCGAGAAAATGGTGGAGAAGATTCACCAGTCGGTCGCCGCTTATTTCGAGGCGCTAGAAACGGCGGCTACTGCTGCGCCGGATGCGCCAGACGCTGCTGTTGCGACAGAAGACGACGGCGTAGCGACGGAAGAAACTGCGGCTGCGGGCGAAGAAGCAGCGCTCGTGGACGAAGCGACCGAAGAAGCTACCGAAGAGATTGCGGCGGCCGAAGGCGAAGCGGTACCGGATGCGGAGGCTGCTCCCGCGGACGTGGCCGCAGAAGCCGAAGCCGTGGACGAAGCTACGGAAGAAGCCACCGAAGAAGTGCGCGAAGAAGAGATCGGCACGTCGGAAGAAGGCGCCGAGCAGTAACGGATTTTTGCTGGCGGTTAGTTTTTTGCAGGATTTTGTAAATGCAGGGATGCGCGGGCACGAGTGCCGGCGCTGTTGAAAAGAGGCGAATGGCAGATTCCAATCAAGTCCGGATTAACGAACTGGCGCGGGAACTGGAGATCAAGGCGAAAGTCCTGATTGACTATCTTCCCGAAGCCGGCGTCACGGAAAAAAAGACGCACTCGAGCTCGATTGACCTGAAGCACGCGGAACTGGTGCGCAAGCATTTCCGCGGCCTCGCCGCTGCTGAAGAAGCTGAGGCGGCGGAGAAAGCCGCGAAAGCCACGGCGGCGAAGAAGCCAGCAGTGAAGCCTGCCGCGGCAGCTCCTGCTGCGGCTGTGGGCGCGAAGCCGGCTGCTGGTGGCGTGGCGCCTGCTGCTCCGGCGACGGCAGCTGCGAGGCCTGGTGTTGCGGCACACTCTGCCGCAGCTGGCCCTGCTGCGGCTCCAGGTGCTGCACGACCTGCCGCACCTGCTGGCGCGACGGCAACTCATCCCACGACTCATCCGGCTGGCTCAGCGCCCGTGGCAGCGAAGCCTGCTGCGTCTCCAGCTTCGACGACGGCAGCACGTCCAGTAGCTGCGCCTGCTACTTCTGCGCCTCGTCCCGGCGTGCCGCTGCGATCCGCAGCAGCCCCGGGAAGCGCGCCTGCAGGAGCACGTCCTGCAGCGACAGCGCCTGGCGCGCCGCGTTCCGCTGGCGCACCTTCAACCTTGCAACGCTATCCCGCTCGTCCCGGAGCGCCGCAAGGCATGCGCCCGGCTGGTGGAGCTCCGCAACAATATCGTACGAGCAGTGCGCCTCAAGGCCGTCCTGGTGGCGCGCCCGGGCAGCGTCCGGGTGGACCGCCTTCGCGATTTCCGCAACGCCCCGGTAGCGGTGGCGGACCGGGTGGTCGCGACAATAAGGGACCAGTTGGCACGCAGCGCCCCGGCGCCGGAGTTCCCAAGGCTGAACCAGGCAAGCCGCTTTATGCGCGCAAGCCGGCAGCACGCGGCCGGCCGCTGATCGAAAAGCGCTACGCCGAAGGCGAGCGCAAGCTGCATCCAGTTCGTCCACGCGCGGGCGCAGGCCCGGGCGGACGCTCAACAGCGGTTGAGCCCGTCGCGCCGGTGAAGCGTGAACCGCGCGCGCTAACCGTGACTGAAGGAATCACGGTGCGCGAGCTGGCGGAGAAGCTGGACATCCGCGCCAAGGATCTTCTGAAGACCTTGCTGGACCGTGGAGTATTTGCCAGCATCAATCAGGCGCTGGATGTGCCGACGGCGACGAATCTGGCCGAAGCGTTCAACGGCGTCGTGCAGGTTGTCACGTTCGAAGAACAATTGGTGCAGGAAGAAAAGGTCAAGGAAGAGCGCACGGGCAACGAAGTCCCTCGCGCTCCGGTCGTCACCGTGATGGGTCACGTGGATCACGGCAAAACCAGCTTGCTCGACGCCATTCGCGAAGCAGACGTCGCGGGCGGCGAAGCTGGCGGAATCACGCAACACATTGGCGCGTACGAAGCGCACGTGCAGGGCAAGCGCATCGTGTTTGTGGATACGCCGGGTCACGAAGCGTTCACGCGCATGCGTGCGCGCGGCGCGAAGGTAACAGACATCGTGGTGCTGGTGGTAGCTGCCGACGATGGCATGATGCCGCAAACCGAAGAAGCGATTTCGCACGCGCGCGCGGCGGGTGTGCCGATCATCGTGGCGATCAACAAGGTGGATAAGCCAGACGCGCAAGTAGAACGCGTGAAGCGCCAGCTATCTGAAAAAGGGTTGATGCCGGAAGATTGGGGCGGCGATACGGTGATGGTGGAAGTTTCCGCCAAAACCAAGAAAAATATTCCCAAGTTGCTGGAAATGATTTTGCTGGTCGGCGACATGCGCGAATTGAAGGCCGATCCGGGCGTACCTGCCAAGGGCACGGTGCTGGAATCGCGCGTGGATAAAGGCCGCGGACCCGTGGCCACCATGATCGTGCAGAACGGCACGCTGCATGTGGGCGATGTGTTCATCGTGGGCGCGGTGTATGGCAAAGTGCGCGCCATGTTTGACGATCGCGGCGGAGCCATCAAACAGGCTGGACCTTCGACGCCTGTGGAGGTTCTCGGGCTGCAGGGCGTGCCGGAAGCGGGCGATCAATTCCAGGTGGCCGATGAGGCGAAGGCGCGGCACATCGTGGAATATCGCCAGGGCAAGGCGCGCGACGCGGCTTTGGCCAAATCTTCTAGCGGCCGCTTGACGCTGGACCAGCTGCACGAGCAATTGAAGATCGGCGAAGTGAAGGAATTGCCGGTGGTGGTGAAGGCCGACGTGCAAGGTTCGGTGGAAGTGCTGAACGAAATGTTGCCGAAGCTTTCCAACGACCAGGTAAAGCTGAAAGTAATTCTGGCGAACGTCGGCGCGGTGAACGAAAGCGACGTGCTGCTGGCTTCCACATCCGGCGCGGTGATCGTCGCCTTCAACGTGAAGCCCGAGCGCAAAGCGGCGGATCTGGCGCAGCGGGAAAATGTGGACATTCGCAGCTACACGATCATTTACGAGTTGCTCGACGAATTGCAGAAGGCCGTGGCGGGATTGCTGGCTCCGATCATCAAGGAACAGCATCTGGGCAGGGCCGAAGTGCGCGACACCTTCCGCGTGAAGGGCGTGGGCACGATTGCAGGCTGTTCAGTAACGGAAGGAATTATCCGGCGCGACGCGGAAGTGCGCGTGATTCGCGAGGCGGCCGTGATATTCACCGGCCGGATCAATTCGCTGAAGCGCTTCAAGGACGACGCCAAGGAAGTTCGCCAGGGATTTGAATGCGGCATCGGCATCGCGAATTTCGCTGATGTGACGGTGGGCGACAGTCTGGAGTGCTTCACGGTGGAAAAGATCGCGGCCCTGCCTCCGCCGCCTCCGCCGCGTCCGCGCGCGCCACGGCAAGAGAGCGCGTAGGAACACGCGCCGCGCAGACGCGCATGACTTCTTGATGGTATAAGCTTCAACAGCGCAGCAGGGGTTGTTGCGCAACACTGAAATGCCGATCGGCCTCCTTACCCTGGAAATCCACATACTGGATGCGCAGTCCCTCAAGGACAAGCGCCAGGTATTGCGCAGCTTGAAAGACCAGCTGCGCGCTCACTACAATGTGGCCGTGGCGGAGCTGGAGCATCAGGAAACCTGGCAGCGTTCGCGGGTGGGCGTCGTGACGATATCCGGCGACGCGGCGTACCTGGAAAAAACGCTGGCGGAGATCGCGGCGGAATCGGAACGACTCCTGGGGCGCGATTTGCTTTCGCAGAACGTGGAATATTTTGAAGACCAGAACGAGGAAAGCGTATGACCATCCAAGGACACCGCTCCGAACGCATCGCAGAAGAAATTCGCAACGAAGTGAGCTTGATGCTCGCGGGTGAATTGAAGGATCCGCGACTGGCCGCACCGGTAATGGTCACCGAGGTCCGTATGGGTGCCGGAATGCGCACGGTGCGCGTGTTTGTGAGCCTCGCGGGTGACGAAGCGGAGCGCGCCACGACGCTGGAAGGTCTGCAAGCCGCGAAGGGTTACGTGCGGCACGAATTGGTGGAGCGTTTGCACATGCGGCGCGCGCCCGAGGTGCTGTTTATTCTCGACGAAACGGAAGAGTACGGCAATCGCATCGAGAGCTTGCTGCGCAAAGCGAAAAATCCCGAGGAGCGCAGTTCGTAACACGGCAATCGCTCGGCGCATAATTATTCTCGCGCTCGTAACGGGCGCGCGATAAGGAACGCGTGTGCGGGCGATGTCGGCCGCGGTCCAACTACCTATAGACAATTTATGTCTCGCACACCCAAGCAGCCACCCGCCGATGGAATTCTGGTGATAGACAAACCGTCGGGAAAGACTTCGCACGACGTCGTCGAATCCGTGCGCCAGCTCGCGGGCTTTCGCGCCATCGGGCATCTGGGGACGCTTGATCCGCAGGCGACGGGCGTGTTGGTGCTCGCGTTGGGGCGCGCCACTCGATTGGCACGTTTTTACACAGGGCGGCGCAAGCGCTACACCTGCGCGGTGCGGTTTGGGTTTGAGACTGATACGTATGACGCGGATGGGGAAGCACTCAGTCCCGACGCGGCACCGGCGTTGAATGCCGACGAGCTCGCGGCATACGCGGCGCGATTCGTCGGGAAGATTCAGCAGACTCCGCCGGCGTATTCCGCGAAAAAAATTCGCGGCCGTCCGGCGCACGAGCTTGCGCGGAAAAATAAGCCGGTAAATCTGGAACCGGTGGAAGTGGAAGTATTCGAATTCCGGCTCACAGGCGTGGAAGATTCTGTGGCGCGTTTCGTCGTGGAGTGCGGCGCCGGAACTTATATACGTTCGCTCGCGTTTGAATTGGGCAAGCTGCAGGGCAGCGGCGCGCACCTGGCGGAGATCTCGCGCACGGCGGTCGGTGAGTTTACGCTGGACCAGGCTGTTTCGCTCGATGATCTGGCGCAGGATGCACGGGCCGGGCGCTTGCTCGAGCGCGTGATTCCGTTGGAAAAATTGCTGACGGACTTGCCGCGTGCCACGATTCTGCCGGTAATCGAGAAACGCGTCCGTCACGGCGCAAAATTTAATCTGACGCTCGCGCAGATTCAGCCGGGGCAGACCAACGTGGCGCAGAACGCGCCGGCGCAGTTGGATTCCGGCGATTGGAAGCCGGCGCGGCTGCGCATCTTCAGCCAGCAGGGGCAATTGATCGCGATTGCCGAGCCCGTGGTGCCACGCACGTATCAGCCGGTGGTCGTGCTCGAAGCTGCGCCATAGCGCGAATTATCGTATCGAGTTTTCTTTGCGGGTGCCCGCGACAGCACAGTGACGACATCGTGCGCCGTTGCTAACGCGGCGCGACATCGGGTTGCTGCTGCGGGACCGTTCGCGGCTGATCTGGAGGTGTTTGGACTGGCGGTGGCGCCGTTTGCTGCTGCGGTTCAGGTTGTGGCTGCGGCGCAGGAGTTGGCTCCGGCTGCGGCACCGGCTGTGGTGGTGCTGCCGCTGGTTCCTGCGGTTGTGCGACGGGCTGCACAAATCCGCCACGGCGTTCTTGAAATGTGGGACCCAACGCGCCCGCGCCGCCCAATTGGCCGCGCCCTGCATAGATCAAATGTTCCTTGTTGCGCGTCGCCGAATTCACGATCCGCGGCGTCACCAGAATTACGATCTCGGTATTCGTGAACTGTCTAGCAGTAGTCCCTCCGACAATTCCGTTCAACGGCAGGTTGGCAATTCCGGGCGTGCCATTCAGCGTGGTGGTGGTCTGCGGCGATAGGTAGCCTGCCAGCAGCGCGGACTCGTCCGCGCGCACGCGCACGGTCTGATGAATTTCCTGGCTCTTCACGACGGGAATATTGTTGAGGCTATTGCCCGCCAGATTGCTGAGCGTGAATTCAAATTGCAGGGAGACGTCGCCGTTCTCGTGGACGCGCGGGGTGGCTTTCACCTTCAGGCCGATATCAATGTACTCCGCGTTGGGGAATTGGGTGCCGATTCCGTTGCTGGATAGAAGACCGATCAACGAGGATGAATCCAGAATCACCGACGCGGTATTCGAGCCGAAATTCGAGATGGCAACGTCTGGCAGACCGTCACCATTGAAATCGGCGGTGGCAACGGAATCAGGCGTGGTGCCCACCGGCACCTCGATGGGCGGCGTATTAAAAAAGCCGCCGCCGGCGCCGAGCATCAGTGCGGCGGCGTCGTCTCCGCTGGCGGTAACGAGCAAATCCGGTATGCCGTCGTCATTGAAATCGGCGATGACGAAAGACGTGGGAGTCGTTCCGGCGCCGAAATCCATCCTCGTGCCGCCCGGAAGGATGAAAGTGCCGTCGCCGTTGCCAAGGAAAACGGAAACACTATTGCCAACGGCGTTGGCGGTGGTCGGAGCGCCACTATCAGCCACCACCAGATCCAGATTGCCGTCCAGATTCACGTCGGCAGACGCGACAAAAACGGGCGTGACGCCGGTGTTGTACGTCACGCCGTTGGTAAACGTGCCCTTTCCGTTGCCCAGGAAAATCTGCAGCGTGTTGTCGGCGGAATTGGTGACGGCCAGGTCAAGGATTCCCGGCGCGTTCGGATTGAAAGCCTGGGCGACAATCGCAGTAGGGGTGTTTCCGGTGACGAGCGTCGTCGTGGGCGTCTGAAATGTTTCATCGCCGTTGCCCAGAAAAATGGTCACGGAGTTGGCGTTCTTGTTCACCACCGCCAGATCCGCGAATCCGTCATCGTTGAAATCACCGACCGCGATGGCAGTGGGTCCGGCCCCGGTCGGCAGCGTCAACGACGGCTCGACTATGAATGTGCCGTCACCTTTTCCGTGCAAAATCGAAACTGTGCCGGCGGTCTGATTCGCGACGGCGAGGTCCACAATGGTGTTGGTGGTGTCTGCCTTCGTGTTGAAAAAACCGGTAGAGATCCATGTGGGGCCGGCGCCGACGGGTATCGTAGTGCCGGTTCCGAATGCACCGGGAGCGGCAGGATTTCCATCGAAGAGCGTCAGTGTTCCGTCGGTGAAGTTAGCTACCGCAAAATCCTGAAAATTGTCGTTGTTGAAGTCGGCCGTCACTACGAAATCAGGATTCGTTCCTGTCGTAACCGTAAAGATGGGCAGCGTCGGGCCCGAGCCAGCAAGTGCGGCAGTCTGCGTAGCCGGAGTCGTGGCGTTGCCGACAAGGCTCGAGGAAAACTGCGCCAATGAAACGGGGAAGCGCTCACCGACGAAGAACGTCGCAGGCTGGCCATCTTCGGCGCGCAGCAGAACGCGCCGGCCGGAGTGCACCGTCGAAAGAAAATTGGAAAGAGTGGCGGTAGCCCCTGGCAGCGTGTAGAAGAAGGTGGTCTTGCCGCCGCCGAAGGCCAACACCGGCGGAATCGCTGAAGCAGATCCAAAAACTTGCGTTAGCAGGGCGTTGAGGGCCGCAGCACCGCCCTGTTGCACCAGTTGCGCGGCATTCGAGGGAATCGAATAAATTGTCGCCGTTTGCGGGCCGGTGATACCCGCGGCCAGATTGTTGTTGCGGTCTACTTCCATCACTTCCAGTTCCAGGATCAGCTCGTCGGGCGGGCGTTCCAAGTCTTCGATGATGCCGGTTGCCACCGCGATCGCCTGCGGCGAGGCGCGCATCGTCAGCGTGCGGCTCTTAGTATCCAGATCTGTGCGTGTGATGCCGGCAATTTCGCGCACCAGCCGCGATAGCTCAGTCATCTGTTCATTTGTTTCCGAAGAAGCCAGCAGCACGGTGCGCACGATGGAAACTTCATAGTCTTTGCGCTTCTGCGTCGTATCGGGAGCGACAAAAAAAAGACGCTTGTTCAGCGGTCTCCAGAACGTGCTGGTCGCTTGTCCTAGCACGCGCGTGGCCGTGGCGAAATCCATGTCCTGAAGGTTGAGATTCACCGGAACCTGGCGCACGTCCACATCGAAGGCGACCTCCACACCGAAGCGTTGCGCGATTTCCTGATAGGCCGACTCCGTTTGCCCGCGCAAGTGGAAGGATTGCTTGCCCGGGCGATGATCGAGCTGCACGGCGGGCATCATCACCGGCTCGTTGATAATTTGCCGGGCGCGCGCGGGATCCAGCGCCTCCATTTCCGTAAGGCGTTCGCGGATGGTGCGGTTCGTAGGATCGAGCTGCATCGCATCGCGCAAATTCTTTAGAGCGTTCGAAAAATGGCCGGAGACTGCTTCGCGTTCGGCGAGGTCCACTTTTATTTGCACAACTTGGCCTTTGGCGACTGTCTGCCGCACCAGGAATTCGCGATTACTGGGGTCCCAATCCACGGCGTCGGAATAGGCGTCATAAGCCGCCTGCCAGTCGCCGCCCTGCTCGAGCTTCAGGCCTTGTTTGTAGGCTTCCTTGGCTTTCTTTACGTCTTGCTTGCGAGGAGGCGCGGGAAGTTTTTGTTCGACAGGCGGGGTCATAATCGGTGCTGCGCCAGTTTGACTTCGTTGTGCGCCAGCGCCCGTGCCAGCGGCGGCGGGGGAATTCTGGCCGGATCGCTCAATGGCGTCCAAAGCCGGCACACCCAGCGCTGCCACTAGCGAAATAAACAGAGCAACCGTGAAACCTGCGCTCTGGCGCGGCAGAGTCCGGCCGCTCTTGTGGTCGCTTCGGGCTGGCGTGTGAGATTGGTGCGGAGAAGTCATTCGGTTATAAGATGCTATTCTACAGGGAAACGTGAGCAAGCGATTAAGGGCATTGAATTTGCTTGATTTTGGCGCACCCCAGCGCTAGACTTGAATTTCCAGTTGCAACTGGTTTACAACTGGAAAACATATGCTCTCCGCTCTCCTCTTGGCTCTGCGAGAAGGTGTCGAAGCTGCGCTCGTCGTCGGCATCGTCCTGGTGTATCTGAATCGCACGGGTCGTCGTGCGCTCACCAGCTACGTCTGGGGCGGCGTGGCCCTGGCCGTGCTGGCGAGCTTTGCGGTCGCAGTGCTGCTGGATCGCTGGAAAGTAAGCGAGGATGGGTTTGAAGGCCTGCTGATGCTGGTGGCGTCGGCGCTGGTGATCTCCATGATCGTGTGGATGAATCGTGTGGCCCGCCATCTGAAGAAACACATCGAAGAACGCGTGGAAGCGTACGCGCAGAAATCCACTCGCGCTGGCGGCTGGGCCATCGGCGCATTTGTTTTCATGATGGTGGTGCGCGAAGGCGCGGAACTGATTTTGGTCCTGCGTGCCGTGGAGCTTTCCACCGCGGGCGTGCAGGTTTGGATTGGCACGGCGATCGGGATTGCGATTGCTGTCTCCGTGGGACTCTTCTTCTTTCAGGGCACGCTACGCATTCCTTTGCAGCGGTTTTTCAAAGCCACCAGTGTGATTCTGATGGTCGTGGCGTTTCAGCTGGCGCTCACCGGCGTGCACGAACTAAGCGAAGCGATGTGGATCCCTTCCAGCAAATTGGAGATGTCCACTATCGGCCCGATTGTGCGCAACGAAGTTTTCTTTTTTGTTTTGATTCTGGGCGCCGCGGCGCTGGTGGTGTTGCGCGAATGGTTTAGCGCGAAGCAGCCCGTGGCCGACGAAGCCGAGAATCCCGCGGCGCGGCGCATGCGCGAATATGAATTCCGCCGCCAGCGGCGCTGGAGCTTTGCCGCGGCGATTTTATGCGTCGCAGTAGTCGTTTCGTTTGCCGGAGATTACGTTTATGGGCGCGTTGCCGCGGCACCTTCGCCAGCGCGCACGCTGACCGCCCAGGACAATCTAGTTCGCATCCCGCTTTCCGAGCTTACCGATTCCAGCTTACATTTCTACACGGCAGAAGTGGACGGCAGCGTGGTTCGCTTTCTGGTGATCCACAAACTGAATGGCGATTATGCGGTGGCGCTCGATGCCTGCCAGATTTGCGGCACCGCCGGATATCGCCAGGAAGGCCAGAGCGTCATTTGCCGGAATTGCGGCGCCGCGATTTACATTCCTTCGATCGGCCAGTCCGGTGGCTGCAATCCCATCAGCGTGAAATCCCGCGTGGAAGGAGGCGAAGTGATCGTGGACCTCTCGGCGCTGGGCGACGCCGCCTCCAAGATTCACTCCTGACGCAATGTTTGCCCGCCTGCTAGGAGAATCCTTCACGCGCAATCCGCGGCGAAAAGTTCTGACGGCTGCCGCGCTGGTAATAGGCATGGCCGTGGCCACTGCCACTCTTACGATTGCGCTGGAAGTAGGCGACCGCCTGGCGCGCGAATTCCGCAGCCTGGGCGCGAATCTGCTAGTCACGCCGGAATCGGATACTTTGCCGGTGGAAATTGGCGGTGTGGATTACCGGCCGGTGGATGAAGGCGCATACCTGAACGAAGCCGACCTCGGCAAACTCAAAACAATTTTCTGGCGCCATAATATTTTGGGATTTACGCCGTTTCTCGATGTCCCGGCATACGTTTCGGAAACCGGTGGCGCGACGACTGTGATCGGCACCTGGTATCAGCACGAAGTGCCGGTGCCGGACGGCACAAAATTCGCGACGGGCGCGAGCGTCACGCATCCTTGGTGGAAAGTGGAAGGCCGGTGGTTCCGCGATGGCGCTGATGAATGTGTCGTCGGTTTGAGCTTGGCCGAGAAATATCCCGCGTCTTTTGCGCTCGGAAAAACCATACACGTCGCCGCGGGCGGAGTTTCCGGCGGCGGACGCCCGCTCGTCGTGACGGGAATTATTTCCACCGGCGGCGCGGAAGACAATGCAGTGCTCACGCCCTTGTCCTTCGCTCAGGAAATGTCTGGCCATCCCGGAAAATTCCGCCAGCTTTTCGTCAGTGCTTTGACCAAGCCAGCCGATGCGTTGGCCGAACGCGGCGAGCGCGCGCAAACCGACAAAAATATTCAGCTCACGCCTACCGAGTACGACCGTTGGTTCTGCTCACCCTACATTTCGTCCATCGGCTTCCAGATTAGGACGGTGCTGCCAGGAACCGAAGTCCATGCGATTCGGCGCGTGGCGGAAACCGAAGGCCGCATCCTCACCCGGGTCGGGACTCTGCTGTGGATCGTCACACTGGCTGCGCTGGGCGCGGCTGCGCTAGCCGTCGCGGCGACTTCCGCGACTACGGTACTGGAACGGCGAGCCGAAATCGGTGTGATGAAGGCGCTGGGCGCGAGCAACGCTCTGGTGGGTGGCATTTTTCTCGCCGAGCAGGTGCTACTTGCGATTGCCGGAGGTGCGATCGGATTTTTCGTGGGCGCCGGGCTCGCCCGATTTTTGGGCGAGAGCGTTTTCGGCACGCCCGCATCGCCGCGTTTCATTCTAATTCCGGTGGTACTGGCTCTTGCGGCGAGCATTGCGATGGTCGGCAGCCTGATTCCGCTGCGGCGGGCGGCGCATTTTCGTCCAGCCGTGATTCTGAGGGGCGAGTAATGTTCTGGCGGCTGGTCTTTCAACTTTTGCGCGGGAGCCGCGGGCGGCTGGCCGTCGCGATCCTGGCGATTGTTAGTGGCGCAGCAGTGATTTCCGCGCTGCTCAATCTGGATCTCGGCGTACAAAATAAATTGACACAGGAATTTCGCACACTCGGCGCGAACATCGTGATTTCGCCCGTCAGCGGCGCCGAAGTGCCCAGCTTGATGCCGGAGCTTGAAGTGCTGACCGAGCTGCAACAGTTGCCATCGGCACAGGTTTCAGCGGCCGCGCCGTATCTGTACATTGTTGCGCGCGCGCAAAATATTCCCGTGGTCGTCGCGGGGACATGGCTGGATCAGGCGCCGAAACTCGATGCCACGTGGAAACTGGAAGGGAACTGGGTGGCCTTGCGCGCGGATGATTCGCACTGTTTGGTGGGCCGCAACGTTGCGCAGCGTTTGCATCTCGCGGTGGGGACTCCGCTCGAACTGCTTTACCTCGATCGTAGCGCGTCATGCAGCGTGAACGGAATTGTGGACGCAGGTGGCGCCGAAGATAACCAGATTTTCGCGAGCCTGCGCGCGGTGCAGGCGCTGGCAAATTTGCCAGGACAAATCGGCGTCGCACAATTGAGCGTCACCGGCACCGCGCCGGTCATCGCGGGATACGCATCGCGCTTGGCCGCAGCATTGCCGCGATATCAAGTGCGGCCCATCAGACAGGTAGCCGAAGCGGAAGGTGCGCTGCTCGGCCGCATCCGCATTCTTATCGTTTCGATGGTGCTGTTGATTTTGATTCTCACGGTTCTATGCGTGCTCGGCACCATGGCGGCGCTGGCGATGGAACGGCGCAAAGATGTGGGCCTGATGAAATCGCTGGGTGGCTCAATCTCGCGCATTGTGGGAATATTTCTGGCTGAGGTGGGCGTGCTGGGCGCCGTGGGCGGTTTGGTTGGCACAATTTTAGGCGCCGCACTTTCATACTGGATGGGGCTGCGCGTGTTTGGCACAGCGATCGCCCCGCGCTGGGAAGTTTTCCCCGTGACGACCGTGCTGATGATCGCGGTGACGCTGGCAGGCGCGCTGCCATTGCGAATGCTGGGTAACGTAAAGCCCGCCGAAATTTTGCGAGGGGCATAGAAGAACGTGGCGATGCTCGTCCAAGTGGAAAATCTGCGCAAGGAATTCGGGAACGTGCGCGCGCTCGACGGAGTGTCCTTCCGCGTGGATGCCGGTGAGTGGATCGCGATCATGGGGCCGTCTGGCTCGGGCAAGACGACGCTCATCAACATACTTGGCGGGCTAGACACGCCCACCGCCGGGCATGCGGTTGTGGACGGCACAGACGTTGCGCGCCTCGACGAAGCGGGGCTGACGCGTTTTCGCGCCGAAAAAATCGGGTTCATCTTCCAGCAATTCCACCTGGTGCCGTATCTCACTGCCGTGGAAAACGTGATGCTCGCACAGTATTTTCACAGCACCACCGACGAGAAAGAAGCGCAACAAGCACTGGAGCGGGTGGGTTTGGGCGATCGCATCGAGCACCTGCCTACGCAACTTTCCGGCGGCGAACAGCAGCGCGTTGCCGTGGCGCGCGCGCTGATCAATCATCCGAAACTAATCTTGGCGGACGAACCCACTGGAAATCTCGACGAAGCCAACGAGGAAATCGTGCTCGGCCTGCTGCGCGAGTTGCACAGCGAAGGACATACGATCCTGATGGTGACGCACGCTGCCACGATCGGGCGTCTCGCCGACCGCCGCATCGAGTTCGCGCACGGGCATCTGGTGCACGGTGCTGCGTCGTTGAAACCCGAGCTGGCCTGACACCGTGAACGAGCGCAAATATGGCACACTATGTCATCGGGGATCACGCGCGGTTTGAAATGAACCGTCGTGGACTCTCGGAAGAAGTTGTTCGTTCTGTGCTCGAAGGCCCAGACCAGCTCATTGAGATTCGGCCCGGGCGCGTAGTCATGCAGTCGCAAGTGAAAATGAATCTTCCGCCGAAGGCCTATCTGATACGGGTTTTCGTGGATGTGGATCGGGACCCGCAGGAAGTTGTCACGGTGTACCGGACGAGCAAGGTTTCGAAGTATTGGAGGCAAAGCCTGTGAAAGTTAATTATGACCCAAAGACCGACACGCTCAGTTTCATCCTCAAGGAAAACGCCTCCGTCATTGAGAGCGATGAGGAAAAGCCGGGGATCATACTTGACTATGACGGCCAGGGAGATCTGGTTTCAATGGAAATTCTCGACGCCTCGCGGCGCGTAACCGAAGCCAAGAAGGTAGATTTCCAAATCGCCGGCTAAACTTTCGATGCCAATCGTACAAGACGCGCGAAAAAAACCGCTGAGCATCAAGGTACACGTCTCGACAGGCGAAGGCGTGGAAATTACCTGGTCGGACCAGCACACTAGTCGCTACGATTTTCCGTACCTGCGCGATCATTGCCCCTGCGCGCTGTGCAACGACGAGCGCGAGAAAAAATCGAAGGGCACCGCGAGCAGCAGCTCGGCATTGCTGCCCATGTACAAACCGCGGGTCACGGCCAAGAGCGCCAATGCGGTGGGGAACTACGCGTTGCAGATCCAATTTTCTGATAGCCACGCGACGGGTATTTTCAGCTTCGAGCATCTCCGCGAAATATGCCCGTGCGAAGATTGCGCGCGCGAATTTCGTTCCCCAGCAAAAGAAACCACCGCGTAGCCGGCTGAAGCTCCAGCGAATAACCGTCCAGTAGTTACCCTTAGCAGCGGTCCATCCGCCGCAAGACTTCCTTTTTAGCCGCGTTTCAACGTATAGTTCCTGTCCACACTCAAACGCGTATGGATTCCAATTCCACAGGTCCCACATTCACGCCGGCTCGCGCCCGCCCTATAACGAAAGTTCTGGTGGCCACCACGGCCATGCTGGCGTTCATTTCATTCTGGCGCGCCGCTGCCATCGTACTGAACGATCTGGCATCTTCCGCCTATTACGCAGGTGGCGAGGCCGAGCAATTCATCGGCAAGACGGCGCCGTGGTTCATCCTCGGCATCATGTTGTTCTCCTACGCGGTGCGCGCAATTTACGTGGAGAGCTGCAGCATGTTCGTGCGCGGTGGCGTGTATCGCGTGGTGAAAGAAGCGCTGGGCGGAACCCTCGCGAAATTTTCCGTATCTGCGCTGATGTTCGATTACGTGCTCACGGGGCCGATCAGCGGCGTTTCCGCGGGGCAATATCTGGTCGGTGTCATCAACGAGCTATTCCATCACGCCGGAACCACGCTGCATCTGAACGTGGACGCCACGGCCGCGACGGTCGCGATCATCATCACCCTTTATTTCTGGTGGGAAAACATCAAAGGCGTTCCCGAATCCAGCGGAAAAGCGCTGCGCATCATGCAGCTCACCACCATCATGGTGGTGGTGCTAATCAGCTGGTGCTTTTACACGCTGTGGGTGCGCAGCGGCTGGAGTCTGCCTCCGCTGCCCAACGGGCAGAACATGAAGCTCGATCAGGGTTCGCTCGGCTGGCTGGACCGCTATCACTGGGCGCACACGATCACCGTAATTATTATCTTTGTCGGCCTGGGCCATTCGGTGCTGGCGATGAGCGGCGAAGAATCGCTCGCGCAGGTGTATCGTGAAATCGAGCATCCCAAGCTGAAGAACCTGAAGAAAGCCGGGCTGGTGATTTTTATTTACAGCCTGGTGTTCACCTCGCTGGTTTCGTTCTTCGCGGTGATGATCATTCCAGACAGTGTGCGCGGGAATTTCACCGAGAATCTGATCGGCGGACTGGCCATGCACCTGGTGGGAAGCTTTCCGGTGCGGCTGACCTTCCACGTGTTTGTCGTGGTGGTCGGCACTCTGATTCTTGCCGGAGCGGTGAACACCGCGATCGTTGGCTCCAACGGCGTGCTGAATCGCGTGTCTGAGGACGGCGTGCTCACCGACTGGTTCCGCCATCCGCATCCGCGATTCGGCACCACGCACCGCATCATCAACCTGGTCGTGGCATTTCAGATCGTTACGATTATCGCCAGCCGCGGCGACGTCACTTTCCTCGGCAACTTGTATGCCTTCGGCGTGATCTGGAGTTTTTCGATGAAGGGCATCGCGGTGCTGGTGCTGCGTTACACGCACCCGCAAGACCGCGAATACCGCGTGCCGCTGAACCCGGTGATTTTCGGCAAGGAAATTCCCATCGGCCTTGGGATGATTACGCTGGTGCTGGTGGCGATCGCGGTCATCAACTTGTTTACGAAACCGCAAGCTACTATCGCTGGAATCATTTTCACGATTGTGCTGTTCACGGTGTTCGAAATTTCCGAGCATCGCATGCGCGTCCACGCCGCGGGCGCCGCGCACGTGGAACTCGACCAATTCAATCTGGCGCAAGAAGCGGAACTGACGCCTGCCAGCGTCGGCGTTGCGCCCGGAAGCATTCTGGTTCCGGTGAGCACCTACTACGCGCTATACCATCTGGAAGCGGCGCTGCGGCGCGTGCGGCAAAAAGAGGCGGAGATCGTGGTATTGCACGTGCGCATGCTGCGCCGCGCTGCTTCCGGCGAATACGACCTCGCTCCCGACCAGCTTTTCAGCACCATCGAGCAATTACTCTTCACTAAAGTACTGGCGCTGGCGGAAAAAGAAGGCAAGCCAGTGCGCCTGGCCGTGGCCGCCGCCAACGATCTATGGGAAGGCATTCTGCGCACCGCGATGAATTTGCAGTCCAGCACCGTCGTGGCGGGCAGTTCATCGAAAATGCCGGTGACAGAGCAGGCGCGCGAAATAGGCCTCGCCTGGGAACGCATGCCCGAGCCGCGCCCGCGCGTGACGCTGGAAATTTTCACACCCTCTGGACAGGAGCAGATTTTCTATCTGGGCCCGCACGCTCCGCGGCTCACGCCTAAGGAAATTGATTTGCTGCACCGCGTCTGGTTGGAATTGAGCGACAAACTGCCAGGCGAAGAAATCCACCACCACGACATTATTCATTTTGCTCTCGGAGAAGTGGAGCGGGAGATGGCGCAGGGTGAGACGGACGCTGTTCTAGAGCGCCTGCGCCAGCACGTGCATGAAATACGCGACCACCGGCTCGAATCCGGCGACGCTCCCAAGAAATTGCCGGAATCCTGAACCCGATGCGCCTTCTGCATTCCTTGCGGCGAATTGCTTGAACGACTTACGTACGCAGTTCCGAAGTGCAGTTCGGGCAGCGCGTGGCCTTCAGTGGTATGGACGAAGCGCAGTACGGACATTCCTTGGTGGTGGCTGCGGGAGCCGGCGCGGGTTTATTCCACTTGTTCACCATCTGCACGATCAGGAACACCGCGAAAGCCACAATCACGAAGTCCACCACGTTATTGAGGAATAGTCCGTAGTTAAGCGTGGGTGCCCCTGCGGCCTTTGCTTCCGCCAACGTGGCGTACGATTTACCGGAAAGACTCACGAACAAACCGGAAAAATCCACCTTTCCAAGTATCAGGCCGATCGGCGGCATGATGATATCCGCCACCAGCGACGTGACGATTTTTCCGAACGCCGCCCCAATAATGAAACCCACGGCCAAGTCGAGCACGTTGCCCTTCATCGCGAATTCTTTAAACGCTTTCAGCATGGTTGTTCTCCTGACGTATCCTCGATCGTCGCAATTCGATTATTGCGCAGCCGGTTCCATGCCATGGGGTTGAGCCGTGCCTTCTCCGCATCCGGATCTGCTGCGGCGCAGGTTAGCCGGAACGCGCGCGGCTGGCAAGAGCGAATGCACCAGTCTTCCAATGTTTGCGGCGTCGTGCAAAATCAACGGTGCGCCACTGAAATCGCCGCGGCGAGCGCTCCGCGCAACACAAGCACGCCTCCGGCTAGGACGAACAGTTGCGCTGCATGACGCGCCGGCACGAACGGCACCGCGAGAATCAAGATGCCAACCAGCGCGAGAGATCCGGAGCGAATCATGGTCTCCATGCGCGCGATCTTTGCGCCGGGCCGCGTAGCCGCTCGCACGCCCCAAAATATGAAAATCGCTCCGAGCGCAACAACGCCCCCGGGCCGCGAGGGCAAGCCAATCCGGCCCGTCGCAGCCAGCAAAATCAGCAACGCGCCCAGCAGCAACACGATGAATTCACTGAGCAGCCGAAAAAGATTGTTGGGAGTCGCCATATCCCTGTCGTGTCCGCGCGCCATTATCAGGCAAGCCGCCGACGGGTGCAATCGCGCGTCGTTCGTCGGCCGCCCGGACCCCGGTTCAAGAGACCGCCGGCGCTGGCGGGCCCGGCGCGGAATGATACAATGGGTTGTTTGGTATAGTTCGCCGCGCTGGCTTGCAGCATCGAACACCTGGGAGAAAATTCAGTGCATAAGGTAATCATCATCGGGAGTGGCTGTGCCGGCTTGACGGCGGCGATCTATGCGGCACGCGCAGATCTGGCTCCGTTGGTGCTGGACGGCTACGAGCCGGGCGGGCAACTGGCGTTGACGACCTTGGTGGAAAATTTCCCCGGCTTTCCCGATGGCATTCTGGGCCCGGAGCTGATTGAAAACTCGCGCAAACAAGCGCAGCGTTTCGGCACTGAATTCCAGTCCGGCGCAGTAACGTCAGTGGACTTGAGCCGCCGCCCGTTCACCGTCGTCGCCGGAAAAGAAACCTATGAAACCGAGACCCTGATCGTTGCGGCAGGGGCGTCGGCAAGAATGTTGGGCATCGAATCGGAGCGTCACCTGCTAGGCCACGGCGTTTCCACCTGCGCCACCTGCGATGGTTTCTTCTTCCGCGGGAAAGACATCATCGTAGTCGGCGGCGGAGACACCGCTATGGAAGAAGCGACCTTCCTCACGAAATTCGCCAAGAAAGTCACGCTGATTCATCGCCGCAACGAATTTCGCGCCACGAAAATTATGCTGGATCGCGCGAAGGCCAACGAGAAAATCGAGTTCCTCACGCCGTACGTCATCGAAGAAGTTCACGACGTGAACAGCAAATCCGTGGAAAAAGTGAGGGTTCGCAACACGGATACGAACGTCACCACCGAACTGGACACCTCCGGAGTTTTCGTCGCGATCGGCCACGATCCAAACACAAAGCTATTCAAAGGCCAGCTTGATATGGACGAAAACGGCTACCTGATCACGCACGACGGCCCGAAGACCAATATCGAAGGCGTGTTTGCGGCCGGCGACGTGCAAGACCATCATTACCGTCAAGCCATCACCGCGGCCGGCTCCGGCTGCATGGCCGCCATCGAAGCCGAGCGGTTCTTGGAAAGTCACAAAGGCTGACGCCACTGCCGCAATTGCTGCATAATTCAGAGTTCATGCCGCCACAACCGCACCAGCTGTTTCAATCCCAATTCATAAGGCGCGGCCTTTTCTAATGCGCTCGCTGCTGCTGCGTCTTTCCGAGAGCAAGCGACTCGCTCCGCTGATGATGAGCAATGGGGTGAGCCGCCGGGTCGCGCGCCGCTTCGTCGCCGGAGAAAAGCTGGATGACGCGCTGGAAGCTGCGCGTGACGTGAATCGCGCGCTGCAACTGGCAAGCCTGGACCTGCTCGGTGAAAACGTCTCCGACGAAACGGGCGCGCGCCGTGCCGCCGACGAATACATCGCCATCTTCGACCGCATCGCGCAGGAACACTTAGACGCGAATGTTTCGCTAAAGCTGACCCAGCTGGGCCTAGACCTGAGCGAAGACCTATGCGAGGAGCTGCTGGAAAAAATCGTTGCGCATGCGGCCACTCAATCGAATTTCGTGCGTGTAGATATGGAAGGCTCGGCTTACACCCAGCGAACCATAGAAATCGTAAAACGCGTGCGTTCCGAGTACTCGAACGTGGGCACCGTGATGCAGGCGTATCTGTATCGCACCGAGCAAGACGTGCACGATTTGCTCTCCGTGGGCTGCCGCCTGCGCCTATGCAAGGGCGCTTATCAGGAGCCGCCCGAAGTCGCCTTCCCGAAGAAATCCGATGTGGACGCCAACTACGTGAAGCTGATGAGAATTCTGCTGGCGAGCGGAATATATCATGGCATCGCCACACACGACCCAGCGATGATTCGCGCCACGGTCGATTTCGTCCGCGAGAAGGACGTCAAGCGCGACCGCTTCGAATTCCAGATGCTTTACGGCATCCGCACAGATTTGCAGCAGAAGCTGGTGCGCGACGGATACCGCGTCCGCGTGTACATCCCCTTCGGCGTGGATTGGTTTCCGTACTTCATGCGCCGCCTGGCCGAACGCCCCGCCAACGTGGCTTTCTTCCTCCGTAACCTGCTGCCGCGTTCTTCGCAGAAAGCCGCCGCGCGATAACCTCGGCCGCACGAGTTGCTGGCGTCGTTTCGCGCTACGCCTTGCGGCAAATGGCGACGCCGTCGCGCAGCGGCACGATCACGGGGAAGAGTTCCGGCGAGCCGTACACGGTGCGGTTGAATTCCAGAATGCCGCGCGTGTCGTCGTCCTTGGCTTCTTGCGTCACGCGCCCGGACCACAACACGTTGTCTGTGATCAGCAGCCCGCCGCTGGTCAGCCGCGGCAAGGATTTCTTAAGCGCCGCGGGATATTGACGTTTGTAAACATCAATCAAAATAATGTCGAACGTGCCGTCTACGCTGTCAATTAAATCCACGGCCTCGCCGGTCATGAATCGCACGCTCTTACTCACGCCAGCGCGTTCAAAGTTCTTGCGTGCGAGATCCGCGTTAGCCGGATCTCCATCGGTGCAGTAAATTTCTGCGCCGGGTCCCGCCGCGCGCGCAAACCAGATCGCCGAATAGCCGATGGCCGAGCCCATCTCGAAAATTCTCTTGGCTCCGGAAATTCGCGCGATCAGATACAGCAGCCGCCCGCAGTCCGGCCCGATGATGGCGATGTCGTGCTCTCTCGCATAGCGCTCCATATCGGCGAGCACTTCATCGCGCGCCGGCAGCAGGCTCGAAAGATATTTTTCAACCGACGGTTCCAGAATTCCCGGCATATTCGCTCCTAGCTCTGCGCGGCGACGTGCGAGCTGGCTCCTCCGATAGATTCGCCCGGCTTCAGCACGTGAATCTCCAGCTCGCTGATGTCTTGCGTCAACTGCCGGACTTGCTCCGGCCGCCCGACGAGCGGCGGAAACGTTCCAAAGTGCATCGGAATCACATGGCGCACGTTCAAGAAGCGAATCGCCATCGCAGCCTCGCGCGGACCCATGGTGTAGTGATCGCCGATCGGCAGCAGCGCCACATCCGGCGCGTAAAGTTCCGCGATCAGTTTCATGTCGCCGAAAAGCGCCGTATCTCCGGCATGATAGATCGTCAGGCCGCCGGGAAGCCGCAGCACGTAGCCGCATGCTTCGCCGCCATAGACAATGTGATCGCCATCCAAAATGCCGCAGGAATGCACCGCATTCACCATGGTCACTTCGAATTCGCCGACTTTCTGCGTCCCGCCTTTATTCATTGCGTTGTTGTTCGCCACGCCTTTGGATTCCAGCCACGCGCACAGTTCGTAGATCCCCACCACTTGCGGTTTGTACTTCTTGCCCAGCTCCACCGCGTCGGCGATGTGATCGAAATGCCCGTGCGTGATGAGCATCGTGTCCACGCGATCGAATTTCTTATTCGGTTCAGGACATAGAGGGTTGGTCAAGATCCAGGGATCTACGAGAATTACTTTGCCGCTCGGTGTGTCGATGCGAAATGCCGCGTGTCCCAGCCAGGTAATCTTATTGCCGCGAGTGTGAAGCATCAGTGCGCGCCTCCTATTGCCATGAATATGAATTGCTGAAATCTTATCGGATTACTGTGCCCCGCCGTGGCCAGTGTCACCGCCGCCGCTGCCTGCGGGGCTGAGCGTCGCCCGAAATGCTTGCTCGAAAATAGGCCGTGGCCGCGTGCCCAGAAAAAATCCCAGGATCTGTCCGTCGCGCCCGTAGAAAATTGTTTGCGGCATGGTGCCTTTCCACTCCGGATTCACGCCGCCGTAGAAAGCGTCGAGGTCAATCCCGGGTTTCTGTCGGTAATTGGGGAATGTCGGCTGCGTGCGCGCAATAAATCGCCGCACCAGGTTCATGTCCGATTCGTCGTCCATGTCCACGCCAATCACGCTGACGCCCTGCGGTTTGAATTCCTTCGCTAGCTCCACAATCATGGGGTATTCATCGCGGCAAGGCTCGCACCAGGTGGCCCAGAAATTCACCACCAGCGGCTTGCCCTTGTATTTCGCGAGCAGCTGCCGGTAACCCGCAAGATCAATCAGCTGCGGATCAACGGCGCTGGCCGCTTTGTCACCGTGCGGCGCAGTTTTGCCCGCATCCGTCTGCGCGCGCCCAGGACGCGCCGCCACAAGCGCCGCAACCAGCGCGACGGCGAAAGTTAGCAGAAGCCAGCCATCATGCCGAGCGCGATGGATATCGTCTCTCATGCAGCCATTCTATCGGTTTGCCGGGACTGGCGGCAACCCGAGCGGGCCGCCACCCGCGGGTGTAGCGGCAGCGCCTCAGCGTTCACCTGCGCGCCGCCGTTACCGAAATCACGCTGCGATTACGACACAGCTCTTGAGCTGCAGTTGGTTTATCGGCCCCATCCGTTCTTATGATTTGCCTCTCGAGTCATCAGGCATTAGCCTCGCCTTCATGACACCCTCACTAGCAGCCGCCTGCCTGACCCTGTTGGCCGCCGTGCTGAATTTCCTTTGCTTCAAACAAAAAAAGACGGCCGAGCGAAAAACGATTCACGTCAAAAACTCCGTGTGATCGTACCGATTCGGAAGCAGTAGGCGTGCGCGTTATGACGTAAATCGCCCGACGGATTCGCTGATCGGGCATGTCTGGCAATGCGATGAATCAGGAGCTGGGCCCCCCAGCTCGCTCGTACACGCTGGAATGAAATGCCGAATCGGAGGTTTTCTGCGCGCACGCGTACTCACGCTCTGCTTCCGCTTATGCCATCTTGAACACCGGCGCGCGTCTGCGTGAAGCTCGGGAGAAAAGAACACCATGCAAGGGCGATGCTGCGGTAAACTCCATCCCGGTCCTTCGCAGTGCTTCGGACGATCGGGACTGCAGAATCCTCCCGGGGACCTTCAGCGAAATCTCGCCCGAGCGAAAGAGAGACAACAAATGCAGCAGATCATCAGTCGAATCGCAGCCACGGCGATTTTCATGTTTTTCGCAGCCTTGGCGCTCCCATCAAGCCTGCCTGCGCAGAACGACGCTGCCAAGACTTTCAAAGCTAATTGCACGCTCTGCCACGGCGACGACGGCGGCGCCAACACTCCCACCGGAAAAGCGCTTAAAGCTCAAGATCTGCGGTCAGACGAAGTGCAAAAGCAAACCGACGCGCAGCTTGCGGCGATCATCAGCAAAGGACGCGCCAAAATGCCAGCCTTCGGCTCGAAGTTTTCTCCGGACTTGATCAACGCTCTTGTGGCCTACATTCGGCAACTCCCAAAGAAGTGAAAAATTCTCCGTTGATTGGGCGGACGCTGTGATTGGGTTCGCCACTTGCAGGATTGCACCCGGCTGCGGGAGGACTCGATGAAGATCGGTGCGGACGACGCCGGGAATACTCCGCGATGGAAATTTTCCACTGCGCAGCCCTTCGACGAGCAGCGCCGATCATTTCTGGGAACTTTGCTCGCGCTCGGTTCGCTGTGCGTTGGCGCTTTACTCGCCGTACCGTTGATTCGCTTCGCTCTTTTTCCCCTGCTGCGCCGCACTACGGAACTGAAAGCATCGTCCGTCGGTTCGTTGGCCGAATTTTCGTCGCTGAGCGAGCCCATCGAGCGCACCATTCAGATCGAGCAGGTAGACGGCTGGCGCAAAGCTATTTCCGAAAAAGCGGTGTACGTCACGAAAGACGCAAAAGGCCAGTTGCTGGTGCTTTCCTCGATCTGCCCGCACCTGGGCTGCACCGTGCCCTGGGTGAGCGAGAAGCGCGAATTTATCTGCCCGTGCCACGGCGCCGTTTATGCGCCGGATGGCGCCCGCATCAGCGGCCCATGCCTGCGCGGAATGGATACTCTGGAAACCTCCGGGCAGGACGGCCAACTCCTGGTGCGTTTTCAATATTTCCGGCAACTGGTGGCCGACAAGGAAGTCATCGGCTAGTAAAAAGGACGGGTCGCTCCGCCATTGAGCCCGATTCACGAAACTAAGAACGACGGGTCGCAGGAGGTCGCCACCGGTTTCCGCGGCTGGCTGGATCGCCGCACGGGCCTGGATTCGTTGCTGCGCAGCGCCCTGGACGAACCCATACCGGGCGGCGCGCGGCTCGCTTACGTATTCGGTTCCGGCCTCTTATTTGTATTCCTTTCGCAAATCATCACCGGCGTATTCCTGGCGCTGTACTACGTTCCCTCGGCCGATCACGCGCATACCACCGTTGCGTACATCACCAAGTCCGTCACGGCTGGTTCGTTTCTTCGCGGTCTGCATTCCTACGGCGCCAGCGCCATGATCGTGGTGCTGCTGCTTCATCTTTCTCAAACGTATCTCTACGGGGCCTATAAAGGCCGCCGCGAACTGCTTTGGTTTTCCGGGTGCGTGTTGTTCTCGCTTGTGCTGGGGATGGCCTTCACGGGCTACCTCCTGCCCTGGGACCAGAAGGCCTACTTCGCCACCGCCGTCGGCACCAACGCCGCCAGCGAAATGCCCTTGTTCGGAGAAAGCGTTAAGCGCCTGATGCGCGGCGGCACCGACATGGGCACTCTCACCATCTCGCGTTTTTATGTCGCCCACGTGTTTTTGATTCCTGCGTGCATCTTCGCGCTGGTGGCTTCCCACCTTTTTCTCTTTCGCAAAGTCGGAGCCGCCGGGCCGTTCACCGAAGATCCCTTGGAGCCCAAGCAGAAGCCGGAGTTTTTCTATCCGCGCCAAATCATGATGGATTTGTCCTTGACCGCGCTGCTCATCATCGGCTTAGGATGCCTCGCCTTCTTCCTGCCGGTACAGCTTGGTCCCCCAGCCAATCCCGCGGACGCCCAGTACATCCCGCGGCCCGAATGGTATTACTTGCCGATTTTTCAGTGGCTCAAATACTGGCACGGCGCCGCATCGGTGATCGGTGTGCTGGTAATTCCCACGCTCCTGGCGCTCGCTGTTGTCGCGCTTCCGTTTCTTGATCGCAGCGTCGAGCGCCGTCCGTGGAAACGTCCCATTGCGATGTCCGCCTACCTCTTCGTACTGTGCGCGCTCCTGGGCCTGGGCCTGCGCAGCAAGTATCTGGATCGCCACGACCCCGGAATCGCGCAGCAACTCGCCAAGCAGAAAGCGGATGAAGTTGCGTACATGAGCAAGCCATTCGAGCCGGAACTTTCTTCCGCTTCGCTGTCCGCGGCCAACCTGGCGCTGGCCGATCCACTCGCGGCGAAAGGGAAGGGAATTTTCGAGGCACAGTACTGCTCCGCCTGCCACGGTGAAGGGGGCGTCGGCTCCGCCGCCGCTCCCGCGCTGATCGGGGTTGGCGCGAAGTTTTCCGCCGACCAAATCACGGAGCTATTGCGCCATCCAACTGCGAAGATGAAAGCGGGGGGCATGCCCACTCCGCAGCTGTCGCCGGATGAAATGAAGGCCCTCGTCGCCTACGTCGCCAGCCTCAAATAGCGGCGCAAGCCCATAGATCGCGAAAATGCGACGTGTTGGATCCGGCTGAGCGCCTCATTCGAAGACCGCCTGAACGCCATCGGCGGCAACCGCTTGTACCCGGCCTGCCTTTGGTGATATAAAAATTAAGGCGCGGTCCTGGAGCAACCTCCGGGGCTAAACCGTTCCAAAACCTCTCGTTTGAGGAGATCTCGAAATGGCGTACGTGATTGCCGAGCCTTGCATCGGAACAAAGGATACAGCCTGCGTCGACGTCTGCCCGGTGGATTGCATTCACCCGCGCAAGGATGAGGCGGACTTCGAAGCCGAAACGCAGCTATACATCAGTCCCGTGGAATGTATTGATTGCGGGGCTTGCGTGCCGGTATGCCCGGTAACGGCTATTTTTGCGCTGGAAGATTTGCCGGAGAAGTGGGCCAACTTCACGCCGATCAACGCGGATTGGTACACCAACAAGAAAGCCTAGTCGAACAGTAACAGCGCGCCCATCGCGCTGCGCCGTGCGCCACGATTTCCCGGCGCAGCGGATTTTCGCAGCTGTCGTTGCATCCGCCGCGCATTTTCATCTAGCGCGGCGGCCGCTTTAGACTTCCAGTCCCAAGACCTGCCGCCCGCTAGGACTGATCATGCTGGGATTCCACGCCGGCTCCCACACGATTTCCACTTTCACGTCGCGCACTTCTTCAATGGCGGCCACACGCGCACGCAACTGTTCCGGAATCGCCTGCGCGGAAGGGCAGCCCTGCGTAGTCAGTGTCATTTTCACAGTTACGTTTCCGGCGTCATCATATTGCACGTCGTAAATCAGGCCCAGGTCCACGATGTTGATGGGAATCTCCGGGTCGTAGCATTGCCGCGCAGCGTCTAAGATCCGTTCTCGGTCCAGCGGCATTCGTGTTCTCCCTCGGTTCTAAGTGCTTCTGATTCGATGCTAAATTCAGGCTCGCGTTGCTAGGCTTTACTTAGCCAGCGTGCTACACACTCGCCAGCGTGTCAACTTTTCCCGATTCTGCGCCGGGCGAGTTCACTGTTAGAATGGCTGGCGCGGGCGCGACGGTTCGCGGCTCGTTTGCAGCATTTATCATTCACCGGGAAGTTCTTCGCGCGCGCTGCGATTTTCACAGGAGACGCCATCTTGAAAGTTTATTTTCGCTTCGCCGCACTATTCGCTTCGGCCGCCATGCTCGTACTTGTTGTCGCGCGTCCCGTGCAAAGTTCCGCCCGCGCAGTGCAGGACGATCAAGGCGCGAAACCGAAACCGGAACGCGCGGTCGAGCCTCCTCCGCGATCCATCGCCATGACCGCCAAGGATTTCGAATTCGATCCCGCAGTGATTCACATGAAAGTCGGCGAAAAAGTTCGCTTGCAAGTCATTTCCATCGACCGCACTCACGGGCTGCACGTCAGCGCGTTTCCAGACGGCGCGAAGGCCAACACGCCGCCGGGCCTCGCCTTCATCTTCGGTGAAGATTGCTTTAAATTGAAGAAGGGAGAGTCCGTACCCGTGGATATCGAGGCTACCGAGCCCGGAACGTATTCCTTCCGTTGCTGCAAGGAATGCGGCACCGGACACAAACGGATGAAGGGCCAAATCATCGTCGACCCCTAGAAATCCTGCGAATCGGCGCGGCGTCCGATACCTCCGCAAGCCACTTTGATGTCTTGGTCACTTCTAATCTCAATTTCTGCAAGCTTCTTCGCTGTGTGAGCGATACTAATCTTGGTGTTGTGCAAGTGACGAGCGACCCTGCTCGGGTCGTAAACGACGATAGCTTTTTCCTCGGGCGCATCCGACTCCTGAAAAAATGACGAACCTGCATCCATGAAAGTTTGGCTCCCCAGATCGGTCCAGTGCCTGCGGGACTACAACCCCCGCACGTTCGTCGCCGATTTGATCGCGGGCATCACCGTCGGCCTGGTCGCATTGCCGCTGGCGATGGCCTTCGCCATTGCATCCGGGGTGCCTCCGCAAGCTGGTCTGTACACCGCCATCGTCGCGGGCTTCCTCATATCGGCGCTCGGCGGTTCCACGACGCAGATCGGAGGGCCCACCGGCGCGTTCGTGGTGGTGGTGTACGGCATCGTCATGAGATACGGCATGGACGGGCTGTACATGTGCACGCTCATGGCCGGAGTGATCCTGGTAATTTTGGGTATCACAGGACTCGGCAGCGCCGTGAAATTCATTCCGCGTCCGGTAGTCGTGGGATTTACCAACGGTATCGCTGTAATCATTGCCAGCACTCAGATTAAAGATTTCTTCGGTTTGCGCATCGAAAAGGTTCCGGGCGAATTCGCCGCGCGCATCGAAACCCTGGCGCTCAATTTTCACTCGCTCTCACCGCTGGCGACCGCGCTAGCCGTGCTTTCATTGGCACTCATCATCGTGTTCATGCGCTTCGTGAAACCGGTCCCCGGATACATCGTAGCGCTCTTCCTGGGAACTGCGCTCGTCGTCATTTTCAAACTTCCAGTGGAAACCATCGGCACGCGCTTCGGCGGGATTCCTTCGGGCTTGCCGCATCTGCAAGTTCCACAATTTCATTTCGACCTGCTTCGGCCGTTGGTTTCGCCGGCAATTACGGTCGCCATGCTCGGCGCCATCGAATCGCTAATGTCCGCAGTGGTTTCTGACCGCATGAGCGGCACCAAGCACAATCCCAACGTCGAGCTGGTGGCCCAGGGCGTCGCCAATATTTGTTCGCCACTCTTCGGCGGGCTGCCGGCTACCGGTGCGATCGCCCGCACGGCCACGAATATCCGCTCGGGAGCAAAAACTCCCGTGGCGGGAATGATTCACGCGCTCACCCTGCTCGCGATCATCCTGTTCGCCGCGCCGCTCGCGCGTTTTGTTCCGCTAGCTGTGCTCGCCGCCATTCTTCTGGTGGTTTCCTACAACATGGGCGAATGGCGCGAAATTCCGGAACTACTGAAGCTATCTCCGCTGGAGATCGGAACCTGGCTAGTCACCTTCTTTCTGACGGTGTTCGCCGACCTCACCGTCGCCGTCGAAGCCGGCATGATCCTGGCCGCGCTCGTTTACATTCGCAAAGTCACCGAGACCACCACCGTCTCCGAAGTGACCGCACAATATCTGCAGGAAGGCCACGCGCACATTCTGCAGCACAAGGAAATTCCGCCCTACGTGGCCATCTTCCGTATTCACGGGCCTTTTCTATTCGGCGCCACCGATAAAATCAATGTCGTCATTGAGCGCATTCCTGACCTGCCGCCGATCGTCATTCTGCGTTTGCGCAACATGACTGCGCTAGATGGCACCGGCTTGCAGGCCCTCGAGAATCTTGCGGACGCCGTGCACAAATCCGGCCGCACGTTGCTGCTCTGCGGCGGACGCCAGCAGCCGGCGGAAATCATGCGCAACGCGGAATTCGAGCAGCACGTCGGCGCGGAAAATATTTGTGCCAGCGTCACCGAGGCTCTACAGCAAGCCAGGAAGCTTTGGTCGCTCAAGAACCAACAAGGTTCGCCGGCACAGGCGCAATTGGACGAGGAATTGCCGGCCCGCAGCGGATGATCTCAAGCTTTTCAATTTTTGTTGCGGTGACTCTCGGCGCGCGGCTCGGCCATCTTTGGAGGTGAGCGGCGGTCGGCACGCCGAATCGCGGGTAACTTCTCGTCGTCGGGGCGCTGCATCTTGCCCAGAGCGCGCGCCCAGAATTTCGCTTCCTCGCGCAGGTCATGAATCGCCAGGCCGCGATGCTGTGCAGGGAATCGCGAAATTTTCACGATTCCAGCGGCCAGCAGCGTCTCCGCCCCGTCCGTATTTCCGCGCCGGTAATGATGAAACGCCGCGGCAAGCTGTATGATTCCTTGCAGAAACGTCTTTTCCGGCTCGTCCTCGACGAGCCAGACTTCTTCCCATAACTCATGCGCTTCAAAAAACTGTCGCGCGTTGAAATGTTCCAGCCCGCGCTCGAACTTCTCGTGTTTTTCGCGAGATTTCATCGTGCGCCATTCCGTTTCCCGCTAGAATTTCCTTGAATTTCCCCGAATTGCCTGGTCGCGTGTCATCATAGCAGCCAGTAAAGAGCGGAACTCATGGAAATTAAAATCGCATTGCCTGGCGTGAAGCTCGGCGTCGTCGAAGCCGATGGCGCGAGCGTCGTCCTGGTGCATCCCGAGCTCGTGAAATTGATGGACGAAGTCTGCGCCCACAAACGCGCCGAATTCACACTGGAAAGTCTCGCCGAAGCGGAGCCAGTTCGCGCCGTGCGCGCCATGTTCCGCGAATGGGGAATGGACCCATCGAAATATCGTCCGTCGTCGGAAGCGCTGCTGCGTCGCGTCGTGCAGGGCAAGGGCCTTTACCGCGTGTTGAACGTGGTGGACATCGGAAATCTTGGCTCGCTCGAAACGGGCTGGCCCTACGGCTGCTACGATCGCTCAAAAATTAATCCGCCGGCAGCGTTGCGCCACGGCTCGGCCGGCGAAAAATACGAAGGCATCGGCAAACAAACCTGGCATCTGGAGGGCCGGCCGGTTCTGGCTGATCCCGCGGGCCCTTTCGGCAGCCCCATCAGCGATTCCACTCGCAGCATGATCACCGAATCTGCCAAGGAAATCATGATCGTGATTTACGCTCCGGCGCGCGTCGCAGACGCCTCGCTAAACCTGGCAATGACGCGCCTGAAAGAGCGGCTCGCGCAATTTGCCACCGCTTCTGAAGTCCGCTCGGAGATTTGTACGGCCTGAAGAGCCGCCCGCAGCACTAAGAGGGCCACCGCTCCCGCCTCCTTCAATGCAACCCGATGATAGTTTGTGAGCGCAACGCGCCGAAGTGCGTTTGAGAACTCGCGCGCATTCAGGTTATCCTGTTAATGCTTCAGCGAGGCCCTGAGTGGCGAAATTTCAGCTCGTCTTTCTTATTCACGCGCATCAGCCGGTCGGAAATTTTGATGACGTGATCGAGCGCGCCTACACCCAATCGTATTTGCCTTTCGTTCAGGTCCTCGCGCGCCACCCCTCCATCCGCATGGGTTTGCATTACACGGGCTCGCTGCTCGAATGGATCGAGCGCGGTCATCCCGAATATTTCGATTTGCTGCGCACGCTGGTGCAGCGCGGCCAGGTGGAAATAGCCGGCGGCGGATTCTACGAGCCGATCTTGATCGCCATTCCGCCGGAAGACCGCCACGAGCAGATCACGCGCCTCTCCCACTACATCGAAAATCATTTTGGTGCGCGCCCCGGCGGCGCGTGGCTCGCCGAACGCGTCTGGGAGCCACAGTTGCCATCTTCGCTCGCACCGTCCGGAGTCGAATACACGCTGGTGGACGATAATCATTTTCTCGGTGCGGGCTTCGAACTCGACCAGCTCTTCGGCTACTATCTCGCGGAAGATCAGCGCCATTCCGTAAAAGTTCTGCCCGGTCTGAAAGCGCTGCGCTACCTGCTGCCTTTTCACGCGCCCGCCGATACCATCGAATTTCTGCGCGTTTCCGCGAAAGAACATCCCGGCGGATTTGCGGCCATGGGCGACGACCTGGAAAAATTCGGCGTGTGGCCCGGCACCAACAAACTTTGCTACACCGAAGGCTGGCTGGAAAATCTGTTCGTTGCGCTCGAGCAGAATTCGGATTGGCTGGAAACTGCGACACCGGCCGGCGCGGTTGCCTCGCATTCTTCGTTTGGACGTGCCGATCTTCCCGCCGCGTCCTACAGCGAAATGATGGAATGGGCGCTGCCCACTCCCGCGCGGAATCGTTATCACTCGCTGGCCACCGAATTTGCCGCGCGTACCGAAATGCTGCCGTTCCTGCGCGGCGGCATCTGGCGCAACTTTTTCTCCAAATACGGCGAATCGAATCTGCTGCACAAAAAAATGCTCCACGTTTCGCAAAAAGTCCGCAAGTTATTCGAGCACCCGCACCCAGTGCAAGCCTTCCGCGATGCGCGCGAACAGGCACGCACGCTAACTCTGCGCGGCCAGTGCAACGATCCTTATTGGCACGGCGTGTTCGGCGGCCTCTATTCGCCGCACTTGCGCACCGAGCTGTGGCGCTCGTTGATTCAGGCCGAAGCGATCGCCGATGCGCTCGCGAATTCCACTGGCCATTACCAGAATGTCGCCACGATGGATTTTGACTCCGATGGCCGCGACGAAATCTATTTCACGTCCGATCGCTACGCCGCCGTGCTCTGTCCCGCCGATGGCGCCACAATTTCCGCGCTCGATTGCCGCCAGTCCAACGCCGCGCTGGTGAATTCACTGGCGCGACGCCCCGAGTCCTACCACGCGAAGCTCAAGAATTTGAAAGCAGGGGAGGCCCGTGGCGCGCAATCCATTCACGAACAAACACGCGCGAAAGAGACCGACCTGGATCGCTGGCTCAATTACGATCGCTGGGCTCGCCACTGTTTCCGCTTGTTGGTTTTTGGCCGCGAGAAGAAGCATCCGGATTGCGGCACCGCGCAACTGGCCGAAGATCCGGCGCTCGCCGGTGGAAATTATCGCGCCACGAAAGTTTCGCCCATACAGGCGACTCTAATATCGGAAGCCAGCGTGGATTGGACAGCCGAAAAAACTTTTTCGTTTGCAAATAGCGCCGCGGGATTCGGCATCCTTTGCGAAGTGACCCTGCGCCGCGCGGCAGCTGGCACCGCCTCCGTCTATGTCGGCATCGAAGCGGTTTTGAATTTCCTCGCGCCGTCCGCGCACGATCGCTATTTTGAATCTGCCGGGGCGCGCCAACCCTTGCGCTGGTCCGCGGTCGCGCCCGGTTCGAATATGCGCGTCGTGGACGAATGGCAAGGCGTCAGCGTGGCACTCACCGCCCCACACGCGCCGGAATTCTGGATTACGCCCATCGAAACGGTCTCCGAATCGGAAGAAGGATTCGAGCGCATTTATCAAGGCTCGCAAATTATCGCAGTCTGGCCGCTGGAAGTGGCGAGTGGCGCGGAATGGCGCGGCCAGCTGAATTTCAATGTCGCGCGTTTGGGTTAGCTGTCGCGCGAACCGATCCCGTAATCGTCCCGTCAGATTGCATCGTCCCGCGTAGCTCGGAGCCGCTCACTGCGCCGCGCTCAGCTCAAAAACGTCCGCCGAGCTTGCCGCCCGTCGCGCCACTCTGCTACAGTGCGCTGGGAGGAATATCATGGCCGTTTCGCAGGAACTGCTCGATATTCTGGTTTGCCCGCAGGATAAAACGCCGGTGAAGTTGACCGGCGACCAGCGCGGTTTGAAGTGCCCGTCGTGTCATCGCGTCTATCCGATTCGCGAAGACATCCCGGTGATGCTGATTGATGAAGCCCGCATCGAAGCCGAATGAAGCTGCGCACTTCGCCGCCGCGTAAACGTTGAACGCGCCGCCGATCTCGAACGATCCCTCGACTCTGCTAACGGCATTGCCGCCGGGCGCCGAAGTTCTGATCATCCGCCTTCGTTCGCTCGGCGACTTGGTATTGGAAACACCCGCCATCGCCGCGCTGCACTCCTGGCGTCCTGATTTGCGAATCAACGTGCTGGTCGAGCCGCGCTTCGCCGCGGTGCTCGAAGGAAATCCCGCGATCGCCGAACTCATCTTTTCGCGCGGCCTCGGCGAGACGGCGCTCGATTTGCTCCGCCGCAAGTTTCCGATCGTCTTCAATCAGCACGGCGGCCCGCGCAGCGCCATGCTCACCGGCGCCTCAGGTTCTGCATTGCGCGTGGGCTGGGCCCGATACCAGTACTCGTTTCTCTACAACGTCGCGGTGCCCGACGTGCAGGAATTTCAAGGCGCGGCAACCGTCCACACCGTCGAACATCGCATCTCGCAGTTTTACTTCACCGGCCTGCCGCGCGGCCCGATTCCTCACGCCCAAGTGTTCCCACAACCGGACGCGATTGCCTCAGTCGCGCGTAAGCTCGCAGCGAAGGGAATTGCCGCGGGTGCGCAGTATGCCGTGTTACAGCCCGGCGCTCGTTTGCCGGAAATGCGCTGGCCCGTCGCAATGTTTGCCGAAATTGCTCGATGGCTGCGCCAGAAGCATGGAATCGTGAGCATTGTAAATTTAGGCGCGCGCGACGATGAGATCGCCGCAGAAGTTCGCGGCGAATTGGGGAGTTGCGCGGTCGTGCTGCATTCTCAGCTGGATATTCGCGAGCTGATAGCGCTCGTCGCCGCCGCGCGCATCTTCGTGGGAAATGATTCCGGCCCTGCCCATCTCGCAGCCGCGTTGCGCCGCCCCAGCGTCGTGATTTTCAGCGTCACCGACCCCGTCCAGTGGCGCCCCTGGCAAACAGATCATCGCATCGTTCAAACCGGCGCTACGTTCGATCACCCGCGCGGCGACAAAGCCATCGTCGCGAGCAATCCGCGCCCGATTTTATCCATTGCGGTTGATGAAGTGCGACAGAAGTGCGAAGAATTGCTAGTCGGCGTGTAAAGTTCCATGCAAGAACGGACGTTTCCAACGCCTCCCGCGCCGTCCCACGGCGCCACGCGTTACATCACGGCGCAAATCCGATGGATTGATCTTTATATTCCACTTGCAGCCGCACTTCCTTCGTCTTGCTATGTTTCAACACATCGTTCGACGAAGGAAACGGCGCGTAAGGGCTCACTTCTACTGTGACGACAGTCCCCGACGGCTGTACCGGACCCTGCTTAATCTCTTCCGCATTTTCGATGTGATAACTTTTCACCGGGCCGTAATAACCATTGGGCCCAAAATCATCCAGAAAATCCTGGTACGAATAGCTCGGCCCGGGGCTCCACAAATGATAAGCCTGCTCCAGATTCCCGCTCGTCACCGTGTCCAGAAAATGCTTCGCGGTGCGAACCTCCGTGTGAAATCGCAGCAAGTACCAGGCAAAACCCACAACCAGCGCGATGAAAACGATGGTAGTAATAATGTACCGCCGCACCTTATCCGGTGGGTGCTCCTGCGACGTATCAAAAATTGCCACGAGATCTCCTCAGTCTATTTTTCGGCGCGCGATCCCCGGCTTGCCCACAGCCACGCTATAGCTGTCGCTTGAACAACATGATGCTCAACGAGGTCATCACCGCCGCGATGCCCAGCAAAACTAGCACGTCCACGTAGATTCCTTCAATCCCGGTATTTTTCAAGGTGAGGTTTCGCAGCGCGTGCACCGCATAGGTGAACGGATCAATCACCGAAACCCATTTCAGCCACCACGGAAACGCCTCGATCGGATAAACCGCGCCGGAAGGAAAGAAGAGCAGCGTATTCAATACGCCGAAGATCGCGCGCGGCACCAGCGGATCGTCCACGCGCACCATCAGCAGGAACATGAAACTCATCATCGCCAGTCCCGTCGCGCCCACCACCAAAACCAAATAAAATAATCGCAGCGGATTCCAAATTTCTGGCAAGCCCACGATCAGTCCGCCGATGATTGTCAGCACCATGCCTGTCATCATGCCCTTGATTACGCCCGAACCAATCAGCGAAAACACCAGCTCCGATTTCTTGATCGGCGTCACCAGATAGCCTTCGTGCAGCCCGCGTGCTTTGTCATCAATGTAAGTGATTCCGCCGCCGATCATCGCCACCACGAAAATCGAAAGCGCGATGGTGCCCGCCAGCAAATATTTGATGTACTCAACGTACGGATAAATTTCCACCGTGTTCAATTGCACGGAGCCTTCCAGGCGCGGTGTCACGTCCGGCGTATTCAGCTCCTCCACCATCTGCTGCACGCGCTCGATGATCGCGCTGGAGATGAACTGGTCGGTATTATCTTCCGTAAAAGCGATCCGCGGCCGGTCGTGTTGATAGAACCGCCGCGAAAAATCGTACGGCACCACCACCAATGCGCGCACCTTTCCGGTTTGCAAATCATGCGTCGCCCGCGGCACGGAGTCGTACTCGATTACCCTGAAAGTGCGCGGCCCCGCCGTGATGCCGTCAAACATTTCGCGGATTTTGTGCGATTCCACCGAGTGGTCCTGATCCACGAAGCCGATATCCACGCCTTTCACTTTGCCGCCGAAGGCGTAACCCAGCACGATCAGCTGCACCAGCGGCAGCACCATAGAAACCATCATCAGCGCGGGGCTACGGAAGAATTTCCGCAAGTCGCGTTCAATGAGCGCACCAACTCGCCGGAAATTCATCGTGTTCCTTCAGCGCAACGCTGCGAGGGCGCGCCGTTAACGGTAGAGATGGCCGATATCAAGCCGCGCTCCTTCTTTTGCCGCATCACGCAAATCGCTGCCGGTGTAATGCAGGAACACATCGTCAAGCGTGGTGCCTTGCACGGTCACCCTCTTCACCTGCACGTTGCGCGCGCGCGCCAAATCCATCAAAGCCGCCACCGTCGCCGGCCCGTCGTCCGACGCGATGTGCACCATGCCATCCCGCTGGGTCACGTCCGCGGCCTGCGCCAGTTTGCGCAGCTGATCCATCCAATCCGCCGGCGCGTTCGCAAATTCCGCTTCCACCGTGTCATTTCCCGGCACGCTGTCTTTCAATTTCGTTGGAGTATCCAGCGCCGCCAGCTTGCCGTGATCCACAATCGCGATGCGGTCGCACAATTTATCAGCTTCGTCCATGTAGTGTGTGGTCAGCAGAATCGTCAGGTCCGACCGCTCGCATAAATTGCGAATCAATTGCCACACGTTCGAGCGCGACACGGGATCGAGCCCCGTCGTCGGTTCGTCCAGAAATAAAATCTTCGGCGAATGCACGAGCCCGCGCGCGATTTCCAGGCGACGTCGCATGCCGCCAGAAAATGTGCGCACCAGCGCGTCCTTGAATTTCACCAAATCCACTGATTCCAGCAGGTCCAGAATCAATTTGTCGCGCGTCGCACGCGGCACGCCATACAGCTTGGCGTGAATCAGCATATTTTCAGAGGCAGTCAATTCCGGATCGGACGTGAGCGCCTGCGGAATCACGCCCATCGCATTGCGCACGCCGTCGGCGTCCGTGCGCACATCGTGTCCCGCAATGATCGCAGTTCCGGAAGTGGGCGGCGTCAGCGTCGTCATCATTCGAATCAGCGTGGTTTTTCCCGCGCCGTTCGGGCCCAGCAAGCCGAAAATCTCGCGCTGACGCACGCTGAAGCTTATGTCGTTCACCGCCACCAAATCGTCGAACCTTTTCGTCAGGTGCTGCACTTCAATCGCGTTGGCGGTTGATTGTTCCATCGGCATCGGCGCTGGCGTCACAGTTGCGCGAACCAGCTTTTGTGCGGCGGGCGGGGCAGCAGCACTGTCGCGGTCATTCCTGTAAACAGCCGTCGGTCTGGATTCGGAATCGCCACCTTCACGGCAAAAGTTTTGATGTCGCGCTTGGTGCGGCTCACGTCGCGCTGCGTCGCAAAATCATTTTCCACGCCGCGGAAAATCACGGAGCCTTCGGTAATTGTTCCCGAAGGCAGCTGCACGCGCAGTTTCTGTCCGATCACGACGGAATCAATGTAAGTTTCCTCGACGTCCGCGCGCACCCACAGATGGTCCACGTCCACCACCACCACGATCGGCGAACCGATGGCCACCACTTCGCCCTGCTTCGCCACGCGCACCGATACGATTCCGTCCAGCGGCGCATAGATTTTCGTGTATCCCAATTGCGTGGCCATCTGCGCCTCGGTAGCGCGCGCTTGTTCCAGTTGCGCCATGGTCGTGGAAATCGCGCTCTTGCGCGCATCCACCTGAATGCGATTCGCCTGCGCCACGTTCACCGCCGCCGCCTCGGCCTTGGTCGCCTGTTCCAACGCTGTCACGTTGGCCTGCGAAATCCTCACCGCGGCTTCCGCATGATCGCGGTCTTGCGCGGAGACTTCGCCCTTGTCGAAAAGCTGCTGCATGCGCCGCAAGTCATCCTGATCGCGTTTCAACTGCGCGCGCGCCGGCTCCAATTGCGCATCGGCGTAGGTGGCTCGCGCGTTTGCTTCGATCAACGAAGCGTCCGTCTGCCCATTCGTCCACGAATAATTGTGATTCGCCTCGTTTACCTGTTCTTCCAGGCTGGTCACGTTCGCTTTGGTGGCTGCGAGGTTCGCTTCCAGCTCCGTGCTGTCCAGCACCGCGATCAGATCGCCCTTCTTCACCGTGCTGCCTTCGTCCACGTTCAGCGCGATGATGCGCCCCGTCATCTGCGGACTCACGATCACCTCATTGCCGTCCACGACCCCAATCAAAGGGATGTCCGTTCCGCGCGGCGTGGTGAAGTAATAAGCTACTGCCGCGATCGTGAAAATTACCAGGAGGAAGGTCGCAAATTTTCGGCCGGTCATCGGGTCCTCGCTTTCGGTCGAATTAATCCGTGATCGAGAAAATCCAGCAGCGCCTGTTTGCGCGCCACCAGCGCGTGCGGTGCCAGCAGATTGTGCCCCGCCACCTGGCTGAAAATCGCCGCTGCGGCGAAATAGGAAGTCGTCATGCCCATAATCGTGAACGCGGTGTCATGCGGATCCACCGAGCGAAATTCTCCAGCTGCCATTCCTTCTTGCAACGTGCGCACCAGTTGATTGTGAAAAGGGCGCAGATACTGGCGCACGATCCAGTCGAATTCCTTCGTTGCTTCCATGGCTTCGCGGTGTACCAGTCGTGGATAATTCGGATGCGAAGTAAGAAAGTCGAAATAGGCCGTGATGAATTCGCGCAGCCGCTCGCGCGATGAAGCTTGCTTGCGCTGCGGCTGATATACTCCGCTGCGCAGCTGCCGAAAAAGGTTTTCCAGCACCGCGCGGTGCAAATGCCGCTTGTCGCCGAAATAATAGTAAAGCATCGCCTTATTGGCGTGCGCCGCCGTCGCGATTTGCTCGGTGCGCGCGCCCGCGAGCCCCTGCGCAGCAAAATGTTGTTCGGCTGCGGCCAGAATGCGCCGCGCCGTGGCTGGATTTTCGCTCTTTCTGCGTCCCCGTCGCATCGTTTCGATCCTAGAGTCCTATCTGCTGTATCGCTACCGCGGGATGGCGCAAGCCCGCCGTCGTGCCCTCGGGCGCAATTTCAAGCTGACGGTATTGCATGTACGATCCGCTCACAGCGGGAAGCATTCTTCAACTAACTGGTTAGTTTAATGGCCAAAGCCGTCGCCGTCAAGCGCAGCGATGTGCTGCGTCGCTGCCTCATTTCTTAGTACGCACAGGGAAGGGGATTTGTTACTACGCGTCCAGCGCGCCGCCGGAACCAGCAGGCAGCTCGATGGAATACTTAGTGCGCGCCTTTTCGGCATGCAGCTCGATCGCCAGCTCGATGAGTCGGTCAATCAGCTTGGGATAGGGCAACCCCGAGGCTTCCCAAAGCTTTGGATACATGCTGATGGACGTAAATCCGGGAATGGTATTTAGTTCGTTCACGTAAATCTTGCCGGTGCGCTTTTCCAGGAAGAAATCGCAGCGCGCCATCCCCGCGCCGTCGATCGCGCGGAAAGAGCGCACCGCATAATCCTGAAACAAGGCCACTTGCGCCTTCGTCAATTTCGCGGGGATCAGCAGCTGCGTCCCTTGCTCCAGATATTTGGCCTGGTAATCGTAATATTCGCGGTGCGGCACGATTTCGCCCGGTATGGACGCGCTAATATTGTCGTTGCCCAGCACCGAAACTTCAATTTCGCGTCCCACCACGCCGCGCTCAACCACAATTTTCAGCGCAAACTCGGCTGCGTGATCCATCGCCGCCGAAATCTCGTGCGCCGCCTTCACCCGCGTCATCCCCACCGACGATCCCAGCGTCGCCGGTTTCACGAACAACGGAAAGCGGAATTTCTTCTTGATGGCCTTCAGCACTTTCGCGCGCTCGTGCTCCCATTCCGAACGACGCACCGCGAGAAATGGCACGATCGGCAAACCAGCTTGCTCGAACAACCGTTTCTGCACATCCTTATCCATGCCAACCGCGGATGCCAGCACGCCCGCGCCTATGTACGGCAAGCCCGCCAGCTCGAGCAACCCTTGCACCGTGCCATCTTCACCGAAAGTTCCATGCAAAACCGGAAACACCACATCCACGCCCACGCTCGGCTGTCCCGCCGTGGGCCCCAACGGAACCAGAGAGGCCGCGCTCGGATCGGGCGGCAGCACCACGCGGTCTCCCGATTTCAGCACGTCCGCCAGTAACTTTATCGAACTGGTTCCCACCAACCACCGGCCATCCTTCGAAATGCCAATCGGCACAGCTTCATATTTTTCCGGGTCCAATGCTCGAATCACCGAAGCAGCGGAAGCCAGCGAAACTTCATGCTCGCCCGAGCGTCCGCCGAAAAGCACGCCAACGCGCAATCGCTTCTGCGCGCTCATCACAGGATTTTCTTCCCCAGGCCGGAGAGCACCAACTCAACTCCCAATAACGCGGTAGTGTTGTGCAAATCAATTACGGGATTCACTTCGACCACCTCAAACGAAACCATCTGCTTGCTGTCTGCAATCATTTCCAGTGCCAGATGCGCCTCGCGATAAGTCACGCCGCCACGCACAGGGGTGCCCACTCCCGGGGCATCGCTCGGATCCACGAAATCCATATCCAGGCTCACGACGATTCCAGCCGTATCGTCTCCCGCAAAGCGCAGCGCTTCGGCCATCACTTCGCGCATGCCGCGCTCGTCAATATCGCGCATCGTAAAAATATGCACGCCGGAATCTTTCACCAGCCGTCGTTCCTTCGCGTCCAGATCGCGAATACCCACCAGCACCACGTTGCGCGGTTCCACCATCGGCTTGATGCCGGCCAAATCCGTCAGCTCCGGCGGCCCATAACCCATGATCGCCGCCAGCGGCATGCCGTGCACGTTGCCCGAAGGCGAAGAATCCGGTGTGTTCATGTCGCCGTGCGCATCCAGCCAAATCACGCCTACTCTTTTCGAATCCTTATTAAAATGCGCTGCGGCTCCGGCCGTTGTGCCCACCGCAATCGAGTGATCGCCGCCCAGCACCAGCGGAATCATGTCCTCATCCAAGGTTTTCTTCACCGCGTCAGCCAAGCCCTTGCACGCCTGCGAAATTTCATCCAGATAGCGCGCGCGCTTCTCGCCGTAGGGCTGCTCTTCGGGCTGCGGCACCTGCACGTTGCCGATATCCTCCACCTGCCGCCCCAGCTGTTTCAGCCGCGTTTGCAATCCTGCCACGCGCAACGCGGACGGACCCATGTCCACGCCGCGGCGGCTCGCGCCCAGGTCCATCGGCACACCGATAATGCGAATTTTGTCAGGCATATTTTTGTTTTCGCGACCCCAAGACCGGGGAGGGAACCTTAAGGATAAACTCGATATAGCATCCGTGGGAAGGGGATGACCTCGCGAATGTGCTCGGTTCCGCATATCCATGCGACGGTGCGTTCCAGGCCCAATCCAAAGCCGGCGTGCGGCACGCTGCCATAGCGCCGCAAATCCAGATACCACTGAAAAGATTCTTCGGGCAGATTATGTTCGCGCAGACGCCGCACCAGCGTTTCGTAATCCGCCAGGCGCTCGCCGCCTCCGATGATTTCGCCATAGCCTTCGGGCGCGATCATGTCGAAGCTCAACGAAAGTTCCGGCCGTTCCACATCCGTCGCCATGTAGAACGCCTTCATCGCCGCGGGATAATGGTGAATCACCACCGGCCGGTCGAATTCCTTGGAAATAATCGTTTCCTCGTCGCCGCCAAAATCATCGCCCCATTTTGCAGGGTTCCCGACCTTCTGCAGCACCTTAATCGCGTCGTCATACGTGATGCGCGGAAATGGCGGCATGATTTTCTGTAACGAAACGACGTCCCGCTCAATCAGCCCCAGCTCCCGCGTGCGATTCTTCGCTACCGATTGCACCACCGCACTCACCAGTCCTTCCGCGAGCTGAATCATGTCCTCGAGATGCGCGTAAGCGGCCTCAGGTTCAAGCATCCAGAATTCCGTCAAGTGCCGCCGCGTCTTCGATTTTTCCGCGCGAAACGTGGGACCGAACGTATAGACCTTGCCCAGCGCGGCCGCCAGCGCCTCCACATAAAGCTGCCCGGATTGCGTCAGATAAGCCTTCTGCTCGTCAATGTAGTTCACCTCGAAAAGCGTGGTGGTTCCCTCGCAAGCCGCCGGAGTAAAAATCGGCGCATCGGTTAGCGTGTAACCCTGAGCGTCCATGTAATTCCGCGCCGCTCGCTCGGCTTCCGCGCGAACGCGCAGGATCGCTGCCTGTCGCGGGGTGCGAATCCACAGATGCCGCCGGTCGAGCAGAAAATCAACGCCATGCTCCTTCAGCTGAATCGGATACGGCTCCGCATCGGAAACGCGCTGTACCACCTCAATCGCGCTCACACCCATTTCAAATCCGCCCGGTGCCCGCGGTTCAGCGCGAATCGCGCCCGTAGCGATCACGCTGGATTCCTGCGGCAATCCCTTCAGCGCGCTGAAAACTTCGGGATGCTCCTTCTGCGAAACTACCCCCTGCATGATTCCTGTGCCGTCGCGAAAAATCGGAAACAGTAATTTCCCCGATTCGCGCAAATTGTATAGCCAGCCGCGCACGCTGACGCTGCCGCCCGCGTGCGCGCCCGCATGCTCAATCGTGATGATGGGAACTGGTGCCTGTGCTTCCTGGGTCATGTAGTTCTTCCGTTGGATTATTTGCCGCGAACCATTACGGCATATACTCTCGTAGTAAGCACGCTGGCATCAGCCGCGTGTCTACTTCTGCGCCTCGAACTTTTCTTCCAGTTTGTCGCAGGCTTCGCGAATTTGCTCGAGCGTCGGCCCAGCCCCGGTCGCTTGAGCCTTGATTTCAAAAACAAACGGTAGCTCCGCCGGCGCGCCGACGAATCCCGCAAGCGCCGCATCCCAATCAATCGTCCCGTCGAACGGCAGCAGATGCTCGTCCTTGTCGCCGTGATTATCGTGAATGTGCGTACTCACCACCCGCTCGCGCATCGCGTCGAAACTCGCCTGCACGCCTTCTTCGATGTGTGCGTGCCCGATGTCGAAGCACAATTTTAAATCGTGCAAATGGGTGTCGGTGATGAAATGCTGCAGCGACGCTGGCGCGCCCAGTTCGTCCGGCGTATTTTCCAGCGCAATCGTTACGCCGCGCGCTTTCGCGAACATCGAAAGACTTTCCAGCGAAGTGAAAGCCGCGTCTAACTTGCGCGCGTCCGCCGCCTGCCGTCCGTGACCGATATGCTGGATCAAATATTGGAACGGCACCTGCTCCGCGACGTCCAGCACCCGCTTGATTTCGTCCACCGCATCCAGCCGTCGAATCCGCTCCGGATCGGAAATGGAAATCACCACTCCGCTCTCCCGGCCGGGCGAACGGTCACGGTCCGTCGGCGAATGCACAGAGTGCAGCCCCAAGCGGTATTCTCCCAGCGCGTCACCTAGTTCGCGCACCCGTTGCGCGTCCCGATAACTGAAATGCTGCGAAGCGCAGAAGACTTCGACTGCCGAAAATCCCGCCTGCGCGATTTCCGCCAGCAGCGCCGCACCCAGCGGCTGATTCACAAATCGGTATGTGGATAGGATGCGTCGCATTCGGCCCTCAACGGCGGAAACTATGGTCAATGGAAAACACGATTCCGTCAATAGCGCGCGGCAATAGCAGTGCGGAAACGTAAGCGTGTGGAAAACGCGTCAGCCGGATTCAAGCCCGACGAGGATAAGCGCGATTAGCCCGCCCAGGAACAGCGCCGCCAGAATCCACAGCGCCACAGGCCGGCGCTTGCGCATCAACCCGCGCGGCGGCTCGTTCTGTTGCGCAAAATCCAGCGAATCGGTTCCGCTATCGGCGGCGGCGCGTCCTTCACCCCGATCCGCACCGGGCACCGCGGGCGGTTCGTGTGGGTCGTCACTGAATTCGTGGGGCACGGTGATGATGCTAGCACCGAAGAAAAGCGGGCGGCAAGGGAACGCGCGTCCATCAGAGAGGATCTCGGAGGAATCCGTTGACCTTCCGCCGTAGAAGGCGCTAAGAAGAGAACTTCGACCCGCGCGAATCGCGCGCTACCGCGCCAAAATACCGACCAGCGTCAATGCCACGATTGCACCCGCGAGGATCGCCAGCACCACCCAACGGCCCAGCTGTGGATGTGATTGCGGGATGCCGAGCAAGTGAATCGAAGGATCCGGCCCGTGAAGAATTTTCGCGCCGGCCGCGCGTTGCGCCGCAGAGAGAACTTCCGTGGTCGGCACGTGCTCCGCGGAAGCTTGTCGCGCGCGTGCGGCAATTTCGCTGGGCATTGCCCGGATACTAGCACCAACGCTCGCGCACAGAAACAAAATTTAGAAGGATTCGACAACTTTGTGCGGTTCTAAATTGAAACAGCGCGTCAGGCCAAAAAGGCGATTCCGCCGTTTAATGAATCGCGTATTGAACCATCATCAGCGCTATGACGGTACCCGCGAAGACCGCGAGAACCAGCCAACGCGAGATGCCCTGGTTTCGATTTCGCAGCTGACGAACATGCGCGGCAAGGCCCGGCGCCTCAAGAATTCTGCGCGCCGATTGTTCTCGATCGGCGTCGAACCCCGCTATTTCAGCGGCTTCCATCACCATCTCGGCGGCTCGATCACGATCGTGGCGTTTCATGTTGCCGATGGTAGCACCGCAAAATCGCGCGGCGTTGTGAGGAAGCCGGGGCCGGGCCTACCAGGTATTACCGTTTCGTGAAAATAACCTTGCGGTACTGGCTGCAATCATGGTGCAAGGAGCGCTATGAGCCAGGGAACGCTGCGCCATTGCGGCACCCTGTTCTGCCGCACGCTACTGTACCCGGCGTAAACCGTGCCGCACTTCAGCCGTTTAATTCCGCAAGTATTTTGGGTAGCAAAGAAAATTTCGCGAGCGCCGCTTCACTGCTCAAATATTCCAACCCGCAGGAAGGGCCCAGGTAAGCGCGTCCGCCCTGAATTTGCGGGAATACGCGCTGCACCAGCCGCGCAACATCAGCGGCCTTTTCCAGTTGCGGGTTGCGGCCATCGAGCACGCCCAGCGCCAGTGGCTTCGGCGAGCCGCCAGCCGCGATCATCTCTCCAAGATTGGGACTGGAAACAAAATCGAAGCCGACGATTTCCACCGGCAGCTCCAGGAGTTTTTCGTACAAAGGCGCGCAGTCGCCGAAATACACATACAACGCCAGCTCCAGTCTGCGATTAGTTTTCTTGGCCTTGTCGCGCGCGTGCAGCAGCGGCTCCAGCGCGCGCGCGAAAATCGGCCACTCGCCGGGATTCCGCAGAATCGCCGGCTCGTCAATCTGAATCATTTCCGCCCCGCACTGCGAAAGCGCTTCAATTTCCGGCGCCAGAATCTCACCGTAGGCGATAGCGCGAGCTTCCAACGTCGCGGGAGTGCCGGATCCGCCGTTCTCGGTGCTTCCGGAGAGTGAAAATTTCGCAAGGGTGTAAGGCCCGGTTAAAACCGGCTTGATCGCCAGTTTCCCGGCCTTGTTCGGCGGCGTCGGCAAATGCCCCAGCGCATTGCGCGCAAAACTATATTCCGCCACCACCAGGTTCCCGCGCCGCAGCGGCGCGCCCGTGAACAATGGCTGCCGGCACGATTTCTCAGTATCGAAAAAGGGCACGGAGCCTTGCAGCTCCACGTTGTCCAGTTTCGCTGCCAGGTACGAGATCGGATCGGCCCAGCGAATCTGTCCGTCGGTAACGATGTCCAGGCCAGCTTTCACCTGATCCGCGATGGCGCCGCGCGTCACGGTGTTTTGCGCGTCCAGCAAATCCGCGGTCGTGCGTTCGCCGCGGTCCAGCGCGGCGATGGTGTGTTCCAAAAGCAGCAAATCGGGAGTTTCTCCCACGCGCGGATAACTTCCCGTGCTCGAAAGGTACAAGCCTGGAGAGCTGCTGCCCATAGTGGAAGCCTCGGAATCAGCGCAAGAAACTGGAAGAAACTTAGTCGAAACGCCGAAAAGCGTCAAGGGCGACGCGGAAAAGCGACCCGCGAAGTGGGTAAATCATTCGCCAGTGGAAAAATACGTGCAATCCGGATGATGAAACACCAGCGCGCTGACGCTCGCCTCCGGATCCATCATCATTCCTTCGGTCAAGTGCACGCCAATGTCTTCAGGGCGCAGCAGCATCCATATCCCGGCCTGATCCTCAAGATTCGGACAAGCCGGATACCCAAAGCTGTAGCGTTTGCCGCGATAGCGCGAAGTGAACCTGTCCGGCATGCTCATCGTCGGCGGATCAGGGAAACCCCAGTCCTCGCGTATCCGCCGGTGCAGCCATTCCGCGCAAGCTTCGGCAGTCTCGATCGCCAATGCCTGCAGGCCGTGCGAGTAGAGATAACTGCCTGCGGCTTTCGCTTCTTCTGATTTTTCGCGAATGCCCGCGCCCGCCGTAACCACGAACAACGCCACGTGATCGCGCGCGCCATTCGCCGGCGGCAACACATAATCGCTCAGGCAGAGCTTGTCGCCCAGCCGCTGCCGCTGAAAATAAAACGTGTGTACGGGCGCCGCTTCTCCGGGCGCAAAAAGCGCGATCGAATTTGCGCGCCTCTCCGCTTCGAAAAATTGCCACACCGCGCCAATCTTCATGAATTCGGCGGCTTGCTGCTTCACTTCTTCCATGTTCTGGTGCAATTCGATCGCGCGCGCGTCATGTTCCGCCAGCGCCTTCTCGAAATTCCCGCGAAAGCCCAGATGGCGTCCGAACAGCATAAACGGATTGATGTAACTCCAAACTTCATTCAAATCCGGCACGCTGCGTACTTTTCGCTCAACGTACGCGACGGGGGGAATCGGCAAATCAATCCGAATGTGCGGCGAGCGCTCTTCACCCGCAGCCGCCATCGGTTCCGGCGCCGTTTCTTCCAGTACCGCGGCTCCAACGTGCGTGTGCTGCTGCAATACGTTGTCGCGCCGCACCGGATCGCTCAGCTCGTTCATCAAACGCAGCCCAGTCATCGCGTCTTTCGCGTAGCAAACCGCTTGGCTGTACTGCGGCGCGATTTTCAGCCGCGTGAATTTATCGGAAAGCGCCGCGCCACCCACCAGCAACGGCACGGTGATCCCAGCTTCGCGCAAATCGCTCGCGGTTATCACCATCTGCTGCGCGCTTTTCACCAGCAGCCCCGAAAGGCCGATGGCATCCGGCCGGTGTTCGCGATGCGCGCGGATCAATTCCTCGGGCGGCACCTTGATCCCCAGATTGATCACGTCGTAGCCGTTATTTTTCAGAATAATCTCGACCAGATTTTTCCCGATGTCGTGCACGTCGCCCTTTACCGTCGCCAGCATCACCTTCGCGCGTTTTTCCGTGTCCGCCTTCTCCATGAATTGTTCCAAATGTCCCACGGCCGCCTTCATGGCTTCGGCGGATTGCAATACTTCGGCGACGATCAGCTCGTTATTGTTGAACAGTCGGCCCACTTCGCCCATCCCCGCCATCAGCGGACCATTAATGATGTCGAGAGGCGGAACATTTTCCGCCATCTTGCGAGTCAGATCATCCACCAGTCCGTCTTTCGATCCTTCGATGATGTAATTCGCCAGCCTCTGGTCCAGAGGCAGATCCGCTGCGCGCTCTTTCTTCCGCGCCCCGGTCCCGCGAAAATGTTCGGCAATCGCGGCGATGTGAAATTGGTTGATCGCAGCTTTCTGTTCCTTCGTCTGCGAACGCCAATCAGCCGGCGCGCCGCGCAGCAGTTCCGCATCGGTCGCTCCGTCCGGAAGCTCCGTCGGCGGCTTGTTGAACAGCAAATCCTCCGCCAGCTTGCGTTCGCGCTCAGGAATCGAACCGAAGCGCTCAATTCGCTCCGCATTCACAATCGCCAGATCCAACCCCGCCTTCGTGCAGTGATACAGAAAAACCGAGTTCACTACTTCACGCGCGCCAGCCGGCAGCCCGAACGACACATTCGAAATTCCCAGCACCGTCCGCACGTAGGGAATATTCTGCTTCACCAGCCGAATGCCTTCGATGGTCTCCACCGCACCGCCGATATAATTCTCGTCGCCCGTCGCACACGGAAATACCAGCGGATCAAAAATAATATTCTCCGCGTGGATGCCGAATTTCTCCGTCAGCAGTTTGTGCGAACGCTGCGCCACCTCCAGCTTGCGTTCGCGGGAGAAGGCCTGCGCTTGAACCGGATCCTCGTCAATGCATCCGACGATCACCGCCGCGCCATACGTCCGCGCCAGCGGGCAAATCTTCTCGAATTTCTCTTCGCCATCTTCCAGATTGATCGAATTGATGATGCTCTTGCCCTGGCAATAGGTCAGCGCCAGCTCCACGCCGCGCGGATCCGTGGTGTCAATCATGATCGGCGCCTTAATCTTGCGGATCAGTTGCTCATAAAACGGCGGAATATCGTTCAATTCCTCGCGGTCCGTGCTCTGCAGACAGACGTCCACAATATGCGCGCCGCTTTTCACCTGTCGTCGCGCAATCTCGGTGGCCTCTTCCCACTGCTCGGCGGCCACCAAACTTTTGAACAGCCGCGAACCAATCACGTTGGTGCGTTCGCCCACGATCAAGGGCCGCGTGCTGTCTTCCGCCTCAATTATTTCAATGCCTGAATAAACCGCGCGATGGTTCGGTTCCGGCGTCCGCCGCGGCTTTTTCCCGGAAGCCATCTCCGCGATCGCGCGAATATGCTTCTCGGTGGTTCCGCAGCACCCCCCCACAATATTCAGCCATCCGCGGTCAATAAATCTCTCCAGCTGCTCCGCCAACGTAGTCGGCGTCTCCTGATACAACCCCTCTTCATTCGGCAACCCGGCGTTCGGGTAACAAGAAACCGCGCGATTCGTCAGCGACTGCAGCGTGCGCACATGGTCCGTCATGAATTCCGGTCCAGTAGCGCAGTTCAATCCCAGCGAAATTAAATCCACGTGATCCAGTGAAGCCCACAGAGCCTCGATGCCTTGGCCAGCAAGCATCGTGCCCATCGCTTCAATCGTCACCGAAACCATCAACGGAACCGGCTGCCCCAACTCGCGCGCCAATTCCCGAATCGCCAGCAAACCCGCCTTGATGTTGCGGGTATCCTGGCAAGTCTCCAGCAACAGAATATCCGCGCCGCCTTCCAACAGTCCGCTCGCCTGCTCGTAATAATTATTGTGCAGCTGCTCGAACGTAATTCCGCCCGTCACGCTGATCGCTCGCGTAGTCGGCCCCATTGAACCGGCCACAAACCGCGGCTTGCCCGCTGTGGAATATCCGTCCGCGGCTTTGCGCGCTAGCTCCGCGGCCACGCGGCTGATTCGGCGAGCTTCCTCGCCCAATCCGTATTCCGCCAGCACCACCGGCGTGCTGCCAAACGAATTCGTCTCGATGATGTCAGCGCCCGCATGCAGATATTTGCGGTGGATTTCCAGCACTACGTCCGGCCGGATCAGCACCAGATTCTCGTTGCAGCCTTCCAGATCCGGCCCGCCGAAATCCTCGGCTGTCAGATTGGCTTGCTGCAGCATAGTCCCCATCGCGCCGTCCAGAATCAGGATGCGTTCACGAAGCAGTTCGCGAAGGGCCAAGCCCTGTTGGATCAGGTTGGTCATGGGTTCAATAATTTTACCTGAAGGTGCCGGACAGGAAGGGCGGCAGCATTTCTCCGCGCGCCTGAAGCACAACAACGGCGAATCCCGGCGTTGTAATTCGAGTTTTTCGGCGTTAGGCGGATCGTGAAGGCGTTTCGCTCACCGTGCTGCTCAGAAATTCCACCGGCACGTCGCCAGGGAGCAAGCCCGCCTTGGCCCCGCGGGCTAGTAGTTCGCGCACGGCCCGGCGTCCTTCTTCACCGTAATCCAGCGTCCAGCGATTGACGTACATTCCCACAAACTTGTCGGCCAGCGTCGGATCCATGTCGCGCGCAAATTGCAGCGCGTAGTTCAGCGCCGGCTCGCGATGATCCAACGCGTACGAAACGCTTTCGCGAATCACGCGCGATACCTGCCGTCCCAGATCCTCGCCCAGCTTGCGGCGAATCGCGTTCGCGCCCAGCGGCAGTGGCAATCCGGTCTGTTCCTGCCACCATTGGCCCAGGTCCACCACGCGATGCAGTCCCATCTGCGAGAAAAGCAGCTGGCCTTCGTGAATCAGCAGGCCCGCTTCCACTTCCTTGTTCTGCACCGCATCCAGAATCTTGTCGAAGGGCATCGTCACCGTCTCGACGTTGGGCTCAAAAAGTTTAAGCGCCAGATACGAAGTCGTCAGCATTCCTGGAATCGCGATTTTGCGCCCGGCCAATTCAGTTTTCTTGATCGGATGTCCGGATACCACGATCGGCCCGTAACCTTCGCCGAAACTTGCGCCGCAATCCATCAGAACATATTTATCAGCGACAAACGGGTAGGCGTAAAAACTGATCGCCGTAACGTCATACACTTCTTTTTTTGCCGCCTGGTTCAGCGATTCAATGTCCGACAAAATGTGCTCGAACTTCACGCCCGGCAGGCGCACCTTGCCCGTCGCCAGCGCGTAGAACATGAACGCGTCGTCGCTGTCTGGCGAATGTGCCAATCGAATCTCTTGAGTCTTTGGTGAAGCGGCTGGTGTGGACATGCTGGGTCCGTCCTGGCTCTCGCGCGATTTCATCACTCACGCCGGCCCCATCGTGACGACGCGAAGACGCTGTAGAGACGATGATGCGCCAGCCGTCTTACCCGTCGCAGTGAAAGAAACCAAGGTGTGTACGTCTTCCGGCGAGAGCGCCGAATGTGCCAACAAAGAATACCATACGCTGCCGTCGCCCGTACAGGCGGCGCGCCGGGCGACGGGCATGTCACCCTTGCAAGCAAGCCCGGAAACGCAACTCACCCCCAGCTTCGCTTTTCGTTCCCTTGTGAGCGTCACAATCCGACGTCGGTCAGCGGGGCTTCGCGAGCGTGCCAGGTATTTCGCTCGGCAAAATGAATGTCGCGATGCTCTCCACCAGTTCGCCCGACACATGATCCAGCCGCGCATAATCCGACGGCTTCGATGACCCAGTACCATGAACGAAAAGATGATCCAGATCTGGATAAGTCCGCAGCGTCACGTTCTTATTATTCGACAGCGCATCCGACCAAGCCTGGAAATTCGAAGGTGTAACTTGATAATCCCGTCCGCCCTGCACGATCAAAATCGGAATTTTCAGCTTGGCCGCGGTTTTCAGCGGATCGTAAGCGCGCAGGTCCAGCCAATACGCGCCGTACATTGTCGCGCCTAAGAACTCGATCTTGTCGTCCGGTTTCAACTGGGGGTTTTCAATTCGTTTCGCGGCGTTTTCGGCCGCATCAATACGTTTTTGTTCTGCTTCCGTCGGCGTTCCGCTCGCCGCCGCCAGATAGTGAATCTGTTCCAGCACGACTTTTTCCAGCGGGCGTGCGTTCGCCGCCAGCATCACGATCCCCGCAATTTCCGCGTCGCCCGTCGCGATCCGCGGCGCCAGATACGCTCCCAGGCTGTGTCCCAGCAGAAAAACCTGCTTGGGATCAACTTTCGGCTGCTTCGCCACCAGCTCTACGGCCGCCCGCGCGTCGCTGATCGATTCATCCTCCACGGTCAGCTTCATCGGATCGTCGCTGCTCTGCACCGTATACTTTTCCGTACGTTTCGTGTATCGGAACACCACGATGCCGCGGCTCGCAAGTCCCCACGCCAGATCCTTGAACGGCTTATTCGGCCCGATCGTTTCGTCCTGATCTTCCGGCCCGGAACCCTGCACCAGCACCACGGCTGGAAATGGCCCGTTGCCCACGGGCACCGTCAAAGTCCCAGGCAATTCGAATCTCCCGTTCACTAGCGATAGCGGCTGCTCGCTGAACGAATCCCGTTTGGCGTACGCCGGTGGAGTCCACGGCGCTGCCGGCGCCTGGTGCGGACGGAAACTCAAACCTCCCAGTTTGCCATCGGGATTGAAAACCACCGTCGCGTCCAGCAAGGAATTCTCAAACTTGCACTGCATCTTCACCACCTGCAGTCCCTGCATCTGCGAAGTCTCCGTGCTGGTGATCGCCTGAAAAGCGCCCGCCTGCTTGTTCAGATCGCGCCAGCCGTCCGCCAGCTTTCCTGGAGGCAACGCCGCCTTCATCGGCCCGTCGTAAATCGCTTCCACCTTGTCAAATTGTCCAGCCACCAATTCCTGAATGACCTGTTTCGCGGCGGCGGCGGACGGCGCATCCGTTGAGGATTCCTGTATCGCGCCAGGCAGCTTCCCGCCACGCAATGCCGCGCCAGGCATCGCCAGTAAGAACAAGAGCAGTGCGAGCAAACTGATTTTCACGCGGCATCTCCTGCGCATAAGTGCGCCGATCCATTATATGACGGGCAGGGTTTGCAAATCTCTCGCAGCGCTGAGCATTCCGGATCGCAGCCGCAATTACTGCACCGGTGAACGCGGAGAGGCTGGCAATGGCGAGGCGTGATGCGCCACCAGAAGCCATTGATCGTCGCGGCGCAAAAATATATTGGTCGTTTGCACCATGGCGTCGTCAAACCCGTCCGCAAACGCCGTGGTGACGTGCTGCGTGCAGGAAACCCAGCCGATGTCGCCCTCCACGCGCACCCATACGCCGCTTAAAGCGATGCGCACGCGTTTGGCGTGCCCAAATAGCCGCGCCCAGCGCTCGCGCACTTCGTCCCACCCCAGCAGCAAATCCCAGCCCGGATGCACGCACGTCACGCCATCGTCGTGCGACCACACCGCCTCCATCTCCGCCAGGTCCAGCGACTCGAACGCCGCATAGAATCTTGTGTTCGCAGAGCGCAACGCGTCTTCGGGGCTTTGTTTTTGTGGAACCGTCTGGGTTGGCATGATTAGCAGTCCGGAAAACAAAATTACAAAAAGTTTACGCCAAGGCTGGGGCCTTCTTCCTTACGTTGCTTACTTACGCTTCCCGTCGCGCCAGTTGCAATCCGCCTGCAGCTGCGACGATCAGCGCCATCTTGATAATCTCGCCGGGAACAAACGGCAGCGCGCCCTGACTCCACGCCGCTCCCCATCCCATTCCCAGAAACAACGCGAGCCATGCGCAACCGCACGCGAAAATAATCGCTTCGCCCGAAATCAGCGCGCCAATAAGCGGCAAACCTGCCCGCCACGAACCGCCGTCGCGCGAATCCCGAATTTCCCCGCCGTGCTCCACCAGCCAACCAGTCAAAAACGCGGCCACCGGATACGAAAACAAATATCCAGCCGTCGGCCCAGCAAAACGCGCCAGCCCCGGCAGCCCCAACGGCTGAAACACCGGCAAACCCGCCGCGCCCTCCAGCAAATACAAAATTAAAGTGATCGCACCACGCCGCGCTCCCAGCAAAACCGCCACTAGCAGCAAGCCAAACGTCTGCCCAGTGATCGGCACCGGCGTCCAGGGCAGCGGAATCACGATGTGCGCGCACAAAACCAGAAGAATATTTGCCGCCGCGATGCGTAGCGCGTCGGCCGCAATCCCTTCGCCGGAATAAATTCGGTCGGCTAGAACTTTCGCTTGTGACATCCCCGTTCCTTTTCGCGTTTTAGCGCCAGACTGGACCCCAACCGGGCCGCAACCGTGTCAAATATTACCGAAACTGGCAGGCATTATACCTGAGGCTGCCGAATGTCACGTTCACTTTTCGTCCGCGGCTTTTTCACTGGATATCAGCGGATCGTCCACCGCTGCAACTTTCCCGCGCTTATCGTCGCCGTGCACTTTTCCCGCGGTATCCAGGAAAAAAGATCGCTTGCCGGGTTTTGGGTAGGCCTCGGGCGTGGCCGCCAGCTCGAAATTGTTGTCGTTTCCATTCGCGTCCGGCGAAATACGGTAGCGGAAAATATAGCCGTCGTGTTTTCCCGCCGCCATGTCCGCCGGCACCAGCGCCGCCTGCTCCGGCGAGATTTGATCCTTCGGCGCCGGGCCCAGCTGCTCCAGCGATTCCGGCAATTTGCCAAACGCGCGCCGGTAAGTCTGTATCGCTTCAGCCAGTGCTCGCAAATCGGCAATCGCCGTGTCTTCACGCGTCTGCAGATCAGCCACAACCCATTGCTTGGCGAGTTGCGGCACGTCAAACAGCACCAATCCCAGCGAAAGCAGCCGCCAGCTGGCGCCTTCGCGCACCATGCCGAATTCCGCCTGTTCGCTGTTCACCACCGCCACCGGAATGAATGCCAGATTTTCCTGTATCCGCGGCGTGCCAAAACGGTATTCCACCGTGTTGTTCTCAGCTCGGCAGCGCAACACGATATGCTTTTCAGCGTCGCCGGAAAGCAGCGGCTTGCCAGGCTCATCGGAAAGCGAAAGCCGCTTCATCAATTCAATTCGTTGCGTCGCAGGCAGCGCCCGAAATGCCGCGGCGTTCGCAGTCGTCAGGTGGTTCGCAAAATCCCCCTCGCTCGCGCGGCATGCCGCCACCAATGTGTCGGCCAGAGCAGCTGCGGGGTCCGACGCATCGCTGGATTCCTGCGCGCGCGCTATCGCGGGCAGCGTTGCCGTCGCGGCCGCGAAGAGCAGCACCGTTGCTGTGATCGTGCCCATAGCACCGAAACGCGATCGAAAACGTGGATTTATCATCTGGACTAAGAGTGTGCCTGCGACAGTATGGTTGCAAGGTCGCGCGTGAATTGCGAGCGCGCCATCACCCGAGTGCAACCGGCTGTCCGCGCCTGCTGCGCCAGATCGGTCTGCACGTGCGAAAGAAACGCAATCAGCGGCAGGCCCGGCGCAGTCGCGCACACTCTTTCAATCGCCTGCAGCGGCGCGCCACGCGCGTTCAGATCCACGATCACCAACTTCGGCGCTTCCTTCGCAATTTCTGCGAGCAATGCGTCGCCCGTCGTGCTGGTGCGCACCGTGATTCCCAGTTGCTTCGCCGTCTCCAGAATCTTCGCCTGAAAAAATAAATCATCCACCAGAGCTAGAACCTGCGCCATGCTGCTGCACCTCGTACGCCGTCGCGCCTCGTCTGCCATTCGTTTCCGCGCGAATCGCTGCTCCTCGGTGTACCACGCGCCACCGCCACGCACAAGGGCCCCTTCGACAACCTCCGCGCATTGCGGTATAAAAGAATTTCGTCGCCGCTGTTCGGGAGGATTCAATGGCCGCCACACCAAGTCCAGACGCGCTGCCCGGCCTGGCCGTGTTGGAGCAAACTCCAATCATCATCGAAAAAATCGTCTGGGCTGCGAGCGACGAGCAACTGCACTGGAAGCCCGCCGCCGATCGCTGGTCCATCAGCGAAGTGCTGGCACATCTCGCCGACGTCGAAGTCACCGGCTTCCGCGACCGTATTCAGCTGATGCTGGAAAAAAACAATCCGCAGCTTGAGGCTTATGATCAGAACGCCGCCTACGCCTCCGGCCGCTACTCCGCCGCCAAAGCCCGCGAAAATCTGAAAAAATTCTGCCATGAGCGCGACCGCAGCCTTTCCGCATTGCGCTACGTCTCGCCGGGTGTCCTCGCGCGCCCAGGACAGCACGCCAAAATCGGCACTATCACCGTCGGCCAATTAATGAACGAGTGGGCGTTTCACGATCTCGGCCACATCCGCCAAATCGCCGAACTCTACCGCTCGCGCGCCTTTTTCCCATACATCGGCCCGTTTCAGCAGTTCTATACCATCAAGCCGTAGCAACCGGTTCATAATATTGGGGTTCGGGTTTGACGGTGTAGCGGTGCACTTTAGCGCGCCATCGATCGTCCGGCAACCACGTCAGCAGCCACGCAGCCGTTGACCTCCACCAGCGGGGCGGCCGCGCTAAATTATCAGCCGTGCGCAGGGAAGACATGCAAACCGTCGCGCAGAGCATTCTCTCCACCTACGACCAACTCGAACGCCCCACGCTCGACCTGCACGCCCTCTTCGAATTCGTCGGCGGTAACGTTCCCGGCGACCGCGAAGCCGTGCTAGATGCGGTAACGAAACTCGTAAAGGAAGGCCTGCTCACCTCCGAAGGCGGAGGCGATTTCTACCGCCGCACCGAAGAAGGCCGCTTAGCCCTCGCTGCCCCCCGCGACGTAACCATGTACATGCGCGAAGGCTGCCACCTCTGCGAAGAAGCCAAAGTGGCAATGGCTCCGGTCCTGGCGGCACTCGGCGCCCGCCTGCAAGAAGTGGATATTGACGACGACCCAGTATTGCGCGCCCGCTACACCAACGACGTCCCTGTGATCTTCATCGGCGCGCAATTCTTCGCGCAACATCGGATAGACGCAGCACGCCTCCGCCGCCACTTGCAAAACACAAAAATTTAATTGGTCTAAACACGCCAGCGAACTTTTCAGGTCAGCTTTGCGCTAGCAGTTCGCGGAAAAAATCCACACAGGAGGAGGTTTTGACTTTGCCTTTGAATTTATAGCGGCCGCCTGCTTTTGTTTCTTAGGCGGGCGTTTTTGCCATTGCTTTGGGTAAAATCACCGAACGAGTCATCCCGAGCTATCCGCTTTTTTCGGATGTAACGTCGAATCCAAGCGAGGTCTAGTGCTCTACTTCTTCCTCTGCCCCAACACTCTCATCCGGCACATCGCCGGGACGCCCCTTCACCCGGTCATACACACTAAACGCGCAAGTCGAACCCAGCGCCTCGTTGTAATAAGTCGGCACGCCCAAAGCCGTGCGCAATTCCTCATTGAACCGCCGCAAATCACCGAGCTGCTTCACCTGCACCGGAAATTTCTTGCCTTCATGCCCAATCAGAAATTTCTGATATCCCGCATCCCACAACGCCGTGAATTGCCCCTGCATCATGATGCAGGGAATCTCAGTCATCTGGAATCGGCTCTCCGGTGTCTTACGCAGCTCCGCGCCGCAATTATATTTCTCAATGCGCACCACACCGCCCGAATTGCGCACCAGAAAGCCCTTAGCCGAGAGCGATTCCACGGTAGGCTGATCGAATAGTTTGTTTACGTACCACATGGCTATCTCAGAATAGGGATTCGCCGCCCCGCCTGTAAAGACAAAAATCGCCGTCAGCGAGAGCGATTGCCGGCCCTTCCCGCCAAGTAATTTGCCGCCGCCCTCCACCCATGGGAATATTGCTCGCCCGGTTTCAACCGGAACCGCGCCGCCATTCTGCTAAACTGGTCGCAGATACCTGAATATCAGGCGTTTCTAACAGCATCTAAGTTGCAGGCTCGCAGGAATGGCAGCAAATCGCTCACCCGGGCTTCCAACTTAGGAACAAAAAGGGACCAGTCGCCTTGAACGCAGCCAACAAACCAACAGTTGCGCCGCATGACCAAGCCAGCGCCGCCAAAATCGGCGAGCATCTTCTCGACCGCATCGGCAACACCCCACTCCTGCGCCTCGAGCGCATCACCGCTGCCTTCCCCAACGTCGAATTTTACGCCAAAGCGGAATGGTTCAATCCCGGCGGCTCCGTAAAAGACCGCGCCGGCTATTCCATGATCCGCGCCGGCGAGCGTTCCGGCGACCTCCGCCCCGGCAAAATAATTCTGGACGCAACCAGCGGTAACACCGGCATCGCCTACGCGATGATCGGCGCCGCGCTCGGTTACCGCGTGAAGCTCTGCCTTCCCACCAGTGCTTCTCCAGAACGCAAACACATCCTCGCCGCCTACGGAGTCGAAATCGTTTACACGCCGGGAGACGAGGGCACCGACGGCGCCATCCGCCGCGTCCGCGAAATCTTTGAATCCGATCGCGAAAAATATTTTTACCCGGACCAGTACAGCAACCCCGCGAATCCCGCCGCCCACTACACCACCACCGCCCCCGAGATCTGGCGCCAAACGAACGGCACCATCACTCATTTCGTCGCCGGCCTAGGCACCACCGGCACATTCGTCGGCACCACCCGGCGCCTGAAAGAATTAAACCCCGCTATCCGCTGCATCAGTTTTCAACCCGACTCCGGCTTTCACGGCCTCGAAGGCTTGAAGCACTTAGCCACCGCTATCGTTCCACGCATCTACGATCCGAAATTAGCCGATGAAGACATCGCCGTGCGCACCGAAAATGCCCACCAATTAGTGCGACGCTTGGCGCGCGAAGAAGGCATCCTCGGTGGCGTAAGTTCCGGCGCAGCGCTGTGGGCCTGCATGGACGTAGCCCGCCGCTCACCCGCCGGCGAGCGCGCCGTAATCGTCACCGTCTTCCCCGATTCCGGCGAAAAATACCTCACCGAACAATTTTGGAGCGAAGCATGAGCGGCCCCGTACTGAAAATCCGCGAAGAACTCGCAGCCCAGGTCCGCGCCCACGGTGTCGAAACCTACCCCTACGAATGTTGCGGCGCAATCCTCGGCCGCGATGGCGACGGCTCGCGTGAAGTGCTAGCCCTCCTGCCGCTAGCCAATCGCCGCAACGATTCGCCCCGCAATCGCTTCGAAGTCACGCCCGGCGACGTTCAATTGGCCGAGAAAACCGCGCGCGAAAAAAATATCGAACTAATCGGCTGGTATCATTCGCACCCCGACGCCCCCGCGCGCCCCAGCGAGTTCGATCGCGAACACGCCTGGCCCTGGTACAGCTACATCATCGTGAGCGTGCAATCCGGCCAGCCGCGCGAAATGAATTCCTGGCGCCTGCGCGACGACCGCTCCGCCTACGACTCCGAGGCCATTGAATCTTCCGCCCACTCTGCCAGCATCTAAGTTAAAGTATTCCGCCAATCCCGATCCGCTGCTTCACGGTTGGATAACAGCAGCACAGGCCCAGAGGAGGAATGCGAATGGCTGTAAAAGTGATCATCCCCACGCCGCTGCGCGCGTACGCGGGAAAACACGATAGCGTCGAGCTGGAAGCCAACAACGTAGCCGATGCCCTGAATGGATTAACGCTGCGCTTCGGCGACCTGAAAAAGCATCTCTATTCCGACGATGGTAAACTGCGCAGCTTCGTAAACGTCTATGTGAACGACGAAGACATTCGCTACCTTCAGAAAGATCAGACGCCTCTGCGCGATGGCGATATCGTCAGCATCGTGCCCTCAATCGCCGGCGGCGCGCCCCGCTAGACGGGAGACAAACGGGAGAGTTTCGTAATGGCCACCAAATCAGAAATTTCCGCGAATCCGGCGCCTGCCACCGCGCCAGTCTCGCTTTCCAAAGAAGAAGTCCTGCGCTACAGTCGCCACCTCATCATGCCCGAAGTCGGCATGGAAGGTCAGCTGAAGCTCAAGCAGGCCAAGGTTTTGTGCATCGGCACCGGCGGCCTCGGCGCGCCGCTCGGCCTCTATCTCGCCGCGGCCGGCGTCGGCCGCATCGGCCTCGTTGATTTCGACACGGTAGATTCCACCAACCTGCAGCGCCAGATTCTCTTCGGCACCAAAGACGTCGGCCGTCCGAAAATCGCAGCGGCCAGCAATCGCCTGCGCGACCTGAATCCGGACATCCAAATTGACACTTTCGAAACGCACCTCTCCAGTGAAAACGCGCTCGACATTCTGAAAGACTACGACTTCATCGTGGATGGCACCGACAATTTTCCTACACGCTATCTCGTCAACGACGCGAGCGTTCTGCTCGGCAAGCCCAATGTTTACGGCTCCATTTTTCGCTTCGAAGGCCAAGTAACCGTTTTCGGGTATCCCGACGGTCCTTGCTATCGCTGCCTGTATCCAGAGCCGCCTCCTCCCGGCCTCGTGCCTTCATGCGCCGAAGGCGGCGTACTCGGCGTGCTGCCTGGAATCGTGGGCTCGATTCAAGCCGCCGAAACGTTGAAACTGATCATCGGTGTCGGTGAACCTCTCGTCGGTCGCTTGTTGCTTTTCGACGCTCTGGCCATGCGCTTCCGCGAACTCAAGCTGCGCAAAAATCCGGATTGCCCGCTCTGCGGCACCAACCGCACCATCACAAAATTAATTGATTACGCCGAATTCTGCGGCATCCGCGGCGAAGAAGCTCCCGCGCCGCAAACCTCTGTCCCCGAAATCGCTCCGCGCGATTTGAAAGCGCGCCTGGATCGCGGTGACGACCTCTATATCCTCGACGTGCGCGAGCCGCACGAATATCAAATCTGCAATCTCGGCGGCCACCTGATTCCGCTCGGCGATCTCTCGAAACGCGTCAGCGAACTCGATAGCTCCCGCGAAATCGTGGCCCACTGCCGCAGCGGAAAGCGCTCCGCCGAAGCCGTCGAATTTCTGCAGCGCGCCGGCTTTCGCAAGGTCCTGAACCTAAAGGGTGGTATCCTTGCGTGGTCCGATGATGTGGACCCCTCGGTGCCAAAATACTGATTCGCGCTGAACTCCAATCGCACTAGGCGCGCGCCCGCGGCGAAAATTTCCCGTATCTCGATCGGAGGATCGAATGCCAGACGTAAAAGTCACAGTAGTTAATAACGGCCCGTTGCTTATTGACGGCGAAGTCGAAGTAGTTGACCAGGAAGGCCACGCCTACGGTTTAGGCGGACGCACCAAGATCGGTCTCTGCCGCTGCGGCTTCTCCGAACGCAAGCCCTTCTGTGACGGCTCGCACAAACGCTCCACTTTCCAAAGCGTCGTCCAGGCCCACGAGCTGCCCCCTCCACCGGCCAAATCCTGAGCGACCGGCTCTTGGGTAGTCCCCGCACCAGAGTGTAACGTTTCCACCCCACGTCAAGCAAAACCGCGCGTCCGGCGTAGTCTCGCCCGGCGTTGATCAAAACCCATCCTGTTCATTAAGAAACACTTATATAGTACTAGAACCAATAGAACGAACGGCATCTCACTTGCTCCGTATTTCGCGGGCAAGTGTCGTTTCCTTGGGGGATTTGTGGGCCGTTCGGGCAGCATTTGGAGTCTCGTGCATCGCTTCCGCCTAGTTCTTCTTTGGACGATCGGCGGAGGCGCATTCTTCGTCTCCCTCTGGATTCTGCGCAACTCTCCCTACCAGGCAGACCCCCTCCTAGATACCTATTTGCAGATGGCGGGCAGCCTCATCGGCTTCACCTTTGCTGCCAACGCCCTGGTCCGCTTCCGCGGTACGCACGACCGAATTTCGCTCATCCTGGCGTTCGGCTTCGTCCTGGCGGGTTTGATCGAAGCCGGTACAAGCATGACTTTTTATCGGGGCATGTTAGTCACTCCGACGCCGGGCGATTCGATCTCCTACGGTTGGCTGGCCGGGCGCACTCTGCTCGGAGTTCTGCTGCTCGCAGCTCTCGCGGTAGAGCGCCGCATCCCGATCGCTCGCGAACCCGCCAAGGAAATGGCTGCTGCCACGCTAATGGTCGGCGGCGTCGCGTATCTCACCAGCGTCTTCTATTTCATGTTGCCGCACGCGCCCAAGATTCATCCCGGCGCCATCATTCCGCGCCCCGCCGATCTTCTGCCAGCGGCAATTTATCTCGCGGCGACCATCGGCTACGCCCGCCGCCTCAATCGCGTCGGCGCCTATCTGGACCGCGCATTATTTCTCGCGGCTGCGCTCAACGTCCTCTGCCATGTCACCATGAGCGAATCGCAGCACCATCTCGACGCTCCCTACACCCTCGCTCATTTTATGATGGTCATGAGCTACGTGATCGTCCTCGGCGGCACTCTGCTCGACAACGCTCAACTCTTCGATCAGGTCAGCCAGCTCGCCGCTTCCGATCCGCTCACCGGCCTGGCCAATCACCGCCGCCTGATCGAAGTTCTCGAGACTGAAATCCAGCGCTCCCGCCGCACCGGGCGCAGCTTCGCGGTCTTGCTTTTCGATCTCGACGAGCTGAAAAAGATCAACGACCGCTTCGGCCACCTCACCGGCAGCCGCGCTATTAAACGGCTCGGCACCGCTTTGTCAGACGGCAGCCGCGCGATTGACACTCCCGCACGCTACGGCGGCGATGAATTTGCCCTGATCCTTCCGGAATCCAGCGAGGCGGACGCCACGCAAGCAGCCGCACGCATCTGCGAACAGCTAAAGAACGACGGTCAGCAGCCCGCCATCACCGTCAGCGTCGGCGTCGCCGTTTATCCCGACAACGGCGCCACGATTGAAAAACTTCTGGGCGCCGCCGATCGCGCGCTCTACCGTATGAAGGGCAAGACGCACAAAAAATTTCGTCTGGGGCATGTAGCGGCCTGTTTGTAGAAAAAGGGGGCATTGGAAAATGCGGTTTGGGATGGGGATCCCAAAAAATTTCGTAGGACCGCGTCGCGAGACGCGCGTCCCGATGGAAGTAGGTGTACAAATCACCGGCCATCCCGTCATGCCCGGCACCGAAACCACGTTCACGGAAAACGTCAGCCCGCACGGCGCCCGCGTCCTGAGCAATCGCCCCTGGAACACCGGTGACCGCCTGACGATCTCGACTCTAACCGGCGCCTTTCGCGCCATCGCACGCGTAGCCTATTGCCAGACCATCGCGCATTCCGGTTTCGCCGTAGGCTTGGAATTCGTCGAACCCAGTGGCAAGTGGGTCGTCGCCGAATTCTGCAAGTAACCCAGCCGGCTTCTTCGCCTACTGCACAAATCCAAAATTCGTGTCCGGCGCCGGCCCGGAACCTTCCGGCAAAGTCCCAAACTGTGCCTCAAACCGCGCCACATTTTCTTTCAGCGCCTGCAGCAGCCTCTTCGCGTGCGCCGGGCTCAAAATCACACTGGAAACCAGCTTCCCCTGCGGCACGCTGGGAAATAAATATATAAAATTCAGCGTGAACTCTTCACCGTTGTGGTGGATCACCGCCAGATTCGAATATTGCCCCAGCAATTCCTTCTCGTCCGCCTTGATCTGCACTTGTTGTTTCTGCTGCTGGCCCGCTGGCTCGCTCATTCGTCTGCTCCTCGGAAGATTCCTCGCTCACTATAGCAGAGCATGGAATCACGCTCGATTAGTTTTTGCTCACATGCTCCGCCCGACCCATTGACCTCCGCTTTAGTTAAGCGTAGTTTATACCCAGAGTTTAGCTAGGTTAACCTATGGACGCTCCCGGCAAAAATCCCAGCATCCTCGCTGGCCAGACGGCTCATCCGACCACGGAGTCCGCCGTCGCGTCCGCCGCTGCTCCGGAACTTATCGGCCTCGTCACTCATGAGGACGTGGATCGCGCTCGCGATCGCTGGGAAGTAGCGCGCGCGCGTTGGAAAGGGCGCGCCAAAACTTTCGGCGGCTTCCGCTTGCTTTGGCTTTTGGTCGGCCCGGGGGTTCTCGTCTTCCTCGGCGAAAACGATGCTCCCAGCATGCTTTCTTACTCCGCCGACGGCTCGCGCTATGGCGTCGGCTTCTTCATTCCCTTCGTCGTTCTCACCTTCATCATGGGTTTCATTGTTCAGGAAATGACGGTGCGCCTCGGCGCCGTCACTCATCGCGGCCACGCCGAACTGATCTTCGATCGCTTCGGAAAATTCTGGGGCTTCTTTTCCATGGGCGATTTAATTTTCGGAAATTTTCTCACCCTCGTCACGGAATTCATCGGCGTGCGCGCCGGCCTCGGCTTCTTCGGCGTTCGTCCGGCTATCGCCGTCGGCGGCGCGCTCGTCATCGTCATGGCAGCTATCACCACCGGCCGCTATTGGACGTGGGAGCGAATCACTCTCAGCCTTGCCATCTTCAATGGCCTTTTTATTCCCGCCGCGATTCTCGCGCGCCCCGATTGGCACGCCGTCGGCCACGCGATGCTCACTTGGATGCCTTTCCCCGGCGGCAGCCGCTACGAAATTCTTCTGCTGGTCCTCGCCACCATCGGTGCCACCGTCACTCCGTGGATGCTTTTTTTCCAACAAAGCGCCGTAGTGGATAAAGGCATGCAGCCACGCGATATCAGCGCCGGCCGCTTCGATACTCTTCTCGGTGCTCTGCTCGCTTCCGTTTTCGCCATCGCCGCAATTCTGGCAACTGTGCCGCTGTTTCACCACGGCATCAACGCCGCCGATTTTCAGGCCGCGCAATTCGCCGAAGCGCTCGAGCCGTTAATCGGCCACACCGGCGCCGCGCTCTTCGCTCTCGGTATTTTCGAAGCTGGCATCGTCGCGGCAATCGCCATCTCCACTTCGTCCGCCTATGCCTTCGGTGAAGTCATGCAAACGGGCCACAGCTTGAATCGGCCATTGCGCGAAGCGTGGCCGTTCTACCTGACGCTCTTCGGCTCAGCCTGCGCCGCGGCCGCGCTCGTGCTAATTCCGCGCTTCCCGCTCGAATTTGTGGTCCTGACGGTCAACGTGATCGCGGTCCTCGCCATGCCTCCGGCGCTGGCCTTTCTGCTGCTGCTCGTGAACGATCCGGAAGTGATGGGCGAGCACGTGAACGGTTTCTGGGCCAACGTCGCCGGCGTCACCGTCACCGTCCTTCTGATCATTGCCGGATTAGGTTTCGGCCTCGCGACAGTGTTTCCGAAATGGCTGGGTGGATAAAGCGTTTCGCGCATGGACCGGTTCTCAACAAAGCAGCAAGGTCAAACGGAGGGAAAAAATTGGACTCAAACTACGTGGACGTTCCGGAAAATCCGGGCGCGCTCGCCCCAGTTGACGTGAAATCGGAGCAGCTCAGCCTGCGCGATCCTCGCGCCGTTCTTTCCTTGCTCGAAGCGGACCAAGTCGTAGCCGCCAAGCGCCGCACTCATTTCGGCCGAAAAAACCTTTCGCTCGGAACGAAGGCCCTGCTATGGGGACTGCGCATTTATGTCGTAGCTATGTTGGTAATCGTGGTCATCTCGGTCTATCAAGCGATTCACGCCGCGCGTTAGATCCACCGCAACCGGCGGTCCCAGAGTTGAAAATCCCTCAGCAGAGTGCGAAGATTTCCTCGGCCAGAAAAGTTCCACAGGCAAACCAGCGAATCATGACGTCCGACAATCCCGCTGACCGCAAGTCCAACCCCAAATTCAAACCGAACCTGCTCGTGATCCTCGTGGCATTCATAATCGTCGCCGTCGCGGGAAGCGTGGTCGTCTATTCCCTCAGTGACTGGACCGCGCCGGAAAAAGCTCGCCAGCTGCGCAATCCCTTTCCTGCCACGCCGCAAACCATAGGCATGGGGATGAGCACCTACGCGGATCACTGCGAAAACTGTCACGGAGATGACGGCAACGGAAAAGGGCAGCGCGCCGAGAAGCTCTCAGTAGCGCCGACTGATTTCACCGACGCGCACACCATGACCCGCATGACCGACGGCGAACTTTTCTGGAAAATTTCCGAAGGGCATCGCCCGATGCCCGCGTTCAAAGGCAAACTGAGCGATGAAGAACGCTGGCAACTCGTGGATTACATCCGCACATTCTCGCAGCCGCCGGTGGATCCACCTGCGGAATCCAGATCACCGGCGCCCAACAAAGACGCTGCGCCCAAATAACAGCGCGGCGCCTGCCGATGCCGCCGCACGCTCCAGCGCCCGGCGCGAAACGAACTAATTTACCTTCGCCAGCGCATCCGCAACTTCTTCCAAATCCGGCAGCGCGGGAATATCGTAATTCTTGAACCACGCGATTTTCCCGGAGCGATCCACAATCGCAATCGCGCGCCCGGTGATGCCTTTCTCCGCCAGATACACGCCGAATTTTTCGCCCACTGCCCCGCGCGGCTGAAAATCCGCGAGCAGCGGGTAGTGAATCCCCATTTTTTCCGCGAACGCCTTGTGCGACCAGGCGCTGTCCACGCTAATTCCCAGCACCTGCGCGTCCAACTGTTCGAATCGCTTCATATCATTCACGAAGCAGGCGTGCTCGTTCGTGCACACCGGGCTCCAGTCCAGCGGATAGAACACAATCACCACATTTTTCTTTCCCTGAAAATCGGAAAGTTTCACTTCCTTCTGGCTCTGATCCTTCAACACAAAATCCGGAGCGGCCGCCCCTACCGAGATCGCCATGCGAGATCCTCCCTGTTCGCTAAACGAACGAATTGAATATTGCGAGCGCGACGTTGCGCGCCATCCATAATAGCCGATGCCTCCCGCGCGGACAAACGCCCGAACAGCCCACGCGCGTCCATTTGCGCCCAACAATCTGCTACCATACAGCTTCGTAAGCAGGAAATGGAACCGAACACTTGGCGAGCGTCTCGTACGAAGAAGCGTACCCCGCGGTCGAGCTTCTGCCGCGCAGCCACAATTGGTGGGCGTGGCTGAAAGGAACGCCGCCCGAGTGTATTCACCTGGGCGAAGAGTGTGACTGGATTGCGACGCTGCTGCCGGACACGCTGTATCTTTGCGGAAAGCGCAGCACCAAGCGCGACCCGTCGCGACCGGAAATTACGCTCTGCCGCGAATGTTTGCGCGACGCGGTCGCGAGCGAACTGGGATCGTTCCCGGGACGCGTGGTGGCCTTCGAGCCGGACGCGGAAATTTTCACGCAGTATTTTTTCGTGGCGCAACCGGATTTCGAAGCGGTAGGATTGCGGCCAGAAGTTGCGGAAGCGATTGCCAAGCGCCTGGCGCAACCCCCCGGCGCCTGCGCGCAATGTGGATTCGCAGCGACCTGGCTGTGGTTTTCGCATCAGCAGATCGCGAGCCTCGATGAAGTGGAGCAAATGGCGGCCGCGCGTGGCACTGCGTTCTGCGCCAGGCACGGGGCGCGAAACTTGTTCGCAGCTTTCGAGCGAATCAAAGAAGCGAACGTGTTTTACATGAATTTGCCGTACGGCGAAGCTGGCGCGTACGTCTGGATCTGAAAATGCAATTGCGCGAACTGGTGGAAAAATATTTGCACGCGGCGGGCGGCTACGGAAAATCCGTGCCGATCTCATCCCTGGACCTCTCGCACCAAGAGACCGAACGCATTTTCGATATGCTCGACGAGGATTACCACATCAGCAGGTTTTTTCACTTCAGCAAAGCGGCCGGGCAATCTTTTCAAATCAGCGGTTTTGCCCAGACGCACATTTCGATTGACGCCGAGATCCGGGAAATTTTGTAGGCTGTCTTCGCGCGAAAAGAAACTCAAAGGCGCCCGACTGACGGTGGCGGCTACAAAACCGCTCACCTAAGCACCGGATGAAAATCGAATTCCGGATCAATGTCCACTGGAATATCGCTCGTCTTCGCCAGCAGGGCGTTCAATTCCGCCGGCATCGTGCCATATTTCTTGAACCATGCATCGGTCCGCGCGCGATCACCCGTAGCTTCCTGCTCCAGCAATTCTTTCGCAAGCGAAGCGATGGCCGCCGGCATTTTGTCGAAATCGATCACGTACAATCCCGTGGCGGCATCGCGAGTAATCGCCCCCTGCTCCGTGTAATAGTTGAACTGCATGATTTCGCCTGCGCCATGCGCCTCCGCTACGCCGAAGCGCACTGTGCGAAAAATTCCCGCGACGTATGAAGCATAGGTGATGTTGCGCCGTTCCTTCGGCAGCATGCCGTGATCAATCAGCCAGCCGTAGCAGAATTCGCCCACCACGTCGGCCTTTGATTCCTCTAGCGCGGAATAGGAAGACCCGATCGCTTCGTTAATCTGCACTTTGCCCTGCGCCGTGTGCGCAAACGCCGGCCCCAAGCCGTGCGAAATTTCGTGCATGATCGTATCCGCCAGGTATCCTTCGCCGCTGGCCATCGCGGCCTGGTCCGGACGCATGGTGCGCTGCGCCAGCGGCAAAATGATGTAGTTCACGCGCGCGTCCATGAAATTCTTCCAGAACATTTTCTTCGAGCCTTTTTCTTCGTGGATGCGCGGATCGTTCGGCAAATTGTCCGCTACGGCCTGATAGCCGTGCAGCAAATCTCCCGCGCGATACGGCGAATCCACCACTTCCATCGGCGATTGCTTGCCGCGCTTCGACGGCAAATCGGCCGTAGGCAACGGAAGCGCTTCCTGCAAATCCGGCACGTATTTCTGATACAGCGCCAGCTTCTCGCTCTCCGCGTCGTTGCGAATCATCACCGAAGCGCCGTAAGTGGTCTTCACGCCGAGCAGTGAGTCGTCATAGACCTCATAAGGCGCAAAAACCACATCGAATTTCGGATTTTCCAAATCGAGCCACGCAATGTCGCTCGCGTAATAATCGTCAGTCAAAAGCGCGTCCGCCCGCAATCGCAAGAATTTCGCAAACGCTGGATCGTCACTCAGCGCCGCAGCCTCGCGCAGGTCTGCAGCCATCGGCTCCAGAAATTGTTTGAACTCGACGTGATACGGCACCGCTACTAGCTGGAATTGGACCGAGGATTCGTCCGAGTTCAGGTGGACGCGCGTCTCAACGATGGTGTAAGCGCTAAATATCGAGGACTTCGTCTCGGGGTACTTCTTCACGAAGTTCTCCAGAGTCTCAGCTTTTGAAATGCCCCGATAGAACCCGCGGCCGGGTGGCATTGGGCGCGTGCCAACGAACGGCTTGTCATCATCAATCAGGTCGAACCGGCTGCCGTTAATTTTCAGGTAGCGCCGCAGCAACAAATCCTGTGGATCCTTGCTATTCGCCAGCGACAAATAAAGCTTCAGGCCCTCTGGATCGCTCTGCCGCCAGTAAATGCAATCCAGCAATCCGGAAGCATCCACGAGTTTCGCAACCATCTGCTTCTCGCGCGCGCTAAGCCCCTCTGAATTGAACGGCATATGCACCAATTTGAATTTCGCCACGCGCTCGGCCAGATCCGGCACCACGTACGGGTTAGAGGACGATGCAGCCTTCGCGATCGCCGGAGCGGTGGACTGCGCTGCCGCGGTGGAGTGCTGGTTTGCCGCGAGCGGGCAAAGTATTGCCACGGCGATCGCCGTGCCTGCCGCCAGCGGCAACAAGGAGCGTAGTGTGAGGGCGAAATTCTTAGTCGTGTGGGTCATAGGGCGGCAATTCTACCGTGGCGAGTGGGGATTGGCGAATCTCGAAACGCAGGAGGCAGATCGAGCGGCGTACAAAAGTATCGAATAGAAGGCCTGAAAAGCGACCAAAAGTGTCGAATAGAAAAGTCATCTTGTTTGTTGTGAACAGGTTGAGTTTTTTTCGAGGTCGTTCATTTGTATCGAATAGAAATGGTGTGATTCGTGAGTTGTGAATGGTGAAGCGATGCATGAGGGCTAGAAGGCGACAAAAACTAGCGATTGGTTTGGGTCGCTGGTGTTTGTTTTCAATAGCTTGCGATGGCTTTCGATTATATTTCGCTAGCGATTGAATTGCGGAGGGTGGGGAGGGTGTGCGGGGTGCTGAAGCGCAAGCAACGTGCAGCATGTATCCCCCTTGTCATGATGAAATTAGCGCACGACTGATGATAACATATTCGGCAAGGTAGCGCAAGAGCAAACAGGGTCGTGCGTGAAGCCCCGAAGTGATTGCAGCGGCCAGTGTTATTGGGCGGAGCTGCCGAGTTGCTTCAACTTCTGCTCCGCGCTGCCCCTGATCCCATCGCGACGCTGCGGGCTGTCTGTCGTGTCTGTGGCCAAAAGCTCCAACGCCTTCTGCGCATTCTGCCGCGCCAGATCTTTTTGCCCGGCGGCCAGGTACGCGTCACCCAGGCTGTCATAAACATTCGGCGAATTCGGATAGGCAGTCACATTCATCTGAAAAAGCTCAATCGCCACTTTGGTATCGCCCATCGCCAGGTGTTCATATCCAAAACGATTGATCAACGCCTCCGAAAACAGCACAACCGACGGATTAGCGCGCCGCTCATTCGTATACATCTGCTCGGCTTTACGCATCCCATCCGGCTCATCCGCCAACGCCAGGAAACGCGATTCCGCGGACCACGGAGCAAGCGCATGAGCAGCCGGAGGCGCCGGCGAATTCCGCAGCGTCGCGTTAAACCAGTCCACGATCATCCCCGGCAATTCCGGGTGCACCGCGAACATATCTGCTCCGTGCCCTCCGGTGGAATAACGTACGAATTTGTTTGAAGGATCTGGCGACACATCGTAGAGCCACTGCATTATCTCCGCCACGCCAGGGTCATTCAAGTCATCATCGGCCACCGCCAGAAAGAGCGGCAAATTCGGCGAGCTGTGCAAAAATTGCCGCCCCGAACGATCGGTAGTTTCAGACAGCAGCACCAGCGACTTCACCTCTGGATGCCGCCGCGCCAATTGCACCGCCTGATTCACGCCGCAGCTCGCTCCGCCGGCTCCGATCACGCCGCGATTCACGGTCGGCTGCGTCTGCAAATAGCGAAACGCAATGTCCACGTCCGCGGGCCACAGCTCCTTCACGATTTGATCGGCTTCCTGCACCGACGAAACCTTGTCCGGACCTTTGCCGCCGCTTTCGCCGTAGCCGCGGAAATCCACAGTCAGAACGTTGATCCCCGAAGCAGCGAGTCGCTCGGCGAGAGCGTCCCAAACTTTGCGCTGGCGATTGCATTGATGCAGCAGCAGAACGCCTGGTCCGGGCTGTGCAGCGGCGAAAAAACTGGCCTTTAGAATCACGCCATCGGGAGCGGGCAAATCCACAACATGCGGGCCCGGGGTTTGTTGCGCCGCGCACACCACGGGCAGCGCGAGCGCACCAATCAACAAAGAAATAACAATCCGCAAGTAAACGTGGCGGGAAATCATGGGAACCTCCCAGGAATGTTGTATTTTAGACACCCGGAGAGATGGAATTGCAAGCGAAATGGAATTGTAAGCTCGTGCGTGTCGCGGCAAATCTCAGGCCGCACGCGCGTTCAGCTGCCGTGAGCAGGAATGGTCTGGCGCAGCGGCTTTTCGGTTTTGGCGGCGTCTCGTTCGGCCTGTCCGGGAACCAGTTGGTATCCGTGTTTTCCCGTCCCGGGAAGTACCTGCGAGAGCGCCATCAGATTCGCATATTTATTGAACGCGATTTCCGCGGCATGAATTGTCGGGTCGGGCGGGATGGACTGCGCTTCCACCTTGGTGGACGCGCCGCCGCGTGGGTTGCTGAATTCCAGCGTCAATTTAGCGGCGCCCGGAACTTCGCGAATCACGAAGTTGCCTTCCGGAAAAGTTGTGTTCCCCACCACAAAAGGCCGCGACATCCGGAAAACGATTTGCGTGCTGATTTGCGCGCTGGCGGCAAATGCGCCGATGGTCAGCGTCAGCAGCGTGTAGTGCGCGAGCTTTGCGGCGAGCGGCTTCATGGAATCTCCTTGAAGTGTGAACGTGCACGCGAGGATATTTCTCATCTGCCGCGATGTCCATAGTAAAAATCCACGCACCGCCGTCACGTCGCGACCTTCCGTCGACGCCGCGGCCTGAAGTGCTATGCTCGTCACGTGGGAATGCAACACGAAGCACAGGAGGAGCGAGCACGCGCCGGACTGTGTGCAGATTGCGTGCACGCCCGACGCATCGAATCCGACCGCGGAGCCATATTCTATTTGTGCGAACTGGCAGCCGTGGATCCGGCGTATCGAAAATATCCGACGCTGCCAGTGTTGCGCTGCGCGGGCTACCAACGGAACGCCTGACGCGGGCCACGCCGCCGAAACGGGAGGCAACTCATGGCCATTCAAACCGTCCTGCAACTCGGCGACCCAAAACTACGCGAGATCGCCGTGCCAGTCGCGAATCCTCGCGCGCCGGATATCGGAAACCTAGTGAAGGACCTCGCCGACACGCTTGCGCATTGGCGCTCCACTACCGGCTACGGCCGAGGCATTGCCGCACCGCAGATCGGCGTTGCCCAACGCGTAATTTTTCTGCAACTGCCCGACGCGGAACCCTGGCCACTGGTAAATCCAGAAATCACCGAGCGCAGCGCGGGAAAAATAGTGGTGTGGGATGCCTGCCTGAGTTTTCTTTCGATTTTTATGCAGGTGGAAAGGCACCGCGAGATCCGGGTGCGTTATCAGGATCTGCAAGGCGAATGGCAGGAAATGCAAGCCGGGGCGGAAAAAGACTTATCAGAGCTGCTGCAGCACGAAATTGACCATCTCGATGGAATCCTTGCGGTGGACCGCATCACGGACATGCGCACATTGTGTACGCGTGAGGAATTCGAGAAACGATATCGAGCGACGAGCCCGTACGCATCCAGCGCGCCGCGTTAGCGCGTTGATCGAGCCAAGCACGCAGGCCGAAGAGAGATCCCTGCCTGCGGCAGGCAGGCTTCGCCGAGCTCCCTTCGCGAAATCACCCAGGGCAGGCAGGATGATGGCCGCTGGATTTTATCTTGCGGTAACGGTGGTGCGGTGCAACCGGTCCTGCAGCGCCTTATTCTCGCTGCGAATCTCCGCAGGCAAACGGCCGCCAAATATTTCGAAAAATTTCGAGGTAGCGTCCGCTTCTTCTGACCAATCGTGCGCATCTACGCGTAGCAATTCATCGACCACGTCGCGCGAAGTCGCCAGTCCATCCAGCGTGAGCGACTCCGGCGTCGGCACGTAACCAATCGGCGTGTCCGTCGCTGCCGCCCGGCCTTCGATGCGATCCAGCATCCATTTCAGTACGCGCACGTTGTCGCCGTAGCCCGGCCACAGGAATTTCCCGCCGGCATCTTTGCGGAACCAGTTCACATGAAAAATCTTCGGGGCGTGCCTGATGCGAGGGCCCATGTCCAACCAATGCTGGAAATAACCCGCCATGTTGTAGCCGCAGAACGGAATCATAGCCATCGGATCGCGCCGCGTGACGCCCACCGCGCCGGTAGCAGCGGCAGTGGTTTCCGAAGCCATCGTGGCGCCGACAAAGACTCCGTGCTGCCAGCTGCGAGATTCATACACCAGCGGAGCAAGTCGCTCGCGTCGCCCGCCAAAAATAATCGCGGAGATCGGCACGCCTTCCGGATCTTCCCAGTGAGCCGAAATCGAAGGCGACTGCCGCGCCGGCACGGTGTAGCGCGAATTTGGATGCGCGGCCGGACCTTTTTCCGGCGACCATGGCTCGCCCTTCCAATCAATCAACCCCGGGGGCGGCGGGGTGCCGATGCCTTCCCACCAGGGCTCGCGCGCGCCACTGATGGCCACGTTCGTAAAAATCGTGTTGTGACGCAGAGCCGCCATCACGTTGGGATTGGTCCGCGCATTCGTTCCCGGGGCCACGCCGAAAAATCCGTTCTCGGGATTAATCGCGCGCAGGGTGCCGTCCGCGCCGATGTGCATCCAGGCGATGTCGTCACCCACCGTCCACACGCGATATCCCTGCGATTCCAGCGCCGAAACCATCATCGCCAAGTTGGTCTTGCCGCAAGCGCTGGGAAACGCGGCAGCCATATACGTAACTTTTCCGGACGGATCTTCCAGGCCGAGGATTAGCATGTGCTCGGCCATCCAGCCTTCGGAACGCGCCATCCAACTCGCGATGCGCAGCGCAAAACATTTTTTCCCCAGCAGCGCATTCCCGCCGTAGCCAGAACCTACGCTCCAAATTAATTTTTCCTCGGGGAAGTGCATCACAAATCTGCGTTCGGGGTTGACGCCGGCCAGCGCATGCAGGCCCGGGACAAAATTCTCGCTGCTGCCGATGCGGTCCTGCGCCGCGATGCCCATTCGCGACATAATGCGCATGCTGGCCACCACGTAGCGGCTGTCTGTAATCTCCACGCCCATGCGGCTGTAAGGAGAATTTTCCGGCCCCATAAAGTAAGGCGCCACGTACATCGTGCGGCCCTTCATCGAGCCTTCCAAAATCGGCCGCACGCGCGCCTTGCCATCTTCGGGAGACATCCAATTATTCGTGGGACCCGCCTCATCCTTCGTTCGGGTGCAAATAAATGTCACGCTTTCGGTGCGGGCGACGTCGTTTGGATTGCGGCGATTCAAATATGAGTGCGGATAAGTTGCGGGATTCAGCTCGGTGATGATGCCGTCGTGCTGCAAACCGCCGAGCATGCGGTCGTTCTCGGCTTCGGAGCCGTCGCACCAGACAATCTTGTCTGGCTTCGTCAGGCGCGCGGACTCCTCAACCCATTGTTCGAGTGGTGTGGACACCTGGTCTCCGGGATGAGGGCGCGTGGGGTGCCGCTCGGCTAGCGGGCCGGGCCGGTCGCGACCTCGTGTACAACACCTTCTATACTAGAAAAGTCTAGGCCACGATTCGGCGAATTGCAAGTACGGGTGCGCCCACTTGTTACAACGTGTTTCGCGTCAGTTCGCTGCGAAATCCTTACTCCTGGCGTAGCGCTTGCATCGGGTCCACCAGCGTAGCGCGATGCGCGGGGATGAAGCAGGCCAGCAATCCCGCCAGCAGCAAAGCCGCAGCTACCGCGCCGAACGCCGCAAAATCAAACACCGCGACGTTGAACATCAAGCCGTGCATCACTTTCCCCACGCCGTAAGCTCCGAATAAACCCAGCGCGAGTCCCACGCCCGCCAGCAGCATCCCTTCTTTCAGGATCAGCGCTAGTACGTTTGCCTGACCAGCGCCTAGCGCCATGCGGAGTCCGATCTCGTGCGTGCGTTGCGCCACCGCAAAAGACATCACGCCGTAAATTCCCACCGCAGCCAGCAGCAGCGCGATTGCCGCGAAGCCTCCAAACAATCCTGCTGTGAACCGTTGCTGCGACAACGATCGGTCCATGATTTGCTCGATCGTCCGGGGATTCCCCAACGGAAGGTCCGGATCCATGGACTGCACAATTGCAGCGATGCTCCTGGTTAGATTCTCCGGGTCCACGCCCGCCCGCAACGCGATAAGCCCTTGTGGCCACGGACTCTGCCAAAAAGGCACGTCAATTTCGGGGAAGTCTTCTTCCAGACGGCCGTTGCGGACCTCGTGGTAGACGCCAACGATTTGCCAGGCGACCGGAGGACCAAGTTTTGTGACGCCGGGAGTCAGCTGTTCGACGAGGACGCGTTGGGATAAGGGATCGACCCCGGCCAAAAACTTCTTGGCGAAATTTTCATTCACCACGGCCACTTGCACTCCGCCCGCCTGGTCCTGATCGTTGAATGCGCGCCCCTGTGCCACCCGGATCCCGAAAACCTTGAAAAAATCCGGAGTCACCATGTTGAACCCAGCTACTGGCCGTTGAGACATATCCGCGACTTCTTTGCCGGCTATTTGGAACGGCATTCCGAATCTTACGCCCTGCAGCGGCGCGCCCTCGGACGCCGAGACGGAAGTGACGCCCGGCAGCGCTTGAATTTTTTCCAGCAACTGGCGGTAGAACGTAGTGATCTGTACAGGATCCGTCAGGCGGCCTTTCGTTACAGGCAGATCGAACGTGAGCAAGTGGTCGCTACGGAATCCGAGGTCCACATGCGCGACGTTCCACAGGCTGTGAATTGCCAGTCCACCTCCGGCAAGTAAGCTGAGCGCCAGCGCAAATTCCGCAATCACTAGAGCGCGCCGCAAGCCATGCCGTCCGGTGCTGCGCGACGAACTTCCGCCTTCCTTCAACACGTCGTTCAAATTCATCCGCGCCGCTCGCCATGCGGGCGCGCACCCGAACAACACGCCGGCGAGCATCACCGTCGCCACCGTGAATAACAGCACGGGCACGCTCAGCTTCACATCTGTTTCCGAAAGTAATGTGTACGGCGGCATAGAAGCCACGATCGCTTTCATCAACACCCACGCCAAGCCAACTCCCAGTACGCCGCCAATGGACGCCAGTGCCAAGCTCTCGATCAGGAACTGAGTGAATATCTGGCGGCGCGAGGCGCCCACGGAAGCTCGAACGGCCACTTCTCTCTGTCGCGCCGTGCCGCGTGCCAGCAGCAGGTTTGCCACGTTGGCGCAAGCGATCAGCAATACGAAACCCACCGCCCCCAGCAGCAGTGGCAACCCCTTTTTTGTGTCGGGATTCAGGAAGTCGTTCTTGAGTGGTTCGACGCTCACTCCCCAGCCCTTATTCGATTTTGGGTAATCCTCCGCGATGTGCCGCGCCACGGTTTCCATGTCGGCGTTCGCTTGCGCGATGGTGACACCTGGCCTCATGCGTCCTAAGATCACTAACCAACGAAAATCATGGTTCATCTGCTCCGGCGTGAAGACCATGGGCACGACGAGCTGCCTGGTCAAGCGATCCGGCTGTCCAGGCGGTTGCACCCCAATCACCGTGTAGAGCTCGCCATTCAAGTGGATTTGCTTGCCGATAATATTCGTATCAGCGCCGAAGTGTGTCTCCCACAATTTGTGCGTGATGATCACCACATGATCTTTGCCCGCTACAGCGTCGTCGGGCAGCAGATAACGTCCCATGAATGGCTTGTCCCCTATCAACTGGTCCAGAAAGCCGGGGGTCAAGTAGTCGCCTTCGACTTGTACCGCGCGTTCGACGCCAGCGGACACGTTGAATTGATCACCACTTACAGCTCCGAGTATTTGGAAAACTTTGCTATCGCGCTTCCAGTCCAGATAGTCGCCGGCCGAAACTCCATTGGTGTGTCCGCCGTTGCTGGCCCACACCACGACCAATTGGTCGGGCTGCGGATAAGGAAAAGGCGCAATCAGCGTGGCGTAAAAGATGCTGAAGATCGCGGTGTTCGCGCCAATGCCCAGCGCCAACGCGAGGATAGCCACAGTCGCAAATCCAGGATTTTTTCGCAGCAGACGAAAACCAAAGCGGGTGTCACGCAGGAAGTTTGCCATGCGGCGCTCTCCTTGTCCGGCAATGCAAAATGAAACAAGCCCCGGTAAAGGCACGATTCGAGCGATTACTTCATTCCGCGGACTCGGCACAATCGCGCAAGCGCGCGAAGCATGGCCCAGACCCGCGAACAACCGAATCCTACATCAGTCTCCGATTTTCTGCGCGGAAATTGCGCCTTAGAATGTCCGTCTCGCTTGCCGCAGAGCAAATGCACGTTCGGGCGAATGCTATACTTCCAGAATCGTGTACGCGCGCAAGCTGCAGGCAGAACTGGTGACTGGCAACGAACGGCGTCCAGCGCCGCTCGATTGGCTCGACAGTTTTTGCATGCGTAATTTCACTGGCTCGGCGGAATTTGACGACACATTGCCGACCGCCGATGGTCGTCTGGAAGCTGGCCTGGCAGTGGACCCCGCGCGATTAGCACAAGCCATGAGCGAGTGGTTCACGAAACGCGGGAAGGGTAACGGCCAACCGGTGATAATCGAACTACGAGAAGTGGAATCCCCGAAGTAACCGCCCGCCAGCAGATACCGGAAGACTCATGTGGTGGGACTTTGCGCACCTACAGAATTTCGGATATCGCATCTACGGAATTAAAGAGCGGAAAAAGAAAGAAGAGCCGAACACCCCCTGCGTATGATTGGGGCGTTGCAGCGGTCATCGCAGGAGGAGTTCGGCTCCTCACACTCAGTCTGACGCGCGCCGCTAAATATGGTTAGCAGACGCATTGGCGGCCGCTTTATTCGGCCGCTTCGAATACCCCGTCATTTTCCTCGCCGCCAGAGCCACCCGGGCCGCGTTGTAGGAACGCCTTAATCTGGGGCATCGCTGCGCGCGTAGCATCCTCGCCAGCGGCGATCAACTGCGGCGTTTTCACAAACTCATCCCACAAAATGTGATGCACGTTTGGCTCGATCAACACGTCCGTCATCCCGCGCCAAGGCTGCTTAGCCACCGACTGAATAATCGAAAACGACCGGCTGATCACTTCAATCGTATTCCGCGGTTTGGAATCCAGCAGCCCCGGCTCCAGATGAATTCCAATCACCATCTCCGCGCCCATCTCCCTCACGGCCGGCGAGGGCACCTGCTCGGTAAGAAATCCATCCACCAGATAATGATCCTGATGTTCCACCGGCAAAAATAAGCCCGGATACGCGCACGAAGCCCTCAGCGCCGGCCCAATTTCGCCTTCAATGAAATGAATCGAAGTGCCTTTCAACAGGTCGGTGGCGACAATCGCCAAGGGAATCCGCATCTCGTGAAAATATTTCGCGGGAGTCAGGCGGTGCAGAAAATCCTGCAGCGGTTCATTCGAAGCCATGCCCATGCGCGAAAGCGTCCAGCGGCCGAAATCGCGGAAACGCGTAATCGCAGCCTGTTGCGCCATGTGATCGAGGGTAGCCCCGCTGCCATAAGCCGCCGCAATCAACGCGCCCACTGAGGTACCGGCAATAAAATCTATCGGGATTTCATTCTCTTCCAGGACGCGCAGCACTCCCACGTGCGCCACGCCCCTTGCAAATCCTCCGCCGAGCGCGAGGCCCACCTTCGGCCTTTCGCCGCCGGTGCCATAGGCAAAACTCCGCAAGCCCCGGACGGCTTTCCCCAGCCATTTTGTGGTGCGTCCCTGGTCAGACATGCTCGTCCCTTCACCACACTTTAACTCATTTCGCGCTTCCGGGTGTTTCCGGTTGACCGCTCCGTACTGCTTTTGTAACCTCACTGACTGGGCAAACGCCGAAAGGAACACCAGTGAAACGACGCATCGAACGTGCAGCGGTTCTGGGAGCGGGCACCATGGGCGCGCGCATCGCCGCGCATCTGGCCAACGCCGGAATCCCGTGCTACCTGCTGGATATCGCGCCCACCAGCCTCACACCTGCGGAACAAAGTAAAGGTTTGACGCTGGAAAGCCCCGCCGTGCGCAATCGCATCGTCCTCGCGGGCTTTGAAGCCGCCAAGAAATCGCGCCCCGCCGCGTTCTTCACACCTGACAATGCACGCCTCGTCATCCCCGGTAATCTTGAAGACAACATCGCCTGGTGCAGCCAAGTGGATTGGATCATCGAAGCCGTCGCTGAAAATCTGGAAATCAAGCGCAGCCTCCTTACCCGCGTAGAAGCCGTGCGCAAGCCTGGCACCATCGTCACTTCCAACACTTCCGGGCTGCCGATTCATCTGATCGCCGAAGGCCGCTCCGAAGATTTTCAGCAGCACTGGGCCGGAACCCATTTCTTCAATCCGCCGCGCTACATGAAATTGGTCGAACTCATCCCCGGACCCAAAACGCTTCCGGAAGTCCTACAATCGCTCGACGAAATCTGCGACTTGCGCCTCGGCAAAGGCGTGGTGCCAGCCAAAGACACGCCCAACTTCATCGCCAACCGCATCGGCACGTTTTCCATGCTCAATGCAGTCCGCCAGATGCTCGCCCTGGAAATGACCATCGAAGAGGTGGACGCCTGCACCGGTCCCGCCATCGGCCAACCGAAATCCGCCACGTTTCGCACCGCAGATTTGGTCGGCCTCGACATTCTCGTCCACGTAATACGCAACATCTACGACAATGCCACCGCCGACGCATCGCGCGACATCTACAAAGTTCCACCCTTCATGGAAGAAATGTTAAAACGCGGCTGGCTGGGAGACAAAACCGGCGGCGGCTTCTACAAAAAAGTAAAAAAAGGCGGCGACTCCGAAATCCTCACGCTCGACTGGCAAAAAATGGAATATCGCCCGCGCCTGAAAGCGAGATTTCCCTCGATCGAAGCTGGCAAAGCCATCGAAGACACGCGCGAACGGCTGCGCGCCCTGCTCGCCCCCGCTCTGGATGGCAAAGGCGGCGACAAAGCCAATCGCATGTTGTGGTCCAGCCTTAGCCAGACTTGCCTTTACGCCGCGCGCCTGATGCCAGAAATTGCTCACAACGTTGTGGACCTGGATCGCGCCGCCCGCTGGGGCTTCGCCTGGGAACTCGGCCCCTTTGAAGTCTGGGATGCTATCGGCGTCGAACGCATGGCCAAAGCGATGGAACGCGATGGACAGGAACTGCCGCCGCTGGTGCGCAAAGTTCTCGACTCGCCCAAGAAATCGTTCTACGAATCCGAGAAGGGAACCACTCGCTACTTCGACTTAAAATCACAAGCACTTCAGCCGGTCCCCGAACCTCCCGGCATCATCATCCTTAAATCGTTGAAAGATCGCAGCGGCGTGGTGCAAAAAAATGCGGGCGCCAGCCTGATTGACCTCGGCGACGGCGTGCTCTGCTGCGAATTTCACTCCAAGATGAATTCCATTGGCGGCGATCTCGTCGCCATGATTCAGGCCGGAATCACACGCCTCAGCTCAGACTTCGACGCGATGGTGATCGGCAATCAAGCCACGAATTATTCAGTAGGCGCGAATCTGATGTTGGTTTTGATCAGCGCGCAAGAAGGCGAGTGGGACGATATCCACATGGCCGTGCGCCAATTCCAGCGCGTAAACATGGCCATTAAATACGCGCCGCGTCCGATTGTCGCCGCGCCGCAGGGTATGGCTCTGGGCGGCGGCTGCGAAGTGCCATTGCACGCTGCGCGCATTCACGCCGCAGCTGAATCCTACCTGGGCCTCGTGGAAGCCGGCGTCGGCCTGATTCCCGGCGGCGGCGGCACGAAAGAAATGCTGATTCGCGCGAACGAACACTCCGCGGGCGGCGAAGACCTCGACCTCTTCCATGCGCTCAAGCCGGTCTTCGAAAACATCGCGATGGCGAGAGTTTCCACCAGCGGCGAAGAAGCCCGCACGCTCGGCTATCTGCGCTCTTCAGATCTAATTGCCATGAATCGCGATCGCCAGATCGCCGACGCCAAGCAAACCGCGCTCGCGTTGTTGCGTACGGGCTATCATCCGCCTGCCCCGGCGCAAATCCGTGTGCTCGGCGAAGAATTCCTCACCGGCGCGAAACTGGCCATCCACATGATGATTCGCGGCGGCTACGCTTCGGAATATGACGGCGTCGTAGGACGCAAACTTGCGAACATTCTGGCAGGCGGCGCTATCACCGCTCCCCAGCTCGTTCCGGAGCAATACGTCCTGGACCTGGAGCGCGAAGCCTTCGTCAGTCTGTGCGGCGAACGCAAGACCCAGGAGCGCATCGCGCACACCTTGAAGACGGGAAAACCACTGCGCAATTAATATTTCGCGAAATCACTCCTGTAGCGCGCCCGCCGCGCAACTTTCGACCGCTAGCGGTGTTGTTTACCGGCGGAGAAACCTATTTGCGCCGGATTGTATCTAAGTCTGAGAATTCCGCGTATTTTGGTCAGTCGGGGTGGCGTGTCAACTGATGGAACTTTTTCCATCGTATTTGTGAAGCAGAATGTCCGTACTGCGCGTGCTGCATGTGGATGTCCCGCAATAGGGGCGCAGCGGACAAAAACAGGAATGAGCAGCGTGGAACCTTATTAAGCAGCGCTTTGTTGAGTCGGGCGATAGCGCGCTGCTCTTTGCAAATCCACTTGTGTGCAATTTTAAACCGGCTCCGAAACTGAGCCTAGCCGGTCATCACAGGATGACGCCAACGGGAGACTGCTGATGCGAAAGAGGATTCAATTTTTTACGTTATTGGCCATTGCTGGTGCGGGGATGCTCACGCTGTCAGCTTGCGGCGGAGGCGGAGGCGGCAGTCATCCTACGATAAATGATCTCGTGGTCGTTCCCGGCGCCTCCAGCATCGGGGTCAGCCAGACGGCCCAATTTTCGGCGTTTCTAAATGGCGCCAGCACTTCGGTGGCGTGGACCGCCAGCGCCGGCACAATTGACGGCACCGGCCTCTTTACGGCGCCCAGCACTCCGGGCGGCGTCACCATTACCGCCACGTCTGGATCGAACACCGGCACCACCAGCGTGAATGTCGTCGCCGCGCAAACCTTGGTCGTAAATCCCGCGGCGCTCACCATACCAGCTGGAGGCGTGCAGTCGTTCGCCGCCACGCCCAGCGCGGGCGTCACGTGGAGCGTAAATGGAATTACTTTCGGCGACTGCGTCGCTCCGTTGGTCGGCTCGGTGACGCAATGCCACGGTACAATTGATGGCAATGGCAATTACACCGCACCGCTTTCGCCTCCCACCGGAGGCACCGTTACGATTGGCGCTGCGGCGGGTGGCAATTCCGGCACGTCCACGGCGACCATTTTGTTCTCTTCCGCGTCTCTCACCACCAGCACCAACGGCACGGGACAATATGCCATCGCATTTACTGGGGTGGACTTCCAGCAGGGGCTGCCTGTAGATGCTGCGGGCACTATTCAGACGACAGGCTCGGCCGCCTCTTCGTCGGGCTCTATCGTCGGCGGCGAGATGGACCTAAATACTTTCGTAGGTGGAACCGCTCTCGCCGTTCCAGTGTTATCGGGCGGGACCTTTACGGTCGGCCCCCTGGATGGACGTGTTGCGATCTTGCTGCCGCTCTCAACTGCAGGCAATAACATCGCGGCGTCGTTCACCTTGCAAGCTACGCTGGCCAACAATCAGCACGCGCTGCTGATTAATTTTGATAACACTTTCACCGCCAGCGGCACCCTAGACGCGCAAAATATTACGTCATTCGGCGCGGGACTCACCAATAGGTACGCTTTTCAATACTTTGGCCTCGATCAGAATCTCAATCCGGTGACGACGGCGGGAACCTTTCTCGCCAGCAACAACAATTGCCTTCCCGTCAATAATCCCAATGCGCCCGTAAACACTCAAGATTTCACCTACGTGCCGCTTAATTCCAACACGCTGACCGTGGTTACCAACGACATTACACTCAGCGGCTTGTGCACTGCTCCGGACACTACTTTCGGACGCGGCACCATCACCATGAACTCCACCGACTTGGGCACCATCAATTTTGCCTATTACATGATTGACCAGACTCACTTGAAGCTCGTCGAAATCGATCCTGCGCAGCCCTACGTTCTCTTCGGCGAGGCCTATGGCGGTCCTATCGCTACCACGCCTCTCAATGGCGGAGTCGCTCTAACCTTTGGCGGCGCCGCTAACAATGCACCCTACGCCGGAGGCGCTGTATTTACGATCAACGCTGCCACTATCACCGGCGGCGGCGCTCTCGACATCAATAACAGCGGCGGTGCCGGCACACAGATCAACAGCACGATTACCGGCGGAAGCTATGCCAATGTGTCGAGCGAAGGTAACGTTCCGGCTCGCTACACCCTCTCGCTGACCACCAGCAAGGGTACTGTTCTATTCGCGGCCTACACTTTCGTCACGCCCCAGAATACCGGTGCGGAGTTGGTGGAGATTGACACGAACAACGGCATAGACGGCGCCAGCGGCACCGCATACCAGCGCGGTGGTGTAAGCACCGTGCAAGGCAGCTTCGCTTCGAATCTTTCCGGAGTAGGCTCAGCGAAAAATCAGGCGGCGTTCGAGCAGGATATCACCGGCGAGCTCGGCCTCGTGAACAACAGCACCACTCTGACCGGAATATTGGATATTAATAACGGCGGACCGATCCCGGGCGTGCCGGTGCAATCCAGCAGCACCCTGACCGCGCCTGCCGCGAACGGTCGCGGCACCGCGCAGGTGAACGCCTCGGGCAGCGGCGTGACGGCGAAATTCAACCTGGTTTACTATCAGGTTGATAGCAATACCCAATTGCTGCTCGATGCCGATACCAATCGCGTCGCCTCTGGCATACTGCTCCGCCAGTTCTAATAGGCGCACGCACTAAACGAAGTTTGCTTTGCTCCGGCAAGCCTTCGCGGTGGCATAGCGGCGGCTTCGCCGGGGATTCTCTCGTCGCAGATCCCCGAACTCCCGCTGATTCGGCCTACGCGGCTCGCTCGAAAATACCTGCGGCACCCATGCCGCCGCCCACGCACATCGTCACCATGCCATAACGCGCGTTGCGGCGCTCCAGTTCGCGCAGGATCGTCGCGGTCAATTTCGCGCCCGTGCAGCCCAGCGGATGGCCCAGCGCGATCGCGCCGCCGTTCACGTTCACGCGCGCGGGATCAATTCCCAGAAGTTTAATAACGCTCAGCGCCTGGGCAGCAAACGCCTCGTTCAGCTCGATCACGTCAATCTGATCCAGCCGCAGGCCCGCAAGCTTCAGCGCCTTGGGAATCGCAAACACTGGCCCGATGCCCATCTCTTCCGGCGCATAACCCGCAGTCGCGAACGCCACGAATCGCGCCATCGGTTTCAGTCCCAACGCCCGCGCCCGTTCCGCGCTCATCACCACCGCGGCCGCGGCTCCGTCGCTGGTCTGCGAGCTGTTCCCCGCCGTCACCACGCCGTGCGTGTGAAATGCCGGCTTCAATTTCCCGAGCACCTCCAAAGAAGTGTCCGCCCGCGGACCCTCGTCAGTATCAAAAGAAACTTTCACCGTCCGGGGCTTGGCGGAGGTGCTCTCGCCCGCCGCCGCGGCTTCCAGCACCGTGTAGCTCACTTCGACCGGCACGATTTCGTCCTTAAATTTTCCCGCAGCGATCGCCGCCAGCGCTTTCTGATGGCTGGCGAGCGAAAATTCGTCGGCCTGCTCGCGCGAAATCGCGTATTTCTTAGCCAGGTTTTCCGCGGTCAGTCCCATATTCAAATACGTGTCCGGGTGATTGTCCGTCAGCCAGGGATTCGGCGAGATCTTGTTGCCGCCCATCGGAATCATGGACATGGATTCCGTCCCGCCGGCTACCACCACTTCAGCGCCGCCGGCAATGATACGTTCCGCGGCCAAAGCGATGGCCTGCAGCCCGGATGAACAAAACCGGTTGATGGTCATCGCCGAAACCGTCATCGGCAAGCCCGCGCGCAACGACGCGATGCGCGCCACATTCATCCCCTGCTCGGCTTCGGGCGTCGCGCAGCCCACAATCACATCTTCAATTTCCGCGGCGTCCAATCCCTGCGCGCGCCCGATCGCTCCCTTGATCGCCACAGCCGCCAGATCGTCTGGACGACTGGCACGCAACGTCCCCTTGCCGGCTTTGCCTACGGCGGTGCGCACGGAACTTACGATCACGGCTTCACGCATATTTCACCTCGAACGCAGCACACTTCGACTGGATGATGATCCCTATATTGGATGCAGCAGCGAGGAAAAAGCAACAGCGCGGAATGGCGCGCGGGTTCGCGGCCCTCAAATCGTGAAATGACACACCTGAAATGCGGGGGACCTAGAATGCTCTAGTGGCTCCCACTGAACTTGATAGTCACCGACATCTGCACCGCGATCGGCTGGCCGTTCAAAGTCGAGGGCTCGTATTTCCAACGGCGCAGTGCAGCCAGCGCTGGCCCGCGCAGCAGCGCCGGACCAGATACCACCTGCATATTCACCACGTTGCCCTTCGGATCAATCGTGGTTTGCACCACCACGTCACCTTGTATCCCAGCTTGCTTCGCCACGATCGGGTAGTCCGGCATCACGCGGGTGACCAGTCGCGGTTCCTTCACGTTGCCGCCCACCTTCACCGGGCCTTCTTGTTGAATTTTCGGAGCTTCCGGAGCCGCTACATTGTCCGAAACGATTCCAGAGAGCGCGCCGGTGTTCGCTGAGTCTCCAGCGGGGGCGGCATCCAAAGATGGCGCCTGCATGGTCTGGTCCGCGTCGCCTCTTTGCGATGCCACTGGGTGATCTTCGCCTCCGTTCTTCACCATGCCCGGCGCCAGGTTCGACGCCGGCTTCGGCACGATTCTCGGCCCGTCGCCATTCGCATCAGTGCTATTCACCACGACTGCAGGCGTCACTCCCGGTGCCTGCGCGATCACCGGCACAGGATGCGTCGCGGAATTATGCGGCGCCGACGCGTCCGGTGTGTGGCTGTCCGGAACGTTAGCCGGAGTCTGAAACGCCAGCGGCTGCGGAATCGCTGGAGAATTAGAGTTGCTCGGGGAACTGCGCGCGTTGTTCGTCGCGTGCGGCCGGAAATAAAGTACGCCGCCAACGACGGACGCGAACAACAGAGTCACGCACGCTGCGATCAACATCCAATTGTTGCTTCGCGGTGCGCCGGGATGCTCCGCGCCGGCATCGCCGCTGCCTTCCGGTCGCGCGCCAAACGCGTCCACGGCCACGCCATGGCTGCCACTCAAAGATGCTGCGCTACTAAAACTTCCAAAGACAGCGCGCGAACTCTGTGCCGGCGCTTCCGCGACTTCCGCGGCATGCTGCTCCGCGCCTGCAATCGCGGTTAACGCGTCGGCCGGCGCAATCACCACGGTTCCGCGCTGATCTCCGCGCAGCTCCGTCATGGTCAGCGACGCGGGTGTTGCAGCCTCCGGCGCCGCCGGAAAATCCACTGGCGTGCTGGGTACCGCGTCATTTGCAACGCCCGTCACTGGAGGTACTGAAAGAGGTGTTGAAATGAATGTTGGCAGCGGGCTCTCCCTACGAGTGGGCACAGGCGCTGCGTGCGATACCGGCGCGATCAGTTCCGGCGGCGCGCTCGAGGTGGCCGAAGCCGCGGGCTGCACTTTTTCCTGCGTACCCAGCGAAATGAAAGCGGGTTCGGGTTTGCTCGGCGCGGCTGAAATTACCTGCGGCGGCGGAGGTGGCGGCGGATTAAATGTCACGGGAGTAAAAGGCACAACTGGCTCGACCGGCGCAGCAGGAGGTGGCACCACCGCAGCCGGCGGCGCAACCGGCGTAGGCGCGGGCGTGACAAATGAAACGGGCGCGGCGGGAGCAATTGGCGCAACCAGTGTGGAAATATTTTGCGGCGGCGCGGCTTTCACCGGAGCTTCCGGTATCGCCACAGGAGTCGCAGCCGACACCACTGGCGCAGTCTCAATCACCGCAGCCGCAGCCGGAGCTGGTCCCTCCGACGGAAAATGAACGCCCCAATATCCCGGCTGTTGGTGCGTGAATTCCACTTCCACATAACCCTGCATGTTCGAAAATGTGCGCACTTTCACTACGCGGCAAATTGCGTCCTGGCGCGTCTTTAGATTCGTCACCACTAGCATCTGGCTCGCGGTCACCGCGGTGGACATCCGCAGCACGCCGCCGTGCGGAAACACAATCATCGTGCCGGTTTCTTCCTCGAATGGCTCGGTGTGCGGCGCAGCTCCGCGCGTTGCATCGCTCACGCGCGAGCCATGAACTTTCACGGGGACTTCGAGCGAGAGGGCGTCGGCGCGCAGCGTGCCGACGCCAGCCGCAGCCGGCTTCGGCGTAGCGCTGGTCGGCGTTGTCGGCGCAGCAGTAGTCGAGTTCGCAACTTCAACAGAATCTTTGATAAGTGGCGCCATATTCCTCAACGGCAGTAGTACGCCGTCCCCCGGAATTAAAACGTAAAGCCCCGCTATATGTGAATTTTCGCGGGCTGTGCCAAATCGCGCCATAGTACCTTCGTACTGTGGGGGGAGCGTTTTAGGCACCAAGGAGGGAAGAGAACAGCAGGCGAAAGCGCGATTCGTCACCGGCGAAACAATTTCAAACGTCGCAAACCCCAGCAAACACGCAGCGAACACAATCGGGGCGGTGAATCCGTGGGAATTTCACGCGCGCTCCGGAGTGCCGTGCAAAAGTACGGCGTCCATTGCCGCCAGAGAGCCGACTATTTACTCTTCATCTTACTCTTCATCGGAATGAAGATGGGCACCGGCGGCGTAATTTTATAAACCTTCGAGAAATCGCCCTGATTTACGGCAATTCCCATGCGCCCGCGCGAATCTATATAAAGCAGCGGTTGGCCCACCGCAACGCCCATAAAAGTCTTCTCGTAAGGCACCGTGTACGGCTTGTTGCCGATCTTCACCGTGACTTTGTCTTCCACCGCGTACCCCAATTTCTTGAAATCGGCCGCGGAAATATCTGTGATCAAACTGCCGAACGGGTCGTCCAGCCCGATCACCTCACCGGTGATCCCCTTCGCATCCAAGGTCGCAGTCGGTGGATTCAACCGCACCAGCACATCCACGGCAGGTCCAGCATGCGTCCAATCTTCACCCATCGCCAGATGCGCGCCCGCCGGCGAAAAAACATCGCGCCCGTGAAAAGTCGAGGAAATCTTGTCGCCGATCATCCACGCGGGATTGGTAATTTCCCGCACGCCCTCCAGGCCATCCGCATCCACGATCGGCGTGATCAATCCATTGTCGGGTACCGCGAAGTATTGTCCCTTCTTCGTTTTCACAATCACCGCTTTGCGCGATGTCCCCACGCCCGGATCTACCACCACCACAAACACGGTGCCCGCCGGATAATACGGCGTCACTCCGGAAAGCATTCGCGAAGCTTCGCCAATCTGAAACGGCGTCACCTGGTGCGTGATGTCCATGATGCGCGCGTCCGGTGCGATGCCAATCATCACCGCCTTGCAGATTGCCACCGCGTCGTTCGCCGTGCCGAAGTCCGTCATGAAAACGATCGTCGGCCGTGCAGCCGGCTTCTTCGCCGCGTCCTCCGTGTGCGTTGCCTGCCCGCCGCAACCGGCAAAAGCCAAAACCGCAAAAAGTAAAATTCCTAGAACGGAAGAGCGGCTGCGGAGGAAGTGCACGGCTTCTCCTTTGCATACGTGCGGCAAAAAAGTCTTACCTCGCGACGCTGCTTCAATGCGCGCAGATTATAACGCCAGCCGGGTGACTGCCCAGCGCCCGATCAACCAATCAGGTCCGCCGCTCAACGCGCCAGCTGCGGCCTCTTGCGATATTGCTCGTAAAGTTCGCGGTGCTTGTTGTCCGTGCTAGCCAGCTGTCCCTTGATGAAGACATACCGCACCTGCGTCTGCAGCTCCAGCGGATCGCCGTTAGTTACAATTACATTCGCAATTTTCCTCGGCTCGAGCGTGCCGAATTGGTCCGCCAAACCAAAAATCTGCGCGGCGTTCAGCATCACGGCTTTCAACGCCTCGTCATGCGGCAATCCGTAAGCCACCGCCGTGCCAGCATACTGCGGCAAGCGCCGCGAAAACGCCGTGCCGAAACTGGAAAACGCGATCGGAATTCCCGCAGAAAATAATTCCGAGGGCTCTGTATATGGCTTGTCGTAAGGCGTATCTTCTTGTTCCGGCAATCGATTCGTCGGCCCTAGCACCACCGGAATTTTCTTGTCCTTCAGCAACTCTTTCACTTTCCACGCTTCCGCGGCGCTGCCAAGAATCATCCGCAAGTTCTGCTTCGTGCAGAAATCCACCGCGTTGCGAATGTCGCGCGCTTCGTCGGCGATAACCAGCACCGGTAGCTTGCCTTGCACCACCGGAACGAGCGCCTCCAATTTCAAGTCACGCTCGTAAAGCGCCGGCGAGCCTTTTTCTCTCGCCTGCGCGTAGTGTCGCGCGCGATCCATCCAGTCGCCCAACGTGTTCACCGACCTGTCGTATTCCTTCTTCACATCGGCGTACGGCTTTTCTTTAATGCTGAAGGTGGCGAAATCGAAAGTACGCGTCTGGATCGAAGGCCAATTGATCACCATCGCCACCGAACGATTGATCTGCATCTCATCCATCGTCCAGCCAGCCAGATTAAAAGCCGAAGCTTGCCCCTCGATCAGTCCGCCGCTTTGCAAATCGAATCCGGACGTGCCCGGCGCGGCGATGACCTCCGTGATTCCGTTTGCGCGCGTTATCGGGATGTGTGCGCTCGCCGGATTTACGGCTGTAGCGGCTACAAGCTCTGGGTTGTAATCACCTAGCTCGCTCACGTCCACCGTCGCGCTCACCGCGCTCACTTCGTTCAATCCGATCTGCGTCACCGGATCGAACATTCCCGGATAAACTTCCAGGCCCGTTGCATCAATCACCTGCGCATCGGGGGGAATTGCGATGCCCGCGCCTACCGCGGCGATTTTTCCGTCGCGGATCAGCACCGTGGCATTTTCGATCGCCGGTCCGGCCAAAGTGAAAACCTTGCCACCTTTGATTGCATAGGAGGTGGGAGCAGCCGTCTGCGTCCACGCCGGAATTGCAAGGGGCGCCGCCAGGATCAAAGCCAAAGCGCGCGAGTTGAGGTTTGGTATTTTCACCGCGAGCCTCCCGCCACACCGCTTTCCATGGCGCCACCACCATCCTGCGGCGGTTTCTTTTTCTGGCTCGGCTTTGTCTCCGGCTTCGGCTCGGATTTTTCTTCAGCCTTCTTCGCCTCCGCGGCTTTCTTTTCCTTGTCGAGCAGCGCCTGTTTTTCCGCAGCCAGCGTGGCGCGCCCCGCGATGTCCTTCTGCCGGTCGAAATAAACCTGCCCGTCAATCAGAGTTTTCTGCACCACCGCGTAAACGCTCAGCGGATCGTGATTGTAAATCGCGAGGTCAGCGTCTTTGCCCACGTCAATCGAACCAGCGCGCGCGTCAATCCCCAGTTGAATCGCGGGATTCAGCGTGATCAGTTTCAGTGCATCGTTCGCCGAAAGGCCGCCATACTTCATGCTCTTCGCCGCTTCCTGATTTAATTGGCGCGCTTCCTGCGCATCATCGGAATTCACTGAAACAATCACGCCGCGCTCGGTCATCAGCGCCGCGTTGTAAGGTATCGCGTCAAACGCCTCCATCTTGTAAGCCCACCAATCCGAAAAAGTAGAGCCGCCCGCGCCTGCCGCCGCGATCTCATCCGCGACCTTGTAACCCTCCAGCACGTGCTGGAACGTGCGTACCTTGAATCCAAATTCATTCGCGACGCGGATTAGCATCACAATTTCATCCGCGCGATAGCAATGGGCGTGCACATAGCGCTTGCCTTCCATCACTTCCACCAGCGGGTCCAACCGCACATCGCGCCGCGGCGTAATCAGATTTTGTTCGTCTGCCGCTTTGCGATGGTTGTAATCATCCCACTGCTTTTTGTATTCGCGTGCTTCAATGAACGCTTGCCTGATCACTTCTTCCACCCCGAGCCTGGTTCCCGGGTAACGCGGCGTCACTCCCGGCGGCGATGGAAAATTCGAATGCTTGGGATTTTCGCCCAGCGCGAATTTGATTCCGGGGAGCGCGCCTTGAAATGGCAGTTCGCTTGCAGGCTTTCCCCAGCGCAACTTGATCACCACGGTCTGCCCGCCGATCGGATTTGCGCTGCCATGCAAAATATTCGCAGTCGTCACGCCCCCCGCGAGATCGCGATAGATATCAATATCATCTGGATTCAGCACGTCAGCGATATTCGCCATCGAAGAAACAGCTGGCCCCGCTTCATTCACGCTGCCGTCCACCGCGATGTGCGAATGGCAATCAATAATTCCCGGCATCACGTACTGCCCGGTCGCGTCAATAATGGCCGCGCCTTCTGGAGCTTTCAGCTCCGCCCCGACCGCCGCAATTTTCCCGTCTCGAATCAGGATCGAGCCGTGCTCGATATTTCCGTGGGTGACGGTCAGTACCGTAGCGTTCTGAATGAACACCATCCCGGGATTTTGCGCGCGTGTAGCCAGCGGGGCGCATGCAACAACCAACAGGGAAGCGCTCAGGATTGCGCGTCTCATCGGCCCACCCCCTCGCCGCCCTTCGCTTGCTTCGATCTCGCGCCGCCATCATCCTCTGGCTTTTTCTCGCCCGGTTTTGCCGGCGCTGCCTCTTCGTGAATCTGGAACCAGCGTCCGTCCACGAACACGTGCTTCACTTTGGTCTTCTCGTTGAAGATGTCGCCATCGGTCACCACCAGGTTTGCGATTTTCCCCGGGGCAATGCTGCCTAGCCGGTCGCTTAGGCCCAAAATATCCGCGGCGTCCAAAGTCATCGCGCGCAAGGCCGCGTCTGACGAAAGGCCCGCGTCCGTTGCTCGCTTCAAGTTCTTGAAAATATCCTTCGGCCCGTCGAGTCCGCCGGAATACAAACCGAATTTCACCCCAGCCTTTGCCAGCGCTGCGGGCGTTCCCGGCGCGCGATCGCGAAAGCGCAGCTCGCGCAAATTTTGCTCCGCTTCCGGATCGCCATCCTTCGCGCGCTCCGGCCATTTCAGATTCACCAGCACGGGAATTTTGCTCGCAGCCAGCGCGGTGGCCGCTTCGTACCCTTGCTGCCCGCCATACAAAACCGCGCGCACCTTCCATTCGTTCGCCAAACGAATCGCGCGCACGATTTGAATGGTATTGTTCGCCGGCAGCAGCACGGTTTCACTGTTCTGCACCGCGCGGTTCAGCACATATTCCGTGCGGTCGTACGGAACCCGCTCTGTTTTCGTAGGATTCGCCTGATAAATTGGCTCCGCTTGTGCGTACCACGCGGTATCGTCCAGCACTTGGCGCACGTAGGCGATCGTCCCCATCAGCGAATCAGGGAAGCCAAAAAATCCGCCCACCGGCTTGAACGAAACCTGCACCGATGCGCGCGGACGCACCACGTAATCTCCCGCGCGCTCGCCGCCCAGATCAATGACCGTCGCCTGTCCCGGAAAAATTCCGCCATCCGGCACCATCAGCACCGTAGTGAATCCCGCGTTGCGCCACGATGCGATGCGCTTGTCATCCGTCTTCAACTCGTCAGCGGCCACGCGCCACGGCGTCGTTCCCGGCCGATCTTCGGGCCCAGAAGCGCCCGGACCTCTGGCAGGCTTCTTAGCATCTTCGTCCTGCGCCAGCCCAATGTTGGTTCCGGCGTCAATCAGCCCGGGATAGACGGTCAGTCCCGAGCCATCGATCACCCAAGCTTCAGGCGGAATGGTGACGTTCGTTGCTACGGCCTGGATCAATCCCTTCGCGATCACCACCGTGCCGTTCTCAATCACCGTGCCGGACATTGTCACGATCCGCGCATTCTTCACCGCGAAATATCGCGGCTCTCCGCCCTCTCCCCGCGCCGTGTATGCCCAGCCAATCAAGATCGCAGCGCATACGGCCAGCAGGACCACCGGAATCGAACGGAAAGGCGAGCGACGCTCCATTTCACACCTCAGTTTTTCTGGAAGAATGTGAGCCTGCAGGCCGGCGACAAAAACCCGCAGCAGAATTTAAAGCCACTGATGCTAGCGGCACTCCAGCGGGAACGCAAGAAGATTGCGAAGCAAAACAACACGCGCAGATCTGCATCGCGAACGGACAATTCACGACCGAAGCGGCAAATCAGTTTGCAGAAAACCACCGGACGCAAAGTTTTTCATTATTGTGGCACGGCTACTCCTGGCTCTCCGCCTTGGTGATCTGTAGCGCCGGCGTCCCGCCGGCTCGGTTGCCTTTGAATTTGTTTCTGAATTTGTGACGGCGGCCCTCAGGCCGGCGCCTTCGACGTTGTTTGTGAATCTGTAGCGACCGGTCCCGCTTTGCGAGACCCAGCAGCCGTTGCCGCTGGTTCGCCGTTGCGCCTGGGGTTGTACGGCGGACTCCAGTGCGGCATCGCGGCCCCTATTTCTTCGTCGCGCTAGCCTTCCAGATCAACTGATAAGGCGCATCCCCACTCTGATACGACTCCTCAATCTGAATGGTCTTCTCGCCAACATGCGAATACACCGCCCGCATATGCATTTTTCCAAATTCAGTCTGGATCACCAAGTTGTCGCCTTCCCACTTCGCAATCCCGATGACCGCTCCCGGAAATCCGTTTCCCACCGTCACCGTCGTGTACTCATCCTTCTTCGGATCCCACGTCAGCACTTCGTGCCCGATCTCGTTATCCAGCGTGCTATCTGCTTCAAAATCCGCAATGATCGAAAACCCGCCAGGCCCCAGATGCGCCTTGTACCACCCCGTCTGCTTTGCGCCATTCCCAGTCATCGGCGATTTCAAGTACTCACCGTCCATCGTCCAATCGCCAACCAAAAAATTCAGCTGCTGCATTTCCGGCCCAGGCTGCGGCGCTTGCATCGCCAGCGGCCTGGCGGGGTTATCGCTCGAAGACTGCTGCGCCCGCAAACTGATTGCCACCATCGTTCCCAGCAAAACGAACCCCAGCATCATTCCAGCTTTGCGCATGAGCGTATTCCTCCTCGTGAATTTACTTCGCAGCAGGCTTCCACAGGCCAACTGTGTTTCCCGCCGGATCCTGAATCCACGCGAAAGTTCCCGTAGGAATCGGAATCGGCGGCACTAGCATTTTCCCTCCGAGCTTTGTTGCCTTGTCGATGTAGCCCTGCACGTCGTCCACTTCCACGTAAAAAATCGTGTAGTGGTGCGGCTCGTGCCCCAACTCCGTGATATGCCCCGTCGGTCCCTTGCCGGCGTCAATCATGGCGGCCGGCCCGGCCTCGGCGATCTTCCAATCAAACAGTTTCGAGTAGAAACTCTGCGTCGCCTTGCTGTCCTTGCATCCGATTTCGAAATGCACCACTGGGTTCGCCATGCGCCTTCTCCTATTGCGTCAAATTGTTCTTCAGTTGCTCCGCCCACTGCGTTTCCAACTAAGGCACGCGCACCTGCGACAATCCGCACGCGGAAAACCGCAGCGGCACTCTGAACCTTCCATCCGCGCCTTCAATCGGCAGCCCCGCCAAAGCGCCATTCAACGCGTTAACCGCCACGCAGAAGCCGCGCGGCGCCATTATAAACGCAACCTGGTCGGACCACACCTTTCAGGTCAAAGTCCGCAGCGAATACGTCCCACCCGCGCGCAATTTACGTAACGCGCGTTGGGCAAAAATCCCATTCGTGTCCGCCAGCCGCTCGTAAATCATTTCGCATCCATCTCCACTTGCACGCGCGGCCACGGCGCCAGCCGCGCTTGCCCCGCACGTGCGCGATAACCGCCAGCCTATTGTGTTACGCGTAAATGCGCGAGAGAATCCCTCAGACAGATTCCATCGCACGGAGGCACAAATGGCCACGGCACCCGTTTCCCAAACTCTCAATCGCGGCGGCGCTTTCCTCATTACTCCTTGCCGCGCCGAAGACGTCTTCACTCCCGCCGATTTTTCTGATGACCAGCGCCTCATCGGCCAAACCGCCGACGAATTCGTGCAGAAAGAAGTCGTGCCGCAGATCCCCGAGCTTGAAGCACACAAAGATGAACGTCTGATGGCCCAGATGCTGAAGAAGGCCGGAGAAATCGGCTTGCTCGGCGGCGGTATCCCCGAAGCTTATGGCGGTTCCGGCCTCGACAAAATTTCGGCCGCGATCCTCGCCGAAAAGCTCGCCGGGTACGGCTCCTTCGCCGTCTCCCACGGCGGACACTCCGGCATCGGCACCGTGCCCATCGTCTATTTCGGCACCGAAGAACAAAAAAAGAAATATCTCCCGAAAATTGCCACTGGCGAATTGCTTTCCTGTTACTGCCTCTCCGAGCCGCAAGCCGGCTCCGATTCAATGGCCTCGCGCACCCGCGCTGTTCTTTCGCCCGACGGAAAGAATTACATTCTGAACGGCCAGAAAATGTGGATCACCAACGGCGGATTTGCCGACGTGTACGTCGTATTCGCCAAAATTGACGGCGAGAAGTTTTCCTGTTTCATCGTCGAACGCGGCACGCCCGGCTTCACCGCCGGCGCCGAAGAAAAGAAGATGGGCATCAAAGGTAGCTCCACTACTCCGATCTTTTTCGAAAATTCCCCAGTCCCGAAAGAAAATCTCCTGCACGAACCCGGCCGCGGCCACGTCGTCGCTTTCAACACCTTAAATGCCGGCCGCTTCAGCCTCGGCGCGTACTGCATCGGCGGCGCAAAAAAAATCCTAGAAGCCTCGTCAAAATATTCCAAGGAGCGCACGGCCTTCGGTAAGCGCCTCTGCGATTTTGGCCTCATCAAAGGCAAGCTCGGCGAAATGGCCATCCAGATTTACGCCATTGAATCCGAAGTCTATCGCACCGCCGGCATTATCGAAGCGGCCGTCTCTAGTCCCGACGCCGGCAACGACAAAACCAAGCAAGCGATGCAGGTTCTCGAGGAATACGCCATCGAAAGCTCCATCAGCAAAGTGGCGGGCAGCGAAATGGTGGATTACGTGGTGGACGAAGGCGTGCAAATCTTCGGCGGCTACGGCTTTCACGAAGATTATCCTGTGGCGCGCGCCTATCGCGATAGCCGCGTCAATCGCATCTTCGAAGGCACCAACGAAATCAACCGAATGCTCATCATTCAGATGCTCATGAAGCGCGCGCTCGGCGGCGTCCTGCCGCTGATTCCCGCCGCCATGAAGCTCGGTGAAGAGGTTCTCGCCGGGCCGTCCTTCGAAGAAGCGCCCACCGGCCCGTTTGCCGAAGAAGAAAAATCACTCGAGCAAGCCAAGAAGATTTTCCTGCTCGCTTCCGGAGCCGCCATGCAGAAATTCCGCGAGCAACTCGCCGAGCAGCAGGAAATCGTCGCCGCCCTCGCCGATATCGTCATGGACGTTTACGCCATGGAATCCACGCTACGCCGCGCGCAAAAAGCATCGGCCGCTCGCGGGGAAGCGGCGAGGGTGATGGGCGACGCCGCTCGCGCCTTCATCTACGATGCCATGGACCGCGTCGAAAAAGATGCGCGTACGGCGCTCACCGCCGCTGCCGAAGGCGATACGCTCATCACCCAACTCGCGGTTTTGCGCCGCTTCGCGAAGCATGCTCCGCTCGACACGATTGCAATCCGTCGCCGCGTCGCCGAAGCCGTACTGGCCCAAGACCGTTACCCGTTTGAAAATCGCTAATCTCCGGCGCCGCCCTAACAGGAAATGCGGCAGTTCTCAGCTCAGTTCACTAGTTAACGCATCAGTAATGGCGCTCGCAGGCGAAAATAAGTGACAAAAAAAGTCTACAGTTTTTTGTCCCGGTACGGAACGAGGCGCAGCCACCGCGAAGAAACCATTTTCCGCTTTTAGCAGTTTTACCTCGCTTAGCCTCTCCTTGACCTTCGATTTTTCAATAACTTACGTGTGCGTTGTTTGGACACCTCCGTGCATCTACTCGAGTGAGGGTCGGAGGATCATGAAAACGCATCCCATGAAGTTGCAGGCAATGTTGTCGGGGCTGAAGGAAAAGGCGAAAGTACGCAAGGGCCTTCTGTCCATTCTGGGAATTTTCTTCGTTCTGCAGGTCTATTTCGTGCGCGAATTAATCGCTGCTGAGTTGCTCTTTGGAATGGGATTCGCAGTCCTGATAGTCTTGGGCGGGATTGTCTATCTCGTCGGTGCCATCGGCGAACGCGGCCTGGATTGGGCGGCAACCGGTGTTCAAGTCACTGCCACGGCTGCGCGTCGCGGTTATGCCGGCTTGGAAGAACTCAGTAAAAAGCCATTCCGCCATCCACGTTCAGAGTCTGCCCAGTAATCGCGCTCGCGTGATCGGAGACCAGGAACAGCGCCGCGGCGGCTATTTCATCAGCCGTCTGCGGCCGTCCCTGCAAAATCCCCTGGCACATCTGCTTGAATAACTTTTCGCTGTCCGCCTGAAAATATTCCGCCAGCCCGCGCCCCAGTTCCTGCGACATCAAAGTTTCCGGCACCGGGCCGGGGCTCAGCGCGTTCACCCGCACGCCTTTGCGCGCGCCCTCAGCGGCCAGCGTGCGCGTTAATCCCACCAGCCCTGCTTTCGACGCGGCATAGGCGCCGTTCAATTGAAATGCGGCCTTGGCTGCGATACTCGCGATGTTCAGGATGTTTCCGGACCCGCGCGCGTACATTTCCGGCAGCACCAGCCGCGCCAGCAAGAACGGACCGCGTAAATTCACCGCAATTACTTCATCCCACGCTCGCGAGCCCACTTGCTCCAGCGGTGCCACTGGCCCCAGCAATCCGGCGTTGTTCACCAGAATGTGAATCGCGCCGAAAGCGTTGCGCACGTCGCGCACAATTTTTTCGCAATCCACCTCGCGCGCCACATCTCCCACCACGCTAGCCGCTTTCCCGCCGGCATCCTGAATCTCCAGCGCCACCTGTGCAATTTCTTTTTCTGTGCGCGCACTGACCACGACCGATGCGCCCGCAGCCGCAAATTTCTTCGCGATGGCCCGGCCAATCCCACGCCCGCCTCCGGTCACGAGGGCTACTTGTCCTTTGAGTGACACTCTTCACCCCCAACTCGCGTGACGGAATCGGCATCTTAGCACTGGTGGCATCTTTCCGGGGTTGGGACCATGACTAAGCAATCATCGCGGCGAACAAACTGGCAGGGAAGCAGCGCTTCAGGTAAAATGAATGTCTTTACGGAGAACGAATTGACTCTGACCCAGATCAACGGCACTAATCACGGAGCCAAGACGCTCGTACGAGTTCGTCCCCGAGGCTTTTGCGCCGGCGTGGTTCGCGCGGTGGACATTGTCGAACTAGCCCTCGAAGCCTATGGCGATCCGGTGTACGTTCATCACGAAATTGTGCACAATCGCTACGTGGTGGACCAACTGCGCCGCCGCGGCGCGATTTTCGTCGAATCCATAGAAGAAGTTCCGGTCGGCGCGGTGCTCGTCTTCAGCGCTCACGGCGTGCCTCCGCGCGTGCGCACCGAAGCGCAAGAACGCCAGTTGCGCGTGATTGACGCCACCTGTCCGCTGGTCACCAAAGTTCATCTGGAAGCCCTGAAATTCGCGCGCGAGGGACGCACCCTGCTCCTCATTGGCCATCGCGATCACCAGGAAATTGTCGGCACCTCCGGCGAAGCACCCGATCAGACCATCGTCGTCGGCAGCGTCGAAGAAGTGGACCAGCTGGTTGTCCCGGATCCCGATCGCCTCGCGTTTCTGACGCAAACAACTCTTTCGCTCTACGATACGCAGGAAATTGTGGCGCAGCTGCGCCATCGTTTTCCCACGATTGTGGGGCCCGCGTCCGATGATATTTGCTACGCCACACAGAATCGCCAGGAAGCCGTCGAAGCTTTGACGCGTGAAGTGCAGTTGATCTTAGTGGTGGGCTCAGCCAATAGCTCGAATTCCAATCGCCTGGTGGAAGTCGCGAAACGCGCCGGAGTCGCCGCGCGCCTGATCGAAGACGCGAATGACGTCGAGGGCTCCTGGCTCGATGGCGTAAAAACCCTCGGCCTCACCGCCGGCGCATCCGCGCCCGAGATTTTGGTCGAGCAAGTCAGCCAGCGCCTCGCGAGCCTCGGTTTCACCAATCAGCGCGACCTGGATTTGATTCGCGAAGATGTGCGCTTCACCTTGCCGCCGGAACTAACCGCGCGGCAGGCCGCGCACTAAAGTTTTTCCGCCGGCGCGGCGGAATTCGCAGTTTCTCCGCGCAGGCCCGGCTCGATTTAGATCAACCCAAGGAGCCTCTGCGTGGCAGTAAAGATTGTCCGGCAGACCAATAAGATTGCTCTGCTCGGCGCGCCCACCAGCGCCGCAGCAATGTCCGCCGGGCTCGAAGGCGCACCCACCGCGTTGCGCGCCGCAGGCCTGGTCGAACGCCTCAAAGCGGTTGGTTACGCCGTCGCCGACCTCGGTGACGATCCCGTTCAGCTTTATAAGCCCGACGAAGAAAGCCCCCGCGCGCGTAATCTCACTCGCGTGCTTGCCTCGCTGGAAGCCTTGAAGCCGCGCGTCGAACAAGCCGTGAAATCCGCCGCCTTGCCGCTGATTCTTGCGGGCGATTGCTCCGTCGCGCTCGCCACCGTCGCCGGAGCGCGCCGCTATTTCCGCAAAGTCAGCATGATTTACATGGACCGCGACGCCGATCTCAATACTCCAGCGACCACCGTGACCGGTTGCGTGGATGGCATGGTCGTTTCGCACCTTGCCGGACGCGGCGCTGCTGAGCTCGTGCGTTTCTGGGGCGAGCCGCCTCTGGTTCGCGAACCCGACCTCGCGCTTTTCGGTGTTGCGCGCCTCGATCCACCGGAAGAACAGCTCCTGTCAAATTCTCCGCTCCGCCGTTTTCTCGCAAGCGACGTGCAACGCCTCGGCGCCACAGCTGCGGCGCACGCCGCGATTGATCGCATCCGCGGGAACGGCTACCAATTCGTACTGCATCTAGATGTGGACGTCATCGCGGATTTCAGCGCCACGAATTATCCCGGCACCGGCGGCTTGTCCCTCGCCCAAGTCCGCGAAGCGCTTCTGGTTTTCACACAGCAACCCGAGCTCGCCGCGCTCGAAGTCACTGCCTACAATCCGACGAAAGATCCCGACGGCAGCGGCGCGAAACTAATTATTGACCTCCTCGCCGAAGTACTCGAAGCGCGCCTCAAGACCCTGCAAGCCACCGAGACCGCGCAAGCTCCGCCGCCCGTCGCCGCTGCCGCCGGAAGAAATTCCACTGCATCGCCGGAAACCCCCCCCACTGCGCCAGATTCGACGCCCGTCCCTGCTCCCGGTGATGCCTGGTCTTCCGATTCGCTCGAGTTAGAATCCGATGTTGCCACCTCCGACGGCGCCCCCGAAGCCAGTGACGTCTCCGACACATCCGACGCTCCCGAAGAATCGAGTGGCTCCCATTCCTGATCCGCGCCGCCACCGCAAATCCCCAACTTCCTCGCGCCTCGAACGAGCGAAGCCCTATCCCTCCGTCATAATTTTCGACGTGGATGGCGTGCTGGTAGACGTGCGCGGCTCCTTCCAGCTCACCACCCTGCAAACCGTAGGATTTTTCAGCAAAAAACCCGTCACCCTTCGCGAACTCCACGCCTGGAAAAATCGCCCCGGCTTCAACGACGATTGGAAACTTTCCACCACCTGGATAAACGACCTCGGCGGCAATATCACCTTCGACGAGGTAAAAAAGAAGTTTCAGGAAATTTATTGGGGCCAAAATAGCCAGGGCAACGTGCGCAAAGAAAAATGGCTCCTGCGCAACTCCGTTCTCTCTCGCCTCGCAGAAAAATCCGAGCTTGCCATATTCACCGGACGCTACCGGAACGAGCTCGATTACACGCTCGATCGCAACCACGTTCGCCGCGATTTCAAAACCATCGTCACCGTCGAAGACGTTGCTAATCCTAAGCCCGCTCCCGACGGCCTGATAAAAATCCTGAATGGTCGCGCACCCAACCAAGCGCTCTACATCGGCGACAATATTGACGACGCGCTCGCCGCGCAGTCCGCCCAAGTCCCTTTTCTAGGCATCCTCCCGAAAGCCGGCGAAGAACGCCGCCAACGTGGTACCCGCCTCCGTGAGCTAGGCGCCCTCGGTATCCTCAATGATATCAGTCAACTAGAGGACTGGCTGCGCAACCCCAAAACCCCTTCATTTCGTTCCAGTACCTCTCTCCCACCAACTTTGTAGGATATTCGTTAGTACTAAACACGACACCGGTACCATTGTCCGGGCCGCCTCTTCACCCCACACTTGTATGCAGAGGCGGGGCTTAGCGTAGCCCCACATATACGTGACGAACCCCAACATCCGACCCGCTGCGGCTCGCGCCTTCATCCGCAGCCTCAACATCCTGCTCAAGTTCGCGCGCATGTACGACTTCGGCCATCCGCGCACCAAAAAACAATACGAGACGGCCTGGTCAGAACTTCGGACCGCTCTCGGCACCGGCACCGAAAATGAAGCCGGCGTGCTCCTCGCCGTTTCCGGGGACCAGCTCCTGCTCGACGGCACGCCGCTCGAATCAGCAGCCGCCGAAAAAAGTTTTGCGCGTATGCTTTCCGCAGCTGGCATCGCCAGCATTCACTTTTCTCCCAAAGTCACCCAAGCCAGCCTGGCGCGCTTTGTGCGTGGTTTTCCCACCAATACCGGTTCCAAGCCGGTACAGCTCGCCGAACAACTGAAAACTGCTCTGCAAGGCGATCCGCACATTCACGTTAACGAAGTCTGCTTCGTTCCCGCCGATTCCGCTGTCGCACGTTCAACCGTCGCGCAGCAATTGGCAGCGCACACCCTGGGCTTGAATTCGCAAGCCTCGGACGAATTATTCGCCGACCCCGAGCGCCTGCTGCAATTGATTGTAGCCGCCGAAGGCAGCAAAGGCGGTGGCAGCAAAGGATCCGGCAGCGGTGGCGGTTCCGGCGATGGTAATGGGGACGGCGATGGTGACGGCAATGGCGAAGGAAATGGCAACGGAAGCGGCAACGGAAGTGGAAACGGAGGTAGCGGCGTAGGCTCCGGCTACGGCTCCGGCGGTTCAGGCTCCGGTTCAAGTTCTGGTTTTGGTCCGGGCGCTGGCGGTGGTTACGGTCCAGGCCCCGGCGGATACGGTCCCGGAAATGCCGGGCCCGGCGGCGGGTCAGGCGAACGCGGTCCCGGTGGAAACGGACCCGGCGGCTTGGGCCCAGGATCTGGTCCCGGCTCCGGAAACGGCCCTGGCGGCGGATTCCACTACGCGCCCGAATCAGCAGAAATAACTCGAGATCTTCCTTACCCGGGCAGCGCACCCGGCGACGGCAGCCCCATCTACGTCGCAGGCGCCAGCGATTCCAGTCAAGCTTCCGGCACAGCTTCCGAAGGCGGTCATATCGGTGGCGGTTCCGCGCCCAGCACTTGGAACATCGTCGGCAACAGCGGCACAGGCGGCACTCCACTTGCACCCGACGCCGGCGGCTTCTGGCTCAACAAGGGAGTCGCAGGTTCCGCGGAACCGGGTCAGGGTTCCGGCAGCGGAGCAGACGGCAGCAACGTCGCGGGCGTCGCCTCCGGCCCCAGCCCGTGGAACATCGTCGGCGGCAGCGGCGGCGGCACGCCTCTTGCGCCCGAGACGCCAGGCTTCTGGTTCAATAAAGATGCCGCATCCGATCAAGCTTCCGGCCCCGGCTCGCGCGCAGGAAGCAACAGCGCACTCAACGACATTTCCGCCGTGCAAGGTCCCGGCAGTGGTTCCGACACAGGCATCACTTCAGGCGGCGGTTCAGGCACTCGCCCGGGCACCGGTTCCGGTCGAGGTTCCGGCAAAGGTTCCGGCAAAGGTTCCGGACGAGGCCAAGGTAATGGCCGCGGCGACGGCAAAGGTTCAGGTCCCGCGAACGGCAGCAATGCCAGCCCACGCGGATGGAACTTGGCGGATGCGATCAGCGAAAGCTCCGAAGCCGGCAAGCCCAGCCGCTGGGGCAACGCCACCGCCGGCATTCGTGGCAGCCGTTCGGCCCGCGCTGGCGGCGGTTCGATGGCCGTCGAAACTGGTTTGATGACCCTGCACGAAGACGAACTGAAGGGCATTATGCAGATGCTCGCGCAGATCGCCCGCACCAGCGAAGGATCCGACCAGAAACTCGATTCGCAGCCCTTCCAGTCTCGGCTCTCCACACTCCCGCGCCGCGCGCGCTTCACCGTCAGCCAGGCGCTCTCAGCCCTCGCTGCGCAAGCCCCTTCCGATTCATCCGACAAGCCCACTCTGTTGAAACTGGCCGAGCACATCGCGATCCGCTTCGCCATGGAAAGCTACGAGCGCGGCGATATCGAAGTCAACGCCGTCCGCCAGGTTCTGGACGAAATGAGCCAGGAACTCGACAGCCTGCGCAAGATCATGGGCGTATACGAAGAAAAAATGGCGCGCCACGGAATCGAAGTTCAGTCGCACACAGACATGCTAGCCCAGCAATTCTGGGCGCAAGTGCCACCGGAAAAACGCAAGGCCGTGCTGGAATCCGCCGAAGCCTGGTGCGTTCCGCCCGCGCAGATTCGCGAGTACGTTGATGGACTCGTCGCCAACGGCGAAAAAGCGGAAGCCGAAAAAGTTCTTACGAACTACGCCAATTGCGTTACCCACAAATCGGCAGAGACGCGCCGCCAATGCGCCATGGGCCTCGCCGAACTAGCCAGCACTTACGCCAAACAGGATGAGCGCCTGCTGCTCGGCACCATCCGCTTGGTCGGTGTGCAGCTTGCCGAAGAGCGCGATTCCGAACTGGAAAGCTTGGTCGGCGCCGCTTTCGTGCGCTTGTCGCAGGAAGCCACCAAGACCCGCTCGTATCCCGCTATCCAGCGCTCCGTCGAATTGGTGGAATATGTCGAGGCAGAACGCCCCGGACTCGGCAAGAATCTGCGCCCCAGAATTGGCGTCGAGGATCGGCTTCCCGAATTCATCGAAGAAGCTCTGAAAACGGGCGAAGCTCCCTCCGGCCTAAAAGATCTCCTGCGCCGCATGCCCGTCGCGGCTTCCAGCCACCTCGCTGGACGTTTCAGCCGCTCCGGCTTCCGGGAAGATTGCGACCTGTTGGTTTCGATGATGCAGGTTCTCGATATCGAGGGCCTGGAAAATTTGCGCCAGCTTCTCCGCAACGGCGGTCCCACCGAGGCGATCGAAGCCCTCGGGATGCTCGCGCGCATGGACCCGGACCTCGTCGAACAAGTTCTCCCCGAGCGGATTGCCGATTGGAAACGAACCGCGCAGGACCGCGTCGTACGCCAGATCGCTTCCAGCGGCGCGCCCGAACGCGGCCGCCTGCTTCTAAACCTGTTTGATCTGCTCGATCCGCTGATCCGTCCGCTCGCCGTGGACGAAATCGGTATGGCCGGAGATCAGACCGCCGATATGCGCTTGTTGCGTATCGCCGAAGGCGATTTGCCCAAAGACGCGACGAGCTATTTGCAATTGAAAGCCATCGAAGCTCTCGGACGCCTGCGCGCCGCCGGCGCCGAATCCATTCTGCGCAAGATAGCGGAAACGCGCCGCGCCTTCCGCTGGGCGAGTCCCAGTGAGTTGCGTTTGGTCGCTTCGCAAGCCATGGAAAAAATCGATCCCGAATGGGTGCGCGACTTCGTGCCGCGCAGCGGCCTCAGCATCGCCGAATTTTCCATCGAGCCGCTCGATCTCGATCCGGATTCCTCCGCCATCCGCCAGCGCCGTTACCCGCGCCTGCGCTTGGAGCGTCCGGTCCCCGCCATCACCACCAATCTAAAGGAGAATTGTCACCTCGATATTCCCGAGCTCACCCTCGGCGGCGGCGTCGCGGTCTGCGAGCAAAGCTTGCATCCCGGCAGCCTGGTAAATCTGAAACTCAACACCACGACGAAATCCGTGAAGGTCCTGGCGATCGTCCGCGACGCCAATACTCAAGCGCGCGCCTTCGAAGTCGTGGATATGGAGCTAGAAGAGCGCTCCAAGCTCCGCAAACTGCTCGTCACTCTGGGCAACGTAATGAAGCAAACCTCACCCAAAGCCCGCGCGCGCCGCAGCACCCGCACCTTTATCACCCCATCTACCACCTAAGTGGCACAGGTAATCCTGCCCGTGCGCTTCGACAAATCCCCCGAACTCAAATGCCCGGTGGTGGTGCTGCTCGCTGCGCCTCGTCTTGCCCGGACCCCCGCCCCTATGACGGCTCGCCGTCGCCGTTGCTTCGTCCTGGGAACGCCAATCTCCTGATTGGCGGACTGCGCCACAACGCAATCAGCGTCCCTAAAGCTCCGCCCGATACCGCGAATGTTTCATCGCCCCCAACCGCGCCGCGCCCAACCTCCACGCGATAGCCAACAAGCCTCCGAAAATCCCCGCCCCAAAAAACAAGGACCTCCGAGTCCAGCCCAACATCCCAAACCATCCCAGCAAACCCAAACACGCCGTCAAAAAATAACAAGTGACCGCCACTCTGCGCGCCGTCCAACCTCCAGTCAATAAAAAATCGTGCGTAACTATCTTTTTCGCATTTTTGACAAGCTCGGCGTCTCGACGCGCGTCGAGCTGGTGCTGTATTGCTTGCAGGATCGGCCGGCGGCGCAGGTGGAAATGGTCACCTGAGCGCATGGAACGGCCCGAAAAACTGGCGATCAACCTTAGCAGCCGGGTATTGTTTTCAGTAGTTTGCATCGTTTTTTAATATTTGGGCCACTAGCGATTAGGATTTCCTCGCCCGGCCACGGCGGGCGGTCCCTGTTCGCGGCGGGCGCTCCTGACTGTGCTCCTTCCTTTGAGTTCGCCCCCGCATACATTCCAGCTGGCCATCGCTGGCGCGCGGGAGGCGTCCACCGGCGCGAGAAAAGTTCGAACTATGTAGCGATTAACATGGGTCGCTGTGGTTTGTTCTCAATCGTTTGCGTTGATATTTAATTTTTGGGTAGCGATTAACTTTTTGCCGGAGAGCGCAGAGAGAAAATGCAAAAAAGTGCAGTGCTGCGTTGCCGGACGGGGTGGCACGGGGCGCCCTTCGAGCCTGCCGCTGGCAGGTTCTCTCTGGGTGCATTGGTGTGTGTGGTTTCATATTTTAGTTTCCGTTCGAGGATAGCGCGATGGGGCCGCAGAAACAGCTGTGCGATGAGATAGGAATGGTCCAGAACCAGAACCGGCTGTACGAAATCGGGCGAAAACCTGTACTGATTGCGACGGACAGGTTTGGTATAGGCTTTTGAATTGTCCGGCCCTGCCGGCCGATTCACGCTGAGACCCTGCCGGCGGCAGGCAGGCCCGCTGCGCGGGATCGAAGGGCAGCGCGGGCGGAGCGTGCACTGCGGACTCGGACTTGAGGCGAGTGCTCGGCGGGCGGGTTGTGCGGTGGTGCGTCTGAATCCGGCCCCTTCAAGAACCGGAGGGTCCGGCAACCGAAAATTCAACGGCTTTCGTTTGATGGTACCGAAGGGCGTGCCACCGGTTCTTTGCTCCTTCGAGAACGCATGCCGGTTACGCGCTTTTGACAATTTTAGTGCCCCGTCGTGACAACTCCACACGCTCGCTCAGACAAACTTCCGTTCGAACGCGACCGTACCGAACCATGTCAGTTTGATCTTTCGTCGCGCAGGGGGAGTTATGCAGCGCTGGATTACGCTCTTTGCGATTCTCATCGCATGCGGTTTAAATTCGAATTGCGGAAGCTATAAGAGTCCCGTGAGCGGTGGAGGGGCGACTTCCGCGACGATTCTCGATCCGATCTCATCGGTCGGAGCAGGAGCCACATACACCTTCAGCGCGAGCACGCCGAACACGAATGGTTACACGCCCGGAGTCATGTGGACGCTAACCGGAGCCGGCACTTTGTCCACCCCTGTGCTCGCCGGCTTCACCAGCTCGGTCGTTTATACGGCTCCTGCGGCAGCGCCCAGTCCGAACTCGGTGACGATTATGGCCACGCCCTCCGACACGATGCTTAGCGCCGCCACGAATACGTTTTCGATTGGCACCACCGGCGCGCCTCCCTCGCCGTATGTCAGTATGCTCGCGGGCCATTACGCGTTCGAGGTTTCGGGTTTTGACGCAAACGGTGAGCCCACCAGTATTGTTGGCAACATCGCTCCGGACGGGTCCGGAAAGATCACCACCGGCACGCTGGACGTGAATCGGGGGAGCGCCGAGACTGCGCGCAGTTCCTCCGTCATGGGCACATACACACTCGACAGCAAATTCAACGGCACAATCACGCTTTCCGCCAGCGTATCCGGCGCCGTGCAGCCGTTCTCGTTCACTGTCGCGCTCGCGCCCGACGGCAAGACTGGAACGCTCACAGCAGGCGACGCGCGCAGTTTCCAAATGAACGGCATGTTGCGGCAGCAGGACGTCTCGGCATTCTCGCTGGAAAAGACCTCCGGCGAATTCGCGTTCAAGCTCGAATCGAATCCCGCGGAACGCGTGGCCACGGTCGGCAGGTTCTCAATTGCGGCCAATGCGAACATGGCGGGCTTGGCCGATTCCAGCAAGTCTGGCGCGGGCCCGATGTTGACGTCCGCCGCCGTCATCGGGCGTATCACCGCGGCGCCTGACGCCACCGGTCGCGGCACGCTCACGCTTGCAATGGGAGGCGAAAGTTCTCAGCTCGTGTACTACATCGTCTCCAGCAAATCACTGCTGCTGATGGAGACCATATCGGGCAACCCGGGCAGCAATCGCCAGGTGGGCATAGCGGAACTTCAAGTGCTTCCGTTCGCGCCGACCACGGTGAATGCTTCAAGCGTCTTCCGGGCTGTAGGGTTTGACCAAACAGCAACCGCGCCGGGCCCTGTTACAGTCACCGGCAAACTCTCGATTGCGAACCTCTCGCACGCCACAATTGACTGGGACGCGACCGGCGCAGTTTTGTCGTTCTCACAAACCGCTCTGCGCAGCGAACCGGTGGCCTTCGATCCCGCCACGGGCCGCGGGACGATGGCAATCACCAACGGCAACGCGAACAATTTTGCCGATTCCGTGGTTTTCTATCTCGCGGATTCTGGCAGGGGCTTCCTGCTGGACACCACGGCAGGCAGATTCAATCGCGCGATCGCGGGCGAGCTTCGGCCGGCTACCGGTGTCGCGTCTTCCGATTCGCGATAGCGGGGGAATGGGCGGGCGGTCAAGCCTTTCCTCCCGCTCATTTCCATGAAAAAAGGCGCGAGCCGAAATGGCCCGCGCCTCGTGATTCAACTGCCTGACTTACTGGCCGACTTACTTCTCGCAGCCATTACAGGAAGCACAACACTCTGCGGAGTCGCAGCATGATGTGGTCGCTGCCTTCACCGCTCCTGCGAAACCAAGTGCGAGCACTGCCAACAACACAACTGCAGCTAGTTTTTTCATGGATTTTCTCCTTGGAAAATCAGTTTGGTTTTTGCCGGCTGATGCGGATGCCATCAGCGTTAGAAAACGGGCAAAACTTCCAAAATGACTTCTAAATCCGAAGCAGGTGGGTTTCGAGGAGCGTATCTCTGCCGCTGTGCCAAACGGACGGAACAAGTTCCGCTGAGTGATAAAACCGGACCGTCGGTAAGCTAAAATGAGATTCAAGAACGAAACTGCGCGCAGTAGAAATCTGCAGCGCCGCCATATCAGGTTTCGACGCGACCGTAACTTCCACAGGGCAGCACGACATCCCACCGCCACGAACCGGCTTTCGGTCGTTGTGTTGTGCCGGCGCGTTGCCGCCAGAATGATGAGGACAGTTTTCCATTCCGGTCATCAGGTCCGTCTGAGTGGGCTCGGCTGGATTCGCTGGGAGCGAAGAAGGGTTGCTCGTCGAACTATTCGTCGCGGAAACATTCAGCGGGCCAGTATTCGCGAGGCTCGGAAGTGTGCAGCCCACTAGGCAAGCCAACACCGCCAACCAGAGAGACACCGCTGCGGCCAATACTGCCCTGAAGGTGCGAAACGTAGAAGGCATCATCCAAAGCGTATACCTCGAGATTCGCAAAGACAATTTGTTTTGTGGGCGGGTGGTTCGCCCTTCCACACCACCCAAACGAAAGGTTTTGAATTTCCGGGTAGCGCGCTCTTCGGATATTGAAGGGGGCGGCCTTAGCTGTTCCGGCGTCGGGCAACGCAGCGATGATTGGCGGCGTCAGCCCATGGCACGAGCCGCCATTTGCGTTTGCTGCTCCGTCCCAGCTTACTTCGGCACCATGTACGCGGCGTACCCGTGGGGCCAATTCCTGTAGCGTTTGCTTTAGTTCGCTGGAACTAGTACCGGCGCGCCTTTGTCCTTAACCAAGAAGACTACGAATTTCGCTGGTTTGGTTTGGCTGGCGTTTCGGCCGACGACGTGAACATCAGAGGGACCTTCATAGAAGGTCTGACCAGGCGTGAGAGTCACTTCCTTTCCGCCTCTCAGCTGCATCACGATGGAGCCCTCCAGCACGTAAACGAATGCATCTGCGTTGTGGCGATGGATTGGGTCGGACGAGCCGGGTGGATATTCAACGGTGATCATTAGGCCTTCCTTGCCGGGAAAGTCCGGCAGGTCTTTCGAAAAGAGCGGGGTGACTTTCGCTTCCTGGAGATCCGGCGTAACGGACGTCAGACAATCGAGCAGCAAAAGTAGTTTTGCAGTTGTCATAGATAATCCTATCGTTGGAATGAGGCCGGCTCAGGTGAACCGGCCTCTCGTTGAGAGATCCACTAGTGGGTGGCCGCCGTTGCTTTCGCTCCTGGCTGCTTGAGCCAGTCCGCGAAACGGGTTTTGCCGAGCTGCGCGTCATCGTCTGGAATCAGCGTGCGCTCGCTCACCTCCACGCCGTAGTAGCGCGCGTGTGGATCAGCAACAACCTCGCGCGGATCCTTCCACGCGGATAGAGCTTGGCGGATGAGGTCATCGAGGCGAGACATTTCGGGGCCGCCTACTTCAACCACGCCATCTACAGGCGCGCCCATCGCGATCTTTGCAACGGCACTGGCCACATCGTCGGCCGCCATAGGCTGGAAGAACACATGGGGCAATCGCACCTTGCCGCCGTCGGTGGAAACGTCGGCGATGCCTTTGACGAATTCGAAGAACTGCGTGCCGCGGACTATTGAATACGGAATGGAAGAACTCATGATCAAATTTTCCTGCGCGATTTTCGCTCGGAAGTAGCCGCTATCGAGCATACGCTCCGAGCCTACGACAGATAGCGCGACGTGATGCTTCACGCCGGCGGCTGCTTCATGGGAGAGGAGGTTACGAGTGGAGGTTTCGAAAAATTTCATTACATCTGCGTCTGCCCACGAGGGAGCGTTCGATACGTCAACGACTACTGATGCGCCTTTCAGGGCTTCGGCCAGGCCCTGGCCGGTAACTGAGTTGACGCCCGTATTAGGCGAGGCTGCTAGCGCTTCGTGTCCGAGCTCGCGAAGTTTGGTGACGAGCTTTGATCCGATTAATCCAGTGCCGCCGATGACTACGATTTTCATGATTGCCTCCTTGGTTTCCGGTTTCGGGATCGCGCACCGGCCGGTCTGATCGTTGTGTAGCGGAATCTTGAGGTGGTGCTGCGAACCATCAGCTCTCCCGCGTTGCAACGGGATCGCCGTTAACTTTGATCACGAACACCACGTATTTTGCTGGTTTCGGGTTTCGATTGCGGGGGCTGCGCTGGCTGGTTTGCGCTGGTGGCGTTATCTCCCCCGACGGAGGTAAAGGGCTGGAAGGCGCCTTAAGCGGCAACCTTGGGAGAAATTATAAATCCGAAATGCGGAGCTCACCAATTTTTGTTTTGTGGGCAGGCGGCTGATCTGCTGGCGTCGCGATTGGGGCGGGTAATTCTGGATGCTCACGATTTTCATCCGGCGGCGAATGTGGAGAAGCTAAAGCGGGGGGTGGCGTCGAGCGACTTGGACCGCGAGCCGTGGTTGGGGACGATCCATGCGGAGCTGCTCAGTCTTGCGAGGGAAAATAGGGATGCGGTGCTGGCTTGTTCGGCGCTGAAGCAAATTTATCGGCAAAGGCTGTGGGCGGGAGCGGAGATGCGGGTCTGTTATTTGGCGGGAAGTTTTCGGGAGATGGCGGAGCGGTTGAAGCGGCGGGTGGGACATCTTGCGGCGGAGGGGATTTTGGGGGAGCAGTTTGCGGATATGGAGGAGCCGGGGGATGCTTTGGTTTTGCGTGTGGGGCATCGGGCGGAGGAAATTGTTGGGATTGTGCTGCGGGGGTTGCGGAGTGTGTAGCCCGCCTGCAGCGGGCGGGCCGCACCGAAGACGGCGGATGTGTCGCGCCCGCGGCGAGGGCGTTACACGCTGAAAATCGAGAGACGTTCGCCAGCGCGGCGCAGCAAGCTTCGCCACCCGCCTCTAAATGTCACAGATTCGCGTGGGGATAATCCACGTCGTAGTTAGAATCCTAGAAAGTGCGCAATCTTCTTTCCGGATTCCTCCGTGTAATACACCGTCACCTTGGCTCCCTTCGCGGTGCCTTTCCCCACGGCGTCGCCCACGTCTTTCCCGGCATCACCGGTGTACTCGAAAGTCTTCTCAGTGCCATCCGCGGTCTTCACGACGACCGTCTTGGTGCCCTCGTCTATTTTGGAGACGGTGCCTTTGGTAACTTTGTAACTGTCCTTGCCGACTTTGGCGATTTCGACACCGGTTTCGTCCACTCCCTTCCCGGTAGTGCGCACCACAACTTCAGTGCCTTTCGCGAGACCATCAATGCCCGCTTTCGTTCCCTTCACCGTGGTGTCGGCGGTGAACTTGATGGTGTGTTCGGTGCCATCGGCGGTCTTCACCACAACGGTCTTGGTGGCGGAATCCACTTTCGTAACGGTTCCGTGGACAACGCTCACCGCATCCTGAGCTACACACACGCTCGCCACTGCCAGCACCAAAACTGCTAGACCACCGAGCTTATACACGCTCATTCATTTCTCCTCGTCATTAGATTTTGTTGAAGCATCTAAAACAATCGCGAACGCGGCCAGTGATCCGCCCCTAGGCATCGCTTCTTCTTTATCCTCCACCTATACCAGAAAATCAAGGCCGCTGGCCTTGTCTGGTTTTGTGCTCAGGCGGCCGGAGCGAATGGCCGCTTTGAAAAGCGCGAAGTCGCGTTCGGCTTGGTCTGCGTAGGCCGCGGAGTACTTCACCAGGGCTTCATCGAACGTGTCCTTAGATCCCAGGTAACCCGCGATCATCGGCGCGTCTCCCGCTTTGGCATGGGCGCGCGCCAGAACCCAGCCGCACATGGTTGCGTAGGATTCCAGCGTAGAGGGCTTGAAGGTTTCGGGTTCGGCGGCGACCTTCATGTCGCGGAACTGACGAACATAATAATCATGGTGGGGACTACTGCCCCAGCCGAGAAAAATGTCGCTCGAAGCTTGCATAAGCCGCAGGCCTTTTATTACACGGAGACCCTGATGCGCAAAGCGGCTCTTGCCTTGCGGCGATTCGAGCACCGACCTGCCGGCTTCCTTGACTTGAAGAAAGAGCGGATCGTCGTCATCGGCGATAAAAAGCGCAACATAGCAGCGAGTGCCAACGCTGCCCACGCCCACAACTTTTATGGCACCATCCTGCCACTTGTAGCGTTCGAACAACTCGCGGCGGTCCTCTTGCAATGACTTCTTGTAGCCTTCCCAGAATGCTTGCTGGATCTTCTCGAAATCTTTTACATTTTCGTAGAAATGGTAGATGACTGGAGGGTTGTCTTTAATTCTGCGGCGTCCGTTCACGACCTCACTGAGCTTGGGAAAAGCCGCTTCGGAGGTTCGGGAGCGGGCCTCGGCTCCTTTCGTCTTTAAACGTTTTATGAAATCCTGGTCTTTGCGGAAATAATGCAATAAATCGTCGGAAGTGACTCGCGCGTACCACGTACCCAAAACACTCTCTTCGGCGAAATGTGACATTTGCTCGCGATAGGCAGTCGCGGCAGCCCGAACCGCGTCGGCGGCGACATGCGTGGAGAAGCTGCGATCCCTGGCCGCAAGCACCAGACTAGCGCCGAGCCGCTTCACGTCCCACTCCCATGGACCGGGAAACGTCTCGTCGAGGTCATTGATGTCGAAAACCAAAGTACGTTCTGGTGTGGCGTAGCCGCCGAAGTTCATCAGGTGACAGTCACCGCAGAGCTGAGCTGTGATGCCTGATACAGGTGAATTCGCGAGGTCCCGCGCCTGGATGATCGCCGTGCCGCGAAAGAATTTGAAAGGCGATTCGGACATCCTCTCGTATCGCAGCGGTATAAGGCCCGGGATGCGATCGGCGTTGGATTGCTCGAGAAGTTTCAGCGGGTCTTGTGACTGCGATCGGGTTTTCCACTCGCCTAGCGCAGTCCGTGGACACTTCTCGCGAAGAGCCTTTCCTTGCTTCCGCCGCTGGAGCTTAGATGCGAGTGCCACGGATTGCATCTGACCCACCTGTCTGACGTTCGCTCAAGTAGAACCCTTGTTCGGGGCCTAGACGTGAGTTCGATTCGACGGCAGTTAAAAGTTAGTTTCACATCCAGCCAGAACACGAAGGCGGCCCTTGCGAGCCGCCCTCGGTGACAAGATAGAGCCGAGACTAGTCGCCGCCGCCTGGGACAGTCTTCGGTATGTTGTTCGGATCGAGCGCTGGTACTGGGTTTTCGGGATGCTGAAGATTCGGAATCAAATCGTTCGATGCACCACCCGGGAACCGTTTGATGCTGGGATACTTCATGATGGTCTTATCAAAATCGAGGAGCACGACGCTGAACAGTCCTGCGGCCCAGCCGTTATCCTGTCCAGCATACTTTCCGGCTGAGTTTGTCAGTGCCCGATCCGGTGCCGCTCCATTGAAGATCATGTCGTACTTCTCGAACGGATCCATGGTCAGGTTGTAGACTGCGGGGATAGAACCTGTATCGAGATTTGGTCCCAGCCAAGTGTCTTTCGCAGTCCAAACGAACTTCCAGGCGATGTTCAGCCAAGGCTCTTTTGGATCGCCACCCATATCAACGCGAACAGCATGGAGATACTCACCATTGATAAAGATCCATGATTTACGCGCTGAATGCGGTGATTTGCCCAGGATGTAGGCGCTGTTGTCAATACTGTCGAAGTAGATGGGCTTGCCGTTGTTGTCCTTCATTTCGCCGGTCGGTGGAACAGGGATACCTGCCATCGCCGCCAAGGTAGACCAGCAATCAATGTGCGACATCATCTCGCCATATTGCGCGTTGGCAGGAATGTGCCCGGGCCAGGTCATAATGCCGGGAACCCGCCAGCCGCCTTCGAAGGCAGAGCCTTTTTCGCCGCGGAACGGGGTTGTACCCGCATCCGGATAAGCGTCAAGCCAAGCGCCGTTGTCGGCGGTCAGGATGACTATGGTGTTCGGTGCGTCGGCACGGATCTCATCCAACACCTTCCCGATGTCGGCGTCCATTTCCATTAGAGAATCCGAGTAGTCGCCCAGGTGCGAGCGTCCTCTGAAATCTGGCGCGGCGTTGGTGGGGTTGTGCATCTTGATCCAGTTCACATCCATGAAGAACGGCTTGCCGCTCTTGGCGTGCTGCTTGATATAGTCGACTGCGTAGTCGGCCATCCGTTCGTCCATCGTCGCCATGTAGTCGTACGTGATCGTGGCGACCTTGGTGGCGGGCTGACCTGCGACTCCTTCCCATTCGCCCAAGTTCACGACGGAATCCCACATTTTCTCGAAATCCTCGTTATAGGACGGAAACCAGGGATGGAACCACTTGTCAGTATAGGGGTAGGAATACACACCGGCGTAGTAGGCGGCGAACTCCTTCATCTCGTCGAAGCCATGATTGATGGGATAAGAAACGGGTTTGTCGCCCATATGCCACTTGCCCGAGAAGTAGGTCGAGTAACCGTTCTTCTTGAAGTATTCAGCGATCGTCGGAGTCTCAGGGCGAAGGTAATTCTCGTCGCCCGGCGCAACTACGATTGATAACGCAGAGCGGATCGGAATGCGTCCAGTCATGAACGAGGCGCGGCCCGCGGTGCAACTCGCCTGTCCGTACCAACTGGTGAAGACGGCGCCTTCTTTGGCCATACGATCGATGTTAGGAGTGGGATGACCGAGTGCGGCTCCGCCGCCCGAATATGCACCGAAATCGTTCCAGCCGGTGTCATCGGTCATAAGCATGACGATGTTGGGCTTCTCTTGAGCCGAAGCCAGGGCGGATAGGGCCAGTCCCAGCACTGCAAGGAACAACCCGGCAATAGTGTTTTTGACGATCCAGTTCATAGGCGTTCTCCTCTTCTTACTTGAAGACTCTGCTCGCAATCACATCACTAAAGCGTGCAAAGCGGCTTCGTACGGCTGGTCATGCTGTCCCTATTGCGTTTGCGGTGTAATTGTCAGAAATGACAACCTATCAGCATCGGCATCCGAATTGTCCACTGCACGATCTTTGTCCCAGCTCGGATTCAGTTATTGTCTTGCACACCAGTCCGCAACTTCTCCATCACCTGATCCACACCGAAGCTAGCCGGCGATTGGCGGGGCGGAAATGCTTTGAAGGTCATCAGGAACTTGCCGACAATCGCCTGTGCCGGCACCAGCAAGTAAACGCGATCGATCATCCAATGGTCGTAGTCCGAAGCTTCGTAGGAAGCCCGCTCGTAGGGATCGGCTCGCAGATCTTCGATCAAGGGCACGCGCAGAGGGATCAAGGGATTGCCCCAGACGTTGAATCCGTGCTCGCGCTGTTCCAGGAAAACGAGTTTCCATTTTTCGTACCGGAGCCCGGCGAAATCGCCATCATCGGTCCAATAAAAGAATTCTTTGCGGGGCGAAGGGCTTTTGCCCGAGAGCAAGTCCGTGAGGTCGTAGCCATCCAGATGGACTTTGAAGGTCTTCCCATTTGATTCATACCCTGTGAGCAGCTTTTCGGTAACGTTGGGTTCGCCGGCCGCTGCTAGAAGGGTTGGCGCCCAGTCTTCGTGCGCCGCGATGTCGTTGATCACGGTTCCTGGTTTTATAACGCCGGGCCAGCGAACGATCATCGGAACGCGGTAGCCGCCTTCCCAATTGGTATTCTTCTCTCCGCGAAACGGAGTGGTGCCGCCATCGGGCCAGGAGAAGGTTTCAGCTCCATTGTCCGTGGTGATGATGACGATGGTGTTGTCGGCAATGCCCAGGTCATCGAGCTTCTTGAGCAATACCCCGATGTTGTCGTCGAATTCCGTCATGCCCGCGCCATACAGGCCTTTTTCCGCGACCATGGCTTGATACTTCGGTTGCAGGTGAGTCCAGATGTGCATGCGGGTCGTGTTGTGCCAGATGAAGAACGGCTTGCCCGCTTTCACTGAGCTGTCCATGTCAGCGAGCGTGGTGGCTAGAAATTCCTCGTCCGCCGTTTCCATGCGTTTCTGGCTTAACGGGCCGGTATCTTCGCAAGTCTGGTTTCCCCACGGGCCAAAACGCGGATCGGGCGGCGCTGGGTTTTCGGTGGCAGTGGCTTTGCATTTGTACACGCCACGGGGACCGAACTTCGCCATGAAGGCGGGGTTCTTCGGGTAGTCAACGTTCTCAGGTTCTTCTTCCGCGTTCAGGTGATAGAAGTTGCCGAAAAACTCGTCAAAGCCGTGGACCGTGGGCAGAAATTCGTTGCGGTCACCGAGGTGATTTTTGCCGTTCTGGTAGGTCAGGTAACCACGGCCCTTCAGAAGATCGGCAATGGTGGGATCCTGCGGCTGCAAACCCAGCTCTGCGCCAGGGAGTCCGACTTTCAGCAATCCAGTACGGAATGGACTCTGTCCGGTTATGAATGCGGCGCGGCCGGCGGTGCAGCTCTGTTGCGCGTAATAGTCGGTGAAGAGGGCGCCTTGGCGCGCAACGCTATCAATATTCGGCGTCTTGTAACCCATCAACCCCAAGTTGTAGGCACTGATGTTCGAGTATCCGATGTCGTCACCGAAGATGACTAAGATGTTCGGTTTTTTCTGCTGTGCGGAGGATGGCGGAGAAGCGAGCAGTGCCAGAAAGACGACTAGCGCTGAGGCAGCGAGAGCCAAGCCGGAGGATCTCTTCATGAAAGGTTATTCCTTTTCTCACGGAGCAGACGACTGGCGTGCCGAACGCGGCGCTCGAGCGCGGCGTGTCTCCTGGAGATGCGCGCATTGTGTCCGCGGGCGGCAGAGCCCGTAATTGTCAAAAATGACAGGTTCGGGCTTACAGCTCTTGTGCCACGCGGCGCGAGGGGGAGAAACGCCCATCAGGTGGTTGGCGTTTCCAGGCAGAGGCGACGGCATCGGCAACGTCAAAGGCGCCCGCCTGAAGGTGGCCGCTACAGAATCAAAATCAACGATGAGCGCGCTGGCGTAGAAAGCAGGCGGGAGCTACAACGTACAGGGTAATGCTCCGGTAGCCACTATCGGGCGGCACAGTTAAGAGTGCCTGTGCCACGAATTCTACCGCCAAGGCGCACCGGCAAGATCGCGTATCGCGATGCGCGGATGGAGCTGGCTTGGTGTGGCGCGCTCGTGCGTGGAGATACGGATTGACACCCGCAGGGACGGGAGATAGTGTTGGGCGGTTTGGGCCCACTGCGTTTTAAATCCAGGAGGAACTTGTGAGATTGAAGAAGCTGACGGCAGGTGTGGGTGTGTGTTTGCTTGGCGCGATGGCAGTTGCAGTGGCGGCACAGGGACAGGAACCAGCAGCGAAGGCGGAGATTGCATCGCTGGAATTTCAGACGCCGAAGAATGGGATGGTGCAGCAGTATGAGGCTGGACGGAAACAGAAAGTGGAATGGCACAAGCAGCAGAAGGATACGCAGGCGCTGTACGTTTTCGAGACCTTGACCGGCGAACGCACGGGAACTTATCTGGTGGGGCGGCTGGGGCAGCGGTGGGCGGATATGGATACGCCCACTGTGACGGACGCGGCGGACCTGGCGGAATATCAGAAGGCGGTTGGCGCTTCGGTGGACAAGCTGGTGACGGCCTACTATGAGTATTTGCCGAAAGTGAGCAATCCGCCGACGGAGATGAACGGGAAGTACACCGAGATTATTACCTTCCACATCCGATATGGGCATGGCGACGATTTTCGCAGCGCGATTGCGCGGGTACACGATGCGCGGACGCAGATGAAATCGCCAAATCACTATAACTGGTATCGCTTGGTGAACGGCGGGCCGGGTGGGACTTTTGTGCTCACGGTTGAACATGCGAATTGGGCTTCGTTTGCAGATGATCCGGCGGTGCAGCCTTTGCGCGATACTTTGCGGGCGGCGTTTGGGGAGCAGGAAGCGATGTCGGTGATTGAGAGGCTCAATAGTGCGGTGGAGAGCACTTACAGCGAGGTCATTCAGTTTCGTCCGGATTTGAGTTATGTCCCGACGAAATAGGGGCGGCGGCGCGTTGGTTGGAGTAAGGCGGAAGAATTAACGCAGAGGGCCCAGAGGGCGGAGCGCAGGGTGCGCAGAGATACCTTCAGGCGCGCCGCCCTCACTAATACTATCGCCGGACCGGATCGAGACACTTCGCTGCGACGGGTCGCAGGGTTGATACCGTGGCAAGCTGGGGCGCAGCTCTTCGATCCCGAACTGTGGGATCTCAGGATGAATCGCGCTGCAGCGCAATTCACAAGCAGCGCCCCTACCCGCGGATTCGTATAGTGACGCGGCTGCGAAAAACGAAAAGCACAGCCAGGATCCGCTGTGCCACACCATCAATCGTGGACAACCAGCGGATGCGCGGGCTAGAGTAGTTGCGGATTGGGACTGGGCTCCAGCGGGGAAAAACATCGGTCGCTTCTGGCGCTATTGGTGTGTGTATTTTTGTGCGCGGCGGGTGGAGCGCAAGATAGCAAGACTTCCACTTCTGGCGGGACGCAACACACATCTACTTCCACCGGCACTTCATCTGCGGTTCCTGGGTTTGAGGATGTTTCAGCGCGGGTTGGACTCACGGTGGCGCACATCGCTTCGCCTGAGAAGAAATATATTGTGGAGTCTATGAGTGGGGGTGTGGGGTTCATTGATTGCGATGGCAGCGGAGTGCTGTCGGCGCTGGTGGTAAATGGATCTACCGTGGACCGCTACAAGAATGGCGGGGATTTTATGGTGACGCTCTACCGGCGGGCGGGGAATCGCGCTGGTGGCGGGGCCACGGTGAAATTTGAAGATGTGACGCAGGCGGCGGGTTTGACGCGGAAGGGCTGGGGGATGGGAGTTGCAGTGGCGGATTTTGATAATGATGGCGTACTGGATATTTTTGTTACGGGGTACGGCGGGAACGCGCTGTACCGCGGGCGGGGGAATTGCACTTTTGAGGATGTGACGGATAAGGCGGGGGTGCGCGGGAGCGGGTTCATGACGGGTGCGGCTTGGGCGGACTACGACAAGGATGGGTTCGTGGATATTTTTGTGTCGCGGTATGTGCATGTGGATCTGGATAACGTGGCGGCGTTCGGAACGTGTAAGTTTCGCGGGATCGTGGTGCAGTGCGGGCCTTGGGGGATGACGGGTGAGACGGATTTGCTGTATCACAATCGGGGTGACGGGACGTTCGAGGAGGTGTCGAAGCGCGCGGGAGTGAGCGATCCGAACGGATATTACGGATTGGGCGTGGTGTGGGGCGATTACGATAATGATGGATGGCCGGATTTGTATGTGGCGAACGATACGGGACCGAATTTTCTTTATCACAATAATCATGACGGGACTTTTACGGACCAGGGGATGCTGGCCGGGGCGGCTTTGAGCAGCGAGGGAGACGCGGATGGTTCGATGGGCGTGGATTTCGGGGATTACGATCACGACGGGCGGCTGGATATTTTCGTGACGAATTTTGCGGATCAGGAAGACAACCTTTATCACAATCTGGGGGCGAAGGGATTTGATGATGTGAGCTGGAAGGCGGGGGTGGCGAAGCCGAGCTATCCTTATGTGAAGTGGGGGACGGGTTTTTTCGATTTTGACAATGATGGTTGGGTGGATTTGTTTGTGGCTAGCGGGCATGTGTATCCGCAGATGGATCAGTTGGAGGGAGCGGCGCGGTACAAGGAGCCCTTGCTGCTGCATATGAATAATCATGATGGGACGTTTACGGAATCGGCAGCGGCGGCGGGGCTGGGTGCGGTGCCGGTGGCTTCGCGGCGGGGAGCGGCGTTTGGGGATGTGGCTAATGATGGGAACGTGGATGTGTTGTTGTTGAATGTGGGCGAGGCGCCGAGTTTGTTGATGAATCATGGAGTGGCCGGAAATCATCGTGTGGAATTTCGGTTGATGGGGACGAAAAGTAATCGTGCGGCGATAGGGGCGCGGGTTACGGTGCGGGCGGGGAAGTTGGTGCAGTTTGATGAGGTGCGGGGAGGGGCAAGTTACCTTTCGCAGAACGATTTGCGTGTGCATTTTGGATTGGGGAAGGCGGTGAGTTTGGATTCGGTGGAGGTCTTGTGGCCTAGTGGGGCTGCGGAGAAATTTTCTGGGGTGGCGGCGGACAAGATTTATACGTTGGTGGAGGGGGAGGGAATTCGGGGGGCGGTGGCGATGGTGGCGCCGTGAAGCGCTCGGAGTCTGTCGACGCGAGACAACTTCAACGGCAATGCTCGTGTGGGACAATCGCGCCGCACAGCCAAGAGTGGCTGTGCCACGAATGCGGAGCGCGGTGTTGTGATAGTACGGCGGCAATCCTGTTTTGCAGGATTGGCGTTCCCAATGATTGCTGGAAGTTTAGAAAGGGCGCTGCGATGTTTCGCAGCGCTCTTTCTTTTTGCCGTGCCGTGAGAACTTTTGCTACTAGAACAGGAACTTCAGGCCGAACTGGAAGATGCGGCCCAGGTGCGCGCCCGAGGGCTGCAGGAAGCCGCCCCAGCCGCCGGCGGTGCAGGATGCATCGCCCGCAGAATTATTGGCGCCACCGTAGCAGCCGATGGCGCCGTTGACGCCATTCCACTGGGTGTGATTGAAAATGTTGAACGCTTCGGCGCGGAACTGGAACGAATAGGATTCCTTGATGGGGAAGTTCTTGTACAGCGCCATGTCGAAGTTCAGGCGGCTGGGAATATTCAGGGTATTGCGTCCGACGTCGCCGAAGGTGAGGCCTTGGGGCGCGGCGTAAGCGGCGGGGTTGAACAGTAATGGCCCCGAGCTTTGGTTGAGCGACGCGAGCACCACTGCCGGTGGCGCAGAATGAGGATTGCCAATGGCGTCCGGGTAGGAGCCGTTGGTACCGACGCCGTTGGCGACGCCGGCGTTGTCTCCGAAAATGCCATTGGTGACGCTGAAGGGCGTGCCAGTATAGAAAGTTGTGATGCCGGAAAATTCCCAGTTGGCGAGCAGGATTTTGGAGATGCCTTCGAGGTGCCCAGAGGGAATATCGTAAACGTAGCTGAAGTTCAGAATGTGGCGTTCGTCGAAATTGGAACTGGCGTAGTTGCCTTTCAGGTTGTAAGAGTTCACGAAATTGACATCCTGCCAGTCGGATTCATCGTCGAGAGAGTGCGAGTAGGTGTAGGCCACGCCGATGGTGAGAGGAGCGATGGTGCGGCGCACGGAAATCTGCAGCGAATTGTAATTCGAACTGGCGCGGTACTCTTTTCCGGTGATATCGCCAAAGCCGATGAAATTGGGGCGCACCAGGTTGGGATCTATGTTGCCGCAAGCGACGTTGAAATTATTTTGCACCGGAACGGGCAAGGTGCCGACGGCAGTTCCATTCGCGGAACCGGTCTGGCAATCGTTGGTGTTCAGTGGAACGCCGGCGGTATAGGGATTCTGGTTGGCGGGTGTGGGCACCAACTGGTTTAGGTCGCGCTGATCGGCGAGATTGGTGCCTTTGCTGCCGACGTAAGCGATGGAACCGATGGTGTTCTTGAAGAACTCATGCTGAATGCTGATATTCCATTGCTGGGCGTAGGGCCAGATGGCTTTATTGGGAATGGAAGTGACGGACAAGGGAAAGGCCAGAGGCGGGCCGCCGGCGGTGCCCAAGCAAGTGTAACCAGTAGGCTGGCCACAACTGGTGCCGGTGATATTGGACTGTCCGGGTGTGAGTACAAGAGGAGCGCTGCCCTCAAGGCTCTCGGCATTCGCTTCGTTGCCGTTGCCATGGTCGAAGAAGATGCCGTAGCCGCCGCGGATGGAGGTCTTGCCATTGCCCCAAGGATCCCAGGCAAATCCGATCCGGGGAGCCGGGTTGAGCCAGTGTTGCTGCAGGCAGCCGCGCGGGACGCCGGGACCGCCGCATTGAATGATGCCGTTAAAGAGGAACTGCGAGTCGGCGGGGTTGTTGTAATTGAGTGGGACGCTGGTGACAGGATTGAGCAAGGCCGAGGTATTTTGATCGAGCAAGGGCGCGTTGGCCGAAGTCCAGACGGTTGTGTCGAAATTGTATTCACGATTGAATTTTTCGTAGTAGGTGCCGAAAAAACTGAAGCGTATGCCGAGATTCAAAGTAAGGCGCGAAGTGACATGAAAATCGTCCTGGATGTACGGCTCGAGGACCTTGTAGCGATCGTAATATTTGATCTGGTTGTTGGTTTGCGAATAGGTCGCGACGTTGCCGAGCAAGAAGTCGGCAAAAGCGTTGCCGGTGCTGACAGAAGTGTTGGTGGCATCGAAACCGAGCGCGCCTTCGATTTGCGGTGAATTCTCCTGATTTTTTTGGGCGATGACGGCATAGGCGCCGAATTGCAGAGTGTGCTTGCCGATAATTTTGGTGACGTTGTCGCGAATCGTGTAGGTGGGGTTGGCATTGTTCCAGGGCTCGTAGGACGGGTCGGTCTGGAAGGAATAGGCGTTATTTCCGCTGATGTTAATGGCCGGAAGCTTGCCGCCGAAGCCGTTGTCGAAGAACGACGTCATGGTCATGGTTGGCGGGCGCTGGAACGGGCCGATGTTGGTCAAAGTGATGTGATCGGCGGTGTAGCTGAAAACGGCTTCGTTGAGTAGCGAGGGCGACGCGGTGTAGGTGAGGCGCGCGACGGCGCTGGTGCCGGGACCCACGAAATTGGTTTCGATATTGGGAAGAGTGGCGTTGGACCACAGGGTTGGGGTGACGACGGTGGACCAGGAATCGTGAATATAGTGGAACGAAGCGCGCAGCTTGGGAGTGATGTTTTGATCGATGCGTACTAGTTCTTCGCGCCAGTCGGTGGGCGTGGGTTGTGAAGTGTTGTAGCAAGATTGTGTTGGCGATGAGCAGCCGACGGTGCTATTGGCTTCCGGAATTGAGGCGAGAAGAGCGGAGACGTTGGGGTCGGTGGCCGGATTCACACCGACGATGTGATTGCCCACGATTTGCACAGGTAGAGCGGGATTGTTTACGGGACAATCGGTGGGACCGAGTGAGCAGATGTCCGTGAAGTCGCCGCCGCGTTCGGCATTGGACGGAACGGAGATAGCAAAGGTATTCGGGACGATTTCTTTGCGCCATTCCTGCGACCAGAAGAAAAAGGTCTTGGTTTTGTCGGTATTGTAGTGGCCGGGGATGTACACCGGGCCGCCGATCGTGTAGCCGAAGTCGTTCTTCTTGTATTCGGGAGCGTTGGGCGAGCTGAGATCGAAATAGCTGCGATCGTTAAACATATTGTTGCGGTTGAATTCGTACACGTCGCCGTGGAAGGAGCTGGTGCCGGACTTGGTTTCAGCTTCGATCGTGCCGGAGGCGTTGCGGCCGTATTGGGCGCCGTAGTTGGAGGTTAAGACGCGGACTTCTTGAATGGCGTCAATGCTGGGGTAAACGTTCAGCGAGTTGTTGCTGCCGTTGTCCATGTTGTCGCCGCCGTCCACCTCCCAGTTGTTGTTTTCACCGCGGCCGCCATTAATGCTGTAAACCACGTTGCCGTTGACGCCGACGGTGCCTTCGTCTTGCCCTGACTGATTGTTAACGCCTGGAGTGAGGTTGATGAGCTGGCTGAAGTTGCGGCCGTTGAGCTGGAGCTGGGTCATTTCCTTGGCGGTGACGGTGCCGGCGATTTCAGAGGACTGCGTTTCGACCTGGGCGACTTCTTCACCGGCGACGACTACTTCGCTGGCGAGAGAGCCGATTTCCAAACTGACGTCCACGCGTAATTTTTGGCCGACGCGGATGACCACGCCGTTGGCCTGATATTTCTTGAAGCCTTTGGCAGATACACTGATGTTGTAGGCGCCGATGGGGAGGGCGGTGACGACCCATTCGCCGTCGTTATTGGAGACGGTGGTGCGCGTGACGCCGATGGTGGCGTTGGTGATAACTACGTCGGCGCCGACCACTATGGCGCCAGAGGTGTCGCGCACCGTGCCGGTGAAGGTGGCGGTGTCCTGTGCGAAGGCGGCACCGGAGGCGCAGAGGATAAACGCGATCGAGCAGCAAGCTTGGCGAAGAAATTTCATGTACATCTCCAGATAGCGCGGAATACGCGCGGATTTTGCAGCCCCAAATGCCAAAACCCGAAGGTGCTGATTTGCTGCCAAGCGCGGAGGTGGTGACAGAGCAGCTGGCAGGCTGCGCTGAAACTGGCGCGGGAACGAAAATCCCGGCGAGTCGGCTTAATAGATTTAAAAGACGCCACCCCAAGCGTTTTATTAAATTTATTAAAACTGATTTATATACGGGAGCGGGGAGATGTCAAGCGAAAAACTAGGGATCATTGTGAGGTGGGAGAGGACGGTGGGCCTGATGGCACAGCGTGAACATTAAAGGAAGGCGAAGCTGAAGTCTTGCCGAGCTCGGAGATGGGCTGGGTGTGGCGGGAGGGCCGTTCGAGCTTGCACGGTGAGGCTGCAGCGGGCGGTTCGCGAACGCCCTTACACGAAGTGTGTTAGTTTTTGGGCGTGAATTGCCGGGATAAATTGGGCGTGATGGTGTTGGCGGCTGCCGTGGTTGGCGCAGGCGTGTTGGTGCGTTCAGCGGTGGGGCAAGCTGTGAGCCACGGCGCGGGATCGGGCGCGGTGGATGTGGCGGGGCTGTTTGGGGAAGGGGAGGCGGCATTGCGGGCGGGGGATTTGGATGGGGCGGCGGCGGCGTTCAAGAAAGTTTTGGCGGCGGATCCGAAGGCGGCGGGGGCTTATGCGAATTTGGGCGTGATTGCGATGCGGCGGCAGCAGTGGGGGGCGGCTTTGGAAATGTTGAGGAAGGCGGAGGGGCTGGAGCCGAGCGTGGCGGGGATACGTTTGGATATTGGATTGGTCTACTACCGAGAGAACGATTTTCGTGCGGCGATTGGGCCGTTTGAATCTGTGGTGCGGGATAAGCCGGAGTCTGTGCAGGCGCGTTATTTGTTGGGGCTTTGCTATTTTTTTACGGAGCGGTATGCGGATGCGGTGACGGCGCTGGATCCGATCTGGCCGTCGGAATCGGGGGACTTGAATTATTTGTACGTGCTGGGGAATGCGGCGAACAAGGCGGGTCAGACAGAGGTCGAGGAGCGGGCGCTGACGCGATTCGTGGAGTTGGGGCGCGACACGGCGGAATATCATTTGTTGATGGGGAAGGCGGCGCTGAATCGCGAGGAGAACGACAAAGCGATCGCGGAATTGCAGCAGGCGGCGGAGATGGATTCGCGTTTGCCGTTTGTGCATTTCAATTTAGGGCTGGCTTATCTGGCGCGGGCGGATTTTGAGAAGGCGCGAGATGAGTTTTTGCGGGACGCGGAAATCGAGCCGGACGTGGCTTTTGATTACGACCGGTTGGGAGTGGTTTATTCGTATCTGCAGGAAGATGTGAAGGCGGAGGAAAATTTCAAGCAGGCTTTGAAGTTGGATGGGCATTTGTCGAGTTCTTATTTTGGGTTGGCGCGGGTTTATCAGCGGGAGGGCAAATTTTCTTTGGCGTTGGGGGCGGTGGACGCGGCTTTGCGGATGGATGCGTATAATGCGAATTTTCACAATTTGAAGGGGCAGATTTTAATGCGGTTGGGGAAGACGATAGAGGCGCAGGCGGAATTAGCGACGGCTACTAAGCTGCTGAATGCTAGTCGCGAGCGGCGGCACAATGAGTTGAATGAGGGGGCTTTGCCGCAGCCGGAACTTAGCGTTGAGCCTAAGGTGCAATGATGGGCGGGTGCTGAGGAAGAAAAAGCAGATCCCTCATCCCGTCCCGCGTCCGTCCCGCAGTCGTGGGACGGGAAAGAAAAAGCGCGGGACTCCTCTCGGGATGACATGAGCATTTTAATGCGAGCTGGAACGGGGAGCCACGGACTGCTGCCGTTGGTCCTTTATTTTTGAGAGTTTAGAAATTTTGCGACTTCGCGGGCTGTGGGCATGGAGGGTTGCGCGCCGTTGCGGGTTACGGAGATGGCGGCAACGGCGGAGGCGTAGCGGGCTGCATCGCGCGGATTTCTTCCCGAGAGCAGGCTGACTGCGAGGCCGGCATTGAAGGCATCGCCTGCGGCGGTGGAGTCCACGGATTTTACGGCGAAGGATAGGAGCATTTCGCGGAGGCCTTCGACGGTGGCGAGGAACGAGCCTTGCGCGCCCATTTTGATTACGACATTTTTGGGGCCGCGCGCGAGGAGGAGATTGGCGCAGCGGGCGGCTGTTTCGGGCGTCACCGGCTCAGTTGGTGGCAGGCCGCAAAGAATGCGCGTCTCGCTTTCGTTGGGAGTGATCCAGGATACGACCTGGAGTAAGCCTGACGGCAATTCGCGGGCGGGGGCGGGATCGAGCATCAGCGGGATTTTGTGACGATGTGCGAATGCGGCGACGGTTTCGAGAGTGATTAAGGGGATTTCGAGTTGGGCGAGGATCATGCCGGCTTTGCGGAGTAATGCGGAGTGCGCGGTGATGTCTTTCGGGAGAAGCTTTCCGTTGGCGCCGGGGACTACGACGATGTTGTTCTGGCCGTCGCTGCCGATGTTGATGAGCGCGACACCGGAGGAACCTTTTACGGAGCGGACGGAATTTACGGCGACGCCCGCTTGACGGAGGGCGTTTTTTAGCGCGGCGCCGAAGGAATCGTCGCCGACATTTCCTAACATGCTTACTGGGTGGCCGAGTTTCGCTACGCCCACTGCTTGATTCGCGCCTTTGCCGCCGTGGAAGGTGCAGAAATCTTTGCCGATGATGGTTTCGCCGGGGAGCGGGACGTGGTCGGCGGTGGCGACGAGATCGAGATTGATGCTGCCTACTACTACGATTGGTTTGCGCATTTTATTTTGCGTCTCCGGGTTTGTGATTCGTGAAAAAAAGCGGCCATTTGTAGCGGCGCTTGTTGGAGTGCGGTCGGTTGCCGCCGCTACAGAGATGGCGCACTGAAGTGCGCCGCTACAAATTCAAAACACAACGGCAACTACAAGCGCGATGTCAAAGACACCGGCCTTAAGGCCGCCGCTGCAAAGTCAAGAACTTTGCATGCACTTTTCCGCGAGCGGTGCAGCGGACAAGGCTACCACTAACTGCTGCGGGTGTGGCATGTGGGTTGCTGGAGCGGGGGACGAGGGGATAGGTGTGATTGGCCCGGAGGTCGTGCTAATCTTTTGTCGGTTTTTGTGCTGTTTTTATTCGCAACCTCGCCCGGGTGGCGGAATGGCATACGCGGAGGACTTAAAATCCTTTGTCCTTAACGGGACGTGTGGGTTCGACCCCCACCCCGGGCACCAATTCCTCTTTGAGCAGTGCAGCCACGACGGTTCGATACACGCCTAGTCGGTTCCTGGCCGGATTTCGGCGTTAGAAAAATTCGTAACGAAGAGAATATTTTTTCCATCGTTCGGCAATCCGTTGCTATGTGCGCTAGCGGACGGATAGGGATAAATCCGCGGACTGGTAAAACTGACAGTTGTCTGAAAAACGCGACACGGGCAGGATTTTGGTCTCAAACTCGCGCCGGTAGTCTAGAAGTTTTATTAATAGTTTGGATTAGAAATCGCTATGCGCATTCCGAGTGAGGGTCGAACGAGATTTGCGGTGGAGAAATGATTGTGCAGAGCGAACAAATTCATTCACGGATCGGAGGAAGCGATTTGACATGGCAAACGTTTTGAGGAAGCTGATTATTCTGGGAATCCTGGGCTACTTTTATGGCCCGGCTGCTGTGACTGCCCAGACCGCTCCTGCTGACATCCTGGATTGGCAAGAGGCGGGGCCTTCGAAATCCCCGCACATGGTATTTTCTGACGCGGCTTTGACGGCGCCGACAAGCGCGACGCCGGACGCCGCGCGGCCGCTCGATCTCACCGTTCCGCTTCCATACGAAAGACCCGCGAGCCACGTCTTCATGCTGGCAAGCCTCTCCAGTGCTGCCGCCGCGACGAATCCGCACGACCGGCCGGCAACGGGCACGAAATTTCACTTCTGGCCCTCGTTCGGCGAATCGATGTTGTACACCGGCATCATGCACACGTTTAATCTGGCGACGGAGCCGGGAACGCGTGATGCGCTGAATGGTCCATGGTTTCACAACTACATTCACTCGATTGGAGAATTGCGCGGTTGGAGTGACAACGATCGCTTTATGGCGCCCTACGTTGGACATCCGATCGAAGGTTCTGTATTCGGTTTTATCGAGCGGCAGAACGATCCCAAGTATAAGCAGGTGCAGTTGGGGGACGGTCGGGACTACTGGGTAAGCCTGCTGCGATCCATGGCATTTTCCGCGGTGTGGCACTCGCAATGGAAAATTGGGCCAATCAGCGAGGCCTCGATCGGCAATGTAATGCTGCATGCGTCGCCGGGATTTATCACGCTGGTGGATACGCCGACGCTGGGATTTGTCACCATGCTGGCGGAAGATGCGGCGGACCGGTATCTGATCGTGGGGTTGGAAAACCGGAGCACGAATCGCACGCTGATTATACTGGCGCGTAGTTTTCTGAATCCGGGGCGAACTTTTGCAAACATCATGGCTTTCAAACCGCCGTGGGATCGCGCGACGAGGATGGGATTGTTCGGTGAGAACTATGAGATCCGCAAGGACATGGTGAAGGAATACAAGGAGGGATCGGGGCAGAAGCTTTTTGAATATCACAAGCCGCCTGCTGATCCGGACGAAGCCATGAAGAAGTATCCGCTGGAAGCGCCGATAGAATTGACGGCCTATCCGTACTACGAAACGTTTCTGGGGGGCGGAAGTTGTCTGGGAGGGGGTGGTTCCGGGGCCGCGCGGGTAAACCCGCAACTGCAAGTGGTCGCCCTCGTGGACGGATGCATGCTGATGCACCAGTCGGCATATAACGTCAGCGGGGATTCGCTGTTCTATGGCGGTGGGGTGCGTTGGACGCCGCTGGCGTCGCATCGCTGGGCACCGTACACGCAAGTGGTTTTCGGCGGGAGGAAAGTAACGCAGGAGGTGGACGATCCGCAGCTGAGAAAGAAGCTGATGGCGGAGTGGAACAACGGCGCCGGGACAATAGGACACTATCCGGTGCGCAGCGATTGGTCGGTGGAAACTTCTCAGAACGGTCCGAGCCTGCGGGTGGGCGGAGGAGTGGACTGGGTGGTGACGCGTCCTTTTGCGTGGCGAGTAATCAATATGGAGTACACGCACACCTGGATCGATAGCGTGAACGCTCCGGGAGCCGCTGATGTGATCCGGCCGCAGAATGGGTTCATTATATCCACACAGGCGGTGGTGCGGATTGGGACGTGGTGACGGCGCATACGGGACGGTAGTCGCGGAGATTTCCTAACGAAAGGAACGGCCGCCCACTGCTTAAGTGGGCGGCCGTTTTTTTTCGTGATCGAGCGCGAATTAATTCGCGCGCTGCCTTGCTGTTACGCGCCAGCGGAATTACGGCGCGCCTCTGTTGCCATGCCGCGGACCGTGAGGACCGGGCACGGGGCGTGCGAGACAACTTTGTGAGCGGTGGCGATGGGCAGGTGAGTGCCGGCGCCGGGGAAACCGCTGGGTTTGTGGATGCCGAGAACGATCAGGTCGGCGCTGTGGTGTTTTGCGACTTCCAGGATTTTGCCGGCGGGTGAACCTTGTTCGACGACGAAGCGCGGCTCACACCACAGTTCGGCTTCGGGCGGGACGAGGTTGCGCAGGTGCTGCTCGGTGGCCCTGACGAGTTCGCCGGGGAGCAACAGATCGCCGGGGGCTTCGTTCGCGATTACGTGCATTAGTGTGAGATGCGCCTGGAATTCCTGCGCCAGAGAAATCGCGTGCGCCGCAGCGGCCGCGGATTCGGGACTGAAGTCTGTGGCATAAACAATTTCCTTGATCTGGCTTTCGCCCAAGCGTGTTCCAGAGGTGAATGGTCCGACGGTCAAAACCGGGCAGGGTGCGTGGCGGAAAATTTCTTCCGCGACGGAGCCGAGGAAAAATTTCGCGGCGCCGGAACGGCCGTGGGTGCCCAGCACAATCAAATCAATTTTATTTTTCTCGACCACATCGAGCAGCGTGGCGTAGAGATTGCCTTCTTCAATAAGGATTTGCGGCTCCAGACCGAGGAACGACTTCTGCAGGATTTTGCGTTGGCTTTGCATTTCGGCCTCAGCGGCTTTTTCCAGCGTCGACCAGGTGGCCGGCTCGGTCATGGGATTGATCACCGGTGTGCGCATATGCAGAGCGAAGAGCTTGGCGCCGAAGCGCTTGGCAACTTCCGTGGCGTAAGGGATTGCGGCATTGGCGGCCGGAGAAAAATCGGTAAGAAACAGAACGTTCCGCAGCTGAATTCGAGTGCGGGTATCGAGAGTTTTCATTTTGTGCCTCCTCACTGCTTAGCTTCGAACTGTGTTTGGCGTGACCCCGATTGCAGTCTCGCAAGAAAGTCGCGGCGTGGATGTGACGGTGGTCACATTCGCCCGTGACATGAGGCACTGCGGCCGGGGCGAGGAAGGCGCAAGCTGCGGGCGCGAGGTGCATCATGGCAACCGTGGGAACCAAGGCAGAAATCAAATTGCGAAATATTCTGTACCTAACGGATTTCTCAGGGCCATCCGAGGCAGCGCTATCGTTTGCGATCGCGCTGGGGCGCGGCTATCGCGCGAAAGTGCACGCGCTGCACATTTTGCTACCTACGCCCTATCCGTACGCTTATGCGGCGCCTGGACTGACTGCTCTGGCGTTGGACGCCGAGGAGGAAAATGCGCAGGCGGAAATGCAGAAGGTGGAGTCTCAGCTGACGGGGTTGCAGCACGAAACCGCTGTGGAGAGAGGGGTCAGCATCTGGCCGGGAGTGGAACAAGCGATTCGGGACGGCGCGATTGACTTGATTGTCGTGGGAACGCACGGGCGTACGGGGGCGGAGAAGTTGCTGATGGGTTCGGTGGCGGAAGAGATCTTTCGGCGATCGCCAGTGCCGGTGCTGACAATTGGACCGAGTGCGCCTGGCACCGTGCACAATGGAGCGCGATTCTATCGCGTTCTGTTTGCGACGGATTTGACGCCGGAGTCGCTGGCCGGGGCAAGGTACGCCGTCTCGTTGGCGCGAGAAAATCGGTCGCGGCTGCTGTTATTGCTGGTGATGCGCAAGCCCGAGCATCCTACGGCGGATGAGAACCGGATCCACGAAATATCGGCGGCAGAGGCGATGCATCGCTTGCATGAGATCGTGCCGGATGACGCGCAGTTGGAGTTTCCGGCGGAAGTCGTGGTGGAATTTGGCGAACCGGCGGAGCGGATCGTGGCAGCCGCCAAGCAGCGCGGAGTGGATTTGATTGTGCTGGGCGTTCGGAAGAGCAAGCATATTGGAGCGGCGACACATTTGGAGCGGGCGACGTCGCACAAAGTGGTGGCGCATGCGACGTGCCCGGTTTTGACGGTACGGGGATAGGCGGCGAAGTTGAGCTCTTCGATCCCGAACTGCGGGATGAATCGCGTCGAAGCTGATTTAGAAATTCAACGGCAATTGTCCAGTGGCAATAATCGCGCCGCACAGCCAAGAGTGGCAGTGCCACGAAAACGGAGCGTGGCGCTGTGGCAGTAGAGCGCCAATCGGAGGATGGGCGCTTCCACGGAACCTGCGTCGCGATCGCTGGCGGTCAGGATTTTTGCAGGGCGGGGATTATGGCGGAGAAGTCTTTTTCACCGTAGCCGGCGTTAATGGCTTTTTCGAAATCGGCGATGGCGGGCGTGGCGGTGTTCATGCCTATGCCTTGGCGGGCGCCTTCGTTCCGGGCGTAGCTCAGGTCTTTGGCCATCAGACGCAGGACGAAATTTGGGGTGAAGTCTCCTGCGGCGGCGCGTGACGTGATCACTTTTAGCAGGGGACTGCCCGGGGCTCCGGCGGCGAGGATGGCTACGGATTTTTCGCGATCAAGGCCGCTGGCGTTGAGTAACGCCATGGCTTCGGCTATGGATGCAGCTTGAACGCCGCAGAGAAAATTGTTAATTAGCTTCAGAGTGGCGCCGCTGCCCGTCGGGCCGAGATGAACGATGTCGCGGCTCATTACAGCTAGCACGGGGCGGACGGCGGCCACGGCTTCGGCGGAACCCCCTATCAGGAAAAGTAATTCTCCGGCAGCGGCTTGCGGTTTCGAGCCGGTTACGGGGGCGTCGAGCAATTCGCAATCGCGTTTTTTTGCGGCGGCGGCTAGCTCGTGGATCCACTGCACACTTGCGGTACTCGATTCGATTAGCCAAGTGCCGGGAGCAGCTGCGGCCAGAGCGCCAGTGTCTTTGTCGAGCCAGACGGCGCGCGAGGCGTTGTCGTCGGCGAGCATAGTAATGATGATGTCGGCGCGGGCGGCGGCATCGCCCGGCGTGCGGGCTACGTAGGCTCCGGCTTTTGCGAAGGGCGCGGTTTTTTCGGGATTGCGGTTGTACACAGCCAGGGGATACCCGGCGGTGAGGACGCGGCCGGCCATTCCTGCGCCCATCAGTCCTAATCCTAAGATTGCTACGCGTGGCTTGGTCATTTATTCGTTCACCTTGATTAGCTTACCTCAGTGGAATTACTTCGATTAGTTCGGGTTTAGCGGCCGCGACCTTTAGTGGATTGCGCAGCGGGCGGCCGAAGCCTGCGAAGTGAACTTGCATTACGTCTCCTGCGGAGAGGCGGATGCCTTCGCCGAAGCTGAGGCAATCGGCGCCGAAGAAATGGACGTGGACGTCGCCGGGGCGGCGATGAGGTTCGTATTTGAAGTGGTGGTGTTCCATGTTGCGCAGGCTGTGGCACATTTCGGTTTCGCCAGTGCGGATTTTTTTGTGCCAGAGGGGTTTGCCGGCGCGTTCGATGGTTACTTCGCCTTCGACAGAATCAAAAGTTGGATCGAGAGTGAGTTCCGGGCCTAGCGCGGGCGTGCGCAGCTTCGAGCCTGCCAGATTTAGGTAGTTCTTCTTTTCGAATACGTGGTCGGAAAATTCATTGCCGGGCGCCATGCCAATGCGGCGCGGTCGGCCCGCGGCGTCAATGATGTAAATTCCCGCGATTTCGGCTTCTTCCCCGCCGTCTTCTGCGAACGGCGGAATTTCGAGGGGTTCGTTGTGGGCGCATAGGATTGCGCCGGTACCTTTGTAAAACCATTCGGGGGGCGTTCCGATTTGCCCTTCGGCGGGGCGGCCGCCCGCGATTCCCCAGCGAAACATTTTCATGCTGTCAGTGAGATCCTCGTTGGCGATGGCGTGCATGTCTTGGCGATCGCGCGCGCTGCCCAGATGCGTTAGACCCGTGCCAGAGACGAGGCAGCGAGATGGCTCAGCGGGATGATCAATCGGAGCGAGGATCCGCCAGTCGGATTGGCCATTGTAGACGGGGTCGTACTCGAGTACGAGGTTCGAGAGTTTCTGTTGCACGAGGGCGGTTAGCTTTACGCTGGTGGCGATGGCTTCGTGCGCCAGGGAATAGATGGATGGGGTTTGGTGGAGCAGGCGCAGGCCTGGCTCTTCGACGAGGGCGACTGCGCGGTCGTTGCCTTTGGCGATTTGGATTAGACGGGTCATTGATCGGGGCATTGATTGGGTCATTGATTCGGTCATGGGCGGCTGTTCACGCGATCACTTCGAATTTTGCTAGAGCTTTTTCGTTTACCGTGAGGCCGAGGCCGGGAAGATTGTCGTCGAGGTCCACGAAACCGTCTTTGGCTTTGGGCTCACCTTCGAAGATATACCAGAAAAGTTCGTTGCCGACTTCGACGTCCACGATGGGGAAATATTCGGCCATGGGAGAATTCAGGCTGGCCATGACTACGTGATAGTTGTGCATTTGTCCGGCGTGGGGGATTACCGGGACTGAATGCGATTCTGCGAGGGCGCAGATTTTGCGGGCTTGGGTGATGCCGCCTACGCGATTGGTATCGAATTGTATGTAATCCACGGCGCGAGCTTGGAGCAGCTCGCGGAAACCGTATTGGGTGAATTCGTGTTCGCCACCGGCGATGGGGATGCGAGCGGAGGATTTCAGCTCGGCGTAGCCGTGGATGTCGTCGGGGATCACCGGCTCTTCGAGCCAGCGGAGATTGAAAGGCTCGAGGAGCGGGAGCATGCGTTTGGCGTAGTCGAGGGTCCAGCCCATGTAGGCGTCGGCCATTACGTCAATGCCATCGCCGACCGCTTCGCGGACGGTTTTCACCAGGGCGACATTTTTTTGCATACCTGCGGCGCCGTCGGCGGGACCCCAGCCGAAGCGGAGTTTCATGGCTTTGTAGCCATCTTTTTTGTAGCGCTTGGCTTCGGCGGCGAGTTCACTGAGTTCGATGCTGTAGAGCCGGCTGGCGTAGACCGGGATGCGCGGTTTGGTGCGGCCGCCGAGGAGGCGGAAGACTGGTTGCTTCGCGGATTTGCCCAGGAGATCCCAGAGAGCGATGTCCACTGCGCTGATCGCGGCCATGCCGATACCTTTGCGGCCGAACGCCATCGTCTTGCGGTACATGTGTTGCCAGAGGAATTCGATGTTCCAGGGGTCGGCGCCGATTAGCAGAGGCTTCAGATAGAGGTCGATGACTTGCTTGGTGATCGGCGGAGCTAGCGCAGCGTTGCCGATACCGACGTGGCCGTCGTCGGTGAAAATTTCCACGATCAGCCAGCCATGGAAGGTGAAAGTTTGCATGGAGGCTTCGGGGAGGGTGAGCAGGTCCATGGGGTTCGTGCAGAAATGCGGGGGCAAGGGAACCGTCTTGCCGCGCCAGCGAACTGCTCTTGTGCGAACTTCTTTAATTTTCATGGAGCTCCTTCATAATCTGGTTTGTGTGGCTAATTTTTGCGCCATGTTGAGCGGCGCGACTTGGGGTACGGCAATTAGTATCACTAGAAATGCGATCACGTGAAAGGTGGCAGCTATTTTGAAGACTGATTCGTAGCCGAAGCCGTGATCTAGCAGGTAGCCGGCCAGTTCGCCGAAAAGGATGCCGCCGATGGCGCCGCCGAAGCCTATCAGGCCTGCTACTGAGCCTACTACTTTGCTGGGAAAGAGATCGGTGGGGAGGACCATTACCAGAGTGGACCAGGATTGCTGACCGAAATAGGCCACGCTGAAGATGGCGATGGCCCAGGCGATGGGAGCGCGAGTGACGAGCAGGATCATCGGCATTACTGCGGCGCTGAGGCCTAAAGAGATTTTGCGCGCCACGTTCAGGGTGAATTTTTTGCGGACTAGATAGCTGGAGAACCAGCCGCCGACGAGGCAGCCGATGCCTGCGGCGGCGTTGGGGATCCAAGCGATGGCGCCGACGGCTTTGATGTCGAAATGGCGCATGTCGTATAGATATTTGGGGAGCCAGAAGAGATAGAAGTACCAGGCGGCGTCGGTTAGGAATTTCGCGGTTACCACGCCCCAGGTTTCTTTGAAGCGGAGGAGATCGAGCCAACGGATTTTTTTTGTCGCGGCGGTGATTGCTGGATCTAGGGCTGGCGGAATTTTTTCGCGTTCTTCCTTTGTGAGTTGCGGGTGCGCGGCTGGTGGGAAGTAGGATTTTTGCCACCAGGCGGTCCAGAGCAGGCCTAGGGCGCCGGTGACGAAAAAAATCCAGCGCCAGCTGGCGTAGGTGAGAATTAGCGCGATTAGTGGGGGAGCTACTACTGCGCCTACGGCTGTGCCGCCGTTGATTATGCCCATGGCGGTGGCTCGTTCGTTGACTGAGAACCATTCGGCTACGGCGCGGGTGGAGGTGGGGAAGCCGCCGCCCTCGCCCATGCCTAGGGCGAAGCGGCTGACGGCTAACATGGTGAAGGTGAGGGCGAGACCGTGGCTGGCGCAGGCCAGCGACCAGAAGATCATTATTACGGCGAAGCCGCGGCGGGTGCCGAGCGTGTCGGCTAGTTTGCCGCCGCCGGCGTACATGAAGGCGTAGGCAAGGAGGAATGCGGATTGTAGATTCGAAAATTGTGCGTTGGTGAGCGGGATGTCGTGGCTGATGGCTCTTATGGCTACGGGGAGAGTTTGGCGGTCGAGATAGCTAATGGCGATCGCGGCGCTAACCAGGATTGCGATTCGCCAGCGCAGCATTTTTGCGGCTCCCGGGTGAATTGCCACGCAAAAACAAATTAAAAACGACGTCAAAGACGCCCGCCGGAAAAGAAAAAGAAGGCGGCCGCTACACATTCAAAGACAACATCAAAAGCAAGGAAGCCGGCGGGCCGCCGGCGCTACGAATTCAATTGCAACGTCAAAGGCTGGCGGTCTGAAGACCGCCGCTACAAAGTCAACTTCTCCGATTCGTTCTGACATTTATTGCGCGACAATTCAACTAGTGATTGTCGCGGGCCACTGGAGCGCCGCTTTTTCCTACCAGGAAATCCAGGTCGGCGCCTTGATGGGCTTGTTGAACGTGCTCGGTGTAGAGCTTTACGTAGCCGCGGGCTGGGTTTGCGGGCGGCGTCCATTGCGCGCGACGGGCGGCTAGAGTGGCTTCGTCCACATGCAGGCTGATGGTGCGAGCGGGAACGTCGAGCGTGATGGTGTCGCCGGAGCGTGCGAGCGCCAGCGGGCCGCCGGCTGCGGCTTCGGGCGAAGCGTGGAGGACCACTGTGCCGTAGGCGGTGCCGCTCATGCGCGCGTCGGAGATGCGGACCATGTCTTTCACGCCTTTGCGCAGAATTTTCGGAGGGAGAGGCATATTGCCGACTTCGGCCATGCCGGGATAGCCGCGGGGGCCGCAATTTTGCAGGACCATGACGCAGGTTTCGTCAATGTCGAGATCTTCCTGATCAATACGGGCGTAAAAATCTTCGATTGAATTGAAGACTACGGCGCGGCCGCTGTGCTGGAGCAGATCCGGGCTGGCGGCGGAAAGTTTGATGACGGCGCCATCGGGGGCGAGGTTGCCGCGCAGGACTGCGATGCCGGAATTTTCTTTGAATGGCTGCGCGAAGGTGTGGATTACTTCGCGATTCCAGCAGGGTGCTTCGGAGACATTTTTCCAGATCGTTTGACCGTTCACGGTGAGGGCGTCGCGATCGAGCGCGCCATTTTCGCCCAGCTCGCGCAGGACGGTGGGGAGGCCGCCGGCGTAGAAAAAATCTTCCATTAGGTACGTGCCGCTCGGTTGGAGATTTACGAGGCAAGGGAGATGGGAGGCCAGCGTGTCGAAATCGTTCAGAGCTAGCGGGACGCCGATGCGTCCGGCGATGGCGATGAGATGGATGACGGCGTTGGTGGAACCGCCAATGGCGGCGTTAGCGCGAATCGCATTCTGGAATGCGGCGCGGGTGAGAATTTGCGACATGCGCAGATCTTCTTTGACCATTTCGACGATGCGGCGGCCGGTGAATTGCGCGAGAGTGTGGCGGCGCGCATCAACGGCGGGGATGGCGGCGTTTCCGGGCAGCGCCATGCCGAGGGCTTCGACCATGCTGGCCATGGTGGAGGCGGTGCCCATCGTCATGCAGTGGCCCTTCGAGCGGTGCATGCAACTTTCGGCTTCGAAAAATTCTTCGAGCTTCATTTGGCCGGAGCGAACTTTTTCGGACATTTGCCATACGCCGGTGCCGGAGCCGAGATCGTGACCTTGAAATTTTCCAGATAACATAGGGCCGCCGGAGAGGCCGATGGTCGGAAGATCGCAGGACGCGGCGCCCATTAGTAAGGATGGCGTGGTTTTGTCGCAGCCCATGAGGAGGACGACGCCGTCACAGGGATTGCCGCGGATGGATTCTTCCACGTCCATGCTGGCTAGATTGCGGAAGAGCATCGCAGTGGGACGCAACAACACCTCGCCCAGAGACATGACCGGAAATTCCAGGGGAAAACCTCCTGCTTCCCAGACGCCGCGTTTTACCCATTCGGCGATTTCGCGGAAGTGCGCGTTACAGGGCGTGAATTCGGACCAGGTGTTGCAGATGCCGATTACCGGGCGGCCGGTGAACAGGTCGTGCGGCCAGCCTTGATTTTTCATCCAGCTGCGGTAGATGAAACCGTCGCGATCTTTGCGGCCAAACCATTCCTGGCTGCGCAATTTTTTTGTGGTCATGGGTGGTGATCTCCGCGCGAAACAAAACCTTGCGATGATATCGCAAAATGCATCGGATGCGACGGAGATACGCCCCGAAGTCCCGTCGCAAGCCGTGCAGTAGCGTCACCTCGGGGAGGTCAAGCGGACCAGCGACTGCCTCTCAGGTCCATCCAGGGGCCGCCGTCGGTGTAGCGTTCGGGATAAAGAGCTTTCGAGCGCGGGTCCTCGGCTACGTCTAGCTGCAGGACCATCCATTTTGGATAGGGGACGCCGGGATCGGATGCTGCGTCGAGTTCACGGATGTCGGCTTGGGTGAGTTGCAGGTCAACGGCGGCGATGTTGTCTTCGAGTTGATCGAGTTTTCTGGCGGCGACGATTACGCTGCTGACGGCGGGGCGCGCAAGCGTCCAAGAAAGTGCTACGCGCGCTGGGCTCACTCGATGCCGCGCGGCTACTTCTTTTAAGGTGTCCACCACGCGGTAGCCCATTTCTTTGTCGAAGGGCACGAACGCACCCGCTTCCGCGAATCGGGTGCCGGCGGGAGCTGGGGTGGTGCGAGTGTATTTTCCGGAAAGGAAGCCGCCGGCGAGCGGGCTCCAGACGAGAATGCCGATATTTTGATACTCGGCAAAGGGCTGGAACTCATATTCGAGGCCGCGGCCGACGAGGCTGTAGTACATCTGCGCGGTGACGAATTTTTCCAATCCCAGATTTTGCTGCAGCATTATGGCGGTGGCGGCTTGCCAGGACATGTAGTTGGAGAGGCCGATGTAGCGGACTTTCCCGTGGCGCACGAGATCGTCGAGCGTGCGCAGGGTTTCTTCGAGCGGCGTGTTGCTGTCCCATCCGTGAACTTGGTAGAGGTCGAGGTAGTCGGTTTGCAGGCGGCGGAGGCTGTCCTCGACTTCGCGCATGATGTTCACGCGAGTGGCGCCGCTGTGATTGAGATTTTCACTCATGGGCAGACGAACCTTGGTGGCGAGCACGATTTCTTTTCTGACGCCCTTCAGGGCATTACCCACCAGGGTTTCGCTCTCGCCGAGGCTGTACACGTCGGCGGTATCAATGAAGTTGATGCCTTTGTCGAGGGCGAACTTCACCATGCGGGTGGTTGCGTCCTGATCGAGGTTGCCCATGTTCATCTTGCCGCCGAACTGCATGGTGCCAAGGGCCAGTTCGCTAACGATGAGTCCAGTGTTGCCTAGTTTTCTGTATTTCATTTTTTTTGCTCCTTCTGCAGGTGAATAAAATTGGTATCAGAACGGAATTATAGTCCTGGGGAATCGTTGCAGCTAGAGCCTCGCGTGATTCTTCCGAGCAGGATTGCCATAGCCCGGCAGCGGATGCGAACAAGCTTCTTGACGTAAGATGGCGACGGACTGACTATCTTTGGCGGCAAGGCTGTTGAGGAAAATGAGCAGTAGTGATTTAGGAGACTTGGACATGACCCGTTCCTCGCGTTACGGATTTGATTCCAGAAAAACTTTGAGCTTCATCCTTATCGCCGCGGCTCGCATCGGCTTGGTTGTGTTTGCGATGGTGGCTGCGGTACTTGCGACGCCAGGGGCGGATTCGCCTGCTGAGCAGAAGACCTTGCGGGTCTATTTTGTGGATGTGGAAGGTGGGCAGGCGACTTTGTTTGTTACCCCGGAGGGGCAGTGTTTGTTGATTGATACGGGGTGGGATGGGAACGATGGGCGGGATGCGGATCGGATTGTGGCGGCGGCGAAGTCGGCGGGCCTTACCAAGATTGATTATGTTTTGATCACGCATTTTCATGAGGATCATGTGGGCGGGGCGCCACAATTGGCTGCGCGGATTCCTATTGGGACATTTATTGATCATGGCGGGAATCGCGAAACGGGTGATGCGCCTACGGTACAAGGATGGCAGGCGTATCAGGCGATGCTCGCGACTGGAAAATACACGCGGATTTCGGCGAAGCCTGGCGACGTGGTGCCTATCGAGGGAATGCATGTGGAAGTGATCAGCGCGGACGGCGATTTGATTGCAAAGCCGCTGGCGGGTGCGGGACAGGCGAACGCGGCTTGCAAGGAATCGGAGAACCGTCCTGCGGACAAGACGGAGAATTTGCGATCGCTCGGGGTGATGATTACTTTCGGGAAGCTGCGGATTTTGGATTTGGGCGACCTGACATGGGACAAGGAAATGGAATTGATGTGCCCGGTGAATAAGTTGGGCCATGTGGATGTTTACATTGTTTCGCACCATGGGTGGCAGCAGAGCAGCAGTCCGGCGCTGGTGTGGGGAATCGCGCCGCGGGTGGCGATTATGGATAACGGAGCGAAGAAGGGCGGCACTCCTTCAACTTGGGACATTATTGAGAAATCGCCGAAGCTGGAAGATTTGTGGCAGTTGCATTATTCGGAAGAGGGCGGGGCGGCGCACAATGTTGCGGCGGAATTTATTGCTAATCCGAAGGGGACGGACGCGGGGAATTATTTGGTGTTGATTGGGCGTGCGGATGGGAGCTTCGACGTTGCTAATCCGCGCATCCACGAGATGAAGCACTACACCATGGCGGTGAATTACTGACGATTATTGTGAGGCGCCGCTGATCGGCTCGGGTATGGGTTCGATGCGGCCTAGGCCAAAGATGTAGCCGGCGATGCCTGCCAGCAGGAACGCGGTGGCGACCACAAATGCCCAAGCGTATTCGTGAGTCGCGGCGACTACGTAGCCGGTGACGATGGGCGCGGCGATGGCTGACAATTGATTCCCGAAATTTAGTATTCCACCTAGAGTGCCGACGCTTCCTTCTGGAGCAATCAGCGACGGAATGGACCAACCTACGGGAGCCGCAGCGGCAAGGCCGCTCAGAGAAATGCTGATCCAGAAAAGCGCGCTGGCGGGAGTGTGCGCGTGCGCGGCGCCGAGGATGCCGAGACCGAACGCTGTGCCTCCGACCAAAACGATTTGGCGGACGAGCGACGCGTCGCGGCCGCGATGAATGAGGGCGTTGACGAGCCACCCGCCGATTACGAGATCGGTGAAAGTGGCGAAGAGCCAGGGAACGCTAGAGTAGAGAACGGAGTGCAGCAGGTCCACATGCAAGGTGGAGGAAAGATAGCTGGGCAACCAGGTGAGCAGCAGATAGAAAGTGTAATTGTAGGAAGCGTACCCGAGGACGAGGCCTTGGACTTTGCGTTGGCGCAGGAGGTAGGCGATCGAACTGGCTTCTTTAATTTTGGCGTGGCCTTCGGGTTGCGCGCCACCTTGGCGGATGAATTCGCGCTCGGCGGGCGTGAGGGATTTATCTTCGCTCGGATTGCGATAGATCCAGTAGAAGAGGACGAAATAGACGAAGCTGAGAATGCCGGTGGCGGCGAAGCTCCAGCGCCAGCCGAAGTGGATTAGCAGCAGACCCAACAGCGGGACGCCAGCGGCGGGCGCGAATTTCGAGGCGGCATCGAAGATGGCGGTGGCGAGGCTGCGTTCGCGCGATGGAAACCAGTAGCCGACGGCTTTGGAATTTCCGGGGAAGGTGGGGGCTTCACCCACGCCGAGGAGGAGGCGCGCGGCGAAAAAACTACCGACGCCAGTGGCGGCTGCGGCGCCGAAGGATGCAACGCTCCAGAGGAAGGTGCTGACGCGGCCGACTAATTTTACGCCGAAGCGGTCGAGCAGAACGCCGGAGGGGAGTTGCAGCGCGGCGTACGTCCAACTGTAAGCGCTGAGCAGGTAGCCGAATTGCACGGCGCTGATGCCGAAGGCTGCGTGGAGAGCGTCTTGGGAGACGGAGATGTTTACGCGGTCGAAATAATTTATCAGGACGCCGAGGCCGAGGACGCAGGCGACTACCCAGCGGCGGCGGGGGATCGGGGTTGGCTCGATTTGGTCGGAGATTGTTGCGGCACGGGGATGATTCATTTTGTGAGCGGCGGTTGCCGGGGAGATTGTAGTCGAGCGCGCGAGTTCGCGGGGGAAAATGGCGTGCGTTATCCGGTAGGCTATTAGCGGCGCGGCCCGGTTCGGCGTTTCGAGTGAGGTGTGGTTTTTGTCGAATACAGGAAGCGAACGGATATATCATTGTGGGCGCTTGGGGCTCGACTCTGCTCCGGCACAATCAAATATGAATCGAAAAGATAGAGTTTTTGCTTCGGTGGACCTCGCGGTTGCGGACATCCCTGACGGAGCGACGGTGATGTTCGGCGGATTCGGCGGCGCGGGATTTCCGAACAATTTAATTCAGGGATTAGCGCGGCGGGGAGCGCGGAACCTGAGCGTGATCAGCAATAATTGCGGCACCGGCGATGGCGAGTTGGGGATTCTGTTTAAGAACCGGCAGATACGACATGTGGTCGCGGCGTTTCCAGGGCCGGGCGCTATTTATTTTCAACAACAGTTTGACGCAGGCGAGGTGGAGCTGGAATTGGTGCCGCAGGGGATTTTGTGCGAACGGATGCGAGCGTTTGGCGCGGGCATTCCGGCGTTCTATTCGCCGGTGGGCGTGGGGACGGACGTAGCGAAGGGCAAGGAAGAGCGCGTTATTCGCGGGAAGCGATATATTTTGGAACAGGCTTTGGGCGCGGACTTCGCTTTTATTAAGGCGCAGCGCGCGGATCGCATGGGGAATCTGGTGTATCGCAAGGCGGCGCGGAATTTTAATCCGATTATGGCTACGGCGGCGAAGATTACGATTGTGGAAGTGGATGAAGTGATGGAAACCGGAACGCTGGATCCGGAGACGATTGTGACTCCTTCGATTTACGTGGACCGGATTGTGGTGGCGAAGGGAATTCACAATGCCTAAGGCGCGGCTGACACGCGAGCAGATTGCCGAACGCGCGGCGTTGGAGCTGCCGGATGGGGCTTACGTGAATTTGGGCTGGGGAATCCCGAATTTGATTGCGGCTTATGTGCCGGAAGATGTGGTGGTGTATTTTCACAGCGAGAATGGGATTTTGGGGATGGGGCCGCGCGCGAAGCCGGGCGAGGAGGATTACGACCTGGTGGACGCGATGAAAGTGCCGGTGACTTTGGTTCCGGGCGCGGCTTACTTTTCGCAGGTGGATGCGCATGTGATGACGCGCGGCGGGCATCTGGACATTTGTATTCTGGGCGGGTTGCAGGTATCAGAGCGCGGCGATTTGGCGAATTGGCGGGTGCCGGGAGCGAAGGGCGCGGGCGGGATTGGCGGGGCGATGGATATTTCGGTGGGCGCAAAGAAATTGATTGTTACGATGGAGCACAATGCCAAGGATGGGCAGCGTAAAATTGTGAAGGCTTGCAGCTATCCGCTGACCGCGATCGATTGTGTGAATACGATTATTACGGATTTGGCGGTGATTGACGTGACGGCGGATGGATTGGTGTTGCGCGAGGTGGCTCCCGGATTTACGGCTCAAGAAGTGCAGGAGCAGACCGAGGCGAAATTGCTTTGTGTTGGGAAACTGCCGGAGATGGCTTTTCGGAAGGCGTAAGCTGGATTTTTTGTTGGTGCGAAATCGGAGTATGATTTTGTAATCATGGAAAACGAATCTAACGAACGGAAGAAGCCGCCGACCTACTGGATCGGCGAAGGCGGCGGGTGGCTGCTGCGACACGTTGTCAGCGGACTTGCGGCTACTGGCATTACGCCGAACATGTTTACATTTTTGGGGCTGGCGGTAAATTCGTGGGCCGCGGCGCTGTTTGCGATGGGGATGTTCCGGCAGGCTGCGGCGGTGCTTTTTTTGGCCGGATTTTTGGATATGGCCGATGGGCAAGTAGCGCGCCGCGTGGGGCGCGTGACGGCTTTTGGCGCTTTTTTGGATTCGACGCTGGACCGTTATTCGGATTTGGCTTTGTACATGGGATTGGTGGTGCATTACACGCTGATTGGGCGGCCGTTTTACATGGCGCTGGCGGCGGTGGCGATGGCGAGTTCGTTCATGGTGAGTTATTCGCGTGCGCGTGCGGAGTCAATTATTCCTTTGTGCAAAGTGGGTTTTATGGAGCGGCCGGAGAGGCTGGTGCTACTGATCATGGGCGGCGCGTTTAACCGGATGGCGCAGGTATTGTGGGTGATAGCGGTGGTTTCGACGATTACCGTGATTCATCGCGTGGTTTATACGTGGCAGGAGTTGCGGGCGGGGCGGTCGTTGCCGGCCGCGAGCGAGCCGCAGATTTCTTGAGGCGAGATTGGGCGTTGGAGAGCGGCCGCAGCAATAGCTTATGTCGCACCTACGGCGCTCCCCATTTTCTTTAGGATTTTTCCCAGGCCTTCCGGCCAGGGCTAACCTATGCCGTGCCTAGGGCGCTGATATGCCGATTGGGCGCGACGGTCTCCTAGTGCTTCTTCACTGGATTTTCCTTCAGAGATACTTCCACTGGCGTTGACACAATTTCCTGCACGCGTTGGCGGAGGGCGTCTATGTCGGCGCGCGGAATCTGCGTTGTGTCAATCGTATCGTGAATGAAGACCGTGATTTTTTCTGGATGCAGCATCCACTGGCCGGTTTGGAAAAATTGGTAGGAGCCGACCATGCTTACGGGAACGATGGGAATTCCGAATCTTTGCGCGATGCTGAAGATGCCTTTTTTAAATGGCTGCACGTGACCTGTGCGAGTGCGCGAGCCTTCGGCGAAGGCTAGCAGACTGACGCCGGAATCGAGGGCAGCTTTGGCGCGTTTGGTCATAGTTTCCAGGCCTTCGCGGCTGGGCGCGTCGGGGACAGGAATGTTTCCGAAGCGGCCCATCATCCAGCCGTACACGGGAACGTTGAAATGCGATTCGAGTTCGAAGCCGCGCAGGAATTGCGGGATGGCGGAGTAGGTCACGAATGGGTCGAAAAGATTCACGTGATTGCAGATGAAGATGCTGGTCCGGGTTGGGTCGAAACCTCGAGCGCGACGAACTTCGAAGCGGGCTCCGGCGAAGCGCAGAATATTGCGGAAGAAAACGCGCTGGGGGCGATCGTTCTTGCGCGGATCTACTACGGCACCCAGTGCGATGAGAATTGTGCCGACCACAGCGAAATGAATGCCGCTGATCGCCCATAGGATTGCGGAGCGGACGCTGAGATAAGCCTGCTTCATACGACCACGTCCAGCGCAGCGGGGAGAATTTCCAAAGACTGACATTCGAGACGCATGCTTTCGCCGTCTACCATTACATTCACTGGGCCTACGAGTTCGAAATCGATGCGCTTGGTGGCGGCGCGGAAGGCTTTGCGATGATGAATGTGCGTGCCGGTGAAAAGGCGCGGGAAAGTCCAGATGAGGCCGAGGCGGCCGATGGGGCCCCAGCGAACGTATTCGATTTGGCCGTCTGTGGGATCGGCGTTGGGAGCGATCATCATGTGGCCGCCGGTGAATTTGCTGTTGTTGAAGGAGAGGAAGAGCGCGGGGTTTTTATCCAATTCTTTTTTTTCCGCGAGGCGATGCGGAAATGCGAGATGTTTGAGCTGCACCAGGCGAGTGAAGACGCCTAGGATGTAGCCTATTTCGCCCCAACGTTTGAAGCGGCGGTTGGTGGTTTCGGCTACGTCGGCGGGAAAACCGAGAGTGAGAAGATTTAGGAAATAGAGTTCGCCTTGGGCGTGGCGGAGGCGGATTAAGTCGCAGGGGCGGCGGGAATTGTTTTTGAGCGCTTCGAGGGTGTGTTCGACGCCGAGCTTGGTGAAATCTTTCAGGAAGGAATTGCCGGTGCCTAGCGGCAGGAGGCCTAGCGTGGGGCGGCCTTGGGTTTCGGCTTCGGGAAACAGACCGTTGATGATTTCGAAGGAGGTACCGTCGCCACCGACTGCGAGGAAGTTGCGGGTCCCTTCGCTGTAGGCACGGCGCGCGAGGTCGGTGGCTTCTCCGGCGCGGGTGGTGAGGACTACCGTGACGGAGATTCCTGTGTGGCGAACTTTTTCCAGCATGCCGGCGGCTAGATGGCCGGATTTGCCGCCGCCTGCTGCGGGATTCACGATGGCGAGAAATTTTGTGGTCACTGGCGCGAAAGCTCCGGCGCTGAAACGGCGACGTGGATTATAGCGGCACCACGGCGGAACGGTCGCGATTTTGACGGATTTGTTCGGCTAGCTCGGCGCGTTTGATCTTCAGGGAAGCGGTTAGCGGGAAATCTCGGTCCCAGGGGAGATAGCCGCTGATGCGTTTGTAATTCAGGAGGCGGCGATTGCGTTCGGAGACTTCTTTCACGAGCGCTTCGATAATTTCTTGGCCGGTTTCCGGGTGCAGGACCAGGACCAGTTGCTCGCCTACCATGGTGCGAGCGGGCCAGAGATAATTTGCGGCGAAGACGCAGAATTCTTTTACCAGAAGGCCGGCGAAATAGGTTTCGATGTCCTCGGGATAAATATTTTTGCCTTCTTCGGTGACGATCATGTTTTTTTTGCGGCCGAAGAGTTGCAAGTGGCCCGAAGGATCGAGGCGGCCTAGGTCTCCGGTGAGCAGCCAGCCGTCGACTATCGTTTCGGCCGTCATTTCGGGTTCGTCGAGATAGTGGGACATTAATGTTTTGCTGCGCACGGTTACTTCGCCGATTCCTTCTGAACCGGGATTTGTGATTTTCACTTCCATGCCGGGGAGAGGCTTGCCGACGGTGTCTCCCCGGAAAGGCTTCAGATCGTTGACCGTGATTACCGTGCCTGCTTCTGTGCAGCCGTAGCCATTGCCTACCGGGATTCCCAAATCGTAGAAAAATTGCAGCGTTTCGGGTTCGGTGAAGGCGCCGCCTACGAACAGGGCGCGCAGTTCACCGCCGAAGGCTTGGTGAACTTGCGGCAGAAGCGTGCGGCTGATTTTCAGATTTGGGCGGCGACGCGTCAGGACGCGATTAGTGGCAATTAGCGCGTTCAAGATTTTTCGCTTGCGTGGCGCGAGCTCCGCGAATCTCTGGCGCAGGCCGCGTTCCAGATTTTTCAAAATCATGGGCACGAGGGCCATGTAGGTGATTTTGTATTTGGTGAAGGCTTCGCGGATGAATTCGGGGCGCAGGGTGCGCAGATGCACAACTGTGGCGCCGCAGGTGAACGGGCCGATGAAGCCGACCATGAAATCTATCGCGTGATTTGTGGGAAGGATGCTTAGGTAGCGCACGCCGGGCCAGAAGGGGTAGAGCGACGTTAGCGCGACGCATTGTTCGAGGTAATTTTCATGCGTCATGACGCAGCCTTTTGGGCGGCCTCCGGTGCCGGAGGAATAGACGATGCAGGCGGGGTCGTTGCGTTTGCGCGGTACGAAGGTGGGCTCGCCAGCGGCGCGAAAATCTTCCCAACGATGGGCTCCGGCTAGGTCGGCGTTCGTTGGGGCTTCGGTGACTAGCACGGTGCTGACGGTGAGATTTCCGAATTGCTCGGATTGGGTGATCGCGCGCCAGAGGTGGTATTCGATTACCAGAAATTCAGCCTGAGAATGCGCTAAGAGCTGCAATTGCTCAGCGGCGGTGAGCTTGTAATCGAGCGGGACCAGGACGCCGCCGCAGAAGAAAATTGCGCAGGCAGAGATCAACCATTTGGACTGATTCGTCATGATTACGGAGGCTCGTGTGCCGGCTTTCAGCCCTGCGGTTTGCAACGCGCTCGCTAGTGGGAGAGCTTGATCTTTGAATTGGCGATACGTCAGCCGGGTGTTTTCGCGATCTCGGTCGGCTTCGATCAGGCAAATTTCGTTTGGCCAGCGATCGAGCGCGGCGCGCAGCGCTTCTCCCAGCGAATTGTATTGGCGGAGATCCAGCATTACAGGCGTGATTGAATCCGCTGGGCCAGGGTGCGGAAATCGGTTACGCCCTGGAGTTCGTAGTCGGGGAGTTCGATGTGGAAATGCTGTTCGATGCGGGTTAGGAGGTCGAGGGCCTGGAGGCTGTTGATGCCGAGCTTTTTGAAGAAATCGTCGTCGGGGGAGAGCTGATCGCGCTGAACTTTGAAATGTTCGGCGGCGAGGCGCAGGACTTCGTCGGTGGTTTTGTCTATCGTGTTCATGTCGTTCTATCTTGCCACAATTTTGGCTGGGTCTGCATGGTTGGTGCGTCGCGCTTCGCTACGGGAGATAGGGGAGCGCGTCGCTGCTTTCGACGAATTTGCGCAGGCCGGCGTCCACTGCAGGTCGCATGAAAAGGTCGCAAAAGATGTCAATTTCTTTGCGTAGCTCGTCGTGGGGGATCGGCTTGATGAATTTTTTGGCTGCGACGGCCGTGTTGCGGTCGAATTTTTTTAGTTGCGCGGCGGTGGAGCGGGCTATGCGGAGGGCGTCGCCTTCGGCTGCTACTTGACTGACGAGGCCGACGGATTGGGCTTTTGCGGTGTTGATGCTGCGGCCGGTGAGGAGCAGGTCGCGGACTACTGCGTTTCCCAGGTCGCGTTTCAAGCGCGGAATTCCACCGAAACCGGGAATCAGTCCAAGGCGCAGCTCCGGGAAACAGAAGCGCGTCATTTTATCGGCAACGATGAGGTCGCAGGTGAGCGCTAGTTCAAAACCGCCGCCAAACGTGACGCCATGAACGGCGGCGATGGTGGTGAGTGGGGCTTCGTCGAGTGTGTTCATTACGTGATGGATCCGTTCGAGAAAATCGCGCAGGGCTGCGAGGCGATCGTCTTTCGGGAGCGATTGGGCTACGCGGTAGGTTTCGCGAAGATCGGCGCCGGCGCAGAAACCCTCTGTGCGTGTGCTGTTGATGATCAACGCGTGAGCTTCGCGTTGCAGGGATGGCAGCGCGGCGATGAATCTTTCCAGATCTGCCAGTGTGGCGCGGCCGATTTCGTTGCACGGGGCGCGATCGAGGGTTAGCTCGATTGTGCCGTCGAGCAGTTGCCACGAGAGTGTTTCGCCTTGAAAAGTGTTCATGAGAATTTCTTCTGGTAGAGCGCTTCGATTTCGGCGGTGAAGCGCTGAGTGATGGCTTCGCGTTTCAGTTTCCCCATGGTGGTCAGCAGGCCGCTTTCCATGGTGAAGGGTTCGGGGACTACGTGGAAGGCGCGAACTTGTTTGTAGTGGGGTTGTGCGGCGTTAACGGTTTCGATGGCGGATTGAATTTGTGCGTCGGTTAATTTGTTGGCGCCGTTTGCACCGCTGGGCGTGACCAGCGCCGCTAGAAAGCTGCGCTGATTGCCGATCAGGACAACCTGCTGCGCTTCCGGTAGATGTTGCGCTAGCTTTTCTTCTATTGGTTCGGGGGCGATGTTGTGGCCGGAATTAAGGATAATCAAATTCTTAATACGGCCGGTGATGCGCCAGTTGCCGTTTTCGTTGGGTTCGCCTTGATCGCCGGTGTGGAACCAGCCGTCTTGCAGGGCCTTGGCGGTTTCGGCGGGGCGTTGCCAGTAGCCGGAGAAAATATTTGGGCCACGGACCAGGATTTCGCCATCGTCGGCGCGTTTCATTTCTACGCCGGGGATTGCGGGGCCGACGAAACCTGGCTCGACGTGGGCGGGATCGTCGGCGGTACAGATGGCTGTGGTTTCGGTGAGGCCGTAAACCTGTAGGACGGGGATGCCGAGCATCATGAAGAAGAGCTGGGTATCTACTGCTAGCGGAGCGGAGCCGCAGATCAGGGCTTTCAGATTGGGGCCGATGCTTTTGCGGATGGCTGGGAACATCAGGGAATTGCCGAGGGCGAGCCAGAAGGAGTCGCCGAACGTGGATTGTTTATTGTGGCGGCGGATGAAGGCGTGTTGGGCGCGGGGGAAAATTGCTGTGGCCAGGCCGCCACGAGCTTGTACTGTGGTTTGAATTCTGGCGCGGACGCGTTCGAGCAGGGTGGGGACGTTCAGGAAATATTCGGGAGCGGCTAGCTTTAGTTCGTCGGCGAGTTTGGTGAGGTCGGTGGAGAGCGTCAATGTGCTGTGGCGTGAGAGGGCGGTTAGGAGGAGGATCCAGGACGCAGCGAAACAGAAGGGGGCGTAATGGAAGATGCGATCTGCTGGAGTACGCAGGCCCATTAATTTATCGAGGCGGGAATTTGTGGCGCTGACGATGTGATTTACATTTCCGGCGGTGAGGATTACGCCTTTTGGTTCGCCGGAAGTGCCGGAGGTGTAGATGATCGAAATTACGTCGCCGTCCTCGTGATGCATGGGAGGCGTGGGCGCGCTTGGTTCGCCTGCGTACACGGCTTCCAGCAGCGAAATTTGCGGGGCTTGCGGCCACAACTTTTTAATTTCGGCAGCGATCGCGGCATCAAGGCAGAAAATACGCGAGGGAGTGGAGTCTTGCATCATCGAGACGAGTTCAGTGGGAGCCTGGCGGGCGTAGAGCGGGACCACGATTATGCCTTCGGCCATCAACGCCAGGTCGAGCGCGGCCCAGCGAATGCTGTTGGGGGCTAGCAGGGCACAGCGATCGCCTTTTTTCAGGCCGCGGGCTTGGAGGAAGTGGCGCGCTTGTTGGGTGATCGCCAGCAATTCGCCGCCGGTGACGGAGTGAATTTTTTCGCCGCGAATTTCCTGCAACACCGGTTCGACGGCGGATTGTTTTAACTGTTCGAAAATGTTTTCGAGAAATGTCATGCGGCGAGGACTCCGCTGTGTTTTTCGAGGAGCTTCAGCAGGTTCGGGCCGAGCGGGGGAAGATAATCTTGCCATCCTAGAACGCCTTGGCGCACGGGGAATTGCGAATAGCGGCGGGCGACTTGTTCTTCGAAGTAGGTGCCCATGCGAGCCATCAATTGCAGATTGCGGGCGACGGTGCGTTCCATCGCGTACGGAATTTCTTCGGCTTCGGCGTCGAGAGCGCGGAGGGCTGCGACGATCTTGTCGGCCAAGCCGGGCTCGTCCACGCGCATGAGGAGATGTTCGTGGCCGCGTTCGTGGAGGAGATTGCGGATGCGCTCGTCCATGGTGACACCGGCGGAGGGAATGCCCGCGGGCATCGTGGTGACGATGGCGTGGTAGCGCGAGGAGAGCAGGCGATCGCAGGCGCGCAGGATGCTGACGAGCTCGTACATATTGAATTGATCGGAGGCGAATACTGGAGCGCCGCCTAATTTTTCCGCTACGCGCTCGCAGGCGTCGCGATCGAGCATTTCCATCGCGATCATTACCGGGAAAACCTTGCGCGATTTTCGGTAGCCGGCTACGCCTGCAGCCATTTCGCTGAGATATTTTTCGTAGGCGGCGTCCACTTGGGAGCCGGAGCGATGGAAATAGATAGTGCGGTAGTAGCTTTTTTTGTAGGCGCCCGCTACGGAGTGCGCGAGCGCCTTCGCTAACGATGCGCTGACCGGCCACCAGAAAGGATTGATGGGGCAGACGGCGAGAACAGGGGTCGTGCCGTCCCAGCCAACGTCGCGCAGGGCTTTGCGCCCGTATTCGGGGCCGAGTGGTTCGAAAGTCCAGGCAGTGTCTGTGCCAAGTTCGGTGGGAACACCGAGTTTGCCGAGGACGGCTTGCGATTCTACGTTGCGAGTGATGATGAGGGAATCGCGGCAGTAGCGGCGCGTCATTTTTTGCAAGAGCGGGTCCATGGCGCCTGCTTCGGCGCCGTAGGCGATGCTTAATTTATTCTGCGCTGATGCTATGCCGAGCGCGCCGATCATCATCGTGGTGAGAGCGTTGGCGAATTTGCTTTTGAACATGGAGCCTTCGCAGGCGACGACGCCGTCATTTTGGCGGACTACTTTGTGCAGGAACGGGGGGAAGACGTCCGGGAGATGGACCTGTTGAGCGTCGCCGAAATATCCCCGGGTGAGATCGAAATTCTGCGACATAACGCTCAGCGCGAGATTTTCGTCGCCGAGGATGCGGCGGATCTGGCGAATCATTTCTTCTACGCGGACGTCGGAGCCGGTGTTGCGCGTGCCGTTGTAACCGGCGAAGAGGAGCTTCAGTTTTGTGCCAGGCTGCCAAGCGTGACCGGCGCCTAGCATCCATTCGAATTTGTTGAGTTCGATGAGGCCGCTGACCCAGGCTTCCAGAAGCAGGTCGGTCATTGGCGCGGGTCCTGGGAAGCGTTTGCGGCGCGGGAGGCGGCGTGCACGGGGGCGTCGGCGGGCCATTCGCGATATTTGAAGACGAAATGATTTTCGCGACTGAAGCGCAGGAGCGGCAGGCTGTATTGCGAGAACGGGGCCGGATGGCGGCCGAGTTCTTCGACCACGCGCGTGTTGTCGAACACTGTGTTCCACAAAAGATAGGGGAGAAAGACCTTCAGGAGCGTAGCCAGGCCGCCGATTTTTCCGGCGCGGCCCGCGAGGGCGTTGACGATTTTCTCCGTGGATTTTTCGAAGCTGGGGACGAAGACCGGGCCACGCTTGCCTTGGGCTTTGGAAAGCGATTCGGTGAGTTCGATGAATGTCTCGGCCTCGCGGCCGGACGAGAGATGGTAAATCTCGTGCGCCGGCTTATCTTTTTGATGCAGCGTGGAAACGGCGTCGGCAACGAAGTCCACGGGAACGATATCGATTTTGTCACCGGGGCGGAAGGGCAGCATCGGTAGGCCAGCGAGGAAGACGAAGGCGCGGACCATATCGAATTGATTGGTTTCGGGGCGGCGGCTGTCGCCCAGGACGATGCTGGGGCGGAAAATCGTGCGCTGCACGTCTGGCAAGAGCTGGCGGACCATGTGTTCGCAGAATTTTTTGGTGCGGGCGTAGGGATCGTAGTCGGAGCGATTCCAATCGATCGCGGTGTCTTCCTGGACGACTTCGTTGGAGCGCTGCCCGGCGACGGCAACCGTGCTGACGTGGCTGAAGCGGCGGAGGCCGTGCTGGTCGCGGGCGCGCTGGGCGAGTTGGATGACTTCGAGAGTGCCGCGGAGATTTACGTTCAGGCAGCTTTTTTCGGATTTGCGATTCAGGGATGCGGCGCAATGGATTACGGAGTCTGTGGAGCGGACTAGTTGCGCGTAGTCGTCGTCGGAGAGACCGAAGTGCTGGTCGGTGAGGTCGCCGCGGAAGATGCGGATGCGGTCGTGCAGCAGTTGGTCGAAGCGCTGGAAATCCAGATGCAGCTGGAGCGCGCGCCAGAGGCGTTCTTGCGCCTCCTGTTCATTGCGCGCGCGGACGAGGAGATTCAACGGGTCGGAATGGCCCGTGAGCAAATTCGACGCGATGTGCGCGCCGATATATCCAGTGGAACCGGTCAGGAGGATAGCCACAGTGATTAAGTGTCAGGATGCCGTTGCCGGACCCGAACTTGACGAGCCTAGTGCGCCTGCTGCGCCCGCGGCGGTCGTCGCGTTCGCTTCGTTGGGCGATGCGAGCGGCACGGAGCGCCGGGGACGCGATTCCGGCTGGCGTCCTTCGATGAGAGGATAACACCACTTGCGCAGAGCGGGAATGTGGACGTTGATCCAATAATCCCACCAATCGAGGGCGCGGGAATCGTAACCGAAATCGGCTTGCTCGTCGGGCGGGAGCGCGGCGCTGAGGCGTTCGACGTTGGCGGCTTCGAAGACGTGGTCGTTGTGAAGGATGAAGGGTTCGAACAGGGAGATGAGTTTGATGACTTTTTCGAGTTCGCGTTCCTGACGAGCTAGCGGAGGTTTGGACGCGAATGGTTCCGTGGCGCGATTGATGGCTTTCACCACAGCTTTTTGCGCGGGGGCGGAGATGGCTTTGTAGCGCGTTTTGGACACGGGGATGGCGTCGAAACGCGCGCGCATGCGCTGCTGGAGGTCGGCGTGCGCGCGATAAAATTTTCTGTGGCCCAGGCCAGTGAGTTCGATGGAGCGGCGCATGTTGCAAGCGTTGGCGACGGAAGTGGCTAGTTGGTAGACGCGTTGGTGACGGCGGGTAACTAGCGCGGCGGAGATTAGGGTCATACCGCGGCAGACTAAGTCAACCGGAATCAGGTCGAGGCATTTCGATTCATTCGTCGGAAGCTGCCGGAAGAAAGTTCCCAGGAGATAAGAAAGTGAGGCGGAAGTGTTGATGCCTTCATTCCAGCCGAGAAACGGTTTTTCGAGTGAGGATTCAACGATGGCCGGACGGACCACGGCGATTGAGGCTTGCGGGTTGGCGTCGAGAAAATTGTGGATCAGGGACTCGGAGATGCTTTTGGTGAAGGTGTAGGTGTTGGGCCAGCCGAGTTCGTTGGCACGGCGGGAGCCCGCGTCGGTGAGAGTTTGGCGGAGCCAGCGGACACGGTTTTTACGGACTTGATTTTCCAGCGCTGTGCCCTGCAGGTCTTTGGCGGCGTGTTCTTTTTTTTGCGCGGCGTGGTGGAGTTCGGCCGTGACTTCTTCGGATTCGGCGCGGGCTTCTGTTTCTTTAATCAGATTTTCCAGCGATTGCCATTCTTTTACGGCATCGTAATCGGGTATGCCGCGCGGAGTGTAGTCTTTTGGCAATTCCTCGAGGACGCGGCCATCGCGCTGGCCCACTACGTAGCAGGTGGAGAGATGCAGCAGCGAGGCGTGTGCGCATTCTTTTAGAAAATCGAGGACGTATGCTGTGGAGCGGACATTCACCGCGAGGGCGTCGCGCAGATCGGGGTTGAAGTCGGTGAGGCCGGAGCTGTTGACGATTACGTCGAGCGTGCGGGAGAGCCTTTGCTGGTCTTGGAAGCTCAGGCCAAGGTTGGGTTTGCTGACGTCGCCGTCAACTACTTCGATGCGGTCCTGCAGAAATCGCGCGAATTTGTCGCCGTGTTGTTCGGCTAGCTTTTCGAAGACTGGAGATTCCTCGAATACGCGCTGGAGGCGTTCGAGGGACGTGTTGGCGCGGTTGTGCCGGACCAGCAAATAGATGCGGCCGATTTCGGGCAGATCGGTGAGCAGATTTGCCAGCCAAACTTTTCCGATGAAGCCCGTGGCGCCGATGAGGAGGATATTTTTTCCGCGGAGCGCGGCACAGACGGAAAAGGCTTGGTGGCCGTTGCGCGATTCGTAGTGAACTACCGGAACGTAGACTTTTGGTGCGGCGCGTTCAGCTGGTTTGATAGCTTCGTCGAGGGCGTGCGGATTTTTTTCGAAGCCGAGGATGCTAATTAGCTTTTCACGGGGGACGCGGCCATCTGGTTGGCTTCCTGTAAATCTGGCGAAGGCGCCGCGGGGGCGGATTACCGGGTCGAGGAGGCGTCCTGTGGCCATGCCTTCGCGGAAATCGAGGCGATTGGAAATGATGCGCGCGATGCCCAGGTGCTTGGCTAGCGGGCGCATGACGTGGTCGAGGCCCTGGCTGACCAAAACGACTTTGCCGCCTTCGGCGATCGCTTCTCGCAGCTTCGCGATGCCTTCTTGTTTCAATCGCGGCTTCAGAAAGTATTCGAAGAATTCCTCGCCCAGGAGATCGAGCCGGTCGCGGCTGACTCCGCGGAGGACGGTGTGGAGCAGGCGAGTGGCGAAGACTCGGTTGGTGAGGTAGAGGAAGGGGCGGGCGAGGGCGAGAGTGGCCATGGCGCCGCGGCGTGTCCAGCGTTGGAGGAAGCTTTGCGAATTCCAGGCGAAGAAGGCGACGGGGCGGACTGCGGTGAGGTTGAGCAGGCTCCCTTCGACGCGCCAGAAAACAGGGTCGTGAGGGGGGGCGGAGGCTTGTTGCGCAGCCCCAGTTAATTTCGAGATTTGAACGTTTGAAGTAGACGACGACATACGCGAGTGAGTTGCTGCTGGTGATTCGGAAGTAGTGAAATTATCACGGTATCTGGCGGCAAGCAAGCGGGCTGGGTTAACTGCGGATGCGCCGAGTCCAAACCTGCCCGCTACGTCCCGAAAGGCGCGGGACGAAGTGGCCGCGACATAAAACCCTTTGATCGGGCGATTCGGACCACGCGGTGATTATTTTTCGGGCTCTGGGTAGTCGAAGCGGAAGGATTCTCCGGCTGGGCCTGCTACGCCGCGAGTGTTGTAATTCAGCATGTAGTCCAAGTGCTGCTTGTCTTCTGGGTAGGCTACGCCGTCGGGATAGGGATATGGCGTCGTGGTGTGGAAGGGTAGCGGAGTTACGGTGTCGCCGTGGGCGGCGTAGAAGTCCATGTCTTTGGCGAAGCCGTTGGCGTAGAGGAAATAATCGCGGGTCCAGTCACTGGGTAGATCCGGCAGGTGTGTGGAGTCGAAGTCTACCGAGACTTCGTCGCCGGAGCCGAAGATTACGTACTCGTCGTCGGTTTTCTTCATCAGGTCGGTGACGTCGCCGTATCGCGTGTAATTTCCGACTTGGCGTGCGTAGGGACCGGTGGCGCTGACTTCGTCGTAAATATAGGAGAGATCGTTTGTCGGATTGCCTTCGACTACGCGCGGGTAGCCGCGGAATTGCAGCTTGGCTTCGGCTAGCGGGACTTCGGTGAGTTTGAACTCCGTATCTTCGGGAGAATTGTCCACGCGAATGCGATCCCAATAGACGCGGAGATTTGTGGAGATGCGGATGAAGCGCGCGCCGGGGGGAATTTTTCCGGTTAGGTCGGCGACCATGGTGCGGTAGAGACCGGCGGGGAAGCCCATGTCGTCAATCACCTTCACCCATTGGCCGGAGCCGTCTTGCACTTCGACGTAAGGCGGAACGGGGGTGATGCCTGCTTGCCACGCGGCGTACATCGAGCTGGCGCTGAAATAATCGGTGAAGCCGTCCATCAGCAGGCGGAGCGGGCGCGAGGAATCCCAGTCGCCGAGGTCGAGTTCGATCCATGTGCATCTCAGCGAAACCTGCGTAGGGCGCTAGCGGGAAATTCGTGACGTATTTGTGATCCTGTTCGCGGAGGAGCGGGAGGATATTGCGGCTGTGATCGTCCCATGCTCCAACGGGGAGATGCGCGTCGCGGCTGGCGATCACTTTAAATTGCGGGAAGGGAAGTTCGCTGGCGAAATGTTCGTTGGGATAGACCTCGACGTCATTCGGATGGTCTATTGCAAGCAGGCGGGTTTGATCGAGGTAGTCCAGCTCCTCCATCGGTTCGAGCATTTTAAAACGCAAGCGGCCTTCTTGCGGCTGGGCCAGCGAGCCGGTGACTTTAAAATATTCGGCGGGGTTGGGAATGTTGCGTTGGTTAGGACCCGTCCAGTGGCCGACGATTCCTGGGCCGATCATGTCGGCTAGAAATTCGAATTTCTGGCCGTTCCACACGAAGACGATGGGGCAGGAGCTTCCGCGACGGTCAATTTCGGTGATGAGTTCTTCTTTGTGGGCTGGGATTTCGAGTTCGTCTTGCAGAACGCCTGTAGGCCAGAGCAGCCGGATCACGTCGGCTTGGCGTTCGGCGCCCAGACCAGCGACGATTGGGGCCGGGCCTTGTCCTAGATAGCCGGAAGCGCCGGGGACTTCCCATTTTTGCTGCAACGCGCCTGCGTACATTTCTACTTTTGTGCCGATGGCAGATTTATTGTCGTTCTCGCCTTTCAGCGCGATTTTTATCCAGTTGTAGCGATTGCCACCGTCGTTCTTCAGTAGCACGGGTGGAAGATTATTTTGGGTGATTAGCAGATCGGTGGCGCCGTCGTTGTCAAAATCGAAGGCAATGATGGCGCGGGGATTTCTTAGCGCGATTTTGTCGAGGCCGGTGGAAGCGGTGACGTCGCGGAAGCCTGCGGAGCCTTCGTTGCGGAGCAGGACGATGTGTCCGGCGCCGGAGAAATCTTCGCCCACTGCTACGAGGTCAATCCAGCCGTCGTCGTCGTAGTCTATGGGCGCTACGCCCCAGCCGCGCATCCAGTCGAGGTCGGGGAGATTCACTCGTTCGAAGGATTTTCCGTTGTTGTTGCGCCAGAGACTCAGGCCGGGGGCGCCCCAGTGTGTGAAGGCGAGGTCCATCCAGCCGTCTTTATCGAAATCGAGAGCCGCTACACCCGCGGTGGGAGCGGGCATGTCGCTGCTCCACGGCGTGGTGGATTGGAAGGCGCCTTCGCGTGGATTTAGATAGGCGACTGGGGATTTTTGCCAGCCGGTGACTACGAAATCTATGGCGCGATCGTTGTTGATGTCGCTGGCTAGCGCGCCGATGGATGGGGCGGTGCCAGCGAGTGCGGTTTCGGTGGTCCAGTTTGTGAATGTGCCGTTGCCGTTGTTGCGCCAGAGGACGTTGCCGGGAGGCGCGACGTCAGTAGGAAATTCAAATGGGCCCGCGGTAGTCGCGAGCGGGAAATCATTGAAGCGGGTGACGTAGAGATCAAGGTCTCCATCGTGATCGAAGTCAATGAACGTCAGGCCGAGCGCGAGAGTGTCGGCGGGGGCGTCGGAGTCTATGCCGGAGTCTTTGGTGACGTCTTTGAATGTGCCGTTGCCTTCGTTGTGGAAGAGGATGACTCTTCCGTCGGTGCTGACGGCGAGGTCGGGCTTGCCGTCGTTGTCGTAATCGCCGACCGCGCATCCCATTTGCTGGCCGTGGATTTCCAGGCGGGCTTCGTGGGTGACGTTCAGGAATTTTCCTCCGCCGATGTTTTTGTAGAGGGCGGAATTGCCGCGGCCGTCGGCGTCTGCGAGGAAAATGTCGGGCTTGCCGTCGCTGTTGTAATCAATGATGCAGGCGCCGCTGCCTAGGAACTTGGCGAGCGTGGTGGGGGAATTTGGCGCCGGAGGTTTAGCGCCGCGAGTTCTTCGGGCTCCAATCGTGACGCTGCCAGTTGCTGTCGCGCCCGTCGTCGTGTCGAGTGTGGCATTCGCTTGCGCGGCTGCGACGCGTGCTGCTGCGGAGGTGGGCAGGTTGGCGGCGGCGGTGACGTTGACGAAGTGGACTGGCATCGCTTGCGGGACTGGCTCGGGGGCGGGTTGCAGGATTTCGGCGAGGGAATATTTTCCTTGTTCGCCGTAGATGAAGCTTACGGGCTTGCCGAGTTTTTGCGAGGTCATGTGCTGGAAGCGGTCGAAGTGAATTTTGGCATCGGCGGTCTTGCCGCTGCGTTGCAGGGCTTGGGCCATTCCGAATTCGGCGGAAACCTGGAAGGGATTTAGTTCGAGCGCACGTTTGAATGACGCGATAGCTTTGTCGTATTGCTGCTGCTGGGAATAAATCAGGCCCAGGAAATATTGAGTGTCGGCGTCGTAGGCATCGAGTGCGGCGACTTTCTGGAAATCAGCGATGGCGGCGTCGGCGTCGCCTCCAGCTTTTTCCATCAGGCCCAGGTTGAACCATGCCCAGGGATTGCGCGGGTCGCGCTCGGCGGATTTTTGCAGGATTGCGCGGGCTTCGTCGAAGCGCTGCATGTTGAGGAAGGCGATGCCGGAATTGAGGCAGCCGATGTCGGTCTGGGGATCGAGGATGCAGGCGCGTTGAAATTTGCCCAGGGCTTTTTCGAATTGCTGGCGATTCATGAGGGAAACGCCGAAATTGTTTTCTCTTATTACGTCGGCGCGGGGGTTGGCGGGAGGTTCTTGCGCGGTCGAGTCGTCGTCTGCTTTTTGCGGAGTTGCGGCGCGGGCGTGTGCACGATGCTGTGATTGCGCGGGTGGCTGGGATTGGGGCTGGTCTTGTTGTTGCTGTTGTTGCTCTTGGCTGGCTGCGATCAGGGTGCAGGTAAAGAGCGCCAGGAAAATTGTTGCGCGGGTGAAGCGGATCATTACTCTCCCTTTCTGAGTGCGTTGGACATTCTACCGCGTCAAAGTCAAAGACGCCCAGCTAAAGCTGGCCGCTAATTCAAATTCAAAGCTACATGATGCCGGCGGGCTGCCGCGCTAACAACGTCAACACCCTGGGTCGAGGCGGGGTGCGTGCTAGACTGGCGGGCGCGTTTGCTGGAATTCCGTTGAGTGCACTATGAATGATTTGAATTTTCTTTCGGCAGTGGAGATGGCGGAGCAAGTGCGGGCGCGGACTGTTTCGCCTGTGGAATTGGTGGATGCGCATTTGGGGCGGATTGCGGAGTTGAACTGCGGGCGCGATCCGCAATTGAATGCGTTTGTGCATGTGGATGTGGAGCGCGCGCGGGAACAGGCGAAGATTGCGGAGGCTGCGGTTGCGTCCCGCGTCGCGTGCTGATTCGCTGGGCGCGCTGCATGGGCGTGCCGATTTCTGTGAAGAGCTCGGTGGACGTGGCGGGGTGGCCTTGCGAGTGTGGGAGCCGATTGCGTCGCGGATACGTTCCTGCGGAGGATGCGACGCTGGTGACGCGATTGCGCGGGGCCGGAGCGATTTTGTTGGGGAATACGAATGTGCCGGAATTTTTGATGGCTTACGAAACGGACAATGCGCTTTACGGGCGGACGAATAGTCCTTGGGATTTGGAGCGGACGCCGGGCGGATCGAGCGGCGGGGAAGCGGCGGCGATTGCAGCGGGATGTTCGGCGGGAGGAGTGGGGAGCGACGGCGGCGGTTCGATACGCGTGCCGGCACATTATTCCGGGATTTGCGGATTGAAGCCGACGCCGGGGCGTGTGCCTTCGTCGGGACATTATCCTGTGTCGGCGGGGCCGTTTTCGCAACTCGGAGTGGTGGGGCCGATGGCGCGGACCGTTGCGGACGTGGCGCGATTGTTTGCGGTGATGGCTGGGCCGGACATTGGGGATCCGGCATCGGCGCCGGTGCCGTTGCGTGTGTGGAGCGACGCGGAAATTCTGAAGCTGCGCGTGGCTTATTTTGAGGATGACGGCGTGACTCCTGTGACTGCGGAAACTGCGGCGGCCGTGCGGGCTGCGGCGGAGGCTTTGCGGGCGCAAGGATTTCAAGTGGAGGCTTGGCGGCCGCAGAATCTGGATCGCGTTTGGCAGCTTTGGTGGAATTTATTTGGGCGCGCGGTGCAGATGGCGTTCGCTTCGACGGTGGAAGGGCGCGAGGCTGAATTGAGCCCGATGTACCGGGCGTGGCGGGAACGCGTGGCGCTAGAGCCGGCGATGGATGGGCGCGAGTGGTTGAACACTTTGGTGGGGCGTGATGCTTTGCGCGAGCGACTGCTGCGGCAGATGGAAAATTTTCCGATCTTGATTTGTCCGGCTTGCGCTGTTCCGGCGTTTCGTCATGGAGAGCGGGAGTGGATGGTGCAGGGGCGCAAGGTGGAATATTTGAAGGCGATGAGTTATTCGCAGTGGTTTAATTTGCTGGGGAATCCGGCGGCGGTGGTGCCGGTGGGGCGTTCTCCCGAGGGTTTGCCGATTGGCGTGCAGATTGTTGGAAGGCCTTGGGAGGATGAGGCAGTTCTGGCGGTGGCGGCGAAGATTGAAGCTGCGATTTGTGGTTTTCGCAGACCGCCGATCTAGCCAGCCGTGTTGGCGCGGGCGATCAGAAAAATCGCGAGGAAGTAGAAGACGAACATCAGCGCGAGAAAAGCTTGCGCACGTTTGTTAGCGCCAGCGAATTCCTTCCAGACAAAGATGCCCCAGAGGGCGGCGACCATGGGAGCGGATTGGCCGATGGAGTAGGAGATGGCGACGCCGGTGAAGTTGGCGGCGACCAGATTGAAGACTGTGCCGGTAGTCCAGATGGCGCCGCCGATCAGGCCAAGGACGTGGCCGTTCACGGGGCCGCGGAAAAAACCACTGAATGCGACGGGCTCGCCTACCAGTGGCTTCTTCATGAAATACAAATTCCACCAGAGGCAGGAAAGCAGCGCGCCGCCGGTAAGAAATACGGCGATGCTGTAGGGGCCGAGGGTATTTCCGTGCGTGAGGGCGCGAGTGGAGAACGGTGCCCAGAGGCCCATCAGCACGCCGGAGATTACGCAGACGATAATGCTTTTGCGCGACGCTTCTCTGTTCGTGCCGAGTTCGCCGTAGGCTTTCCCGTCGAGGATTACGGCAACGACCGCGCAGAGGACCCCGGCGCCCAGCATCATTACGTTGCCTCTTTGTTGTTGGACGAAGCTGAGGACGGTGCCAACTACGAGTGCGATGCCAATGGCTACCGGGAAGGCGATGGCCAGGCCGGCCATATCTATCGCGGCTACGAGTAGAAGATTGGCTAGGTTGAAAATTATTCCGGCCAGGAGGGCCCAGCCGATGTTGGAGAGGTCGGCGGAGCGGACGTTATTAAGGAAGCTGGTGGGGCCGTTGGTGGTGGAGCCCATGGTTAGGGCGAAGATCAAGGCAGCCAGGAAAATTCCGATGGCGTAGTCCCAGTAGAAAAGTTCGAATCGATAATTCTTTACGCCTTTGTAGGTGTTGGCCCAGGAGCCCCAGCAGGCGGCGGAGACGATCATCATCAGGAGGGCGATGCCGAAGGTTGTCGGTGTGAACATTGAGGTCCTTTGTTTGGCTACGAATGCTGGCGCGGCTCGCCTGCGTGCGCCACGACTCTAAAATGCTGCGGCGCCTTTTGGGCTTTGTTGCTGGATCAGCGCTACTACTTCGTCGAGTTTGGCCATGGCGCGAGCGCCGATTTTTGTGCAGCAGAGAGCGGCACAGGCATTTGCGAATAGGCCGACTTTTTGGCAATCCCAGCCTTGCAATAGTGCGTAGGAGAGGCCGCCCATGAAGGCGTCGCCTGCGCCGGTGGTGTCAACCACGTCCACTTTGAAGGCGGGGACTCTGGCGACTTCTTTGGGCGTGGCGATGAGGCAGCCATCGGCGCCTAGCGTGATGGCGACGACTGAAGGTCCCATGCGCAATAGCGCTGTGGCGATTTTTTCGTAGTCGGCCTCGCCAGTTAGTTCGCGGGCGGCGGCTTTGCAGGGTTTCAGGACGTCAACGAGGCGGAGCGCGGTGCACAGTTCCGCTTGAGTGCCGAGCTCGGACTCCGCGAAAAAGCTGGGGGAAACGTCGAGATCGAAAATCACGCGGACTTTGGCGTCGTGCGCTACTTGCATCGCTTCTTTTACGGGAGCGATGTGGAGCTGCGAGGCTTCAGTATGGAAATGTTTGGCGGCTTGAATGTGCGCCGCGAAGCGATGCAGGACTTGATACACGGAAATTTTTCCGGTGACGTTGGGGAACATGTAGATGCATCGTTCGCCGGCGACGTCCACCGGAATCCAGGTGAGCGAGGAATATTCGCCCTTCACGACTTCGATGCCGGAAAGATCCATGTGGTCTTCGGCAAAGGCTTTTTGGATGAGGATGCCGTTTTGATCGTCACCGAGGAGGCCGAGCCAGCCGGTGCTCACCCCTAGCCGTGCAACCTGCGTGAGATTATTGGCCGTGACGCCGCCGGCGTGGATTTCCATGCGCGTGGCGTTGATCTTTTCCTCGGGGCCGAGAAGGCGCGGCACGATGGCGAAATAATCCACGGTGCAACTGCCGATTCCGACGACGTCAATTTTTCCGGTGGTGTCTGGCATGGGTTCGCGTCTCGCTACTTCGTTGCCGCTGCGCGCGCGGCTGGCGGCATCGCCATCAGGTCAATGAACATTTTGTAGAATTTCTCCTTGTTTAACTCCTCGGGGATGTTGACGAGCTGTTCGCCCAGGCCAGGTTGCGCGCCGTCGGTCCAGACCAGGACGTTGCCGTAACCCGCGGTGTGCGAGATGTCTATGTCCATGAAAAATTGTGTTTGCTCGGTGATGACGGAGGGGTCGAGCCATCCGGCGACGGCAAGCTCGTCCCACATAAATTCTTCGTCGGCATATTTTGCCAGATATTGCGAGGCGGGGCTGGGCGATTTGGCGATTTGGGCGATCAGTTCCTTGGTCATCCGAGCCTTTACGGAAATATCCACGGTGGTGACGGTGACTTTGTGCCAGGGCGAGGTGAGGACCATGTGCACGGCCTCGGGATCCCACCAGAAATTAAATTCGCGGCGATTTTCGGCGATCCAATCCTTGGGAACGATGGGGGCGATGCTGCCGCCCATGATGACGAGTTCCTGCGCGAGCTCAGAGACTTGCGGATCGAGGCTGATGGCCTGAGCGATGTCCGTCAAGGGGCCGCCGGCGTAGATGGTGACTTCGTGCGGATATTTGTGGACCATGCGGATGATGAAATGTGCGGCGTCCTCAGTTTGAGCTTTTAGCGTGGGATTGCCTTCGGCGAGATCGGGAACTTCGAAGGGCAAATGATATTTTCCGCGCAGGCCGTCGCCGAGATTCATGCCGGGGCGGTGACCGTTCCATGCGCCTTGATAGTGGACCGTGCCGTACAGCTTTTCCCAGCGCTCGATCATGTCCATGCGATTGATCAGGGGATAGACCGCGCCGGGATAAACGGGAATGTCCTGGTGACCAGTGAGTTCGAGCATGCGGAGTGTGTGGGCGACTTCTTCGTCGCGCCACATATCGCCGCTGACGACGGTGATGCCGAGGGTTTCGACGTTGGGCGATTGCAGGAACATGAGGATGGATTGCTGATCGGTGGTGGCGGCGCCGCGCGCGTCCTGGTCAATGATAACTTTTCGTTTAGTTTGCGCGCTGGCAGTGATGGCGCAAATGGAAACCAGCGCGACGACGGCGATGGCGGTTAACGGCATGATTCTCTTCAGGCCCATAGCGATGATTGATCCCCTTGTGATGATTCGGCTGCTGGTGATTTGCGGCTGCTTTCCCGTGGTTGTGTCCCGCGGCAGGATACCTGTGGCACCAACGGAGCTTATAGTTCGCTGTTTGATGTGAGTCAAGGGAAAACGGCGGATTGAGAGGTGAAGCGCATTGTGCCGAAATGGGTCACGTCGATTCATGTCAATAGCGGATGTTATAATCCGCGCATGTTCGCGGGAATTATCGCGAGGTACAATTTTGCGCGGCTCGGATTTGCCGTGATGGTGTGTGTTGGTGTTGCCGTTGGTGCGCTGGCGTGCAAGGCACAGACGTCGGGTCATGCCGCGGGGCCGGCGCAACCGGCCGCGACATTTATAGAGCAGGCTCGCGGGGCTGCGGCGGCGGGACGATACGCGGATGCGATTGCGGATTATCGCGAGGCGCTGCGGATTGTGCCGCGAAATTTGGATGCGGAGATCGGGTTGGCCCAGGCGTTTCGCGCGGTGCACAATTTTGATGCAGCCACGCAGATTCTAGAGCAGGCGCGGCGGGAGCATCCGAGAAGCGCGGCGCCACTGACGATGTTGGGTGATCTGGACTTGGAGCTGCAGACATACGATGCGGCGATTGCGCATCTGACGGCAGCGTTGGCGATTGATCCGGGGAATTTGGACGCGCGCAATCGGCTGGCGGTGGCGTACAAGGCGAAGGGGGGCGCGGCTGATTTGGCGGCGGCGCTGGAACAGATTGCAAAAGTGCTGGCGCGCGATCCGCAGGATGCGCTGGCGCTTTACACCCGCGCGGAAATTTATGCGAATCAGAACCGCGACGGCTTGGCGCTGCCCGATGCGGAAAAGGTGGTGGAATTGCAGCCAAAGAATGCTCACGGGCGGGCGTTGCTGGGGAAGATCTTAGTGCGCGCGCCGGCGGGGGCTACGGCGGAGGAAATAAAATCGCGCTGCGGTCGGGCGGCGGCGACGTTGGAACCAGTGATTAGCGGGGCGGGCGATGGGGCGGTGCCGGCTGCGGCGGATTCGGAGACGTTATTTTTATTGTCGCGCGCGTATCGTTGCGCTGGGCAGGATGAAAAGGCCGCGGCGACTTTGGAGGAATTCGAAAAGTCGTCGCAGGGCGATCGGACTGCGAAGGAAAATCAGACGCAGGCGAAGCATCTGGTACAGCAGGCGGATGAGCTGGCGATGAAGAACGATTTTGCGGGGTCGCTCGGGGTGTTACAGCAGGCGATTGCGATGGATGCGACTTATCCGGGGGCTTATGCGCAGATGGCGAAACTTTATTATTCTGCGGGAGACATTGAGAAGGCGAGTGACGCGATTGGGCAGGCGCTGGCGCGGGCCCCTTACCATCCGGAATATTTGTACGTACAGGGGAAAATTCTGGAGAAGCAGGGGAAGATGGATGATGCGCTGGGGGTGTTTCAGCAAACGGTGCTTGTGAATCCGAAGGAGTCGGACGCTTTTTTTGAGATTGGTTGGATTTATCAGCAGCGCGGGGAACGGGTGAAGGCGCGGACCGCGTACTCGAAGGCTGTGGAGATTTCACCGGACGATCCGGATTACAAGCGGGCGCTGGCCGCGTTGAATGCTGGCGCGGCTGTGACACCTTAAGAGACAGATTACGGCACGGCTGAAGCCGTGCCGTGACGAAAATCAGTGGTTCTCTCACTCCCTTTGTGCGGCGATTTGTGGATTTCATTACTTGCTCAAGCGCGATTGCGAGGTCTTGCACGCCGCGGCGGATTTCTTTGGCGTCAATCGCGGCGAAGCCTAGCTGCAGGCCTGTTGATGCGGCGTTGCCTTGTGCGTAGACACTCAGCGGAGTGACTTCCACGTTTCTTTTGGCGGCTGCTTCGGCGGCCGATTCTGCGTTTATGCCACGTTGTAACCAGCCTACCGTTTGCAAGCCCGCTTCAATTCCTGAAATTGCTAGCAAGCCGCTGAGATTTTGCCGCGCTGAGTGCAGGAGGACATTCAAACGTTCGGCGTAAATTTGCCGCATGCGGCGGAGATGGCGGCCGAAGTGTCCTGCGGTGATGAAATCGCAGAGGACCACCTGCTCCATGAGCGGGGCGTGGCGGCGCGTGATCGAAAGCGTGGCCGAAACGCGATCGGCGAGGTCCGTCGGGAGCACGAGGTAGCCGAGGCGGAGTGACGGGAAGAGAACTTTGCTGAAACTGCCGGTGAAGAGCACGAGGTCGTGGCGATCGAGTCCTTGGAGAGCGGGGACGGGGCGGCCGGCATAGCGGAATTCGCTGTCGTAGTCATCTTCCAGAATCAGCGTGCTGGATTTGCGGGCGGCTTCGAGAAGCTGGAGCCGGCGCGCGAGACTCATCGTGATGCCGACGGGAAATTGGTGACCGGGAGTGACATACACGAGGCGGGCGTTGCGCAGGGTAGAGCTGCGCAGCTTAATGCCTTCTTCGTCCAGCGGCACGTGCGAGATTTTTGCGCCGAGCGATTGGAAGACGGTGGCCGCGCCGATGTATCCGGGATTTTCCATGCAGACGCGGTCGCCGGGATTCAGGAAGAGACGCGCGACGAGATCGAAGGCTTCCTGCGCGCCAGAGACAATCGCGACTTGATCGGCGATGCAATTCACGGCGCGCGAGGCGTTGAGGTAATCGGCGACGGCTTCGCGGAGCGGCAGGTATCCGAGCGGCTCGCAGCCCATCAGAAAATTCGTGGAGACTTTGCGGAGACGGCGCGCGGCGACTTGCGCCCATAGCGTGGTGGGGAACAGATCGAGGGCGGGCAAGTTGGGGCGGAAGGCGCGCGTGGGGCGGGGCGCGAAATTCGGAAACATGTGGACGCGTTGGGCGTAGGGGGAAAGCGTTCTGGGCTGCGTGCGTTGTTGTTGCGGCGGCAGCAACTTCGGCTTGGTGTTCGCGGCGACCTGGAATAGTTCGTCGGGCAGGGTGGTGCTGACGTAGGTGCCGGAACCGGTGCGGGCTTGGACGTAGCCTTCGGATTTGAGCTGCTCGACGGCGTTGACGATGGTGCCGCGCGAGAGGCGGTATTGCGTGGCGAGATCGCGCGTGGCAGGAAGCCGCACGCCGGGGTGCAAGCGGCCCTCCAGGATTGCGGCGCGCAAGGCGGAGTAGAGCCAGCGGTAAGCAGAGAGGCGCGGGTCGCGCGGCATCAGAGCGAGTTCGAAGGTGGCGGACCTCTTGACCATGAAAGTGGTACAGCTAAAATACCATAAATGGACCTTGTGGATGGACCGCTATGGATTTAAGTTCAATGGTGCGGGAGGGAGCGATGAGTCCTCATGGAATGTTAGGCAGAAGCACTGCCGCGCTGGCTTGCGTGGTGACAGCGGGTTTCTTGGGATGGGCGCAAGCGCGCAGCGACAAGCAGCACGCGGAGAAAAGCGAGCGGGCGCGAATCGTATTGGCGGAGGCGCTGCCAAAAATGGATGGCGAGCATTTGAAGGCTACTTTGGTAGAGGTGAATTACGGGCCGGGCGAAGCGTCTGCGCCGCACAGTCATCCTTGCCCGGTAGTTGGATATGTCGTGGCGGGGAGTTTGCGGACGCAGGTTGGCGGCGAGGCCGAAGCTGTGTACAAGGCGGGGGAAAGTTTTTACGAGGCGGCGAACGGGGTGCATGCGGTTTCGGCGAATGCGAGCGCGGTGGAACCGGCGAAATTTATGGCGTTTTTCGTTTGCGATCACGATGCGCCGTTGAGCGTGGCGGCGCCGGGAGGGAAGTGAACATGCGCGAGGCACCGTCTGTTGAAGGTAAAGATTTGGCGCGTGGCGCAGGCGTGATAGAGCACGTGGTGAATTGGGAGCGGTGGGGAATGTTGTATACGCGCTTGGCGTTGGGCGCGGCATTTTTATCGGGGATCGCGGACCGGTTTGGGTGGTACACGGGCCGGAATGTGGGTTACGGAAACTTCGCGGGCTTTGTGAGCTATACGGCAAAGGTGAATTCGTTCATGCCGGCGGTTTCGATTCCGTTTCTGGCGTGGGCGGCCATGGCTGCGGAATTATTTTTGGGTGTCGCATTAGTATTGGGAGTGTGGCCGCGATGGGCAGCGTTCGCGAGCGCGGTGTTGCTGGCGCTGTTTGGGATTGCGATGGCAATTTCGTCTGGAATCAAGTCGCCGATGGATTATTCGGTGTTTTCGGCCTCGGCGGGAGCGGTTTTGCTGGGGCTTTATCAGGATCGAAAGGCAGTGACGCGGGCGTGAGTGGCATCATTTATAATTTGTGAGCGTGACCCAAGGAGGATTTATGGAGGCGCGATTTAATTTCATAAAGGCTGCGCCCGGGGTGTACGCGGCGATGCGGGGGCTGGAGAAATATTTGCAGGGGTGCGGATTGGAGCAGGGCCTGCTGCACCTAATCAAGCTGCGCGCTTCGCAGATCAATGGGTGCGCGTACTGCCTGGACATGCACTGGAAAGATCTGCAAGCGAGCGGGGAGAAAGAGCAGCGGATGTATTCGCTGGACGCGTGGCGTGACTGCCCGTATTACACGGAGCGCGAGCGGGCGGCGCTGGCTTGGACAGAGGCGGTGACGCTAATTACCAAGGATCACGCGCCGGATGCGGTATATGAGGAAGTGCGCGCGCAATTCAGCGCGAAGGAAATTTGCGATTTAACTTTGGCGGTGGCGGCGATCAATGCGTGGAATCGGCTGGCGATTTCTTCGCGGACGGTTCCGGGCGGGTATCAGCCGCAGTCGGCCAACGCAGCGCGCTGACGAAGAGTGAAGTGAACGAGTGATTTTCCGCGAGGGGCGCGCAGCATTCGTTGCGCGATGAGCGGTTTGCGGGCTGAAAGTTTGCCGGGTGTATGGGTGTGTCCGAGCAGGTCTTTCATTTCAAAGGAGGAAACATGCGTCGCACGGTACGGATGATGATTGGCATTTGTGTGTTGGCAATGGTGATGGGGCCGGGAATGGCTTTCGGGCAGGACGACCGCGGAGAAATTCTGAAGGTGAGGGAGAGCGTGTGGCGCGCGTGGTTTGCCAACGACGCAAAGGCGCTGGAGCGGCTGGTGCCGGCGGACACGATCGTAATCAGTTCGGATGAGGCGAAGTGGAAGGACCAGGCGGATATCATGCGGACGGCGGCGGAATTTCAGGCGGGCGGCGGGAAACTGCTGCGGTTGGAATTTCCGCGGACGGAGATCCAGAGGTTTGGCGACGTGGCGATCATCTGGACTTCGTACGTGGTGGAGACAGAAGAAAACGGAAAGCGCTCGGTGAATTCCGGCCGCGCGACGGAGATATTTGTGCGGCGCAATGGAGGGTGGGTGAATCCGGGGTGGCATACGGATTCTTTCAAGTGAGGGCGCGGGCATTTTGGCGTAGGTGCTGGCGGCGGCTGATGATGTCGTGTGCGATGTAGTGTGCTGTATCGAACATCTGCGCGGAGGGGCGACGAGCATAGTGGAGGTCACCGCATAACAGCAGCGGAATTGCAGATTTGGAGGAGTTCTATATGCATCTTATTCATCGTTACGTCGCGTCGCTATTTTTGACTGCCGCTTTGGCGGCGCCTGTATCAATGATGGCCGCGCCTGTGCCGCAAGAGGCGGGCGTTCAGGTACGCGTCTATGACTCAGGTCACCACGATTATCACAACTGGGACGAGCACGAGCGTCACGCGTGGGGAGTGTACCTGTCGGACAATCACCGGCACGAGGTGGAATACGCGCATGCCAACCATAAAGAGCAGAAGGAATACTGGAACTGGCGGCATAGCCATCCGGATTAGTCCGCCAAGAAGGGATTTTGACGGCAAAGTATCGAGCGTCCGGTCTGTCGCTTGGCGGACCGGACGTTGTAGTGTGAGTGTGGGCGCTTCAGTAGAGTTGTGAGCTGCAGAGTTGCGGTTCCCGCCAGTTTTTCTTTCTCTGTCGCATTCCGAGGAACAGGAGCGCGTTCCAGTTTTGCCAACCCAGCAGAGGCAAGCTTGCCTATGCTACCGATGGCGGGTTGAAGTGCGTTGCTACGAAATCAAGTCACTTGCGCGGGGATAGCCGATCAGGAAGGCAATAGGGACACGGCCGGAGGAGTTGGAGCGCTCGCCCACGTCCCAGTGGTATCCGGCGGCGGTTAGTTTGGCGATTATGTCGCGGAGTTCTTGCGGGCGATAGGTGCGGAGGCAGGAGACGACTCCGTCGAAGAGCAGCACGAACGGAATAATGGGGAGCACGTAGGTGAAGAGCAGGCGCGACCAGCGGAAGGGGCGAATCCACGGTGTGAAGAGGAACGGGAGCAGAGCCCAGAGAAACATTAGCGCGATGGTGGCAGGAGCGCGGCGCGTGACTTCAAAGATGCCGATGGCTTGGCGGGCGTCCACAGCATTTTGCAGGATGGCTCGGGCTTCGGCGGGCTGGAAATGGTGGAAAGAAGTGAACATGGTACGGAAGCCGCGGAGCTCGGGCGGGACTTTGGTGGCGTCCACCGGAGCGGAATGAAAAGTGATGTGATTTTGCGAGGCGGAGCCAGCGGATTCGAAAGCGTGAAGATTTGGATATTTATCGGTAAGCAGGATTTGCAGGGCCGTTGGCGTGATATTTTGCAGCCGGCGGGAGAGGTCAAGCCAGGGGCCGCCCCCGCCGGAGCACATATCAATGATCGCGGCGCTGCAGGTGGATTGCAGCACGGTTTGCAGCAGCGGGGCGATGGGGGCGTAGGCGCCGAAGCGATTCATGCCGTTCTGCAGCGTGTCCGTGATTTCATCACGCAGGAATGAGGGGAACCACGGTTGTTCGTGGAGTTCGATGAGCTGTACGCGGCGCAACGGGATTTCCTTGCGAGGAGTATGCGGCAACTGTGGCGGCTGCGGCAAATAGAATTGTGCTGCTAGTACATGATGGTGCGGGTGAGGTGGTGCGGCCAGTCGGTGGTGTGGTAGTGGGTCCAGATGCGGGCGTCTATTTGGGGGATGATGATTTGGTTTTCGGGGGCGCGGAGCTTGTTGATCTCTTCTGTGAGCAGGGCCGTGGCGTAGATGCAGTGGGCGCGGATTTCGATTTCCTGGGTGCTGTCGCGCGGGATCAGCTGGTGAGTGTTGATAGCTTTTTCGAGCGCGGGGGAGTAGCTGGTGATCCCCATCAAGCGCAGGCCGACGGGAACAATGTAGTCGGCGAAGGCTGTCATGGAATGGATGTCTTCGATTTGAAATTTTCCGGATTTGTGCAGGCTGGAATAGACGAACCATAGGCCTAGCTGCGGGAGTTTGTAGAGCTTGATTAAGTGGCCGTCGTACATGCTGACGTCGTTGAAGCGCGGGAATTCGACGACCAGTCGGTCCACCATGCCGTTGCCATGATCGTAGAGGCGCGGTGAACAGGTGCGCAGGAAATTGTGGAAGCGGCCGTTGTATTTCGCGGCGAGCAGGGCGCCGGCCTGCCGCCACAGCTCCATTTTTTCATCGAGCATGGGAATTTCGATATTGCCCGCGAAAATTTTTTCCATTTGCGGGCGGGTAAGCTGGGCGAGATAGCTGCCATCGAGGATGGGGATGCCCTGATCCATGGCGCGCTTGATGCAGGCGAATTCGGCTTCGGAATCGGACCAGTGCTGGCCAGCGTAATCCACCTGGAATTTTACATGAGTGGTGAAATCGGTGAAGGCAGTGTCTACGACGTCCGCGACCATGATGAAGTCAATGGTTTCGTCGGGGTTGTCCTTGCCGATGCCGAGCGGCAGGTGATATTCGGGCATGGGGAGTTCTTCGTAGGCCATCCAGCCGGCGACTTCGACTAATTTGTCCACGTTGGTGTGAACGTCGCGCGAATTTTCGATGACGGGAGGAAGGCTATCGAGGACGGGACTGCCGATGGGTTTGGGCCAAGGCATCTTTGCACGTGATGCGGATCGAGGCGGCAGCTTGCCGGAGGCTTTCGCCTCCGGCCGCTGCTGCGATCATGGAGCTGGTTGCGGTTTGTAAAAACTGCCTTCGTCCCAGCGGGCCCAAATTCATTTTAGAACACGAACTTGACGCCTGCTTGGAACGCGAAGGGTGTGCTGCCGGGCGCGATCTCGGTGATGGCGCGGAAGCCGTCTACGCCGATGCGTGGCATGGTGGCGGCGGTGAGCGGCGCGCAAGTCGAATCCGGCTGTGCCCGTCACTGAACCAGTACCGCCAATCCGGTGGGGCAGGTGTGAAGTTCGGCGTGCAACCAGTTCAACGAGATTGTGGCCGTATTGGGATTATTGGGATTCGAGTAAAGGTTGCCGTGGTTGGTGAGGTTGAAGAAATCACCGGACAATACTACGTTCAATCGGTCATGTACGTGGAGGGTCTTTTGTAACCGCGCATCCCATTGGAAATAACTCGGCTGGTCGAACGGGTAACGCCCCAAGAGAAACGTTTTTCCGGCGGCGTTTGTAAGGTCGGACGGTCGTTATTGTGAGAGAGGTCGGAAACTTTGTCGCCATTGATATCTTCGGCGATGTAGAGGGGAAATGGCACGCCAGAGTGAGCGATCATGCTGGAGCTGACTTCGAAGCCCCAGGGCAATTCGTAAACGCCAGCGGCTTTGAATTGTTGGGTGATGTCCAGACCGTTGCGGCCGTAGTCAATCGCCAGATTGATGGGATCCTGCTGGCCGAAGTAGGTATCGGTATCGCGCTCGCTGGCGGCGTTGTCTTTGTTTTGCGACCAGATGTAATTGGCGAACAACTGGAAATGATTGGAGAAGCGCTTGGTGAGGTTAACAACCAGCGACTGGTAGTTACCATGACTAAAACTGGCTGTTTCATTGTTTGAAGTGGGCAGCGTCGGGTCGAGTTGTGTGGGAAATTGGGTCTGCAGCAAGCCGCCCTGGTAAACAGCGATCTGTCTGGAGGAGCGATCTCCCGAATGGGTCAGTTCCAGTAATGATGTAATTGCGCTGCCAAGCTTCTTCTGAATCATAGCCGCCCGTCCGCAGATGCGTGGAGTGCACGTAGGAGTAAGTCGCCGTCAACTGCAGGTTATACGGTAGCGCTTGCTCGATCCCGCCCGTGAAGCTGGAGACGCGCGGATTCTGAAACGCGGGATCTATGTATCCGCCTCCGGACGTGGACGCCGGGCACCCGAACTGCGTCCCGCAAAGTTGGTTGACGGCTAGAGGCGTCGAGTTGGGATTGATATAGGGAAAGCCAACCGCCGTTTCGCCATCCGCCCGGAAGATTCCGCGTTCGGGAATAGGCAAGTGCTTATACAGTGGGTCAGGTTACCCGCTCCCGCCGTCGGCAGGAAAATCCCAACGGTAAGAGCATAGTAGAGACCCCAGGCAGCGCGGACGACCGTGGGATGAGACCCTTGCCTCACGTTCCAAGCCATGCCGATGCGAGGACCCCATTGATTGAAATCACCGGGAACGCGCTGTGGCACGGCGGACTCACGCGATCCTGCGCCCTGGCCCACGAGGACGGTGGTTCCCCACATCGGAGTCTGCGGCTGCGGGTTCCAGGTGCCGTCCCAACGGAGGCCGTAGGTTAGGGTAAGGTTTCGCGTCAACTGCCATTTATCCTGCCAGTAGAGGCCCAAGTCGGTCTGGTAGTTGGGGAAAAGAGTTGTGGCTGGACCCAAGAACGAGAGCGGCTTTCCGTTCAGGGCGACGCCTTGACTGAGGAAGCAAGTGAAGTTGCCGTCCCGCACCCGGTTGGCCCGCTGGTTACCCCGCTATTGAAATCTGCGATACTGAAGTAATCGTATTCGCCTGCGCCCCACCCGACGAAGGAATCTTTACGGTCTTCAAAGGTGACGGAATCTGCGCCGAATTTCATATCGTGCTTGCCGAACGAATAATTGAAGTTGTCCGCCGCTTCGAACTTACCGTCCTGGTTGTTGATGGGCAGGTAGTAGCGTTGGCCAATGCCATAATTAAAGGCGCTGCCGACAGCCAAGCTCGGGAACTCGCCATCGGAAATCGAAAGCCCGGGCGAATTGCTGTTGGAGTGGCGTTCGCGAACCTCGTCTGAAAGGCTGATGCGGGCTTCGTTCACCTTGCGGCCCAGCACGGTGTTCAAGCTGAAAACAACGGCTCCCCCTTTGTTGGTGAAGTCTTCGGTGTTGTCGAACGCCTGGGAAATTTCATTCTGGCCCTGAGCGCCGCTAAACCCATTGGTGTGGTTGCGGGTGAAGTAGCTCCGCACGCTGAAGTGGTTCGCGGGGCTGAATTGATAGTCGTAGTGACCCAGGATGGTGAACAAATTCTGGAACTGATTGCTGGCGCCTTGGAAGCCGGCGATCGAGGACTTGCCGTAGCAGTCCATCAGCACAGAATCACCGGCTGCGGGGGTCCCGCACCCGGACGGCAGCACCGTGCCGGTCGGGACATTGCTGGGTAGCGGGACTTGGCCCGGGGTGGTAGCGGTTCCCGGGTTGCACGCTCCCGGGGCGCAGTTCGCAAAAACGGGGCCCGTAATCAGAGGTAGCTCATTGAGGCAGTCCGTTTGCCCCCGCACCTGGCGGACAAAACTGAGTAACGAGCGGGCCATTCTGCAATTGAGCATCGGTGGCGATAAACAGGAACTGCCGGTCCTTGTGAATGGGGAAGCCGACGGAACCGCCGAACTGATTTTGGGTGGCGATGTTGGGAGGATTACCGACGGCATCGTTCACAGTGAAATCACTGCCGCGATAGTAGTCATGCGCTTCGCCGTGCCACTGGTTGGTGCCGGATTTGGTGACCACGTTAACCAAGCCGCCGGTGGCGCGTCCGAATTCAGGAGCGAATCCGTTGGTGACCACCTGGAATTCCTGCACGGCCTCGAGGGGAACCGTGAAGTTCTTCGTTTCGAGCGATCCGAAAATTTCGCCGAAGTAGTTGTTGAAGGTGTCCTGGCCGTCCACGACGATGCCGAGGTAATCGCTTTGCTGGCCGCCGAGGCGGATACCGCCGCGCAAGCCGGGAACTACCTGCGCCGAGGAGCTCAGTTGCGCGAGGTCGCGATAATCGCGGCCAGAGAGCGGGAGAGTTTCCAAATCCTTTTGGTTAATGACCTGGTTGATGCCGGCTGTGGAGGTATCAATGGGGCCAGCCTCCAAGGCGGATACCGTGACGGTTTGGGTCTGACCCTTAACGGGGAGCGTGATGTCGAGGGCCAGACTCGCGCCGATGTCCACGACGAGGTCGGTGACGATGGTAGAGGCAAAGCCCTCTGCCTCTGCCTGGACCTTGTACGTGCCGGGCAATAACTGCGCAAAGTCGTACGAACCGTTGGCGTCGGCGGTGAGCTCGCGCTTATAACCGGTGGAAGGATTGGAAATGGTCACCTTGGCGCCTGCCACGATGGCGTGCGAGGTGTCGTAAACGACGCCGCGGATTTCGCCGCGCTCCACGGATTGCGCGGACGCGCCAGGAGCGGCGAAGAGAAGGCCCGCGAGCGAAAACACGACGGCCAGTGCTGCCAGGAATACAACCTTCACCATTTTCATCGTTGCTCTCCCTCTGGGTGTGGAGCGATCAACCGCGAAATTTGATTGGCCGGAATGCGTGAAGCGTTCGTTTCTCATCTTATTTGCCTGCCAGCCGCGAATTCAGCAGCTGAAGAAATTGTTCGGCGTTGACGCCGATGGTGACCTGAACGTTGGGGTTCACGTGGTCCACACCCTCAATGATGTAGCGATCCCCGTGGAGGACGTTGCGCTCGACGGTGTCGTGGCGATTGGCGACGGTCTCACCGCGGGTAAATTCACCGCGAGACTCGACGTCCACGTGCATCGCTTGCGTCGAGGTGATGGAAGGATCAATGGCGGTGCCGACGGCGAGAGGATCGTACATCGGGGAGCCGCCGCCTGCGCCATACTTGGCTTCCTGACCTATCAGGAAAGTAAGAACCTTCACGGCGAAGTCATTTTCGGGGCCGTGGGTTTTCGAGAGCTGGTCGAGATGCGCCTGGTCGTAGAGAGTTTTGTCACCGACATCGAGGCCCACCATGGTCAAGCGCCAGCCGGCTTGGAAGACGATCTGGGCGGCTTCAGGATCGTTATAGATGTTGGCTTCGGCAGAGGCATTTACGTTGCCGCCGGAAATCGAGCCGCCCATAATCACGACTTCTTTGACCAGCGGAACGATCGAGGGATCTTTCAATAGCGCGAGCGCGATGTTGGTGAGCGGTCCGACGGGGACGAGAGTGATCTCGTGTGGAGACTCGTGAATCATTTGGATGATCAGATCGGGGCCAAAGCGCGGGTCAGCTTTGCACTTGCTGGGCGGCAATTCGACGTTGGCCAGCCCGTTGGTGCCGTGCCAGAGTTCGGCCGTGATCAGTTTCTGAAACAGCGGATGCTGGGCGCCGCCAGCGACGGGAATGTCGCAGCGATTGGCGAGCGAAACGAGCTTCAGGGCGTTTTCCAGGCCTTGCTGCGCGGTCACGTTGCCGGGGACGACGGTGAGAGCGCGGACATCCAGTTCCGGCGAATTCAGGGCGAGCAGAATGGCGATAGCGTCGTCGGTGCCGGGATCGGTGTCGATGATTACTTTCTTCGGACCTGCGGGCGGCGTAGCGTTGATGGCAGAGCGGACATTTCCGTCGGCGCGCGTGGCGGGAGCGGTGGCGAGAGTGACGAATGCGAGAACTAGAGCTACCGATGCGGCGAACGCCGCGCTAAGAAATTTTGCCGTGTGTGCGGAAATATTCGGGGGCGTAATAGCTGTGCGCGAATTTCTACTTGCACCACGCACGCGGGGCGAAAATTCTGCGCTCCAATCCTTCGCGGACTGCGGAATAATTATGGGAATCACTTCGGGACAGGGCCCCCCAGCCCACAGAATGGAAGCAGGCTATCCTTGGGTCCGCGCGGAGTCAACACGAAACTGAGTGCGAGCGAAAGTTTTCCACAGAGCGCGAATCAGTTCCATAAAAGAACTGAGCAGTATGAAAACTCGGATGAGTGTTAATGGAATGTTAATGAAGTGATGCGGTGTTGCTATCCGCTTGGAGGGAAAAGGCGTCAAACCTGCAGACGGTGCGCGATTAGGGCGCGACATGGCATGACGATTGGCGTGCTGTTAGAATCTGTTCCGCGATGAACCGGCTACGAATCCGTTTTCGCAGGCCCGTGCTTATTTCACTTTCCATTCTGATTATGGCGACCGCGGACGTGTCGGGCGCGTTGCTTCAGCCACCGGCACGTGCGGCGTATCGAAGCTTGATTGCGTCGCGTGAGCGGCAGGCCGCGTCCGCGCCTTCGCATGGCGAATCCGCAGGACAAGCGCAAGATGATCCGGTGAAGCTGCGGCACCGCAGCGAGATCACCAATCCTTATCATGTGGAATTTCGCGACGTAACCAACGCGGCGGGAATTCATTTTCATCACGAGCGGGCGTCTTCACCGCAGCGGTTGTACCCGGAAACGATGGGCGCGGGCGTCGCGTGGATTGACTACAACCAGGATGGATTTCTGGACGCGTTTTTCGTGAACAGCGGTTACACGCCGAATTATCACCCGCTGGTGCCACCACAGCCGGCGCTGTATCGCAATAATCGCGACGGAACGTTCACGGATGTGACGGAGCAGAGCGGAATTAAGAGCGACGGCACATTTTTTTTCGGCGTGGCAGTGGGCGATTACGATAACGACGGCTTTCCGGACATTTATATGACCGGCTACCGACATTCAGTGCTGCTGCACAACAACGGCGACGGAACTTTTACTGATGTGACCGCAAAGGCCGGAGTGGGCGACGACGGCAACTGGGGAACGGCGGCGGGCTGGTTTGATTACGACCACGACGGGAAGCTGGACCTGTTCGTGACGAATTACGTGCAGTACGACGTGGATCATCCCGTGCTGTGCGGCGATGTGCGTCCGGGATTCACGGGCATTCCGCAGAGCAGCGCGTATTGCCATCCGGACAGTTTTCACGGGAGTTCGGCGAAGCTGTATCACAACAATGGCGACGGGACGTTTACTGACGTCACGGAAAAAGCGGGATTGCTGAACAAGGATGGGAAGAGTCTCGCGGTGGTGCTGGCGGATCTGAACGGCGACGGCTGGACGGATATTTTCATTGCGAATGATACGCAGCGGAATTTTTTGTATCTGAATAACGGCGACGGTACGTTTCGCGACGCGACTTATAAATCGAACGTGGGCTTTAGTGAAGACGGGCGCCCCGAAGCGGGCATGAGCGCTGACGCTGCGGATGTGATGAACAATGGGCTGATGTATTTGTTTGTGAGCCACCTGGATTTCGAGTTGAACCGAATGTATCGGAACAATGGGGACGGGACGTTCACGGATTACACGATTGCTTCGGGAATCGGGCAGACCAATATATTAAGGAGCGCATTTGGTGCGCGATTTTTCGATTTTGATAATGACGGCTGGCGGGATCTGCTGGTGATCAACGGGCATATTCTGGACAACATTCCGATGTATCACCCGGAAGTGGCGTACGAGGAAGAGAAAATGCTTTATCGCAACCGCGGGGACGGGAATTTCGTGGATGCGACGCGCACCGAGGGCGCAGATTTTCGCAAGCCGCGGGTGGGGCGGGGCCTCGCGGTGGGAGACTACGACAACGACGGGTGGCAGGATTTTCTGGTGAGCAATAACGGGGAAGATGCGCAGCTTTTTCGGAATGAAGGCGGGAGTTCTCCGGCGGCTCAGGGAAATCATTGGATCGCGGTGCGATTGATCGGCGTGAAATCGAATCGCGATGGGATTGGGGCTTCGTTGAAATTGACGGCGGGGGATTTCAAGAGCTACGACCAGGCAAAGGGCGGGATGAGCTATTGCTCCGCGCAGGATCCGCGGATTTATTTTGGATTGGGGAAACATGAAAAGGTGGATTCGATCTTGATCCGGTGGCCGAGCGGGTATGTGCAGGAGTTGAAGGACATTCCGGCGGATGTGATTGTTACGGTGACGGAAGGCGTGGACGCGAAGGCTGTGAAGTATCGAAAGTCGCTGGAGAAGTAGTAAGCCTGCATTGCAAACAAGCATTCAGATGCGCGGGATAGGTGTGTTCGCTTAGGTCGGTGCGACGAAACCGGTGGCGACGATGTCGTTGCCGCGGCGTTCCAGGATCACTTGCGGCAGGGGCTTTGGCGGAGGGCCGTCGAGGACGGCACCGTTCGTGGCGGAATAGATGCCGCCGTGGCAAGGGCAGGCAAAGATGTTGTCTTCTGGGCGATAGAAAACCGGGCAAGTGTGATGGGTGCAGAGGCGGCTGAAGGCGATGTAGGTTTCCGCGGCGGGGCGGAGGAGGAAGCAGGGGCGATCGTCGGCTGGATATGTGAAAATTTTGGAGCCGCCGACGGGGATTTCGTTGGATTGGGCGATTACTTTTATCGGGTACGGGGATTTGTGTTTTTGCCAATAGGCTACTAGCGCGCCCGCCGCGGCTAGGATGCCGGCGACACCGAACCATTTGTTGAAGCCGCGGCGGGTGATGGAGGGAGTTTCTTCTCGCTGTAGGCGGTCGTAGTCTGGTTCGTTAATGGGCGGCTGGTTCAAGATTTTGGCTCGCTCACGGTTGCTGTGTTGCTACAAACACCGAAGAACACAGCCAAGAGTGGCCGTGCCATGATGCTGATTGGTTCAGCTCCGCATATCTTTCATCTGCCTTCATCTGTGACGCAATTTCGTGCGCGTCATCATGACGCCAGATGGCCCAGCTGCAGCCGCGTTTGCAGCACGTGCAGGATGGTGTCGCGGGCGATCATGCCTACGATGGCGCCGTCTGCCACCACTGGCATTTGATTGATGTCTTCGGTTTGCATGCGCTGCAGGACGCCCAGCGCGGGTTCGTCTGGCGTGGCGCAATGGGCGCGGTCGAAGGGCATCATCACGGCTTGAATGGAAGTGTTGGCCCATTCGTCGCGGGGAACGGCGCGCGCGGAGGCCAGCGTGACCAGGCCGACGGGGCGTCCGGCGCCGGTGACGACGTGGCAGCGGCGGCCGGTGCGCAGTACTTCGTGGACATAATCGTCCACGGAGATGTTGCGTTCGACCGTGGGCACGTCCTGAGTCATGATGTCGCCGGCGCGGACTCCCGTGAGCGTGTTGCGCACGGCGACTTGCGTGTAGCTTTCGCGCGCGGCGCTCAGCAGGAACCAGCCGATGAAGGCAGTCCAGATGCCGTTGACCAAGCTGCCGTGAAACGCCCACCAGACTCCGATAAAGATCATCACATAGGCAAAGAAGCGGCCGGCGTAGGAAGCGATTTTTGTGGCGCGGTTGAAATCGCCGGTGATTCCCCAAGCGATACTGCGCAGGACGCGTCCGCCATCGAGCGGAAATCCGGGAATGAGATTGAAGACTGCAAGCATCACGTTGATTTCCCAGAGCCATGTGCAGGAAGCAACGACCAGCTCGTTGCCATGGAAATAACGCGTGACCAGCCAGAAGCATCCGCCGAGCAAAAGGCTGGAAAGCGGACCGGCGATGGCGATATTGAATTCCTGCAGCGCGCTGGAAGGATCGCGCGAAATGCTGGAGAGCCCGCCGAACACGTAGAGCGTGATGGATTGCACCGGGATGCGGTAGTGGCGGGCGACGATGCTATGGCTGAGCTCGTGAAACAGCAGCGAGCCGAAGAAAAGGATGCTGGTGATGATTCCGAGCGCCCAGTGCTGTTGCGTGGACCAGCCGGGATGCAGCGAAGTGAACTGCTGTCCGAGCGATACCGTGATCAGCAGGAAGATGATGATCCAGCTGGAGTGCAGGTAAACGGGAATGCCGAAAATCCGAAAAAGTTGAAAGCCGCCGGCAAGCTGGCCGGGGCGAGTGGGCGTGGCGGCAGAGGGCGGCGCGCCGGGGTGCGGTTCTGGATCTGGAGCGGGCGTGGTTGTGGGTGTGGTGGCCATGGATGTTTGTGCGCCTGAAGCAGATTCTAGCAGAGGTGGGGCGGTTGCGGGTGCGTGGCGACGCTGGCTTTCGGTGGGGCTTGGTGTGGTGTTGAGTGTGGATTTCCACGGCGTGTTTGGCGGGCCACGATTGCGCGTGGGCGGCGGGTAGTTTAGTTGCGGCCGAGTTTGGCGCTTTTCGGCGGCAACGTGTTGAGAATGTTGGGTTCAGGCTTCTGCTCCCGTCCTGAAACTTCCTCTTTCCTCGATTGGCTATTCTCCTGCTTTTAGTTCGTTTGCAGCCCAGCTCATACGGAGGACATGGCCATGGAAAGCGGAATCGGATTTGTGGCGGTGGCGGGAGCGATTTTTGTTTCGTATGCAGTGGCGCTGGGGCTGGAGTGGTTGAGCTTGGTGCTGCTGATGCGTTTGATGCCGGCGCGGCCTGCTCCGCAGACCGTGGCGCAGCGGATGGCGGCGATGGCGGAGTCGCGAGGTGGCGACGAATCGGAGCGGCGGGCGGCGTAAGGTTCACGGCAAAGCTCGGAGCACAGCGATGAGTGGTGGTGGCACGAAGGTGAAGGCGAAGGCAATGGAGGTGTTACATGCTTTTTCTGCGGCTGTTGTTGTTTGTGGTCAGTTTTGGGTTTTTGGGAGTCGCTGTTGCGATCGTGCTTTATGACGTTTATCTGGCATTTGAGCTGAACCGGATTCTGCGCTTGGGCGATCGCGCATCCAAGGATTTGGCTGCGAACCAAGTTGCCGGCACGCCGGGCGAAAAGGCACCGCTTCCAGATGCAGTTGCCGGGACGCCGTCGTCTGGCACGGCCGCTTCCGCTACCGCGAGCTCTGCGCGTCCAGTATTTTATTTGCCGCCACGATCAGCTGGGCCGCGGCGGGCGATTCGTTGGTCTGCTGCTGCGAAGCTCGTGGTGCTTGCGGCGCTTTCGAGCTTACTGGGCAAGAGCATCCTCGTTGTACCGGACGGGTTCGCGGCGGTGCGCGTGAGCCAGATTTCGGGCGTGCGGCCCGGAACTTTGTACGCTGGGACGCATTTGCTGGTACCGCTGGTGCAGCGGGCGCAGCTTTTCGATATTCGCGAGAAAGTTTATTCCACGGCGGCGTCGGAAAATCCGCGTGACAAGGGGCTGGAAGTGCTGACGGTGGAAGCGCGCGAAGGATTGTCGGTCGGCCTCGCGGTGACGGTGCGATATCGCATTGATCCGCGTCATCTGGATTATGTGGATGCAAATTTGCCGCAGCCGATTGAAGACGAGATCGTGGCGCCGGTGGTGACCAGCACGTTCCGCGACCTCGCGCCGAATTATATTGTGCGCGACGTTTTTTCCACCAGGCGCGACGAATTCAAACAGCGCGCTACGCAGGCCATCACGGCGCGGCTGGGCGAGGACCAGATCATTGTGAAGGAAGTGCTGCTGCGCAAAGTGCTGCTGCCCGAACAGTACCAGCAGGGGCTGCAGGGTTTGTTGTTGAAGGAGCAGGAAGACGACCAGGTGACGGTGGACCAGAGCATCGAGCAGAAAAAGGTGAAGATCGCGGAATCACAGGCGGAGGCGCAGAAGGTGCGGCAGATTAAGCGCGCGGAGGGCGACGCGCGGACGCGAGTGTTGATGGCACAGGCGGAATCGGACGCGATGCAGTACACGCTGCCGTTGAAGCAGAAACAGATCGAGCAATCGCGGCTGGAAGCGGAGGCGCGCAAGCAGACGACCATTGAGGATGCGGAAGCGGCGGCGTCGGCGCGCGTGAAGAACGCGGAGGCGGAAGCGCAGGCCAAAGTGATTGACAGCAAGGCCGAGCAGCAGCGGCGCGCGATGCTGGCGGATACGCAGAACGAGGAAACCGTGCGGGGCGCGGAGGCAGCGGCGCAGGCAAAGGTGATTGATGGGAAGGCGGAGAAGGAGCGGCAGGACTTGCTCGCCGCTGCGGAGGCGAATCAGATTCGTCTGACAGCTCAGGCGGGCGCGGAAAAAATGCAGCTGGAAGCGTCGGCGCTGAAGGTGAACCCCATGCTGGTGCAATTGACGGTGGCGCAGAGGTTGAGCGACCGGGTGCAGATCATGATGGTGCCGACCGACGGAAAATTTTTCTTTACCAATGATGTGCTGAAGTCGGCGCAGGCTTTTCCGGGATTGAATGATCCGCCCGCGCGGGCTGGCGGGAAACAATGATGCGCTGATTTCGCGGCGCGGCAAGATTGAAGAGATTCCCATCCGGGGTTCTCGCGGCCTGTTCCGCGAGTTGGGCAGCCCGGTTCGGGAGTGACGCCGGCAAAAAACCCTTGCGGGTGGCACGGTGAGGACCAGGAGACAATGCGACGCGACCGCCGCAGCGAAGATTGCGTCCTGGAGCCGAGCCGCAGCCACCCTGCCGGCGTGAGTTGTAGGAAGGCAAAAGCTGGAGCACAGCGAAGAGTCTCGGCTATGTTCTTTTTCCATCTCGTCATCCTGAGCGCAGCGAAGCCTGCCTGCCGCAGGCGGGGATCTCTCTTCGATTTTAAGCCGTCGGCCTTCGTGACACTACGACACGAGCGGCTGCGCTCCGGAAGAGCACAGGAAAGATTGCCTGTGCCACGATAACTGCACGGACACGCGCTCAAGATTGAAGATTCGGTGGTGTGCTAAGATGACGATTCGCGAACTTGTTTCACGATTCGCGCACACTGATGCGGCCTTCCTGCCGGACTTCTCTCGCCATTCGCGTCGCGGTCTTCACAATTTTCATCGGTTTCTTTTCGGGTGCTGGAGCACCTGTGAGTGGCGCACAGGCGGCGTCTACGCTGCCGAAATCATGGAAAGACGCGGTGGCCAAGCTCGGCGATGAAGTTGCAGCTGCCATGAGCCCGGCCGCGGTCACGCTTATCATGAATAATATTTCTTCGCTCGATCCTTCGTATGTGCCCGCGATTGGCGCGGCACTGCGCGAACAATTGCAGCATCACAGCTTTGCGTTTCCCGCAGTGAATTCTACGGCGGCGCAATCGGCGGCTTCTTTGCGACTCACGCTTTCGGAATCCGTAACCGAATATGTGTGGGTAATGGGGGTGTCCAGCGATTCGGCGGACACGAATTCGGTTCCGATGTTGATGGTTTCAGTTTCTAAATCGGAGTTTCCGGAAGCTGAACCAGGCGAGCAAGTCTTGTCGCTGGAAAAGCGCTTCGTCTGGAAGCAGCCGGAAGGATTTTTGGACTTCGCACTTCTTAAAGATCCATCTTCAGGTCAGCCCTTGCTTCTGATCCTCGAAACAAAGCGTCTGGAAATCTACAAGTCTTCGGGTTCTGGATGGCAACTCTGGCGCAGCACACCAATTCCGCAGATGGCGGCTCTGTCGCGCGACTCGGAAGGGAGGATTAGCCTGAAAGAGGGGAAAATTTGGTTCAAGGAATTCGAGTGCATCGGCGATCCGGATCTCACGGGAACCGTGCAGTGCAAGATTCTAGCGCCGACCCATATCGTGGTCGACCGCACGAGGATACCTGGACTACCAAACAGCCTAGGCAATTTGGTGTATGGAGAATGTCGAGGTGAAACGATTTCGGTCTACACCGGTGAAGGCGATTGGACGCAAACCGATTTTCTCCAAGGATATCTGATTAGTCTTGGCCCGATCTCAGCAGTTGCCGTTGGCGATGCGATCCAAGTTCGTGGTCCAGTGATATCACTGCAACCGGAACATGACACAAGCGCAGCTCGCGCAATCGTTCATAATCTGAAAACGGATGAATACGAGGCTTATATTGTTACGGCGACTTGCAGCAATTAGCGCGCTGACTGCGCTGACGTTCGCGGCGTTGCCCGCGCGCAGTTCGCGGCGGCCGCGGTATGGCGGAACTTTGCGCGTGGAGATCGGGGCTTCGGTTGCATCACTTGATCTGGATGTGGCGGCCGCTTTGCCCGACGAAGTAAAGGCGAAATGGCAGATTGATTCTTTGATTTATGATCGTCGGGATGCTGATGGGGAGTTTGCGGGGGCGGCGGGGAGCGGGGCGTTTCGTGTGACGGCGTTTGAGGCTGGGAAGCGGGTGGCGCTTGCGGCTAATGAGGAATTTAGCGAAGGGCGGCCGTTTGTGGATGCTATGGAGATTGAGATGGGGAGGGGGGCGCACGAGCGGCTGGTTGATCTGGAATTGAGCAAGACGGATCTGGCGGAGATTGCGCCACAGGATGCGCGCCGTGCGG
>CAVQBU010000013.1:0-44015 GCA_963710845.1 uncultured Acidobacteriota bacterium | reverse complement strand
TCAATCGTGCACACCTTGCAGTGGCCGAACCAGCACGTCCAGATTTTTTCGTTTCAGGAAGTTCGCTCCAGCATCAAAGGCCGAACGTATTACCTCAACTGGGCTGGCTACCGTTTTAACGACCGTTCTTTCCCAAAGTTCGATCTGAAACCGACTCGCACCGCGTCCTTCATGGGGCGTGGCTGGTGGAGAAAAGTCTCTCTGCCCGGCCAGATTGAATTCGAAAGCCGCTACGCATTGACGGCCGAGAACCGCCCCTTAGTCGAGCAATTCTTCACACCGGACCGCTGCGCGGCGATCCTGTCCCGGGAGTGGCCCCGCGGAATCAGCTTGAAAGCGGGCGGCCATTGGCTCTTGGCCCATCGCGAAGCATTCTTCCACGCGACCAGCGAGTCCGACTCCGAAGCCAGCGTAGCGAAAGAAATACAAGATGCTTCCTCGCTCGTCACCGGAATGCTGCCCGTCGCGGAGGCGCTGACGGATTCGCAACTCGTTGAGCAATCGCCGCGATACGTTGGCCTTTCTCACGACAGTTTGAAAACGCGGCGACATTGGTTGGACCGACTGGCATTTCTGCTTTTGGCCACTGCCATCGCCATTTCAATTCTATTTTCGGCTTTCTTTCTCGGGCCGTCGTGGGAAAAGTTTGACAGAATGATTCTGAAAACTGAGGCACGGCGCTACTTGTTCGCTGCCCTCTTCATCGCCGCGTCATTTATAGTTGGCGAATGGCTGGTTCGTCTTTACCGCCGGACAAAACAGCGCGCCGCAACCCGCTTGGAGGCTCAATACTCCGTCTTCCCCAACTGACCCGGCGTTAGACTGGTTCTCCGCAATCGAGTCATTAGTTCCCGCCGATCCATGACTCCTGATTTGTACAGTGATCGGAAGCCGCCGCGCCGGAGGTCTTGCTGCCGCGTTGACGCCTCGCTCACTCCGACCTATCATGGCGCGGGCTACACGACAGGAGACGCCTAGTGAAATTCAGCCGACTTGCGTTGCTGCTAGTATTCTCGATCACCGCCCTCGCTGCTTCGGATTCACCCGACTCGCGCGAAATCACCGACCCGAAATCCGTCAGCTCGTTACCCGCTCTGGGAGCGATCCCGATTCCCGTGGACGATCTCTTTTATACGCGCTCCGTCGGCGGCGGCGCCTGGTCGCCGGACGGAAAACAGATCGTCTTCAGCACCAACCTTACCGGCCGTAATAATCTGTGGAAAGTCAGCGCCGCGGGCGGTTGGCCGATCCAGCTGAGCCAGTCCGATGATCGCCAGGCCGGCGCCACATGGTCTCCCGATGGAAAATGGATAGTCTTTCAATCGGACCAAGGCGGCGGCGAAATCTACGACCTCTTCGCGATTCCCAGCGACGGGGGCGAAGTGGTGAACCTAACCAACACGCCGGAAATTTCCGAAACCAGTGCGGTGTGGTCGCGCGACGGCAAGACCATCGCATTCGCGTACAAACCCAAGACTGCTTCCGCGACCGATATCGCCGTACTCGACTGGAAAACGCGCGCGGCGCGTAACCTGACGCACGAAAAAACCGCGGACCATCTGTGGAGCAACGCCATCTGGAGCCCGGAGGGAAAATACATCTACGCCACCCGCTTCAACGCCGGCTTCAGCGATTCGGATGCCTATCGCATTGATGCCGCAACCGGCGCGCAGGAAAATTTATCGCCGCACCAAGGCGATCACCGCACCATGGCTTCCTCCATCTCGCCGGATGGCACGACACTGCTGGTCGCTTCCGACCGCCCTGGCGGCTACAGTAACGTCGCTGAAATCAACGTGGTCACAAAGAAACTCACCTGGGTGACCGACCTGAAGTGGGAAGCAAACGCCGGAGATTTTTCTCCTGATGGCAAAGAATTTACTTACGAAGTAAACGAAGACGGCCGCAGCGACGCCTACCTCGCGGACACCGCCACGCGTCACGGGGCAAAAATCAACTTGCCGGCTGGCCTCAACAGCTACGCCGGCAATCCGTCGCCGTTCGCGCACATGGGCGCCCGCCTCCTGGTCTCGCATCAGAGCTCTACTCACCCCGGCGATCTGTGGGTTTACGACATCGCACAAAAATCAGCGCGCCAGCTGACTTTTTCCGCCATCGCCAGCCTCACCGCCGCGAAAATTCCCCCTTCACAGCTGGTGCATTACAAAAGCTTCGACGGAAAAATTATCAGCGCGTTCGTCTGGGTGCCCTTCAATTTGAAACGCGACGGTTCGAATCCCGCGATCGTGCTGCCCCACGGCGGTCCCACGGGACAAACCACCGATTATTTCAATCGCACCGTGGTGGCACTTGCGACGCGCGACTACATCTGCATCGCGCCCAACGTGCGCGGGTCCACCGGTTACGGCATGGACTTTCAGCAAGCCAACGTGAAAGACCTGGGCGGCGGCGACCTGCAGGACGAAATCTACGCCGTGAAATTCCTGGAAGCCACCGACTACGTGGATTCCAAGAAAATCGGAATCACCGGCGGTTCCTACGGCGGGTATATGACGCTCATGGCCATCGGCAAAGCGCCCGACGTGTGGGCCGCAGCCGTCGAAGAATACGGCATCATCAACTGGCTCACGATGCTGCAGCATGAAGATCCTTTCCTGCAGCAATACGAAAAGTCCCTGCTCGGCGACCCGGAAAAAGATCGCGCCATCTACGACGCCGATTCGCCGCTCACCTACATCAAGATCGCCAAGGCCCCGTTGCTGGTACTGCAGGGCGATAACGACATCCGCGTGCCCAAGGAAGAGGCCGAGCAGGTGGTAAAAATCCTGCAAGACTCCGGAAAAACCGTGGACGCGCATTACTATTCGAACGAAGGGCACGGTTTCGCCAAACGTGAAAATCAGATTGACGCGATTCGGCGCACCATTGATTGGTTTGACCGCTACCTAAAAGGCGCGAAGTAGCGTCTAAGCCGGGCAGAAGCAGCCAGGGTGCCAAAATGCGGTTTCTGCCACGCAGTCTTGCCGTCTGCCTTGCCGTAACGCTGCTTGCATTTGCGCCCGAGCGCCAGCCGCGTTTCACCGCCGCTAGCGAGTCATCGCCGGGTTCCTCCGCGAAAATTCCTCTCGCGATCACTCACGTCACCATCGTCAATCCGCAAGGCCCGCCGCAGCAAGATATGACCGTGGTCGCACTCGCCGGCGTGATCGAATGGATAGGCTCCGCGAGCGACCACAAGCGTCCCGCGCACAAGGATGAAATCGAGTTCGACGCGCGCGGAAAATTCCTCATCCCCGGCTTGTGGGACATGCACACGCACGTCGCCGGAATAAGCGCCGACCCCGCGTGGTCGAAAGACGTATTGCTCCCTCTACTCGTCGCGAATGGCATCATCGGCATACGTGACATGGGCGGCGACCTTCGCGCGCTCCAGGAATGGCGCCGCGAAATCGCATCCGGCAGCGCTGCTGGGTCCGCAAATCGTGGCTGCAGGTCCGATGCTCGTGCCCGCACCGCGTCCCGGCAAGGCAAAATCCTCCGACCCGTCCGTTCTAGAGGTGGGAACGCCCGAAGAAGCCCGCGCGGCAGTCGATCATTTGCAGAAACAAGGCGCCGATTTCATCAAAGTAATTCAATTGACGCGCGAAGCGTATTTCGCGGTCGCGGAAGAAGCGAAAAAAGACGGCATCACTTTCGTGGGCCACATCCCCACCGCCGTCACCGCCAGCGAAGCCTCCGCCGTCGGACAGAAAAGCATCGAGCACATCATCTACAGCTCGCTTGCGCTGGATTGTTCGTCTGGAGACGCGGAGCTGCACCGCCGCCTGCTCGAAGCCGCCGCGAAAAGAGACCGCTCTGAAGGAGCCGTGTACGACGAAGCGGACAAAACTTTTTCGCCGCAGAAAGCCGCCACGCTGTGGGCCACGTTCGATCGCAACGGCACCTGGGTCACGCCCACACTCTATGCCATTTCAATCGTGGCACGTATCACGCAGCAATCGCCCGAACTATCTCTCGACGACCCTCTGCTTGCCTACGTTCCGCTCGCGCTGCAAAAAGAGTGGCGCCCGACGGCTCCGCCCTCGCAACAGGAAGAGGCAGACGCCGGATGGTGGCAGCGCCAGTATGAAAATGACCGCAAGTTGACCGGTGAGATGCATCACGCCCGCGTTCGCCTACTCGCGGGCAGCGATTCGCTCGATCGCTACGTCTTCCCCGGCAGCAGCCTGCATTACGAGCTGCGCGAATTGGTCGCTGCAGGACTCACGCCGCAAGAGGCCCTTCAAACAGCCACAAAAAATCCCGCAGAATTCTTGGGTCGAAAAGACGCCGGAATGATCGCAGCAGGCCGCCGCGCCGATATGGTCCTGCTGGACGCCGATCCGTCGCAAGAGATCGCCAACACGCAGAAGATTTCAGGAGTGGTCTTAGCAGGGCAATTCCTGCAGCGCCAAGACCTGGACACGCTGCTGGAAAAATCCCGCGCCGCGGCTGCCGCATGGCAACCGAAGCGCCCGCAACATTAATTCCTCAGATTAGCGAAACGCCGGACACCGCACGCGGCGCTGTTGCTTTCGGCGAACGCGTCTGGCTATCCCAGGCATCGCTCAATCGCCGAATCGTTTCGCGCAACCGCACAGCAAGATCCACCACGGTCTGCAGCCGCTGCGTATCCGCCGCCGGCAACCGCGCGCCATGGGAAAGCAGCAGCTCCGCGTTACCCAAAATTCCTGTAAGCGGATTATTAATCTCGTGCCGGAAGATTTCCGCCACGTCTTCGGGCATTTCCGCCCAGGGCGATCCGCCGGCCGATCCTGAGCGCTGCGCCCATCGCAAGCGCCGTTCCACCAGACAAGCAGCCAAGGGTACACATTCTCCGCGGCGCGCCACGAATTCCACTTCGCCCTCCGCCACCATGCGCAGAATCTCGCCTTGCCGTTCGCTGGGCGCCAGCAAGATCACCGGAGCAGTTCTCGTCAGTTGCCGCTGCAGTTCAGCAAGCGGCGCATCTTGAAACACCCCATCATCCAGCAAAATCACGCATGGCGAGTTCTGCTCCATGCGCTCCATTAAATCCGGCAAGCTGGTGGCCAGGCAGACGCTCCCCACGTGCGCGGAAAGGTTCAGCTCACGCGTGAGCGCTTCCGCAAGCACGGCATCGGCCACACACAGCAACGCACCGCGCGCGGGCGAACCCACGTCTTCTTCCACAGATATCGCCATGGCGTTTTGATTCTTTCTCATTTGGATCGGCTCGTCCCTGGACCGGGAATCAGCTCGCTTTTTTCGGCCAGGCGGCTGCATTCTAACCGGCGATTCACCGCCAGCTTCAATTCTTCCACCAGAAAAGGTTTAGCCAGGTACGGCAGCTTACTCTTCTCTAGAAACTGCATAGTGCGCGGCGCCAATGTGTCTCCGGTGACGAAAAGCAATTGATTCTGTACCGGACTTCCCGCCCGAATCAGCGCTTCGTAGAACGCCGGACCGTCCAGCCGTGGCATGCGCAGATCGCAAACCACCAGGTCGTAGTGCGTACGCGATAAGCGTGTCAGCCCTTCCTGGCTTTCCAGCACCGCTTCTACTTGGTGGCCTTCCTCTCGCAGCACGTCCACGATCAGTTGCGCCACGCTGGGCTCATTTTCCACCACAAGGATTCTTCCGCTGCGCACTGGCGGCGAGTCGCTCGCGGATTCCGGCTCTGCCGGTCGCCGCTCGTTCGCGGGAATTTCCAGTACCGGCAGCTCCACAACAAAACGCGCGCCCCCGGTGGTCAAGTTTTCGAACGTCACTTCCCCGCCGTGCTGCTTCACAATTCCGTAAACTATCGAAAGTCCCAGGCCTGTTCCAATGCCCGAAGGCTTGGTAGTGAAGAACGGATCAAAGATCCGCGAAGCAATTTCCCGCGGAACTCCGGGCCCATCGTCCGATATTTCCATTGCAATCCGATTGCCGTCGGCCACCTTCGTCTTGATTTTCACCTTTCCCTGCCCGCGTCCCTGCAGCAAGGCCTGCTCCGCGTTCATCAGCAAATTCAAAACTACCTGCTGCAACTGGTAAGGATCGGCCATCGTTTCCGGCAAGTCGGGCGCCAGTTCGCATTCCACCAAAATATTTTCCACGCGCAATTCGTAGCTGCGCAATGCCAGCGTGCGCTCCGCAATCTCATTCAAATCCACGCGCGTGCGTTCCGGCTCATTTTCCCGCGCAAAATACAGCAGGTTTTTTACGATGCGCCGCGCCCGCTCCGCCTGCTGAAACACCTTGGTCGCTTCCGAATACTGCTCAGGTTTCAAACCCTGCCCCAACAGCAACTGCCCGTAACCCATGATGGCCGTCAGCGGATTATTCAATTCGTGCGCGATGCCGGAAACCAATTGCCCAACGGCTGCCATCTTTTCCGTCTGCAGCAATTTGGACTGAATCTGCCGCTCGCCGGTAACGTCGTAAAACAGCTCCAGCCAACCCACCGCACGGCCTTCGCGATCCAGCACCGGACGCGCAAACCTTTCCAAGTTGCGACGCGTCGGCCGCATCATCTCCAGCTCGTCGTGGCCCGGCACTCCCTGGCCCGCCGCAAACACTTTCCATGGCGCTGCGAAATTTTCAGGAGCGCGAAAACGCGGTGCCACCATGTCCACCAGGTTTTCGATGGTTCCCAGAGATTGCAATTGGCGGCGCTCCATGCTGAAATACTGCCCGAACCGCGCGTTGCAAAAACGAATGCGTCCCGTCGCGTCCAACAGGATCGTTCCGGTCTCGATTGAATCCAGCACGCTCGTCAGTTCCGCCTCCACTTGCACCCATTTGGCTTCAGCGCGCCGCACCGCAGAGCTCTCTTCCAGGCACAAAACCAGATTTTGCGCTCCGTCCAGGCTCGCGCGAAAACTGATGCGCACCGGAAAGCCGCTAACCAGCAGGCCTTCTGCGATCGACAGCGCGCTGGAGCCAGCCTGCAATACGCACAACCGCGAAAACTCCTCCGCACTCGGCCGCATCAGGAAATTCCCCAGCTCGGCCTGCAGCAACTCGCTTCCCCGCCGGTGCAACATCTCACTCGCCCGAGGGTTTGCCCGTTGAATGACCCCCTTCGCGTTAACCACCAGCAACGCTTCAGCGCTCGAGTCAAACACCGCCGCGAAGGCCTCGTCTCCAAATTGCAGATGCGCGGTAGCGTGCGACCCGCTGGCTGCGGAACCCCGCGACGAATGGGCATTCACTCGCGCCAGCATGCTGTGGGACGCGGCCTGCTTCATCGGAACACTCCCCGGCAGAATGTGCAGATCCGGAAAAGAAAAACAAGGACGCCATCTGCCGCGGCGCGATTTACTTCGCAACCCAGGATCCTCATCTGCATGGCGTTTCCGCGAAGCGCGACAAAATTCGCATGCAGCACCTATTGCATGATTCGGACCAAGTACGTGTCGCGTAACCCTTTACTTATCAGTATGGTGGGGATGCAGGAGGAGAGAAAAAGGAGAAGAACTTCCCAGTTCGATACGGGCCTTCCCCTCTAGGGATTTCTTGCCGAGCAAAATTCGTCAGGATTTAGCGCGCGTTCCAGCTTTTTCTTCCGGCGGCTATGCCGACGTCAATTCGGTTGGGACTGCGCGTCATACTGCTTCAACTTGCGATACAACGTGGTCTTGCCAATTCCCAGCATGCGCGCGGCGGCCAGCTTGTCGCCCCCAGCCTCGCGCAACGCACGCAGGATCGCCCGCCGCTCCAGCTCATCTAGAGGCAGCAGTTCGTCATTCTGCGGCAGGCGCTCGCCAGTGCCGTACTGCAAATTCGTAGGCAGATCGCCCGCGTGCAGGATGGGCCCGGAACCCAGGGCGATGGCCCGCTCAATGGCATTTTCCAGCTCGCGGACGTTGCCCGGCCAGTCATAAGCCATCATCCGCGCGCTGGCATCCTCTGAAATCGTGCGCATCTTGCCGTTTGCCTCGCTGAATTTTTCCAGGAATGAATTCACCAGAATCGGGATGTCCGTCTTCCGTTCACGCAACGGCGGAATCTTGATTTGCACCACGTTCAAACGAAAGAATTAGGTCCTGGCGAAAAGTTCCTGCCCGCACAGACGCGTCCAGATCGCGATTCGTCGCCGCGATGATGCGCGCCGAAAGCGGTATGCGGTCCGTCGAACCCACTGGCCGCACTTCCTTCTCTTGCAGAGCGCGCAGCAGCTTGGCCTGCATGTCAAACGGCAAGTCCCCAATTTCATCCAGGAACAAAGTGCCGCCGTCGGCAATTTCCATCAATCCCTGTTTCGCGTGCAGTGCTCCCGTGAACGCGCCCTTCACGTAGCCGAATAATTCCGCCTCAATCAACGTAGGCACCAGCGACGAGCAATCCACCGGGATGAACGGCTTGTTCCGCCGCACACCCGAATAATGCACCGAACGCGCCACCAGTTCCTTGCCGGTGCCACTTTCGCCCAAAATCAGCACCGGATACGCATGCTGGCTCACCCGCTCGATCAATCGGTACACACGCTGCATCTTCACCGAGACGCCGATCAAATCCGCGAACCCGGGCCGCGTCCGTAAAGTCTCGCGCAACACACGGTTTTCCTGGTCCACATCCAACAGACGAATCATGCGGTCCAGCTTGCTGCGCAGTTCCGGGATGTGAAACGGCTTGGTGATGTAATCCGCCGCTCCCAGACGCGTCGCCTCCACCGCACTCTCAATTGTGCCGTACTGCGTCAGCACCAGCACCGCCGTCTGCGGGTAGCTGCTGCGCACCCGTTTCAGTAATTCCAGCCCGCCGATCTGCGGCACCCGTAAATCCGTGATCAGAATATCCACCGGCATCTGATCCAGAATTTCCAGCGCCTGCTCCGTCGTCGAAGCCGTGCGCGTGCGCAAACCCGAATCCGTTACCACGTCGTGGCACAAGCTTCGTGTTGCGTCCTCATCATCCACAATCAACACTGTCGCCGATATCGGGCGCTCCGACGTGAACACCTGTCCAACCGCCATGGTATTCGATCCCCTTTCCGGTTGCGTTTCCCGAATTCATTTGCAACACAAGCACCAAATGGGAACGTTTCCGGATCTGCCCGATCTATCAGTGTTTAGGTCTTGAATCGGCAAAGAGTGAGGAGCGGAGTGTAGAGTCGAAATGGAACAATTAACAAGTCCGTAATAGTACGCAGGCGTATAAGTCTATTTCCCCGTACATCATGCAGCCTTGGGAACGCCGAAGTTTCAATGAGGGAAAATCGCGACAACTGGCTTACAACTGGCTACCCGTCCCGGTCAAATGCGGCTGTGGCGCGTCGCCCAGCATCTGCTTAGTGCCCACCAGTTGCTTCGCGCCGGTCGCGCCTGCCGCGAAGGATTTCGGCGCGGAATTGCCGGATAAATCGAGAACATACAGACCGTCACTAGCGGAGCCGGCGTAAATCCGCTCCGCCGCGCCAGTCGCGACCAATAGTGGAAACGGCCCGTCGCCAGCGCGTCCCGCAACTCTCGCGCCGCTAAGTTTCACGCGAGCCCACGTCGCCGCTTTATCACGCGAAATGTATATCCCCGCCGCGTGCATCGAAACCAGCCAGAAATCTGGCGCGGTCAACATGCCATCAGCCAGCCCGCCGGGAAGTCCCGCTTGCGCCTTCGTCCAGGAGACTCCGTCATTGCGCGATACAAAGAGACCTGCGCGCGCGGTCGCCAGCAAAATGTTGTCGCTAGTCCATTCGAGCCGCACCGCGCCGCCCGATTCCAACGGAAGATCGTGCCACGCCCAAGTCCGCCCCGCATCTTCGGAGAAAGCCATTCCGCCCGATGAGACCAGCCGGATTTGCCGCCCGTCACGCGACGCGCGTACCGAACCCACCGGCAATTCGCCCGGCCCAAACGGCAACTCCGTCCACGATCTGCCCGAGTCGCGCGAAACGAACAGCCCGTGCTCAGTTGCAGCAAACCACGCCGAGTCGCCGAAAAACAGATCGTTCACTGTAGGACGAAAAGCAGGAATCTCGCCGCGCCCTCCGGCAGAATCGCCCGCGGAGTTCACCGCCGCAGGAGTAGATTCCGAAACCACTCCCATCCGGGTCCAATTGCTGAGTGGCGCATCGAATCGCGCCAGCCCGCCCGATGCGAGTGCGACCCACCAGCCCACCGGCGAAGAAAAAATCTGCCGCACCGCTTCCCCATCGAGCCCCGCGCTCATCGGCGCCCAGCTGTGACCGCCATTTTCCGTCATCAGCAATGCTTCCGGCGCATGCTCCAGAACCGCAGCCGCGCGCTGCGAATCCTGCGGGTCAACAGCCAGCGAAACGATCCGATGATGATGAAATCCCTCATTCGATGCGTGGAAACTCGCGCCGCCATCCTCACTCGCCAGCACTCCGTGCTGTTCCGTTCCCAGCAACACGCGCGATTCGCCACCGCCATCGCCGGGCAGTATCACCATCGAATTAATCACCCAGCTCCGCGGTGAAATCCGCCGCCACGATGCGCCTCCGTCCGCTGTCTTCCACAACCCGTCGGTCGTCCCGGCATACAAAATCGCCGGGCGCGTCGCATCCTGCCGGATCACCGGAGTGCGCCGCGCGGAATACGGAATGCCTTCGAGTTTTTCCCATGCCGCGCCGCCATCATCGCTGCGATAAATCCCCGAACACGCGCTGGCAAAAATGCGCCGCGGGTTCTCCTGGTCCGTCACCAGGCTGAGCACGTCGGAATCGTCGATCATTCCCGCATGAATCGCGGTCCAGTGCGCGCCGCCGTCCAAGGTCTTCCATGGCAGATGAAACGTTCCGGCGTAAATAATTTGCGGATCATGCGAGTCAATCGCGAGCGAGTCGAAATTGCGCAGCTCGGCGTTACCGATGGGCGTTACGCGCTGCCACGTCTCGCCGGAATCGCGCGACAAGAAAACTCCATCGAGCGCGCCGGCAGCCAACATCGCCGGATCCGCCGCCGACTGCACCAGCGCCCGCACCGCATGCCCAGCCAGCCTGGAGTCGCGCCAAGTCGCGCCGCCATCCCTGCTCAAAAAAACCCCGCCGCCTTCGCCGCGAGCCTCGCGCGTCCAAATCGAAGCGTACAGCCGCGCCGAATTTCGCGGGTCCACCAGAATCGCCGTCACCACAGCGTTCTGATTTTCGCCAATCAGCCCGAGCGGCTTCCACTCGGCCCCCGCGTCATGCGACGTAAAAATCGCGCCGTCAGTAGTGCCCAGATATAGCACGTCGGGATGCGCGGCATCGCTCGCGAGCGCCCGCACGTCACCACCTGCAGGACCCATCGCCTGCCAAACCTGCGCCTGCACTGGCGCCGCCAACGCGAATGCGCACGCCACTCCAATCAGCAAAATGGGAAAACACCGGAAGGACCTGTTACGCGAAATCATGTTCGAATACTGGCCGTGTACACCTGGCACAAAAGTTGCGGCGGAATCAGCGCGAGGCCATGAATTGTTTTCGATTCGGAGCATCGAGCCGCGCCAATTCTGGCCCAGCGCAACGGCACGACGCTTCCTTTACGCCGCTGCTCAAATCCAAGCCACTGCTCGCCGAAATCCCGCCGCCCGCAACTGCCGCCGGGCGCCCTGCTCGTTGCTTTCTCCCTCAACCTGCGATTAACCCGCAATTAATAGGATGCGCCATCCGGCACAAAGACCACATCCACCCGCCGGTTCTCCTGCCCCGCACCGGCCTCTCCTGCCGCTGTGCGAACCTCCACACGCGAAGCGTCCACGCCCTTCTCTTGCAAATATTTCTGACCACTCGCCGCACGCTCGCCGGCCAGTTTCGTGGCGCCCGCTTCTTTGGGATCCGCGTAACCCACCAGCACCACTTTCGACTTCGGATCGCTCTGCAACCGCACCGCCACGTCATCCAGATTGCGTTTGCAGACGTTGTCTGCGCGCGCGCTGCCCGGCGCAAAATCGCAAGCGCTCACTTTGCTCGCTTGCGGCGCAGCAGGCGGCGCTTGCACTGTAACCGCTGCCGTGCAATCGCAAGCGCTGTGCGATTCATTTTCTGCCCGCCCAGTCACAGTATAGGTTCCCGGCGCCAGCCCAGAGGTGTCGAATTGCACCATCGAGCCGCTGCCGATGATTTGCCCGCCATTGGCCAGCCATGTGAATCGTATCGCCGTCCCCGATGCGTCGTTCACGTTCGCGGTGATCTCCGCGCGTTCTCCAGCCAGCACGGTCGAACGGTCCGCCGTGCAAGTCATCGTCGGCGCAGGAGGCGCCGGTTTCGGCTGCACCGTCACGTTCGCCGAGCAACTCGCGCTCTTGCCGGCGCCGTTATCCAGGCGCGCTGTCAACACGTAGCTTCCCGCGCCCACACCGCCGGAATTCCAGCGCACGTAAGGTCCCGCCCCATCTATCGAACCGCCCGTCGCGGTCCATTGGTAAGTCAAAGGCAGCCCGTTCGCATCGGTCGCGTGCGCCGCAGCCGTGATGTAATCTTCCGATCCTTCCCTCACCGTCGCCTTGTCCAAATCGCAGGTCGCCGTCACCACATCCGGAGGCAGTGGCTTCGACGGCCAGACCGCCACGCCCACCTTGACCACAAATCCGTTGCGGTCCCGATGATTGGTCAGGTCCAGCGAATACCGGTAGCCCAAATCCATCGCCGCCCACTTCCACGCATACAGCCGGAAACCGATGATGTTGTCCACCGGATCGCGCGCGCCGAAGGTGGTGTTCTGAATTGCGTTGCCGCCAACGAATATCGTGCCGTCATACTCCGTCATGATCTGAAAACGCTTCGTCGGAAAAATCAGAAGCCCCGCGCCCACCTGCATCTGGTCCGCCAGGTTCAGCACCACCGTCTCCGGAGTGCCGCCTACGACCGCGGCATAACTGGAATTCCGTGTGAAACGATACGACCAGTTCGCAGTCGCCGTAATTCCGCCGTGAAAGAACGTCTTGCTCGCCTCCAGCCCAATTCCATAATTGAATCTTCCGTACTGCACCTGGTTCTGCAGCAGATCGGCAAGGCCAGTCTTCGTAGGAATGTAAAAATCATTGCGAATGGAAAGGCTGATTGGCTTGCCCCGCCGTTCCGAGAGCAGCCCAATCTTGAATCCCAAATCCATTTCTCCCGTGCCGCTTCCGTTGTGCGACGCAAACGGAGCATCCTCCACGTAAGCCGGCGGGAACCCGGTGGAAGGAATGATCGAATTGTAAATCGTGTTCTGGTACTGCGGGTTCGCGGCGTTCACCGATGCCAGACTCAGCAAACTCGGCTCGCCAACGTGAATGAAGTCATACGAATTAATTTGAAAAAATACCGAGAACCAGCGGTTGACTCCGTATCCGAAGGAGGGAATCAGCTGCAGCGAAGTAATGTCTCCCGGCATGCGCGAAAATTTACTCAATCCCACGCCCAAGGACCAGCCGTGCTTCGGCAGTGTCTCCCCGGTTTCCAATGTAAACAGTCCCGGATTGCCGTCCAGCGCGGGCATCGGCGTGAAGTTCGGCTGTTCGGAATCTTCATCGGCAGCCGCGTGGCCTTTAGCCGCCCCGGAATTAGGTTTGGGCGGCGCAGCAGGCGCCCCTAATGATGACGAGGATGAAGATGAGGACGGCGGCGAGGAGGATGGTGCAGCTGACGGATAACCCGCCGGAACGGAGGCCGCATCGGACGCGGTGGCCGCAGGCGCGGCATCAACCGTACTCGCAGCCCGCTTCGCAGTCGCATCACCCGAGGACGATGCACTGGCCGCGGCCGCGGTTCCGGCGGGCTGATGAGGCTTGGTATCGTCGGCGAACCCAGCCGTCGCCACAAAAATCCCAGCCACCACTAAGATCGCCGCACGTTCGAGCACTGTCAAAGTACGCCTCCTCAGCACAGCTACCGCCCCGCCTGGCACCGCGCTGACGATTCCACCCATTCTTCCCCCGCTGGCGGCGTAACGAAAAAACCACAGGACTCGTATGGGGGCCGAAAAACGGAGTATCGAGCGTGTCCTACCGAAACTCGTAAAACTGCGCGGATTATAATTCACGCCCGTCTGTTCCAGTACATTTTTTTCTCAGACTTCGCCCCTCCCGGCCCCCGCGCCCAGAGCCCTGGCACGTTTCCAGAATTCCACCCGGCCGTCGCGCACATTACACAAACCTCCCTCGCCTTACCCTCGGCGATTTGATATATTCAGCCCAATCGGTACACGCTTTCGCCTCCAGCTGAAAGCGCCAAACTAAAATTTGGAGGAGTTTATGAAACGCTGGAGGATATTCGTATTTACGTACCTACTGCTGGCATTCTCACCCGTAGCGGCCCAAGCGCAGAGTCAAGATCCCGGTTCCCAGTCCCAAGACGCACCACCCGACGCCGCCCCGCCCGACACTCGTTTCCTTGTCTCCCTCCAAACCGTGATCTCCACCAAAGAAGACAAAGTAGGAAAACAATTCCTCGCGCGCACTCTCGAGCCGCTAGCCACGGCGGAAGGCGCCACTCTGCCCGCAGGCGCCCAAATCCGCGGCCATATTGACAAAATCCAACCCGCCGGAAAAGTAGGCCGCGCGCGCCTCTGGCTCACTTTCGATGAAATCCACAGTCCCACGGGCTGGATTCCGCTGGTAGCCGATTTGATTGACGCTCCAGGCGTGCATTCCATCCGCGTGCTCTACGATCGCGAAGGCGAAATCCGCGCCACCAGCAGCAAGCAGGAAGACGCCGCCTTCGCCGCGGCCGAGGCCGCATTCGTCGGCGCGGAACCAAGAATCGCCAAAAAAGACAAACAAGAAGCAGCCATGGGCGCGGCCATTTCCGCCGCCACCGCCTTCATGATGACCTCGGGCCTGGGCCAGGAACTAACCCTGCCGCAAAACATGAAGCTCGAACTCGCGCTCGAGCGTCCCCTGCACCTCGGCAGAACTTAGGCGGCAGGAAATCGCGGAATCACGCTGGAATAAAAGAACGGTCAGGCGGCGAGGCGGCCGGGAATAAATCGCTCGCCACTCATGCGGCAGTGGAAGTAGAAGGCTGCGCAAAATCAATCCGGTCAATCGTCACCGCAATTCCATGCAGCGGCACTGGCTCGCCCGGCAACTCCCACGTTCGCAGCGTCGTCACCGTAGCGCGAGCCAGCACACACGAATTCCGTTCCCTCTCCGCGGGCAAACAAAACGCCAGCTCCAGCGTCGTTCCCACTTCGAACAAAATCTCCGAGTGAAACAAAATGCCCGTCCGCGAAATATCCCGCAGCTGCCCAGCATGGAACACCGGGGGCTGGCGTTGCGAAACGCAAATTTGCACCGGCACGTGAATCTTGTAGCGCACCGCCGTTCGATTCTCTTTCATCGTTCACCCCAAAGAGTGTATGCAAGACGATGGCCGCGCTTCGCGCGCGGCTCGACTGACAACAAAGCCGTTAAGCGCCGCACCTATCCTCCCATTGTCGATGTCCCGCTCTGAACTTGTCCCACTTCAGGAAGCGAACCACTCCTCACACGCCGCCGCCTCCCTCAGCCCCGCTCTCTTGGATTTCCGCCTTACTGCTGCTACATTCAAAGTTCCGATGACCACTTCGACTCCCAACCAGCAGCGCATCCTGATCGTTGAAGATGAAGACAACGCCCGCAAAGGCTATGAAGCCCTGCTGCGCAAATGGAACTGGGAAATTCTCGGCGTCGGCAGCGGTGAAGAAGCCCTCGCGAAATTTCAGGAATTCCAGCCCAGCCTGATTCTCGCGGACGTCGAACTGCCAGGCATGAACGGGCTCGATCTGCTCAAGCAGCTCGGCGACGACATCCTCCGTATTCCCGTCATCATCATCACCGGCCGCGGCAGCGACGAACGCGTCGTGCAAGCCATCGAAGCCGGCGCCTACTGGTACATCGAAAAACCGCTGAAGCCTCCCGTGCTGCGCGCACTGCTCGAACGCGCGCTGGGCCACGTGCGCAATCAACAAGCCGTCGTCGCGCTGACGCGCGATCTGCGCGCCGCCGGGAAACTCGGCACGCTCGTCGGCACTTCCTCCCCGATGCAAGACGTGATGCGCCAGGTGGAAATCGCCGCGCCCTCCACTGCCTCGGTTCTCATCACTGGCGAAACCGGGTCCGGCAAAGAGATGGTCGCGCGCTCAATCCACATGCTCTCGCCGCGCGCCGATCGCCCCTTCGTCGCCATCAATTGCTCTGCCATTCCCGAATCACTGATGGAAAGCGAAATTTTCGGCCACGAGAAAGGCGCGTTTACGGGCGCGGCCGAGCGCCGCATCGGCTGCTTCGAGCTGGCCGACGGCGGCACCCTGCTCCTCGACGAAATCGGCGAAATGCCCGCCCAAACCCAAGCAAAATTGCTGCGCGTCCTGGAAGATCACAAAGTTCGCCGCCTCGGCAGCAAGGTCGAAACGCCAGTGGACGTGCGCGTCGTCGCCGCCACCAACAAAAACCCGGAACAAGCCGTCGCCGATGGGCATCTGCGCCAGGATCTCTATTTCCGCCTGAACGTTTTCAACATTCATCTCCCTCCGCTCCGCGAACACAAAGACGATTTGCCGCTTCTGGTGGATCACCTGCTCGCCGACATTTCTACCAAGCACGAAAAGAAAGTCTCCGGCGTCGGCACCGACGTCATGGAACTCTTCAAGTCCTATCCGTGGCCCGGAAACGTGCGCGAGCTGCGCAACGTGCTGGAGCGCTCTGCGATCGCGTCCGACCGCGGCACCATCGCGCGCCAGCATCTGCCCGCTGAGTTCGGCCGCGTCACTGCCATGACTACTTCCGGCTTGGGCGGCCTGCGCTTCCCCATCGGCACCACGGTGGACGCCGTCGAGCGCGAGCTGATCCTGCAAACTCTAGGCGCCACCAGCCAGAACAAGACGCGCGCCGCCGAACTGCTCGGCATCAGCCTGAAAACTCTGCACAACAAATTAAAAGAATACGAGGCGGGGCGGAGAGATGCGTCTCAGCCTGAAAACTAAATTTACGCTGGCGACCTCCCTGCTGGTGCTGGCGGTCGTCACCACGGTCTCGGCCCTGTACATCGCGCGCCTCACCCGCCAGACGCTGCGCCAGGCCGACGACCGCGCGCATTTCGTCGCGCGCCAAATCTATCTCGCCTGCCAGAATTCGCTAACCGACGCCGCAGCCCGCGGCGAATCTCCTGCTTCCTCCAGTCCCGCCGATTTGCGCGCCTACGTGCAACGCGCGCTCGACAATAGCAGCACCCTGAATTCCGTGATGGAATCCGCTATCGGCTATTCCCCCACCATCTACGAAATCACCATCAGCGATCTCGATGGCATCGTACTCGTCTCCAGCGACCCCAGCTTGCGCGGCGAAAAAATTGCCCAACGCCCGCCGGTTGATTCCCTCGTCCGTGGCGGCTTCTTCCAGCAATTGCGTACGCTCTACGGGCCGCCGCTGGTGTACGAAGATTCGCTGCCCTTCAATATCTATGGACCCTTCGGCTACATTCGCATCGGCCTTTCCTCGGCGCTGATCCGCAACGAAATCTCGCCTGGCCTCGAATCGGCCGGATATTACGCGCTAGCCTCCGTGTTGCTCTCCACTTTGCTCGCGCTGATCGTCAGCCGCGCCTCGCTCGCTCCGATTGACCGCATCTCCGCCCAACTCGATCGCATCTCCGCCGGCGAATTCGATCTCGAGCCGGTGGAACGCGGCGACGAATTCGGCGCCGTCAGCACCAAAATCATCGGCATCGGAAAACAGTTAAGAGACGTCCGCGAAATTTTCAGCACCCTGCGCGAAAATCTCGATCAGGTCATGGGCGGCCTCGAAGACGGCCTGCTGCTCTTCAACGCTCGCGGTAACGCGGTGCTCGTCAGTCCTTCCGTCGAAAAGTTTCTCGGCCAGCGCTCCGAAGTTCTGCGCGGTTTGCGCGTCAGCGAAATTTTCCCTCCCGGGCATCCCGCGCGCGAAGCCCTCGGCATCCACGGTGACGAAGTCGGTCACATCGAAAACGCCGAAATCACTCTCGAGGGCCTACACGGCTCGCAGCGCATCGGCCTCAGCGCGCAAGTGATCCGCGAACACGGCCTGGCCATGGGCGCGCTGATCACCCTGCGCGACGTCGAATCGCTCGAACGCATCGGCAACCAGCTGCAAGTTTCCGAACGCCTCGCCGCTCTCGGCCGCGTCACTGCAGGCGTCGCCCACGAAGTGAAAAATCCTCTGAACTCCATGCGTCTCTGGCTGGAAGTATTGAAAGCCAACATGCCCGTCGAGCCCGAACCGCAGCAAGCCGTGAAAATGCTCGATAGCGAAATTGACCGCCTCGACCGCGCCGTGAAAACCTTTCTGAATTTCACGAAGCCGCTGGAAATCAAGTTGGAAGAAACCGACCTGCGCATATTGCTCGACGACGTGCTGGAAGCCGCGCGCCCCACCATCACCAAAGCCGGCATCGAACTTCGCGTCGATTTGCCGCCTGAGTTTCCGCACGTGCTGGTGGATGGCCAGCTCATTCATCAAGCCGTGCTGAATCTTTTGCTGAACGCCAGCGACTTCACCAGTCCCGGAGGCTCGATCGCCCTCAGCCTCACCCGCCATGGTGATTTCGCCGTCATCGCCGTGGCCGATTCCGGTGCGGGAATCTCGCCAGAAAATCAAAAGAAAATTTTCCAGCTGTTTTTTACCACCCGCCCAGGAGGTACCGGCATCGGACTCGCTAACACTTTTCGGTTTGTGCAGTTGCACAACGGTCGGATAGAATTTGAATCGGAGCCTGGACGCGGCACCACCTTTCGCCTGGAATTGCCGCTGGCGCGTTCCCTCGAAGCAGCGACGGGAAAACATCGCGATTTCGGCCAGCCGTTCGCCGAAGAGAAAATATAAATGTTGGAAGTCATGGGGTTAGACGTTAGCTGTTGCAAGTAAGAAGATAAATGCCCAGCCGAAAAACAGAATCCGCGTTGCTGGCAGCCTTTTTTCTCAGCGGGCTGTCGTGCAGTGTGGTGGGGTGTAACGACACGACGGTGAAAGCCGCCGCGCCCGTGGCCGCCGCCCCCGCTCCCTCCACCGCCGATTCCAAACCGATCACTAACGTCGCGCCAGACACCGACGCGCTGCCCCCGGTCGAGGCCGTAGCCCCTCCGCCAACTCCCGCCACCACCACCGCCGCGCCGCTGCCGGTCGAGCCCACGCACACCAAACCTCCTCCGCCTCCCCACCGCCAACCCGCCGAATCCTCCTCGGATGCTCCAGCCGAGCAGCCCGCGCGCACTCCGCCGCCACAAATCTCGCCGCAACTTTCCCCCGGCGATCAAGCCACCATGCGCCGCAGCACAGACGTGGACGCCGGCGTCGCGCAGAATAATCTGAAGCGAGCCAACGGGAAAGTCCTGAACGCCGCGCAAAGCGACCTCGTCGAAAAAATTCGTAGCTTTCTCGCCCAATCCGAAGACGCAGGCAAAGCCGGCGACTGGTCGCGCGCTCAGACGCTGGCCCAAAAAGCCCGCCTCCTCTCCGTCGAGCTCGTTGATTCGCTGTGATGCGATATTCAGACGTGAAACTCGCATCCGGCTCCATGCTGCTGCACGGCGATCCGTCCGCCGCCTCGTCGAGCAATATCCGCGCCACGATTCCTGATAATATGAATCGGTGAGCGTTTACGACGTACTCATCGCCGGCGGCGGACTGATCGGCAGCTCAATCGCCTTCGAACTCGCCTCCGAAAAATTGCGCGTCGCCGTGCTCGATAGCCAGGAGCCGGGCCGCGAAGCCTCATGGGCCGCTGCCGGAATGCTCGCGCCGGGTCCGGATTCGTCGCAAACGTCAGCGCTGGTTCCTCTCGGCATAGAGAGCCTGCGACTCTACCCCGAGTTCACAGCCGCCGTCGAAAGCGCGTCCGGCAAGCCCACCGATTTCACGCGCAATGGCACGTTCGAAGTCTTCCGCGGCCCCGCAGCTGAAATCGCGCGCAATAAAATGGTCGCCGAATTTCACCATCTCGGATTAGCCGCCGCAGCGATCTCGCCAGACGAAGGCCGCAAACACGAACCGTCGCTCGCGCCGCACTCGGGCGCGATCGCGTGGCTGCCCGACGAAGCAACGGTTGACCCGCGGTTGCTCGTCGCGGCCGTGCTCGAGGCTGCAAAGCACCACGGCGCCGAAATTCGAGCCAACTGCGCGGTGGATGCCCTGCTCTACGAGGGAAAAGCGTGCGTCGGTGTGATTGCCGGGAGCCAGAAGCTCGCAGCGAAGCACGTAATCGTCGCTGCCGGAAGTTTTTGCGGAACGATCGGAGGCGGGACTGTTACACGCGGCTCAGTCGCCACCGCAGGCGCGATGCGCGGAGCGGACCCGCAGCTGCAACCGCGCCACTACGCCCCAGTGCATCCCGTGCGCGGCCAAATGCTGGCACTGCGCTCAGAAAGCGTGCAGCTCAACAAAGTTCTGCGGTCGGAGTACGGCTACCTGGTGCCGCGCCGCGACGGCCGCATCATCGCCGGCAGCACGCTCGAAAACGCGGGTTTTGTAAAAAAAGTTACGCCGCAAGGCGTGCGCCAAATCCTCGACGCCGCGCTGGATCTAGTTCCAGATCTATCCGAAGCCAAAATTGTCGAAGAATGGTCCGGCCTCCGCCCCGGCACACCCGATCAGCTGCCAATTATTGGCCCCACCGATATCCCAGGCCTATGGCTGGCTACCGGACACTTCCGCAACGGCATCCTGCTGGCCCCTGCTACAGCAAAAATCATGCGCGATTGGATCGTCACCGGAAAATCGAATTTGAACGCGGAGAGTTTTTCGCCACTACGCTTCGCAGGCGCAGCAAGCTCCCAAGAGCACGCGCATGCGCAAGCGAATCGCAGCGCTACCTGAGCCTGAACTGCCAATCCAAGATTTAAAAAGGATCTTTATTCCGCACCGGCTCGCGATTCGACGGTCCGGCAAGCGACGACGCCTGTCCCGGCCCGCTGAACTGCACCTTATCGGCATCCAGATAAAGCGATCGGTCAATCACCGCTTCCACCGTGGACCCGCGCGGCATTTCCGCATCCGGCCCGCGCGTTAGCAGCACCGCCGCCAAACCCGCCGCCGCCCCCGCTGCCGCTCCGATTCCCACGCCTGCTCCGGTCCGCGAGGCCACGCCGCCGATGCCTGCGCCGGCCGCCGTCGTCTTTGCGATCGTTCCGATGTCGTGCCCTTTTTCCGAATCGCCGATGATTTTTCCTTCGCTGTCCGTCGTCTCATTCCCACCCGTACCGACACCCCCAGGCACCGCATTAAGGTTCACCATGTACGCGTTCGGCAAAATCATCGTAGTCAACTTGATCATCAATTCGCCGCGCCCTTTCACCCGCCCTGGTCGCTTCGATTCCGTCACTTCGCCGCTCACGTACGATCCCGCCGGAATCACTACTTTCCCGTCAATCATCACCGGAAACAAAGTCTCGAAGTAAACCGGGTCGCCCGGCCGCGCGCTGCGTGTGGATATGGCATTGTGCAGTACCAGCGGAATATGCGTCCCTGCCGGAACCATGATTTTCGCAACCGCAGTTGCGCTCGGTGCCGCAGTCGGCGCAGCCGGTGTAGCAGCAGGTTCGCCCGGACCACCCGACGCAGAAGTAGCGCCGTTCGCTGCACCCGCCGGCGGACCAGCGGCAGAGGTCCCAGAATCCGAAGGCGTCGAGGGAGCGGCAGTCGTTTGCGAGCCTGGCGCGCCCGCAGCCGCAGGTTTCTGCGTCGCGCTCTGGTTCGCGGCAGTCGCAGCAGAAGTCGCAGGCGGTGGAGGCATCGGCCCAGCGTCCTGCGCGGTCAAAGGAGGCGCGGTTCCAACAGCCAGAAACAATAGAAGGGCAAGCGGCAAGCGAACCGAGCTTTTGGTCATCTGACCCCTCTTCCCGGCAATCCGGCAAGGACAAACTAACTGATAAGGATGCCTGACCTCAGCTACGGAGATGCATCCCACCACGATGTAAGAAGGATAAACCCTCCCCTAGCCACCCGCCAGCTTTCCTTCGCACCCCACCACACGCCCCAGAGCATTTACGACTAGGACACCGCCAAATCCATCCCCTCCCCACTACCGATATAATAGCTCTTGAGGCCTCTCGTGGCGCCCCTCCACATTGCCCAACTTCGTGTGCCGTCCTCCCTTCGGCGGAAGACCCTGCTGATCATCGGCATCACCATGCTCGGCCTCGTGGGCGGCCTTTTTGCTCTGTCGCGCATTGTTCTGATGCGCGGCTTCGCCCGATTGGAAGAGGATTTCGCCGGACGAGACATCTCCCGCGCTTCCAGCGCTCTATCGAATGAGCTAAACACGCTTGACCAGACCACCAGCGAATACGCCGCTTGGGATTTGACTTACGATTTCGCTAAGGGCCTGCGCCCCAGTTACGTCAAGACAGAGTTCCCCGCCCCCACGTTTCAGGAGCTGAAAATCAGCTTCGTCGCCATCTTCGATGTCCACAGCCGCAAACTCTTCGCCAAGGGCTTCGACCTGACCCACGGTGGCGAGATTCCTGTTCCGGCCGGCCTAGACGATCATCTCAAGCCCGGCTCGCCGCTCCTCAACCTGCAGGATCCCCACGGTAAAGTGGCCGGCATCATTGATCTCCCCGACGGACCAGCCTTGGTGGATTCCCGCCCGATTCTGGCGAGCGATAGCACTGGGACGATCGCCGGCGCCATGATCATGGGCCATCTGCTCGATGCCGCTGAAATCCAGCATCTCGCCGATCTCACCCTTATCCCCGTGGAGGCGCAAACCCTTTCTTCAGCCACGCTGAGCCCCGATTTCCGTGCCGCGGCCGCTGCAATTTCCAAAGGCTCGCCGCGCTTCATCCACCCGTTCGACGCCCAGTCTCTCGCCGCTTATCAGGTGTTAAACGACATCTACGGCCGGCCCGCGGTCATCATCCGCGTGCTACTTCCCCGAACCATTTACGAGCAGGGTCATACCAGCCTGGTCCAATTCCTGCTCTTATTGATCGCCGCGGGCTTCGTTTTTGGCGCCGCCACTCTCTACCTACTCGAACGCTTCGTCATTTCGCGCATCGCCAATCTCACTGAGAACGTCACCCAAATCGGCGCCAGCGGCGATCTTTCCGCGCGTCTCGATGTGCCCGGCCACGACGAACTCGCTTTCCTCGGCGTCGCCATCAACGGCATGCTCGAAGACCTGGAAAAATCTCAGATCGAACGCCATGAAGGCCGCGCGCGTCTCGCCGTGATTCTTGAGCGCATGCCCGCTATTCTCTGGACTACCGACAAGGAACTGCGGTACACCTCCAGCATGGGCGCCGCCCTGGATTCGCTCGGCGTCAAATCCGGCGGCCTCACCGGCAAAACTCTCTCCGAATATTTTCAGACCAACGATCCCCAGCACCCATCTATCGCCGCGCACTGGCGCGCACTGGCAGGCGAAGCACTCACCTACGAATTGCATTGGCAGAAGCACGTCTTCGAATCACACGTGCGCCCGCTGCGTGGCCCCGATGGTGAAATCACCGGCGTGATCGGCGTCGCGCTAGATATCACCGACCGCAAACAGCTCGCCGACCAACTGCGCCAGTCGCAAAAGCTACAGGCCATCGGCGAACTCGCCGGCGGCGTCGCCCACGATTTCAATAACTTGTTGATGGTAGTGAAGGGCCACGCCGAAATGCTTTTAGACCGCCTGCCTCGCGGCTCCGCCGATCGCCAGAATCCCGCGCTGCAGAACGTCGAACAGATTCAGCAAGCCGCCGAGCGCGCCGCCGCCCTCACCCGCCAGCTCCTCGCCTTCAGCCGCATGCAAGTATTGCAGCCGCGCGTTCTGGACCTGAACGAAGTAGTCGCCGGAATGATCCAGATGGTTTCGCGCGTCATAGGTGCAAATATTGAACTGGCGTTTCTGCCCGGCGCCAATCTCGGCCGCGTAAAAGCCGATCCCAGCCAGATCGAACAGGTCGCTCTGAACCTGGTAGTTAACGCGCGCGACGCCATGCCCGACGGCGGCCGCCTCACCATCGAGACTTCCAACGTCCAACTGGAACGCGATTACGCCACGCAACACGCCGTCGTGGACCCCGGCCCTTACGTGATGCTCACCGTCAGCGATTCCGGCGTCGGCATGGATGCCGCCACCAAAGCCCGCATTTTCGAGCCATTTTTCACCACCAAATCGCAAGGCCGCGGCACCGGTTTGGGTCTCGCAACGGTGTACGGCGTCGTAAAACAAAGCGGCGGTTACGTCTGGGTGTACAGCGAACTCGGCCACGGCACAACTTTCAAAGTCTATCTGCCGATGGTGCAAACGCCCGCCGAGAAAACCGCACCCGAAAAAACCGTGCAGGGCCACGAACCCGGCACCGAAACAATTTTGTTCGTCGAAGACGAACAAAGTGTTCGCGAACTCGTCACCGAATACCTCTCTGCCCGCGGGTATCAGGTTCTCGATGCGGCCGACGGCCAGCAAGCCCTCGAAATCGCCGCCGCTCACGCTGGGAAAATTCAACTTCTCATCACCGACGTCGTCATGCCCCGCTTGAGCGGCCGCGAACTCGCCGCGCGCCTCGCCACCACACGGCCAGAGCTCAAAGTCCTCTACATCTCGGGCTACACCGACGACAGCGTCTTCCGCCACGGCGTCCTGCAAGGCGGCATGGATTTCCTGCAAAAGCCCTTTAACCTGAAAGCCCTGGCAGCCAAAATCCGCGAAGTCCTCGAACGCGTCCCCGTAAACTCCTGACTCCAACAGATCTTTTGACTCTGTAGCGGCCGGCTTTAGCCGGGCGCCTTTGAACTTGAATTTGATTTTGTAGGCGCAGCCTGCTTGTCAGGCGGGCATAGTTGACGTGGTCTTTGAATTCGTCACTGCCGGTTCAGGTTCATCGACCGGGCAATCGTCGACGTTGCTGTAGAGTCTCTGTGGGTTGTGGCTTTACTTACGACACAAATCGGGCCAAATCCGAGAGGGTCTAGCCGCTGAAGTTCCAATCTCGCCGCTCTCACACGAACTCTGTCCGCGCGTGCCGCACTGTTACGTGAGAATCACAGTTTGTCCCGTCAAATCAAATCGCTTCCGGCAGCGAATATTCCGGCACGCCACCATGTCATCCATCCGCACCATGTACGATCGTGCCTTCGCGAATTTCGCGCGATCATCTTCATTCCCGCCAGGAGGGAGCGCGCCCTTCTTCGTCCGCGCCATCCAGCGCACCGGATAAACTCCCTCTTCCCGGCAATGCGGACACACCAATGTCATCTGCTTCGTTTCGGGCTTCTCGTCGTAATATCTTTTTTCGTCCATGCGCTCTAGCCCGCCTGAGTTTTGAGTGGCACTTCGTCCAGATTCACAAATTGTATGCCCGCGTCGCGCCAGCGCGGCAACCAATATTCCAACGCCGACACCACATGGCCGCGCTTCCCTTCCAGCACGCGATGATCTCCATCGTGTAACAGGACGATATCCCCGCCACGCGCCCTGCGCAAGCGCTGAATGACTGGGTCAGGTGACTGTGTCCGCCAATCCCGCGCCGCCAAGTTCCACATCGCTACACCAGCCCCGCCACGCTGCCGTACAATCCCATCAAGCAAAGGGCTGCGATAACCAAACGGCGGCCGCATCCAATGCGGCGATTTTCCCGTCGCGGAACCGACCGCTTCATCACATCTGTCGAGTTCCTCCGCGATTCGCTTCGCGGACAAGAAAGTCAGCGAAGGATGCGTCTCCGTGTGATTTCCAATCGCATGCCCGCGCGATGCAATTTCCCGCGCGAGAGCCGGAAACGCCCGCACGCGCTGCCCAATCAGAAAAAATGTGGCTGTCGCGCCGTATCGCCGAAGAAGTTCCAGCGCTCCCGGCGTAACAGCCGGGTTCGGCCCGTCATCAAATGTGATAGCCATGCGCGACGGATCGTTCGAACTGCCGTAAAGTTGGCCCGAAAATCTGCGATCCATGCGCCACCGCCCCCCAGGCAAACAACCCCGCCGCCGCGCACACCCCGCCCGCGCCAAACCAAGCTGGATTAATCGTCGTCACCAATCAAATTTTCGCACGCGCCAGTCTCGTGCGCCAATAGTTCTCGAAATTTCGAAGCCGCGTCCACGAACATTGGGATTTCGGGAATCCTTTTGCTACGATGGCACCGTTCGCCGCGACAAAATGCGCACCACCTCGCGAGCAAGCCAAAAAATCCCCGAGCGGCTCCGCTGGCTTGCTTTGCTCAGCCTCGTACTGTGGTTCGCAGCCTACTGGCACGCCTGGGGCCCCGCGAATTTCCTCCATCTCTGCGACATCGCCGTAATCCTCACCTGTATCGGCCTCTGGACCAACAATTCGCTCCTTGTCTCCAGCCAAGCCGTCTCCTCAGTACTCATAGATATCGTCTGGACCCTCGACGTGGCTGCTAGGCTCGTCTTCGGCCGCCACCTGATCGGCGGCACCGAATATCTTTTCGATGCGAGCACCCCGCTCTGGACGCGCCTCCTCTCGCTCTTCCACATCATCCTGCCAGTCATCCTGCTCTGGTCGCTCCAGCGCATAGGCTACGATCGCCGCGGCTGGAAACTGCAATCCGCCATCCTGCTACCCGTTCTCATCGCCTCGCGCTTCGTCACCCCCGACCAGAACCTCAATTTCGCCGTGCAAGATCCCTTCCTTCATCGCTCCTACGGATCCGCTACCACGCACCTCGCCATCACTTTCCTTTTCCTCGTCTTCGTGGTCTATTTCCCTACTCACTTGCTCTTCAGCCGCCTGTTTCCGCCGCCCGAATCCCTCGCACAACGGGGGCCGGGATGACCAGTAACAAATTCAGGCCCTCGAGCGTATAGAATATGGATCGCCTGGTCGCCTCGGGAGTCTCATGAAAGCCACGGACTTCGAATTTCGCAACCGCTTCTGGATCTTCGGCCTGATCTTCGGTGTGGGTTTCTGGCTCTACGCGTTCGATCACGTCAACATCGTGCAATATCTGGTCAACATCACTGTCGGTGCAAATTCCCCGCATGCCGATCTGCTCGCGCGCTGCGGCCTTGCTTTCGCCGCGCTCCTCATGTTGCTCACGGCGCTCCTGCGCACTTGGGCCACGTCCTACCTGCGCTCCGACGTAATGCAGGACCACGACCTGCGCGCGGAAAAAGTCGTCGCCTCCGGCCCGTTCCGACACGTGCGCAATCCCCTCTACCTCGGGAACACGCTAATGGCTTTCGGCATGGGACTACTGGCGAGCCGTTTGGGATTCGCGGTGATCGTCGTGGGGAATATAATTTTCTGCCTGCGCCTGATCGGCCTGGAAGAATCCAATCTGCAAAAAGAGCAGGGCGAATCCCATCGTGAATTCTGCCGACGCGTGCCCCGCCTCTGGCCCTCGCTCCAGCCGCGTCTCCCGGATAGCGGCCTAAAGCCTCACTGGAGACAAGCCTTCCTCGGCGAACTCTTCATGTGGGGATTTTTCGCGGCGGTTGTCGCCTTCGCGATTACGTTGAGCCAAAAGGCCCTCTGGATCACCATGGCGGTGTCCCTGTTTCTCTACATTGGCTCCAGCTACTACTTCTCTTCACGGAAGAAAACCGAGACGCCTTCGTAATCGAGGCCGATCGCGCGGTCGCGCCGCGCCCTACTCCGTCTGCCGAATCGCCCGTAAATCAATCCCCAGCTGCTGGCACTTCTTATACAGATGACTCCGCTCCAAACCCAAAGCCTTCGCCGTATTCGTCATGTGATGATGATGCAATTTCAATTCCGCCAGCAATGTCTCCCGCTCGAAAGCCTCCACACGCTCCGCCAAAGTCCCCATCTGCAGCGCAATTTTCGCCGAAGCCGTTCCACCCCCAACACCAACAGCAGCACCCGCCGCGCCAGGCAAAGCCCGCCGCACAGTTTCCGCCTCCACCACGTCCCCCGGCGCCAGCAGCAACACACGTTCCACCACGTTCCGCAATTCCCTCACATTCCCCGGCCACGAATAACGCTCCAATTCCGCAATCGCATCGAGCGATAATTTTCGCAGCTTCCAATTATTCTGTTCTTCCAACTGCCGCACGAAATGTTCTGCCAGTACGCGTATATCCTCGCGCCGCTCGCGCAAAGGCGGCAGCACAATCGGAAACACAAACACGCGATGATACAAATCTTCGCGAAAACTTCCCTGCCGCACTTGTTCTTCTAAATTCCGATGGGTCGCCACCAGCACGCGCACGTCTACCGTAAACGGTTTGTCTCCGCCCACGCGCTCGATCTCGCCCTCTTCGAGCACGCGTAGCAGTTTCGCCTGCATGGTCATCGGCATGTCGCCGATCTCATCCAAGAACAACGTGCCATGGTGCGCCTGCTCGAATTTCCCCGAATGCCGCGAAGCCGCCCCGGTGAACGACCCCTTCTCATGCCCGAACAGCTCCGTCTCCATCAACTCGGACGGCACCGCCGCGCAATTCAGCGAAATAAACGGCCCGTTCCGCCGCGAACTTTTCTCATGAAGTGTTCGCGCAATCAATTCCTTGCCTGTGCCCGTTTCGCCCCGAATGCACACCCGCGTTTCGCTCGTCGCCACATGCTCCACCTGCGCCATCACTTCCTTCATCGCCGCGCTGGCCCACACGATGTGATGCCGCCCGAGCCTCCGTTTCAAATCGCGGTTTTCTTCCTCCAGATGCCGCACGCGAAGCGCGTTTTCCACCGTCAGCAAAAGCTTTTCACTGGAAATCGGCTTCTCCAGAAAATCGCTGGCGCCCAACCGCGTCGCCTTCACCGCCTTCTCAATCGAAGCCTGCCCGGACATCATCACCACCGGCGACGCCAAACCAATCGCCTTGAAATCCTCCAGCAACGCGATGCCGTCGCGCCCCGGCATCACCACATCGGAAAGAATCAGATCGAAGCGCTCAGCCTTCGCCAATTCCAAAGCCCGCGCCGCGTTGTCGCAAACAGTCGCGTCGTGCCCCGCCAGCCGAAACGCTCGCGCCAAAGACGCCAGCGTGTTCGCGTCATCATCGATTATTAGAATATGGGCTTTTGCAGACACGGCAGGCTACGCCTCGTCTTCTTTTTTCTCGAAGACCATCGGGAAGGTCTGCGCCTTGTGCGGCGGCTTGATCGGAAGGTCGATATGAAAAGAAGTTCCCACGCCCGTTTCGCTCTCCACGGAAATTCGCCCGCCATGGTCCGCCACCACGGCTTGGACAATCGCGAGCCCGAGCCCGGTTCCGTGCTGCTTGGTCGTGTAATACGGCGTAAAAAGCCGCTCGGATTCTTCCGGTGTCAATCCCGTCCCGGTATCCGAAATTTCCAGCGTCACTTCGTCATCCTTGTGCGCCGTGCGCAACATCAACACGCCGCCCGCCGGCATCGCATCCATCGCGTTCAGCACCAAGTTTTCAATCGCGCGGTGCAACAGCGTCGCATCCGCCTGGATCAGCGGCAGATCATCTTCCAGATGCAGCTCGGGAGTAATCGCCGGACGCCCCACGGCGCTGAATTGTCCTTCGAACAATTTCACCACCGTGCGCACGATCTCATTCAGATTCACAGCGCTCAGTTCCGGTTGCGGCATCTTCGCAAAATCGCTGAACCGCCCCACGATCGCTTTCAGATTCTCGATCTCCGCCAGCAATATCCCCGTGGACTCCTGAAACACTTCCTCGAACTGCGGAGAATTCTGCTCGCGCGCTTTGCGCAAATTTTCCACCGTGGTCTGCAGCGGAAACAGCGGATTCTTCAACTCATGCGCCAGCCGCCGCGCCAGTTCCCGCCACGCCGCCACGCGCTCCACCTGCACCAGCTTGTCGCGCTGCTCCACCAACTGCTCGGTCATCTTGTTGAACGACGCTGCAAGTTGCCCCACCTCATCACTGCCGCGCACGTTCACTCGAGCGCTCCAATTTCCGTCCGCCACTTCCTGCGCGCCTTCCGCCAGCTTCTGTACCGGACGAGTCACTCGCGCCGCGCCCCACCAGCTCAACATCAACCCAAACAGCAATCCCACCGCCACTACGCCCAGCGCCAGCCAGCGAATCCGGCGCTCCAACGTCACCACGGTGCGTTGCGACACGCCCACAAATAACACGCCCAGCAATTCCTTCTGGCGCCCCTGTAGCGGTGCAGCGTGGAACATTTCCGCGCTCGCCGGGTCAATGCTCCAACGAATTTCCGTGGACTGCTCCCCCGGGCTGGCCTTTTCTTTTGCCACCAGCGGCGCGAAACGGTCCGCGTCCGGCGCCGGCCCGCTCGCGTCCAGCAAATTCGCGTCCTGAAATTCCTGATCGAGATTCAAATACAGTAGCGCGCGCATATTCGCCGGCAGCACCAGCGAAGCCAGAAAATCCTTTCCTAGCCGCTCGCCTCCTACCACATAAAGATCCCGGTCGCCCACGCGCACTGTGGCCACGGACAGCAGCGCCAGCACCGGCCCCGCTTCCGTGTCGAGTTTCGTCAGAAACGCGCCGCGCGCCGGCCAATCCTCCGGCTTCGTCACCCAATCCATCTTGTAATTGAAGCGCGCCGGAGATTCCTGCGAGGAAATAATCGTCCCGTCGTTGTTCACGAAATCCAGCAAGTCCAGCTGATGCGACCTCGATACGCCATGCGCGTCGTTCACATACACCGACACGTCGGCGTTCGGCCGGCTCAAATCAATCGCCATGCGTACCGTCGGCCCGTCGTCGGCGATACCCTTCACGCGCTCGGCAACCTCGGCGCGGCGGCGGTCGAATTCGTGCTGAAATTGCGCCAGCAGCGCATCTGTGTGCGTGCGATTCAATTCCTCGAACGCATTACGGGTTACCACGGTTACTCCCGCCGCGATCAGTCCCACGGCTAGCAGCAACGCCAGCATAAAATTGACGAACAACCTGGTGCGAAACGTCACGGAATACTCCGCGTTATGGTGAGTGGAGAGCGGTAATTGGTGATTAGTGCCTGCCTCTTCATTTGTATCGAATAGAAAAAATGAAGTGCTTTGTTTTCTGTGGGTTGCAAAATTCGTGGTAGCAGAAAACCGTTCATTTGTATTGAATAGAAATCGTCGTTCTTGGCCCGTTTTGGCCCGCTGCGGCTGGCTAACAGCGCCGGTGGAAGGGCGCTGGATCCACCACGGGTTGTGTTCGACATTTTCACAGATTCATCATCCTCTTCGGGCGCACGAAATGCAAAACGTTGTGTGTGTGCACGAAGCTGCTTCCGGCGCACGGCGCCACTTTTGAGCTGCTGTTCTCGCACAAGCTCATTGGGCTCCCGTTGACGATGGCGTCGGCGTATCCGGATCCAACCACACATCCGCGAGCGGCCAACTCTCGCCTGGGCGCGGCGCTTTCCAATCCCGCAGGCGCGCGCTCAAGCCATAAACCTGCGGCAACCAAACGAGCGGCACCACGCGGTAAGTGCTCAGCACCGCCTGCTGCCACTTATAAATGTCCTCCGGCGAAGCAGCCTCAGGAAACGCGCTAGCCTCAACACCCGCCAGCGGTCCTGAATAAATCCGCGCCAGAAAATCTTTCAGCGCAACTTCCGGCAAACGCGAACTCATCCGCCAACGCACCAATTCCACATCTACATGCGCCGATTGCCCAGCCGCGCCGCGCGATTTTTCCGCGCCAGCTCCGGGCATCGCCTGCGCCCGCACCGCGATTCCCGCTTCCTTCGCGTTCACCACAATCCGCTCCGCCACGCTCTGCTCCAGCGGATCAGCGGAATCATATCCCAACACCAAACCAGCCGACGGCGCGATTTGTTTCCAAAGTTCCTTCGCATGCGTCAGATTTGCGTCTGTCGGCGCCGCCGCCGGGAACAAAAATGCCGTCCCGCTCGACCACTGCGGCAACAACCCGCCCGCCGCTTCCCCGGTCTTCTGCAAAATAAAATTCACAATCGCCACGCGGTCAATCGCGAGCGACAGCGCCTGCCCGGCGTTCTGTCCGGCCGCTTGATTCACCGTCCGCGCGCCCGGCTTGGCTGCCACATTCGAGCCTGCATCGCCGCCGACAAAAACCAGCGCTAACAACTCATCCGGCTGCGACGTGCTAATCCGCACGCCCTGTTCGGCCGCACGGCGCGCATCCTGTGGCGCAATCTCCGCCAGATCCGTCTTGCTCAATTCCAGATCAACCAGCCGCTCGTGCGCCCCCCTCCCCATCTCAATCTCCATAGCATCCACAAACGGCCGCCCTTCGCGAAATTCCTCATTAGCCGCAAGCGCCACCCGCTTCCCAGCCTCAAACACCGTCACACGAAACGCCCCGCTCCCCGCCGCCCCCGCAAACTCCCCATCAGCATCGCGACGATCATAAATCAAAGAATCAATCTGCCATTTCGCCTCTACTTCGTCGGGCAAAGCGGCCGCCACATCCGGATCAAGTGATGCAACCGAAGCCCCGATCTCCACGCGCAAAGCTCCGCCATACCGCGGCCGCCGCGAAGATCGCGCAGGCAGGGCAGCTAACGCCATACCCACCAACGCGCTAATTACCGCAACTCGCCGTAACAATATAAGCCTCGTATTCATCCGTTTTCAGATTGTGAACGACTGCGCGTGCGGCGCTTGTGTCATGTTCCGGTTGCAGTGATATCACTGGACCACGAACTTGGATCGCATCGCCAACGGCAACTGCTGAGATCGGGCCAAGACTAATCAAATATCCTCGGAGAAAATCGGTTTGCGTCCAATCGCCTTCACCGGTGTAGACCGAAATCGTTTCACCTCGACATTCTCCATACACCAATGTGCCTAGGCTGTTTGGTAGTCCAGGTACCCTCGTGCGGTCGACCACGATATGGGTCGGCGCTAGAATCTTGCACTGCACGGTTCCCGTGAGATCCGGATCGCCGATGCACTCGAATTCCTTGAACCAAATTTTCCCCTCTTTCAGGCTAATCCTCCCTTCCGGGTCGCGCGACAGAGCCGCCATCTGCGGAATTGGTGTGCTGCGCCAGAGTTGCCATCCAGAACCCGAAGACTTGTAGATTTCCAGACGCTTTGTTTCGAGGATCAGAAGCAAGGGCTGACCTGAAGATGAATCTTTAAAAAGTGCGAAGTCCAAAAATCCTCCCGGCTGCTTCCAGACGAAGCGCTTTTCCAGCGACAAGACTTGCTCGCCTGGTTCAGCTTCCGGAAACTCCGATTTAGAAACTGAAACCATCAACATCGGAACCGAATTCGTGTCCGCCGAATCGCTGGACACCTCCATTACCCACACATATTCGGTTACGGATTCCGAAAGCGTGAGTCGCAAAGAAGCCGCCGATTGCGCCGCCGTAGAATTCACTGCGGGAAACGCAAAGCTGTGATGATGCAATTGTTCGCGCAGTGCCGCGCCAATCGCGGGCACATACGAAGGATCGAGCGAAGAAATATTATTCATGCTAAGCGTGACCGCGGCCGGGCTCATGGCAGCTGCAACTTCATCGCCGAGCTTGGCCACCGCGTCTTTCCATGATTTCGGCAGCGTAGACGCCGCCTGTGCGCCACTCACAGGTGCTCCAGCACCCGAAAAGAAACCGATGAAAATTGTGAAGACCGCGACGCGAATGGCGAGAGAAGTCCGGCAGGAAGGCCGCATCAGTGTGCGCGAATTGTGAAACAAGTTCGCGAATCGTCATCTTAGCACACCACCGAATCTTCAATCTTGAGCGCGTGTCCGTGCAGTTATCGTGGCACAGGCAATCTTTCCTGTGCTCTTCCGGAGCGCAGCCGCTCGTGTCGTAGTGTCACGAAGGCCGACGGCTTAAAATCGAAGAGAGATCCCCGCCTGCGGCAGGCAGGCTTCGCTGCGCTCAGGATGACGAGATGGAAAAAGAACATAGCCGAGACTCTTCGCTGTGCTCCAGCTTTTGCCTTCCTACAACTCACGCCGGCAGGGTGGCTGCGGCTCGGCTCCAGGACGCAATCTTCGCTGCGGCGGTCGCGTCGCATTGTCTCCTGGTCCTCACCGTGCCACCCGCAAGGGTTTTTTGCCGGCGTCACTCCCGAACCGGGCTGCCCAACTCGCGGAACAGGCCGCGAGAACCCCGGATGGGAATCTCTTCAATCTTGCCGCGCCGCGAAATCAGCGCATCATTGTTTCCCGCCAGCCCGCGCGGGCGGATCATTCAATCCCGGAAAAGCCTGCGCCGACTTCAGCACATCATTGGTAAAGAAAAATTTTCCGTCGGTCGGCACCATCATGATCTGCACCCGGTCGCTCAACCTCTGCGCCACCGTCAATTGCACCAGCATGGGGTTCACCTTCAGCGCCGACGCTTCCAGCTGCATTTTTTCCGCGCCCGCCTGAGCTGTCAGACGAATCTGATTCGCCTCCGCAGCGGCGAGCAAGTCCTGCCGTTCCTTCTCCGCCTTCCCATCAATCACCTTTGCCTGCGCCGCTGCCTCCGCGCCCCGCACGGTTTCCTCGTTCTGCGTATCCGCCAGCATCGCGCGCCGCTGCTGCTCGGCCTTGCTGTCAATCACTTTGGCCTGCGCTTCCGCCTCCGCGTTCTTCACGCGCGCCGACGCCGCCGCTTCCGCATCCTCAATGGTCGTCTGCTTGCGCGCCTCCGCTTCCAGCCGCGATTGCTCGATCTGTTTCTGCTTCAACGGCAATGTGTACTGCATCGAGTCCGATTCCGCCTGCGCCATCAACACTCGCGTCCGCGCATCGCCCTCTGCGCGCTTGATCTGCCGCACTTTCTGCGCCTCCGCCTGTGATTCCGCGATCTTCACTTTTTTCTGCTCGATGCTCTGGTCCACCGTCACCTGGTCGTCTTCCTGCTCCTTCAACAACAAACCCTGCAGCCCCTGCTGGTACTGTTCGGGCAGCAGCACTTTGCGCAGCAGCACTTCCTTCACAATGATCTGGTCCTCGCTCAGGCGCGCCGTGATGGCTTGCGTAGCGCGTTGCCGGAATTCGTCGCGCTTCGTGGAAAAAACATCGCGCACAATATAATTCGGCGCGAGGTCCCGGAAAGTGCTGGTCACCACCGGCGCCACAATCTCGTCCTCAATCGGCTGCGGCAAATTCGCATCCACATAATCCAGATGACGCGGATCAATGCGATATCGCACCGTCACCGCGAGGCCGACCGACAAGCCTTCGCGCGCTTCGACCGTCAAAATCTCCAAGCCTTTGTCGCGCGGATTTTCCGACGCGGCCGTGGAATAAACTTTCTCGCGAATATCGAAAAGCTGCGCCCGCTGCACCAGCGGTACCAACAAATGCGTCCCAGCGTACAAAGTTCCGGGCCGCACGCCCGAAATCTGGCTCACGCGCACCGCCGCGAACCCGTCCGGTACAACGAGGATGCTCTTGCCCAGCAAGCTCGAAAGCGCAGCAAACGCCACGAACTTTGCGGCAGCAGACCAGCGTATCGCCCGTCGCGGCCCGGCGGATCGTGGCGGCAAATAAAATACTGGACGCGCAGAGCTCGCGGTAGCGGAAGCGGCCGTGCCAGACGACGGCGTCCCGGCAACTGCATCTGGAAGCGGTGAGTTTTCGCCCGGCGTGCCGGCAACTTGGTTCGCAGCCAAATCCTTGGGTGCGCGATCGCCCAAGCGCAGAATCCGGTTCAGCTCAAATGCCAGATAAAGGTCATAAAGCACGATCGCAACAGCGACTCCCAAAAACCCAAAACTGACCACGAATAACAACAGCCGCAGAAAAAGCATGTAACACCTCCATTGCCTTCGCCTTCACCTTCGTGCCACCACCACTCATCGCTGTGCTCCGAGCTTTGCCGTGAACCTTACGCCGCCCGCCGCTCCGATTCGCCGCCACCACGCGACTGCGCAACCGCGGCCATCCGCTGCGCCACGGTCTGCGGAACCGGCCGCGCCGGCATCACACGCATCAGCAAAACCAAGCTGAGCCACTCCAACCCCAGCGCCACCGCATACGAAACAAAAATCGCTCCCGCCACCGCCACAAATCCGATTCCGCTTTCCATGGCCTAGTCCTCCGTTTGAGCTGGGCTGCAAACCGACTAAAGGCAGGAGAATAGCCAATCGAGGAAAGAGGAAGTTTCAGGACGGGAGCAGAAGCCTGAACCCAACATTCTCAACACGTTGCCGCCGAAAAGCGCCACACTCGGCCGCAACTAAACTACCCGCCGCCAACGAGCAATCGTGGCCCCCCAAACACGCCGTGGAAATCCACACTCAACACCACAGCAAGCCCCACCGAAAGCCAGCGTCGCCACGCACGCGCAATCGCTCCACCTCTGCTAGAATCTGCCTCAGGCGCACAAGCATCCATGGCCACCACACCCACAACCACGCCCGCTCCTGATCCCGAGCCGCACCCCGGCGCACCGCCCTCCGGCAGCACACCCGCGCGCCCCGGCCAGCTTGCCGGCGGCTTTCAACTTTTTCGGATTTTCGGCATTCCCGTTTACCTGCACTCCAGCTGGATCATCATCTTCCTGCTGATCACGGTATCGCTCGGACAGCAGTTCACCTCTCTGCATCCCGGATGGTCCACGCAACAGCACTGGGCGCTCGGAATCATCACCAGCATCCTTTTCTTCGGCTCGCTGCTGTTTCACGAGCTCAGCCACAGCGTCGTCGCCCGCCACTATCGAATCCCGGTGCAGTCCATCACGCTGTATGTCTTCGGCGGACTCTCCAGCATCTCGCGCGATCCTTCCAGCGCCCTGCAGGAATTCAATATCGCCATCGCCGGTCCGCTTTCCAGCCTGTTTCTCGGGGGATGCTTCTGGCTGGTCACGCGTTATTTCCACGGCAACGAGCTGGTCGTTGCTTCCTGCACATGGCTCTGGGAAATCAACGTGATGCTTGCAGTCTTCAATCTCATTCCCGGATTTCCGCTCGATGGTGGACGCGTCCTGCGCAGTATCGCTTGGGGAATCACCGGCGATTTCAACCGCGCCACAAAAATCGCGTCCTACGCCGGCCGTTTCTTCGCCTACGTGATGATTTTTATCGGAGTCTGGTGGGCGTTCCACGGCAGCTTGGTCAACGGCATCTGGACTGCTTTTATCGGCTGGTTCCTGCTGAGCGCCGCGCGCGAAAGCTACACGCAAGTCGCCGTGCGCAACACGCTCACGGGAGTCCGCGCCGGCGACATCATGACTCAGGACGTTCCCACGGTCGAACGCAACATCTCCGTGGACGATTATGTCCACGAAGTACTGCGCACCGGCCGCCGCTGCCACGTCGTCACCGGCGCCGGACGCCCCGTCGGCCTGGTCACGCTGGCCTCCGCGCGTGCCGTTCCCCGCGACGAATGGGCCAACACTTCCATTCAAGCCGTGATGATGCCCTTCGACCGCGCCCATTGCGCCACGCCAGACGAACCCGCGCTGGGCGTCCTGCAGCGCATGCAAACCGAAGACATCAATCAAATGCCAGTGGTGGCAGACGGCGCCATCGTAGGCATGATCGCCCGCGACACCATCCTGCACGTGCTGCAAACGCGGCTGCAGCTGGGCCATCTGGCGTCATGATGACGCGCACGAAATTGCGTCACAGATGAAGGCAGATGAAAGATATGCGGAGCTGAACCAATCAGCATCATGGCACGGCCACTCTTGGCTGTGTTCTTCGGTGTTTGTAGCAACACAGCAACCGTGAGCGAGCCAAAAACTTGAACCAGCCGTCCATTAACGAACCAGACTACGACCGCCTACAGCGAGAAGAAACTCCCTCCATCACCCGCCGCGGCTTCAACAAATGGTTCGGTGTCGCCGGCATCCTAGCCGCGGCGGGCGCGCTAGTAGCCTATTGGCAAAAACACAAATCCCCGTACCCGAAAAAAGTAATCGCCCAATCCAACGAAATCCCCGTCGGCGGCTCCAAAATTTTCACATATCCAGCCGACGATCGCCCCTGCTTCCTCCTCCGCCCCGCCGCGGAAACCTACATCGCCTTCAGCCGCCTCTGCACCCATCACACTTGCCCGGTTTTCTATCGCCCAGAAGACAACATCTTTGCCTGCCCTTGCCACGGCGGCATCTATTCCGCCACGAACGGTGCCGTCCTCGACGGCCCTCCGCCAAAGCCCCTGCCGCAAGTGATCCTGGAACGCCGCGGCAACGACATCGTCGCCACCGGTTTCGTCGCACCGACCTAAGCGAACACACCTATCCCGCGCATCTGAATGCTTGTTTGCAATGCAGGCTTACTACTTCTCCAGCGACTTTCGATACTTCACAGCCTTCGCGTCCACGCCTTCCGTCACCGTAACAATCACATCCGCCGGAATGTCCTTCAACTCCTGCACATACCCGCTCGGCCACCGGATCAAGATCGAATCCACCTTTTCATGTTTCCCCAATCCAAAATAAATCCGCGGATCCTGCGCTGAACAATAACTCATTCCTCCCTTTGCCTGGTCGTAGCTCTTGAAATCCCCCGCCGTCAATTTCAACGAAGCCCCAATCCCATCGCGATTCGATTTCACGCCGATCAATCGCACCGCGATCCAATGATTTCCCTGAGCCGCCGGAGAACTCCCGCCTTCATTCCGAAAAAGCTGCGCATCTTCCCCGTTATTGCTCACCAGAAAATCCTGCCACCCGTCGTTGTCGTAGTCTCCCACCGCGAGGCCCCGCCCCACCCGCGGCTTGCGAAAATCTGCGCCCTCGGTGCGCGTCGCATCCACGAAATTCCCGTCCCCGCGGTTGCGATAAAGCATTTTCTCTTCCTCGTACGCCACTTCCGGGTGATACATCGGAATGTTGTCCAGAATATGCCCGTTGATCACCAGCAGATCCCGCCAGCCGTCATTATCAAAATCGAAAAATCGCGCACCAAATGCGCTCCTTAATATATTGGTCTGCCCGATTCCCGAAGCAATCGTGTAATCCGTGAACGTCCCGTCCCCATTGTTCCGATACATTCGGTTCAACTCGAAATCCAGGTGGCTCACAAACAAATACATCAGCCCATTGTTCATCACGTCCGCAGCGTCAGCGCTCATGCCCGCTTCGGGGCGCCCGTCTTCACTAAAGCCCACGTTCGATTTATAAGTCGCGTCGCGAAACGTACCGTCGCCATTATTCAGATACAAAAAATTCCGCTGCGTATCATTCGCAATGAAAATATCCGTCCAGCCGTCGCCGTTCAGATCCGCCAGCACCACCGCGAGACTCTTCCCATCCTTGTTCAGCAATCCCGCTTTTTCCGTGACGTCAGTAAACGTCCCGTCGCCATTGTTGTGATACAGCTTCGCCGAACTCCCGTGAAAACTGTCCGGATGGCAATACGCGCTGCTCTGCGGAATGCCCGTGAATCCCGGACGTACATCGCCGCACAGCACGGGATGATCCACGTCGTACTGCACGTAATTCGTCACGAGCAGGTCCAGCTTCCCGTCGTGGTCGTAATCAAACCAGCCCGCCGCCGTTCCCCAGTTGCCGTCGTCGCCCACTCCGGCCTTTGCGGTCACATCAGTAAAAGTTCCGTCGCCGTTGTTGTGCAGCAGCACTGAATGTCGGTAGCCGGTCATATAAATGTCCGGAAAGCCGTCGTTATCGTAATCGCCCACTGCCACGCCGAAAAAAAATGTGCCGTCGCTCTTAATTCCGCTCTGCTCCGTCACATCCGTGAACGTTCCGTCGCGATTATTGCGATACAGCGCCGGCTGTGGTGGCACCAGCGGGTGATAATTCGGCGTGTAACCGCTGTTCACGAAAAACGCGTCCAGAAATCCATCCTGGTTGTAGTCAATCCACGCGACGCCCGCGCCCATCGTTTCCGGGTACAAGCGCTGCGGTGACGACGCCCGTTCGTGATGAAAATGAATTCCCGCCGCACTGGTCACGTCGCGGAATTCCACATGGTAAGGATTGGTGATTTCGCTGCGGTGCCGCAGCTTCACCGTATCATCTTGCGCCTGCGCTACGGATTCACGCCCCGATGCCACCGCAGTCGAGGGCGGCGCGCTTAGCCGCTGACGCGATCCAATCAAACTTCGATACGCCGCGCGCACCGGCGGCTGAAGCAACGCGCCCGACACGTCCGCAGTAGCCATGATAATGATGGAAAGAGAAATCAGCAGGGGTCTGCAGAAACGCATTCGTAGCCGGTTCATCGCGGAACAGATTCTAACAGCACGCCAATCGTCATGCCATGTCGCGCCCTAATCGCGCACCGTCTGCAGGTTTGACGCCTTTTCCCTCCAAGCGGACAGCAACACCGCATCACTTCATTAACATTCCATTAACACTCATCCGAGTTTTCATACTGCTCAGTTCTTTTATGGAACTGATTCGCGCTCTGTGGAAAACTTTCGCTCGCAATCAGTTTCGTGTTGACTCCGCGCGGACCCAGGGATAGCCTGCTTCCATTCTGAGGGCTGGGGGGCCCTGTCCCGAAGTGATTCCCATAATTACTCCGCAGTCCGTGCAGGATTGGAGCGCAGATTCCTCGCTTCGCGTCCGTGGTGTAAGTAGAAATTCGCGCACGGTTGTCACGCAACCCAGAATTTCCGCGCGCACCGCAACGATGCGCAGCGCGGCGTTCGCCGCGCTGATCCTCGCGGTCGCCACTCTCGCCATCACACCCATCACACACGCGGGAGGAAATAAGCTATCTTCGCCTTGGACTGGCACCGCTTCGCCCGCCATCCCGAAGAAAGTAATCATTGATACGGACCCCGGGACCGACGACGCGATCGCCATTCTTCTCGCGCTGAACTCGCCGGAACTGGATGTGCGTGCTCTCACCGTCGTCCCCGGCAATGTGACCGCGCAGCAAGGCCTGGAAAACGCCCTGAAGCTCGTTTCGCTCGCCAATCGCTGCGACATTCCCGTCGCTGGCGGCGCCCAGCATCCGCTCTTTCAAAAGCTGATTACCGCCGAGCTCTGGCACGGCGCGAACGGTCTCGCCAATGTGGAACTGCCCCCCAGCAAATGTAAGGCGGACCCCCGCTTTGGCCCCGATCTGATCATCCAAATGATTCACGAGTCTCCACACGAGATCACTCTCGTCCCCGTCGGACCGCTCACCAACATCGCGCTCGCGCTATTGAAAGATCCCTCGATCGTTCCGCTGGTCAAAGAAGTCGTGATTATGGGTGGCTCGATTTCCGGCGGCAACGTAAATGCCTCTGCCGAAGCCAACATCTATAACGATCCTGAAGCCGCGCAGATCGTCTTCCAAGCCGGCTGGCGCTTGACCATGGTGGGCCTCGATGTCGGTGACAAAACTCTCTACGACCAGGCGCACCTCGATCTGCTCTCGAAAACCCACGGCCCCGAAAATGACTTCGCCGTGAAGGTTCTTACTTTCCTGATAGGTCAGGAAGCCAAGTATGGCGCGGGCGGCGGCTCCCCGATGTACGATCCTCTCGCCGTCGGCACCGCCATTGATCCTTCCATCACCTCGACGCAAGCAATGCACGTGGACGTCGAGTCTCGCGGTGAATTTACCCGCGGTGAGACCGTCGCCAATCGCCACGACACCGTCGAGCGCAACGTCCTCCACGGGGATCGCTACATCATTGAGGGTGTGGACCACGTGAACCCCAACGTTCAGGTCGCCATCGGCGTCAACGCCGAACAATTTCTTCAGCTGCTGAATTCGCGGCTGGCAGGCAAATAAGATGAGAAACGAACGCTTCACGCATTCCGGCCAATCAAATTTCGCGGTTGATCGCTCCACACCCAGAGGGAGAGCAACGATGAAAATGGTGAAGGTTGTATTCCTGGCAGCACTGGCCGTCGTGTTTTCGCTCGCGGGCCTTCTCTTCGCCGCTCCTGGCGCGTCCGCGCAATCCGTGGAGCGCGGCGAAATCCGCGGCGTCGTTTACGACACCTCGCACGCCATCGTGGCAGGCGCCAAGGTGACCATTTCCAATCCTTCCACCGGTTATAAGCGCGAGCTCACCGCCGACGCCAACGGTTCGTACGACTTTGCTCAGTTATTGCCCGGCACGTACAAGGTCCAGGCAGAGGCAGAGGGCTTTGCCTCTACCATCGTCACCGACCTCGTCGTGGACATCGGCGCGAGTCTGGCCCTCGACATCACTCTCCCCGTTAAAGGCCAGACGCAAACCGTCACTGTCTCCGCCTTGGAGGCTGGACCGATCGACACCTCAACCGCCGGCATCAACCAGGTCATTAACCAAAAAGATCTGGAAACTCTCCCGCTCTCTGGCCGCGATTATCGCGACTTGGCGCAGCTAAGCTCCTCGGCGCAGGTTGTTCCAGGCTTGCGCGGCGGTATCCGCCTCGGCGGCCAGCAAAGCGATTACCTCGGCATCGTCGTGGACGGCCAGGACACCTTCAACAACTACTTCGGTGAAATTTTCGGATCTCTCGAAACCAAGAACTTCACAGTTCCCCTCGAGGCCGTGCAGGAATTTCAGGTAGTCACCAACGGCTTTGCGCCGGAATTCGGACGCGCCACCGGCGGATTAGTTAACGTGGTCACCAAATCCGGCACCAACCAGTGGCATGGCGAAGCGCACGATTACTACCGCGGCAGTGATTTCACTGTGAACGATGCCGTCGGCAATCCTCCCAACATCGCCACGCAAAATCAGTTTGGCGGTTCCGTCGGCTTCCCCATTCACAAAGACCGCCAATTCCTGTTTATCGCCACTGATGCTCAATTACAGAACGGCCCGCTGGTCACCCAATTTTGTTCGCCGGGTCCGACCCAAGCCGACCAAGCAGCCTGCCTCGCGGAGCTGCCGCTGATTACGGGGCCTGCTTTTGCGAACTGCGTCCCCGGCGCCTGCGCCCCGGGCACTGTCCCGCTGCCCAGCAATATTTCGGCCGGCACGGTGCTGCCATCCGGCTGCGGAGCCAGCCCGACAGCGGGGGATTCTGTGCTGATGGACTGCTACGGCAAATCCTCGATCGCCGGCTTCCAAGGCGCCAGCAACCAGTTCCAGAATTTGTTCACCATCCTGGGTCACTACGACTATCAATTCAGTCCCGCGAACCGCTTCAGCGTTCGGAGCTACTTCACCCGTAACCACACCGACGGGTTCAGCGGCGCTCAGGGTAAGAATGAAATTCCTCAGGCTTTCGACAATACCGAGAACTTCACCAACAAAGGCGGTGCCGTTGTTTTCAGCTTGAACACCGTGCTGGGCCGCAAGGTGAACGAAGCCCGCATCAGCGTTTCAGACGAGGTTCGCGAGCGCCACGCCAACAGCGATTCGCCCGGGCTTTCGATTTCCGATAGTGCCTTCCCGAGCTTGAATATCGGCAGCGCTTTTAATTATGGAATTGGCCAACGGTACTATCTGCCCATCAACAACCAGGACGGCAAGTTCGAAGCGGCGGACAACTTCAATTACTCGTTCGGCAAACACGATATGAAATTCGGCGCAGATTCTGTTACCTTCGAAGACCGCAAAGATTCATTTGTCGGCTGGGGCGCGGGTGAATACGATTACTTCGATATCGCTGATTTCAATAGTGGGATAACAAACGGTCCGAATAGCTGCGCGACGGTCAACTTCACCTGCTTACTCAGTCAAGGCGTTGCCCTGAATGGAAAGCCACTCTCATTCTTGGGTCCAGCCACAACTCTTTTCCCCAACTATCAGACCGACCTGGGCCTCTACTGGCAGGATAAGTGGCAATTGACGCGAAACCTTACCGTCACCTATGGACTCCGCTGGGATGGCACTTGGAACCCGCAGCCGCAGACTCCGATGTGGGGCACCACCGTCCTCGTAGGCCAAGGAGCCGGATCACATGAGGCGCCCGTTCCACAGCGCGTTCCAGGTGACTTCAATCAATGGGGTCCACGTATCGGCATGGCCTGGAACGTGAGACAAGGGGCCCATCCAACGGTTGTACGCGCTGCGTGGGGTCTCTATTATGCTCTGACCGTAGGGATATTCCTACCCACGGCGGGTGCTGGTAACCTAACGCACTGCATCGGCTCTTGCGGATTTCCGGAAAATGGAAACGTTGGCTTTCCCTATCTGAATCCCAATTCCACGCCGCTAGCCGTCAACCAACTTTGCGGGACGCAGTTTGGATGCCCGGCGTCCACGTCCGGAGGCGGATATATAGACCCCGCGTTTCAGAATCCGCGCGTCTCCAGCTTCACAGGCGGGATCGAGCAAGCGCTCCCGTATAACTTGCAGCTGACGGCGACCTACTCCTACGTGCATTCCACGCATCTGCGGACTGGCGGTTACGATTCAGAGGAAGCCTGGCAGCGGAATTACATCATTACTGGAACCGACCCATTTGGAAGATCCGTCCTCCAGGGTGGGACGAATTACGCCTGCGTTGT
>CAVQBU010000012.1:0-69901 GCA_963710845.1 uncultured Acidobacteriota bacterium | reverse complement strand
CATCGAAGGTACACATCGCCAATGATGGGGCAAGCGACAACCCCGAAATATGCGATGTGATTACGGCTGTTATGGAAGGAGGAGAGCAGGCCTTCCAGCTTCGTTAAGAACGAGACGGATTCTAATACCGATTACTATCCGTCTGCCGCGCAGGGTACTGCTCGCAAATTCGGCACTGAAGTGCTACGGCGAATCTAATCGGCCGGACGCGGAGCCGCTGGCTATTCTTCAACTACCCCGTATGATGCAATTTTCGAACCGTGAGTGTGCAAAGAGTGTGCAATTCCCAGAGTGCAACGACGAGGTAAGAAGTTGAAAAGGTTGGGGTGAGCGACGGGGTTTGAACCCGCGACCCTCGGTGCCACAGACCGATGCTCTACCAGCTGAGCTACGCTCACCGCCGAGTGGATTCATAGTTTACACCATCTGAATGGTGCTGCAACGGCATCCGTGTGTTCGTGGAATTTGGTCAGTTCCAATCCGGGAATGGAGGCTCTGGTTTTGGGCCGGGATAATTTTGCGAGAATCAGGAAACGTTTCCCGGGCGCGAATACGTCTAAAACCAGAGGGATACGTTGCGGTTCGAGTGCAGCTAAGATGGATGGGCTTGGCCCGAGTATTGCAGGTTCGGAATTGACGCAAAGTGAGCGGGGATTTTGGGGGAGCCTTTGATACGTTCGATGATTTTGACGATTTTGACGAAACGACGCTTGGTGTGCGGTGCGAAATTTGCGCTGACGATTCTGGCGGGAGCGGTGCTTGTCGTACTGTCGTGCGGCGCGAGCGTGCGCGCGGATTGGCCGGCGGAGCGCGCTTCGGCGCTGGGGGCCGGGCATCAGTCTCCTACTCAGCAGACGCCGGTTCAGACGCCACTTACTCAGAAAGTTGGCGCGGTGAAATCCATTAACGGCAATGCGTTGGTTCTGACTGCGGACGGCGGCAGCGACGTAAGCGTGACCGTCGCGAACAATGCAAAAATTGTTCAGGTGGCGCCGGGAGAAAAAGATTTGAAGTCGGCGACTCCGATCGCGTTGACGGACCTGCAGGTGGGCGATCGAATTCTGGTGCGTGGACGCGCGTCGGATGACGCGAAGACGATGACGGCGGTGGGAATCATCGCGATGAAGAGCAAGGACCTGGAAGCAAAGAAGGCGCAGGACCGCGACGATTGGCAAAAGCGCGGCACCGGCGGTTTGGTGAGCGCTGTCGATCCGGCTACCGGGACGATCACAATTTCGACGGGGACCGGAGCCACCGCGAAAACCGTAGCAATTCACACGACGAAAAATACGGTGTTGCGCCGCTACGCGCCGGATTCGGTGGAGTTCGATGATGCGAAGCCCGCGCCGCTAGATCAGATCAAGCCGGGCGACCAAGCGCGCGCGCGGGGAACGAAGAGTGCGGACGGCAGCGAATTCGCGGCGGACGAAATAGTTTCCGGAACTTTCCGCAACTTGGCTGGAATTATTACTGCGATTGATGCGAGCGCGCTGACGATCACTCTGACTGACTTGATCAGCAAGAAGCCGGTGGTCGTAAAAATCACGGCGCAGTCGCAACTGCGCAAGATTCCGGCGCAGATGGCGCAGATGATTGCGTTCCGACTGAAGGGCGCAGGAGCAGGAGCGGGCGGAGCAGGTGGCGCGGCAGGTGCAGGCGGCGCATCTGCTCAGGGCGGGGCGGCTCCATCTGGTGGGTCTCCAAATCGAACTGCGAATGGCGGCCAGCATTCTGGCGGTGCTGGCGCAGGAGCGGGCGCGGCGGGGAGCGGTGCCGGTGGCGGCGGGCGCGGCGACTTCCAACAAATTGTGAATCGGCTGCCCGCGAGCACACTGGCTGATTTTCAGAAGGGCGACGCCATTATGGTGGTGTCCACGCAGGGCACCGATGCGGGTGGGGTAACGGCCATAACAATGCTGGGAGGCGTGGAAGCGATATTGGCCGCAGCGCCTGCCGGCAACGCATCGCAAGCGATGATGCTTTCGCCGTGGAGCCTCGGCGGCGCACCGGGCGGCGACGCCTCCGGCGGAAATCAATAAATCATAATCAGCTCACCGATTCATAGTCTTTCAGGAGACGGAATGAAAGCCCGGGTCTTTTCATTTTCATCGTTTATTGTAGTGATAATTGCACTGGCATTCTTGTGCTCGAACGCGACATTCGCACGAACTGTCGGGCAAACCGCCGCACAGGTTCCCGCGCCCAGTTCTACACAAGCCGCCGTGCAGACTGGCACCGGAACAATTCGCGGGCAGGTTACGGATCCTTCGGCGGCGGCTGTGGTGGGTGCGTCCATCATCGCGACAGCGCCGGATGGAACGAGCCTCGCCGCTACGACGAACCGCGACGGGGTTTTCGAGCTGAAGGGCGTGGCGCCGGGAAAATATACGGTTGAGGTGATCGCTAAAGGATTCGCGTTGTACAAGAACGATGCGGTACTGGTGGCTGCGAGCCAGGTGCAGCAGCTGACTATCGCGCTGACGATCGAAGAGGAACAGCAGCAAGTTACGGTGACGGATCAGGCCACGGGCGTGGACGTGAGCCCGACGAACAACGCCGGAGCGATTGTGATTAACGGCGCGGCGCTGGATGCGTTGCCGGACGATCCCGATGAATTGCAGACGGACTTGACGGCCCTCGCCGGACCTTCCGCAGGACCGAACGGCGGGCAATTCTATATTGATGGATTCACCGCGGGGCAACTGCCGCCGAAATCCGCGATCCGCGAAATCCGTATCAATCAAAATCCATTTTCCGCGCAATACGACAAGGTGGGCTACGGGCGCATTGAGATTTTTACCAAGCCGGGCACGGACAAATGGCACGGAGGCTTTTCGGTGAACGGGAATGATTCGGCGTTCAATTCGCGCAACCCGTTTTTCAATTCGAGCGCGGCGTCGGGCACGCCATATCCCGGCTATTACTCGGTGCAATACAGCGGGAATATCGGCGGGCCGCTGAGCAAGAAAGCTTCGTTTTTTTTCACGGAGGATATTCGGGACATTAACGACTTGGGGATCGTGAACGCCCTGCAAGTGAACCCCACAACCTTCGCGGTGACGCCGTTCAGCGCGGCGGTGCCCAATCCCAGAACGCGCTACAACCTCGGCCCGCGCCTGGATTACGCGCTGACAAAGAACAATACGCTGACAGTACGCTATCAATATTACCGGAATAACGAAATCAACGAAGGCGTCGGCGGATTCGTCTTGCCTTCCGAAGGCTACAATGACCTGAGCACCGAGCAGACACTGCAAGTGGGTGACACGCAGATTTTTGGCACCAAAGTAGTGAACGAAACGCGCTTTCAGTATTTGCGCGAACAGAGCACGCAAACGCCGGACAGCACCGCGCCGACGATCATAGTGCCATTGGCGTTCAATGGCGGCGGCTATAGCGGCGGGCTGATCAACGATACGACCAACAATTTTGAATTTCAGAACTACACTTCGGTGCAGTTCACCAAGCATTTCCTGAAATTCGGCGTGCGGCTGCGCGGTTCGACTGATTCGAACAGTTCGAGCGGTGGATTCAACGGAACATATATATTTCCGTCGGTTACAGCGTACGTGGATACCTTGCAGGGGCTGCCGTCGGCAAACCAATTTACGGTGACGGCGAATCCGGCGAACACGACGCTTCCTGCGAATCCGTTCGTGCATGTGTCGCAGGTGGATGTGGGATTGTACGTGGAAGACGACTGGCGCATACGGCCTAACATTACGCTAAGCTACGGGCTGCGCTTTGAATCGCAGAACAATATCAGCAATCACGCCGATTGGGCACCGCGGTTGGGATTTGCGTGGGGAATTGGCGGCGGAGGGAAGACCGCGCCCAAGACGATTCTGCGAGCTGGTTTCGGGGTTTTCTACGATCGCTTTACATTGCCCGACGTATTGCAAGAGGATCGGTTGAACGGCACGTCGCTCGCTGGATACGTGGTCCCCAGCCCGGACTTTTTCAACCCGAATCCCGCGCCACCGCCGCTTCTGACGCCCAGTCCGACGCAATTGCTGACTTTTTATCAGACGAATCAGAATTTGCACGCGCCTTACGTGGCGCAGACGGCGGTGAGTCTGGAACGGCAAGTAACCAAGGTCGCAAATCTGAGCGTGTCGTATCTGAATTCTATCGGCAACGACCAGTTGCTGACGAACAACATCAATTCGCCGAACAACCTTCCCGCTATCTATCCTTATTATCTGGATCCGGCTGCTGCGACACGCCCCATTCCGAACAAAAATATCTATCAATACGAATCGGGGGCGATCTACCGGCAGAATCAATTGTTTGTACAAAGCCGGATTCAGGCGGGGCAGAAGCTGACGTTGTTTGCTTACTACGTGCTGAATTATGCGAACAGCGACACTTCCGGAGCGAACAGTTTCCCCTCGAATCCTGCAAATATTATGCAGGACTACGGCCGCGCATCGTTTGATACCCGGAATCGGTTCTTCCTGGGCGGATCGGTGGCGCTGCCGTGGGGATTTCGCCTCAGCCCGTTCATGATTGCCAGTTCCGGCTCGCCGTACAACGTGACATTGAGCCAGGATTTGATTGGAAGCTCGCAACTGAACCAGCGGCCGTCGTTTTCATCCGCTACGCCGAGCGGCGCGATCATAGCTGTTCCCGGGTTCGGCACTTTCAATACGCAGCCGGGTGTGAATGCGATACCGATTCCTGTGAACGCCTTTACGGGGCCGAACCATTTCACGCTGAACCTGCGGCTGGCGAAGACGTTTAATTTCGGGCCGGAGAATAAGGGCGGAGCAAGCGGGGGCGGGGGTGGTGGCGGTGGGGGGCGTGGAGGCGGTGGTGGAGGGCGCGGAGGCGGCGCGAATCCGTTTGGTGGCGGCGGACCGGGAGGGCTCGGCGGCAACACCTCGACGAAGCGCTACAGCATTACGTTGAGCGTCAATGCGCGCAACGTGTTCAACAATGTGAACCTGGCGAATCCGAGCGCGGTGTTGAATCCGCCGCCGGTTGCGAATGGGAATGCATCGTTCAACGCGGCGTTTTTCGGAGTGTCCAACCAATTGGCCGGCGGACCATTTTCATCGGGCGCAGCGAATCGGCAAATTTATTTGCAGGCGGGGTTTTCGTTCTGAAGCGCGGTTAACAGTTCACAGATGGATGTCGAAACCCGTTCTGATTTTGGCTTTGAATCGGGCGAGCGATCACTGCTTTGCTGATGGCATCACGAGCTTTTCGACTACTGGGACTGGCAGGGGGCCTTCGTCGAGCACCAGATCGTGAAATTTCAGCAGGTTGAAATTTTCTCCGGCTGCGGTTTGATATTTTTGGCGCAGCGCGAACCATTCCCGAATGCCCACGTAGTAGGTGGGCAGCTGTGTGGAGCTGAGCTTGACACGCAGTAATTTTCCTTCCGCTTCCGCCTCGGTTTGAAACGATTCCTGGGTCATCAAATCCAGCGCTTCCTGATCGGTCATGTTCATGGTGTGCATTTTGTTGTCGAGAATTGCATTGGAAATCACTCGCAGGCGAATTTTGCGCATGACCATGCGGAAGCGCGGATCGTTGTCGAGGAAGCCCTCGTCCATCATGACCTGCGCGATATATTCGGCCCAGCCTTCGACGTAGGCGCCATTGGCATAGAGCGAGCGGAGCAACCGGCGGCGTTCGGGCTGGATATTATTGGCGTGTTCCGCCTGGACGTAGTGGCCGGGAAGGGCTTCGTGAATGCTGAGCCACTGTAAACTGAAGTCGTTGTACTCGCGCAGCTTCGATTCGACCTTGACGGCGGGCATTTCGGGATCAATGGGCGTGACCCAATATTGCGCTTCGGCCTTCGGTTCGAGGGGAGGTGCGCTGTGAAAGCCCGCGACGGAGTAGATGCCGCGCTCGAAGGGCGGCGTGGGTATTACTTTCAAGTTGTCGCCCGAGCCGAGCGAGACAATTTTTTTCTCGCGAATGAACTTTGTGATGCCGACGAGATCGGCTTCGATGGTGGGCTGCAATCGATCGGGGGTAGGGTGGTGGTCTGAAATTTTCAGCAGCACTTCCTGGATGATCAGGTTTTCGCGGTCGTGCCGACTGAGATTCGAATGATCGGTGTGGTCCGGATACATCTGCGTGTGGAGCGGAATTGCGATTTGCAGCATTTCGGCGCGCACGGAGTTCATGTCCTGCTCGGCGTTGGCTAGCACCTCTTCGGGCGTCACTGAGGTTTCCATCACCAGCACGTATTTCTGGTCATAGAGTTCTTTGCCCAAGCGCCAGGTGAGTTTTGAAGGTTGCTTGGCGAGCGAGTTCTGCAGCCACGCTGAAAAATCTCGCAAAGATTTTATGGCGGGCGGGGCGACGGCCTCGTATTTGGGCTTCAGCGGCGAGCCAGCGGGAATTTCCGCTGCGAGCGTGTGTTCGATTAGATCAATGTTGCCGGCATTCTCGTCCACGGCAGTGGAAATCCACACGGGATCAGAGTCTGACAAGTACGGCTGCACCTGCGCGAGGAGGCGAGGGATTTGGCGGACGCGCGAGAGGACGTGGCCGACGCGCACGTCCCGCGACGCGTAATTCTGGGTCAATGGCAGGAACAGCGCGTTGCCGATCAGTTCCACGACGACAGTGGGATTGTGCTCGTAACTTTGAATGTGATCGAACTCGAGCAGGTTGAGGCCGATTTGATCGTCTACCAGCTGCCAATCGGCAGCGTCTTCTGGGTCTAATGCTGAGGGAGGCGCCTCTTTGTGGAATCGCTCGCGCCAAGTGGCGTAGAAGGCGCGCTGCTGCGCGATGGACTCGAGGCTGAGATCGTCCAGCTCGGCATCCAGTGCGATGGTCTTGCCGGTTTTGGCGTCCAGATGTGTGTGATAGCCGGCGGCGGAAGCATTCGTTGGAGAAAGCGCGAGCGAATCTTTCATGAACTGGTCGCTTAGGACCGCGAATTTTTTGGACGCTGCGGCGCGAGCGTCGTCGGATGGCTCGCCGTGCTGCTGCGAATTGGAACGTTGCGCAATCATAAGCACCAGGAGAACCGCGGCGGCACACAACAAGCTACGCCTTGGCATCAGGAGTCCGTTCAATGAAGCGGCCGCATTTAGCTGGGCCGGCGGAAGGGAATTGGCGCACTTCGTTTCCGCTTGGCGGAGGATTGCTGCAGTCGTTCGCGCGCTTGCTCGGCCCAAGGACCGTTGGGCGCGTAACGCAGGTAGAGCGACCATTGTTCGTGAGCGGCTTTGCGTTCGCCGCGTTTTTCGTAGGCGAGCGCGAGATTGAAATGAACGTCCGCATGGGCGGGCATCGCGCGGGCGGCGCGGCGGAGGTGATCAATGGCTTCATCGAGCTCGCCGAGTTCCTCTAGTGTACAGCCCAGGTTGTAGCGGGAGATGCCGCTGAGCGGATCAATCTGCACGGCGGTAAGAAAACAATTGCGCGCGTCAGTAAGCTGACCCAATTGGTAGTAGGCAACGCCGAGATTGATGTGCGCTTCGATCCAATTAGGCGCAAGATCCACGACGCGCTGATAATTTTCGATCGCTTGCGGGAGAGTTTCGGCGCGCGATTCGCAATCGAGCGCGGATTGGAAGAAATCCTCTGGAGTGGGGCCGACCATGGCACGCAATTTCGCCGGCTGCGGGGTGAGGTCAAACGGGAAAGCCCACTGGCGCAGAAAGGGATTGAAGGGACGTTCCGAGCCGGGGGGAACGACATGAATTTCGCGGCCGAATTCGACGAGGCGAAGTTCCTGGATGGGCAGGGAAGCGGCGCCAAATTGCGATTCCATCAGGGCGACAGCGCGGCGAACACGTTTAGCGGGGACGCGATTTTGGGTGATGCGTTGAATGGAGCGCAGGGCGACTAAGTCGCCGAAGCTGTAAAATCGCTCGCCCCAGCGGGCTTCGGGGCGTACCAGGCGCAGGCGTTCCCAATAGCGAAGACGGTTTGGCTCAATATCCAGGATGCGCCCAACTTCATTCCGCGTATATCGCTGCGCCAATCCGCTCGTCCCCCGCTCGCCGTGGTGGTGCTGCGAATGATTATGCACCTGGTGTCAACTCTTGCCTATGGTACTTGGCTGTGGATAACTGCGCCCCTCCGCGGGCTAGCGCGCGCTAGCTGACTCGCACCGGGCGGTTCGTGCGAGGCGATAACCAGAAGAGGACAGCCGGTTGCGCGGCTGGTGGGGCTTGTTAGACTTTGAGAGGCAGTCGCCCACCACGATGGCTCTTGATACCGCTGAACGATTGTATCTGGACCGCCAGGTAACCCTGGCTCGAGCCATTTTTGTGGCTTTGGCGCTGGTGGATTTGATCGAGATGTCGGTGGCCGCGTCGCGGACGGCCGCGGCGATATTTCTGGCGGTTTACTTGCTGCTGGCGCTGGCGGTGCTGTTGTACGAGCGGCTGTCGAGTGAAACGAGCTTCACGATTCCGCTGGTGGCCGACTTTGTGGCGCTGGCGGTGTTCCTGTTTCTGACGCCTACGGTTTCTGCGTGGTGGTTTCTGTTTCTATTTGTGGTTTTCGCGCTGTCCACTCAGGGCGATACGCGCCTGATGCTGGCGCTGGTGACCGTGGCAACCGCCGGAATCATCTTTCGCGTCGCGATGATGGAATTGTCCGGGTGGAGCGGCGCGTGGCATTGGTTGACGATCGGGCTGGGCACGGTGATTTCGGGTTTGGGTATGGGGTTTTTGGGGGCGCGGGAACGCGAGCACCTGGAGCGGCAACAATTTCTGGAAAAAGTTTCGCAGTTGCTGCAGTTTGACCGGGGACTGACGGAATCGGTGCGCCAGGCGCTCGGTGAAATCGCGCTGGCGTTCGAATGCGAGCAGGCTTGCCTGGCAATTCGCGACGAAGAACTGGAGCGGCTGTTCGTCTGGAAGATTCACCCGAGCGATCGGGAATTGGGCGGGCCGGAAACGCTGCCGCTCTCGCGGTCGGATACGTTTCTGACGGACGCGTTCGAGAGTTCTTTCTGCTGGGAATTCAACGAGGGCGCCGGAGCGGGATTTGGATGGGACCGGCGCAGCGGACAAATATTTCGGAAGCTTTCCGCACCGCCGGATTCGACGCGCGAGGAATTTGGGGCACGGACGCTGCTGGCGGTGACGATCGAGGCGGGCGGAAGGCCCACCGGGCGCGTGTTGCTGGTGAATCCGAACGGGACGAGCGCTCCGACTGCGCCGAGCGTAGCGAACGGGAGCGCAAGCCTGATCGGGGCGAACGGTTCGCACCGGCGATTCACGCGGGGCGATCTGCGATGGCTGGAGCAGATTGTGCGGCATGTGGGGCCGCCGCTAGAGAACGTCTTTCTAATGAGACACTTACGGGCGCGGGCAGTGGAATCGGAGCGTAGTCGGATATCGCGCGATTTGCACGACGGTATCCTGCAGACGCTGCTGAGCTTGAATATTCAGCTGGATGTGCTGCGCCACAAGTTCCCCTGGACGCCGGAGCAGGCAGGCAAAGAGTTGGAAACACTACAAAAAACCGTGCAACAGGAAAGCGCGGAATTGCGTAGGATGGTTACAGACCTTCGGCCGCTGCGGGTTGAGAGCGCGGATATGAGGGAGCTGATGCTCGGTTTTGCGGAACGTTTCCGCAACGAAGCGGCGCTGGCGGTGGATTTGTTCATCGAGGACCGGAATTTGCGCTTGCCAGACCGAATTTGCAGGGAGCTATTCCAGATATATCGTGAGTCACTCAACAACATAAAAAAGCATGCGAAGGCGAGTCACGTCGTGGTAAAACTAGGGCAAGATGAGGCGAAAGTATCTCTCGTTGTTGATGATAACGGGAGAGGATTCAGCTTCTCCGGAAAGTACAGCAGCGAAGAGCTGGACCGGTTGCGACTCGGGCCAATTTCGATCAAGGAAAGAACACGGGGTGTGGGCGGGACGCTGACGGTGGAGTCGAATCCCGGGCACGGGGCGCGTCTGACGGTAGAAATCCCACTGAATTAAGACAAGATGACGAAAGCAAAACAGGTGATTCGCATCCTGGTCGCGGACGACCATGCCATTTTCCGTGATGGCTTGCGCAAGCTATTGGAGGCCGCCGACGAGATTCAAATCGTGGGCGAGGCGTCCAATGGCGTGGAATGCGTGAAGATGCTGACCAAGTTGAAGCCGGATATCCTACTGCTGGACCTTCGTATGCCTGAAAAGGATGGCCTCGGCGTGCTGGAAGAGGTGAATTTCGATTCGCTGCCGACGCGCGTGATCGTGCTGACTGCGGCGGAGGATGACCGCGACGTGGTTCGCGCGATGCGTCTGGGTGCGCGCGGAGTGGTGTTGAAGCAATCGGCGAGCGATCTGCTGGTGAAGAGCATCCGCAAGGTGTCCGACGGCGAAATCTGGCTGGATAATAGGATGACGGCGGAAGTGATTGATGCGTTCAAGAAGTCGGCGGAATCGGGGCAGCGGCGGGAAAAACCGCTGTTGAGCGACCGCGAAAAGGAAATCGTGCAGCTGGTGGCGCAGGGCTTTCGGAATCGAGAGATCGGTGAGAAGCTTTTCATCAGCGAGCAGACCGTAAAAAACCATCTGCATAATATTTTCGATAAATTGGGCGTTTCTGACCGGCTCGAGCTTGCGCTTTATGCCATCCATCACCGGTTGATTGACCAGACGTAAATGGCGCGCACGGCCTGGCTGCTTGTTACTGCTCCTGTTCTTGCTCCCGCGATCTTCTGCTTCGAACGTTTCGTAATTTTTTCGACTCGCAACCCATTCCGCTCGAAAAGCGTCTAGAATATTCCTCGGTTGAATTATTGGCGATGAGCGCGACAAATCCGAGCACAGGGAGCGAAGTGTCTCCGCGCGTCCTATCACGCGAGTTGGTGATGCTGCTGTGCGTGCTGGCGCTCGTGGTGATGTTGGCGCTGACGGCGCTGTTATCGCGGATGTACCACAAAAAAATACATGCCCTGGCGGACGCGATGTTTGCGCAAGGCGAAGCGGACGAGCAGGCTGGGCAGGTAAAAACGGCGCTGACGGATTACCGCAATGCGCTGGCCTACAATCCAACGAACACGCTGTTTCAATTTCATCTGGCGAAGGCGCTGTCTGCTGCTCAGCGTGACGAAGAAGCTCGTTCATATTTGCTGAATCTGCTTTCGGAGTCTCCGGGGAGTGGAGAAGTGAACCTTGAGCTGGCGCGCATCGCGGCGCACGTGAATTCGATGGCGGACGCGATGCGTTATTACCAGGGCGCGATTTACGGCGAGTGGGCCCGCGATCCGATGGCGAAGCGCTGGGCAGTGCGCCGTGAACTTTGCGAAATCCTCTTGGATCGCGGCGAAGTGAAACAGGCCGCGCCGGAAGTAATCGCGCTCGCGGAAAACACGCCCGCAGGCGATACGGTGCGCCTGAAAATTACGGGCCAATTACTCCTGCGCACGCAGCAATGGACGCGCGCGCTGGATCTTTATCGCACGTTGCTCGCCGCTGACCGGAATGATCAAGAATCGCTTGCAGGTGCGGCGCAGGCGGCGTTCGAATTGGCGCAATACAATACTGCGATGGAATTTTTTGACCGGCTGCCGCGTGAAAGGCGCGAACAACCGGATTTGGCGAATCTTTTCACTATGGCAAGCCGGATAGTTGCGATGGATCCGTTCTTGTCCGGACTCTCCGCCGAGGTACGGGCGCGGAAGACGGCGAACGCGCTGGCGCTGGCGCAAACGCGAGCGGAGAATTGTGCTCGCCAAACCGGCCAACCGCTGGAGCAAACTCCGCCGAAGACAGAGCTGCAGCGACTTTACGCGCAGGGCAAGGACCTGCAGCAGGATTGGACTCCGCGATACCTGGAGCGATTCCCGGATCGGCTGGACGCCGAGATGGCGTACGTGTTCGCGGTGGAAAATGCGGCGGCGAACGCTTGCGGTGAACCGCAGGGCGATGATCGCGCGCTGTGGTTGCTGGGCCGCAGTCGGTCGGTGGTGAATCAGTGAGCGAGGCTCCCGCTGCTTCAGTGACAACGGCTCCGGACGTAGTCGCGCCTACTAAGGATGCTGCGCGAGGCGAGCCCACGCGTTTCCGCGCACGTTGGGAATCGTGGACGCGCGCGATATTCACGCTGCGCGAAGACCGATTCTTCCTCCTGCTCGCGGTGTTCATCGGCATTTTTTCTGGCTTGGTGGTGGTGTGTTTCAGGCTCGCGATCGAGTGGACGCAGATGACCTTGCTAGGCCCCTCGTTGTCTCCTTCGTTTCCGCGCGTGGTGCTGGCCCCGGCGATTGCGGGGATAGCAGTGGCGCTGCTCGCGATCCATGTGTTTCCACGCGTGCGCGGCAGCGGAGTGAACCAGGTTAAGTCGGCGATGTACATTTCGAACGGCTATGTTTCGTTCTCGCAATGTGATCGGAAAATTTGTGGCGTGTGCGCTGGCCATCGGCAGCGGGCAATCGTTGGGGCCGGAGGATCCTTCGCTGCTAATGGGCGCGGGGATCGCATCGCTGATCGGTCGCAGCTTGCGGCTATCGCAAGAAAAACTGCGCCTGATCGCGCCGGTGGGCGCCGCGGCGGGTTTGGCGGCTGCGTTCAACGCGCCGATTTCGGCTGTGCTGTTCGTGATCGAAGAAGTGATCGGAACGTGGAGCGCCGGAGTGCTGGGCGCGATCGTGCTAGCCGCCGTTTCGAGCGTGGTGACGATGCGCGCATTCCTGGGCGCGGACTCGCTGTTCCGCGTTCCGCCGTTTCGTCTGGCGGGGCCGGGAGAAATTCTGGCGTACGTGGCGCTGGGGCTGGCCGGAGGCGCTGCTTCGCTGCTGCTGCTGAAATGGATTGTTTGGGCGCGGCCCAAGATGCAGCAGCTTCCGCGCTGGACAGAATATTTTCAGCCGGCAGCAGCTGGATTGTTGATTGGATTGATCGGCATACGCTTTCCCCAAGTGATGGGCGCGGGATATGCCATCGTGGACCAGGCGATGCACGGGCAATTTGTGTGGCAGTTGCTGTTGCTGCTGGCCGGGTTAAAACTGCTGGCTACGGGATTTTCATTTCTTAGCGGGACGCCGGGCGGGATGTTTGCGCCGGTCATTTTTATCGGGGCGATGCTGGGTGGCGCGGTGGGATCTATCGAGCATCATTTTTTCCCCGCGCTTACCGCGACGATCGGCACCTTTGCGCTGGTGGGGATTGGGACGTTATTCGCGGGATTTTTGCGGACACCGATTACTTCCGTGTTCATGGTCATCGAACTTTCCGGGAATTACACCGCGATCCTACCGGTGATTATTTCGACGATGATCGCGTACGGGATTTCGCGGGCTTACCAGAAGGTTCCGCTGTTCGATTTGCTGGCGCGGCAGGACGGAATCGTATTGCCTTCGATTGAGGAGCGGCGGGAGATGACGTCGTTCGTCGTGGAGGATGCGATGCGGACGGACGGTGTGCTGGTATCCGAGCCTGGCGATCACATCGTGGAAGTCGCGAAGCGGGCGGAAGCGTACCCTGAAGCGGCATTGCTGCTGCGGATGCGTGCGGGTGAGTGGTGGCTGCTAGATCGTGAAGACGTGCTGCGGCTCGCGCCGGACGCGGCACGCACAACCACTCCCATTCATGCGAAATCCAAGGGGCCTGTTCCATATCTCTTCCGTGATCAGAGCCTGGCGGAAGCTCTGCAGGTGATGGGCGACTGGCCCGTGCTGCCGGTGGCCAGCCGCGCCGACTTGGGGAAGCTGGAAGGCATACTTACTCTCGCCGATACTTTGCACGCATTCCGCAAAGCTCCAACTGAAGACCAATAGTAGGACTCTCCTGCAAAGCATTGTTTTTCTGTAACTTAGCCGCGACAGGACTAGTACTTCTGTACCAAATTGGGCAGCCGTAATTGAGGCTTTAGCTCTATTGGTTCTCAGGCGCACCAGCCCTACTCTACATGCGTACTTAGGGAGGTAGTGTCCTGTGGCTTTAAAAGAGCGACGAGCAACGCGGCGATTCCTCATGCGACTTCCGCTGACCGTTCGCTGGACTGACGAAAGCGTCGTTGGCGAAGCTGCAACAGAATCGCGGGAGGTTAGTTCCCGCGGCCTGTATTTTCACTTGCCCAAAGGGTTGAGGAGCGGCGCGCCGGTCGAGATCGTCATGACCTTGCCGCACGAACTCACTCAAGCGGGTCCGGTGCGCGTCCGGTGCCTCGGCCGTGTATTACGGACCAGTCCCGAGAATTCTGGCGAAGTGGGAGTAGCAGCAGCGATCGAACGTTACGAGTTCATGCGTAGCAGTGAATCAGCGGCATAACGAGTTTCTTACCCAGACCCTGCGGAGATGGGTGAGAATGCCGGGAGGCTCGGGTCCCTCAGCCTAGTCCTCCCGGTTCCTTTTTTATGTTTACCGTCCGAACCCCATCGAACGGTTGCGAGACCACGCCTTTTTTTTGTTCTACGCCTTCCGCAAATTCCAGATTGATTTGAGATCCCCCCGGCGAATTCCGTCGTGCTTGTGAAATTGCGCTTAATCGAATTCGCGACGCGGCGGGGTTTGTTGCGCGGTCACGCGGCCGGCGACGATTTCTGCTTGCGCGTAATTTTCGCCACGAATGGGAGCGCCGGCGAGGCGTCTGAGCAGCGCGAGTTGGCCTACGTGCGTGAGCGAATCCGCGATCGCGCCCTGAAAAAGCTTTTCCGGCGGGCAGGAGAGGGGGGCGTCCGAGGCGAGATAATCATCGAGTGCTTTTATAGAAGCGAAGAAGCGCTTGGTGCCTTCATCCCACGTGAGCGGCGCAGAATCGTGCCAGTCCTGTTTGCCGTTGGCTTGGCTGAGCGCCCAATCGAGCAAATCTCCCAAGTGGGCGAGGATCTGGCCACAGGCGCGCGTGGTGTCGCTGGCGCGGTATTCCGCGAATCCTGGTGGAGCGCCCTTCAGCACTTTGCCACCGCGATAGGCGAGCGTGGCGACAGCGTGGCGCAGAAGGTAACGGCTGGAGCCTGAAGCTGGGCGTTCAGGTGTCGGAGTCCATAGTGGCCCAATTATAGGCCAAATTCTGGCGCGGTAACACAAGCTGGTCTTGGGCTCGCGGTCATAGATACGGATAGACCGGTTCGCGATTATGCACCTATACTGATTCGATGGAATCGGCCAGCGCGCGTACCGCAATGGAACATCCCGCCACGGAACTGCTCGCAGCGCTGCGGCGTTACTGGGGATATGACTCGTTTCGTCCCATGCAGGAGCGGATTGTGCGCAGCCTGCTCGGCGGCCAGGACGCATGCGTAGTGATGCCGACGGGCGGCGGAAAATCTTTGTGCTACCAGCTGCCGGCGGCGTTGCTGGCGGATCGCACCGTAGTGGTAGTTTCGCCGCTGATTGCGCTGATGCAGGATCAGGTGGCGCAACTGACTCAGATGGGAATTTCGGCGGCGCTGCTGAACAGCACACTTGCGACGAGCGAGCAGACTGAGATTCTGCGCGAGGCGATCGCTGGGCGTTACCGCTTGCTGTACCTTTCGCCGGAGCGATTGGCGCGTGCGGATACGATCGAGTGGCTGCAGCGCGTGCCGGTTTCGCTGTTTGCGATTGATGAGGCGCACTGCATTTCGGAGTGGGGGCACGAATTTCGGCCTGAATACCGGCAGCTAAGTTCCTTACGCAAGAATTTTCCGGATCGTCCGATTGCGGCGTTTACGGCAAGCGCCACGCGGCAGGTCAGGCACGACATTATCGAGCAGCTGGCTTTGCGCGAGCCGCATAAATATATTGCGAGCTTTCATCGGGCGAATTTGCGGTATGTAGTGCGGCAATGCGATTCGGGCACGCAATCTGAGCTGCTTGTGCGGGCGCTGCGGAGTTATGCGGGCAGCAACGTGATCGTTTATTCCCCGACCATTGCACGCGTGGAAGAAACTGTGGCATTGCTCGCGGCGAACGGAATTCACGCGATCGGTTATCACGGTAAGATGGATAGTGCAACGCGGCGGCGCAACCAGGAAATGTGGATGTCCGATGAAGTGCCGGTGCTTGTGGGTACTGTGGCGTTTGGATTAGGCATCAACAAAGCTGCGGTACGCGCGGTGATTCACCTTTCGCTGCCGAAATCCATCGAACAGTACTACCAGGAGGCGGGACGCGCCGGGCGTGACGGACTTCCTGCGGATTGCGTTTTGCTATGGCAAAAACGGGATGCGGGGTTATTGGCGCATTTCATAGAGCAGCTTAGCGATTCGAAGGAACACGAACGAGGTTGGCAGCGCTATCATATTATTCGAAATTTTGTTGACTCGAGCTGTTGCCGGCACCGGCAGATCTGTTTGCATTTCGGTGAAACTCCAAAATGGTCTTCGTGCGGAGCTTGCGACGCGTGCGGTTACGAGATCGAGTGGCTCCGTGACCCGGTACAAGCGCCAAAGTCGAAGCGCCGCGGAAAGCGTTCCGCGAGTGATCGCGCCGTTGCGACTGCTGCGGCAGCTTCAATTACGTTCACGCGCGCCCCTCGTCCGGTCTCGAGCCAGGAAAATGAGTTGCCGGCGAGCGCATCGCCGACCTCGGCCAGTACGCGGGGCTCAGGCTGGTGGGGATCATCGGGCAAGCATGGAAATTCGGATGTGGGTGGAACCGTCGCATCCGGGCTTGATCCCGAGCTGCGCGAATACCTACGCGAATGGCGGCGGGTTATTTCAAAGCAGCTGAAAATGCCCGCATATATCATCATGCAAGACGCGTCGCTGGATCATATCTGCCAGGTGCAGCCGAGATCACTAGCGGATATTCGAAAGGTTACGGGATTCGGCGAACGCAAGACGGAAACGTGGGGCCCGGCAATTCTGGAGGCGCTGGAACGATTTCGAAACGGCGAAAGAATTGTTGCGGAACCTTCCGATGACTGACGCGAACTATTCGGGCGGGACGCGCGTCGTGGTGCGGCCCGCGAAAATCGCGGAATTTTGTGACGCGCTGGCCGCGGGCTTCAGCGAGGGCCCGGCTGAACCGTATGTGATCGCTTCGCGGGTCTTGGCGAGCGGCGCGGAGTCTAGGAATTTCGCTGCGTTGCCGTCACGTTCGATTCCCAGCTCTGTCCAGAGCGCCGGGAGATCAACGTTGTAGGGTTGGTCCTTCATTTTGGCATAGAGATTTTGCAGTACCGGCACACCAGTTGCTTGATCGCCAATTGTGAGCGCTTTTTCCAGTTTCCAGTCGTGGCTGATGTCTCCGCCCGCATTTAATATTCCGCGCAGAGCATCTTCCAGCCCTTTTTTATTTCCAGTTTCACGATGAATCTCGATATCGGCGAGAAAACAGAACAGGGCGCCGCCCCAATACGTTCGTCCCCAGGTCTGGGTGTGGTCCAAGCCCTCATCTCCCGCCGCGGGGAGGCCCTGATGCAGGTCGCGCATCACTTCGAACCACATTTGACTCGCGTCGAAATGGCCGGCGCGAACGCGCGCGATCGGCTCGACATAGGTGGCGATGCCTTCTTCGATCCAGTGATGATTTTCGGCGACGGAAGGGAAAGACAAGTGGACCATCTCGTGCGTGAGCATCCAATCGCTGGCGAGATCTGAGAATTGCGCGTCTTTGCCGACGTGAATGGTGATGAAGCCGCCATTCTCGCGGCCAAACGTGCGGCCGCCGCGGACACCTTTTCCGTCGCTGGGAACGATGCGCAGCAAAAGTTGTGGAACCGGAAAGCGGCCGTAATACGCGGTGACGGATTCCGCGGCCCAGCGCACCCACTTCAGCAAATCTTCTTTGCTGGCCTGCATCGAGCCGGACTCGATGGTGACGTCGATGCGCGAGTTGCCGATGACAATCGTGGAGGTCATTTCGTCAGCAGGAAAAGCGGTGGTCGCGGCGAACGAGATGATTAATATCGCGAGGATCGCCCCGCAGAAGTTTCTGGCGAGCCCCGACCTGCGCCAGGCTAGTCGCACCGAGCCACCGTCCATATCCCATTGTGCGACTCGAAGGGGCTTAAGCCAAGGAAGAACCAGCGTCGCCGCGCAGCGCTTTGCGCGCGGGGCGATCGAGCAGGTGATCCAACGAGATCTTGCCCGCGCCGAAAATCAGAATCAGCAGGCCGACGAACAAGTAAATGAAAGAAGCGGCGTTCTGAAATTTGTCGGGATCTCGAATGAAAGCCAGCAACGCTTCATGATCCGCTGTCCAATAGGCGGTGAACATATCAATTACCAGGCCGAGAGCTGCAATGCGCGAAAGCAAGCCGAGCGCCAGCAGGATTCCGCAGACGAATTCGAACGATGAGACGAAAGTAGCTGTGGCGTGCGGCGCAGGCAAACCGAGGCTCGCGAAAAAATCGGTGACTTTCGCCAGGTTGTGCAATTTTGCCCAGCCATTCTGCGAGAGTTGCCAGCCCCAGTAGACGCGGACGAGGAGCAGGAACGGTGATTGCAAGGCCGTGATCGCCTTCGCAAATCCGTCGTACATACGCAGAATCGGGTTAATAGGCTTGCTCATAGAGTGAGGCGCTCGCTTCCGGCCGGCGCTTACTTCCGCGCTGCCGCCTTTGCAATTTTCGGGGATTTTTCCAGGCCGCAAAACCAACCGAGCGCCGACCAGGTGTGAAACCATTTTTCAACGTGAGCAGCGCGGTCTGCGGCGGCAATCGGCGAGTTGCGCAGCGCGGATTCGATCGCGGCGTTTAGTGGTTTACCGGCATGCAGCGCAGATAGGATGGCGAATTCCTCGCGGTCGAGGCGGCGGAAATAGACATCTTCATTCAGGCGATGGACGGCGAGGAAAATCGGGCTCGGTTTGAGCTTCGCGACAGCGCTGACGCGTTTGCGTTTGTGGCGCTCGTTGAAAGTATTGCTGGCGACGTCGAGATCGTCGGAATCCTTGCGAACCTCAAGCAGCAAATCGTCCACTGGATAGCGCAGAGCGAGCAGGCTGACATACGGCTGCAATCGCAGGCGCAGCTTCGCGGCGTTCACGCCGGCGAGATCTTCGGGCCTGAGCGACGGTTCTCTCAGACCGTCGAACGCCTCGATGTCGGCCCATTCCAGGCGTGCCAAATCCACCGCGAGATTCTGCCGCTCACCAGCCCATGCAGGATTTTTCTGCAACCAATTCACCAGGCGCGAACCAAGATTGCGTAAGGTGAAGGATTGCGATGGGCAATCAGTCAGATACGCTTTGGCCATGGCATCGAAGCGGCGGCCTCCGAGCACGGCGCGCAGGCCGGGAAAATCCTCAGCGAAAGCGGAAAGTAAACGGAACCAGTATTGGCGATTGTAAATTTCTAGGCGCTCGAAGGAAGTCAGGCTGTCGTTGGGTTTGATGATTTGATTTGCAATGGCGCGCATCGAGCGGCCATCGGGCGAGACCGAGCGCATGCGTTCGGAACTTGTCAGCGGAGTCATGACGGCGCGGGCCATGCGGCGCTGGAGATTGAGAAGTTTCATACGGCCGCGGCGAGCGACGCGCTCGCGAGGAAGCGATTTGCCTTCAGAGCTTCATCGTGCACTTCATCAAACGAAGGGATGCTGTCGTCCCACTCGAGCAGCGTGGCGGTGTGGCCGACGCGTTCAATGGCTCGCGCGTACAGCTTCCACACCGGGTCAATCACGGGGTGGTCGTGCGTGTCCAGGATGTACTTGCGATATTTCGAGTGGCCGGCGATGTGGATTTGCGCGACGCGTTCCGCAGGCACACTGTTCACGTAAGTGACCGGATCAAAACTGTGATTCTGCGACGAAACGTAAATATTGTTCACATCTAGGAGAATGCCGCAGTCGGCGCGCTCCGCGACTTCATTCAGGAATTCCCATTCGGTCATTTCGGAAACGTGAAATTCCGCGTAGCTGCTGACGTTTTCGACGGCCACGGGAATTTCGATGTAAGTCTCTAACTTCGCGGATTTTCTGCGCGGTGATCCGCGCGGCTTCGAAGGTGTAGGGCATCGGCAGCAGATCGTGCGTGTAACTGCCATCCACGCTTCCCCAGCAGAGATGGTCGGAGAGCCAGGGAGTGTTAGTGCGCTGGACTAGAGTTTTCAGGCGCTTTAAGTGCTCGCGATTGGGGCGCTCGGCTGAACCGAAGTACATCGAGACGCCGTGCTGCACCACTTTGTACTGTTCCAGAATTTGATCGAGGATGCGCAGCGGACGGCCGCCGTCAATCATGAAATTTTCGGAGATGATTTCGAACCAATCCACGACGGGCTTTCGCGTAAGGATGTGGTGGTAATGCGGCGAGCGCAGACCGATCCCGATTCCGTAATCCGTGTGGCCGTTAAAGCGATTGGCAGGCATTTACGACTCCGCTGGCTGTTGCGAAAAGATGGCGCGAAACAAAAAATGATGCGGAAAAGTGTTGAGGGCCGGTCATTGTGCGCCGGCCCTCAACACCAGACCGTTGGTACTTGCTACGATCGCCGGTTCGGCGAGTGTTAGTCGGGCATCTTCGAGCCGTCGGTTGCGCAGCCGCCCTTGCCCTTGCAAGAGTTCTTGCCTTTGCAGCCATTGTCGCTCGATTTACATCCGCCCTTGCCCTTGCAGGAGTTCTGACCCTTGCAAGCATGCTTTTCCTTCACCTTGGAATCTGCAGGCTTCTGATCCGACTGCGCTGCGGAATGCATGCCGGAGAGAAGGTTGGACGCCTGGATCGTTGTGGTGGTACCGGCGAGCAAACCTGCGAGCGCTGCGCCAGCGATTAGGGCCTTCTTGGACTTTGTCATTTTACCGAGTTACCTCCTGTGAGATTGGACTGCAACCACATCTGCTTCTACTACGTTGCGGCAACGCATTTTGGATTGCTTGGATCGGTTAATCTGGACTGGGTTGGTTCCAAGCCCCGGCAGAAACCCGGGGAATCGCCCGCAGCATAACGCCGGGGGCCTGGCCTGACAACTTTTCTTTTGTAACGTTTGCGGGTGTCCGAATTCGCTCGGTCGGGAGTCGCCTGCTGGCGAAAATCCCACAAGCGAACGTCGGGTCAATCCTACGTACTGGCGCGCTGGGCTAGCTTCGGTCTGTTGGACTGCGCCGGATTCGATTGGTTATCGGGGCGCGCGCGAATTAAATTCAGATTGAATCGCATCCCGCTTGGGCGAATCTGATGTAAGCACGCGCGCCGTCTTTGCGATTGACGGCTGCGGTGAAGTTCGCTAAGGTGTTATTTGTATGTTGAATTGTTGCCAGACGCGGTGTTGTCCATGCGCTTGTTGCGCATGTTGTATGGCGCACCTGTCTGGCGATAGGAGATTTGGAACTTAAGTCGTAATCCAACTTTAGGTTCCCGAGCCCCACCCGCCAGAAACACTGGTTGGTGGGTTTTTTGTTTTTATGGGCTCATTTTTATGACTGAACACTTTTATGAGTGAAATCAAAGAAACCAAGGCGCAGCGCGTCGAGCGGCTCAAGCGGGCCAAGAACGCGTGGGAGTGCGTTGACGAGATTCGCGAATTTGCGCGGCTGGGGCACGGCTCGATTCCGCCCGAGTGGTTGGGAACTTATTTTCGTTCTTGGGGCATTTACACGCAGGGAGACGGGCAGGGAGTGATTGGCGGCGCGAACGGTGAAGGCAAGGCGACGCCGTATTTCATGGTGCGCATCCGGATTCCGAATGGAATTTTGCGCAGCGCGCAGGTTCACGCCGTTGCGGATATTGCCGAGAAGTACGCGCGCGGCGTGGCAGACATTACGGTGCGGCAGAACTTTCAGTTGCATTGGGTGACGATTGAAGCGCTGCCGGAAATATTAGACCGCTTACATTCGGTGGGACTGACCACCACCGGTGCTTGCGGCGACGTGGCGCGCAACATTACTGGCTGCCCGCTGGCTGGCGTGGATGCGGATGAAATTTACGATGCGTCGGCGGTGGCGCTGGAATTGAATCGACAGCTCGGGGGCAATTCCGAGTTTTACAATTTGCCGAGGAAATTCAAGGTTTCGATTACTGGTTGCCATTTGTGGTGCTCGTATCCTGAAATTAATGATGTGGCTCTGACCGCGACTATTCGGCGGCGAGACGGCGTGAGCGAAACGGGATTTTCTTTGCGCGTGGGCGGTGGGCTTTCCACCGATCCGCACCTGGCGACGCGTTTGAACGCGTTCGTTGCTGAACATCAGGCGGTGCAAGTGGTGCGAGCGATCGCCGAAATTTTCCGCGACAGTGAAGTGTTGCGCGAGAATCGCGACCGAGCCCGCTTGAAGTTTCTGTTTTTGAAGCACGGGTGGACGGCGGAATCGTTTCTCGCGGAATTGCACAAGCGCCTGGGATTCAAGCTCGATCCCGCGGAACCCGAGCACGTACCGGAAGACGCTTATCGCGATCACGTCGGGATTCACGCGCAGAAGCAGACGGGATTTTCCTATGTCGGCGCATCGGTGTTACGCGGCCGGATCAGCGCGGATCAGTTGCGGACTGCCGCGGAACTGGCCGAACGTTTTGCCGGCGGCGAAATCCGCACCACGATTATGCAAAATCTGGTGCTGGTGAATGTGCCGAGCGAACACGCCGACAAAGTGGCGCGCGCACTGGACGCGGCGGGCTTGCCGGTGGCCGCGTCGCCATTTGCGCGCGGGACCATAGCTTGCACCGGCTCCGAATTCTGCAAACTGGCTTTGACCGAGACGAAGAGCTTTGCGCGTTGGCTAGTGGAAGAACTCGAGGACCGCATTCCTGGCTTTGACGAGCAGCTGAAGTTGCATTTTGCCGGGTGCCCGAATAGTTGCGGCCAGCATTGGATCGCGGATATCGGCCTGGAAGGCAAGAAAATCAAAGTAGGCGGCGAGATGGTGGACGCCTATTACTTCTGTGTGGGAGGGGCCGTCGGCAAGTTTGCCGCGATTGCTCGCCCCGTCGGCTATCGCTGCGCCGCAACCGATGTGCCGGACGCGATTGAGCGCTTATTGCGAAATTTCGATGAAGACCGCAACCCTGGCGAGAATTTGCGGCAATTTTTTGCGCGACATACAAATGACGAGATCCGCATGCTCCTGGCGGGGCAAATTGCGGAAGCTGTCGCACGGGACGTTTCGGCGGGTCCCGTGCCTCATGGGATCGAGGGATAGCGCATGCCTCTATTTCCCATTTCGCTGAAATTGCGCGGGCGGCTGTGCGTGGTGGTTGGCGGCGGCGTGATCGCAGAATCGAAGATCGAGAGTTTGCTGGCGGCGGACGCGCGCCTCGTGGTGATCGCGCCGGAAGTTACGGAGGCTGTTGCAGCGTGGGCGCGCGCGGGACAAATCGAATGGCAGGCTCAGGGTATTTGCCGTCGAGGATTTATGCAGTGCGTTTTTGGTGGTTGCAGGAACTTCTTCGCCGCAGGTGAATCACGAAGTTTTTCAGCAGTGCGAGGCGGAAGGAATTCTTTGCAACGTGGTGGATGATCCGGAGTACTGCCACTTTTATTATCCGGCGGTGGTGCGGCGGGGCGCCTTGCAGATCGCAATTTCCACTGAAGGGCAAAGTCCGGCGCTGGCGCAGCGGCTGCGCAAGGAACTCGAAGCGCAATTTGGTCCGGAGTACGAATCGTGGCTGGAATGGCTGGGCGCGGCGCGCAAATTCCTGCGCAGCGAAGGAAAAGATCCGGAAGAAACGAAGCGGCTCTTGCATAAGCTTGCGAGCGAGGAAATGTTTGAGAAATTCTTGCGCGAAGGCGAGAGAGACGAGCGCGAATTGATCGGCAGGAACAAATTATGAAGGGGAAAGTTTATCTTGTCGGCGGCGGGCCGGGAGATCCGGAGCTGCTCACCTTGAAGGCGGCTAAAATTCTGGGCCGCGCGGATATTGTGCTGCATGACGCGCTGGTGAGCCGCGAAGTTCTGGCGCTGGTTGCCGCCAGCGCGGAGCTAGTTGACGTTGGCAAAAGATGCGGGACGAAATTGCTGACGCAGGAAGAAATCAACGAGCTGATGATTTCGTATGCGAAGTCGCATGAAGTTGTGGTGCGGTTGAAGGGCGGCGATCCCGTTGCTTTTTGGCCGCGCGGGTGAGGAAATCGCTGCGTTGCGGCAAGCGGGAGTGGAGTTCGAAATTGTGCCGGGCATCACAGCCGGATTCGGCGCGGCGGCTGCGGCGGGATTTTCACTGACAGACCGGCGCGTTGCCTCGCAGGTGCTGTTCACCACAATTCAGCGCGACACCGACAACCGTTCGATACAGTGGGGTGGAATTTCCAGCACTACCACGCTGGTGCTTTACATGCCGGGGACTGATTATGCGCGCGTGATGCAGCAACTACGCGATGCTGGCTGGCCGGACGATATGCCTTGCGCGATTGTGTCGCATGCTTCTGGGAAAGATCAGGAGATTCGCTCGACAATTCTGGCGAAGCTTGCTGACGAACGCGCGTTGCCGGCGCCGGCAATCATGGTAGTCGGGCGCGTAGTGGCTGAAGTCGCGGAAGAAATCGGCCAAGAATTTCGGATCGGACCGGAAACTGCAGAGAGAAATTCACGGCCCATGGTGATTTGAAGTCCTGTTGCTCCCCATTCGCAAAAACCGAAAAACGCTGCTGAAGCTTTGCCGGGGATTCTTACCAGCGATGCCGCAGAGCCGCGCCGAATCGCGTGTCGTATATGTGGCGTATCGTAGCCATCGCCTCGGGACTGAGCGGCGGCAGGCCTGATGCGCGGCAATTGTCGGTGACTTGATCGGGACGCTTGCCCCCTGGGATGGCGCAAGTGACTGCGTCGAACATCAGAATCCAGCGCAGCGCGAATTGACTCATTGTGACGCCGGGAGGCAGCAGCGCGCGGATTTCTTCCACCGCTTCGAGGCCCGCGTTGTAATCCACACCGGAAAAAGTCTCGCCCACATCAAATGCTTCGCCATGCCGGTTGAAATTGCGATGGTCGTCCGCTTCAAAAGTAGAATCGGGCTGGAACTTGCCGGTCAGCAGGCCGCTGGCGAGCGGCACGCGCGCGAGGATTCCCACTTTCTTGCACTGCGCTTGCAGAAAAAATTCATCGGCGGGGCGTTGACGGAAACAATTGAAAATGATCTGTACGCTTTGGACGTTAGGGTACTCGATGGCCTTCAGAGCTTCGTCCACTTTCTCGACGCTGACGCCGTAGTAGCGGAGCTTTCCGGCCTTCACCATGCGATCCAGAATATCGAAAGCTTCCGGCTGGAAATAAAGCTCGGTGGGCGGGCAGTGGAGTTGCAGCAGATCGAGCGTGTCGGTCGCGAGATTGCGCAGGCTGTCGTCCACCCACGCGGTCAGGTTTGCGGCACTGTAACCGGCCACCGACTGCTGAGGCAGACGCCGCCCGGCTTTGGTGGCGACGATGATGTCCTTTTTGTAATTTTTCTTCAGGTCGGCAATCAGACGTTCGCTGCGACCGTTGCCGTAAACGTCTGCGGTATCGAAAAAATTTACGCCGCAATCCACGGCCGTGCGCAGAGCAGACATGGCCTCTTCGTCAGAGACATGGCCCCACGAGCCGCCAATGGCCCAAGCGCCGAAGCTGACCTCCGAAACTTTCCAACCGGTGCGGCCAAGTGTGCGGTATTCCACGTTGAATTGGACTCCGTCTGCGGGAATTTTTATGGGCCGAGGTCTAGGACTCGACCAGATGATAGAGCCTGTAATCCTCGTTCATAATTGACGCAAAGGGGCGCAGCGTCAAGTTGCTGGTGTCTGTCTTCACGATCCAATCATCTGACGATTGCGCGAAAGCTGTAGCCGCGAGCATTTGCTGGCGCGTAATCCGTTCGGGCATGTTACCCACGCCAAAAAGCGCGATGGGGCCGCGCAGCAGCGCCACTGTGTTGGGGTTTTTGCTGTCCACGGCTTCCACGGTAATCGGCATTTCCATTTCCATCTCGATGCGGTCGCCATCCTTCCAGGCGCGCTGCACGGCGAGAAACTTTCCAGGCGTGACGTCGCCTTGAATACGGCTGCCGTTCACGGCAACCGTGGTCTTCGGCCCAGCCCATCCTGGAATGCGAATATTCACCGTGAAAGTTTCGGGGCGCGCAAGCTTGAATTCCAGCTGCGTCGTATTTGCCTGCGGGAATTTCGTGGTCTGCGTCAGCGTTACAGGCGTGCCGTTCTGCGGCCAGGAGAGAGTGGACGGCAGGAACAGGTTGACGTAGATGCCGTCTTTACTGCGGAAGTAGGAACTGATGCCGTAGTCTGCCGTGAGCTGAGGGAAAGTGCCGGAGCAGCAGGGCCATTTGTCCTTGTAGTGAACTTTCTTTGCCGCGTTGTTGTAATCGGAATAGTAGAACGAGGTGCCGTCGGGCAGGATCGGCCACGCGCCGGCAATCGTGTTGTAGAGGATGCGCTCCATGCTGTCGCCGTAGCGCGAATCGCCTGTGACGCGCAGCAAGTAACGCGTGATTTTGAAATGTCCGTAAACGCCGCAGGGAGTTTCGAAGCTGGAGTGCGTCAAGCCCAGACTCTGCCAGAGTCCATCGCTTCCGGGCTGGACGAACGCTTCGTCGGGGCCCCAGCCGCCGGTGACGTAGCTCTGTTCATGGACCATGCGAAAACCGTTGGTGGCGGCGCGCAGATATTTTTCGTCGCCGAGCACGAGATAGGATTGCATCGCCGAACTAAGCGCGTTTACGTGGCTGTAAGCGTGCTCACCCGGAAGGTCATTCGTGCCTTCCGCGAGAGGATCGAAGTATTCCTTCTCGATGAAGCGGACGGCGAGGTCCTTGTAACGCGGGTCGCCGCTCCGTTGATACGCGAGGAAGAAATTTTCGGGCAGCGTGTAGGTTTCATCGAAGGTGTAAGCGATGTCCTTGTGGAAGCGCTGGCGCTGTTCGGGCCGGCTCAGCGCTTTTTCCGGCAGATGCGGTAGCACGGCCTGCGGTGCTGCTCCAGAGCACGTCGAGCGCGGAGGTGTCGCCGGCGAATTCGTGCGCGTCAATCAACCCGCAGCAGGTTTTGTCGAAGGTGTAGGCGGGCAGGCGATAGTCCACATAAAATTTTCCGGCAGGATCTACAGTCGCGCCGTAGCCGCGCACCAGACGCTGCACTTTTTCCTGCGTGGGTTTCGAGCCGGTGACGGCGTAGGCGCGCGCGAGTCCAGAAAGATACTGGCCGAAACTGTGTCCGGGGATGAAAGCATGGAAATTATCCATAGCGCTGAAGTCGTCGGCGTCGTCGTACCAGCCGCCCATGTCTGGGCCGATCGCGGTGAGGCCTTCGCGCTTGCGGAATGGTTTCAAGAGCGCGTCTTCGTCTAGATGCAGATAAAGGTCGTGATTCTGGTCGAACTGGCGGCGGAAAGGGCTGTCGAGCAATTGCACCTGGGAGTATCCGAACGTGGACAATTGAGGCGTGATCGCCACCTGCGCGGTTGGAGCTGCGGGTTTCGCCCATGTGGGGATGGAGCGCGCGGCGAGCGCAGCGCCCGTCGTAACCGCAGCATTCGTAAGGAATTGGCGCCTGGATGTCTTCTTCATGATCTGGTCTCCCTGAGATTGCGGTGCCGCGGTTCGCCTGACGCCCGTCCCAACGTGCCGTGAGGAGCGGGCTTGGATGATCAAAGTCGAGAAAGCGTTTACCTATCGCTTATACTGCCCGCGAAAGCAGGTTGTCAAGCGGGCGGTTGAAGCGGCGTTTCTCTCCGCAATCGTCACACAACAATAATTTGCACGAAAATCGAATCGTCCTACCCAAAACTGAGCTACTGCTTAGGCGGCTCTGCGGAGTCTGACGGCTCCTCGCCTTGGATGAAGAGCTTGTAGCGGTTCGCGGATGCTTCCTGTTGTTGGGATTGTGCGCGAAGTTCGGCGAGGAGTTTCACGAGGCCCGGAACCTCTCCCTTTGGATCATTTGTTTTTCGCAATGCCAGTAGCAGATGGTACATGGCGATCTGATCGTTGGGATTTTCGCGAAGCACTGCGCGGCACTGTTCGATGGCGCGTTCATTTTGGCCGGACTGCAGATAGAGATTGCCGAGCACATTGCGGGCAAGAGGGAAGTCCGGCTGGAGTTGCACCGCGCGGGATGCCGCTTTCACCGCGTCGTTGAATTCCGGGGTACCAACTGCGGGGCCGCCTTGAGAAATGATTTCGGCTTTCAAATAGTGAAGAAATGCGTCACTGGGATGCGCTTTTAATTCGGTTTCGACCGTCTTGAGCGCCTGGTCCAGATTACTGGCCTGCAGTTGCGCGAGACCTTGGGCAACGGCCGCGGACGCTTGGCCGGGATCGAGCTTATTAGCTGCCTCAAAATCAGCCTGCCCTTTTTCGAATTGGCCCATTTGAATGTAGAGAATGCCGCGAGCGATGTAGAGCGGCGCAGCTTTCGGTAGTTGCGTGAGGCCGGCATCAATCATTTCGACGCCCACTTGGAATGATTCGTGCTTGAAGGACAGCGCGGCAAAATCAACGTAGTATTTCACTTTCTTGGGACTTGCGACGATTGCTTGACGCAGCAGACTTACGGCACGTGGAGTGTCGCCGGATTCTTCGTAGGCCGCGGACGCAAGGTCCAGAACATCGGGGTCTGGCGCGCTCTGATCGAGCAGTGGCTGAAGAGTGTTGATGGCGTCCGCGCCGTGCTGCGCGGTGAACTGAACAACTGCGAGGTTGTAACGCGCGTGCGAATCGTTGGGCAGCAGCGCCAGGATTTGTTCGAAAACGGGGAGAGCGTCGTCCGGCCTCTGCAAGTCGATCAGACACGCGCCGTATTCTTCCAGCGCGGTAGGCTGCGAAGAAAGCACCGGACCACTTTTCTGAAAATGCTCCACGGCGGTCGAGCAATCGTGCTTTTTGTAAGCGAGCGCGGCGAGCATTGCATGAGTTGTTGGCTCGTCAGGGCGAACTTTCAAAATGCGCTGGAGGAGCGGAGCGGCTCGAGTGCTGCCAGCTTTATATTCCAATTCGGCAGCGCCTTCGAGCGCGGCGAGATAGTCGGGTGAGATCGCCAGGGCCTTGTTGTAGGCGGTGAGCGCTTCGCGAGTGCGGCCGAGCTGCGCGAGAGCGATGCCTTGGAGCGTCCACAGCCTGACGTCCTTTGGCCAAGATTGAAGCTGCGTGTGGATCAGCGTGAGGGCTTGTTCATTGTCGCCGGCGCGCACGGCTGACTGGATGGCGCTGATGCTCGTGGAGTCGGCGCCAGTCTGGGCCGCTATCGTGGTTGCAACGGCGCCGCAATTCGCGAGCAGAAAAAACGCGAGTAGAGTTCGTGCGCAATACAAAATTTCCATCCTGCATTGGCGAGCGCGCTGGCGAAGTTGATTGTGCTTCGAGTTGTTCAGAATGATTCTCGGGTTGATGCGGTTTACCATGCGATTCGTATCAGCGACAATCCTTGCCGCGGAAGTTCAAACTTCAGATGCGCGGCGCCATGATCGAGCGAAATCCACTCCGGCGAATTCAGCAGCTGCAATTGTCCGGCAGCCTCCAACGTTTCATATTGGACGGGTGACGGTGACTGAGGTGACCCCATTTCTTTCCATGCCGTGAACGAGTTACTGTGATGCGCGTCAATACGAAAATGTTCGCTCAGCGCTTTCTTGGTGTCTTGCGGCAGGCCCTCGATCACCAAGTCAATCGGCGCGGCTGGTGCGGGAAGATCGTCATCGTGATAATTCCAAATCAATATTTGAATTTCGTGATCGCGGCGCGCGGCGACTGCGTTGATGTCTGGCCGCGTGCGCACGCCGTTGAGCACCACGTCGTCGGTTGATAGCGCGGCGGAACTGGTGGTTTCCACGCGCTCATCGCCCAACATTCCAAACATTCGGAACGCATTCAGCACGGGCTTGTCTAATCCATTGGAAGCGAGTTCGCGGAAGCCCGCGAAATATGGCTGGTCCTCGAATTCGAATGACCAAGTGACGGTGCCAAGAAAATTCACATGCTCGCTGGCCGCCAGTGCGTAAATATTATCCATGGCCTCTGCGGTGTAGGACGCGAAGAGTTCGCGGTTGCGATAGGCATTTTGCGGATATTCCTGCGCGGAACAGGCGGCGCAGCCTTCGGGGTCCGATTCACCCAATACGATCGGCGTTTCGCGCCATTCGGTAAATGACGCGACAATCTGAAATCCGTTTTTGATTGCCGTGAGCTGCCGGGCGACGCCCATCTGCACGTGATCGCCCAGCCATTTCGGCGAGCCCTTAGGATGAAAGCTGATGAACAGCAACGGCGAGCCGATTTTTCCCGTGGCGTAATTGGGTTGATGCGCGCAGTGTTCGAGGAACTGCCGCAGGAATTCTGCGGCATGCGGATTTCCAGGGCCGGTGCTGTCCGGACCTCCGATGCGCGCTTCCGGAACCGCCCGCAGGACGGCATCCGCGGTGAAATCGTAAAGTTTGAAATATTCTTCCGGCGTGCCCTTCCAGTAGTCAATGTCCGGCTCGTTCCAAGCTTCCCACAGCCAAGTTTTTACCTCAGCGTCGCCGTAACGTTCGCGTAAATGACGAGTAAATTGGAAAACGAGCTCCGACCATTTGGCATAATCGCGCGGCGGGTAGGCCCAACCCGTATAAATCGAACCGACCGAACTTTTCGGGAAATTGTGGCGATATGGTTCCGGATGCGTGGAGAGCGCTTCGGGCATGAACCCAATTTCAACAATGGGCCTGATACCGGCTGCGTGAAACGTGTCGAAAATGCGATCGATGATCGTCCAACTGTAAACGGGCCTGCCGTCTTTGTCCTCGGTGTAGGCGTTCGTCGAGCCCCATTTCAGGGAAGCGGAGCCGTCGCCGGTTGTCAGCAGATTGTGGACGCGAACGTACACCGGCACGGGACTGAGCGCGGACAGTTCGCCGAGAAGTTTCTTTCCGTTGGGCGTGTAGGTGTAGTTGGGCTCATCGTATCCAAAATAATTCCAGATGGGACGGAGGGCGCCTACGGAATGATCCGCGCGCACGTGGATCGCCACGGTCTCTGGAGCTTGCTGCGCAGAGGACCAGAACGGCAACGGTAAACACAGAGCAGCGGCGGGAACGATGCTGGCGAGGAATTTGTTCATTGGTTACTGTGAATCGACTCGCGTCTCCGACGAGCCGCGACCGCCTCGGCGGATTCAGGCTGCCTAAGATGCGCGGTCGCGCCCTTTGCCCCCCACGCGCCCCGGACGCATGGATCGCCAAGGTACTTCGTGTTGCTACTTATCGCCGGCCTTTTGCACAGTGAACTTATAGATCGAAGTCGAGTGCAGCGTCTGCCCCGGTTTCAGTTCCGTCGAAGGGAAATTCGCGTGATTCGGCGAATCGGGAAAATGCTGCGTTTCCAGGCAGAACGCGGAGCGGTAGCCGTACACTTTTCCGTCCTTGCCGTGAATCGTGCCGTCCAGAAAATTTCCGCTGTAGAACTGCACGCCCGGTTCGGTGGTGGAAACTTCCAAAACGCGGCCGCTCTGGGGGTCGTACGCGCGTGCCGTGAGAGACAATTCGGTTGGTGATTTTTTGTCCAGCACCCAGTTGTGATCGTAGCCTTTGCCGAATTTCAATTGTTCGTTGTCGGCGTTGATGCGCGCGCCTATCGCCATGGGCTGCAGGAAATCGAACGCCGTGCCGTGCACGTCCAGCAATGCGCCGGTGGGGATCAGCGTCACGTCCACAGGAGTGATTTGGCTGCCGTACAAAGTGAGCTGATGCTGCAGAATGTCGCCGTTGCCTTGTCCGGCGAGATTGAAGTACGAGTGGTTTGTCAAATTAAGCACGGTATCTTTGTCCGTGGTCGCGGTGTAATCAATCTTCAGCGCATTCTCATTAGCCAGCAGGGTGTAAACGACCGTCACGCTGAGGTTTCCCGGAAAGCCCTCTTCGCCATCTTTGCTCAGATAGGTGAGCTCCAGAGCCTCGCCCGCGCTGCTCGATACATCTTTTGCGTTCCACACGCGCTTGTTAAAGCCCCGAACGCCGCCGTGCAAGGTATTGTCGCCGTCATTTTGAGGGAGCGTGTACACCACTCCGTCCAGCGTGAACTTGCCGTGCGCAATGCGATTGCCGTAGCGGCCAATGGTGCCGCCGAAATACGCTTTGCCGTTCTCGTAGTCCGCGGGGTTGTCGTAACCCAGCACCACGTCGCCGATCTTTCCGTCGCGATCCGGAACCTTGAGCGAGACAAGCGTGCCGCCGAAATTGCTGATCGTGGCGATCATCCCGTGCTTGTTCGTCAGGGTGTAAAGATCCACGCTTTGCCCGTCCTGTATTTTGCCGAATGCCTGCTTATGCATTTTCGATTTCGCCTCTGCTTTGGGATAAGGCAGCATCGTCACGGCGCCAAGAAAAAACAGCGCTGCGACCATCGCGGGGATCGTTAAATTCCGTCTCGCCATCTTTATTCTCCTCAGACTTTCTGGTACGGACCACACTAGCGCCAATCTGACGCAAAGAAGTCGCAGAATCCGCGGACTGTGACCCGAACATTACGGTGCGGCTAATGGAAAAATTTGGCCCGGCGCGCAACAGGGAGGCCGGGCGTCGAGGTATTTTCCTGAAATGAGGTGAGCGTCCAATTCCGGCGCGGATCCAAAAATGTTTGGTAAACGTTTTCCTTCGCTTTATACTGCGCGCCGCCGCAGGTGTCAAGCGCGCGTGCCGGATCGCGCCAATCCGGCTATAATGCCTAGGTACAAAAACTGCTGATGAAATTCACGCGCCGCTCATTCTTTCGTCTATCGCTGGGTCTCCCGCTGGGCGCGTCTGCAGCTCGCATTTTCGGCCAAGGGATGTCGCCCCATTCCGCCAAGGCGCAGCCGCGTTCGGCGCCTTCGGGCCGGCCTTTCTACGCGCACTTCACCGACATTGCGGGCAAGGCCGGATTGGCCGCGCCCACGGTCTATGGGTACCCGGACCATAAGGACTACATCCTGGAAGCCGTCGGATGTGGCTGCGCCTTCCTGGACTACGACAACGACGGCTGGATGGACATTTTCCTGCTGACCGGCACGCGCATGAACGGCGCGCCTGCCGGCGCCACGAACCGCCTCTACAAAAATAACCGCGATGGCACGTTCAGCGATGTGACCGAAAAGGCAGGTTTGCACGATCTGGGCTGGGCGTCCGGCGTGTGCGTCGGTGATTACAATAATGACGGCTTCGAAGACCTGTTCTGCACGTATTTTGGGCAAAACAAGCTGTATCGCAATAATGGCGATGGCACGTTTACCGACGTCACCAAGCAGGCCGGCTTATTAAACGATGCGCCGCGCTATGGCGCGGGCTGCACCTTTCTGGATTACGACCGCGACGGCAATCTCGATCTTTTCGTTTCGAATTACGTGCAGTTCGACTTGAAGCGTGTACCCAAACCCGGGCAGAACAGCAATTGCACCTGGAAGGGCGTGGACGTAGAGTGCGGGCCGCGCGGGCTACCTCACGGAGTGCATTCGGTATATCGGAATAATGGCGATGGGACTTTCGCGGACGTCAGCGTGCAAGCGGGAATTTCGACCCTGCGTGGCAGCTACGGTATGACAGTCGTCTCTGCCGATTTCGACGACGACGGCTGGCCCGACATTTACCTCGCCTGCGATTCCACGCCCAGCCTGCTTTTCATGAACAATCACGATGGTACTTTTCGCGAAGAGGGTGTGATTCGCGGAGTTGCGCTGAGCGAAGATGGAGAGGAACAGGCGGGAATGGGCGTCGGAGTGGGCGATTATGACCTCGACGGGCACCTGGATCTGTTCAAAACGCATTTCAGCGAAGACACCAACGGCCTCTACCACAATGACGGCAAAGCCAATTTTGTGGATGTGACGCGCGTGGCGCGGATCGGCGTCGAAAATCGCTACGTAGGTTGGGGAGCGGGCATCGTGGACCTGGACAACGATGGATATCCCGATATTTTCATGGTTACGGGCAGCGTTTACCCCGAGCTCGAGAAAACGATGCCGCAGTTCCCTAACAAAACGCCGCGCGTTGTGTTTCGCAATCTCGGGAATGGCACGTTCGAAGAGCTGTTGGATGAAGCCGGCCCGGGCGTCTCGGCGCCGCATTGCAGCAGGGGCTGCGCTTTCGGAGATTTTGACAACGATGGCGACCTGGACGTGCTGATCGTCAACCTGAACGAGCCGCCCTCGCTGTTGCGCAACGATCTGCGTGGTTCAAACCACTGGCTAAAGCTGAAATTGGTGGGCACAAAATCGAATCGCAGCGCGATTGGCGCCCGTGTGGTGGTGCGCTACGGTAAAAAGGCACAGGCTCAGGAGGTGTTGAGCCAATCGAGCTTCTATTCTGTGAACGATACCCGGCTGCATTTCGGCCTTGGCTCTGAAAAGACCGCGGATATTGCGATTCGCTGGCCCAGCGGAGCGCACGAAGAGCTGAAAGGCGTGGCAGCTGACCAATTGATTGTGGTGAAAGAGGGAACTGGAATCGTCGCCGGCGAGGGCTGGTCCAAACCTATAGGCTAGGAGCGCCGGCCGGGATCGCGCCTGCCGCGCTTCTACACCGGCCCAGCTCCTCGGCACACTCAGCATCGAAAAAAGCCGCAATGTTGCGCCTCCAGACACGCATGTAACGTAAAAATACTATTGCATCCAAATTTCTGCTTGACAGCATTTGAGAAACGGATGTAAATTGCGCGCAACAGGAAGTAAACGTTTTCTCTGAAACTGGTGGGGCTGCTTGCATTTGCTTTCTCGGTAGAGCGTTCGGTCGTCGCGGTTGAGCCAATTGTCGGCTTGGAATCGCGGCGAGTCCGGAATGCGTTTTCCGGGCGGGCCAAATTCGTCAGAATGCTTGTGGGGGGGATTTGAATGAGATTTACGACTGCATTGCGTTGCTTCTTCTTGCTCGTCGTAGTTGCTTTTTCTGCCAGCGTTTCCTTCGCACAATTTAGCGGTTCCGTCGCGGGAACGGTTCAGGATGCTTCCGGCGCGGCTGTGCCGAAGGCGAATGTCACCGTTGTGCATGTCGCGACCCAGATCACCAACGCCGCGGTGACGGATGCGAACGGCGCCTTCAACGTCGAGAGCCTTGCGCCCGGCTCGTATGAGATAACCGCCGAGGCTGCCGGATTTGCCAAGACGGTTGAACGGGTCGTTCTGAATACCAACCAACGCCTCGCCGTGACATTGACACTTTCGCTTAAATCGGTATCCACGTCGGTGGAGGTGACCGAGCAAGCGCCTGTCGTGAACCCAGATGAGAGCCGCAACCAACTGACTCTGGAACACCAAGCCGTCGACGAATTGCCAGTGGCGGGACGCAGCATCGTCGGCCTGGCAACCCTAGCACCAGGCGTAACCGGGTTAGGCACCAGCGCGGCAAACGCGCCCGGTTCGGGCGTGGACAACTACTCCACGGAAACCGTGGTGGATGCGAGCGCCAACGGCCAAGGCCAGATGTCCAACATGTGGGTAGTGGACGCACTCGACGTCACCAGCGCCATCCGGCAGGGTGTCTTGAACCTGACCCCCAATCCTGACTCTGTGCAGGAAATTGGCATTCAAGTGAACACCTTTTCTTCCGAATATTCCCGGGCCAGCGGCTTGCAGACGGTGATGGTGACGAAATCCGGCACGGATCAGTTCCACGGTTTTGCAGCCGACTATTATTACAACCGAACGATGTTTGCCTTGACCCAGGCGCAGCAAGGGCACAACTATCTGCCGTTTCACGGCAACAACATGTCCTTTGGCATCGGTGGTCCGATCATCCCGCATCACCAGTTTTTCTTTTTCTTCGACGTCGAGCCATTGCGCTCTGCGAATTCCACGATTGCCAGCGGACAGACGTTTGCCGATCCTGCGTTCACAAACTTTGCCACGACCAATTTCCCCACCACGGTCGGCACGGGATTGTTGCAGACTTATACGCCTACAAATCTGACGGCCACGAGCCAATTGCTGACCGCCGGCCAGTACTTTTTCCCGGTGTCGGCAACGAATCCTGTTGCCGGCTGCCCAGCGGGCCAAACCAACATTATTGTGGGAACGGCGTTATTGCCTTGCACACTGCCCTTCATTGACACAGGTAGCTTGAGTGCCAAGGCGGTTCGCAACGGCACGCAGTATTTCGGCCGCATCGACAAATATTTCAGCCACGATCGCGTTTACGCCAGCGCCTACCGCACGGTTCTGAGCTACGGCGCTCCCGGTCCCATACCGCAATTCTCAGCGGCGAACAACCAGAACTGGGAATACGCGGTGCAGGCGAACTGGACGCATACGTTCAACCCGAACACTCTGAATGAAGGAATTTTCGGCGTGAGCCGTATCGAGGGCACTCTCGGTAGCGGCGCGCAGGTTTACAGCGTGCCTAACGTCAGCGTCGGAGGCATTAACGTTGGATTCGGAGCGGGCTTCGCGCAAGGTGACTTTATCCAGAAGAACTACCACTGGCGCGACGTGCTCACCCACGTGCAGGGCGCGCACACTCTGAAATTTGGATACGAAGGCTGGTACGGTGAGGACATCGAACCCTTCCAAGGTCCGTATTCCACTCCATCCTTCAGCTTCCAGAACTTGACCACTCTTATTCAAGACCAGCCCATCAGCGAACACGGCGCAATGTACAGCCCCGTCACCGGTGACCCGGTATTGTGGTCATGGAACGCGCGGTCCCGCACCTGGGGCGTATTCGCGATGGACACCTGGAAGGTAAAATCAAATCTGACTTTGACGCTCGGCGTTCGTTACGACGATTCGGGCAACCCCTGGTCTGCCAGCCCGTCAACCGTTTTCGGGAACTTCTACCTCGGGCCGGGCGCAACGTTTCAGGACCAGGTCGCCAACGGTTTCGCAAAACAGACCCACAACGCGTTGAACCATTCCGTTAACGATTTGATCAGCCCGCGCATCGCGGTGGCCTGGGATCCCTCGGGCAAAGGTCTGTGGGCAATCCGTGGCGGTTTCGGGATTTACAACAACTGGCTGACCTCAGCGAACGTTCAAGAAGAATTCCGCGGCAACCCGCCAGGCCCCGTGCAGCCGACCTTCCTTCCGAATGGTGTGCCAGGTGTGTCCGACCCACTCATCTTCGGGCTTGGGAACAGCAATACACCTCCGTTCGGCTTTCCGACTCCCGGCTTTACGGCAGGATTGGATAGCAAGGGCGGAATTGCAGGCCTCAACTTCGGGATCGGCGGCATTAACCCGAACTTGAAGTCGCCAAAGGCTGCTATCTGGACTGCAACCGTGGAGCGGAGTTTTGCCAGGTACTTCGCGGCTAGCGTGGGCTATACCGGTTCGCACAGTTACAATCTAGTTGGCGCCAGTGACGAAGCAGGACAGGTGCAGTACGGCGTCAACATCAATTCTTTTGCCGGCGACCTCGTGCAGAACGAGACGGTCACTCCGACGCGGCTCAATACAAGCTTCGGCTCGATCGCTTATGCCGATAACAATCGCTACGGGAACTACCAGGCCTTTATTGCCGACATTCGTGGCCGGTTCTCGCACGGGTTTTTCGATGCTTCCTACACACGCTCCGCTTCCAAAGACGATGCAGGTACGTATCCCACGGCGGAGAATCCGGGCGCGTACTACGGGCCGTCTCCCTGGGATGCGCCGAACCGCTTCTCGTTGGTGGGCAACTATCAGTATCAAGGCTTGAATGGCGGAAAGGATCTGGTTGGACACTTGACCGGCGGATGGGGCATCACCGGCACCATCATCCTCCAGAGCGGCTACCCGTTCACCGTTATCAACACCAATGCCTTTGCTCCGGTTTGCCAGTTTGGCCCAACAGGGTGCCCATCGTTTGCCAATCCGATCACGGGGCTGGCTCCAAATAGCGGGGATTACAATGCGGACGGAACGAACTACGATTATCCAAACGTCACGGGCTACCAGCAAGGCACGTCTCGGGCAGCGTTCCTGAATGGCGTGTTTGCCAATCCGGCGACGCAATTTACGGCACCGACCCTCGGAACTGAAGGCAATGAGAAGCAGAACGGATTCCGCGGACCGAACTTTGCCGAGACCGATATGGCCATCTACAAAGACAACCGGTTCAAGGAGAGATTTAATTTCCAGATCCGGTTCGAGTTCTTCAACTTGTTCAATCGCGTAAATCTGCAGACTATGGATACCAACAACCTGGACGCCAATTTTGGCAAGGCTACCGGACAGTTCTTGCCGCGTTGGTGGCAGATCGGCGGTAGATTTACGTTCTAGTTTCTTCACCCTGGAAAAGAGCCTGCGGCCTCCCCCAAGGACGCAGGCTCTTTTCGTTTTTAGGCCCGTTTTTGTCCTGACTTAACGCAGAGCATCCCGCACCCGCAATAAGCTCGCTAGGCTCAATCTCCAAAAAGTTGGAACTTCCCGGTTCCCGCTGCTGAATCCTTTGACGGAAGCAGCATGGGTAAATCTGCGTCTAGCGATTGACGCGGGAATTCGAGGTGAGCAAGGTAATGGGTGAATCGTTCCAGTCGAGAGCGCGACGAGCCGGCGCGAGAGCACACGCCCGGGCACGCGGCGTAGAAACGTGGAAGTCACTCCGCGGCAGAAAGCTCGGATTGCTCGCTTCTACAGCCCTTCTACTGCTCGCAGGGACACCTCTGCTTAGCCAACAGCAAGGCCCGACCATTTCGGTGAACGTGAAACTGGTAACCATGTTTGCCACGGTGCGCGACAAGCACGGCGCGCTGATCCGCAATGTGGCCAAGGATGATTTTGCGCTGCAGCAGGACGGCCACCCGCAGACGATCACTTATTTCGCACAAGATTCCGATCTGCCGCTTACTCTGGGCCTGTTGGTGGACACCAGCATGAGCCAGCGACGGGTGTTGGACCAGGAGCGCGACGCCAGCCACGCTTTTATCGATCATTTGCTGCGCGAAGATAAGGACAAGGCTTTCGTGATTCACTTCGATCGCGAGGTGGAATTGCTGCAGGATCTGACTTCGTCGCGGCAGAAACTGGAAGCCTCTCTGGACCTGCTGGGGCGGCCGCAGTTTTCGCAGGCGAGCAATGGAGGCTCTTCAGGCAGCGATCCCGGCAATGGTGGCAGCGGTGGTGGTAGCGGCGGGCACGGCTCGCATGGCGGATATGGCGGAGGCGGCGGCACGCTGCTGTATGACGCGGTGTTTTTGGCGTCGGACGAATTAATGAAGAAGCAGCAGGGACGCAAAGCCATCGTTGTGCTTACGGACGGCGTGGATCGCGGCAGCAAGGAAACTCTGCGCGACGCCATCGAAACGGCGCAGCGCGCCGACACGCTCGTCTATTCGATTCTCTTCGCTGACAAAGAAGGATATGGAAACAGCGGCGGCTACGGCGGAGGGCATATGGGTGGCATGGGTGGAGGCGGTACGGGAGGTGGTGGACACCGGCATTACCCTCAGGAATCGCGGCCAGACGGCAAGAAAATCCTGGAGCAATTGTCGAAAGAAACTGGTGGGCGCTTCTTTGAAGTCACCAAGAAAGAGCCCATTGACCAGATTTACGCGGAAATTGATGAAGAGCTTCGTAATCAATACGCGCTGGGCTACACCCCGGATAAAGCCGACGCGGACGCCGGCTACCACAAAATCGAATTGAGCGTTAAGCAGAGGGACGCGGTGGTGCAAACGCGTGATGGCTTTTACATCGGCCGCTAGCCGCGCGCGACGCTCGTCGCACCCGTGGCAAGCATTCTGCCGGTAGCACTGCCGGCGGGGAACTAGCGCACGCTCGACTCTGATCTCAGGGGCTCGGTGCTGCAGTCGCCGTTGGATTTTGCTGCAGCGCGAGGTAAGCTCGCCCGAATGCCGAATGTTGTGTGCCCGGCGCCACGGCGATCACCTGAACGGTGTAGCGCCCGGTGGGCAGCTTCTGCAGCGGCAAGCTGATGCGGAACGATACGGTGTGGGTTTTCGCATCCACTTGCGCGGGCGCGATCAGCGGAGTGGCGTTCATCTGAATCCCGTTGCGCAGAAAAACCAGCCCGGCGCGCAGGGAATTGGGATCGAACGGCTCGCGCCTGTCGGCTTTCTCCGGGTAGTACGCTTGCAGAAAGACGTACAGCGTCTGACCCTGCGTGAAATAGTTCGTCACGCTGGGAATAATTCTTTGTCCTTCCATATCGAGCGGGGAACTGGTGATTTTCGCGCGCACGCCCTGGCCTTTGGTTGCCACCTCGGATGATTTCTCGATGGGAACGAGTTGGCTCGAAAGCAGGACGGAACTCAGCGTCACTCTTTCCGGCTGCGCTCGCGGGACCACCAAGTTTTGCTCGAACGTGCCAGTCTTTCCGGATTCATTTTCGCGGGCGACGAATTTCAACCGGTAATTTCCCGGCGCCAGAACCACTCCCCCCTGGTACAGCAAGTTGCTGTGGCGCACCTGCTCGAAATGTTCAGCCTCCAGGTTCACCGCAATCGTATCGCGCAACTGCGCGACGATCTGGCCGGAGGGCACGGCGCGAACTTCCACCGCGAAATCGAATTCCGCATGTTGTTTATTGTGCTTTTGCGCCCAATCGAGCGCGCTGGAAGCGATTTTCGCGGCGATGGGTACGTAGGCTTGTGTCGAGCTCAGCCGGAAGATTCCGGTTTCCACAGCCACGGGAAGTTCGACGACGGGGTGATCGGAATTGATGGCATCGGCGATTTGCTGGTCGCGGTCTTCTTTCTCCAGGTGTTGAAAGTCGCGCGGCGCGTAATATCCATCGCGATAGCGCACGCGCGCGCCCGGGACGTTGACTTTCACACGAATGGCTCGCCAGCGGCCATCGTGTTTAACATCAGGGCCGAGGTTGTAGCCGACCAGATAGTAGCCGCCGTTGTCCCGTTGGATGGCAGGGAATGCATCGCTCAGATCGCCCAGATCGAAAAACGCTCTTCCGCCGGTATCTGTAGAAAGCGTTGCGAGAGTGTCGCGTGAATCTTCGCGTTGGTCGGTCTGATGGAAGACGGACGCGCCGGTAAACATCGAAGTTCCCGTCGCGGCGTTCGTCGTGGTGTCGCCGCCAGGTGGTGCGGCCAGCAGCCCGCGCGAGTCTATCGAATAAATGGAAACATCGGCGCGATTCGCGGCATCTGTCGCGGCGCGCAGCTGCGTGCGATTTTCCTCGCCGGTCTGCGTGATTCCTCCGGTGAATTCCACCAGCGCTTTTCTCCCGGGGATTCCGCCCAAAACGTCCGCAAGACCCTCGACGGCGGCGAGCCTCTGATCTGCATTGAACACGTTGAATTCGGTTTCGTCTGGCGTGTATGCCGCGCCGGTATATTCCTGCACGTCGTATTCGCCGTTGGCCGCTGCCGCATAGAGAGGGCTGGCGAGGTTCGCGGAGTTGTCTGGCGTCAGCTGCGCGATTGCTTTATTCAGGACGGCGCGATCGTTGGTGAAGTTCGCCAGAACGTTTATCCGGGTGGAAAACACAATGACGGCAACCACGTCGGCCTTGGTCATCTGATGTTTCACGAATTTATCCGCGGCATCGTGCGCGCGAATCAAGTCGTCCGTTTGCATTGAAGTGAGATCGAAGAACAGCACGATGAGGCGGCGGTCGCGCAACACGTCGCTGATCGCGTCGGCGGAAGGCGAATTCGGACCATCGTTATCAACCGACACGACGATGGGTTTGGAGTCGTCGGTCGTCGCCGTTTCGATTGCTTCGATATCGGAGAATGAAAAGGAGGTGATCGCTTGCGGCTTGCCTTCGTCCGTTATCGTAAATTGATTTGCGGTCAAGCCTTTGATTGGCTTGCCGGATTTGTCGGTGACTTCCACATCAATGCGCACCAGATCCGATGTACTGCGCAGCACGGCTGAGGACTGGTGAGCGGCGCCCTGCTGTGCTGGACTTTGTTGCGCGGGCGCTGGGGTAGGCGCGGGCGGCGCAACGATCACGGGGACGGGCTGGCTGCCTGATTGCTGCTGCGTTCCAGCAGCGTGACCAGCTTGCTGCGATTGAGCTGCCGCCGGTCCCGCGGCCAGTGCGACCACGAGCCACATCGTCGCGAATTTGTAAGCCATCTCTCGCATCAGAAATTAAACCGCGCCATCACGTCCATGGTACGCATCGAGCCGGCGCTCGTCACGCGCCCAAGCGACGACGAGCCCAGCGTGGCCGCAAGCCCCGAGAATGCGGGCGTGTTGGTCAGATTCTGGACTTCCCAGCGAATATCCAGATGATGGCGCTCGCGCGGTCCAAAGCGAAAAGATTTCGCGAGTGACATATTCCAATTGAATTTGCATGGGCCTTCGATCGCGCCGCGGCGCTCGTCACCGTATGCGCCAGTGGGCGGCGTGGCGAAAGCAGAGGTGTTGAAAAATGCGAGCGGCGAACCGCCACAAATTCCCAGATTCGGCTCGGCCACTTGATCGGGGCGCAGCGAAAAACTCGCTCCGGTGCCGTTGTCCGACTCCGTGCCGCCCAGGTAAGCCGTGACCGGCGTCCCAGTTTGCCAGGTGACGATATTTTGCAGTCGCCAATTGCTGAACGCACGTTCAGCCCAGCCGTGCGTTGCGAGGTGGTGGTGTTCGCCGAACGGCAGTTCGTATAGCGTCAAGAAACGCAGTTGGTCCCGCACGTCGAAGGAAGAAAGTCCCCACTCGGCGGCGTAGTTGCCATCCTGTTGCACGACGATCGGTGTGGTGCCCCCTATGGTGCTCGCGTTGTCGAGCGATTTCGAAAAAGTGTAGAACGCTTGCAGCGAAAGTCCGTGCGTGAAGCGATGCACCAGGCGCACCTGCAGCGCGTTGTAGATCGAGTTCGCCCCGGATTGATCGTAGTAAAAACTATTGGCGTAGGGAATTTGGAATGAATCCTGAGTATCCAGGGGACTCGTGCCGAGAGGCGCACGATTCGGAGCGCGCAATAGATCCAGGTCGGTACCCTTAGTCCCGGTGTAGGTCAGATCCAGGATCCAATTCTGCGAGAAGGACGTTTCGGTGCCGAGCGTCCATATCTGCGCGTAGCCGGCTTTATAGAAAGAATTGACGCCGCCGCGATTGCTGATTGTGCTGATGCTCGGGAAGCCGTTCTCCAGCGTCAGCACCTGCGTGGCGGAGGTAATCAGGTTTTCCGACGTGGCGAAGGGCGGCTCGTAGGTTAAATATTTCTGCGCCAGCGAATTGTAAATCGCCTCGTTGTAGAAAATCGAATAACCGCCGCGAATCACGGTCTTCGGTTTGATAAACCGCGGCAACCATGCGAAACCGATGCGCGGTGCCCAATTTCCGTAATCGCCGTGCACCAACGCGCGCGGGTACGAGCCGCTAAACGTTCCAACGCCACCCGGCGTGACGACGGCCACAGCCGTGGCACTGGAATTCATGTCGAGATTAGCGATCTGGTCGTATTTCTCCACGGGCGGAGTGACGGCTTCATAGCGCAACCCGTAGAGCAGCGTAAACTCCTTGGTCATGCGCCAATCGTCCTGCCCGTAACCGATAAAATCCCAGCTGCGTAAATAGCTATTCGGCCCGAATTGCACCGCGGTGCTGTAAGGCAGGCCGAGCAGAAAATCGGCGAGCTGGTAATACGGTTGGGTCTGCGGCGTCGCGGGGACCGGTTGACCGGTCGCGGTCAATTGCGACGTCATCACCCCTGTGAAATTGAACGACCCGCGCGGAACCGGACTGGCTTCGGAATTCAGCTGGATGCGGCGCAGTTCGCCGCCGATGGTCAACGTGTGTGTCCCGTGGACCCACTTCCTGCTGTCGCTTAAGCGCAGAGTCTGATTGCGCACCAGCGACGGCACCGGATCGTTCAGCCCGGAAAAACTGGTGAGGCCGATTGCGGGAATGCCGTAGGTCAGCGGAGCGGTGGAGACGCCGGTAATTCCCAGATCTCCCGCGACATTGTTGACATTGGAATTGTCACTCAGCACTTGCGCGCGGCTGCGGCTCCAATTCAACTGCGTGGTCTCCACCAGGCGCGACGTCCAGTTGTGCGATAACCCCAGCGTGACGGACTGGCTCAGCGTGGATTGCGTGCCCGCGGTATCTGGAAAATTGCCGAAGATATTCTGCCGCTGGGAACTCAGGTTGTATCCGCCGTTCAGGCTGAACTTGGAATTGATGGTGTGCAGTACGTGCAGGTTCAGCGTGTCGCTGTTGATGGGTACCGTGGTCTGCAGCAAATAATTTTGTATCGTGCCGGGCAAATTCTGCATGGGGTAGAACGAAAGCAGGCCAGCCGCAGCGGTATTGATCGTGGGAAGCTGGCAGCCGTTGCCCAGCGGAGTCCGCGGGCCGGTGAAATTCGAAAACGGATCGTACAGCGTAACTCCCAGGCCACAGAAATTGCCGGAGCGTTCCGCGGCTGTGGGCACCGTGGAATATGTGTCCAGCGCGCTCGATTGTGTTTCGTGCTGGTAGTTGACGAAGAAAAATGTTTTGTCGCTGCCATCATAAATATGCGGAATTTTCAGCGGCCCACCCGCGTTGACGCCGAAGCGTTCATCATAGTGGCTCGGCTTCGGAACGGGATTGCCTGTGATCGAATAGGGCTTGGCGTCCCATACGGAATTTTCGTAACGATTGTAAACACTGAAGCGAATGCGATTCACGGCTTGGCGATTCAATCTTCCGCGCCCGCCGCCACCGGCGCCGCCACCTCCTCCACCTCCAAACATTCCGCCGCCTCCGCCAGGAGCTCCCCCGAAACCACCACCTCCTCCGCCTGGCCCGCCGAAGCCGCCTCCTCCGCCTGGTCCACCGTCACCCGCCCCGCCGCGTCCTCCGCCGGGGCCCTGTCCTGCGGGTCCGCCTTCACCAGCGGGATTGCCGGGAACCAAACCATTCTGGCCGAATCCGCCAAGACCATTCCCCGCGAGGCCCTGCCCAACTGTTCCTTGCAACAAGAATGAATCGGAGGTGGCGCTAGTCCCGTTGCCTGCGGGTGACTCCGCTGCGATTGGCGGCCCCTCATTTGCTGGCGCGTTGGCACCGCTAGCGGGGCCGCCAGCGCCGTCGTCTGTCAGGTCCGTCTGTTCGAATCCGCCGCCCCCAAGACCGGCGCTGATCGCGTTGCTTACGCCAGCAGGCACCTGGCCGCCCCGTCCGCCGCCCTGTCTGCCTGTGCCGGCGGCGTTGGCATTGTTGGGACTTGCAGTGCCGTTCGGCGCGCGAGGAGTTCGTGGCGGGCGTGTGGCCTCGGGTTTCGCGTTTAGCTCCGCCAAAGTTGCCACGCGCAAAACGATGGGAACGGGACCGGGCGGCACGACCGGAACTTGTACCACTAGCGACGCGTTCGCGAATCCCAGCTGGCTTGCCTCCACACGATACGGCCCCGCAGGGATTTGCGGAAATTCGAATTTGCCGGATTCGTCGGTCCAACTCAGCCAGGTTTTATTCGTTTCGGTATTGATCAAATGCACGGTCGCGGCGGGGACCGGGGTGCCTTCGGGCGTGCGCACCACTCCGGACACGGGCTGCGGCGAATTGGCAGCCTGCTGCGCCACATTCGAAATCCCGCTGGCGAGGCAAAATAGCAACAGCGCCAGAACTTTCCCTTGGTGGCGAATATAAATGACGTTCCCTCGTGCTGAGAAGCTTGCAGGGCCTGCTGGTGATTCTAGACGCTTCGTCCGTCGTCGTAATTTCTGGCGCTGATGATCCCTGGCCGGTTTGGCGCGGGCAACCTGCCGCTCGCGCTGCATCCCCGAGTGCGGGAGCGGGCGCGCTATCGTAGTCAGGCGGCCGGACCTAGAGGATTTCTCGGTTGTAATGGGCCAATCACGCCACTGCTGCCGAATTGTCGCGCTGCAAACTAATTCAGTTTCAATGGCGCAAGAGTTCCAGAAATCCGCGGGCGGCGCGCGGGCGAAGAAGTTTCGCGTGCCTCCGGAATGACGACTTAATTGGGTACTCCCGCGAAATTGCGGAACTTTTGCAGAGGTAAACCGGAAATACCGGTAACGTAGCGCGGTACAGCAGTGGGGATCCGAAGTAGGGCAAATAACTATGTACGCTGGTGGCAACCCAGGGGATTTCCACCTGCATCTGTTCGGTAAAAATCGTTGGGGGAAAAGGGGTAATGCGGCAGCAAGAGGAAAATTTTCGGCAAATTTCAAGATTCGACTCGCGCACAGCGATTTTGGCGTGCGCGTTCATGCTGGCGCAGCTGGTCTTCGGAATTCTGCGCTCGGCGCAAGCCCAAGGCGTGCAAAACGTACTGCACGCGCGCGCAAGAGTGTTTCCAGACGTGGGACGGGGCGCGCAGGCCATCGCGCGCGACGCTGCCGGTCATTATTATGTTCTGGCCGACCCGGCTAGCATCATCTGGATCTACAATGCTGAGGGAACTCGCATCGGACAGATACCCACCGCGCAGGCCAGGGCCGCGGTGGCGGCCGCGACGATCAAGTTCGCCGTGGACTTCGACCGAGATCCGGTTTCCGGCCGCATTTTCGTCGCCGATCGCGGCGCGAACGCCGTAAAAATATATTCGCCGGATGGCGCGCTAGAGGCGAGCGTGCCGGTCAACGCGCCCATGTCCGTAGTCGCGCTCGCGAACGGAGAATTCGCGGTAGTGACGCTGCGCAGCGATCACCTGGTGCGCGTGATGAACGAGCACGGCAAATTGCTGCGCAGCTTTGGAAATATTTCCGACGCCGTCAACGATCCGAGCCAGCTTACCGTGCCCGCGCTCAGCGCCTCCGCCGATTCTGAGCCGGGCTACGCCGCAGGATATCCCAGCGGCCCGCCGCCGGCTTACGCCATGGACATCGGGAAACTTTACAGCGGCGCGCCGGGCGAGATTTATTTCGCGTTCACTTCGTTGAAAGATCCCAAATTCCGAAAATACGATCGCTTCGGATACGCGAGCTACGAAGCCGAAATCCCCGCGAACTCCTTGATCCCAGATATCACTCACGATAAACCACAGGTGCAGCTGGGCATGCGCGTTTCCGGCATGGCCGGGCAGGGAGAGATGTTTTCATTCGGCACCATGTACTCGGTTGGGGGCGGCGCGCCCGCATTCACGGCGAATGGCGGGCATGGCGCAGGCGGCCGTCGCGGCGGTTCTGCGGCGCCCGGCGGCAGCGGAAGCGCTCCACCCGCCGGTGGGGCGGGTTCGGCTGGCACTGCCAGCGCCGGCGAAACTGACTCGGCCACCGCAAGTTCCTCTGAAGGTTCCGATCTCAGCGGCTCGATTTCGGCGACCAGCAACGGCGGCAATGTCTCGTCCAATTACACTTACAACGATACGCCGGACTTCAACGCGCTGCTCGGCGTGGGGGGGCCGGGCGGAGGCTTCGGTGCGCCAGGAATTTTTGGTCCCGGAGCGTTCCCCGGATTCGGCGGCGGATTTGGCGGTGGAATCGGACATCAGATGGGCGCTGATGTCCCAGCCGGCGCAGCGGGCGAGGTTCGCGCAGAAGGCGGTGCCGGCGTAGCTCCGGGAGGTTCTCCCGGCACCCATGTTAACGGCGGACCAGCGAGCGGAGGCGGGGTGGAAAATGCCGGTGCAGGGCACGGCGAATACGGCGAGTACCACCACGGATTCCGGCAAGAAGGCCTGAACAGTTTTGCCGGAGTCGTGAAGTTCACCGAGCGCGAGCGGGACGTAACCGCCAAGCCCGTGATTCACGCGTTGGGTGTGGACCGAGCAAGCCAGCAAGTGTGGGCCACGATCGGGGATATGCTGCTGCATTTCGACCGCGACGGAAATCTGCTGGATATCTACCGCGTGGCAACAACCCAGGGCGCGGCGTTGCAGCCGGTGGGAATTCTGGTCGAGCCGGATCGGATCCTGCTGGTCGCCGATCCCGCCGGGATTTACGAATTCACGCGACCGGACAAAACACAACCTTCCGGGAAGCAAGCCCTCAAGCCGGAATCCTCAGCGCCGTAATTTCGCCACAGGCGATCGCGAGTTCACCCATTCAGAGCGGCCGCCTGCCACACGCGCACGGGTAAATTACTCGCGTGAACACACCACGCCACAGCAATCGTCGTGCGACCAAATTTTATTCTGTGCGCATCCCGAATGATCGGGCAATTGAGCAGCGAGAATTCTGTCGCGGTTTTCAACTGAGCATTGGTTCCGGTATGCCTTTTTCGAGCAATTTCGCGAATTGTTCGGGCAGCACCGGCCGGCTGAAATAGTAGCCTTGGGCCTCGTCGCACTGCCGTGCGTGAAGAAATGCCAGCTTTTCCTGCGTTTCCACGCCTTCGGCCACCACGCGCAGCTTTAAACTGCGGCCCATGCTGATCACCGCCGTCACGATGGTGGCCTCATCGGGAGCGGTGGTGATCTGGCGGATGAACGACTGATCGATCTTCAGGGAGTCAATCGGAAACTTGCGCAGATAGCTGAGGCTGGAATAACCCGTGCCGAAATCATCCGCCGCCATTTGCATGCCGCTGGCAAGATCGCAACGGCCAACCGTAGTTCGGCGATGCTAGAGCTCGTTCCGCACAATCGGAGCGACTTGGGTGCCCAGGATCTCTATCGCGCGCAACATTTTCGGGTGCGGCAGCGTGGAGACGCCCATCTGGAATGTGATGCGAGAGATGCCACCGAGAGTTTCGTTTACATAAAGGATTTTCTTCGCGACCGTTCTGGCGTCACCGATCAACAGCGCGCCGGCAGGCCCGCGCTGCGCGTCGAAGTGCGCGCGGGTGGTGGCCGGCCAGCCGCGCTCCTTGCCGATTTCAGTAAAAGTGTGCGCATAGCCTGGAAAGAAAGTCTCTGCGGCCTCGTCAGTGGTGTCTGCGAGAAAGCCGATGGAATGGAGACCGACTGTGAGCTGCTCGGGGGAATGGCCGGAGCGGCGCCCGGCTTCGCGATAGAGATCAACGAGCGGCCGGAAACGTATCGGCTCTCCGCCGATGATCGCGACCATCAGAGGAAGTCCCAGCATCCCGGCGCGCACAAAAGATTCGGGCGTGCCGCCTACACCGACCCATATCGGCAGCGGATTCTGCAGCGGGCGAGGGTAGATTGCCTGGCCCGTAAGGGCTGCGCGGTGTTTGCCGGACCAGTGCACTTCCGTGCCGGCGCGAATTTTCAAAAGAAGATCAAGCTTTTCTGCAAAAAGCGACTCGTAATCCTCCAGACGCAGGCCGAACAGCGGGTATGACTCAATGAAAGAACCGCGACCAGCGACAATTTCGGCGCGGCCTCGGGAAATCAGGTCCAGGGTCGCGAACTCCTGAAAAACTCGAACCGGATCGGAAGCGCTGAGAACGGTGACGGCGCTGGTGAGGCGAATCTTCTGCGTGCGTGCGGCGGCAGCGGAGAGGATCACAACCGGCGCTGAGTCCAGGAACTCCGCCCGGTGATGTTCGCCAATGCCGAAGACGTCCAGGCCGACCCGATCCGCGAGCTCGATCTCTTCGAGCAAATGGTGCATACGCTCAACGGGACTGAGCGTCAGGCCCGTGGCTGGATCGGAGATCGCTGCCGCGAAACTATCAATACCAATCTGCATGTAGATGACTCCCCTAAGGCCACTTCACGCACTCGCTCACCACGGGTGAAAATGGATGGAGTCGAGCTTGGATTTGACTCGGGTGAACGTTATCGAGATCAGCGCGACCACGCCTAGCATCGCCAAGCCGAAGTAGATGTCTATGTAGGAGAACAACCTGCTCTGGGTGATTACATTATTTTGAAAGAGCTGCAACGCACCTAGGGCGGGTTTGCTGCTACGGCCGCCATTGCGGTGAATCAGATTGGCATATTGCGCGAGCGTAGTGCGAGTGGTGGCGTCCAGACGATTGGAGACGTCCAACAGGCGCGAGGAATGCAGCGTCATGCGGCGATCGAACAAGACGGTCGCCGCAGTGACACCGAATGTGTTTCCGAGCTGGCGCACGAAGAAGTACGTGGTGGAAATGTCGTTGACTCGGGCGATTGGCGCGTTGGCGGAGACAACGTTCCCGGCGGCGAGGATAACGGGCCCGATGCAAAAGCCTTGCAGGAAAATCGCGGGCGCCAACACTACGGTGGGGGTGGTGGGCGTCCAGATATAGCAGATCGTGAGGTACGCCGCGACCAAGATCAGCAATCCGCCGGAGAGCGTGCGCACGGGACCCAAGCGGGGTATCAGAAAGTGCAAAGCGAACTGCAGCCCTAACCCAAGACCGAGCGTGTACATCGAAATAAAGCCGCCTGCCTGCAAGGCGCTATAGTCCTGGACGAAGCGCAGGTATTGCGGCACCACATAAAGCCCGGCGCCGAAGAACGCTCCCACGATTAGAATCACTAGAAAGTAGCTCCGCAGAGTAGCGGTCCGAACGATCATGCGCAAGTGCAAGACCGGCGAGGGATTCTGGGGGCGGTAATCCCACCAAAGAAACGAGATGAAGAGAATCACCGCCGCAACCAAAGCTAGAGTAATCCAGTTCGACTGGAACCACAGATCGCGCTCGCCGCGGCTGATGGCCGTTTCCAGGCACGCCAGCGAGGCAATTAGCAGAAGCGCGCCCCAGATGTCAACCTGGCCGTCTTTCCGGCGCTCGTACAAAAATCCCGGCGGAACCAGCCTCCAGATAAGAAAAGCGCCGATCGCCAGAAAGGGAAAATCAACCAGGAAGGCATAATTCCAGTGAAACGTGTCCGTGACCCAACCCATGACGACCGGATACGGGACCTCAAAAACAGCAAGAACCAGATAAAGCCGGGTGACTGCCGCCATCCTCGCTTTCCCGGGAAACAGCAACCCGGACAGAATGACGACGCGCACGAGAAACGCGCCGCCGCCGAAGCCCATGATCAAGCGCGAAGCCAGCAGCTGCCCCAGACTGCCCGTGCTGAGCACACAGCCCATCGCACCCGTAGCATAGATTGCGATGCTCAGCAGCAAGTGACGCCTGGCGCCCATGACGCGCGTCATCCAAGACGCCATGGCAATGGAGCAGAGGTAGCCGACGTTATAAAGAATAATCACCCAGCTAATATCATCGGAGCTGGCGCCCACGTTGCCCTGCATGTCCGGGAGGAACACGTTAATGGAGAGGCGGTTGGAAATTTCGATGGCGGCAACCATGCCAACCGTCAGGAGGACGGCTATGCGCCGAGCGTAAGACATGCCCGGCACTATGCTCGTAAGAAACCGCTCCTCCTCCAGTTCCCAGGATTCTGGAGGATTACCGGCTAGATAGGACATTGTGTCTCTTCCCCATCAGCGAGTGTAAATGGTCGCTTCGACGTTCATCCCGGGCCGAAGCACGAGATTCGGATTCCTGTTTGGCTTGACCAGAATTTTGACCGGAATGCGCTGCACGACTTTGATGAAATTTCCGGTCGCGTTTTGCGGCGGCAGCAGGGCTTGCTGCGAGCCGGTGGCGCCTGCGATGGAATCAACCTCGCCTTCGAAATCTTCGTGATAGGTATCCACGTGAATGCGAACCTTCTGATGGGGCGCGACGTTGGACATTTGCGTTTCCTTGAAATTCGCGGTGACATACACCTGATCGAGCGGCACGATGGTGAAAAGCAGTTGCCCCGGCGAAACGTACTGTCCCAGATCAACGGATTTCTGCGCAACTTGTCCAGTGATCGGCGCGGTGATGTGCGTGTAGGTCAGATTCAGCTCGGCTTGTTGCAGCGCGGCCCTAGCGCGCTCCACCGCGGCGAGCGCCGATTTGTAAGTGGCTTCGGCGATAGGCACCTGCTGCTCGCGCGCTTTGGTTTCCATGAATTGAGACTCCGAGCGCGATACCCGCGCCTGAGCCGAACGCGCGTTTGCGCGCGCAATCTGCACTGATTGTTGTGCAGCGGAAAGCTGCTGCTCAGCCGCAGCTAGGTCGCTTTTCGCCACACGCGCCGTAGCTTCCACGGCATCGAATTGATACTTCGAAACGTCGTCTGTGCCGAGCAGCGGCGTGTAGCGAGCCAGATCGGCCTGCGCGCGTTCGTTGGTGGCGCGCTTGGCGGCTACGTTAGCCTCGGCGACCTGAAGATTGGCGGTAGCGGACTGTTCGAGTTGCGCCTGGGAACTGACGAAATCCGCGGCATCGGATTCCTGCTGATGGGCGGCTCCGTCGGTGCTGTGAGTGGTGGTCGCGCGCGTCAAACCGATTTGGATTTGCGCGGAGTTTGCCTGAGCCTCCGCGAAATCCAAGCTGGCTTTGGCCTGCGCGACTTCAGCTTCGTACTCGCGCGGATCAATCTGCACCAGCAGCTCGCCTTCCTTTACCGGAGTATTGTCGTTGATGAGCAAGTTAACGACATAGCCCGGAACCTGCGGCGCCATCGCGGTGATGTGGCAATCCACTTGGGCGTCGTCGGTGGTCACGCGGCCGGTGAAGATGTACCACGCGACGACGAGTGCGAGCAGGACCGCGACGATCGCGCCCTTCGCGAAGGGACTCAGATTTTGAATCCGGCTCCTGTATGAAACGGGAGCTGGCGGCGGTTGCGGCGCTGGCGCAGAAACTGCAGCGTTGGGCGGTGGAGTCGGCGTTGAAGGAGTAGAGCTCATTATTCAGTTCACCTCTTATTTCGTGTACATGGCTTCGATTTCGCCGGTGGCGCGCGCCAGCGACGCGCGCGACAGATTGAATTGATACAAAGCGCCGATTTGATTGTCGCTGGCGCGCGCCAGAGCGTCCTGCGCGGTGATCACTTCAACGTTGGTCGTAACGCCAGCCGCAAAGCGGCGCTGCGCCTGAGCGACTTCTTCCTGCGCCAGCTGCAGGCCCAAATTCGCGACGTCCACGGAATTTCGCGCCGCCGTGAGTTCATCGAGAGCGGATTTTACTTCATCGACGATTTGCGCTTCCAGCTGGCGGCGTGTTTCCGCCACGTGCTGCTGTTCCAACTTGGCTCGCGCTTCTTCCGCGCGGATGCGTCCGCCGGTAAAAATTGGAAATTCCAGAGAGAGCGCATAGGTGTAAGCGGGAATGCCATTATTGAAGCGGGATCCCTGATAGAACCAGAAGCCGGAAAAATCCAGTGTGGGAAGTCGCTGCTCGCCTGCCGCATCCGTCGTCAACTTAGCGATGCGCTGCTGCGAATTCAACGAACGAATTTCCGGCCGGGCAGTCAGTGCCCGATCGACCAGCGCTTGTTTGTCGAGCGCCGGAAGGTCGTAGAAATCCAGGTGGTCGGCGACGTCGAGATCCTGATCACGAGGTAGATCGAGCAGCGCGGCCAAGCCGTATTTGGTGGTGTGCGTCAGCGTATCGGCATCAATTAGGCCCTGGCGCTCATTCTGCAATTCGACGTTGGCTCGCACCGTATCAATATTCAATCCGATGCCGGTTTTCTGCAGTTCGCCGGCCTGTTCGTAGAGCCGCTGGGCAAGTTTCACGCGAACGCTGGCGGCGTCGCGCGTGGCCAGAGCGCGCAGGATAAGTAGGTATTGATCCACCACGGCATTTACCACGATTTCGCGCGTAGTTTGCTCTTCGGCTCGCGCCTGGTGCGTGCCTTCGCGGCCGATCTGATACCCGCGAATTTTCTGGAAATCCAGGAGAGTTTGCGAAAAAGCGGGACCGGCTTCGATTATCTGAAAGACGCCAAGCTCTTCGCGCTTCGGGGCGCGTTCGATGCTTTGGACATTGTATTGGTTAATAGAACCGGACGCGGCGACCTTGGCCTGGGGCAGCAGCGCGGAGCGGGCAATCTGACTATTGCGGTCGCTTTCGGAAACCAGCAATTGAGCGATGACGCGCTGGGGATTCTGTTTGAGCGCGAGCTGCACGGCTTGCTTCAGCGTGAGTTGTAAAGGTGTGGGCGGGGACGCCGGCGATTGCTGCGCGGAACAAGAAACCGGTAACGATACCTGAAGAATTAAGACGAGCAGGACGAATATATGCCCGAAACTCGCGGCCATTGAAAAACCTCCAAATCGCCTAACGCAAAGCAGAGCAGGATTTTACCCTCTGACTGGCAGATTGCATTGCAAGAATATGGACGCTCCATCGCCAGAGGAGCGGCGACGGAGTCGCGGCCACCGGTCGCTCCACCAAGCCGGCGGAATGGGGCTGGATTGCGGTGCAGCACCGCTCCCATGAAAGTATTTGGCGCAATTTTGGCTCAGGCGAGAGAAGGAGGACGGATCGGAGTAGCAGTAAAGTTGGAATGTGCCTTAGAATCAAGTGTGCACTGCATGTCGGGGCGTAGCGCAGCCTGGTAGCGCGCCTGCCTTGGGCGCAGGAGGTCTCCGGTTCAAATCCGGACGCCCCGACCACTTACTTCTTTGTTTTCCGTTCGCGCTTTGCGGCCACGCGGCCTCGGATATGCAACTTAGGGCCGACTTGGGTCGAGACACAAGTCACTCAGCGTTCCCCATTGCGCGACCTTGCCCTTCCGCTGTCGCATACAAATGGCTTTCGTGCCTGCCTGAAAGAAGAAAGCTGCAAGCGTCCTATTTTGGCTGGCCTATCCAGGAGTATTGCCATGCCACCGAGACGCTCTGGTAGTTCCCGCCGAACCGTATATACGTGCCGTTGCTATAGCTGGCCTTTATGGATTGGTGTTTGCTGATGGGGAAGGAAGCCGTCACTCCTATTCGCGATCCAGTTTGCTTGGTCTCCAAATTCTGTATGCCGCTCAAACTGGTGATGCCGCCGGCCCAGAAATTTCCGTCCAGCGACATCCACAAGCGGGGCTTGAAGTCGTAGCTGAGATGGCTTTCGAGAGCGACTATGGGTGTCTCAGTTTGCGCAGCGACGAGTTGCCCATCGTACGACGCCGGATTCCTGGTGTAGAACCAAGCCCCAGCGTAGGCGTCAAGCACCCAATGTCCCCATCGTTCGGAATACCCAATCTCCGGCTTAAGGGCCCACCTATTGCCGCCCCAGTTTACCAATTTCGTTGGGTCGTATTGGCCAGTCGGCGCCACCAGCTTCAGGCTTACCCCTAGCAATCTCTTTTGCTTCCAGCTTGCCATCTCTTTGGCTTGCATGGCTGGCCCGCCGAGCAAGTTCACGGAAATTCGAAAGGTGGCGTCGAGAAGGCCGGAGCGGTAGATCTGTTCAGGCTGTCCCGCGACGTCACCCTTAAAATTTCCCACGCCGTAGGGCAACGAGGCAGTGAAGTTCGCCGAGCGCCCGAAGAAATTCAGCGAGTGATAATAGCTGAGGATCGGAACATAGTAGGTTCCGGTTGCGTTGGCGATTGGTACTGTTCCGTTAAAATTCACGCCTCCGTCGAAGAAGCTCCAGGTGATGGTGACGGCGTTGGAGTGTATCGGCGTAATTATGTAGGCTCGCGGCGCCAAATCCTGCGCAGCGAGTTGCGCAGCCCCTGCCGCAAACGAAATGAATGCTGTCAGGAAAAAGCGAAGGCGCATGATTGGCGAGAACTCGAATTCAGAATGCAGGACAGCCTAGCCAAACGAGCGGTCACGGTTCAATTGTCAGAACATACAGTAGCCGCGCGGCGTTTGTCTGGGACCTCAAAACGATGTTGTCCGATCACATCAGCGTTTGGCCTATTTTTCTTATGAGTGCACTGCTGGACTTCGATCGTCCGAGTTGTGCCTGAGCGACAGGCGAAGATAGAAATAACCGATGATGCCCGCTGCCAAGGAGGCTGCGAGAACCGCCAGCTTTGCAGTGGCGACCAGGTTCTCGTCCCCGAAGGAAAGGCCACTAATAAACAGAGCGACCGTAAATCCAACCCCCGCTAGAATGCCGACTCCGGAAATCCCCGCCCACGTCAAACCCTCGGCCATCCCGGCGGCTTTCGATTTCACGGCCAGAAAAGAAAACGCAGTTATTCCCACAGCTTTCCCTTACAACCAGCCCCAAAACTATGCCCAGCGCAATCGGGCTCGATAATGCCAGCTTAGATTGTTCGGTGGACAAGACGACTCCAGCGCTAGCCAGCGCGAACAGAGGAAGAATCAGGAAACACACCCAGGGATGAAGCGCTCTTTCCATGCGTTCGGCAATCGAATCCGTGCCACGCAGAAGCTGATCCAGTGCATTGAGTGTGCCTTCCGCCGATGATTTGTCCCGGCTCAAGATCTGGGTTCGGAAATTTTCCACGAGCGGCTCCGCATTCTCAGCCAACTCTTCCGGACGGAATTTTGGCTTGATCGGCGCGATCAGCCCCAGAATCACACCTGCGATCGTGGCATGAACCCCGGAACTCAGAACCGCTGCCCAGAAAAAAATGCCCACAACCACATAGACGGAGATCGGAGCCCGAAGCATCGCAACCGCGATGAGGAGTAGCAACAAACCGCCCGCCGTTGCCAGAGCGGGCAGAGAAATCGTAGGTGTATAGAAGAACGCAATCACGAGGATCGCACCGACATCATCCACGATAGCCAGCGCAAGCATGAATACGCGCAGGCTCGAAGGTATGCGCTTGCCGAGCAAAGCCAGGACACCCATTGCGAAACCGATGTCCGTTGCCATGGGAATTCCCCAGCCGCGCGCGCCCGCCCCCGATCGATTCAAAGTGAAATAGAGAAGAGCAGGAAGAATCATGCCGCCCAACGCTGCCACGATGGGAAGGGCCGCTTGGCGAACGGAAGACAGCTCACCCTTTACAATCTCACGCTTGATTTCAAGTCCGACCGTCAGAAAAAACAGCACCATCAATCCGTCGTCAATCCAGTGATGCAGGTCCATCGAAAGAAGCGGGCGGCGACCCAGCTGCAAGGGAAGCTTCCAAAGAGCAAAATAGGATGCGCTCCAGGGAGAATTCGCCCAAATGAGGGCAGCAACGGCGGCGCCAAAAAGAAGGATTGAGCCGGAAGTCTCGTTATGAACGAAAAGCTCGAGCATTGATCTCGGTTTCAGCAGGAACGAATATTGACTTCCAGTTCGCGGAGGAGTTTCCATCAGGGTCGTTGTTCCTCTTCAAGAGGTTTGCAGCACTTGGAACTCAGCTTCGTACCACGGTTCAATCACTCACCAGCAATAGCACTGCGCTCGCGGAGCGTTAATTTCGCGGCGGACAATTCCGCTCGATGGATGTGGGACGCCAGTCGGAGCTGCTTGAGCATCGAAATGGTGTACCAGTTGAGATCAACTTCATACCATTTGAGCCCGTGTCGCGCGGAGACGGGGTAAGCGTGATGATTGTTATGCCACCCATCTCCGAAACTGACTAGCGCGATCCACCAATTGTTCGTTGACGTATCTCGGGTCTCGAAGCGGCGCGAACCCCAAATATGCCCGGCCGAGTTGACGATCCACGTGGCATGCAGCCCCACGACGGTGCGCAGGAAAATGCCCCACAGCACCAAGCCAAATCCTCCGATAGCGAACAACACAACCGCGAGGATAGCCATTGGTGCAAGATGGTACTTTGTGAGCCAGACATGAAAGCGATCCTCGGCCAGATCGGGGACGTAGCGTTTGAGCGTTGCAACGTCTTGGCGCAACGCATTTCCCGTCAGTACCCAACCCGCATGCGACCACCACTTGCCATCGCGCGGAGAGTGCGGATCACCCTCCTTGTCCGCGAATTGGTGATGCTTACGATGAATCGCCACCCAGAGAAGAGGCCCGCCTTCCATGGCCGTTGCGCCGCAAACCGTAAGAAAGTACTCGAACCACTTGGGAGTCGCGAAAGAGCGATGGGTCAGCAGCCGGTGATAACAAATGCCGAGTCCCAAACCGCCGGTGACCCAGTATAAAAAGAGAGCGACGAACAGCCCAGTCCAACTGAAGAAGAATAGCGCCGCCACTGCGCCAATGTGAAACATCACCAGCACCGGCACGATTGAATATTTCAACGGATTCTTTGCGGGCTGACTGCTCCGCGAGCCAATTAAGGGCAGCGTACCTGTTGATGTCATAGCTTCCTTGTGGATCGAAGGCGTCAGCTCTGAAGCAGTTTGTTCTGAAGCACCGCGCTGGCCAATTATGAGCAATACGCAGACCGAGAATCCTGCGCAGGCGCAGACCCGGGCGAATCCTCGCTCATTTCAGCTACTACAAGAATTCCCTGGGAGTCGTACCGCCGGCTCCGGCAGACGACGAGACTGGCACTGGTGATGCCGGGACGCAATTGTCACAAATGACAGTTTGTCGGGCCGGCGTCAAAGCGTGTCAGTCAGCTCAATTGTCGGCGGTAAAGACCGATAGTCTCACCATCGGGTGGCATTGCGCCAGCTAAGATAGACAGCGCTCGATGAATGCGAAATTCAGCACGACGCACTCAATCTCCGGTAACGCCGATACTACGGACGCCCCCCGTCGGTACTGTCAATTCTGACAGTTACGAGCTTGGCGGGCTCATGAAACCATCATGTAGGGTTTTTTCTGCCTGGGAAGGCAGTATTAGGTTTTACGTCCATTGGCGTTGTTTCCATTCCGTTGCGCTCGGGACACCTTCTTGCTCCTGACGCAGCAGACAGAAGTCACCTCAGGGAGCCGCATCTATGGCCTCTTCCAGAATTGCTGCTGTTTCCGTGGGTTGGATATCGACCTTCTTGGATGGTCTAGCCCTGCAGGACCGCAAGAGAATCCTCGCCGCCGCAACCACTCGCCGCTTCGCTGCCAATTCTGTGATCACTTACCAGGGGCAGCCGGCTGAGAATTTGTTTCTGCTGACTAAGGGTCGCGCCAGATATTTCTTTGACGAGCAGGGAGGCCGGCACATCATCCTTCACTGGGTAACCGTGGGCGATCTCATCGGGGGTAAGACGTTGCTCGCCAAGCCTGATACCTACCTTCTCGGCTCGGAAACAGTAAAGGAATGCAGCCTATTGGTATGGGATCGAGCCGCCATCCGAGGATTCGTGGCGCAGTATCCGATCTTAATGGAGAACGCATTGGCCACCGCTTCGGACTACTTAGCCTGGTATCTAGGCGCGCATGTCGCGCTGACTTGTCACTCGGCTGAACAAAGATTGGCCGGTGTGCTGGGCAGCCTGGTCGGAGTGATCGGCCGCAACGTCGCGGGCGGCGTCGAGCTCGATGTTACGAATGAGGAATTGGCGGATGCCGCCAACGTGACAGCTTTCACTGCCAGCCGCGTGCTCAGCGCGTGGCAGCGCAGTGGTGTACTGAAAAAGAGCCGCGGCAAAATATTGCTCCGCCCGTCCAATCGACTTTTTTCGCACTGATTCTTGCCGCCGTTCCGCTCGTCTTTCTTCCTTTAGCATCCGCCCGCCCTATTTGCGCGAGCGCAACCTACGGCTTGCTTCAAGACAACGACACACCCTTTCGCGCATGGGATGCTTGACTGTCAGTCATACGTCCATCACCACCAGTACGTTCCGGTGATCGTGAACTCAAAAAAGGGAGAAGGCCATCAGCGAGCAATTGTTTGTCCGATTCCTGGTTGTAGAGGATTTCGCCGATTGGCGGGGCTATATCGCAGCGAAACTTCGCGAAATTCGACACCCTACCGTAATTCACTTTGCGGCGGATGGGCTGGAAGCGGTTCGCAAAGCAGCAGAACTGAAGCCGGACTTAATTTTAATGGACATCGGCCTTCCCAGCTTGAGCGGTATCGAAGCCGCGAAGCAAATCCGCAAGCTTGTCCCGGATTCCAAAATCATTTTCGTGACAGCAGAATCGTGCGCGAGCGTAGCGGAACAAGCGCTCAGCCTGGGCGCTGCAGGCTACGTTTTGAAGACAGCCATTGACGGCGATCTCTTGGACGCGGTGGAAGCGGTTATGTCGGGTAAACGATTCGTCAGCCGGAATCTATCCGACTGACGGCGTTACCCTCCCGCTTCAGCGAACGCGCACGCCGGACGCTACCTCCAATTGTTTCGCCTGGTGTCGCCTTCCGTTATTGCGCTCGAGCAAGTTCCAGGTTGCTCTGACGCAACGACGCAGCCGTTCCCGCATGACATGCTCTCACGTCCGAAATCCGCTACGCGTCAGCGGTGTGTCAATTCGGTCCAGAACTCTGAACACAGGCGGCTGCTTGCCCCTCCAGGAGTTGCAGATGGTCGAAGGTCAATGGCGGGGTTTATACCGAGCAGCGATTCTTGAGCTTGATCCGAAGCGGCTGCAGGCTCGCGTGAAGGCAGCTGAAGACGCCATCAACGCACGCGCGTCGTCTGACGCCCGGATTTCCCGCGATGAGCGAAGAGAAATGAACGACGCGTTATCCACGTTGCGAATCTTGAAACGCAAGCAGTCTTGACGATTCGTGGTTGCAGGTGTCGGGGCCGACGGTTCCATCCTGATTTTCTGCGAGTGTTTCGATTGCCAGCAGTCAACTCGCCGCGCCGGTTAAATGATTTTTTGCTTCTCCAATTCTTGAACGATCAGTTTCGCAATCGCATCAATAGCCTTCAGCGGTGACTGGGGGTTAACCGTATTGCTGGTTCCGGTCCAAATCAGCTCCCCGTCAGGCTTCGTCGCTGAATAAAAATTTGTTTCGATTTGCGCAGTCTTGTCCACTCGAAGATAGTCGGGGGAATAGACCACGGGGTAGATGGTGCCGTAATAGCCGTAGAACGTGTTGTAATAAGGATACGGGGTGTAAACCTGCCCCGGGATATATGTAACCTTTTTATCGATTTTTACCAACCTGGAGGCCACGATCGCATCAATGTTTTGCCCGCGAACGACGTCCCTCAATTGAGTCATATCAATCGGCGTTGCATTGGGTCGGGGAAGCAGCGAATAGCTCGGAATGGCTTGAATTCCCGGTCGCGTTATCGCCGCCGAAAGCTGATCTTCGAACTCTGCCCGATTTTCTACCTTACCATTGATACCCAGCACAAGAATGGTGTGGAAATGCGCGCCCGAATAACTCGGATTCATCCAGGTGAACACGAACTTCGTGGATTTGCCGCTCGCAACTGCCAAGCCAGCCAATACCGCCAAGATCAAAACCGCGGGTCTTCTCAATTTAGTTCTCCCATTGTCGCCTCGAGCAGTTACACGGCTCGTTCGCTTGCTCGCGGCCTCGTTAAGACTTCAGTTCTGGCACGAGCAACATCGGCTGCAGTTGCCACGTATGACCGATCCAAGATCGTTGCGCACTGTTCCATCAGCCGATCCAATCGCCTTGGCGCCGCCTAGAACGAATATCCGATCCCCGAGCTCACCCCCAGCTCATTTCGTTTTGCTGTCACCGGGGGCCTGCTATCGAAGTTGTCCCAGAACGTGAAAGTAAAATGAAAATTGTTGACCAGTTTGATGTTCAGCGAATTGTTTGTTGTTACGCGAACACGACCTCGGTCCGACAATCCCGGAAATACCAGCAATTGTGAATTAAAGTCACCGACCTTAAAGCGCACCTGGTTGTACTGGAGTCCCAGCAATGCCTCGGCCTGCTGGTCCGAAGGCTGACTGGCGGTGGTGTCAAACGACTCATCGATGGCCGCAACGCCGGCTATCCAGGAGAAGTTGGTGTTGGCGGTGCGTTTGAAATAGTGGCCATAGCCACCACCGATGGTCGTGCGCAGCGTCAAATCCTGCTGGCTGCTGTGCAGGAAATCGGACAAAGCCACCAGGTAGGAGTTTCTGTTCAGATACTTAGCAAAAGTGGTTTGCAAGTCTTGACGATTTGTCTTCGACGCTCCGGCCTGGCCGCCAAACGTGGAGTCGTAGGATGTCGCGGCCTCCCATGCAGTGGTCCGATACGCGGCGTTGGTGTTGACATTTGTTGCCGTCTGGCTGTTCCCGCTGGAAAAGCTGTAACCCAGATCAATGGAGCCCTGCAACTGTCGCCAAAACGTGGGCTTCTTGGTATCCATGCTCACCACCGTGTCTGACGCAACTTGCACTTTCTCCGTCGCTTCTTGAATCAGAAAGTCGTGGCCCTGCGCTTTTTCCCCAGGAACTTTTTCAATTTTCCCCTCGATTCTCGTACCATTGTTCAACACAATCCGGTACGTCGCGGTGCTTTGAACCGAGTGCACTTGATTCCAATCCAGGCCAATATTACCGGCCACGTAGTCCGTCTCGACGTACAGCAACCCGTTCTGCAGCCGCTTTACTTCTCCGGTGAAGTGATCTCCGTTGTTCATGACAACTACGTCTTTTCGTTTCGCTTGCGCCGGAGAACACAGGCACGCCGCGAAAAGCGGAACGAACAAGAGGCGGCTGGCGCGAGAGAACGCAAGTATTCGCATGATCATTTTCTCACTCCTACGAAGAAGCGAAATCGCCGGTGAATCCGAAGGTGCAGTTTACCCGCAGCCGAACGATTCAGCGAGCGTCCGATGCACACAATGTATAGGAGGACGCCGCGAATGCCATCCAGCGGTCGCGGTTGTCCATGCACCTGTTTTCCGGGCATGGTTAGCCCCAGAATCGAAGATGGAGAGGGGGCAGCAGTCGGGGATAACTTGAGGGCATCCAAACAATCTGGCCGCGCTCCCCCTTAGACAGAGAACTCCAGCCCAGCGATGGCATCCGATTGCGTCAAAACGCCTCGCCGACGCCCATACCAAAGGTGTGCCCGTCCCGACCCTGGGCGATGTCCGCGCGAAGGTTCACGTGGTACTTCTTGCTCAGCTCAAATCGCAATCCGCCGCCTCCGGAGGGCAAAAAGCGGCTGCTCTCCAGAAGTTGCAAAGGTTGATTCCCGCCAGGTATGACGCCGCCCAGCCCGCCGAATACGACCAGGCCAAATCGCTTCGGCAAGACCAGCCGATATTCCAGTTGGGTCGCGAGCGAGTAGCGAGTGAAATATTTTCCCGCCGTGTATCCTCGCAATTCGTTACTGGTGCCGTAGATGCAATTTCCATAAAACGGAGGTGCGCCGCCAGTTCCGCAGAAATAAGCGTCATAGGCGAGGACTTGTTTCTCGCTCAAACTCCAATACTTGTCGAACTCGGATCGGTACGACTGGAACGTATATTTGCTGCCTAATCCTTGGGAAAAGAAATCCGACGTGAACGTAAAGAAAGTGCCGCCGAGCGGATAGAAGTGGTTGGGGCGCGTGTCCCGGGTCACGCGTGCGCCGATAGAGGTAAGGTTGTCGTGGAGCCCCACTTCCGGAGGAATTGGCACCATGCTGCCGCTATTGGGCGCGACCGTCACAAATGAACGCCCGGTTATAAATCGAGGGCCCACAAAAACTTTCCATCCGACGCGACGGAGGAACTCCGCAAAGAATGCTTGGCCGGTTTGTACCAGAGGCAGCTTGAGGTTCGAGGCAACCCCGGTGCCGTAGAAGTTGTAGTCCACATTGCCGTGGACGTAACCCGTTGTGAGCTCGTAGGTATTCTCTTTGAAGAAGAGTTGTCCACCGACGGCGAATCCGCGGCTGCCATTGTCGGTAATCAGTCCGGCTGCGCCAATCGTGGAAGGCGGGGAGATCTTGTCCTTGGTGCTGAAGGGGAAGATATAGCCAAGCACCGGCACAATTCCAGAACCGATAGCCGGACTCGATATTGGAAGAGGCGCGACGACAAATGCGCCTCGCGCGGGCTTCTTGTCTTTCTTCGGCGGTTTCTCGGTCTTCTGCGGTTCTGTTGATTGCGCGTCCTGCGTTGCCGGCTTCGGGGGCGTGGTTGACTGCGGGTCCTGTGCTCCGAGCTTCGGCGAATTCTCCTGCAAAGCTATGGCCGACGCTTGCCTCGCTTGGGGATTTTCTTGACTGAGACAGGGGAGGCTGCCTGACACCAATCCTACGCAGACGAGCAAGGCACTCAGAGAGCGCTCGATCAAAGTTTTCAATCTGCTGCCACGCTCGAGTTTCCGTGCAGTTCTGCTCTGAATTTCCACGTGATTGGCGTTATCAGTGCACACAGGCTTTTCGTGAAGCTTTGTCGCAGCTCCAATTCAGGAAGTCCTAATGCGCGACGCTGTACCCGTTGCAGTCGTCACGTAAATCGCAATGCGGAGCGCGGTGATCAAGTGGGACGGAAAACCCGATATTTGCCGCCGGCACCGCGCAAAAGCAGCCGGCAAGGACGCACGCAAACCGCTCTAGGATAATGGCTAACCCTCAAATAGTGTGACACAAACGACGCTTTGCACATTGTCAAAACTACCAGTTCCATTCGAACGAGCATGAGAATTGATTCCAGTTCCTCGGGTTCAGGGCATCGCAGCTAGCCGGATCCACAGAATTGGCAGGAACGCATCTAAAACTGACCATCGGCAGTTTGCAGTTTCTGTCAGTTTTGACAATTAAGCCATCGTGCTCTCATCCATAGTATGATTTGGCGTTTCTTCCCAATTCAAAATTGGGTGCGAAAGGAGACATATAAACGATGTCACTCAGACCGTTCGACCATCCCAATGCCGGAGTTGCAACCCCCCTATCCGATAAGAATTCCTCCAGGCGGCACTTCCTGCAGACAGCCACTGGCGGGACGGTTGCTGGCTTGCTTACAGCCGCAGGCATCGAGTTAGCCGCCCCACATTCCGTCATTGCTCAGAGCGCGCTCAGCCCGGACGCTGCGCTCCAGGAACTAATGAACGGAAATAAACGCTTCACTTCGGACCAACTGACTTCGTTCGAAGCGGATCTTCGCATCCTCAAGCAAAACACGGAAGAAAAGCAGGAACCGTTCGCGGCAGTGCTGTCTTGCGCCGATTCGCGCGTGCCCGTCGAGCTGATTTTCGACCAAACGATAGGTCATATCTTTGTTACCCGCGTTGCCGGCAACGTCGCCACCTCAGAAATCATCGCGAGTCTCGAATATGGAGCCGCGGTGCTCGGCACAAAGGTGATCCTGGTGATGGGACACGGCAACTGCGGAGCCGTGAACGCCACGATTCAAGGGAAGCCGGTCCCCGGGCAGATCAGCGCCCTGTATCCGCATATTCAGCCTGCCGTGGAACAGGCGGGGTCGAATCTTGAGGCAGCGACCAAAGCGAACGCCAAGATCCAGGCCGCGCTACTGAGAGAAGCATCTACCGTCATCGCAGGGTTTGTGAAAGAAGGCAAGCTTAAGGTTGTCGCTGCTCATTACGACATCTTGAACGGCAATGTGACGTTGTTGGAGTAAAGCGAGCGATGCGCAGCAGCTGTGGCCGGCGCATTTTGATGATGCGCCGTCCGCACATTCAGCCCCGGTTCAGCCCTGCCGACGTGCTGTAAGTTCCAAACTGACATAAGCACCATGCGACGGCAAAAGGTATTTAGAATCTGATGAGATCGCCATACTTAGTTTTCGCAGTTTCTTTCGTCGTGCTCTGGCTCTCGGCGCGAATCGGTGTCGCGATTCGCAAGCGACAGGTCCCAGACGAAGACACGCGCCATGACCTCGATCTTGCTGTGGCCGCTACTTTGACGCTGCTCGGCCTGATCATCGGATTCAGCTTTTCCATGGCCACCAGCCGCTACGATCAGCGCAAGGACTACGAGGAGGCTGAGGCCAACGCGATTGGCACGGAATATCTCCGGGCAGATTTACTGCCCGCTGCCGATGAGGCGCGAGTGCGTGCCTTGCTGATTGAGTATCTCAACCAACGTATATTGTTCTATAAAACCCGCGATGAGGATGAGCTGCGGCAGATCAATGATGCTACCAACCAGCTGCAGACTGGTCTGTGGTCCGCTGTCAAGTCTCCCGCCAATGACCCGCACGCGACGGCAGTGCTCGGCCTGGTGATTTCAGGCATGAACGACGTGTTGAACTCACAGGGATACACGCAGGCCGCCTGGTGGAATCGAATTCCCATGGCGGCGTGGGCTATGATGGTCTTGATTGCCATTTGCGCCAACGTGATATTCGGCTACGGTTCACGACGCACCAGCCCAGGAGCGATCGACCTTCTAGTGCTACCTCTCGTTCTGTCTATCGCATTCTTTCTGATAGCGGACATTGACAGCCCACGCAGAGGGGTCATTCGCGTGAATCCGCAAAATCTTACGAGCCTCGCTCAGTCCCTGCATCCGCGCTAACTGGAACGCGTCCCGAGATACATGGATCAAGAAGCTAGAGGCAGCGATCCGGGCTGCTGCAGTCGAAATTCCAAGAGAGATTCGCTCGGTATAGTTAGCTGCTGGCCTTTTTTGGAGGCCGCAACAGCGGTTCCAGCGCCAGCGCCGGCAAGCGCGCCGATTCCAGCACCTTTTCCGCCTCCTGCAATTCCGCCGATCAGCGCCCCCAGTCCGGCGCCGCCGATAACTTTCTTGGCCGTGTTCCCGCCTTCACCTTTTCCCTTCACCTCATAAGTACTGGTGAGGAGCGGATACGCGGTGCCCTTGATCACGATGTCGGTCAGCTCCAGCGTCAGTTCGGAGCTGCCTTTCATCCTGCCCGCCGATTCTGCAGACACCAGGCGGCCGTACACCGTGGTTCCCCTGGGCGCCACTACAATGTTGTCAACCACGAGATTCGTTTCCAGGCTCGCGGTGAAGCGGTCACCAGCCTTTTGTTTGGTCGAGTCTATGGAGTTAACCGTGCGGATCAAAATGCGCGTTCCAGCAGGCACGTAGATTTTCTTCGAACTTTGCGCAGCAGCCAGCGCTGCCGCGGCGACGAGGTTCGCGCTCAGCGGTGTAGGGAAGACCTGGGCGAAGGAATCTCCCTGCAGGGATACAATTCCGAGCAAAATGGCCACGACACAAACAGACGCCTTTCGCATGTCCTTTTTCTCCGTCGTTGCGCTCACGAGCCCTCTCCAACGATCGGCAGAGAAGAAGCGATCTGAAGATCAATGATCAAAAGCAATTGGTCCTCGATCTGCGCGAATCGCGCGGCCTCAACCGCTCCCAACGCATCCTTCACGCGGCCATAGTATTTCGCAAGAAGTTCCGCGCGCTGCTTACGGTAGGTCACGGCGCTCTGAATCAATTCGTCCGCCTTTGCGTCGGTCATTTGCGAGTAATTCTCCGCATACTCCTTGATATTTGCCACTCGCAGATCATTCACCTTCGCTAATTCGGCGTCGTACTCGCTGTAGATCGGCCAGAACTTCGCGGCATCCGCTGCGTTCAATTCCATCACGGAACCCATGATCTCCGCCTTCTGGTCACGCACATTAGTCCGCAGCAGTTCGATGTATTCCTGCACATTTTTCTTTTGCGTATAGGTGCCCGGCGATTTCGCGGCTGGGCTCTTCGTTGCAGGCGCCTTCGGCGTAACCTGCGCCAGAGCCGCAGGACTCGCCGCTAAGAGCACGAGAAGCGGAAGCCACACTGCGAGTCGTTTCTTCATCTTGAATCCTCCTGTCGGGGTCACATCGCTGCAGCCAAGCCGGTTGCTCACCTATGAACGTCGGAATTCTCTTCAATAAACTTGGGTGTCCGAATTGGGGCAAAGGGCCGGGAAGTTTTCACAGCTGTAGTGTCCCCATGGCTTGGGTAAACTAACATAAGTCTTAAATTTTCTTATTGTCAAAGTTAAGAGCGCGCGGACACAAGGCCGGTGTCGAGCCGGTTATTCGCGCTCACTGCTTTTGCGGCTGCTCCTCGTTCATCTGCTTCAGCTTTTGCTCCAGCAACCCCTTCTCCTGTTCCTTGGTCAGCTTCGGGAACAGCAACACAAACTGTAAGCGCAGACCCCACGGCGAAACTCCCTGCGGATGGACTGCGTTTCCGTAAAGCTGTGCCGTGATGTTCACTGGTTGGAATCCGAGCTTCATGATTCTTCCCACTCCGCCGCCAAACGGTACGGTCCACACGTCGCCGCCGGGCGCTCTCCAGTTGGCGGTGACAATCGGCGAAGTCGTAAGGTACCAGCCCTTCTTCATGTTGTAGTTCACAAACCATTGCAGGAGAAACTGGTTAACAGGCGGCTTATCGAGATCGGAATGACCTGCGAACGACCACAAATTGTTTGCAAGAAACCCAATCGTCCACGGCTTGGGCTGCACCAGCACAACCACCGAAGGGCCCGCGCTGAATTTTCCCTGACCCAGATAAGTCGTGTTGGTTGCCGTGGGAAATACCAGGCTCGGGCCGACTCCCCAGATCACCTTGCTCTTTTTCGGCGAGATGAAAAATGTAGGGTTCATGTCTCCCAGCCCATATACGCCCGTAGTTAGCGTGGGTGGGCCGGATGCCTGTGGTATCGGAAGTGGCTGGTAAATGATGGGAGTAATCCAGCGGACGATCAGATTCCAGTTCTTCGATACGGTGATCGGAATCACCGGCTGAATGTTCAAAACATTCTGGGTGCGGTCACCGGGGCTGTTGTTGAAGTTAAAATTGTCCTGTATCGGAACGCTGATCAGAGCGGCTACCGGATTCTGCGCCGCATTTCGCAACGCGTCCGTATTTACCGCAGCCGCCTGCGTTTGGTCCGTCGCAACCTGAGTTCCCTCCGGACCAACGGGCGTGTCTTGTGCAAATAGCGGAACCGATGCCAACAGTAGCAGCGTAAGGAATCGGAATGCCAAACCTGCTCTGGTCATCGTGTTCATAAATGGCGCCTCGCAAATCAAATCGGGAGCTCCTGACTACTCCTTAAAGACCACCGGAGGGCCACTGACTCGCTTTCCCTTGAGGTCCACGATCACCTCGACGCGGTCAGCGATCTTGATGAACGGAATGCCGCTGTTCATCCCGTAGTCCTTGCGGTCGAAAGCCATAGTGCCGGTAATCTCGCCCAGGCCGGTCCCCTTGCCGCTGATTGTAAAAGTCAGCTGTTCGGCCTTGGTCACGCCACGAATCGTGAAGTTGCCGTCGAAAACCACCGTGTTCGGGCCGGTCTGCGTAACCTTGGTGGAGTGAAACGTGATCAGTGGATCGTGGTCGGAATCGAAGAAGTCTTTGCTCTTCAGCTTGCTGTCCTTCATTCCACTTCCGGTGTTCACGCTGGCCGACTGAATCTTGACGTCCAATACCGCGGTGGACAAGTCAGGTGAGGTGAATGTAACCGAGGCGTCCGTCTTTTCGAAGATACCCTCTATTGGTACTGAGGCCTTTACGTTGAACTTAATTGAGCTGTCCGCTTTGATGATCTCGAAAACCGGAACGCCCTGTGCTGGGGTTGATACTGCCGCCAGTCCCAGAAGTGCGATACATGATGCAAGCGCGCAACCTTTTATCCAGTTCATACTGATGCTCCTTTTTGAGCTCGTGTCTAAATCGAAGGCCCTTGTGGCCGATCGCTTCACGCAAAGGCGCGAGCACCTCGGCAGAATTAAGAATGCTACGCCTTCAAAACAGTGGCCGGTAATTGTCAGAACTGACAGTCTAGGTCGCGCGGCTGAGAACGACGTCGGCCGATCCAACTGCGGCACGCAAATCGCAGAAATTCATGTTAATCCCCCTCTTAACCTTCGGTCTCTGAACTTCAATTGCACGAACCGTCGTCCACAAACTGACCGCTGGCGGCCATCGCCCCCAGCGAGTGCCCGCAGGCCACGATCCGTTGGTTCAAATCATCGTTCTGCAATGCATCCGGCGAGACGTAACTCAAGTTAGCGCGCTTGGCGATATACTTATCGGCCAATTTCCCCATGTTCTGAAACTCGTTGGTCAACAACTGAAACGCTTTTCGATCCGAATTCGTTTGGATCGCGACCGAAGCCAAACGCAAATTGGTAGCGGCCTGATTGCGATACGGCGCAAGCCAACCTGCCTCCACAGGAGTTCCATTTTGAATAGCGGCCGCAAGCGCTGTATGCCATTCCCGGACGGTGGACATCTGCTCTATTCCTGCCGTCAAAAACGCTTGCGAAAACCCCGGATTCGAGGCTGGAGCCGTAGCTGGCGCAGAGGTCGGATTCGCCGACGTTGCGTTCGTGTTGGCGGGCGAGCTGGCGGACGGGCCCGGCAGCGTGAAGGCAATCATGTTTCCAGAAAAGCTGAGCGACCCATTTGCCGCTTGTGCCAGAGCTTCCAGATCAACGTAGGAGCGGCCGTTGACCTGGATCACTGGCACGTTTGTTGACTGGCCATTTACGATAAGCGTGCGGTTCTGGTTTGCGTCCTGCGCCAACGCGATGCCATAGGCGACCAGAAGTGACGCCCCGAGTGACCATGCAAACGACTGTCTGATTCGCATCGTGCACCTCCTGCGATTGCAGATTTCCGATTCACTCCGAAGGTAAGTATAGACGTTAGCTGCATGTAAGACGGGGCGGAAGTGATAGAAATAACAATCCGGAAGCTTCCTGCATCAACGTGACACGCAGAACTCCTGCTCCATTCCGTGCGTCATCCGGAGGGATTTAGCGCGGGCTCCGATTGGCCCAAGTTTTTCGCGATGAACTTTCGCAGCGCCAGCGTCAACGGGATCGCCAGGATGGCCCCAGTAAGCCCCAGCAGGAAAGCCCAGCCGACAAGCGAAAGTGTGATCTCTAGGAAGGAGATGCCTACGGCGTGCTTCATGAACATCGGCGTCACGAAGTTGTCCACGATCAAATTAGTAAGGATCAGACCACCGGCCACCACCAAGGCTCGCTTCCATCCATACATCAGCAACGTCACGAAAGTGGGCGGTAGCAACGCAATCACGAAACCGAGAGTGGGAATGAAGTCCAG
>CAVQBU010000011.1:0-31211 GCA_963710845.1 uncultured Acidobacteriota bacterium | reverse complement strand
GCGCGAAGGGCGGTGCGAATTGAGCAAGCCGGTTTTGGCGGTGTTGGGGAATTTTACTGCGGATGTGGAGGCGCGCTTGGCGCGCGATTTCACCGTGCGCCGCGTTTCTGCTGACGCACCGACTGGATCGGCAGCGACTGCGGCGGCGGCGTCCACTGCAGCGCGGACCGAAGGGCTGCTGGTGGCGGCGGAGGGGGCGGATGCGATTTTTTTTAATCCGCCGGCGAAATTGGATGCGGAATTTTTCGGGCGGGTGGCGGCGAGTGTGAAGGTGATTGCTACTTTTTCGGTGGGGTACGATCACATTGATGTGAGGGCGGCGGCGGCGCGGGGGATAGGGATTGCGAATACTCCGGGCGTGCTGGACAATGCGACGGCGGACGTAGCGATTTTGCTGCTGCTGGGGGCTTCGCGGCGGGCTTACGAGGCGCAGGAGCTGGTGCGCAGCGGGGCGTGGGCGAAAGCCGATGCGCCGCGGCTGTCCGGGATGGGATTGCGCGGGGAAAGTGCTGGGGATTTTCGGGATGGGGCGGATTGGGCAGGCGGTGGCGCGGCGGGCGCGGGCGTTGGGGATGAAGATACATTATTCGAATCGGACGCGGCTGGGGGCGGCGGTGGAGGGAGCGCGGTATATCATGCACGGCCGCAGGAATTGCTACGGGTGAGCCAGTTTTTGAGTTTGCATGCGCCGCATACTCCGGAGACGCATCATTTTCTGGATGTGGATCATCTTTTCCGGGGGCGATTGTGATCAATGCGGCGCGGGGCGGGCTGGTGGAGGATGGAGCGTTGATCGCGGCGTTGAAGACGGGGCGGGTGGCCGCGGCGGGGCTGGATGTGTTTGAGGGGGAGCCGAATATTAAACCTGCGTATGTGGGGCTGCGGAATACTTTTTTGCTGCCGCATATTGGGAGCGCTACTTTGGAGACGAATACGGCGATGGGGATGCTGGCGTTGGAAAATATTGATGCGGTGCTGGCGGGGAGGGCGGCGCCTTCGCTGGTGAAGAATTAGAGGGAGTGATAGATTTTTTTCGTGATTCCGTGGGTACGATGGTGCGACGAGTTTAGAATTGCACGCCGCCGAACGCTGGCCGGCCGGGCATTCCTCGGCCAACAAATCCTCCGCTCCCCGAAGCGCCACCGCCGCTGCAAACAAAATCGCCGCAGTGTGCAGTAGTGAACAGATATGTGCATTGGCGTTCTCTAAGATGTTGGCGTGGGTGAAGTGAACGTAGCGGGCTGGATACCAGTTTTGGAACCTTCATCTGAAGCACACCGGATATCGCAGATTTCCTCTTCATCTAGCCACCGGTAACAGGTCTGGGAATAAGCCAGAAATTTAGTGCGACAACTCGGAGCGGGCCGGAGTATCGGCCTGCGAAGGAAAAGGGGGAAAAGTTTATGCCGTTACTGCAAGTATTGATGGTTTTGATCGTGGTGGGAGTGCTGCTGTGGCTGGTGAACAATTTCATACCGATGGCGGGATCGATCAAGTCGCTATTGAATGCCGTCGTGGTGATCGCCACGGTTTTGTGGCTACTGGACATTTTTGGGCTGTTTCACTCGCTGTCGCGGATGCGCGTAGGGACTTAAACAGGGCTGAGTAGAACGTATCAAGAAATAGGTGACGCACAAGAAGTGAGAGCAACGCATGAGGAGAGAACAATGCTCGGAATGATTTTGATTATATTTTTGATTCTGGCGCTGGTGGGAGCTTTCCCGCGCTGGGGACACAGCCGCGAGTGGGGTTATTTCCCGACGGGCGGATTGGGTTTGGTGCTGCTGATGGTGGTGATACTGGTGATTCTGGGACGGATCTAGATTTCTTGCTGCCGGGCGTGTGCGCTACCAAACGTGCCGATATTTCCGGCGCGGCGCTGGTGGGCGGAGCGATCGCTCGGGACAATGCTTGCAGCGAACGATTGCGCGGAGTGGTGTTCGTTTTCCCAGGCGGAACGAGTTGATCGGGTAGGAGGGCGGCGATGCTTGACTCGAATCAACGAGTCGTCAGGTTTCTGGAGAAGGAAATCAAGACGTACACGGCCTTATCTCTATTTTTGTCGAAGAAGGGCGTCAGAGAGCACCTGCGCGCCGGCGCGAACAAACTTCTGATTAGCCCGTCGTTTTACAAAGAAAGAATGAAAGAGGCGAAAAAACTCGTCCATGACCTCAGGAAAACAGACTAGGACGCGGTTCCCTCATAACTCTGCAGTCGGCACACGGGCCCGCTGGTCAATTCGCATAGTGGCAATTCTAATCGCCGTACTCCTGTGCGCGGGCCCTTCGCCCGCATATTCCGTGCTCACCCACGAGGAGATCGTGGACCTGGTGTGGACCGATGAGTTCCGGCCCCTGCTGCTGCAGCGATTTCCAACGCTTACCGAGGACCAACTAACCGAAGCTCACGCCTACGCATACGGCGGTGCGGTAATCCAGGATCTTGGCTACTACCCGTTTGGCAGCGTGGAGTTCGGCAATCTCGTGCATTACGTTCGCAGCGGTGACTTCGTGCGCGAGCTGCTGGCGCAGAATCAGGACGCGGACGAGTACGCCTTTGCCCTCGGCGCGCTGGCACACTACACGTCCGATGTCGCGGGCCATCCGGCGGTCAACGAGGCCTCGCGATGCAGTATCCGAAGCTGCGCGCGAAGTACGGTAATTCGGTGAAGTACGCGCAGGATCACACGGCGCATCTGAAAACCGAGTTCGGATTTGACATGGTGCAGGTGGCGAAGAATCGTTACGCATCGCAGCAGTATCACGATTTCATCGGATTCCGGTATCGAAGCCGCTGCTGGAGCGGACATTTCCGATTGTGTACGGATTGGAATTGAAAGATGTGTGTCGCACGAAGATCTCGCCGTTGGCTCCTATCGCTTTGCAGTCAGCCGGATGATCCCGGAGCTGACGAAGGTGGCACTGCGGACCCATCAGAAGGACATGATGCGGGAGGAGCCCGATTTTGCGAAAAAGAAGTTCCTGTACCGGCTTTCGCGATCCGATTATGAAAGGGATTGGGGAAAGGATTACGCGAAACGGGATTCGCGACGCGGGTGTTCGGGGTTCTGTTGCTGTACACGCCAAAGATCGGTCCTTTCAAAGCGATGGCGTTCAACAATCCGACGCCGGAAAGCGAAGACATGTATTTCAAGAGCATCAACACCACCGTTGACCAATATCGCGCCCATCTGGAAGAAGTGCGCGCCGGCTCGCCGCAACTGACCAACGTGGACCTCGACAGCGGCAATCAAACTGTGGCAGCAGAGTACACGCTCACAGATGAAACCTATGCGAAGCTGCTAGCGCAGCTGGCGCAGCGGAAATTGGATCGAACGTCCGCGGAATTGCGCGACAATATTCTGAGCTTCTACGGGGATCTTTCCGCGCCGATCGAGACGAAAAAGGACGACGCTCGCTGGCACGACGTAATGGCCGATCTGAATCAATTGAAGGTGGTTACACCTGCTCCGGTTCTCGCGGCAAGCGCCGCAAAGTGAACCTCAGACAAAACCCCACTTGTGTGCGCTGATGCGCAGACCTGCCCGGCCGATGCAAGTAGCATGGTGTTTCTCGTCAGCAGACCGCTTTGGGCACCAGTAATTCTTATTCTTTCCCAGGAGAAAATCTTAATGAAAATCGTAAATACAGTTCTGGTTGTCGCTGCACTGTCACTCGTCGGCGCCGTTTCAGCTCCTGGCGCGCGCGCTGATCAATACAATAAGAAGACCGTGATGACGTTCAATCAGCCGGTCGAAATCCCGGGGCAAATCCTGCCCGCGGGGTGCTCCACTTTCAAGCTGCTCGATTCGCGTTCCGATCGTCACATCGTGCAGGTGTTCAATGCCGATGGCACGCAGTTGATCGCCACAATTTTGACGATTAACGATTATCGGTTCAAACCGACGGGCCGCACCGTCGTGAAATTCGCCGAGCAGTCGGGCGATGCGCCGGATGCGTTGAAGGCTTGGTTTTACCCGGGTGATAATTTCGGGCAAGAATTCGTTTATCCAAAGCAACGCGCCATTGAACTCGCTGTCGCAATCAAGGAACCGGTTCCGGCTCTGCCAGCGGACTCGACGGACTTGAATACAGTTGCGATCGTCGCCATTACTCCGGAGCAGAAGGAAGTCCCGTAACGGAAGCGGTCCAGACCACCGCGCCCGTTGCTGACGATCCGGCTCCTGCGCCGGCGGTAGCGACGGACGAACTCCCGAAGACCGCCAGCACAGTGCCCTTGATTGCGCTGCTGGGCTTGGCGTCACTGGGAGCTGCATTAGCTGCGAAACGACTATCGTAGGTTTAATAAACGCAATAAACTCCGGTGCGCCGCGGGGCTGAATGAAACTTCATATCCCGCGGCGCAAGGCTTTCACCTTTGACACTCATCATCCGATCACAATCCTGCAAACGAATTTGCCGCTTTTGTTTTTTCACTGCCGCGCTGCTTTATGCTGGACGCGCGAGCTTCGCGCAATCGCGCCCGGGGCCGCCCGCCCCTTCCGCCATCTCGGTGCAGACGGACTGGTGGTGCTGCCTGTGAACGTGTTGGATGCGAAGGGCGATGGGGTGTTAGGACTGCGCGAGCAAGATTTTCGTGTCTATAAAGATGGGCGTCTGCAAAAGATTGCGCTGTTCCAGCGGGGGGACGCGCCGATCACCGTGGGCTTGATCATGGATCATGGCCGCAGCATGGGTTCGGCCGCTGGCGGAATAGCCGAGGCGGTTTGTTCGTTCGCGCGATCGGGCGATCGCAGGATGAGATGTTCGTGGTGGATTTCAATGATGAAGTTTCGGTGGAGCCTTTGAACGGAAAACCTTTCACGGATGACCCCAAAGAGCTGGTTAAAGCCGTCTATGCGGTGCGCGCGCGCGGACGAACCGCGCTTTGACGCGGTGGCCGAAGGGCTGGTCCATTTGCAACTCGGCCGTTATGAGCGGAAGGCGTTGGTCATCATCAGCGACGGCGGAGACAACGCCAGTGTGCAAAAACTCTCGCAGGTTCTGGCGCTGGCGCAGAAATCTCAAGTTGTCATCTATTCCGTGGGCCTAATTGGAGACGACGGAGAGGTCGACCCCGGCGTGCTGCGGCATTTCGCCAAAGCGACGGGCGGCGTGGCGTATTTCCCGGACAGCAAGAACACCGTCGCGAGCATCTCGACGCGAATCGCACGAGATATTCGCGAACAATACACGTTGGGTTTCGCGCCGGAAAAGGCGAACGACGCTCACGCATTTCGAAAAATAGAAGTGAAAGTCTCTGCTGCAGGCCAGGGCAAATTGCATGCGCGCACCCGCTCGGGCTATTCCGCCGCCGCCGAAACTCTCCATCCACCGACGCGGGCAAAGGCGCAGAGTGAGCGTTCGCCCCTCCATCGCAACGCCGCGGCGGAACTGGAAGCGATTTTTGTTTCGCGGGACTTATTATTTTTTTGTGTCGGCGGCTTTTTTGTTGCTGGGTTACACCAGTTACGTTTTTGTGGACGCGCGAGCGTATCAGGCGATCGAAGAGTCGAAGTTTTCCAACCGGCGCGCGACTCCCGGGCCTCACCTTGTGGCGACAGGCGATGCGATCGGAGAAATGAAGATTCCGCGCATCGGTCTAGAAACCATCGTGGTGCAAGGGGAGTCAGCCAGAATATTGCAGCGCGCGGTCGGACATCTTCCGGCAACGGCGATGCCGGGCGAGCCGGGAAACGTGGCGTTGGCCGGGCATCGTGACGGTTTTTTCCGACCGTTAAAGGATATTCAGGTGGGGGACGAAATTTCGCTCAACACGCTGGACGGCGAGTTCGTGTATCGAGTGGAATCAACCGAGGTAGTGTGGCCGAGCGACGTGCAAGTGCTGCAACCGACCGGCGAGAACACCCTGACACTGGTCACTTGCTATCCGTTCTACTACGTCGGCTCGGCGCCAAAACGGTTCATCGTGCGCGCCCGGCAGATAGGCAGGCTGCCGCTGGCATTCCTCCCGCCCCCACATTCGTGCGCCTTCCGCCGATCCTTGGTTTTGGCGCTGGAGTTTCCATCCGGCGGCATTCTCACTTAAGCTCCTCGAAAAATCCGCGCCGAGAGTTCTACTTGTACTTGTTAAGCTTGCTCTCAAGATCCGGCACGAACATCTGCTGCGCGCCCGGTTCGAGCTTTCGCGCTTCGCTGAGCGCCGTGTCCCACTCCTGCCGCGCCTCTTCCTTTCGCCCCATTGCCGCGAGCGCATCTCCCCGCGCCTGGTGCCCCAATATTGAAGATGGATCGATCGCCACCGCGTCGTCCGCCAGCGCCAGTGCCCCCGCAGCGTCGCCCTTTCCCACGGCTTCGGTGGCATTCTGCGCGCGGCTGAGCGCCGCCGCCTGCGTCAAATCAAAGCGGCCGCGGTAGATCATCACCGCGTGGTCAATTGTTTCTTCTGGTTTGGCGCGTCGAAACGCATCGTACGGATTGAGAGATGCCGCCGGCCACTCGCATCCCGACAAATCCCCGGCGCTCACAATCACGGTGCCGTCAAACACTGCCGGCACGTTGTCCGCCCCTCCCAGCCCGCCCGTGTCCGCGGTCGCCAAATGGTGACAACTGATCCCGTAGGTTTCCGGGTTGATCTCAGGATGCGCAAAATAAGCGAACCAGCACTCTTCTCCTGGATGCCGCTGCTGCCACGCTCTCACCTGGAAGAGTTGCTGCGCCCAATCCGAGTTCGAATCGCTCAGCAGCCTATGCACGTTCGCCGGCCCGCCCCATGCTTCGTTCGCGTAGGCCATGGAATTGGGAAACGCCGCGAGCGACGAAGCCACGTGCGCCGCCAGCACCAGACAGCACACGGCGAACCACTTGCGGCTCGATGCCGCCAGCGCCGCAGCTCCGCCGCCGGCCAGCACGAACGAATACGCGTAAAACGGCAACAGGTGCCGCGCCCCGATGTTCATCCCCGATACCATTGCCACAGCCAGATAGAACAGCGCGGGGATCAACAGAAAATCCACTTCGCGTCCCCATTTCAGTTTCCGGGTCGCTACCGCATATGCCGCTAGGCCGGCCAACGCTAGCAGTCCGAGCGTCGTCTTGATCGCAATCACCGACGGGAAATACCACCACACGCCGTGTGCGATGTTCCGCCCAAATATGAATGTCGGATAGAACAGCGCCATCCGCCCTACGTCCACCAGACCGATCAGGTAAGACTCCGGCAGCAGGTGCAGCCGACCCACAAGATTGATGATCCACGAAATGTGCGGCCCGAGCGGCGCCACGTAATCCCCGAGCGTCGTGCTCATCTGCAGTCCCGCCGGCCGCGGAGCGTAACGAAAACCGTAGAAGCTCCACAGCACCAGCACGCCGATCAGAAAAATCCCGCAGAACGCTCCCGCGAGGCGCAGCGCATCCCGCGCCCGCGTTCCTTTCTCCGCTGCTGCGATCTCGCGCGCGATCAGCAGCACGAGGATTGGCGCCAGCATCACTCCAGAATGCTTTGTCGCCAGCAGGAGGCCGGCCACCACGCCGGCTACCACCAACCGCTTCGCCGTCGGCTGCCTCACGTAGCGATAGAAACACCACGTACTCGCCAAAAAAAACAGCGAGACGCCGATGTCCGTCGTCACCAGTGCCGAATGCGCCAGCACGTTCGGATCGAACGCGGCCAGCGTCAGCGCGAAAATCGCCGCCCAGTCCCCGAACGATTCCCGCGCCGCCAGGAAAACCACCAGCGAAAGCGCCACGGCCAAGACGCCGGCCGCCACACGCATCTCGAAAACCAATTGGTTGCGATCGCCGTCGTTCCGCGCAAGCCAGTCCCGCCCGCTCAAATACGCCTCGGTTTTGAAGTCGCGGCCTTTCAACTCCGGAACCCACAGAGGCCGCCCCAGCAGCGGCGCCGTCGCCAGCAGCTTTACGAATGGCGGATGCTCCGGGTTCAGTCCGTAGTCTTTGGTGTGCCACATCATGTAACCGGCAAACATGTGGTTGCCTTCATCGAACGTGAGCGATTCGCGGTGAACTATCATCAGCGTCAGGAGCATCTGTACGTAGATCAGCCCCGCCACGATTACCCACAGCATCCATCTGGAAAGTTTTGGCACGTGGTTCCTATCCCTTGAAATTCGCGCGGACATCTTACGCCGAATGACCCGTCGAATGTTCCGTCGCGTGCCGCCTCCCTTACGCGGCCGCGCTCTGTCGCGCGACCGTGTACGTCAGGGAGTTCTTCTGAGAGGCGAATTTCCTTTCATTGCGGTTGATGCGAAAGCGCTCAACCCGCTCAAGACGACAAGTATCCATAGCGCGGCACGAATGGTCGAGAGCTGCGCGACAAATCCGATTAGGGGCGGACCGGCAAGGAAGCCAATATAACCTGCGGTCGTGACTACGGCGAGACTGGGGCCGGGTGCGCTGCCTTCAATGTTCCCGGCAGCCGCAAACGTATTGGGAATAATCGTAGCTAGCCCTGCTCCAGCGCACGTAAATCCCACCAACGCCGAACCCACGTTGCCGAACAATAAGACCAAGACGAGTCCCGCCGCTGCTAAAAGTGCCCCGTAACATACCAGGTGTGCGCGGCCGAGCCTCCCAGTGAGATAGTCGCCTGCCAAACGACCTACAGCCATGGCGCCTGAGAATACCGCATACCCAAGCGCGGCCAGTCCTGGCCCGGTGAGAACCGAAGTACGAAGATAAATTGCGCTCCAATCGGCGATCGCACCTTCAATGAGCATAATCGAAAATGCAAGAAGCGCGAGCGCACCTAAGGAAATGGACCACGCGATTGTGCCTCGGGATGCCACGTTCTCGGTATCCGAAGATGCTGAGGGAAGCGGAAGCCATCTGAATGCAATGATGGACGCTGCGACAAGCGCTATGCCGCTGACCCAAAAGTGAACCTCGGCCGGAACCCCATGTGAAGCGACCAATCCCCCTAACGCAGCTCCGGCCATCCCACCCAAACTGAAGAGGGCGTGGAATGAGGACATGATGTGACGCTGGTATCGTTTCTCGAGAATCACCGCGTGAGTATTCATCGCTACGTCCATCGAACCACCCATCGCCCCGTAGAAAAGAAGAGCGATGGACAGCGTTAGGACCGTATTGGATTCGGCAATCAAGGGAAGTGCGAGGCCAAAGCCCAACGTCGAGCCAATCACGATGCTCAAACTGCCAAACTTGTGAATGAGCCATCCAGCCGCAGGCATCGCGAAAACGGAACCGATTGCCGCCATCATCAGCGACCTGCCCAAGACGGCGGGAGAAAGATGTAGCTGCGCCTGAAAGGCAGGAATCCTCGAAGCCCAGGTGGCGATAATCAGTCCGTGGATCAGAAAGACTGCGGAGACGCTCACGCGCACTTGACGGAGGCTGGGTTGGTGCATCAATCGGGTTCCGCGTGACGCGAGCGCTTTCGTGAAGGCACTTGTATAGCGCTGAATATGGAAGTAACATGCACGAAGCGGATAATATACGCACATACGTGCATATTCAAGAACATTCGTGCAATATGGTGCAGAATGAGACCGGAACCTGAAGCAGACCAAATCGCCCTGAAGGAAGAGCGCCAGCAACACATCCTGGAGCTGCTTGGCAGCGAGGGCCGAGTCGTCGCGGCGGAGCTCAGCAGCCGATATAGCGTTTCTGAAGACACGATTCGTCGAGATCTGCGCGAATTGGCGCGTTCGGGAAAGATCCAACGGGTACACGGCGGCGCCCTGCCTCGCCGAGTGGAAGCTGTTCCTTTCGTTTCTCGTCAACAAATCGATATTGAGAGCAAGACCGGAATTGCTCGAGCGGCGGCTGACATGATCCGCGATGGTCAGGTAGTGCTGATTGATGGAGGTACGACCAATCTAAGAATCGCTTCCTACCTTTCAAGAGAGCTTTCGACAACTATTGTTACCAACAGCCCGCCGCTTGCGCTTGCGTTGGCGGAACATCCGAAGGTGAGCGTGCTGATGCTCGGAGGAAATCTTCATAAAGCAGCGCAGGTCACGACAGGTATCGAGACCATTCGCGGAATCGAATCCATTCGCGCTGATCTATGTTTTCTCGGAATGTGCAGTTTGCATCCGGAGGTCGGAATAACGGTCGGCGACCGAGAAGAAGCGTACGTGAAGCAAGCGATGATAGGGACTTCAACGGAAGTTGTTGGGCTGATTTCGCTTGGAAAAATGGGGACATCCCTGCCTTACCTCGTCGGTGCTGCTTCCCGGCTGACACGTTTGATCACCGATGCCTCAGACGAAGATGTCCTGAACCCTTACCGCTCGCAAGGCATAGAAGTCACAAGTACGTAAACCGGCTGCAGTTCGAGCTGGAGCAGCCGGGTTCAAGCTTTGTGTTGCATCGACCTACCGAGACCACCCGCGTAATCGGAAACTGACCCAACGCCACGTCATCAGATGTGTGCACAACAGAACAGATACGCCCAGCGATCCCGACTACTATTCTGATTCGTGGGTAGCGATGCGGCTGATTCGCGAGGGTGTCCGCTGACTAGATTCAAGGGAGTGCGGTTCTAACGTGCACACAGTAAAAGGGATAAGGGGCTGAGATGCTTTGGACAATTTTTAGTGGTTTTGTGGCTCCTGGGGATCGTCACTTCGTACACGATGGGTGGGTTCATCCATCTTCTGTTGGTCCTGGCGGTCGTGGTCCTGGTGATTCGGGTGCTGCAAGGTCGCACCGTAGTAAATTAATCGCGGAGCCAATCCTATGAAACCAATCTCTTTGGGCGGTATTTTGTTGATCGTTCTGGGTGCGCTGGCGCTCGCCTATCAAGGCATCAATTACACGCATCGCGAAACGGTTCTCGACGTGGGGCCGATTCATGCCACCGCAGATGAACAGAAGCACATACCACTTCCTCCGATCGTCGGAGGGCTCGCGCTTCTGGGAGGAGTCGCTCTGCTTTTCGCTGGCACTAAGCAAAAGTCGTAACGGAAGTTTCCGGTTGGGGATGGTTGCAGGACATTTTTCATTCAACGGCTTCCCCCGGCTCACGGCGTGGTGCGAAGCGCCCTCACACAGGCCTCGGAGATCACAAGTTTCGCGGCCGCAACACTGATCATGGAGGTCAGCAATGATACGCAAATCAATTCTCATCGTATGTTTGGGCCTGCTCGCGACGTCGGCCGTTTATGCGGACAACAAAGAACAAAAGCGCCTGGAAAATTCGGGCGTGGTGATGCAGGAAATTATGAACATCCCGGATAGCATTCCGCACGAAGTGATGGAAAAGGCGGAATGTGTGATCGTGTTTCCGTCGGTGCTGAAGGCGGCGTTCGTGGTGGGCGCCAGTTACGGGCGTGGCGCGATGGTTTGCCGCTCGGGCAAGGAATTTCAGGGACCGTGGGGCGCGCCAGCGATGATGGCGCTAGAAGGCGGCAGCGTCGGATTCCAGATCGGCGGACAAGCGACTGATCTGGTCCTGCTGATTATGAATGACCGGGGAGCGCAATCAATTCTGAGCAGCAAGGTTAAGTTGGGTGGAGATGCTTCGGTGGCCGCGGGTCCTGTGGGCCGCGACGCTGCGGCAAGCACCGACGCCTTCATGCGCGCCGAGATTCTGAGCTACTCGCGGACGCGTGGAGTTTTCGCTGGAGTGTCGCTGGAAGGTTCCACGCTGCGTCCGGACGATGGCGCCAACGAGGATGTGTATGGCCGCAAACTCACCTCCAGGGAAATCGTGTTTGGCGGAGTGGTTAGGGTTCCTCCTTCCGGCCGTCACCTGGTTCGGGTATTAGACAAGAATTCGCCGCACAACGAATCGAAGGAATCCGCGGGGAATAAGTAGTCGCTGGAGATTTTTCGGTTGAATCGAATCGCGGCAAGATTGGGACCCGGTAAGGAGTCTGCTGCCGGGTTCCCAATTTCTCCGGACTCTCTGGATTCCAAAAGCTCCGGATCAGCATCGCCCACCGTGCGGCGGGGAATTCTAGGCGTTGGCGGTTCGCGCGAGCTTAAGGTTTGGCCGCAACAACTGGGTGGTCGCGTGTGCTCGCGGACGCGCCAGCCTTGGAGCGCCGTGGATATTGGCAACGTCTTTTGCGCCGTAGAAATTCTCCTTCTCGCAGGCTTTACACCGCAAATTAAAAACTACCGGCTGGGTTTCGCCCCCCGCTTCGGGTGCGCCGGCCTGGCTCGCTGTCATGGCCTTTTCGGCTCTGGCAGGCAGAGAAATTGGCTCACCACAGGCGCGACAATAGACTCCAGAGTATTGCTGCGTTACGGTTACTTGGGTCACGGGACACCTCATTTGGAAGTCGGTTTGTCTTGGGTTGGAAGAAACATTATACAATGTTGGCACGTACGAAAGTAGCTGCATCCTGTGAATTCCACGGCGAAGCTGTGAATTTCGCGGAGGGCGGGAGGATTCGTTACAACGCCTCAGTAACTCTATTTATATCTGCATCTTAGAGACAGTCTAACGTTTCTCAATTCCTCGGTTTTAGTCATAATTCAACGGATATTCCACAGAGCGCCGTCACCCTGGCCGCATTAATTTCCAGCGTTCCGTGGGCGCCTGAATTCGCGGGTTGCGCTCCGCTACCGGACGGATTTCGCGAATCAAAATTGGACCTCGATTTGGCTGAGTTCGCGCGGTGGCGGAGGCACAAGTGCGGCGTTGAACGAGATTCTATTTCACGGCTTGCTTGGCTCTGTTTTCCAGAAGTCAATTCCGGCGGCTTGGGTGGGGACGTCTAGGGTGGCTACGGTTTTGAGCGCATCGAGGTCAATGACTTCTACTGTGCCGGGATCGGAGCCGATGCCCTCGACCGAAATGAACACGTAGCGATTATCAGGCGTGACCACTGCACCGTGGACGACCTTGCGTTTGGTGGGGAGGCGCGCCAATTCTTTGCCGGATTTGGGATCGAAAATGGAAACGGATTGGTCGCGCTTGTTGGTGGCGACCAGGCGGCCGTCTTTAGTCATGGCGAGGTTGTAAACACCGTTTGCGGCGGGGAAACGTTTTACCAGCCTCCAGCTGGCGGTGTTGACGACGACGATGTCGTTGGATTTGTTGCAGGCGACGTAAATTTCGGAGCCGTCGTTGGAGGGTTGCGCCCAGGTGGGGACGCAGGTGAGGTCGGCCATTTTCATTTGCGATTGCGGGGCGCCTTCCATGCCCATTTCTTTTCCTGCGGAGAGCATGAAATAGCGCGAGACGGCGAATTTTTGGGTGTCAATTTCGGCGAGCATGTCGTCCATCATGCAGGCGGAGTAATGCTTGGTGCCATCGGGGCTGAGGCGCGAGCCGTGAGGCATGGTGCAGGTGGTGATGCGTTTTACCTCGAGCATTGCTTCGGTGGCAACCACGGAAATTGAGGAGGGGACCATGTCGCCGTGGAAATTGGCGTTGGCGACGTAGAGAAATTCGCCATCTTTGGAAATGTCCGCGGTCGCGGGGAACAATCCCAGCGGGGTGTACTTCACCACTTCTTCGGTGCCGGCTTTGAGTTTCCAGGCGGAGCCGTCGGGGCGGCCGTGGCCTACGGAGACGTACACGAATTGCTTGTCGGGTGATACCGAGATTCCGTGAGGGCCGTTGATATCTACGGGAAGGAGGCCGATGTGGGTTTCGTGCTCTACGTGAAAACCGTGCGGGCCGAAGCGCAGCAGCACGACTTTGTCCGCGGCTTCGCAGACGACGTAGACCAGGTAATCCTGGGTGGGGCCGGAAGACGATGCCTCGGGCGAAGATTGCGCGGTGGCAAGCGGCACGATTAAGGCCAGGAGGAACGCGGCGAGAATCAGGACATGGGTGATGGGCGCAACGCGGCCAATGCGGGGTTGGAGCGATCCTGAGTCATCGGCGATCGTCGCCGTGAGCGCGCGTCTGGCGGGGTGCATTATTCATTCACCTCGTTCCTATTAAAGGTATCTGCGAAAAATGGATTATTTGTACGCAGGCGGGTTTACATCCGAAAGTTTCCAATTTTGGAGAACAAATCACCGAGATAGATCGGGCAGCGGATAGCGGCGCCGACGATGGTATTTCGCAGCGACGGGCGGGGTTGGGGCGCGGCCCTCGGGGGAGGAGCGCCAGAAGCCCGGAGCGGAATGCAGAAATTCCAAGCCTGCCAGGACCTGGCCTCCATCGCTGCGAATCAGGCGCGCCACGCGGCAGGTGAGGTCCTGGTCGGTCTGCAGGTTGGTGAGAATCAATTTTTGAGCGCGCACGATGCTGGCAGAGATTGGCACCAATCCGCCCCATGCGCTGACGTTGATGGTTTGCGTGTTTTCGGAAAAAGGCTCGCCGTCGAGCTTGCCGTACACCTGCACGGGCAGGTAAATCGGCAAACGCTGCGCCCGGCGTTGATCGTCCAGGGAACCGATCATTTTCTTGCCCGCCTTTTGGTGAAATCGGCGGCCGCGCGTCCCTCCAAACCAGGAGAAAAACTTCGCCCAGCCCACAAGAACCCCAAGAAAGGTATGCGCCCATCCGAATTGACTCGCAAGGAATTTCGATGGCGGGAGGTTACCCAGAGGTCACATCACGTTCAGTCGGCGCGCACAGGGCCGGCAAGCGCGGCCGCACTAGGCGAGGGCCAGATTCAGATTCTCGATGGCCTCGTCAATTTCCGCGGTGTTTTTGTAGCCTACCGTGACGCAATCAACGCCGGCGTTCTGTAATGCGAAGCGCATCGCGGCCTGGCGGTCCTCACGGTTGAATGTGCCCTCGCCGACGAGCTTCATGCTGATGACGCCCATGCCTTCTTTGCGTACTTGTTTGACGTGGGTGACAACTTCGGGGACATTGCCTAACCCGGCGGTGTTGTAATCCTCGGCGTCCATGCGGGTGCCTTTGTGATTCACGCGGATCATGGCGACGTCCAGCCATTTGTTTCCGGGGACCTGTCGCAACGCGGGAAGCCCGTGAACGGACGCGCCGTGACTTACGATCGCTTTTTTCGACTGCGCTTCGAGAATTCCATCCTGCCACTTGGCGGTGTCTGCGGGCCACGTCGCGGTGTGCTGCCAGTGCAGCAGCATGATGTCGAAGTACTCTGTATTCGCGAGTTTGCGCAGCTCGTCGAATTTCTGTTGCGGATCCACGCCGGGCACGGTGGTGACTTTGGACATGAGGCGATAGTTTTCGCGCGGAATGCCTTGCAGCGCTATGCCGAGCATCCGGTGCATGTCGCCGTAGGACTCGGCGGTTTCCAAGAAGCGAATGCCGTGATCGTAGGCGTAGCGCACCAGGCTGGTGAATCCTGCTTGCCCCAAATCGCGCTGCACCATGCCGCTGATGCTGCCGGTGCCGAAGGCGAGGCGGGTGACGTTCACGCCGGATTTTCCCAGCATGACCCAGTCTGTCGCGGTCTGGCGTGTGGCGCCGAGCGAGAGGCTTCCGGTGGCGGCGAGAGTTCCGGCAGCGAGTCCAGTTTTGAGGAATTCACGCCTAGTGTAGTGGGACATGGAAGCACCTCGATTGATGCGAGTGATAACGCAGATGTAAGGGAGCGGAGTTGCCGCTTCGACGGGGGGCGACAGAGTGTCGAGAGGCCATGAGAGGACAATCGTATTACGAAAGCCGAATCTTGGGTACAGCAGAGAAGTTGCGCGCTAGCCGGGACGACCGGGATGTCGAGTTGAAATTGTTCGGGGCGCCGGAGATCGTAAGTTCAGATCTTGGCGCCCCGATTGTTCACTTTTTTTTACGCAGCGCGAACACTTTCTCGCTCGCGATGTGACTACGCTGACGGATGCTTGAGGATATCCGCGAGGGCTTGTAGCCGTTTCGCATCCGCCGGGCTCTTCGCTGACGAGGCGCTTTGTTCGACGGAAGGCGCGAGGCTTTGCAGCTTGGCGACTTTGCCTTTGTTCATGTGCGAGCTCTCCGCGCTTTGGATCGCCGTGCGCAGAGCCGCGATGCGGTCCGCGGGCAAAGCCTGCGAACGCTCCACCTGATCGAGGTAGGCCTTGGCGACGATCAACTTCGCCGGCCACTCGAGCTTCTGCTGGTCTTGCACATTCAACACGGGCACTCGGACCGCTTTAGCGGCATCAATTTCGTTCTGCGTGAGAAATTGCGTCGGCGTGAGTTCGAAGACGTCCAGACCGCGGGCAATTTCCGAGCCATAGATGTTGCCGTTGTACCAGTAGGCTGACCAGTCGCCGCCGAGCACGAGCATTTTCGGATCGATGGGGCCACGGTCGAAGTAGGCGATTTCAAAAGGCTTCGTGGGATCGGTAAAATCCATTACGGAGATGCCGCCCTGATACCAGGCTTGGACTTCGATATCGCGGCCGGGAACGGGGACGAGCGAGCCGTTGTGCGCGACGCAGTTTTCGGTGTCGGATTGCGCGGCGGGGAGCTTGTAATAGCTGGCGAAGGTCAACTTGTCGTCATGCAGATGGAAGATGGCGTCCGCGCCCCAGTGGTTAGGATCGTTCGGACGGCAGCGCGCGCCGAGGCCGCCACCCCATTCGTCGGTGAAGACGACTTTGCTGCCGTCGTTCGAGAACGAAGCGGAGTGCCAGTAGGAATAGTTCGGATCGTTCACGGCGTCCACGCGTTTCGGATGAACTGGATCTTTGACATCGAGCAAAATCCCGTTGCCGGAGCAGGCGCCGGCTGCGAGGCCGATTGCGGTGTACACCGTGATGTCGTGGCACTGATTGGTGTCCTCAGGCTTCTCGACAGGCTTGGTCGCATCTTTTCCATGGCTGCCGCCGTTGTTCAGGCCGTTGAGCGCGCCGGTACGCGGGTCAATAAAGATGCGCGGGCTGGAGACGATCTTCGCATCCTGCGGTGCGGCGACCGGAACCTTGATTATGTCAATTCGGAACAGCGCCGTATTCGGATCCTTGTCGGGAGCTTCGCCGGAACATCCGGCGAGTTCTTCTGCTTGACGCACGAACGAGGTACCGGAAATGTAGATATAAACATTGTTTTTGTCGTTCGGATCCACGACCAGCGTATGCGTGTGCGAACCGCGGCAGCTTTGCACGGCTGCGACTTGCTTGGGGTTCTTGATGTCCGTGATATCGAAGATGCGGACGCCGCGGAAACGATCTGCTTGAGCTGCAGGCGGGTGACGTTCCTTCTCGTGGCCTGGCGCCGGCGGAGGTTCCGGCGGGAATCCTTGCGTGCCGCAATCGAGGCGGCCGTTGGGCATTTCCACGGACATGAACAGGAGGTTTTTGTACACCGAGACGTCGCCTTGGCCGCCGGGGCAGACCATCGAAGTCAGCAGCGCGGTCTGCGCGGGATTGGAAATGTCGTAAATATTCACGCCGTAAAAATTTCCCTGGAAAAGGTGGTCGCCTTGGAACGCCAAGTCTGAGTTGGAGAAGGCGAGCTCGGCGATGACGATCTGGAGCGGCTTGGGAATCTTCATTCCGCCGCCGATGCCGAGCTGTTGAACGGTTTTCGCGACTTTCGGATCGTCGGGATCGGTGGTGCCGAGTTGAAACGCGTCGGGCTTCTTCAGGAGTTGCAAGTGTTTCATGCCCATGGAAGCTTCACCGGCGTCGTAGAGGCCGGGTGTGAGCTTGTAGCGCGGATCGTTGACGTCGGAGCCGGTCATTCCAACGGGCAGCGGCGGGGCGGGCGAAGGCGCAAAGGGGTTTCCGTCGGCATCTGGCGCTTTTTCGGGTTCCGGGGCGGACTGCTGCGCGACTGGTGGGGGTGTGGACCCCTGCGCGCGGACCCGGCTCACACCGGCAAACAAGATAAGCGCGGCCATCGCTGCACGAAAAGCAAGGCTGGAAAATCGATTCATTGTTTCTCCTCTGGGGATTTTTTCTCGAGCATGGACCGCATGATTTTGATTTCGGCTCTTTGCGTATTGTCCGCGTCGGTTGCAAAGTTGAAAATGTCGGCTTCTTGGCCGGCGCCTGCGGTATTGAACAAATCCTTCACCATGATCAGCGCGCCGTTGTGGTGCTGAATCATACCGATGAGGAATAAGCGGTCGAAGTCGGCGCCTTTGGCATTGCGCAGCGCTTGCATTTGCTCCGGCGTCAGCATCCCGGGCATTAGCGGGATCGACTTGCCGGAAGCATCCATGCCGGACATTCCGGGCATGGCCATCGAAGTGGATTCTCCGCGTGCGGCCAGCCAGCGCTGCATGAATTTGATTTCGTCCGATTGCGAGCTGCTGATTTTCGCTCCGAGTAAAAGCAAATCTTTGTTGTCTGTGTGCGAGGGGATCAGCGCGGTCATCTCAACGGCCTGCTGATGATGCATGATCATGCCCTGCATGAAGTCCACGTCAGCCTGCGAGCGCGCGGGCAGCGTGCCCTTCGTGGAGGGCGGCAGCATCTTGCTGGGTTTTCCCGGTGCGCCGGGCTGCACCACGACAGGCTGCACCGCGGGTGGCGGCGCGGAATCGGTTTGTTGCGCGTGTTCCGACAAAGCGAACGTAGTGACGGGAACGCCCATGGCGACGACCAGAACGCCAATCAGCAGCAGCGCGAGTCCGCTTGCGGCGCGGAGTTTGTGCTCGCGTGCGCGCAGAATGTGGCAGCGCTTTGGTTGTGGTGCGTTGTTGAGCATTCTTAATGTTCTCGTGTTCAATACTTTCGTGAGAACGGGCCGCAGCAAAATGCCGGACACAGAAATACGGCTTACTCCTTCAGAATCTTCGGGAATTTTCGCCGAATCACGCCAAGCGAGCATAACTCCAGATGCCACACGCGTCCGCGCACTGAGTTTCAATCACTGCGTCTTTCGTTGACGCCGTCGGACGGGCGCTGGTTGTGGAGTAAGCGCGTCCCACCGCCGCTCACGCCAAACATGCAGCATAGACCAAAAGAGCGGGCGATAGCAACGCTTTGAGAGTGGCGCCAGGCTGCTGCGAATGTTGTCTAGTTATAAGTTTTCACGCCAGCCGGCGCGGCAGGTTGCGTTGCCGCGCCGGTTCGCGCGTTGGTCTTACATTCCGGAGCCGATGTAGCCGTCTTCCGCAGTAACCAGACCGGTGTTGGGCATTTCAGTTTTTACTTTCACCGGCTGAAGAGTAGGCTTCTTTGCGCTCTTGGCTATGAAAGTGAGCCCGTATTGGTTCTTCAGGTTGTTGCTGATATCCCGCAAATACGGGGTGATGTCCACTGGAGCACCGTATCCGAGGTAGTAGGTTTCCCCGCCGGTTTTTTGTGACAGCAGGTCCAGGCCACTCTGTGCCAGATTCGTGCGGAAGAAACCACGGCCAGCGCGGCCGACTCCCGGTGAATAAATTGAATAGACGATGAATCCACCTCGCTGCGCTTGTTCGAAAGCCGCATCGAGGTAAGGGTTGGAGAATGGATCATTTGAAAAACCGCCGCCCAGAGGATCGGTTCCACTGCTGATCATCAAGATTTCGCGACGATCTTTGGTCTCTGGCCATTTCTTCATCAGATCGGAGAGCGCCAGGTACGGGCTGGTGTAAGCCGCTCCAAACCCTAGCGGCAGGCGCAATGACTTCTCGGCCAAGGCATGGTCGGTCGTCAGGTTTTGTGCCGTGTACACCGTGCCGTTGCGCATATATCCGACGGCAATCGCAGTGGTGGCCGGCTGTTCGTCAATGAACTTGTCAATGCTGCTGTACTGCAAGGCGAGGGTGGATCTGGAAGTGTCGTCGATCAAAATATAGAGCTGCAGCCCGGCGCGATCTCCCTGCAACGGGACCCAGCTTGCCACCGTATCGAGCTGACCCTTCTGATACACCTTCACGTCGTTCGCCGCCACCGCGGGAGCCTGCGTGCCGTGATGCGGCTTCACGGTTACTACCATGTGCACGGGCACGTCGGTAAAGGAGTTTGCTTGTTGAGCCGAGGCCGATGCGGGTCCGAAGATTACGCCGAGAAATAGTCCGAGCAGCGCGCCAAACGTTATTGAAGATTTTCTTATCAAGTTGCTGAGCTTTAAGTTTCGCATTCGTCTTATCCCTTCTCTCGAAATCCGAGAGTTTCAGCTGGAGTTGGCGCCGCGCTTTTCGCGGCGCTCGATTGGCCAGCCGAGTTACAGCATGTCGCCCCTATTAATGAGACGGCGCATAGGGGAGGTTGGATACGTGCGGACACGCCCATAACCGCCAGATTCTATGCGACTTACTGGAAGGCATTTCTGGGGTGAAGGATCCTCTGACCAAACTTGGTGATTCTGTACGACACGCGAGGAGGTGTGAACGCGCTACGCTTGGCTCGCGTCCGCAACGGTGATAGATTCGCGCCGCCCGCTCACGGCGAAATCGGCACACGTTGCGGGCGCGTTTATTCTTGCCAGACTCCAATACAGTTCGCGACGCAGAAACAGTTCCGCCGCAAACGGAGCTGCGGCGGACTCTTGCGGCGCGGCTGGGATTATTTGACGCGACGATGCTGGTGATGGGCGGCATTGTAGGCTCGGGGATTTTCATCAATCCTTATGTTGTCGCGGGGCTGGTGCACACACCGGCGCTGATTTTGGGCGCGTGGCTTGCGGGCGGAGCGATTGCGATGGCGGGGGCATTCATTTACGCGGAGCTGGCCGATCGCATGCCAAAAGTCGGCGGACAGTATGCGTATATTCGCGAGGCTTACCATCCGCTGCTGGGATTTTTGTACGGCTGGAGCTGCCTGCTGGTAATTCACGCGGGTGGCAGCGCGGCGGTGGCCGTGACTTTTGCGAAATATTTCAGCGTTTTTTCGCACGGCGCGGTTCCAGAAAAATTTATTGCAGTTGCGGTGGTGCTGATTTTCACGGTAGTGAATTGCCTGGGCGTGCGCGCGGGAGGAGGCGTGCAGAGCGTTTTTATGGTGCTGCGCATCGTGGCGATTGCGATGATTGTGGTGTGCGGGGCGCGACTGATATTTTGGCCGGCTTCGAACGCTGCACAAACTGTATGGCTTCCGGTGCTGGACCGGCCGCTGTCGTTCGATCTGCTGACGGTTTTCGGCGCGACGATGATTCCGGTGTTATTCGCTTATGGCGGCTTTCAGACTTCGAACTATGTAGCTGGGGAAATTCGCGAGCCGCGCAAGAATCTACCGACGGCGCTGCTGCTTGGCGTGATTGGCGTGATTGTGTTGTACGTTGCCGCGAATTTCATTTACGTGCAGGCGCTTTCTCCGGCGGGCCTCGCTGCTACCGCTACTCCAGCGTCGGCGGTGATGAGCCGGGCGCTTGGATCGCTGGGAGGGTCGTTGATCGCGGTGGCCATCGCAATTTCCACGCTGGGATTTTTGAGCCAGGCGATGCTCAGTTATCCGCGGGTGGCGTTTGCGATGGCTGAGGATGGCGTGCTGCCGTCGGTCTTTGCGCGGTTGGGTCTGCGGAGCCGTGCGCCAGTGGCTGCGATCGCGCTGCTGGGCGCATTGATTAGCGCTACCGTGCTGCTGGGAACTTACGAGCAAATTTTGAGCTACGTGGTGGTGATGGACTGGCTATTTTTCGGCTTGTCGGCGAGCTGCCTTTTTGTGTTTCGCGCGCGCGATGCACGGCGCGGCAGTGCAGGGGCGCAGGAACCCGGATACCGCGTTCCCGGACATCCGTGGACCACGGGCATATTTGTCGCGGTTGCGTGGTTGGTGGTATTCAACACCATTTACAAATATCCTCGCAATGCGGGCGTCGCTCTGTGTATTCTCTTCGCTGGGATCCCCGTTTATTTCCTGTTTCGCGGCCGCTCAGGGCGCCCGCCCGGTTCCAAATAAGAATCCAACGAGTCCACTATATGAGTCCGCAAAGACGAGAAATTCGTTCCGGCTATATTGAATGGGCGAAGCTTCGCTCCAAGGCCCGTTACAATCTGGCGATCAGCGACGTGGTGCATTTTCCGCTGGCGGATCTGCACCCGCAGCTTGGCGACCTGGAGCTTTCTGGCGCGGACGGTTACGGGTACCCGCCGTTGCTGCAAAAGCTTTCGGCGAAATCCGGCGTGCCGGTGGAATGTATTGTGCAGGCGCAGGGCACTTCGATGGCGAACCATCTGGCGATGGCGGCGCTGGTGGAGCCGGGTGATGAAGTCTTGATCGAAGAGCCGACGTACGGTGCGATCTTGGCCACTGCCGAATATCTGGGCGCAAAGATCCGGCACTTTCCGCGCAAGTTTGAATCGGGATTTCAGCTGGACCCGCGCGAAGTGGAGCGCAATATTTCGGCGCGGACGCGGCTGATCGTCATCACCAATCTGCACAATCCCAGCGGGATGCGCACGGCTGATTCCAAGCTGCGCATGGTGGGCGAAATTGCGCGCAGCATGGGCGCGCACGTGCTGGTGGACGAAGTGTACCTGGAAGCTTGTTTCGAATCGCCGTGGCAGACGGCCTACTTGCTGGGACCAAATTTCGTCACGACGAGCAGTTTGACGAAAGCTTATGGATTGACCGGATTGCGCTGCGGCTGGATTTTTGCGGCGAAACCGCTGGCGGAGCGCATGTGGCGGCTGAATGACTTGTTCGGGGTGATGGCGCCGCATCCCATCGAGCTGCTGAGCGTGCTGGCTCTGGAACATCTGCCGGAGATTACCACGCGTTCGAAACAGCTGCTCGCAACGAACCGCGCGCTGCTGAAGGAATTTTTCAAGAGCCGCAGGGACCTGCTAGCGATCTGGCCGGAAGCCGGAACGATCGCGTTTCCGCAGCTTACCAGCGGGCATGCCGACGCTTTTTGCCAGTTGTTGCGGGAGAAATACGAAACGAGCGTGGTGCCGGGGCGCTTTTTCGAAGAACCGGAACATTTTCGCATCGGCGTGGGCGGGAAGACGGAGGATGTGCGCGAAGGCCTGGCGCGCATCGGCGCGGCGCTGGATGAGCTGGCGGCGAAAGGCTAGTGTTGCGCGGGGCCGGTCCTCACTTTCGCCGGCGCTTTTTTCCGCGGAAGGATAATGTCCACCAGAGCGCGCGCTGCAGCGGTGAGCGGGCGATCTTGCCGGTAAACTAAATAGAGCTTTCGCTCGAATTTCATCTGCTTGATTCGCAGTTCGCGCAAATCTCCGCGCGCAAGTTCGCCTTCGACGCACATGCGCGGCACGATGGCCACGCCTTTTTTCATTTCCACGAAGCGTTTGATGCTTTCGATGGTGGGTAGCTCTACCTCCATGCGCAGCGGCACTTTGTGTTTCGCGAACAATTGGACCACGCGGTGGCGATAAGGAGATTCCACGATGTGGGCGACGAAGGTCTCTTCGCCCAGCGCGGTGATGTCCACTTCCTTACGCTTTGCCAGGCGATGGCCGGGCCAGACGACGAGCACCAGCGCGTCGCGATAGAATTCCGCGGTGGTGAGCTCGCGTTCTTCCGGCAGGTAAGTGATCACGCCGATATCGAGTTGATGATTGAGCAATTCGCGGGGGACTTCGCGCGAGAACACGCGATGCACGCGAATGTGAATGCCGGGATGCAGGCGGCGGTAACGTTCGAGAGCGGGCAACAGGGCGTGGATGGAGCTTTCGTTCACGCCTAATGACAATTGGCCGCGCTCTAGGCCGCGCAGTTCCTGCAGGCCTTTGCGAATCTCTTCGCGCATATTCAGCATGCGCTCGGCATATTCCAGGAGCAGCGTGCCGGCGTCTGTGAGGGTGCGCGCGCCCGAACCGCGCACGAACAGCGGCTGGCCGACCCAGTCCTCCAGCTTGCGCATGGCGATGCTGATCGCCGGCTGGGTGCGAAAGAGTTTTACGGCGGCGCGCGAGTAGCTGCGCTCACTGGCCACCATCTGAAACATCTGTAGTGCAGCCAAGTCCATGCCACGGGCCTCCTCAGGCCATCCTCTTGTATAAGAGAGATTTATCCAACATGCAAGAATTATAAATTGGACTCCTCGCGCCGCACAGGAAACACTGGTATGGTCCAAAGGAGTCTGCATGGAACACGTTCACATTTTTGACACGACGCTGCGCGACGGCGAGCAGTCCCCGGGCTTCTCCATGAATACGGAGGAGAAGCTGCAGCTGGCGCGTCAATTGGAGCAGCTGGGCGTGGATGTGATCGAAGCGGGATTTCCGATTTCGTCACCTGGCGATCTGGCGGCTGTGCGCGCGGTGGCGGCAGAGATCAAGGATTGCCGCGTGGCTGCTCTGGCCCGCGCGAGACAGGAAGATGTGGACGCGGCGCTGCGCGGGATTGAGCCCGCCGCTAAGCCGCGGTTGCACATTTTTCTGGCTACATCGGATTTGCACCTGAAACACAAGCTACGGATTTCACGGAGCGAGGCTCTGGCGCAGATCACGAAGGCCGTCGCGTACGGCTGCACGCATTGCGACGACGTGGAATTTTCCGCGGAAGACGCGAGCCGCACGGATCTGGATTTTCTGTTTGAGGCGATCGAAGCTGCGGCTGCGGCCGGTGCGAACATCATTAATCTGCCAGACACCGTCGGCTATACGACGCCTGATGAATATGGCGACATGTTCCGCGCGGCTCGCAAGCATCTGGCTGCCTATCCCAAAATAGTTTTCAGCGCGCATTGCCACAACGACCTGGGACTCGCGGTCGCAAATTCACTTGCAGCGATTGCCGCGGGCGCGCGGCAGGTGGAATGTACCATCAACGGCATCGGCGAGCGCGCGGGAAACGCTTCGCTCGAAGAGATTGCGGTGGCGCTGCAAGTGCGCAAGAGCCACTTCGCGGTGCGCACCAATATTACACTGGAGAAAATTTACGCCACCAGCCGGATGCTTTCTGCCATCACCAGTATTAATGTGCCGCCAAACAAGGCGGTGGTGGGCGCGAATGCCTTCGCACACGAAGCAGGAATTCACCAGGATGGAATACTGAAAAATCCGCTTACGTACGAAATTATTTTGCCGGAAAAAGTGGGAGTTCCGGCGCGGCGGCTGGTTCTGGGAAAACATTCCGGGCGCAACGCGCTGCGTGCGCGATTGGAAGAATTGGGTTACACGACGAGCGACGCGGAACTCGCGGAGTGCTACCGGATGGCGACGGCGCGGGCCGACGCCGCGAAACAAGTGACCGATCGCGACCTGCTTTCGATCATTCACAAGGTGCGCCGCGGGCGCACGCAAGCGCCTAGTGGGCAGAGCGCGGCCGCGGGAGTGACGCGCTGAACCATTTTCACCGGGGCGAGTTTAACCGGTACGGGTTGCAGCGGTAAGGGAGACTACAGTCATGTCTGGAGTCAGGAAGACCATCGCCGTATTGCCGGGCGACGGGATCGGGCCGGAAGTGACGCATGCCGCGGTGCAAATCCTCGGAGACTGCGCGAAATCTTTCGAACACAAGTTTGAATTCCGCGAACTTGCATTTGGCGGGGCCGCGATCGAGCGTTTTGGAACTCCGCTGCCTGCGGAGACGCTGGCCGGCTGCCGTTCGGCCGACGCAATTTTGCTGGGCGCGATCGGCGGACCGCAATGGGATGCGCTGGCGCTCGATAAGCGCCCGGAAGCTGGATTGCTGGGGCTGCGTAAGGCGCTCGGCTTGTACATTAATTTGCGGCCGATCCGGCTGCGTCCGGCGCTGAGCGGGATTTCGCCGCTGCGGCGCGAGCGCATCGACGATTGTGATTTCGAAATTGTGCGCGAGCTTGCGGGCGATATTTATTTCGGGGAACATTCGCAGACTGGGGAAGGTAGCGGAGCACGCGCGCGGGACGTGGCTGAATATACTGCTGCGGAAATCGAACGCGTGGCGCGCTATGCATTCGAACGAGCTGCGGGGCGAAATCGTCGCGTGGCCAGCGTGGATAAGGCCAATGTGCTGGCAACTTCCGCGCTGTGGCGGCAAACCGTGACGCGCATCGCGCGCGATTATCCCGAAGTTACGCTCGAACATCTTTACGTTGATAACGCCGCGATGCAGCTGCTGCTGCGGCCGGCGCAATTCGACGTTATTCTGACGGCAAATCTTTTTGGCGACATTCTCAGCGACGAGGCGGCAGCGCTGGCCGGGTCGATCGGGCTGATTCCTTCGCTCAGCCGCGGAGGCGACGGGCAGCCCGCGCTGTACGAACCGATCCACGGCTCGGCGCCATCGCTTGCCGGCAAAGACATTGCATGCCCGCTCGGCGCGATTTTTTCAGCGGTGCTGCTGCTGCGCGAATCGTTTGGGCTGGAAATTGAAGCGCAGTGGATTGAAGCGGCGATTGATCGCGTGCTGGATCACGGCTTCCGGACCATTGATATTGCGGAGACGGGCGGGCGCGTGCTGCGCAGCTCTGAATTCACCGAGCATATTCGAGCGGAATTACATGACGCGCTGGTGCATTCGGAGCGTTACGGCTGGGGAGTGTAGGCGAGGCTTCAGGGGCTGAAGCCCCGTCCTTCCACGGCCTCAGTTTACAGGCTACTTCTAAGTCCTTCTCAACACGAGGCAGCCCGCGATCATGTCGTGCAGCGCTTGCTTCTTTTCCGTGAATCCCGCCATGGCGTAACCGATGCCCAACGGAATCAGCCCGGTGATAATTTTTGCGAAGTATCGTCCGGTGGCGTGGCCGAAACCGATCGGACGCCCTTGCGAATCGGTGACGATCAATCCCAGCGCCATTTTCCCGAGCGTCCCCTGATGTTTGGAACTTTCCATCCCAGCGTTGTACAGCCACGCCAGCACGAGAGATGCAATCGACACCAGAAGGATTGCGGAGATAATCGCCCCCGGCATCTGGAAGTCTTCCCCCTTCATGCTTTCAGCCATTGAACGAATAGAGTCAATGCCAACCATCGCCACGCCGATCAGCACCAAGATCCCGATGCCGATACCTAGCAGCAGATCGTCAATCAAGTGCGCTACGACGCGCAGCCAAAATCCGGCATAAGGAGAGAGCAGGATGGGCGCGAGCACGGGCGGAGTATGGGAAGCCGGCAATCCCGGAGTTGGGCGTGCGGGCGCGATTGTTGGCGGTCCGGCTGTGGGTTGACCGCACGCGCTGCAAAATGCCGCGCCATCGGTGACGTTCGTCCCGCATTTTGAGCAGTACATTGCGCTCCCTTAACTAGAACTACGCACAGGCACTGCCAGATGTTCCTACAATTTTCGGATTACCAGCGTGCCGGCGAGAATATCGTGCAGCGCTTGTTTCTTTTCCGTGAAGCCCGCCATGATGTAACCGATGAACAGGATAATGCTGGAAATGATTTTCGCGAAGAAGCGACCGGTGGCGCGACCGAAGCTGATGCGGTTACCATCTAGATCCGTGACTTCCAGCCCCAACGCTTTCTTGCCCAGCGTACCCTGCCACGCGGAACTTTCCAGAAGAGAATAGTATAGCCAGTGAATAACCATGCGAAGAAGCGCGAGCCGGAGCATGGCGTGGATCATGGGGAATATTGTTTGCACGTCCGGCGGGCGGCCCGTCATCATTCCGCGCATGCCCATACCCATGGAAGCGGCAAACGGAAGAAACAAGATCATCCCGACGAAATAGAGAAGCAGCTGGTCAATAATAAAGGCGACGAGGCGTAGCCAGAAGCCGGCATAGGCCACGGCTGGACGCGCGGCTGGAGCATAACCTGGCGCTGCTGGCGCGTAAACTGTTCCTCCTGGAATTGCGGGCGCAGCTGGATTTGCGGGAGATGCTTGCCCTACGGAAAATCCCACCATCGGTTGTCCGCACGCGCTACAGAAGGCAATTCCATCCGCAACAGAAGCCCCGCATTTTGAACAATACATGGCGCCTCCGCGCAGCCAAGCTGGGGCCGCGCATCTGAGGATATTGCTGCGCATCGTATCCAAGCGGCGAGCAGCGGGTCAATGCAAATCGTTTTGCTTCGCGCGGCGAAGTTCCATGAATGCAAGGTGTTGCTCGACGTCCGTTGCGAGTCTGGCGCAACCTCGCTTAAACTCGTCAGCGTCACTAATCGCGAAGGAGAACAAATGGGAATCCAGCTTTCGAGCCTGGGAAAGATTTTTTGCGGCGTGCTTGCGGCTGCGGCGCTTTTTGGCGGCGGATATGTAGCCGGGCAGAACCGTTTCGGCCAGCCGAAAACAATTTTGCACGTGGTGGAATTGAAGTGGAGCCCCGCGGCGAGCGATGCCCAAAAGCAACAAGCGATTGACGGCATCAAGGACATGGCTGCCAAAATTCCCGGCATCAAAAATATCTGATCAAAGGCGAACGCATGCAGCCGCGCGATTTCAGCGCCGCATACGCGATCGAGTTTCGCGATCGCGCCGCGGCGGACGCTTACGCCGAAAGTCCCGTGCACGCCGCGTGGGAAGCGCAGTATGTACCACTGCGTGCTGCGAGCGTCTCCATTCAAGTGACGAATCCCTAGCCGCTCTGCTTTCTGATGCGGCGCGGGAAACCCGCAACCGCGCAAGCGCGAGCCGCATATCTCTGACAAAGCGGCTGGTCAGAAGACCTCCTAACAGATCGTCGCGCTGTTTCATTTCGCGCCGAGTAGAAATCGCTATCGCGTACAGCAGGCCGGTGCTAGGCTGCGCCTATGAGGGGTGTCAACACGCGCTCCGAGCTTTTCCTTCTCAGGCATTTCCCAGGGCTCAACAATTTAGCGACAGGAGGCGAACACGTCCATGAAGAAACTGCTAGTAGCGATTGTGGCGGCGTATATCGTGCTGATGCTCACGAATTATTTGGTCCACCAGATCTGGCTGATGAGTGATTACGCGGCGATTCCGGCGAGCCATCGCTCCCCGGCGGGAATCATGCATCGCTTCTGGGCCATGGCTGTTGGCCAATTCATTTTTGCGGCGCTGTTCGCTTACATCTCCGGCGCGGTCTGGAGAAAAAGCCGTGGCTCGTTCAGGGCATTCGTTACGGCATCCTCATCGCGTTGCTTACGGTAGTTCCAACTGCGCTCAGCGAATATGTCGTGTACATCGTGCCGTACCAGCTGGCGATCAAGTGGATGATCGCGGGCGGGATTCAGATGATCGTCCTGGGGCTGCTTGTCGCGGGTATCTACGGCGAATCGGCGGGTAAAAACCGCGCGAGACCATTTTATCGATTATTTTGGCGCGACCGTCTGCGTCGTTCAGTAGGGTCGGGGATTCCCATCATCTTCAGAATTTGACGATCCATCGCGCGATCGGAAAGCAACCAGCGGAAGAAGATGCCGATTTTGCCTCGCGCGTTACGGGATAGCGCGCTCGCGGCGGATCGGCTTCGATTGCGTGCACGATCACACGCGCGCAATCTTCCGCAGTGTAGTGCGATGATTTCGTGGTCTTGGCCCACGCGTGAGAAAACCCTGATAAACAGCTTTGTATGGGCTTTGTTCCGCGCCCTTGGCGTACGCCGACGAAAGCTCGGCCGCATTCTGGCCGTGCTGGTGGAAATGTCGCCGGGCTCGATGAGCACGACTTGAATTCCGAACGGATAGACCTCCAGGCGCATAGCGTCGCTCACGGCTTCTACGGCGTGTTTGCTTGAGCTGTAAGGTCCGAAAAGCGGCGAGACCAGCTTGCCGGCGATCGAGCTCATATTAATGATGCGTCCGCTGAGTTTGCGGCGCATTCCGGGGAGCACTCGCTGCGACATGCGCACCCGAGCGAAAAAATTGGTTTCGAATTGGCGCCGCAAGTCTGTGAGCGTGATTTCTTCCATCACGGCTGCGGTGGCGATGCCGGCGTTGTTCACCAGCACGTCGGGCGTTCCGGTGCTCTTCTCGATTTCCGTCACAGCGCGGTCCACGGAGGCGTCGTCGCAAACATCCAGTTCCATCGCGGTTAGTGGCAGCTTGCGTTCATTCGCGAATTGTTGGAGCGCGGTGATGCGTTACGCGTTGCGCCCGCCTGCGAAAACTTGATAGCCGCGCTCGGCCAACATCAGTGCTGCAGCGCGGCCCAGGCCGTCTGTCCCGCCGGTGATGAGTGCGATTCGGGCCTTGTTCTGTTGCATGTTTGGCACCACCGAGGGCCTCCTGACATTCATTGCTGAATCCAGCGCGCTTCATTCTCGCGGCTGACGCGGATCTCCCCACACTTTTGCGGCGAATCACAACTGCTGCTGGCCCGCGCCAGCCCTACAGCAACGAGGGTATTGAAAGCGCGGCCCGATCGCGCGAAATTGGATGCGGGAGGGTAGCGCATGATAAAAAAACTAAGAGATGGATACAAAGTGGTGTCGGAGAAGAAGGGAAAAAATCTTGGCGGCCCGTATAAAACGCGGGAGGAGGCCCAGAAGCGCTTGCGCCAAGTAGAATTCTTCAAACACAGCAAGGGATAAAAAAGCGACTAACACTGACAAAATGATAGTATTAGGTGTCCACTGATAGAACCATCTGGACAGCACACATTTATGGCGCCACCATACAATGACGCGTACAACGAGCCCGCGTATGGTGTGTCCGAAGCCGCTGTCTATCTCAAAGTTCCATACCAAACTCTCCGTTACTGGCTGACCGGATTCAACGCACGTGCTCCTATCGTTGAGCCAGTGGAAAGCGATCCCGTCCGTCTGTCCTTTCTGAATCTTGTCGAATGCCACGTGCTCGCAGGCATGCGGAAGGTCTACGACCTCAAACTGCCGAAGGTCCGAAGCGCGCTCAGAAAACTGAGTGAACATGATCCGCAACCACATCCGCTCATCAGCCAAGCATTTTTCACGGACCACAAGAACCTCTTCATCGAAAGATTGGGAAAGATGATCAACGTCTCTCAACACGGGCAAATGGGTCTGACCTTTTACCACTTGCATCTTGAAAGAGTTGAGCTTGATCCCAAAGGGATGTTTCGGTTTTTCCCGTTCGTGAGCCAACCTCGCCCATCCGAGCCGAAACTGATCGAGATCAATCCTATGGTCGGATTTGGCAAACCCGTCATCGCCGGCACTGGCATTTCGACTGCTATAATTGCGTCGCGATTCAACGCCCGCGAGTCCATTGCTGAGCTCGCTGCGGAATATGGCTGCTCGACGCCACAAATCGAAGAAGCGATCCGGTGGGAGAGAGCGCTCCCAATCGCCGCCTGAAGATTTCGTTATTTACCTCGACGAAAACCTGTGTAATTCAATTGCCATCCTAGAGACTCTGAAAAAATTAGACGTTCGTCACGAGCGCCACCTAAGCCATTTTGAACGTGGAACAACGGACGAATTGTGGTTACCGTTTGTCGGAGACCACGGCTGGATCTTGCTCACTGCTGATAAACGAATTCGATACAACTTCCTTGAAAAGCGCGCGTTGGAAGAAAATGGAGTGCGCGAATTCGTCTTCGCTTCCGGTAATCTGTCGGGCATTGAAATGGCGGCTGCCCTCGAAATGGCGATTGAGAAAATGAAGAGGGTCTACAGAAAATTCGATCCCCCATTTGTTGCATCAATTTCGAGAAAGGGTGACGTATATCTGCGTTGGCAAAAATAGACCTGGCGCGACGTGTCGAATGATCCGGAGCACAGGGTGTCGAAAT
>CAVQBU010000010.1:0-210170 GCA_963710845.1 uncultured Acidobacteriota bacterium | reverse complement strand
GGGCCCCATCACCTTCGCAAAATACATGGACGCGTGTCTCTACGATCCGCAGCACGGCTACTACACCCGCGCCGAACAATTGCCGCGCCGCGACTATTTCACCAGCGTGGACGCCAGCCCCATCTTCGGCCGCCTACTCGCCCGCCAATTTCAGGAAATGTGGGTGCAGCTCGGCCGTCCCGCGGAGTTTCTGTTGGTAGAACCCGGCGCGGGAACGGGTGCTCTAGCCGCGCAAATTCTGGACTTCACGGCCGAGTCGACCCCTGAGTTTTACAGTGCCCTGCAATACATCGCAGTTGAGCGCTCCGCCGTCCGCCGAGCAGCCGTAGCCGCGACGCTCGCGCCACACCTCGCCACCAATCATTTCGCGATGGTGTCAGACATGCCCGGGCAAATTCCCTCCGGCTGCATTTTCTCCAATGAATTTTTCGATGCCTTGCCCATCCACCGCCTCGTGCGCGAAGGCAGCGAGCTGCGCGAAATATACGTCGGCTTAGGCGACAATAGCTTGTGCGAGCAATTCGGCGCACTATCTTCGCCCGCGCTAGCCGAATATCTCACCGAGCAGGGAATTACGCTGCAAGACGGGCAACTTGCGGAAATAAACCTGGAAGCCTGTGCCTGGATCGCAGAAATGGGCGCACGCCTGGGCCGGGGATTCGTGCTCTCCATCGACTACGGCCATGAAGCAGGCGAACTATACGATGATCGCCACATGCGCGGCACCCTTCTGGCTTATGAAAAACACCGCGCCAGCGAAAATTTCTTTCGCGCCCCGGGCCAGCAAGACCTAACCGCTCACGTTAACTTCACAGCCCTCGATCGGTACGGCAGCCCAGCCGGACTGCAACGCACCGGCCTCACATCACAATCAAATTTTCTGCTGAGTCTCGCGCGCCAAAGCGATTTCGCCGACCTGCAATCCCCAGTTATGACGGAAGCCCAGCAAGCCCGCGCCCGCCTTCTTTTCAAAACGCTGATTTACCCCGAAGGCATGGGCGAAACATTTCAAATTCTCATCCAGCACAAAGGCATCGAACAGCCGCACCTGTCCGGCCTCGATCCTCTGTAAAGGATCCCCACTGTGTTTGGAATTTTAAAAGATCGTCTCGCCTGCAGAACGCAAGCGCGAGCGCCCGTATTACGGCGTGCCCGGTGAAGGCCGCTTAAGCGTCGGTTTGCTAGGATCCGCTGCCGGTGCGCTTGCAGCAGGCGCCGCTCCGGGTGCGGTAGGAGCTGCGGAAGCTGCTGCGCCCGCTGGCGTCGAATCATCACCGGTGTAAGGTTTCTGAATGTATCGCGCTATTTCCTGCTGCGCTCCCGCAGTATCGTCGCCTAGATGTTGCGCCAAACTGTATTCATTAATGGCGCGCTCGCGCTGTCCCAGCAAATCATAAATCTTCCCGATGTAAATGTGGCTCCACACTTCCGTCCAATGCGGATCCGCATCTCCGCCCAGCGCCGCGCGAAACGCATTCGCCGCGGCCTGGTAATTCTTCTGGTAGAACATCGCCTCGCCCATCCGGAAATGGGCCAGCGAATTGCTCGGCTGTGCGTCCAGCGCCTTCTGATACTCCTGAATCGCCTCGTAGTATTTTCCGACTTCCGCATATCCTTCGCCCCGCGCGATCAAAGCATGCACCCGCAAACGCGGGCTGGATTTCAGTAAATTATTATTCGGATCAATCGTAATTCCGTTCGGCTTCGGCCGTCCGAACGTATCAACCTCGAAAGGCTGCGTCGTGCCCGTCACCAGGATTGTCTTTATCTCCGGATTTCCTTCCGTATCCACCCGAATTTGCACCGGCATTCGGAAAGTGTCCAGGTCCTGATGAATCTTGCCCACCACCTTAAACCCCTTCTGCGTGCGATAGACGATGTACTCCATCTTGAATTCCGGTACTCCCGTCGAATTCAGCCACTGCGAAAAAAACGAAACCAGGTTCACAGGCGGCTGCCCCTTCACGGGCGGCGGAACCTTGGTCATCGCGATTTTTTCGAAATCGTTCAGCGTGATATTTTTACCGTCATATTTCTTGTAGGTCTCGCGTAGCAGGGCATTGAACTCATCATCGCCCAATTCCGTCCGCAGCATGTGAAACACCAGCGCGCCCTTATCCGCCACCACCGACCGCCATTCGTTCGAGTAAGTTGACAATCGCGCCGCCTGCGAAATCGGCGCGGTATCCTCATACATCAACGCCCCCACCGCAAAATCCTCCAGCGCCTTGTGCAGTCCCGCGCTGCCGTCGCTCTGCTCCGCGTACATCGCTTCCGCGTAGCGCGACAGCCCGTCCGTCAGCCACACGTCCGAAGCGGTCTGCGGCAGCACGCGATCGCCCCACCATTGTTCCGCCGCCAGTTGCGAAAGCAAACGCTCATTCGCGCGTGTTCCCCATTGCCGTGCGCTGATCAGCATCACTCCCGGCGCGGAGAATCCGGAAACAGTGCCGTCCGGCAGTTGCGCGATCGTCAGCGGCGGATCATTCTCCTTAACATCTAGCGGCCCGAATACGTCCGAAAAAAAACTTACGATGTGCGACAACGAAGTCGCGTAAGCATTCGCCGTGTTGGCCTGCGCCGGCGGCGTAAATACCGATACGCTGAATCCTTCCGATTGCACCGGCGCCAGCTGCAAATTTCCCGCGACGAACGTTCCCACCGGCCCCGCATGATCGCAATGAAATACATACGACGCCGTCCCCGGCGCGCCCTTACCGATCCCGGGCTGCATCGTCGGCGGGTCGGCCTTCCCAGTTCCTGCTACGGCAAAAGTATCCGGCACATCGATCTTGAATTTTCCGGTGTAGCGGTTGGTGGGATAATTCGTCAGCGGAAACCACCGCGCCGGCAGCAGCAGGTACGCTCCAGTCTTGTCCACCGAAGCGAGCCGCACTCCGCGTGCCGGACTATCCTCTTCACTCGAAACCGGCCCGGTGTAATCGAATACCAGCGTCACAGTTTTTCCCGGCGACACAACATCCGGCAAGCCGACGGTCAGCAGCAGCGGGTACCGGTTGTCGCGTTCAAATTCCAGCGTGCCGCCGTTCGGCAATTTCACCGAGTTCACGCGCAGATCCTGATGCAGTTCCACCACCACGGTGTGCCCGGGCTGCTGCGCGATAAATTCCACCTTGGCTTGCCCAGAAATCGTCTGGTCTTCGGGATGCAACAGCACTTCCACTTCGTAATATGTCGCACGGAAGGGAAATCCTTGCGGAGTCTGCGCGCGAACGCCGCTCGCGCACACCAATAACGCCATCAGCACTACCAGAATTGCCGGAGCCTCAGCAGAAGGCCTCTTGTACTTGGGCACGAATGTAAACAAGAAAGGTACCTCGCTCGTAACGGGAAAGCCCCAATTCATTCAGATACAGAATCCTAGCGTCTAGTTGCCCCCATAAAAGGTTACATCATCCCGGTAAAAATGTCCGCTGCGCGCTCGATCGCCCCTCCAGGACCAAGTTTCGCGCGTACTTCCGCCAGCCCCGCCTTCGCCTCCTCGCGCGCATCGGGCGAATCGAGCAACAGCCGCACCTCCGCCGCCACCGGTTCCGGCGCAAAATCGTCCTGAATTAGTTCCGACGCCACCCGCCTGCCCGCAATCAAATTCACCATGGCGATAAACGGCGTGCGAATCATGTGCCGCAGAATGGATGCAGTGACTGCTGCCACGCGATACACCACCACCATCGGTGTCCCCAGCAGCGCCGCTTCCACGGTCGCCGTGCCGCTCGCCACAATCGCGCAATCAGCGGCAGCCAGCGCGTTATAAGTCTCATTTTCCACGCGTTTGATTGCGACGCTCGGCTGCGCATATCGCGCGAAAAATTCCGCGCTCAGCCCGTGCGCCGCCGCATGCACGAATTGCACGTTCCCCGCTTGCGCAATCCGCTCACACGCAGCGATCACCCGCGCGTAATTCTGCGCAATCTCGTTCGGCCGGCTCCCCGGCAGGATCGTCACGATCGGCCGGCCGGGATCCAGCCGATGCTGCGCCGCAAATTCCGCTCGAGACATCGTCGCCCGCACCGTATCCACCAACGGGTGCCCCACAAAATTCACCGGCACGCCCGCGTCCTGATAGATTTTCTCTTCGAACGGGAAAATCACCACCATGCGTTGCACCAGCCGCTTCACCACGCGCACACGCCCCGCACGCCAAGCCCACACTTGTGGCCCAATAAAATATCCCACCGGAATTTTGTTTTTCTTCAGCCGTCGCGCCACACCCAGATGCGTTCCCGGCGAATCCACCAGCACTGCCAGCGCCGCGCCACGCTGCGCCGCTTCCCGCGCCAGCCGATTCTGCACCCCAATCACCGCGGGGATTTTGTGCAGCACTTCAGTAATGCCCACCACCGCCACTTCGTGGTAATCCGCGATCAACTCCACGCCCGCTTCGCGCATTCGCGGGCCGCCCATGCCAAAAAAGTTCGCGCCCGTCCGCGCGCGCAACGCCGTCGCCAACCGCGCCGCGTACATGTCACTCGACGCTTCACCCGCGGAAATCAGCACTTGGCGCTCGCTCATCGAGCCAGCTCCCACGGATTCGCGACAGAAAATCGCGGCCAAGAAGCGCTCGCGCGTACAGTTTGAGTTTGTCGTTGTGGCAATTCGGCGACCAACACGTCAGTCATCGGCAGGCAACGGCTGCGAAAATCCCGGCGCATTCCCACTGGGCAGAGAAGCGATCAACTCCTGCTCCTTATACTGGAGCTGGTACAAACGGTAGTAAATGCCGTGCAGCGCCAGCAATTCCTGATGCGACCCTTGCTCGCGCAGTCGGCCTTTATGAAATACCAAAATTCGATCCGCGTGCTGAATCGTGCTCAGCCGGTGCGCGATCACCACCGCCGTGCGCCCCTTCAGCAAACGGTCCAACGCCTCGCGGATCATCAATTCCGTCTTGGTGTCCACGCTCGAGGTAGCTTCATCCAGAATCAGAAATTTCGGATCGTGCGCCAGCGCGCGCGCAAAGCTCACCAATTGTCGCTGTCCCACCGAAAGAGTCGCGCCACGCTCGGTCACAGGCGTCTCGACGCCCGCAGGCTGCGAATCCAGATACGCGCCCAGGCCCACTTCGCGCAGCGCCCGCTCGGTTCCCACACGATCAATGCTCCCCGTACCGAGCTTCACGTTCGTTTCTAGCGTGCCAGTGAAAAGGAAAGGATCCTGCAGCACAATCCCAAACAGTCGCCGCAAATCCTGCACATCCAGCTCGCGTATATCCACCCCATCCAGCAAAATCTCGCCGCGCTGAATATCGTAAAAACGCAGCAGCAATTGAATGATCGTGGTTTTCCCCGCGCCTGTATGCCCCACAATGGCCAAAGTCTGCCCCGGCTCTACGCGGAACGAAACATCGCGCAGCACCCACTCGTCGTCTTTCGGAGCTGTGCCGCCGTGGTAAGCGAACCACACATTGCGGAACTCGATTTCACCGCGCGGCGCAGGAAGCGCGTGAATCTTCGCCGGAGAAAAAATTGTCACCGGTTCGTCCAGCAGTCGGAAAATCCGCTCTGAAGCTGCCATGGCGCTCTGCAAAATATTAAACTTCTCGCTCAAATCCTGAATCGGCCGGAAAAACCGTTGCGCGTACATCATGAACGCCACCAGCACGCCGATCTGCAAAGTGCCCGCGATCACCCGCACCCCGCCGACCCAGGAAAGCAGCGCGATCCCCGAAAAACTCAGAAATTCCACGCCGGGATAGAAGAACGAGAACGCGTCAATCGCATCCTTGTAAGCCACCATGTGCGTGAGGTTCAGCTCCGCGAATTTCGCCCGCGACTTCTCCTCGCGGTTGAAAAGCTGTACCACGGCCATGCCGCTCACATGCTCCTGCAGGAACGCATTGATGCGCGCAATCGCCGTGCGAATTCGCCGGTTGGCATCGCGCACGCGATTCCTAAAGAAATACGTGAGCAGAATCATGAACGGCAGCGGCGAGAAAGTCGCCAGCGCCAACATCGGATGCCACTTGAATAAAACCGCGGCCATCGCGAACAGCAGCACGAAATCGTTCAGCATCGCCACCACGCCCGACGCAAACAAATCGTTCAGCGCGTCCACATCCGTCGTCGAACGCGTCACCAGTCGCCCAATTGGGCTGCGATCGAAGAAGCTCATCGGCAAGCGCTGCAGATGCTCGAAAATTTCCTTGCGCAGGTCGTACATCGTTTCCTGCCCCACCCACTGCATAATCCGCACTTGCACGTACTGCAGCGCAAAACTCGCCAGAATCGATCCCGCATACGCCGCCGCGACCCACACCAACCCCAGCACGGCCGCGGTTCGCGCGATCTTTCCGTCAAAGCCAGGAATAATGTAGCGATCAATCCCCACGCTGAAAAGAAACGGCCCCAGAATTTCCAGCGCCGTGATTCCCAGCGTGAACGAAACCGCCAGCACCACTTGCAACCGGTACGGACGCAGATACTGCATCAATCGCCGCGTCAGCTGCGAATCGTACAGCTTGCCTAACTTCTCTTCTTCGCGGAAATCGCTCATTCGCGTTCCAACTCTTCTTCCAGCATCTGCTTCTGATTCAGATCCGCGTAATAACCGCCCAGCGCCAGCAATTCGTCATGCGTTCCGCGCTCGATGATGCGTCCATCGCGCAGCACCACGATTTGATCCGCATTCTTCACCGTGGAGACGCGATGCGAAATCAAAATCGCCGTCCGCTCCCGCATCACGTCGCGCAGCCGCCGCAGGATGCGCTCTTCCGTATCCGTATCCACGCTGGAAAGCGCATCATCCAAAATCAAAATCTTCGGCTGGCGCAGCACCGCCCTTGCAATAGATGTCCGCTGCTTCTGCCCGCCCGAAAGCGTGATCCCGCGCTCGCCCACCATCGTGTCGTAGCGCTGCGGGAAGCTCTGAATCTCACCGGAAATGCTCGCAATCTCCGCCGCTTCCAAAATATGCTCTTCCGCCGCGGTGTTCACGCCAAACGCAATGTTCTCGCGCAACGTATCGCTGAAAAGAAATGTATCCTGCGGCACGTACCCAATCGACCGTCGCACTTCCGCCAGCGGATAATCGCGAATCGAGCGCCCATCCAGAAACAAAGTTCCCGGCGGCGCATCCCAGAGCCGCGCAATCAACGCCGCCAGCGTGGATTTTCCGCTTCCCGTCGGCCCCACGATCGCCAGCGTCGAGCCAGCCGGCACGTGTAAATTAATGTCGCGCAACACCGGACCGCCACCGCTTCCATCCTCGTTCCGCGCCGTCGGATAAGTAAAAGTCAAATGCCGGAACTCGATTTCGCCGCGAATCGATGATTCCGCCGCAGCTGCCGGCGCGTTCGTCGCCATCACCACGCGTTGCGCCGAATCTCCGTTGCGCCCCGCGACTGCACCAGCCCCGTTCCCGCTCGCATCTGTCGTGCCTGCGGAATCGCCAATCCTAGCCTTCGCGTGCAAAATATAATTCAGCCGTCCCATCGAAGCCGCGCCGCGCTGAAAAATATTCGTCACCCAGCCCAGCGCGATCATGGGAAACACCAATTGCCCCAAAAACCAATAAAACGCCCACATCGTCCCGACGGTAAACCGATGGTCAATCACATCACGCCCGCCCTTACCCAGCAAAATCACAAAAGTAATTCCAATCAGCGCAGTCAGAAACGGAAAGAACAAACTCCACGTAGCAATCAACTTGATGTTGCGATCCACGTAATCGCGATTCGCCAGATCGAAAGCCGCAATCTCCGGCTTCTCCTGCGCGTAAGCGCGAATCACGCGAATTCCCGTCAGGTTTTCCTGCGCGCGCGTCGATAAAGTCCCCAGCGCCGCCTGAATCTGTTCCGAAAGCCGGTGAATTGTCTCGCCGAAATAACGCACTGCCAGCGCCACCACCGGCACGGGCAGTAACACCCACAGCGTCAAGCCTGCGGATAGCTTCACCATGAAAAATACCGCCACGATCATGGTCACAATCGTCGTGGCGCTGTACATGATCCCGGGTCCCAGCACCATGCGCACCGCGTTCAAATCGTTCGTCGCGCGCGACATCAAATCGCCGGTGCGATTGCGCACGTAAAATTCCGGCTCCAGCTCCACCAGCCGCGCCAGCAAATCATTTCGCAAATCGTATTCAATCTCGCGCGATACTCCGATCAAGATCCAGCGCGTCCAGAACGAAAGAAATCCCTTCACGAACACGATGCCCACCAGAATCAGGCAGAAAAGCCCCAACGCGTGCCGGTCCATCGGCACATAGAGCGCCAGCAGCGGGCTCATTGCCACCCGAGCCGTGCCGGCGAGAGTCGAAAGCGTATGCGCCGAACCGCTAATGCAGTCCGTGATCATCCCGATAATCAATTGCGGGAACGCGCCCACCAGCCCCATCAAAGTGTTGGTCAGCAGTCCCAGCGCGGTCATGCTTTTGTAGCGGCCAACGTAGGGAAGCAGCGTCTTCAGATGGTCCCACCCCGATGCTTTTTTCACCGGGCAGGCGGCGACATTTGCTGCGGCGGGATGGGCGATGGCGCTCACAGCCTAACTTGTGACTCCGGAGTTTCCAGCGCAGGCAGCTCGTACAGAAAATTCTCAAAATTTCGGTCCATGGATTGATACCGTTTCGCCTTCGTGTTCCAGCGCACTTCCACGGGCAGCGACCGCGCGCCCTTAGGATTCGCGGCCGGCGTGAAATAAAGCAGCAGTCCCTTGTCGCTATCTTGTTCGTACTGCACGCGCCATCCATTCACGGGCGCCAGCGGAATGTTGCCCAAAAATCCCTTGGGATTTTCCAGATGCTCGTCGCAGCGCAAAATTTCTTTCCACGTACCGCCGATATTTTCCAAAATCACGCCGCGCGTGATCACCGTCCCCGGCATGGCCACCTGCGGCGTTCCCTTCATGCGATTCACCGCTAGAATTTGTCGCGACCCGTTTTTCGCCAGGTCGCCGTACAACAGCACCTCGGTATCGGAACCAAGCGCCGTTTCCGCGGCCTTCTGTATTTCGTCCGGCACGGCCGGCGCACCCGGCGTCGCGCCAGGTGATGCAGGAGTCGCCGCCGCGCCGTTTTGTGCTGCCTTGTCACCGGCGCTTGTCCCGTTCGCTGGGGCCTGCGAAGAGCTGCCGCAAGACCACGCGCCCAGCGCCACCGCACCCAGGAAAGCGCACAAAATCAATTTTTTCATGAGCTCCCGTTAAAGGCTTGATGCCGCGAGCGTGATCTCCGTCACCGTCTGCGTAGCAGCGTCGCAGGACACTTCCATCACCTGCGGCACATCCGGCCCAGCCCAATCAAATGTGTATAAATATAATTCTAACTTGTCGCTGCCCTTCGCGGAAGGGCTCCGCGATTCTGCCTTCCCGTAAATCTCCTCGATCCGCCCACAGGCATCGCCGAGCTGAAGTCCGTGACCGCTCGCAATCAGTTTCAACCGTTTCGGATCCATCACGCTCGCTGCGCATTTCGCCATAATATCCGGCCTGTAGTTTGAGCCCACAGTGACAGTCTTCACGACGCCGTCAGCACCTGCTTCAACCCGAAGTTCGCGATGCATGCAGATGTCGCCCCACAGATAAGCGTCAGTAACCGCGGAGTCTCGGTCCAGGTCCCGAAATTCCTTCGTCGGCGCTGCAATCTTGTCGTGTCCCGGTCGCAAACCCGCCAGCGTTAATTCGTTCACGCGCCCATGCTGCATCGCCTGCAACCCGGCCTGAACCGCCCCCGCCACCACCACCACCACCACCACCACCACCACGCTAACGAGCAGCCAAAATTTCTTCGAGGCGCGCCTCAAAATTTTCCTCTCCCTCCGACCACAATTTCACCCGCGCTACCGTCGGCGCCTTCTCAATTCGCCGCACCCAATCGAATAAACTCCTGATATTCTCCTGCGTTTTTTCCTTATACAGCAGTAGATTCGCCGGCTTCGCCATGGATTCCAGAAAATCGCGCTCTTCCTGATTCTGCGGCGCCGGCCGGGCGATCTGCCGTATTCCCAGCACGCCTCCGTGGCCCGTAAAAAGATGCTCGAATCCAAAACTCACTTCCAGATGCCCATTATCTTTCCAAAATCCATCGTCATAGGCCTCGCCGTTGCACAAAAGCGACAGCGCCTGCGGCAATTTCTGGGACGTCAGCGGCTCGCCTTCGAACACCCACAAATCCCAGTGCGACCGCACATCGCAACTGCAATCGTCATGCACGTAGTCCTTCGCCAGCTCGATGATCCCGTCCGCATCCAGTGGAAACGAGCGCAGGTCCTGCTCGTACACCGGAGTCTCCGTCGAATCCACCGCGCGAATTTCCAGATGCGTGAACCCCGGCTGCTTCTCGGAGAAGGGAACCGTACCCAGAAATTCCCGAAACTGCTTCAGCATGTTCTCTTCACGAAATTCTTTCAGCCAAATACTCAAGTAAGCCTGATTCGCCATGCCGCCATTATACCGGAGTGGGAAAAGCAGATGGGAAAAGCCATGCAGCAAAAAAGTATTCAGCAGAAGGAGGAGTTACTTCTTCTTCGGAGGAAATTCGTCGTCCGGTTCCGGACTGAAATCCGTAGAAAGCCCCAACAGCCGCGCTTTCAAAGTGTCGCCCATCGTCCCCAGCACTTCCGAGCAAGTCTCGCGCAAACGCTTCTCGGCGGCCTTGGCGATGGTGTCCAACACGGTCTGCGAGTGTTGCCCCAGCGTCGTTGCCGAAGCCAGCAGCCAGGAATTCGAAGCATTCTCCAGCCGAGTCTTGTAAACCTCGATGGCCTCGTCGTTCGATTTCTTCAGCTGCTCCATCCACACTTTTTTCTCGGACTCGCGCTGCGACTCCCACTGCTCCAGCAGCGGCCCCAATTCCGATTGCAGATGCACCCGCGCCTGCTCCACTCCCAGCATCATGCGCTCGTCAATCGTCTTCTGATATTCCAGCAGTGAACCTTCGCGCCCAAACTCCATGTCCGCGCGTGCTTTTTCCAGCGCCTCGCGCGAAACCTGCTCAAACCGCTTCAGCGACTCTGACGTGACGCGATGCACCTGGTCCGTAAATCCCGCGGTAGCCATTTGCGCGGTTTCGCTCATCTTGTCGCGCTCGCGCGTTACGATTTCTTTCGCCGACTCGTCAATCTGCGCCGTGCTGTGCTCCACATACGTCCGCCGGTAATGATCCAGCTCCGAAGCCAGTAAGCTGGAAACTTCCGCCGCCCGGTCGCGCAGCTGGGTTGAAGACTGCTCGACCATCTTCTCCATTGAACTCTGCATCGTGCTGTGCGCTTTCTTCTGATACCACTCCGAAGCCTTCAGCAGCGCCTCATAAGTCGCGTGCTGCGTCTCGGTGCTGCGCTGTTGAATCTCTTCTTCGATTTTCGAAGCGCTCTCCCGGACTGATTTCTCGATCTCCGCCGGGACTTTCTCAGCTTCCGTACGCAGCCGCGCCACAGACTCGTGTATCGCCAGCTCCGAAGCGTGAATCGTCTGCTCGCGCACCGTATCGTGCAAACGGTCGGCGTGGTCCGTCGCTTGCTGCACTTGCTCCAGAATCGAACTTTGTAATTGCGCCACGCGCTCGGCAGCTTCCCGCACCTGCGCCTGGACGCTTTGCTGCAACTCGCCGACGCGCTCGGACGCCTGCCGCGCCTGCTCGTGGAATTGGCTCTGCGTGTGCGCCGCCTGCTGCTCGGCCTGCTGCAATTCCGCCGCGATTCGCTGCGCGTGATCCAGCCGCGGCGTCAGCTTCTGTTCCAACTCACCCATCGCGCGGTCCAACATCTTTTGCGCCGATTCTTGCAGCGCCGGCTCAATCTGCTGCACTCGATCCGCGATTACATGATCAGCCTTGCGGCTCATTTCCTGCTGTTGCGCCGCCAGCAGCTCATCAAACTGCTGCCGCGTCTGCCGCAAAGCGTTCTGCGCCGCTTCCTGCAGCTGCGACCTGGTCTCTTCCGCGCGATGCCGTTCCGTCTGCAATCCCGCGCCGAGCGATTCGATGGTCGAAGCCGCCGTGTTAATCGCTTCGTCCAACGAAGACCGCAGCGTATGCGCCTGCGCACTTGCCTCCCGCTCAGTCTGCGCCAGCACTCCGCGCGCTGTTTCATCGAGCGATGCCCGCAAGGCCTCTGCACGTGCCGTGGCTTCCTGCTGAGCCTGCTCGGTCCGCGCCAGCACCCCGCGCGCTGCTTCATCCAATGACATTCGCAACGCCGACGCGCGCTCCGCAGCGTCTCGCTCCGCCTTCGTCAACGCCTCGCGCGACACTTCCGTCAGCTTCTCGCCCAGTTTCTGCGACGCCCCGGTAAGCGCCGCCTCAAATTCCGCGTTCCACTGCTGCGACGCAATCAGAGCTTCCGCCTGCGTCTGCTCAATCGTCTTGCTGCGCACCGTCTGCGCCGTCTCTTCCAGGTTTTTGCGCCATTGCTCCAGATGGCTTTGCGCCGCCTCAGGCGACGAAAGAATTTCCAGCGAAGGCGTCGAAGCCTCGCGCTCCCGCAGCGCGCGCTCCACCACTTCTTCCACCGATTGTTTCAAAGTCAGCGCCGCCGCTTGCTGCGCCGCCTGTTGTGCGGCTTGCTCCGCCGCATGACTCACCGCCTGCTGCACGGCGTTGCGCACTTTTTCATCCAACTGAGATGCGGACGTCTCGCTCGCCTTCCGCGCTTCGTCGACAATTTCTTTGGTGCGGTCCGCGGCCTGCTGCACCACTTTCTTCACCGCCGATTCCGACACACGGTCCATCGAAACCTTGATCGCTTTCTCTACTGTGTCGTGCAGCTGCGCATCCAGCTGTTGACGCACCACCGTCATTTCTTCGGTGATCGCTTCTTCCGCTCCGCGCCGCAAAGTTTTGTCCAAACTCTCCTTCGCGTCGGCCACCATCCGCGCCATGTGTTTCGCCAGCGCGGCCTGTGTGTCGGCAGTCACGACCGCAGCCGGAGGAGCCGGCACCACATGAATCTTGTTGTCCGTCGAAGGGCTCGCCGCAGGTACAGAAGCCGCAGGCGCAACTGGAGGCTGTGCAGACGGTGCGGCAGGAGGCGCGGGCTTCGCAGTCGTCACCGGAGGCGCCGTCGGCGTATTGACCTGAGTATTAACTGGGGTTGGTCTTGCAGGCGGAGGCGGCGTGACCGGAATCTGAAACGGCGGCGCCTCGATCCGCTTCTCCGGCGTAGTCGGGATCGGCATCGGAGGCGGCCCGATCGGCGGCAACGGCTGCGGCGAAATCCCAGCCACTGGCTCAACCGCGAGCAATGCCTCCGCCGCCCCCGTCAGATCGCCCGTAGGAATGTCCACGCCAGATGCCCAATCTTCCGGCGGAAACGCAATCCCCCAAAAATTCCCCGGGACTTCAAATTCCAGTCCAATCTGAAAAAGTTCGCGCACGGTCCGCGGACGCTGCACCCACACCACCCGCCCCTGCGTGTGAAACGGCCCACCCTCCGGCCGCGGAATATCCAGCGTAACCATCGAATTCTTTGGAACGTAGTGTTTCGATTGGTATTTACACCCGTGGCAATTCACCATCACCGTCGTGGTGCGCTCTTTGAATGGCTGTCCGAGCGCGTCGGTGCCCGTCACCGTAATCGGTACGGCCTGCACAATGCGCGTACTGCGGCGCTTCTGTGTGCCGGGATCGGCGGATTGTAGGGAATCGGTCACGCACTCCTCCCAGGGGCGATTTCTTAGGGTAGCATTACAGCGCAACGGCGTGCGTCGGCCGCGCGAAAAAGTGCGAAAAGGTTACTCGTATCTGACCCGAAACTGCTCCGCTTAGGGGCACTATTCTTAGCTATTAAGAGCAATTCGATTGCCGCGGCCGATGGCCCTCCTCGTGTTCAGCGCGCCGCGCTCGACCGGTGGGAAGTCCCGAAGATTGCGTCCTTTATCTCCTTGGCTCCCCATATCGGGCCAACCAAAAAGTAAATCAACCCCTGGAAAAATGCCGGCTTATTCCCCTCAATCCGGTGCCCAGCCAGCAGCAAAATCCATCCCCCAACAAACAGCGCCAGCCCTATCTTCCAGTACGTCAAGATTGCCAGCACAATCCCCACAATGATGATCGGAATCCCGATCCCGTGCATCACCTTGTTCCACACATTCGTATGCTCGTGGTCATACTGCGCCATATATTTATCCAAACCCGGCATCGCCCACCTCCCAGCTCGACCCCTTTATATACCTCTGCGAATCGTCGCACGCAAGAGGTGTCGAGGTAGCATAGGCAATCTTGCCTGTGCGCCTTTGCGTTGCACTTGTAGCGGCCGCTTGCTTTTGCTTTTTAGGCGGGCGGCTTTGACGTTGTACTTGAATGTACCGCTTCTAATCTGCTTCGTGGCCTCCGTGAAAGACCGGGCCCTGCTGCGCCATGCCTGGCGTTCACATTCGAGCGGATCGGTAGGAGACTGCGTGGCCGACTAAATTTCGCCCCGGTAGGAATTTTCCGCCAACCCAAATCCAACAAACTACAAATCTCTCCGCCCCTCCATCGCCTTACTCATCGTAACTTCATCCGCATATTCCAGATCCGACCCCACCGGAATCCCCATCGCGATCCGCGTCACGTGCACGCCAAGCGGCTTGATCAGCTTCGACAAATAAACCGCCGTGGCCTCGCCCTCCGCCGTCGGAGAAGTAGCCACAATAATTTCTTCCACCGTCCCGCCCTTCAATCGCTCGATCAAACTCTTGATCTTCAACTGGTCCGGCCCGATCCCCTGCAAAGGCGAAAGCGCTCCGCCCAGCACGTGATAAAGCCCATCGAACCCCCGCGTCTTCTCCACCGCTTGGATGTTCGTCGCCTCTTCCACCACGCAAATAATCTTCTTGCTGCGCGAAGGCCCCGTACAAAATAAACAAGGATCCGCGTCCGTAATGTTGTTGCAGATCGAACACTCGCGCACCTTCTCCTTCGCGTCGCGTATCGCGTCGGAAAGCGCAAAAGCCTGCTCGGGGTCCACGCGCAACAAATAAAAAGCCAGCCGTTGCGCGGTTTTCTGGCCGATCCCCGGCAAGCGCTTCAATTCATCTATAAGACGTGTAACCGAAGGGGCAAAATCAGGCATGGAACTCCATTCACCGAAAGAGATCTGAAGTAGAAGGGAATCGGAACATTCAACGTTGCAACAACCGGAAAGACACGCAATAACTCAGCCAAGCCACTACAAACCTGCTCGACCGTCGCTCAGAACAATCCAGGAATCTTCAGCCCCGCGACTCCCGGCAAGCCGCCGGAAATTTCCTTCACTTGCTTCGAAAGTTCTTCATCCACACGCCGCGTCGCTTCATTCACCGCGCCCTGAATCAGATCCTGCAACATTTCCTGATCCTTGCTCTTGAAAATCTCCGGCTCGATGCGCACTTCCGTCAGCTGCTTCTGGCCGTTCATCTTCACCGTAACCATGCCACCGCCCGCCGACGCTTCCACCGAAAGCTCGTCGATCTGCTTCTCGAGCTTTTCCTGCACTTGGCGGAACTGCGAAAGCATTTGCTGTAGCGCTTTCACTTCCATGGTTATTCCTCGCCTGGGCGCTTGACGTTGGAAATCTGGCCGCCGAACTTTTCAAGCATGGCCCTAACGATCGGATCCTCTTCGAATCGAGCGCGCAATTCCGAACTGCGCCCCGCCGGCGCTGCTGCCCGGCTGGAGTCCAGTTTAACACAGACGCGCAGCGGCTGGCCCACCACTTGATTCAGAACTGTGCGCAAACGTTCCATCGGATCGCGCGCCTGCAACATTTCCGCCAGCGATCGGCTTTCGCTGGGGAAGAAAAGGCGCAACTCGCCGCTCTCCACTTCCCAGCGCGTCACCGCATCCAGCATGGACCACAAGAATTTCTGCCCGTGCAGCGCAGCCTTGATCGCTTCCACCTGCGCCGAACCAATTCCGTTCGTCGGCACTTCCGCCGCCAGCGTCGCAACCCTCGACGCAGCAACCGGAGCGATCTCTGCCTCGATTGACCGGCTCGGTGCCGGTGCCGAAACTGAAACGCTCGCTGCGCTCGACGTTGGCCCACGCCCATTTCCGGATTCAACCTCTCGACTCGAATCAGACGTTGCAGGTTTTGCCGTTCCAGAGGGCGGTATCGAAGGAGAAACTCCAATCGCGCTTGCAGGTGAACTTGCGGATGAATTCGTCACCGGCTCCATGCGTACCGCAGCACCAGAAGAAGTCACAGGCTGCGCGCCAGATACCGCCGGCATCGCGCGAGCCGGCAGGGAACTGGCCGCAGAATTCGTCGTTCGCGCCCCACCTCCACGAATATCTCCGCCACCGCCGCCGCTGCCACGAACCTCCCCACGAAGTCCCGCGAGCACTTCCTCAATCGGCGCCAATCTCCGCGCATTAATTAATTTCAGCAACCCCAGTTCCATATGCAGCCGTGGATCCGGCGCCCTCCGCAATTCCGCGTCCGTCGCCAGCAAAGTATTAAAAAACCGCGTCAGGTCTTCCTCGCTGAAGCACGCCGCCTGCTCCGCCAAGCGCGGCCGTTCATCCTCTGGCGCCGCCACCAATTCCGAATCCGCCCCGCACACCCGCGCCACCAGCAAATTCCGGAAATGTCGAATCGCTTCGCGGCAGAAATGCTGCAGATTTTGTCCGTCGCCAATCAGCCGGTGCACCAAACTCAGTGCCATCTCCGCCGACTGCTCGGAAATCGCATCCACCAGCGCATCCAGCACGCTCTCCGCAACCACTCCCAGCAGTTCTCGAACCTGCGCGTCAGTAATCGCCTCGCCGCTATAAGCAATCGCCTGCTCCAGCAGCGAAAGCCCGTCGCGCAAGCTGCCCTCAGCCGCGCGCGCCAGCACAGCGACAGCCCCCGGCTCAATCGTCAATTTTTCTTCGCGCGCGATCCGCTCGATCTCCTCCGCGATTTCCTTGAATGAAAGCGCCCTAAACTGAAATAGCTGCGCACGCGATTTGATCGTCTCCACCAAATCTTCCGCGCGCGTCGTCGCCAGAATAAACACCACCCGCTCCGGCGGCTCTTCCAAAGTTTTCAGCAGCGCGTTCGATGCTTCATCGGTCAGCTGGTGGGCTTCATCGAGTATCACTACTTTGTAGCGGCTGGAAGCCGGGGCGTAACGCACCATCTCCCGCAGTTCGCGAATTTGATCAATGCCGCGGTTCGACGCCGCATCAATCTCGAGCACATCCAGCGACGTCCCCGCCGAAATTTCCCGGCAAGAATCGCAAGTTCCGTCGGGCTCGGCTGTCGGCCCCTTCACGCAGTTCAGCGCCTTCGCCAGAATTCGCGCGCTGGTGGTTTTCCCCACGCCGCGCACGCCGGAAAAAATGTATGCATGCGCCACGCGATTCGAATTGATCGCGTTCCCGAGCGTCCGCGTAACGTGCTGCTGCCCCACAATTTCGCTGAATGTCTGTGGCCGGTATTTCCGCGCAATAACTTTGTAGGTCATCGAATATGTTGTGGAACCTGCTCACCCAATCGCAGCGACTAGAGGAACTTCGGGTACTCCGCGGCACACGAGACTGACCCGCTACCGTTGCTCCCTTCCGGGCCTGGCGGGGTTTGCGGGGAATCGTTGCACAGAGCCCGAAGTTCCACCCATCGGCAGTCACCGCGCAAAAATTTCCGCGCACAAAACTGCTCCGCGAAGTCTAGCACAGCGCTTCACCTCACGAAAGCTACCCGCGTTTTGTGTCTCACCCCGGCTCATCATTGTTCGCCGCTTTCGCGTTCGCACAACGCTCGACTTCCAATCCCTAACCGGAGTATCGTGCCGCGCCAGATAGACTCTCGGAGAGCTCACACCTTCGATGCCCTCAGCGACATCACCAGATCGATCCATTCCCGCCGGCGGTGAAGCTCTCCTCACCCGCAATCAAATCCGCGGCTTCTGGGCCTCCTGGGGGGGCTGGACGCTCGACGGCATGGACTCCTTCATCTACGCGCTCGTCCTCGTCCCATCGCTGCGCGAACTGCTCCCGCGCTCCGGCATCGAAGCCACCAAAGCAAACATAGGCTTCTACGGCGGCTTGCTCTTTGCACTTTTTCTGCTCGGCTGGGGTCTCGCGTTCGTCTGGGGTCCGATGGGAGATAAATTCGGCCGCGTACGCACCCTGATGTTCACAATCCTGTGGTATTCCACCTTCACTCTGCTGAGCGCGTTCGTGGTCAACGTCTGGCAGCTCGCCATCCTCCGTTTGCTCGCCGGCATCGGCATCGGCGGCGAATGGGCGATGGGTGGCACGTTCGTCGCGGAAGAGTGGCCCGAAAATTGGCGCGTCCGCGGCGCCGGATACATGCACACCGGCTACTACGTCGGCTTTCTGCTGGCGGCGCTCGCCAATCTCAGCATCGGAAGCCATTTTGGCTGGCGCCAAATGTTTCTATTCGGGGGACTGCCCGCGCTGCTGCTGGCATGGATCCGTTACGGCGTCACCGAGCCAACGCGCTGGCAGCAAAAAGAAAAAGTAATTCAGACGTTGTCCTGGTGGCGTCCACTAGCAACGCTCTTCAATCGCACCTGGTGCCGCCGAACGATTTTGAATTCCTTATTCATGCTCGTTTCGATCTGCGGCTTGTGGGCCGGCACGGTCTATGTTCCCACCGCGGTCACAGCTCTTGCCGAAGCGAGCGGTCGCACGGGGCCGCAAGCCGCACATCTGGCCTCGTACGCCACCATGCTCGTGGCCTTCGCGACGATCCTCGGTTGCCTCGCCATGCCCACGCTAGCGGAACGCTTCGGCCGTCGCGCCACGCTCGCACTTTTCTTCGCTCTAATGTTTGTTTTTATCGTGCTGACTTTCGGGAAGGTCTTCTATCTGACAAGCAACGCGCTACCGTCGTTCTTCTTCTGCCTGTTTTTCCTGGGACTTGGTGGCGCCAATTTCTCCGTCTATACTCTCTGGCTGCCCGAACAATATCCCACCGAATGTCGCGCCAGTGCGTTCGCCTTCTCCACATCCTTTGCCCGCTTCATCGGCGCCGGAATCACATTCCTGGTGGGAGCCGGCGTCCGCCACTTCGGCTCTATCGGCACACCCGTAGCGTTGACGGGCATCGCCTTCGCCATCGGCCTGCTACTGACTCCGCTAGGCGAAGAAACCCGCGGCCGCCCGTTGCCGCCGTAGCGTTGGAGGAAGCTTTGTTAAGAAATTGACGAAGAATCGTTGCCGGCTAGATGTGTAGCGATGATTTAAGAAGGGCTGAAGTGGAAGGGCGGGGCTTCAGCCCCGCCGTAAAGCCGCCCAATCGAGAAGAGCTTCAGCTTCTGAAGTCGCGCCCTTCCCTCACTGCTGAACAATTACGAAACGCGATTAAATCGCGCCGCCCTGCACCGGATGCGTGGCATCATGCTTCAACGCCACTCGCGCCGGTGGCGCCGCAACCGCCGTTTCCACGCGCTCATCGCTAATCGCGGCCAAAGTCTCCAGCGTCTTTCGCGCATCCGCGGCCTGGCCCGCTTTCGTCTGCGCCTCTGTCAACAATTGCAGCGACAAGGGATTGTACGGATCTTCCTGCAACTCCGCGATCGCCCCCGCGTAATCTCCCTGCGCAAAAAGCACGGCCCCATTCGCCGAGTGATACGCTTCCTGCACCGGAGTGCTGCGATTCGTCTGCGCCATATTCTCCAGAAGCTTCTCCGCAGCCTGCGCCGCGTCAATCTTCCCAGCTTTTACCGCGATGAACGCACGCGCCTGCAGAATCAAAGCCAGCTCGTTTTCGCGATCTCCCGGCAACAGATTGCTCTTGCGCGTGTCGGAAAGATCCTCCCTCGCCTCGTCCAAATCCTTCAGCGCACTCGCCACATCCGGATTAAAAAGCGCCATCGCGCGATGAATTTCCGCTTCCTGCACTGTCAATCCCGCCGTGTGCGCTTCGGCGTCCACTTTCTCGAACGCCTCGCGCGCCAACCGCGGCTTATTTTCGCGGTAATAAGTCATCGCCCACAAAATCCGGTAATTGATCTGCGTGGACCGTTCCTTCGTCCCCTTGATCGCCACCAGGTACTGCGCTCGCGCCTTCGCCTCGTCGCCCATCAAAGCGTACGTCGAAGCCACGCCCACCTGCGAAGCATTAAAATGCGGATTGATCTTGAGCGCGTCGTTGTAATGTTCCAGCGCCGCCGGATAATCGCCCAGCATGCGCATGATCTCGCCATAAGAATCCTGTGGGTTCGGCTCGTTCGGCAACGCCGCCACATACTGCTCCATCAGCGGCGGCGCCAGTTGCGGCTGGCCGCTCAACGCGTAGCAGTACGCCAGATTGTTCATCGCCGGGTAATAGTGAGGATCGTATTTCAGCAGGCGCACCAATATCGCTTCGCCGTGCTCAAACGCGCCCTGGTTCGCGCACAGCCATTCCGCCGCCATGTTGCCCAGCCGCTTGTCGGTCGGATATTTCGCCAGCAGATCGTTCATCGCCGAAATCGCTTCGACCGTTTCGCCGTTCTTCGTGTCGTTCATCCAGTGGATCAGCAGTTGCTCGTCGGGCGCAGCGTTCGCGATATACTTCAACGCCAGCGCGCTCTCGTCCTTCGCCTCTTTGGGATCGGCCGTGAAATAACCCAGTGCCGCGTGCCCCAGCGCAAACTGCGGATCGGCCTTCACCGCTTGGCGGAAAAATTCCAGTCCCTCGTCCACGAACAGCCGGTCTTCGCGCTGCACCAATCCCATCTCGTAAGCGTTCGCCGCCAAAGTGGAGCTCGTGGTCACCGGCACGGTGCCCGTCGCGCTGGCCGCTGGTGCCGCCTCCTGTGCGCGCATCACGACGCCGCCCGTAAATAAAATGGCGATGACCATCCAGGGGAAGAGGTTTCGGGTTTTCACGGTTTTCCTCGCATGGGATTTTGCAGTGCTCGCTAACGGCCCTTCAACACATAGCCAGGATCGAAAGGCTGCTTGTCATCAATCTTCACTACTTTCACGCCGCCGGTGATGTTGTACACATCAATCACGCCGATCGCGCCAGCATTTCCACCGACGATTCGCATCACTTCCTCATCGCTCTCGGCGAAAACCACTGGCACCGCGTTCTTGCGGCCCGCTTCAGTCAGCACGGACTTTTCCTCGTCGAAAGTCCCACCCAGCACCTTGTCCAGTATGAATTTCGTACCCGGTGAACTGGGATCGCGCAGCACCAGTGTAATGCCCTTGCCATCCGGCCAGATGGTGGTCTTGGCCTTGAAAATTTTTCCCAGTTCCACCAGACTCAGCGCGCGCACGGTATTGGCAGGATTCACCACGATCGCGTAGTCAGTCCCAAAGGCGACCGACGCGACGCTCAAAATCAGCACACAGACAATCAGCAGCCGGTTTCGCATAGCACTTGTACCCATATGCTCAATTTCCTGGAGTTCGCCTGTTTACAAAATAGCATTTCACGAAAATCGCGGTCCGCCGATTTCCCCACGCCGTGTCGCGCCAGTAAACTCGTAGTGCCAAAAACCTCCACTACACAACATTCGCCGCCGTTTCGCCGTGTCCACGCCGCCCGTGTCAACTAGGAACATCCCGGCTCATTTTTCCGCATCCTCTAGCCACCCCGGAGTATCTTATCCACCGAGTGCATCCTCCGCACTCCACCGCGGCGCCAGCGGCACCCCCACGAAACGGGGATAACTCGGCACGTCCGAGCCCTCCTTCGCGGGAACGCTTCCCGGTTCCCGCCAAGGATTACGGAGGATCCATGAAGCGTCTGGTTTCAATTGCAGCACTGTTGTCAGCCATGTTGTGGCTGACTCCCGCCGTACAAGCGCAGTCCACCGCCGTTGTTCAACCCGGAACGCAAGTTCGCCTCACCCTGGTCTCAGGCCTCACCACTTCGGTCGCGCACGATGGCGACCCGTTCACCGCGATCGTTGCCGAGCCCGTATTTTCCGGCAACCAGTTGATTCTGCCCGCGGGATCCAAAGTCCACGGCACCATCACCAGCGTCACGCGCCCCAAATGGTTCGCCATGGAACGCGGCGGCGCCTCGATGAACCTGGTGTTCAATTCAGTCGAAGTGCAGAGCCGCATTTTCCCCGTGCAGTTGAGCATCCTTTCGCTCTATAGCGGCACCCCCGATGACTCCAAAAAACGAAAAGACCTGAAAACCACTGAAGGTGTGGTGATCGAACAAAAGCGCGACATCAAGGGCGACATTATGCTGGGCAGCCTCGGCACCGGAGCCGGCTCGCTCGTAGGCGTCCTGTTCAGCAACGTCACCCGCGGAACGATCTTCGGCTTGGTCGGCACCTCGGCCTACATCTGCACGAAAAAAGGCAAGGATGTGGAACTCCCCGCGCAAACCGGAATGCTAGTTCGCATGGATTCCACCATAACGCTGCCACCAGCCCTGCTCCACGGCGCAGCAACCACAACAGACTCCGCAGGCAACTAACACCGAGCGAAAAGCGAACCACGAAGTGCGAACAGCCAATAGGACCGGCGCCGCGATCACCGCGAGCGAACAGTAAAGCTGTGCCACCGCAGGGAAGCGGGGATCGTAAAACGCAAACTGCAAAATACCGCGAACAGTTCTACTGCAAGCTGAATTGGTAGTTGAATTTGCCGCAGCCATGCCGGCTGTGCAGGTTGGGCGCAGTCGAAGTTGTCTTAGATTTCTTGAATCGCGCTGCGGCCCGATTCATCCTTAGACGCCGCTGTGCGGAATCGAAGGGTAACGGCCGCCTGCTTTATAGGCGGGCATATTAGGCCTTGCTCGGTTCGGCAGCGCCCGGTGCCGCTAAGCGGAACCGGGCAGCCGTTGCCGCCGTTCAGTTCGCGTGCAAATTCCGCATCGGCCACGAATCCTCAGGCCGCAATTTCAAAGCGCCCAGAGTCCAGCCACTCGGCCCGCGCTCCATCTGCGCCACTTGAAACAACACCGGCGCCGCGCCATTCCCGCGCTGATCGTAACGTTCGATCACCCGCAAAGCCACCACGGCCTCGCGCTCCACTTCCGTGCGCAAATAGAATTTGCATCCCCCATCGCTCACATCGCTGGTCTCCGATCGCTCCGTGAAGAATCGTCCACAGCGGTCGAACCCGCAAACTTCGATGGAGAACTGCGCCGCGGTGCGCTCCGGCCGCTGCGAACCGAATTCTGCAAGTGCTGTGGACAAATTTGACGACACGGCCTGTCTGCTCATGGTCCCGTCCTGTCCGAAACGTTCCCACTCATCTTGATTCATTCCCCCGGCGCCCACCCGGCCGCCACATGCCATTCGCGCCAGCGACTCCGTGCGAATCGTCAGGCCGCCCCCCGTGCCGCGACAGACTTCGTCGGCCGGTCGGAGCGCTTCAAAAAACGATACAAGCTGGTGCGGCCAATTCCCAGCACCTGCGCCGTGCGCACCCGGTTGCCGTTGCACATCTCCAGGACGCGCTGAATGTGCACGCTACGCACTTCGTCCAGCGGCAGTGGACTCCACACCGTGGCCGCCGAAGCAGTGTGCCGCCGCGAGCGTTGCAGATGCTCCGGCAAATCGCCCACGTCAATAAAATCAGAATTCGCGGTAATCGCCGCGCTGGCAATCACGTTCTCCAGTTCCCGCACGTTGCCCGGCCAGTCATGCTGCAGCAGCACAATGTGCGCCCGGCGCGTCAACCCTTGAAACGGTTTCCCGTAAGTCTCGCCATATTTCTTCACGAAGTGCTGCACCAGAATCGGAATATCCCCCGGACGCTCCGCCAGCCCCCGGCACGCGCAGTTCAATGCTGCTTAGCCGGTAAAAAAGATCTTCACGAAAACGTCCAGCCAGCACTTCCGCCCGCAGATCGCGATTGGTCGTCGCGATCAGCCGCACATCCACCTTGCGCACTTCCGGCGAACCTACGCGCTGAATCTCCCGGTTCTGTATCACCCGTAGCAATTTCGCCTGCATCTGCAGCGACGTCTCGCCAATCTCATCCAAAAATACCGTCCCGCCATTCGCATACTCAAATAATCCCGGCCGCGTTTCCGTGGCGCCCGTAAACGACCCCCGTACATGTCCAAAGAGCTGGCTTTCCAGCAGCGTATCCACCAGCGCCGAGCAATTGCACACCGCGAAACGTTCCTGCGACACCGGACTCATCTGGTGCAGCGCGTGCGCCACCAATTCTTTCCCCGAACCCGTCGGCCCGGTAATCAGCGCGTTGGTGTAATGCCGCGCGATTTTCTTCGCTAGATCAAAAACTTCCAGCATCGCCGGACTGCGTCCCACAATTCCGTGGAACAAAAGATTGTCCAGCAGCTTGTCCTCGAGATCCCGTATCTGCAGCCCGCGCGTAAACGAGTCCGTCAAATCATCCAATGTCTTCAACAGCCGGGTGTAATCAATCGGCTTGCACAAATAATCGTATGCGCCATGCTTGATCGCCTCGATCGCCGAGTCCACCGCATAGAATCCCGTTACCAGAATCACGTACATCCCCGGATCGCATTGCAGCGCTTTTTCCAGGAACGCCAGCCCATCCATCCCCGGCATCTTCAGGTCCGCCACCACCACACGGCAACTCCCGGAACGCACCTGTTGCAGGGCTTCCTGGGCGTTGGTTGTTCCCGACACTGGAAATCCGGCCGTTTCCAGCCGCTTGGAGGTCAGCTCAACGTGATCCGCGTCATCATCCAATATGCAGATCGAGAGATTCTTACGCGACAACTCTACCAGTGGTCTTTCTAGCAGGACGCTCATAGTAAACACACTCAGGCAAGGAAGGGGCCAGAGCGGAACTACAATTGGTCATCTCTACGATTTTTGCTTTGTGGTGTGCAACGAATCTCCCAACTCACCTAATGCCTGCCGCTCCTTCGTGTTACTGCGAGGAATATTTGAAACGGTCGCCAATTCGCTGCTTTTCACCGTCCAATGCCCATGTACCCTCTGCATCACTCGCGTACCAATCTGGCACCGAATGTCAGAACAGAACTCATTCCCGCCCCATCTCTATTTCCGCGCCCCTTTTATCTAGTGTTTTACGCTGCTCTCTATCAGTCGTTCGATCGAACCGGCCATGCTCTCCTTCATGTCCTTGCGCGGCTGCAATTGCTCTAATCCCACGTCCTTACACGACGTATCCTGGTCTCTTTCCGCTACTCTCACTGCTCGATGCGGCACCGGAAAATCAGCGCCACCTCCGAGCGGACGCAGCAGCCGCACAAACAGCACGCTGTCCACTCGCACCGCCGCATGCAGCGCCACCGTCTTGCCTTCTAGTTCCTTCCAGTCCAACGAGGTTTTCTCGACGAAGAAATTTTCCTTCGCGTCCCATCCCGATACTTCCACGCGGTAACGGTGGCCCTGGATCGCCGACATTTCCACCGTTTGCGTCTCATCGGTTCCGCGCGTCATGGCCCCACCTCACACAGATATATTGCAGACGCGATACCAAAAAGGAGGGGAGGCTTTTACTGAACCGGAAGGGGTTAACCCAGCGATGCTACCACTACAAAATCCGCCAACTGTTCCGTACACACCGCTTGTGCGCTAGTGAAACGAGATTTGCATGCGCAGCACACGCACGCCACACTGCACGCAATGCCACCCGCAATCTTCCGGCCTCTATCCCCAGGACGATCCCGGATAAAGCATCGCCAGCGCAAATCGGAAGATATAGGGGAACAATTTATCGTACGCGTACCATGCCACCACCAATCCCAGCATCCCAAATCCCTGCGTGCGCACCCAGTGCTGAAACCGCAACGCCGTTCCTTCGCTCATCAGCAAAGTCACGCCCGTCACCCCATCCAGCGGCGGCACCGGGAGTAGATTGAAAGTCCCCAGCAGCAAATTCAAAAGGAAAATGATGCTCAGAAACGTCGCTGCAAATCCCGCAATCCCCGGAACCAGCGCTTCCGTAATATGCGTGAAATCCACCGACTCCGGCACGCCGAAAATCCCAAAATGCATCCCGGTGCGGATCGCGATCGCCGACAGAATCACTAGCGTAAAATTCGCCGCCGGTCCGCCCAACGCCATCGCCGCCGCGCGCCGCGGATAGCGTTGCTGCCAGGCCGGATCGTACGGCGCGCTGGCCCAGCCGATCATCCAGTGCGCCACGAAATAAGAAAGGATAGGCACCACCACTAGGCCAAACGGCTCGCGGCGTATGTGCGGCCACGGATTCAGCGTCACCTGCCCGCCGTGGAACGCCGTCGGATCCCCGCCAATCCGCGCAATCAGCGCATGCGCCCCTTCATGGCAGGTGGTCGAAAACAGGAAGACGATGTACCAGATAACTCCAAGCAGCAGGAATTGGGGTGTCATGCCGGTCGACAGACTAAGGCGTCCGGGCGCATTGTGCAAGGCCGTCCAGCCATCTCCCTCGCGGCGCTTGGCGTGTTGCTTTTTGAGACTGCGCCATCGCCGCCGTATTAGATCCCTCGAAAATCTCCGCTATCGCCACAAATATTCTTGACAGTCCGCGACGCCAGGTCTAGGCTCCCAAAACAAGGTTTCCGCGCAGTAGATCCAAGGGGTGGTGTTGTAAGGAGGGGCCGTGAGTCTGACTCAGAGAAATTCTCCCCAGGCCAACGTCTGCTCCGAGCAGGAATTTGAAAATCTGCTCCGTCGCAGCGAAGAACATCTGAAATCTCGGCGTTCGAGCGCACCCAAGCCCGAACCGCGCTCGTCTAACGCTCTCAAAATCGTTCCGCCCCGCCGCCGCGATTCAGCCGCGTAGCGCCGGCTCTCTGTCGCTGCTTTTGAATTTTTAGGGGCCGCCTGCTTTTTGGGCGGCCGTCCTTGACTCAGCCGTAGAATTTGCGCGTGGCATCCTTCTTCGCGCGGAATCTTTGCGGGTCGTGGCTCCAGCCGAGACACACGAGCTGAATAATGCGCGCCGCTTCAGGCGCAGAAGTATGGTTTTGAAAATTCCTGACTGGGAACCTGCCGGGCAGCATCAAGCGCGCTAACGAAACGGTTTCGTCGCGCCGCTGCGGTAAGGTGGCTCCCCGAGTTGTACGATTTGCGAACTCTAAGATTTGAGATCGCTCGACCTTCTAACCACTAAGATCTGACTCCGCATTGATCAGTTCAGCGTGGCGATACGATCATTTTTGACGTCACGTCAAACGGTGAGAAATCTGAGGGATGAAGTGAGATGACACAATCTCGAAGCGCCGGTCGCCTCGATAAACTCTCCGGCCCAGACCGCGTTGAGGATCCCAGAAGGAAGTCATCCCAGAGTTGTCCCGATCATTATCAGAAGTCTGAATTGCTAAGTCTGGAACGGAGATCTCAACCCTGACTTCTGTCAGGAACCGCTCCTAACCCCTCGTAGCACCGCCATCAGGTTCTTGGCGAGATGACTTGCGAGGTCCCTTACGATGCCATTCCAAGGGAAGCTGCTAGGCGTTGTACGGAATGTCCACAGTGTTTTGTTCCGCTTACCGACCAACTCGACCTGAAGATATCCGTCCCAAGTCTTTTGAGAGATGCCCCCGTGAGGTCCAACGCGCATTGAGCCCGTTACCCAAATCTTGCCGCTTCCCCTGATTACGGCATCCGCTTCGCTGGCAGTTGCCACAACTCGGATGTCGCTGTACTTTCCAAGTGCCTTAATCAGTGCGTCTCGAAGTTCCGTTGCACCCTCCTCCGCACCGAGTGAGTCCACGAAGACTCTTTCCACTTGCGACAATGATTCAGCACTCTGGCCTTTGGCCTCGTTTGCAGGTACGAACGCGAGAACTAGTACGGCGACAAGAATACGAATTGTCTTCCGTGGGTACGTCTGCGCATCCATATTCGCAGAGGGTAACGCTCCATAGCGTTCAATGCCACCACTGAGTTCTCGCCGGTCGGTGCTCCTCTCAGCAGTCCGGTTAGAGTTAGTGAACGCTGTCCGGACTGTCCTTCTCGATGTGAGACAGGTCGTGCGCCAATCCAATCTGCCGAAACGTTGGGAATCTAGAACTCCAGTCGCAATTGAAAGGCGATCATGCGGGGTGTGCTATCACCGCCCAATCCAACGCCGAGCAGGCCGGTAGGCGGGGAAGTGGTGTAGGTAAGGGCTCCAAAACCTGTCTGGGTGGTGGGCTTGGCCGGAATGCCAGCCAGCACCATGCTGGGAAGTCCGAAATTAGGATGATTGAAAACGTTGAAGAACTGCGTGTCAAAGCGCAGGTTGCAACGTTCGCTCAACGGAAATGATTTCGTAAGATAGAAATCACTCCATGTGAAATTGGGGCCGCGTAATGCGTTACGACCGAGGCTTCCGAATTGGCAATTGGTGGCACTGTCGCCTCCGGAGCATGCACCGGTGCTCGGATCGACGCTCGAGACAAACGCAGCGGGATTAAGCCATTGAACGGTGCCGGGCTGCGTGGCGCCCGGAACGGAATTGTGTAGATACGGCGGCACACCCGGAACAGCGCTTGCGAATTGAGGTCCGCTGCCGTTCACGATTCCGTTTCCGTTCGCCGAATAGGGCGTACCCAGGACGGAGAATGCCACTCCGCTGTGCCAGAAGACAGTTCCCGACACCTGCCAGCCGTTCAGAGCATAGCCGAGGAGCCGAGACTTAACTTTGTAAGGGAATTGATACAGGTATTGCGCGTTGAGATTGTGCCGTATGTCATAGTCGCAGGGGCCGTAGTCGCGCGCTAAATCGTCGGGGAGAGGGGACAGGATTCCTCCGGCTGAAAACTGCAGGAAGCCGCCGTTGGAAACCGTGTCCATGCAGCGACTCCTGGTGTAATTGATCTCCGCCGTTAGGCCGCGGCTCATGCGCTTCATCGCAGTTAGTTGCAAACCGCTGTAGTGACTATTGGCGCCGGTGGAAAATTGAGTGACGGAGCCGAATCTGGGATCGGTAGACTGCGCATAGGGAAACGGCGCGAAACATCCGGGGCAGACAGTCTGATAGCCGTTTACTTGCGTTAAATAGGGTTGATTTACGGCGCGGGTGCCGACGTACTGCGCATGGACGCTTCCCGTAGCTCCGAACTCATGTTCCAAGCCCAGACTCCACTCCATGAAGTAGGGCGCGTGAAGTTTTCCGTCCGGCACGGCCGTCATGGCCACCGGCGGGAGGCAAGTCGCGGGATTGGCAGCAGCGGAGGCGCAGGAAAGCTGGCCCTGCGGAAATCCTAAGCTGAAAGTCTGATTGGCGGCTACCGCTGCGTCAATCGCGCTGTTAGGAACTCCGGGAGCAATCGTGCTGCCGCCGACTGTACCAAGAAGGCCGCCCTGGAATGTCTTGACGTAGGGTGGATTGATGCCGACCACGTCAGCGATGCTGCCGGGCAAGATGTCGCTGAACACACCGAATCCAGCACGCAGAACGGACTTCGGCTCAAATTGCCAGGCGACTGCAGTTCGCGGCTGCAGGATCGCAAGAGGCGTCGAGGAAAAAACATAGTTGAGACCGGTTTGAATCGCTGCGTTCAAGGGCTGATTCACATCGTGCGAGATGGAATCGAAGGAGCCGCGCAGGCGGGCAATCTGACCATGAGGATTGGACGGGTTGGAATTGAACGTGGAACGAATGCCAAACGTCCAGGTGAACGTGCTCGTCACTCTCCAGGTGTCCTGCGCGTACAGGTCCAGATTCACAAAGTCGAAAGGTTCGTTGGGAGATGAAGGGAAAGTTTCCGTAGCCGTGGACGCGATTCCATAGATGTATTGCGGGAGGGTGGTGTACGTCACCGTCGGTACCATACCTTGGCCGAAGTCGTAGTCGTTCAAGCGCAGAATTCGCGTATTCGTTCCGAAACTCAACTCGTGCGGACCAGTGCTCAAGGCGAGATTGTCGTTGATGAAGAACCGGGAGGCACGCCTTCCCTGGACCCAGGTGTCGTCCAATCCGCCGACCGTGGTGAAGGGCGCATTCGCGCCGCTGCCGTGCAAGACGATGGGGAACGCTGCCAGCGTTTTTTGAAAATCGCTGGGACCGAACAAACTGCCGTACCAGGAAAATGCCGGGTTGAAATAGTTTACGAGATTTTGCGAGAAGACGTGGGTATAGCCGCCCGTTAACGAGTACAGAGGTTGCGGCGAAATAGCGTTGAAGATGGGATTGATCGGATCCGTGTAGGCGGCCTGGAGACCGTTGTCGGACTGAAAGCGAAACCAGGTGGTGTCGTTTTCGCTGACATTGTAATCAACTCGCAGCGTCTGGACCTGTTCATGATCGTCACTGGAATGAGAGACGCTCTGGCGATTAGCGCAGCCGTTTCCGTCATTGGCGACTGCCGGCGTATCACCAGAAACATCGAAAGGGCACCCGAGAACTGCGAGAGGGGTTCCGCTGGTGTTGCCGTAGAGTGAAAACATTTTCTGATAGAAGGGCACCGACTGCGGTGAAGGCTGGTAAGCCGATCCGGTGACAGAATCGGTTCCACCGAGCGGAAGCTGCTGCAAGACGTACGACTCGAGCGTCGGAGTTGGTACGGTCGAGGCGGTGACAATGGGGAGCGCGATGCGAACCCACTCACTGTCGAAGAAGAAAAATAGCTTGTTGTGAATAATGGGACCGCCGAGACTGCCGCCGAAGTGGTTTACCGTCGAGCGCGGCTTGTGATTTCCGGCCGTGGCGTTCGTGAAATAGTTTGCCGCGTTAAACCTGGATCCGTTCCACAATTCATAGAGATTTCCGTGAAATGAATTCGAGCCTGATTTGGTGACGTAGTTGACTTGGGACGCTCCGTAGCGGCCCTGATCCACGGCGTAGGAGAGAGTATTAACCGTGACCTCCGATATAGAATTGAGGCCGAGGACCAGGTTCGTCGACAGTCCGCTATTCAGATTGGTCAGCGGGTCGTTCGTTTCCAAGCCATCGACGATATAGCCATTGGAAAGGGCAGGAAGTCCGTTGAATTCGACATTGCCGTAACCGTTCGTTCCGCCGACAAAGTCATTTCCGCTGCCAGCGGTGTTGATGAGCGCGCCTGCAGCGAATTGAATGGGATACGTTAGATCGCCGCCTGGATTCGGTAGGTCTTCTAGCGCATGCGCATTGAGAGTCGTGGATGTATTCGCATTTCCCGGGCTGAGTATCGGGGCTTCGCTGCTTATCTCCACGGTCTGCCTTGACTGTGCAATCTTGAGTCTGAAGTCGACAGTCTGCTTCTGGCCCAAGGCAGCCGATACCGAATCGTTCCGCTGTGGTTCGAATCCTTCCGCTTCCACTCTGACTGCGTATACGCCGGGCTTCAGCTGAGGGAAGTTGAACCGGCCCGAGTCATCAGTCTTAACGGTGCGGGTGAGGCCAGTCTCGTTGTTGGTTACAGTTACGGTGGCAGCAGTCACGGCCGCGCCGGTTGCATCGCTCACTTGGCCGACGAGTGCGCTGGTCGTCTCTCCCTGCGCAATTGCTTCCATTGGAAGCAAGAGTAGAACAAGACTAGCAACAACCAATTTAGAAGTAATGGCGCAGGGCATGATTTAGGAGTCCAGTGACTTTGAAACGGCTGGCGTTCAAGCCACCGGCGTTCGTACGGCCGTGGCTGTTTCAGCAGCTGCCAGAGATATTAACCTAGGTTAATACGATGTGTAAACGTTAGTTTATGCCAGATCAACTCGCGCAAATAATCGAACTATCTGAACGGAATCAATTGGTGGGTGGACAGCGTTGCGGGGAGTGGAAATTCTTCCAAATGCAAGATCGTCAGTGGCAGGCCTTCCTTTTTTGAAACGCGTTATGACAGCCAACACTCGGACTTCGTAAGCACGATTCGGCGACTGCAGCGGACCGGCGACTGATCGTGCCGAACAAGGCTACGTGGTGAGCGCCACGCGTGCGGGAACTCGACGATGTTAGGTTCGGCTTGACACTGATATTGGACACAGCTCCGCCCCCTCGAAGCTAGTCGCGATGTAAGCGCGTCTAAGCGTCCACTTGCTCCTCCTGCGGATGATTGCACACAACGGGCACCACGACCCTCGCTTCACTTTGCTCGGTGTTGCTTTCCAATTATGTCCTTCTGAGCAACGCCACCATAAAGCTGTCCGCTCATTTAAGTATTCTTGAGACAAACACGCTCCGCCTCTGCTGCTCGCAATGTCCTGCAACTGGGACAATCCGAGCGGTTGATTGCGAGCGCAGAGCGGGCACCAAGTTCCTTGGACAACTGAGGTCGGCAACGCTTGCCAGCGATGTCCCTCCGCACATCGCCAAATCAGTTTGGCTTTGCTGCTGATGTACTCCGTAGATAAGCATGTGCCCGAGCGAGCGATGGCCAAATTTCGCATTTTTTCGATGTTATGTTTCGCATAAAACCTTCTCCGCTGGTTGTAACACTGCCTCCACCAAGTTCCTCTCCTCCGCGTTCCGCTCTTCACGTTAGCTGGAGATGCTTTCCAGCAATGCCCGTGTCTGCATACCCACAGGAGAGTAGTACGACCATTCTTGTAGTTGGTCGAAAGGCACCTGCCTCCCCGCTCTCTTGCGATCTTTTGCATTTCTTCCAGTTTGAGTTTTTGGTTGTGCGCACAGACTGGACACCAACTGCCTGCTTTGACCGAGGATGGCCGCACTACCCATTCATGACCAACCGCGCATTTCCATCGCAGGCGTTTTGACGAGTTCAAGTATTCGTGGGAGAGACATTGACCGCCTTTCAGTACGGCGATTCTCCGCAGTTCATGTAAGGTCAGACGAACAACTCTCGCGCAGAATGGACACCAGTGGCCCTTCATAATTTGAAGAGGTGTCGCGGTCCATTCGTGACCCGTCGAACAGCGCCATCCCAGTCTTGTCGCTGTATTCCGATAACTTTCGGAAAGGCAACGACCGCCGCGAGATTCGGCGATCTGTTGCATCTGTTCAAGCGTCAGCCGTCGTACCCCGGCACAAGCAGGACACCAGCCCCCTTTTTGAATGGTCGCTGGGACCGCATTCCAGCGATGACCAGCTGTGCATTGCCAGAGGAGAGGAACTGTTGAATTGACGTAGAGCGTCGAAAGGCACTGTCCTCCCCTCGCCCCGGCGAGCGATACCATTTCGTGAAGGCTCAGCTTCTTTGGCATAGGACACCCGTCGGAACGAGTACCTTCCCCGTGAGAAGGAAGGCCCCGATAGAACGTGCTCTATTCCGTTAGGGCCTTCATCCCGCGAGCCAATCTCAGAAGTGGAAGCCGACCTCCGCCGACAACGCTCGGGGCGTGACATAGTGGGTGCCGCTGAAAGTGGAGAGGAAGTTGTAAACCGCTTGCTTATTGCCAATGTTAATGGCGGTCAAGCGGAGACTCCACTTGTAACGGTCGCCGCGGAAAAGATTGTCGTCACCGACAGCCAGGTCGAACAGGTTGCGGGAAGCGACGCGCGGCGGATTGTGATCGTCGTTCTCGGTTCCGGGAGCGGGAATCTTCAAGAACTTCGAGTTGTACGCGGACGAAGGGCACAAGCCCGAAGCAATGATCGGCGTGCCGGTGGGATTGGTCGGACTTGGCGGAGTCGCGAACACCCCCGCGCAGGAGAGTCCGGCTTCAAACTGCTGATCGGGCGACAGGCCGGAGACGTCCACAAATCCCGGGATTTGCGCGCCGGCGCAGTTGCCGCCATCGCACGGTACCGGACCCGCGACCAAGCCGCTATCGTAGCGCCAGTTGAAACCAATCCAGGGCCACAACTTCTTCGGCTGGTATTGCAAGTGGGTGGTCTCATTGAAATGTTCGTCGTGGTCAATGCGGAATGGGGAGAAGCTTCCGGGCGTGATAGGCACGGCGCCTACGCCTCCGATTTGTGGAGTGAAGAACCGGGCGGCGACGCTGGACATCACCACGAGCGCGGTGAGCCCATGGAAATTCGGGACATTTGCACTGATGGCATAGCCCGGGATTTTCGAATTGTTCCATTCGATCGGGAAAGTAATCGGGGTAGCACCCAAAATGCTGAAGTCGTAGGCGTTGTGCGTGTACTTCCAGATGTACTCGCCGTTTATCACCAAATATTTTCCGAAGGCCTGTTGCAGGCCGGCGTGAAACTCATTGCGAAAGCCAGGAGCAAGGGGAGTGGCGGTGCCGGACGTGCAACCCTCGCCCTCGGCTGCGAACAGAGCGCCGACGATTGGGTTCAAGCACCCGATGCTGGAAAGCACCAGGTTTTCGTTGAACGGGGTTTCGAGAGTGCGCGCATAAGAAGCACGCAGAACCGTGTTGGTTTTCTTGACGTTGTAGGCAACCCCGAGGCGCGGCTCGGCTTGCGTCGCATGAGAGAGGCCCTCATAGATGTCCCCGCGGATTCCAAGGTTGAACGACCAATTCTTCCAGGTGATGGAATCCTGGACGTACATCGCGAGCTGTTTCACATCCGTATGGCCGGGAAAAAGAAACTCAGCGCTATTTGTCTGCCCAGCGGAGCACCCGTCGCTGATAGGCAAGGCTGCAGTTCTCGTCAGGTCAATACAACCCAGGATGGGAACAAACGCGCCGACGGAGCCTTGGCCAAGGTTAGGCGTCAGCGCCCCAGTGCACTGCGTCTGAGAAGTAATCGCTGGATTGGTGTTCGGAGTTCCGTCGGCGTTGAGGCACACCGCGTTCAATGTGGGATCCACAATTCCGAAGGTGTCGTGCTCTGTGAGGAACGTCTGTTCGTACACGACGCCGGCCTTGATGTTGTGAATGCCTTTCACGACGGAGAGCTCGGCATGAGCACCGGTGTTGGTCAGAGTGCGATATTGATTGGCAGCTTCCTGCTGAAGATTCGAGGGGCCGAGGTCGGCGAACGGATTGTCGCTGCCGTAGTAGTTGAACTGGTCGCGACGAACGAACCCGCCGAGGGTGAACACTGTCGAGGAGTTGATTAAGTGCGTCCAAGTCGGCGCGATGTTGTAGGTTCCGATCTTGGAACGCTGATCCGTGGGCCCGACGGGAACGCCGTTGGGACCAAGACCACCGTTATCAACCACCACGCCGAACCAAGGGGAGGCGAATTGCCCGTCAAACGTATTCGGCGTCTGGAACCAAGAGCGTGTGTAAAGCAGATCAAGGTGCAGGGAGTTTGCAGCATTGAATTGATAATCCACGCGGTCGAAGATGTTTTCTTCGTTGCCCTTATCGTGCATCGCGGTGAACTCCGGACCGTCGAGAAACCGGCCGCTGTTCAAACCGTTGACGGAAATGAAATTGCCCCAGTTCTGGCCGCCATAGGCAAGATCGAAGCCGGCATTGGCAGTGCCAAACGCGCCGTACGAGGCCGTCACGCTGCCGTGCGGAGTCGTAACACCTTCGCCGGAGCGCGTGGTTGCCTTAATGACCAGGCTGGTCTTGTCTCCGAATTCGGCAGGCGGCGCCCCGGAGATAACTTCCAGTGATTGGACAGCGTCAATCGGCAATTGATTCGAGAACACCTTGCTCTGCTGGTCGGTGATGGGCTGGCCGTCCACGGAAAACGAATTTTCGGCGTGGTCGCCGAGGCCGTGGAATAAGCCGTTGGAGTCCGCAGCGACGCCCGGGGTAGAAAGCGTCACGAGGGAACTGATGGAAGAAGACGCGCTCTCCAAGGGAAGCTTGTCGAACAGGGCGCGGTCCACGTCGGTGTGGAAGGTTGGCTCGTTCTCGAGGAGGTCGCCGCCGCCTTCGACGGTGACGGTGCTCGAACTGCCGGCGATGGTCAAGCCAATCTTCAGTGCGAGAGGCACGGAGGAGCGGACGTCAATGTCCTGCGCGTACGCGCCGAACCCGGCGGCGATGACTGACAGGTGGTACGGATTGAACGGCACGTTGGCGAAACTGAAATTTCCGGAAGCGTCGGTGGTGGTGGAGCGTTCGAAGCCGCTGACCGGGTTGTGGACGGAGACGGTTGCGTTGGCGACGACGCCGCCCGAAGGATCGGTCACGGTGCCCGTGACGTTCCCCGAGTTTCCGGTCTGCGCGATGCTCGCGGGTGCGGCTGCAAGCGCAACTAATAGGAAAAACAAAGCCCCTAGAAATGCTCTTACGGATCTCATTAGTGAATCTCCCTTTATGAATGGCGGCCTGTGCGCTGCGCAGCGCCGGCCGCGGATGAATTGCGATATGAAAATGGAATGCGACGCCTGCCGCGAGAAACACGACACGCGTTAAGGGATTACGATTTTTGGAATGAGGAGTTAAACAGGAGGAGCGCGGGGGATTCTATGACTGCAAACAGGATCGAGACTGAGCTTCTGATTGTCGGCAGCCGCAAATCGCGCGACCGTGACGGGCGACCGCATTTCCATCTGTGCGGCGGGTCGCGGTACGGCGACGTGGCCGGTGTGGCAGACCTGGCAATGCTGTTCGTCGGAGGAATGGCCATGCCAGTGGCCTGCAGCCTGCATGGCAAAGAGGCCCACGGAAAGAATCAGGGCGACCGCCAACAGTCTTAGGGTTATTCGCTTGGACATAAAAAGCTGTAGAGCCCCCGGCGACTATCATACCTCTGATGCGTCTTCGGGCGGATTCGTTCCACGAATTATGCCCATTCGCTAACGCCCACGGCTGGCATAGTCGGGGCAAAATTCCGGTTGGCCTATATACTGTACTGGGGTATATTACTGGACGGCGGGAGTCACTATGGCCCACACCTCCAAGGACAAAGAAAAGCTGCTGAAACGCGTGCGCCGCATTCGCGGCCAGGTGGAGGCGATTGAGCGCGCTCTGGAATCCGAACAGGAATGCGCGGGCGTCTTGCAATTGATGGCGGCTTGCCGTGGAGCGCTGAACGGTCTGATGGCCGAAGTCATGGAGGGGCACGTCCGATTTCACGTGCTGGCTCCGGACAAGGGCCAGGACTCACCACAGGGCCGAGCCGCCGAAGAATTGATTGACGTCGTTCGGGCCTATTTGAAGTGAAGTGACGGCGAGAACCGGAGGGGATGCCGCGACAGAGGAACTAATTATGAACCAGACGAACTTGACCGACGCAGAAACACCGAAGATTGCTGGGTCCCATCCAGTGAGTGGTTCGACTGAACACGAAACTCACGAAGACGAGCACGAAAATCCCTTGAACTGGCGCGAGATCAATCGGGTGCTGTTCACCGCGGCGGCGGCCGGGGCCATCTGGTTTCTGGGCGGCGCGCGAAATCCGTATATCACCGCGGTTGGCGTGATTTGCGCCATCGTTGGTGGGTTTCCGATTTTCCACGAAGCTTACGCGAACATTACGCAGCGCCGCATGACCATGGAGCTCTCGATGGCCATCGCCATCGTGGCGGCGCTCGCGATTCGCAAAATATTTACGGCGCTGATCATCACGCTCTTCGTTTTAGTCGCGGAGATCCTGGAAGGCCTCACGGTCGGCCGGGGCCGTCGAGCAATTCAACATTTGATCGAACTTCTGCCAAGTACCGCCACGGTACGACGAACCGGAACATGGATTGATGTCGAAATTCAGGAAGTGGCAATCAGTGATGAAGTATTGGTCCGGCCAGGAGGGCGCATCCCCGTTGATGGAAAGGTTATCGGAGGACACTCCTTTGTGGACCAAGCGCCGATAACTGGCGAATCCATGCCGGTTGAAAAACATCCGGGCTCCGTTGTCTATGCGGGGACGATCAATCAATCCGGAGCGCTGGAAGTTCGCGTCGAGCGCCTAGGCCGCGGCACAACCTTTGGCAAGATCATCGAGGCCGTGGAGACAGCGGAGAAGTCGCGAGCGCCAATTCAAGGTATCGCGGACCGGCTGGCGGGCTATTTGGTTTACTTTGCGCTGGGCGCGGCGGTGCTGACTTTTCTCTTCACACGCAACATTCGTTCGACGATTTCCGTGATCATCGTGGCTGGAGCCTGTGGCATTGCGGCGGGAACGCCGCTGGCGATTCTGGGCTCCATCGGCCGCGCAGCCCGGGAGGGCGCCATCATCAAAGGCGGGCTGTATCTGGAAAAGCTTTGGGAAGTGGATACGATTCTTCTGGATAAGACCGGGACGCTGACTTATGGAACTCCCGAAGTTTTGGAGGTAAGCCCGGCCGAGGGGATTCCCGCTACCCTCTTGCTGAAAACCGCCGCGATTGCCGAATCCCGCTCCGAGCACCCTATCGCCAAAGCCATCATGAGGAAAGCGGCGCAATTGGGAATCCCGTACGAAGATCCGGGCCAATTTGAATACACTCCGGGCCAAGGAGTTATTACGAGCAACGCCGGTGGGGAAATTATTGTCGGGAAGCGGCAATTCTTGCTGGAACGGCGTGTGCTATGCGATTCGCCTAACAGCGGAACTGTGGGCTCCGAGATTTTTGTGGCTCGCAGTGGGCGATTCCTTGGGACGTTGCAGATTGCGGACACGCTTCGCCCCGAGGCGAGAGGCGCGATGCAATCTCTGAGGTCCATGCGTTTGAGGACCGTGCTGTTGACGGGCGACACGAAGATGGTGGCAGAAGATGTTGGCAGCAAACTAGGCGTGGATGAAATTGTCTCGGGCCTGCTGCCAGAAGAAAAGTTGCGATACGTGCGGAGCATGACCGAGAAGGGCCACAAGGTGGCCATGGTCGGAGACGGGATTAACGACGCCCCCGCATTGATGCAGGCGTCGGTCGGCGTCGCAATGGGATCTGGAACTGACGTTGCACGCGAGAGTGCCGATGTTGTATTGATAGGGAGCGATCTATCGAAACTCGTGGAGACGCTCCAAACGGCGCGGCGCTGCCGCCGTACCATTATGCAGAACTTCGTCGGCACGCTGGTGGTCGACAGCATCGGCGTGGGATTCGCTGCCTTCGGATTTCTAAACCCTCTGTTGGCTGCTTTTATTCATGTTTCGTCTGAAATGGCGTTCATCTTGAATTCCGCAAGACTGCTTCCACCAGTCTCCTCGGCCAATCAATTGGTTCGCGTAATTCCATAACAATCACCTTCTAAATCAAATTATGGGAAAACCGCGTCGGTCGAGAAGCCCTATGTGCGTGACAAGTCTCCCTTGTTCTTGCAGGCGAATGCCCGATTTCTCCGCGTTGGTCGTGCTTTTTGGCCCAAGAGTAAGGCTGAGTAGGTTGAGTAAGCTAGCATACGCGCGGGTAAACCCTGCGCGAGGACTTTGCAGCGTCCAGAATATGGGACTTGTAAAATCAAATCTTGATGTATTTCGATTAATTTAATTAATCCGTGCAAGCTGCTGCTGGGAAACGCAATCACAGGAGGGTTTCGCGATGAGCGAACTGGCTTACTGATTTTGATCCGCAGGATTTCGCAGCCAAACAATAATGTAGTGGGCGATCAACGCGATGAGGATAATGATTGCGATCCAGCCGACGGGCGTGATTTCCCAACCGATTGCTTCCATTCAATCCTCCTCGCGTATCCCGAGAAGCCGGGCTTGAGGTTCGCTAAGCATCGGTTTCAAGCACCGAGGGCAATATACGCCCCTGTGCCTAACCGCCAAGAAATAGTCCTTCTCTGGGCTTATTCGGGCTTCTCGCTTCGGTACTTGGTGGCTACAACTGGGACAAGTCAGATAGCCGGTTTTCCCCTGGCATAGCGAGCACCGAATGTCAGGGCACCCTGTAACGTCAAAATACTGAAGGCGATCCTCTCCTCGGGCTGTAAGCCCATAATTTGCGCCGACCCGTTCCAAGAGACCCTGCCTCCCGAGGTGCGAGAGATAAGACCGGGCCGTGCCCGGGGAATAGGCAAAATGCCTGACGATATCTCCCGAATGCACGCCCCGGAGTTTTTTCACCAACAACAGAGTTTGATGTTTGTTGGTCTTCATTTCTCGACCACGTCCAAAGGCAATGCCCTGGTTTCTTCGGCGTTCCCGACGTCTCGGCAGCGATGCCGATGCTGCTCGATCGAGCGGCGGGCACCTCTCAGGAGCAGGGTGCGCAGCGTGCGGCCGCGTTCAGCCAGTTCATCCGCAGGGATGGGGAAGTAATGCACCTCCACGGCGAGTTGGTTGGAACTTCTCATCTGTTGCCCTACAGGCAATAGTTGATAATAGCACCGCTGTGCCTTATAGGCAACGGCGTTGACACGAAGGCAAAGTGCGGCTAGAGTGGGGCCGTGCAACGGCGAATGAAACGTCTGGCCCCCGAGGGCTTCGTCACGATGGTCCGGGAAGCCATGGGAAAGCGAAAGACATCGCTGAATCAATTGGCCAAGCGCGTAGGAATCTCTGCCGCTTTCTTAAGCCGGATTCTGAGTCGCGAACGCAGCCTACCTTCAGATAAAGCGGTTTTGCGCATTGCTCGAATTTTAGATATTGAACCCGCCGAGCGGCTGCTCATCGAAGCGGGCCGTATCTCTAAGGAGCTCAAATCAACGCTCGGTCGCCCGCTGATGCCTGAGCTATTGCGAGCGACGGGCGACCTGAGCGAGACTGAGATGCAGCAAGTGATAAAAGCGGCGCAAGCAATCGCCCTCAAGCAGCGCAACCAGAGGAAAAATGATGAAACCGGAAGTTGAGATTTCAGCCTCTGACATTCTCGGCGAAAGTTTGGGAATCATTTGGAAGCCCGGGATGGCAGCGATTGAATTGCAGCGGGATCACAATATTCAGGCCATCGAGGATATTCCTTCCGCAGCGCAACGAGCGGGCTGTCAGATTTCCTATGTTGATCTCCCAACGAAAGTCAGTGGATTCGCCCAGGTGATCGAAGGGACGCAGTATATCGTGGTGAACCGAGCCAAGCCGTTAAGTCATACCAGGTTCACGATTGCACATGAACTAGGGCACCATCGACTGCACCTCAATCGTGCGCGCAACTACGATCAGGTGGTGCAACCGCCGAATACAGCAACCGAATTTGAGGCGAATATGTTCGCGACGATGCTCGTGGCAACGACTACGAGCGGCGAGCAACAGGAACAGATGCTAGCGCACAATCCCGAAATGCGGACTAGTGTGGTTGTTTCCGTATTCGCGACATTGATTGCGATCTTGATGGCGGTGGTTATCTGGTTTTGCTCACGCCTGTTTTGTCCCCCAGATTCTGCGCTGATACAAACAACATGAAACCAGGCGCCATCGTCTGCGGGCTCTCCACTCGTGTTTCCAGCCGAAACCAAGCTGACGCCGACTATAGTTCTCTTGAAACCCAACGGGAACGCCTGGAAGCCTACAGCCAGAGCCAGGAGAACTACTCCATTTTTCGGGTCTACGAAGACGGGGGATATTCCGCAGATTCCTTGGACCGCCCAGCACTGAAGGAGATGCTTCGCGACATTCGCGAAGGCAGGATAAATTGCGTCCTTACCTACAAGATTGATCGTCTGACCCGGTCAGTTCGCGATTTCCATCAGCTTGTCGATCTCTTCGATCGCTGTAACGTAAAATTCGTGTCCGTTACACAGAGTCTGGATACTCAGAATCCCATGGGCCGCCTGTTGCGCAATGTTCTTCTAGACTTCGCGCAATTCGAGCGCGAGATGACGGCGGACCGAACGCGAGACAAGATGTTTCAACGAGCTCAGAAAGGCCTTTGGAACGGCGGAAACGTACCCTACGGATACGCTCTCGAAAATAAGAAGCTAATCGTGAACAGTCAGGAAGAAGTTCACCTTCGATTCATGTTTCACCGTTTCGCCGAAATGCCATCACGCTCCGGTCTACGCAGCGAACTGCACCGCCGCGGTTGGTATACGCGCTCGGGAAAGCCGTGGGGCAAGATGGCGCTCGATCATATTCTGCGAAATCCTATTTACTGCGGCCAGATACGATTCAATGAGCAACGCTTTAAGGGCGAACAGGAGGCTCTGATCGGGGAAGTTTTGTTTACGAAGGTCCAATCGCTGAGGCGGGATCGCAGCCACGGATCCGCGAAGCTATCTCGGGTGTTCTTGCTGAAGGGGTTGATTCGGTGCTCGGATTGCGGTTCCTGGATGACGCCCCACTATACCCAGAAGAAACATAAGGACGGCTCGGTGTACCGCATCCCGTATTACCGCTGCACAAAGACGATGCACTATGATAATTCCGTTTGCCAGATCAAACACATTAACGCCGACATCGTCGAGCGGACGGTGGTGCAAAAGCTATCGGACCTAAGCCAGAACGAAGCTTTCTTACAGATTTCGGTGGAAGAACTGAATAGAGATCTGAAACGGAAGACTGAACCCCTCGAACGGGAAGCAGGTCAAATCGAGAAAAGGCTAACAGAGATTGACGGCGAAATCGGGCGCTATGTCAAAGCGCTCGGACAAGGAAAGCTCTCCATCGAGCGGTTAGAAACCGAGATCGCCGGACTAGAAACAGACAAATCCGCACTGCGGCAACAACTAGATGTCGTCCAGCGCAAGATAAACGAATCAGCAGCGCGGGATTTTAATGCGGAACTGTTGCAACGGACCCTACGGGACTTTCGCAATGCCTTCAATGCTCTCACAGCCTCGGAACAATCCGAAGCGTTGCAATGCGTCCTAAAGACCGTGACGGTCCATCCCCAAAAGCTCGACCTGGAAATATTTGAACTACAGGAGTTTCTACCAGGTTCGCAAAATCGTAAGGAGTGGCTCCGGGGCCTGGACTCGAACCAGGATAACCAGCTCCAAAGGCTGGCGTGCTACCAATTGCACTACCCCGGAATCGGGTACAAAAGTGTAGCAGACCTCCCGCCGATTTGTTACCACCCGCGTTAACCTGAAATTCCCACAGCTCGCCCCGCTGTTTGCCGCCGCGCCCTCGATTTGCTACGCTGCTAAAGTTCCAACTCAGCGGAGAGGTGTCCGAGCGGTTTAAGGAGCACGCTTGGAAAGCGTGTGTAGGAGAAATCCTACCGTGGGTTCGAATCCCACCCTCTCCGCCATATTCGTTTTCCCTCGCCGATCGCGAATCGCCAAAAAGCGCATGACCTGTCCCAAGTGCAACGCGCCACTCGTCCCCAAGCCCGTACCCGGCGCGCTGAAATTCCCGCAGCGCCTCGAGTGTCCCGTGCACGGCTGGCTGCCCGAGCGAATCACGCCGATCCGCATGCGCTTCCACAAAGACCGCCCCGACTGGTAAATCTGACGAGGTCAATCCGTCGCCCGCCGCCAATAGAGAGTAGAATGAACTCATGCCTTCTGTGCACGAACTCGAAAGGACCACCCCAACCGAGCTAGCGGCTATGTGCCAGCGAGTCGCGGACAATCCCGGCGCGTATCTCCAAGACGCGTCCGACGAAGCCTCCAACCTCAAATTGGAATGGGATGCGTTGCAGACTGTCCCGAACCCAAACTATGCCGTGCAAAAGAAGATCGAACAGCAGAAGGACCGCGTAGGAAGAAGAATGATCGAATTTCTAACCCGCATTCTGTAGCCGGGTTTCTACCTGGAGACGCAGCGCGGAAATTTCTAGCCACTAGCCACCAATCGCTAGCCCCTGCCTTTTTCCCAAACGGTTTCATACCAAATTCCGCCGCGCCGCCGCCCGTACCACTACTCACTAATCGCCAATTAAACATCGCTCGCCACTGATCACTTCTTCGCCTTTCCAGGCGGATTCAGCGCCACCGATGCCTCACTGGTCAGCAGCAAAAATGTGAACGACTCCTGCAAATACAGCTGCACCTTTGTATCCGAGTGGCTCAAATAGCCGATCGAAACATCCTGCCCAAGGTGCAAATCGAAATCTCCGCCCCGCGTCGTCAGCACAAACGCCCCCGCAATCGCCGGCGCCCAAATAATCTGATCGTCCACCAGCCGCTTCACATGCTCCAGCACCGGATATCCGTGATCGCTCGTCTCCGCCAGCGCCGTGTACGCATCAGCCCCCAGCAGCACAGCGTAAGGTCCGTTCACGCCCACCAATCGCAACTGGCTCAACCCTTCCGCGATCGCGTCCGGGTACTGCAGCACATCGGCTGGCAGCGTCTTGATCGGATTGCTTGTCCCTTGCCGCACTCCGCCAATCCCCGCCGCCGCATAACCATCAAAAATCGCGCGGTCCTCCGCAAACGCAATCTCTCGCGCCGCATCCTTTGCCGGCTGCCAGTTCGAATCTTCCGCGCCGCGCTCTACATCATCGATACCCTGGCGATCTAGCTCAAACGGCACGCGCAGCTCCACAAACGCCTTCACCTCCCGCTGCCGCGCCAGAATTCCGTCAGCCGGAGCCGCAATCTTCCGCAAATGTCCCGTCCCCACACACGACACGCCGGTGCCACTCGGCCCTTGCACGTCCACCACGCGCCGCCCCGCCAGGTAGCGCTTCAACGTGCGCGCTGTTTCCTCTTGAATGGACGCCCACGCCACATCCGAAACCGGTGCCAGCTCGCGATGTAAATTATTCATGACCGATATCTCCTTTCAGTGATCCGATTCCGAGCGAGCCATCTTTGCTCGACGCTGCCGATGCGCCCGTTTCATCCGCCGGCGCAGCAGGTGACGCGTTGGACGGCGCTGCCTCGTCGCTCACGTCCTCCAGAAAACTCGCCGCCGGCACAAAAAACAAATTCCCAGTCACCGCCCGGCTGAAATCCAGCAGCCGGTCGTAATTTCCCGGCGGACGCCCTATGAACATGTTCTGCAGCATCAGTTCAATCGTGCTCGGCGACTTGCTGTACCCGATAAAATACGTTCCGAATTCCCCCTGCGTCGGCCGCCCGAAAGGCATGTTGTCGCGCAGGATCTTCACCTCGACGCCATTCTCTTCGATCGTCGTCAGCGAGCTGTGCGAGCAGGTAGGTTTCACCGCCGCGTCCAATTCAATATCCGATAATTTCTTGCGCCCGATGATTCGTTCCTGCTGCTCCGTCGAAAGCGCTTCCCACCCGGCCATATCGTGCAAATATTTCTGAACGATCACGTAGGTCCCGCCTTCGAACTCCGCATCCTCCGCGCCAATGGTCACCACGTCAATCGCTTCCTGCCCCCGCGGATTTTCCGTCCCATCTACGAAGCCGATCAAATCGCGGTCGTCGAAATACCGAAATCCATGCACTTCATCCACAGGCGAAACCGCATCTCCCAGCCGCGTCACGATTTGCGCCGCCAGCTCGAAGCACAAATCCATCCGCTTCGCCCGAATATGAAACAATAAATCGCCCGGCGTAGCCACCGCGTGCCGCCCCTGCGAGCGAATCTCCCGAAAAGGATGCAGCTCCGCCGGCCGCGGCGCGCCAAACAACCGGTCCCACGCCTCGGACCCAAACCCCATCACGCACGAAAGCCCCGCTTCAATGTCGCGAAATTCCACCGCGCGAATCAGCCCCGCAAGATCACCGCAAAAAGAACGCAGCGCCGCCCGATTCTCCGCGCCCGGCTTCACCGTCATCACCAGAAAGATCGCCGCGCGCGACAACGCAGCAGCGATCGGCTGCGCCAGAGCGCGCACGCCTTGCGCCGCGTCACCACCGCTCTTGGGATCGGATTCCATCGCTTCTCATCCTGTTTGTGCGCGCCGAATTTAGCTAGCCACCCGGGCGTGCATCACCTGCAAATCTTTGGGCGGCAAGCTTACCATCGGCTGCCGACAAACGTCCACAGCGCCCCAGCATGCCTCTATCTCCAGCAGGTGTCGCTGGTTAGGCCCGCGATGTGTTGGCTTGAACCGCCCGTTTCCCCATTGCGCTCCTGCGGCCGCCTACAGTGATTACCGTATTCCTGCAAGTCGTGCTCTGCCACATCATTACGAGAGCGAACGCGGCACAAGCTGCGGTTCCCTAAGCCCAGCCGCGCTGGCGTTTCTTCTTTTTACAACGCCATTCGCTCCTGGTTTCCAGCGCTCGGAGGTCTCATGGCCTGCCTCACCGTCCTTCTCACAAGCGCAGTCGTACTCGCGGATTTTCCTGAGTCGGCCAATTCGTCTCTTCTTTTCCTCAAGATATTCACATCTATCGTCCTGCTCGTTTGCTTCGCCGTTCTAGTGCTTCGCGCGGTCGGAAAATTGCTTCTGGACCTGTTGGGCATTTCGGATGAACGCTCGCCGCGCTCGGATGATCATTATGCGTGAACTTGAACTCTCGTCGTCTCCGCAACACGGCGCCGCTGCCGAACCCATCCCCGCGGCCGCCCGGCGCTTGTGCCCGTTCTGCCGAAGCGTTGAAATCACCGCTCGCATCGTCGCGGCCCCATCGAGAAATATATCCTGCGCGCGATTCGTGTTCGCGTTTATCGCTGCGACGATTGCAATTCCCGTTTCTACGGGTTCTCACGCCAGGAAGCAGCCGTGCCGCCCAAGAACCAGGCTGCCTAACAGCTTCGCAAAACGAGGCACACGCCTGCCATTGAGTAGTAGAATGGATTGAAGCCGATGAGCGAAATCCTCACAGATATTTGTGGAAAATGCGGCGCGCAGATTGATTCGAATCGCCGGGTAGACTTCACTCTGAAGGATGGCACCCGCGTCTGCGATTCCTGCTTCGTGCGCGAAACCCCGCGCCCCAAATCCGATCGCGCCGATTAATCCCCGCCACACTCCATCGTGGCACAGCGACTCCTGGCTGTGTTCTTGCCGTTTCATTGCTCTGCGCCCTCTGGTCCTCGGCGGTGATCCATCGCCGTTGCCTCACCGTGGGAGCCCCAATCCCCCGATCGGCGCATTTAAGCCGCAGCTCCGCGCCAACTAAGAAACTACCGCCTGCGCCGTCACCGCCTCCACCCGTGCCGCCCGCGGCAATCGCACCAGAAACGTAGTCCCACTCTCCGAAGTTTTCTCCACCGCCACAGAACCACCGTGGTCCTGCACAATCTTGTTCACAATCGCCAGCCCCAACCCCGTCCCATTCGGTTTCCCTAAACTAACGAACGGATCGAACAAACTGCTGGCGATTGACGACGGTATCCCTGTGCCATTGTCCTCCACGCGAACCTCGAACGATTCTCCGATCGAGCAAGTCTCAATCCTCACATATCCCTGCGACGGTACCGTAGCCTCGCAAGCATTCAGCACCAGATTAAAAAATGCCCGCTCGATTTTCTTCGGATCGAATACTCCATCCATCTCCCCCGCGCTATTTATCGAAATCTCCAGATTCCGCAATTCCGCCCGCGCCCGCACCGCATCCACCGCGCGCCGTATCGTCTGATTCAACGACGCCGGTATCGGCGCAATCGAATTTTCCTCTCGCGCCAATTCGCGCAGCGAATCCAGCAAATCCACCATCTGCTCCGAAGCGGTCTTGATCTCCTCGTAAATCTCGTCGCGATTCAGCTTCAACTTGTCCGCTTCGTAAAGAAACTCCGCGTTGGCCACTACCGCCGCCAGATAATGCCGCAAATCGTGCGAGATCGAATTCGCCGCCCGCCCCACCGCTGCAATTCGCTCTGTGGCAAATCGCCTTTGCTGAAATGCCAGCAACTCCCCGCGCATTTTCGAAAACGCCTCGCCCAGTTCCGCCACTTCGCTGCTGCCGCGCGGCGTGATCGAATAGGTATAGTCGCCTACCGCCAGCGCGCGCACGCCTGAAACCAGATTGTCCAGCGGGTGCGTAATCGTTTGCGCCACGAACCCCAACAGCACCGCCGCCAGCGCTACCGCCGAAATTCCCAGCAGCAGAATCGTCCGATTCAGCCGTCGCAAAAATGCGTTCGACGGTTGCAACGACATCAGCACGTAACATTCCACCGATACCGGCGGTCCTTTGTGAATTACCACCGAAGCCACTTGATATTGATCTGATCCCAGAGCCATCTCGCGCGTGTTGGTTTCCACGCCAGCGTTTTTTTTGATCGAATTCGTAAGCTCCGCCTGATCCGCCGCCGAAAGCGTGGACGCGATAATCTTGTCTCCGGTCGTCAGCGCGATCTGGCTGCCCGATACCATCGCCAGCTGCTCCGCCACCGTCGCATCAATCTGGTATCCCACCGCCAAAATCCCCAGCTGCCTGCGCTCCGCCTGCGTGCCGGAAGTAATCGGCCGCAAGAACACGCGATACAGTTGCCCTTCGCCGTACCACCAAGCCGCGTCCTCGCCTTGCTCCATGGACCGCGCCAGATTTTCTTCCGCAATCTCCGTTTTCCAGCGCGGCGACGTGCCGTGAAACCCCAGCACGTGCCCATCCGTCCCCGCCAGCAGGAAAAGTTGGCTGCCGGCCAGCTTCCAAAGTGGTTCCGAAGCGTCCTGGATCGTCAATGCGTGCTCGGTGGTCATCAAAGCTTTCAAGGGGGGAAGTTCGGCCAGCATCGCGGCGGTTCGCGAGAGTTGCAACTCGCGTTCCTGCTGCACGTTTTCAAACGCGCGCAGCGATTCGTTCGTGCTTTCCTGCACGCCTTCGTCAATCTCCGAACGCACCGTGTGCCGCACGATCAGCAGCAGCGAACCGAGCAGCGCGCAGATGATCACCAGTGTGGCGATCAGAAGTTGGGTGCGTAATCGCAGACGTGCCAAGAGGCTCCTCGATTGGCAGCTCTACAATTCCGATGCGGCTGCGTTTTCACCCGGCGCGAACTTGTAGCCCGTGCCGTGCATCGTCAGAAAATATCGCGGGTGCGCCGGGTCAGGCTCCAGTTTTTGCCGGATCCGCAAAATGTGGTTATCCACGGTTCGCGTCGTCGGATAATTTTCGTATCCCCACACCTCGTTCAGCAGTTCCTGCCGCGAAATCACCCGAGCAGGGCAGCGCGCGAAGTATTTCAACAATTTAAATTCCTGCGCGGTAAACGCCAGTGTCTTTCCGCCGCGTGTCACCACCATGCTCGTGAAATCAATTTTGGTATCACCGAAAATCAGCAGCTCGTGTGCGGCAGGAGCGCTCCCACCGTTCGCCGGAACCACGGCCGCTTCCGCGGCAGCAGGCACGCCGCGACGCATCGCCCGCCGCACGCGCGCCAGCAGCTCTCTCGGGCTGAATGGCTTCGTAACGTAATCGTCCGCGCCCAATTCCAGCAACAGCACTTTATCTTCCACTTCGCAATTCGCGCTCAATACCACGATCGGCACGCCCGCCGCCTGCGCCTTGAACGCCCGGCAAACTTCCTTCCCCGGCAAGCGCGGCAATTTCAAATCGAGCACCACGACGCTCGGCGGCTGCTTGCGAAAACTCTCCAGCCCGGCAATCCCATCCGAAGCAATCTGCACCCGCAGCCCGTCCGCCTCAAATAGCCGCTGCAAGGTCCGCTGCATCGCCCGGCTGTCTTCCACCACCAGTACCGTATCCACAGAATTTTCCTTTGATCGCACAGCGCGCCTTACTACGTTCATCCGCCGTAAAGCATCCGCCCTCAGCGCGCGCAACCGCACGGCCGAATCAGCGGCGCCGGCACTCAAGCAGCGCGCCGCAGCCACATACCTATAGTGTAATCCCAACCGCAGTACGTAATCGTCCGCCAAATAGATTGCGAGCTAAGCCCCGCAGCGTTGTCACTGCAGCGTTTGGCAAATGTCAAAAGCTTGTAAATTCGGGTGCTGAATCGGCCCAAACGCTCCCGGTGGGTTGTTGCGCGACAAGTCGGATTACACTCAGTCAATCGGAAGCTAGACGAAATCGAGAGCGGCGCGCAGATTCACGGGCTGGCGGGTGGGCCTGCCTGGCCTGCATAAATATCCTTAGCGTAGCACGCTTGATCGGCGATCGTTATCGTCGGAAGAACTGCAGCCTTGTCCGCTGCTACTTGAAATTCGACGGGCAACTTAACCGCGAATTGATACGTACCAGCGAGGACTCCATAGAACTGATAAACGCCGCCTTTGTCTGTTTGCGTTGACACAGTGGTATTGCCAGTCCGCAGCTCCACCGTAGCGTCGGGAATGAGATGGTTGTAATCGTTTGGCCCCGGTTCGGTCTTCAAAACGCCCATAATCGTCGCTCCTCCTCGTTTGCGCGCTCGTAGTTCTTCCAGAAGAACAGTCGCGCTCGAAGCCTGTTGCGTCGCGGTACATATCGTTGCTATTAATTTCCCTGGCTCGGCCCCGTACATAGCCATTAACGCGGCAGTTCCCTTGTAAGGCGCGACGAAGTACGATTTTCCGAACGTAAAGTGGTAACTGCAGTCCCCGCCGCCTCGTCCCGAGTAAATATCAACTTCCTTCTCCTCGAACCCGCTGATGTTTTCATCAATGCGAAATCGGTAGCGAGATAAACCGGATTGGTCAGCACCGCGTCGTTCATCCGGAGAGTTTTCGATGTCGATTACGGTTCCAACAAAGCTGGGGCCAATCGGTTTCACGTCAGCGCAATTGGAAGGACGATGAACCGTGAGGCATGAACAGGCGGGCAAGCGCACTGCACACCAAGTTCCCATGACGAACAGAGCTATTGAAACACGGATCAGCACTCGACTCATGAAACCACGCCTCCTCACCTTCAGGGATGCTGGTAGCCTTCAGTCGGCGGCGGGACGTAATCGTCTCCATACTTGTTCTTGTGCGCGAGCGTAAAATTGGGATTGTCCAGCACGTGAATCGCGCCCAGCGATCGCGTTTTCTCGGCAACGGTTACCACCCGGGTCAACGCTTTCAAATTCTCTGGCAAGCTTCGTTCATACCACACGTGCATCTGATAACGCCCGTCGGGAACCTCAGGAATCGTCAAATGCCCCGCGCGGTCTGACATCGCGAAGTACGGCGTATCCACCACAACCACCACCGCGCTCATCTCCGCGTGAATATTGCAAAATAAGAAACTCACGCCCGGCCGGTCAAACTTTACCGAGCGGCTTGTCCCCGCTTCGTACAATCCCAAATCAAATCGCTTCCCGTCATACATCGAAAAAATATTGTGGAAGAAAGGATCCTTGTTCGGGAACTGAATCCAAGAGCCCACCTGCACCACAATAATGTGCGGCTCAAAGCTCTTGTTCCGTTGTACCAGTTCCGGCGTCTTCGCTCCCGCACCTCCCGCGGCCGAAGCTCTCGGCGCCGTCGCGTCCAGAGGCGTCAGCCAGACCACCACTTGCGACTCATCTACGCGATTGGCGGCGGCTCCTCGCTGATGTCCCGCCGCCGGTTTCTCCACCGAAACCTCTGCGGTAACCGTCGCCGTTTCTTGCCCCGCTACGGGCAACGCGACCGCGCCGGCGCCGACGCCGACGCACAACGCCGCGATCCATGCCAGACATCCCGCCATCCGGTTTCTATGAAACTCCGGCTTCAAAATATGTACCCCACGCTCAACCCAATTTGATTGGCCGTATCCGTATTACTGTCCAGATTGTACGTCTGCAACCGCCGGTACTCAGCCGAAAACAGAACATTCGATCGCACGTGATAAATAAAATTCACAAACGGAGTGAAGTTACGCGATAACAGCGCCCCATAATAAGCCTCCGTCGCCGGATTGTTCCGCAGCTGCCCCGCGAACGGATTATCATCTCCCAGCGCAAAATTCACTTCAAAGTTTGCCCGCGGCTTGTATTTCAGCTGCACCCACCCGCCCAACGAATTCAGCCCGCGAATCGTCGTTGCGGGATCCATCTCCGGCCCAGACAGCACCACGCTCTGCCCCACGCCGCCTCCGAATCCGCCTATCCCACGCCCGCGATAAAATTCTCCGGTGAAATCAAAATATTTTCCCAGCGGCACGGTCACGTCCATCGTGCCCGTCCATGCATCCACGCTTCGTCCGAATCCCCAGTTCTGGCGCTCGTAATATCCGCCCAATCCCACGGTCAAGTCCCGGCCAAATGCGTGATGGCTCCACGCCACACGCGCAGCATACCCCGGCTGGCCCGATTGCTCACCTTCGCTCGGCACGCGGTCTTCCGGATTCGGATAATCGCCGGTGAGCGAATCCAAAATCCCAGCCTGCAGCAGCAAGCTCGAATCATCCGACAATGCCACACGATGTTCGACGCGTATCTGTGGCGTCCAGATCCACAAATTCCCCGAATACGAAAGCGCGGGAATCGCGATAGTAGCCAGCGAAGTCGGAACCAGCGGTGCGAAGAATAGCGAATCCTGTCCCGCGATAATCGAAGTGTTGGCCCAATCAAATCGGACCGTGCCCGTACGCAAGCGCACGATTCCCATCACCGCCCCGTTTTGCGTATCAGCCTGCCCGCCGGCGAAATCGAATTTCACGTTCGCGCTGGTGTGCGCCCCCGCGACATCCGGCCCGAACACCTCAATTCCGATCTGCGACTGCCGCAGCGATCCCGCGAACGCTCCGGAAGTTCCCGGCACATCCGGCGCAGTGGCGATCTCCGGAAAATCCAGATTGTCCACCGCGCCGCGCGTCTCAAAAGCGTTTAGCAGCACCATTCCGGATAGCCGTACGCGGTACTTCGACCCGCTTTCGACTTTCGTCTGGCTCTGCTCCTGCACCTTCGCGTCCGTCAACTCCAGGTTGTCTTCCAGCTTCGCCACACGCTCCTCGATCGTCCCTCCCTGTTCGCCACTCGTCGTAGCAGCAAGACCGCCGCCAGGACCAGCCGCCGCGACCGCAGCCATCGCCGTCGGTGCCGTGTTTTCTGGTACCCCGGCCGCAGCATAAGCGTCATGCGTCGCGCCAGGCGTCGGCCCCGGTGTGGCCACGGATTTCGAGTTCGCGCGATTCAGTTCGTTGCGCAGCGCGCGCGCCTCCGCGTGCTCGTGTTCTTCCGCCATGCGCAGCTCACTCACCTGCGTGTTCAAGCTCTGCACCTGCGCCTGCAGCGCGCGCACGGACTCCGCCAGCGTCCTGATATCAGGCATCGCATCGACGCCCGGCACAGAAGACTGTGACGCGCGCGGCGTAGAAGCAGCCGGCGCGTTTTGACATTTACTGAGTGGAGGATGCAGCAGCAACAATCCTGAAGTCACCAACACCTGCATAAACATTTTTCGGCGCCCTGTGCCTGGCATGGCGGCCTCCTGGATGGTTTTGCTTGGGCCTGTCTGCACGCCCGGGGCCGCGCCGCACGCTTACGAATTTCTCAGCGTTCCCTGGACGACGCTGCATTCCCTGGCGTCGCTCGCTTTTTCGCCGGCCTTCCCCGCAAGCACTTCGCGGATCATGTCAGCCAAAGAAGTCGAGGAAAATGGTTTCTGAAGTACCCACTCCCGCTGATTGGAGGACGTTTCACTTCCAGAGGTTGCATATTCGGCGTAACCGGTCATGTACGCCGCCTTCACGTCTGGCCGGATCGCCTGCAATCGCTTCACCAACTCCGCGCCGCTCATCCGCGGCATGATCATGTCCGTCAAAATCACGTGAATCGTTCCTTCATGGCGGGCCGCAACTTCCAGCGCCTCAATTCCATCTCTTGCGTCCAGCACTGTATAACCGTGCGCCTTCAGAAATTCGCTGGCAAGCTCGCGCACACCCGCTTCGTCCTCCACCACCAGAATTGTCTCGCTTCCGCGTCGCAGCGCCGCTCGCTTGGCTTCCGCCTCTGCCTTGGATGCAGGACCAGCCGCCAGCGGCAAGTAAATTTCAAACGTTGTCCCTTTTCCCAACACGCTTTCCACCCATATAAATCCGCCGCTCTGTTTCACAATTCCATAAACCGTCGCGAGTCCCAGCCCCGTCCCCTTGCCAACCTCCTTCGTCGTGAAGAACGGCTCGAAAATATGCGTCTTGGTCTCTTCGTCCATGCCGAAGCCCGTGTCGCTCACCGCAAGCAACACGTACGATCCCGGCGTCATGGATCTATGGCGCGCGCGGTCCACTTGCGTCATTTCCACGTTCGCTGTACGCACCGTAAGCGTGCCGCCCCCAGGTATCGCGTCGCGGGCATTCACTGCCAGATTCATCAGCACCTGTTCGATTTGTCCCGGATCAGCCGTCACCATTTTCAATTTCGGCTCCGGCACAAACACATTTTCGATGTGTTCGCCAATCAGTCGCGGCAGCATCTTGCCCATCTCCGCCACTACTGCGTTCAAATCTAGCACCCGCGGCTGCAGCACCTGCATGCGGCTGAAAGCCAGCAGCTGCCGCGTCATCGAAACAGCGCGGCTCGAAGCTTTCTGAATCTGTTCCACGCAACGTTTGTGAAATGCGTCCGCGCCGTCGCGGTCAATCAGCAAATCGCTGTTGCCGCGGATGATCGTCAACAAGTTATTAAAATCGTGCGCCACCCCGCCCGCCAGCCTGCCCACAGCCTCCATCTTGTGCGCCTGGCGCAACCGCTCCTCCAGTTGCCGCTGCTCGGCCTGCGTTTTCTGCATATTCGCGCGCATCCGCGAAAACGCGCCGGTCACCTCGGACACTTCGTCCCCGCCCGGGCTCTCCAATGGGAAACCATAGTCGCCGCCTTCCAGCGCGCGCACCCCATCCACCAGGTTCGCCAGCGGCCGCGTGAACGTGTCCGAAATAAAAAACACCAGCACGCTTCCCGCAATCACGCTTAGCAATCCCAGTCCCAGCAAAATTCGATTCAGTTCGCGCAGAAACGACGTAGCCTTATCGAACGATTTCAGTACGGTAAGAGTCACCCGCGGTTGTGCGTAGGGTGGCAACGTCACCGTCGTCGCCAGATATCGCTCCGCGCCGATCTGGGTTTGCTGTGACCCTGCGGAATCGTCTTGCAACTGCTGCGGCTGCCGCCCGAGTTCGGCCTGCTGTGTGCTCGTCAGCGTGCTGGCCACGAACGTATCGCCCCAGCGAAATGCCACATCGCTTGAAGCGATCTTGCTGAAATCCGCCGCGGCGCGTTTATCAATTTCGTGGCCGACTGCCAGATAGCCAAGCGTCGAATCCTTCGACTCCGCTCCAAAATAAATCGGCTGAATCCATACCTCATACAAATGTCCGCCGCCGAACCACCAGCTGCGCGGTTCTTCCTTTTCCAGCGATGCGTGCATGAACTCCTGCGCCGCCGGTCGCTCGAAGCCCGCATTCTTCGCGCGCATTGCCACCACGTCGCCAGTGCGATCCGCGAAAACCATCAAATCGCTTCCGCTCAAGTTCCACACATCCCCGGAAGCGTCCTGAATCGTCGCGGAGTCCTGCGTGGTCATCATCGCGCGCACGTTCGGCAAGTTCGCGAGCAATTGCGCCGAGCGTTTCAGCGTCGCTTCGCGCTGACTCTCAAAGCTTTGATAGATGTCCACGGAGTTGTGCAGGTCTTCGCGAATGTTTTCGCGTACGCGCTTCTGCACGCTGTAACTGACGATCAGCAACGTGGCGCTGCTTAGCCCAGTCGTGATCGCCAGCAGAGATAGCAGGAACTTGGTCCGTAAGCGAACCTTCCGCACGCAGGTTTCCCCTCAGGAAAGCCGCCACCCCTGGCGGATTTGCCTTCTGGCATTACAGTTTTACGCTGATATTTAATGTAACAGCGCGTCGCGCGCCGCTGGCCGAACTCCACAGCGTCCGTGTCGAAAAGGGCATAACACGCTTGCTAAATTGAACGGTTGCTATCGTAATTGTCACTGCGCGCCCACCGCGTTTGGACAAGAGTTAGCCATACGCGCCACCAGGAAACCTGCACCGCGCCAACCTCAATCCATGCAAGGCCTTAGCGGAGCCCGCCTGCTGGCCGAAACGCATGCCGCAGAATCGATCTCGCGCTAACGATTGACTTCGCTGCCCCAGGAAAGATTCGCAAGGTTGTCATCCGCCAGCCCCGCTTGAAGTTGCAATCTTTTGACAATTTCCAGACGTGGAAGTGACACGCCGGCCCGTCCTTCGGCGCTATAAGCCTATCTCCCAGCGCAGGGCACGGGGGCACTTGATTGAGATACAAATCTTCCAGGCTCCGCCCCCCGAAGCTCGACGGCGCTGACTACGATAAGGAGAATCATCATGAAGCGCAGCCACTTTCAAGAGAGTACCTCGCTCCGATCCCATCGCGTCATCGGCCACTCAGGAATTTTTCGCAAGTGCTTTTTTATCGTTGCGGTCCTGCTCCTGGCATTGCCGGCATCGGTTATCGCTCAAGACGACGATCACCAGCCGTTCCTGCCTTCGCCGGTGCAAAGTGCCTCCACCGTCCCAACCAATGGTGATGTAAACCCCTACGGCGTCGCGTTCGTGCCGCCGCAATTTCCCAAAGGTGGCGCCGCCAATCCCGGCGACATTCTCGTCTCCAATTTCAACGCGGCCAGCAATCTCCAAGGCACTGGAACAACTATCGTAGACGTCCCCGCCAGCGGCTCGCCGTCTCTGTTCTTTCAGAGCTCCACTCCGACCGGCCTCAGCACAGCGCTCAACATTTTAAAAAGAGGTTTCGTGCTGGTCGGCAACTTTCCGTCTCCCGATGGCACTTGCCAGAACGCCACGCCCGGCTCGATTCTTGTGATCAACAAGAGCGGCAAGCAGGTAGGCAGCATCACCGATACTTCGATTAACGGCCCGTGGGACGCTGCGCTCTTCGACGAAGGCAACTCGGCGGTATATTTCGTCGCCAACGGGCTCACCGGCACCGTCGTGCGCTTCGCTCTGCACGTTACCTCAAGCGGCGTCTCCGTGAAAAACGTAACCCAAATCGCTTCCGGCTACCTGCATCAGTGCGATCCAGTCACTTTCGTGGATGCTCCCACCGGTTTGGTTTACGATGCGGAGCGCGACGTCCTGTACGTCGCCTCCAGCGCCGATAACGCCGTCTTTGCCGTCGCCAACGCCGCCGATACGGAAAAGGATCATGGCACGGGCAGAGTGATCTACCAGGACTCCGTTCATTTGCACGGTCCGCTGGGAATGATCATGGCGCCGAACGGCCATTTGATCGTCGCCAATAACGATGCCATTAATCCGGACCCGAATCAGCCGAGCGAAATTGTCGAATTCACCGTCGGCGGCAAGTTTGTAAAGGAAATTTCCGTGGATCCTAATTTCGGCGGCTCCTTCGGTCTCGCGGTCATGACCAAAGGAGACATTGCGCGATTCGCAGCGGTGGACGACAATGTCCCCGATCTTCTGATCTGGACGTTGCCTCTGCCATAAACGATTTGCACGGACGCCCTCGTTCTCCGTCAGCGCAGCGCGGTCTGATTGGGGGACGAGGGCGCAACATTCCGCAGATTGGCGCATTCATCCAGATTCTTCGGCTCATTTTCCCGCAATCCGCTCTCCCGGGCCGGCTGCCGCGCAACGCTGTTGCTCACCAGAGCATCAGGTCCATTGACGTCCCCCTTCGCTCAGCCTAGGATCGAATTGCAGTCCCCCCTTCCTGCTGCATCGTTCGCTCGCGCAGCATTAATCCAAAAAAATAGTTGCTGGCGCTTTGCGTGGACGAGCCACGCGCCGCGCATAAGGACGTGGTCTTGACCATCCGCGAAGTCCCGCAAGCATCGCCGCAGAAGCTCAACATCCTTCTCGCCGAGGACAATGCGGTCAATCGCGTCCTCGCGCAAAAACTCCTGCAGAAACAGGGCCACACGGTGACTTCGGTGAACAACGGCATCGAAGCCGTGCAGCTCTGGGAACAAAATCAGTCTCGCCAATTCGACATCATCCTGATGGACGTGCAAATGCCGGAAATGGACGGCCTGCAAGCCGCCGCGCGCATCCGCGAAAGGGAACTGGGTACTGGCGCGCACATTCCGATTATCGCCGTCACCGCCCACGCGATGAAGGGGGACCGCGAACGCTGCCTGGCTGCCGGAATGGATGGCTATATCACTAAGCCGATTAATCCTGCCGAGCTCGCAAAAGTAATCCAGGCAACAGTTCCCGCCGGCACGAAACTTGCCCCGGTTTCCGGCGACTCCGCAATGAAAGAGCCGAGCGACGCCGAACTGCTGGCGCGCTTCGATGGTGACAATGAATTATTGAAAGAGCTGGCGGGAATATTTCTTACGGAGTGCCCAAAAATGCTCGACGAAATTCGCGCGGCTCTGAGCGCCGCCGATTCGAAAGCTCTCGAAACGGCCGCGCACACTCTGAAAGGTTCGGTAGGGAATTTCGCGACGCCCGGCCCCTGGGAGACCGCTCAACGCTTGGAATTGCTCGCCAAATCCGGCCAACTCCCCGGCGCACACGAAATTGTTCGCGTCCTCGAGCAGCAACTCGCGCAGTTCAATCAAATCCTCGCAAGACACGCCGCCGAAGCCGCGCACCAACCCCTGTAAATAAAACCTAAACGTACGAAGGCTGGATTGCTTTAGGACGACGCGACGAAGTTCGCACACAGAGAAAGTTGTGTGTCATTCCGAACCCGCTCCCCACGCAAAAACAAACTACCCCGCGTCATCCCGCCGGAGTTCCGCGCTTTTTCTTTCCTGTCCCGCGACTGCGGGACGGGCGCGGGACGCAGTGGGGGATCTGTTTTCCCACAACTAGCGACCACGGAAATAATTTAACGGGAAGGGAAGGTCACGGAAGGGCGGGGCTTCAGCCCCGCCGAAAGCTTCGCACCCACGAGGGCTTTAGCCCCTGAAGCCGGGTTGTGTCGCGGATCGTAAGCGAAAGGCTTGGCGCCGAACTACCCAAGGATGTTCTTCGCTGCCATCAATTCCGCGTTCAAAATCGCCGCGCCGGCCGCGCCGCGAATCGTATTGTGGCTCAATAACACAAATTTGTGCCCCAACACAGCGCAATCCCGCAAACGCCCCACGTGCGTCACCATTCCGCCGCCGCGCTCCACATCCAATCGCGGCTGCGGCCGGTTCGCTGCTTCGTGATAAACAATCGCCGGCTGCGGCGCGGTCGGCAACTCCAATTTCTGCGGTTCACCCGAAAAATTGCGAAACGCCTCGAGTATCTCCGCGTGAGTCACCTTCTTCTCGAATTCCACCGACACACTTTCCGTGTGCCCATTAACCACCGGAACGCGCGTGCTCGTCGCGCTCACGATCACCGGGTGTAGCTCGACGGAATCCGCGACAAATCGCCCCAAAATCTTCTGCGTCTCCGTCTCGATCTTCTGTTCCTCGCCGTCAATAAATGGAATCACGTTCGCAGTCGCATCGAGCGATGCCACGCCTGGATAACCCGCGCCGGACAACCCTTGCAGCGTAGTAATCAGCACTCTCTTTGGCTGAAAAGTGCGCAACGCCGCCAGCACAATCGCCAAAGGCATCGCCGCACAATTCGGATTGGTCACGATCGCACCGCTCCAGCCCTTCGTTTTCCTCTGCAGCGGCAACAATCCCAAGTGTTCCGGATTCACTTCCGGAATCAGCAGCGGCACCAGCAGATCCATGCGATGATTGCGCGAATTACTCACCACGATGTGCCCAGCAGCAGCAAATTCCGCTTCCGCCTCACCCGCGATCGAAGAATCCAGCGCGGAAAAAACTAACTGAGGACCCGCACCTGCCTTCAACGCTTCCACCGAAAGCCGCGCTGTGTCCTCCGGCAATTCCGTCGGCAAACGCCACGTCAAATCGCTGTAGCGTTTTCCCGCCGAACGTTCACTCGCCGCCAGCCACGTAACGCGAAACCACGGATGATTCGCCAGCAACGCGATGAATTGCTGCCCCACGGCTCCCGTCGCGCCCAGAATTCCCACTTCAATTTTCGCGGACCCCGGCCGCCACGCCCTCGCGTGCGCCGATGTCTCAACTCCCGCGGTTTTAGTGGGCACTGGCCGCAACCACCTTCTGCGTTTTTCGTTGATGATCGAGCAACGTCAACCCCTCGAGCAAATCCTCCACCAGATCTTTCGCGTTTTCGCAGCCGGGTGACAAACGGATCAGCGAATCCGAAAGCCCCAGTTCCGCGCGTGTTTCCGCGGGAATCGAAGCATGAGTCATCGTCGCCGGATAGCACAACAGAGCTTTCACTCCGCCCAGGCTTTCGCCCAACGTGAAATATCGCCGCGAGGAGCAGAACGCCACAACTTCCTCGATCGTTCCTTCCAATTCGAAAGATACCATTCCCCCAAATCCGGTCATCTGTTTTTTCGCGATCTCGTGTCCAGGATGTTCCGGCAGTCCGGGGAAATAAACCTGGCGCACCAACGGATGCCCCTTCAGAGAATTGGCAATCGCGATCGCGTTCTCTTCGTGCCGCTGCATTCTCAGTTCCAGCGTTTTCAATCCGCGCAATGTCAGCCAGCAATCGAATGGCGACGGCACCGCGCCCGTAGCGTTTTGCAAGAATTTAATTGGTTCGAAAACCGCTGGATCTTTCGCCAGCGCCGCGCCTTGAATCGTGTCGGAATGCCCGCCCAGATATTTCGTCACGCTGTGCACCACGATATCGGCGCCCAGCTGGAACGGCTGCTGAAAATAAGGAGTCGCAAAGGTATTGTCCACGACCACCAGTGCGGATTTCGCCTGCGCCAGCTTGCAAATATCCACGATGTCGTAAACGAGCAGCCGCGGATTCGTCGGTGACTCGATCCATACGAGCTTGGTGCGTTCCGTAATCGCGGCTTGCAATGCGCTGCGATTCGAAATATCAAACTGCTTAACGGTCACGCCTATCGGTTGATACACCTTATTGAGAATGCGGTACGTCCCGCCGTACACGTCGTTCGGAATCACGATTTCGTCGCCCGGCCGCAGGTACGCCTGCAACACAGCGTTCTCCGCTGCGAGCCCGGACGCGAACACGGCGGCGTGCTCCACGCCTTCCAGTTCGGCGAGCACCGTCTCCAGCCGTTGCCGCGTGGGATTATTCGTGCGCGAGTAGTTGAAGCCCTTGTCCTGCCCGGGCGCATCCTGCTCGTACGTGGATGTCTGAAAAATGGGCGCGATCAGCGAGCCGGTTTCAGGTTCCGATGGCTGCCCTGCGTGAATCGTCTTCGTTGCAAAATTCATGGTCGTGCTCCTTCGCTTGTGCGTATTCTCAATTCTGATTCTCAAATGTGTTTCTGCTCGGCCCGTTTACTACCTAAATTTTCCGCTTCGCCGCCGCTGATTCCTCACAATTTCAATCCGCGGATGCCGCTGCTGTGGCTTCCCACGGCGCGCGTGCAGCCTCAATTGCAAAATGTGAAATGCGGCTACTTGGCGCCGTTTCATCCACGCTGCGAACCACCAGCGGCAGCCCGGCGCGCGCCGCCGATTCGATCGCCCGCCGCTGCACCAGGTCACACCCGTCCGCCGCAAGCTGCAGGGCGTGTTCGAAAGTTAAGCGCGGAATATGGCTGGCAGAAGAATCGCGGTGCGGATCGGCGGTGAAATAACCCGGAACGTCTTTAATCAATTCGCAGCGACAAGCTCGCAAGCACTCGGCCAAGAGCACCGCGGTCAAATCCGAACCGCCGCGCCCCAGCGATATGATCGCGTTCGCGGAATTCGCCGCCAAGAATCCCGGCACCACCGCAACCGCAAATTTCTCAAGCACGCCGCGCAGCCGCCCGGCGTGCAATTGAATTCGCCCAACTTCGTTTTCGGTTTCTGGAACAGTGAGGCCAGCTTCGTGGATGTTCAGCGGTGCAGCAGCAACGCCGAGTTGTTGCAAATGCAGCGCGAGCAGCGCTACCGAACGAATCTCGCCGGTGGACCACAACAAATCCAGAGCAGCGCGCGCCGGCTCGCGCACAATCTTTCTCGCACCGCGCTCCAGCCGGTCCGTGGTTCCTTCTTGCGCGGAAACCACCACAACCAATCGCTCGTGCGGGGCGTTCTGCAGCGTGTGCCGCACAAATTTCGCGGCTCGGCGATACGCCTTGGCGCTGGTCAAAATCGAGCCGCCAACCTTTATGACTGCTATTGGCCCATCCACTGCCGTGCTCTGCGACATCTACTTTCCCTCAACCTCGCGGAATGTGCTCCGCCGCGGCGTCATGGTCTGCTAGTTGGGACCCTCGAAATAGAAATAGGCCCTGACCAGCGCGCCATGCGCTGCAAAAAGTAATTGCGAGCACTCGCTTGTGCGAATGCAGGCTTTAATTCGACTTCAGCTTGGGAGTTGAATCTTCAACGACCGGTGGCCGGTCTATCGAGGATCTTATCTCTCCCCACTGGGCAGGAATTAGCACCTTGGCAGTTGCACCAGGTTGCTGTGGCGTCGCAGGGCCTGTCCCCTCAACCACTCTTGATAAGCGCTGCTGGTAAGGCAGCCCCCGCAGAATAGCAGAAAATATCGTGAGGTCAAGAAAAGATTGCGGCGCCATGGTTAGCGAGCTGCAGCGTAACCGACCTGCGCATTTCAGTACCAATGTCCCGCGCAGGAACTGGCCCAGCGAACAGGTTGACATCCAGGTGGCACGCACAATCAAACGTATAGACAGGCCCTTCGGCTATCCCTCAGAGTTATAGAGAAACTGGGCAGGGCAGTCCTTCGTCTGGGGGAAAGCGACGATGAAATATATCTCTGTTCTATTGGGCGGCCTGCTGTTCATGGCCGTGAATGCGGGAGCGCAGTCGAACTTTGGCGATTCCGTTTCGCTCGCTTCTCCTGCATTTATGACCTACGCGGTCACACCGGCGACGCCAGCCACGGCGGCGAGCCCGGCAGCGGATTCCCCGGCAATCTTCCCGATCCCTGTGTTCGCTAGTCCTGCTCCGGCGGCGCCACCTGCTGCCATGCCACAGGAAGTGCAAGGCGTCTTTAACAAGTACAGCTGGGACCTCTATGCAGGGTACACGTTCTTCCGGTTCTACGAAGTTCCCGGCGTCAACTCGAACATGAACGGCGGGAACATTGCTGCAGTTTACTACTATCGGGATTGGCTCGGCGCTGATGTAGAGGGCATGGCTGTCTATGGCAGCCAGCCGGGGCAGAATTCCTGGTTAGTCTTCGGCGGAATTGGACCACGGCTTCGCTACGTCGGACCGAAAGGCATTGATGTCTGGACGCATATAATGATCGGGGGAATGTGGATCACTCCCCAGACGCCGTATGGCGGCCAGGGCGCGCTCGCTGGATTGGGGGGCGTGGGCGTGGATTTGAACGCCCATCATCGTCACGTCGCGCTGCGAGTGGCGATTGATGGCATCGCCAGCCGGTTCTTCAACACTTACCAGATCAGCCCGAAGGCTTCCGTGGGCATCGTTTACAAGTTTTAGACCTCGCAGGAGAGCTTGTTGATCTGAATGTCGCATGCGGGATTCCCGATTGGCCCGCACATGCGTTCCCGTATTGCGACTTATCTGGCAGAAACTTTCCATTTGCGGCAATTGTTTGGTGCGCAAAACGGATTCGAGCGCCGCGACCTCGTGCCAACCCGCTGTTCTCCGCGTGCAAGTCTGAAATTACGTCGTGCGCGAAGTCTTTTCGAAGGAAATCGGTGTGCGCGCAGAGACTTAATTGATTGAGCCGCATCTAACGACTAGACGGCCAAGTAAGCGGCCACGAGCGCGTGCGATTCTCGTGAAACGAGATCTGTGGTGCTGATCAATTCGTTCCAGCAGGCCAGGCGGTTCGTCAAGGTGCTGATCGGGTTCACGCTGCTTGCTCTGGGAATTGTGATGATCGCGACGCCGGGGCCTGGCTGGCTTACGATCATGCTCGCGCTGGGCATTTTGGCGGCGGAATTCGTCTGGGCGCGGCGCTTGCTCGATCGTTTGAAAGAGCAGGGCGTGCGGATTCGCGACACCGTAATGCCGCGCGAAAAGCCCGGCAACGCCTGACCTGCTTCTCTTACCTGATCGGCGGCATTTCTTGCTTTGGCGCATTCGCGAATTGTGATCCGCTTTCGTTGGTCCGCCTCAAAATCAAACCGTACTTCAGCGGCTAAAGCCGCTCCGCGTTTGCTGCTCTTGCGTCGTGGCTGAAGCCACGACCTACAAGGATTTTTCCATGCGATAGAGATTCAAATTCCGCGAGCGGCGCTATGGTAGAGTTTTCGCTGGTGGTGTTGGCCGCTGCTTGCAGGTTGATCGGAGGATTTCGTGGCGGAAAAATGGCAGCAGGAATGGCGGGGCAAATGGGCGCTGATTACCGGTGCGAGCGCTGGGATCGGACTTGAGCTGGCCAAGCTACTCGCCGCGGGCGGCGCGAATCTGGTGCTGACGGCGCGGCGAATTGACCGGTTGCAAAAGCTGGCAGCTGATCTCGCGTCGCAGCACGGGATTAAGACCGAAGTGTTCGCCGCGGACTTGACGCGGCCGGAGGCGCCCGGCGAAATTTACGCGTTTAGCACTGGGAAGAAGCTCGAGGTTGATTTTCTGATCAACAATGCTGGCTTTGGGGCATACGGCAACGCGGCCGAAATTCCCGCGGGAACAATGCTGGAAATGGTGCAGGTGAATTGTTCGGCGGTGGTGCACCTCACGCGGCTTTACTTGCCCGCCATGGTTCAGAGGAAACATGGCGACGTCATGATTGTGGCTTCGCTCGCGGCGTTCCAACCGCTTCCATACAACGCTTGCTACGCGGCCACCAAGGCTTTCGATCTGCTCTTCGCCGAAGGAATCGCCGAGGAAGTGCGTGATGCGGGGGTGCGCGTGTGCGCGCTGTGCCCGGGTTCGACAGTAACTGAATTCCAGGAGGTTGCGCACCAGCCGGACCGTGCTTTCAAGAATGCGGAGACGGCGGAGAAAGTGGCTCGCGTGGGACTCGAAGCGCAAGCAGCAGGTAAGCCCTACGTAATTTCCGGCTTCATGAATCGCCTGATGAAAGAAGGGCAACGCCTGGCGCCGAGAAGCCTGGTCACCAGAATGGCCGCGAAAATGATGCGCGCCAATAATTCGTAACGAGACTGCAAAAATCTAAAATCGCTGCGCGAAAATTTCGCGCGAGCTCCCGGTCTGAATCACGGAAGCACCTGCGTATCGAAGACGCCTGTCTCGATTGTTCCGCCGCGTTTCATTTGCACGAAGAGGCGGTACTCGCCTGCTTTGGGAAATCCGTAGGGGAAGGAAACTTCCGCGGAGCGCGGGTCCATTGACATGTCCATGGCGGACACGTCCATGCCGCCCATTTCGCCGCCTGCGTTCGCTCCTGCTTGTGCGCTGGCGATTGCATTTCCCGTTGCTGAATTTTTCCGCGTAAGTTCCAGCGCCGCCATCGCCACCGAGCCGTCGGGATGGATGTGCGCGAAGACCGAGCGATCGGAATTTACGATTTCGGCGTGTCCGGCCATGCCCATGTATGGTTCGGAATCGTTGACGGGCTTGCCATACGGAGTCTCGAGGCGAAAACGCAGCCAGACAAAATGATTGGCTGTGAATGGCGTTGTGCCGCGCTCCCAAATCATTTTATAGCCATCCGGCAGGGTCGCAGTCGCGTTGTCCGGCGCGCCCATTGCTTGTTCTGTCGTGCCGTTCGCGCCGCCTACGCCGTTCGGATCGCCGTTGTTGTGCGCCTTCGCGCCGTCGGCCGGGAGCGGCGAAGATGCGGCCGCGGAATTGTCGCCCGTGAGCGCGATGCCGGGAATATCCGGCAAATTAATTTCCGCGATCATGGTGTCAGGGAAGCCGGATTCGCGCACTACGTCGGCAAAGACCTGATAGCGGCCTGCGGGAATCGCTGGCAAATCGGTTTCGAACGAAGTTCCATCCACTGTATGAAGGCCTGGCGTAAGCAGGACGATTTGCGGATGCAGGTGATAGAAGCGGTCCATCCCCGGCTCGCGAATTAGAAAGAGATGCATGAGGTGGCCGTGATCGGGAATGAGAGCAGTCATCACCGTTTCGGGCCGGGTGCGATGCCATTCGGAATTGCGCATCTTCAGAAAGAGTTTTCCGTTCGGCTCGAGAGAGACGTCGAGCGGCGGTGCTTTGTAGATCATCTGCCGGGCCTTGGCGCTGGCTTCGGAATTCCACCACGAGTTTCCGAAATATAAAATTCCGAAAACGACGACGGCGGTTCCGAGCATGATCCAGCGGCCGCGGCGCGATCGTTCCACGGACGCCAATTCGCCCGGCGGGAGTGTGGATTCGCGGCGCGCTGCGCCGACAATTGAAATTATCGCGACGACGAGCAGCGACATCAGCGCGAAGAGCAGAATGCCGAGCGATTTTTGCATGGGCAGCGTGCGGCGCGCGGCGGCGGGCACCGGAACCGCAAGTTCGCCTGCGCCTAGCAGGCCTTCGACCTGCACGCGGACTTGCCAGGAGCCGGATTCCATCAGCCAGATTTTACCGAAGAAATATTGCGGGTCTTCCTGCGAATGCGCGAGCAAGTCGCCGACGGGAGGATATTTCGCGCCGGGACCGACGATGTAGAGCGGGACGACAGTGATTTTCGAAATGCCGGGTGTGGCGCTGAGAATTTCCACGTCCGCTGTGCCGGGAATCATTTGTGGCGTGCGAATGGTGATGATCAGGTGGTAGGGGCCGGCGGCGCCTTGGAAATATACGTCGGGATTTCCGACGTGCGCCCAAGCGGGCGCGATCAATAAAAGAACAGCGATCCACGCGATTGCAAGCTCGCGCGCGCGCGAGATGATTCCACGCCGCGACATGTTGTTCACCGGCGCAAGCCGCGCAATGCGTCACCGGCAGCGAGGCCGATGCGCGAGCCGATGATGGAAGTTGCGAGCGCGATGCCGATTCCCTTGACGAAAAGACCGGTGGTGGGCGCGAGATCCACGAATTCCCAATTGAAGTGATATTCCGAAGGCGATTCCATGTACGGAAAATAATTCTGGCCGAAAACCCAATTGCGAGCGGCGGGCGAAATCAGAAAAGCGCCGAGCGGCCAATGCACGAGCAGTAGCACGGCGAGATACGCGGTGCCGAGCATGACGGTGAGGATCCATTTATTTTTCTGCGCGTAACGATTCAGCAAAAAATCCAGAGCAATGGCCGGCAGAATGATGAGCGTGGGAAATTCCAGCGGCACCATGTGCGTAATGTTGGTGAACACCGGGCCAAGTTTGGGGGTCGCGGGAAATAATGGCAGCAGCCAGAGCTGGCCCAGGACCCACGCGGTGTAAATCGCCGAGACGGTGGTGGCGCCCCAGCGGTAACCGCCGGCGCGGGACAGCGCGATGAGGATTACCGGCACAGCCAGCGACAAGGCTCGGTAGAAAGCGGGACCGTGCATCTGGCTCCCACTGGTGTATTCCGAGAGCAGCACCCAATGGAGCGAGAGAATCACGCCGCCGAGAAGGAAATACATGCGGCGAAGCCTGGTTTGCGCGAGGCCTTCGGCGCGGTTCATCCAGCTGACGAGTAGTAGGAGGGCGCCGATCGCGACGGCCAAAATTCCGACGCCGAGGACCATGTGCGGCGGGCTGACGATAGCGACATCGAGGCCGAAGGAATTGTGCCACCAGTTGTCAAAGGGCGCGGAGGTGACCATGACCACGCCGCCCCAGCATGCGAGGAATGCGCCGAGCGGGCCGCGGAATCCCCAGACTTGAATGGAGGCAGCTTTGGCGGCGCGATTGGATCCAAAGGTGGTGGAAAAGATCAGATAGACGCTGGTGAGGGCGACCAGGATGCCGCCTAGCTGGATGGCCATGTGAGCGGGCGTCCAGAAGGTGTCGCGGCCGATGCTCATGTGCCAGGAAATGTCCCAGTAGAGGCCGAAGACGATGGAGGTTGGGCCGAGCAGGCCGCACCAGATGTACCAGGGGACGGGGGCGCGCGATAGGTCACGGGTGGCGGAGTAGGGGATTGTGGGAGCGGCGGATTGTGCCATCAGCGCTACCTCGGTGGAATCCTTCGGGGAAAGGATAGCAGCATCGGGGCGAGCGGGCCACCGTTGATGGGCGCGGGGCTCAGTAGTTTTGCGGATGGTGGCAGTAGATTCCGCGAGTTGATGAAAATGGGGCTGAAAAACGCGATATATGTGTGATTAGAAATAGGGTTTGTGGTGATTCTGCGGGAGTTAGGTTGATTTCTAATATTTGCGCCGTTGATTAGAAATTTGCGGAGAAATGGGACGGTCGGGTGGTGGAGGGTGCTGGCGGACGAGGACTGGGGAGAGCGTGGGAGCGAGGCGCTTGGCGCGCCCGGCTTTGCGCTGGAGCCCGTGTCATGAGCGAATAGTAGCATGGCCTAGTAACCATTATATCATAGGTAGGATGGGGTAATCAAGCAGTCGGTCGGGACGATGGCATTCCCATTTTGGGAACAACCGGGCAAGGCTCCTGTGGCAACAATCGCCTCGCACAGCCTGAAGGCTATGCCACGAAAATGGGGCGTGGTGCTGTGGTAGTTGGGACACCGATCGGGAGATTGGGATTCCCAGGAGCGCGATCGGCGGGGAGCTCCTTCGAACCGGCGCTGCCAGTTCCAAGGATGGATCGCGCTGCAGGGTGATCCAGGGGTTCCTTGCCTCTGGATTGGTATGTCTGTTATGGTCTGGCTGTTTCAAATGTTGCTCTGGAGCGCTGAAATTCGATGACCGGACTGTTGCAACGGCTTTTGCCTCGCGAAGAGGGGTTTTTCGATCTTTTTCGCAAGCAGGCGGAGAATATTCATCGCGGGGCGGTGGCTTTTCAGAAGATGTTGCTGCATTACACGGGAGTTCCGGAGCAAGTGCAGAACATCAAGGCCATCGAGCACGACGGCGACGAAATCACGCACCAGACATTTCGCATGCTGAACAAGACGTTCATCACGCCGTTCGATCGCGAGGACATTCACGAGCTGGTCAGCACGATGGACGACGTGATTGACCTGATTGACGCGGCGGCCAGCCGGTTCGTGTTGTATCGCGTGGAGAGTTTGCGAATTGGGACGCTGGACCTGGCGCAAGTGCTGGTGGCTGCGACGAAAGAGCTGTCGGCAGCGATTCATGCGATTGAGAAGCCGGACACGGCGATGAAGCATTGCATCGAAATCAACCGCTACGAAAATGAAAGCGACCGGATCTGCCGGACTTTGATCGCGCAGTTATTCGATGAGGAAAGAGATCCGGTGCAAATCATCAAGTGGAAGGAAATATTCGAGGTGATCGAAACCGCGGTAGATAAGTGCGAGGACGTAGCGAACGTAATCGAAAGCATCATACTGAAAAGCGCCTGACCCCGTGAATAGCTTCCAGGTACTCCTACTGACCGTCGGCCTGACTCTGGCATTCGAATTTTCCAATGGGTGGCACGACGCCGCCAATTCCATCGCGACTGTGGTTTCGACGCGGGTGCTGACGCCTTTTCGCGCAGTGGCGTGGGCGGCATTCTGGAATTTCGTGGCGGCGTTTGTGTTTGGCACGGCGGTGGCGAAAACTTTGGGCAGCGGCATGGTGCACATTGACATGGTGAACCAGCGCGTGCTGCTGGCCGGGCTGGTGGGCGCGATTTTGTGGAACATGATTACGTTGATATTGGGGTTGCCGACGAGTTCTTCGCACGCTTTGATGGGGGGATATGGCGGCGCGGCGGTGGCGCATGCGGGGATGAGCGCTTTGATTCTGGGCGGATGGACGAAGCCGATTTTGTTTCTTTTTCTGTCGCCGGTGATCGGGATGTTTTTAGGATTTGCGACGAGTATTGGGACGAGCTGGATTGTGCGGAGGATGCGGCCGCAGAGAGTGGATCGCTGGTTTCGGCGGCTGCAGTTGGTTTCGGCTGCGGGGTACAGTTTGGGTCATGGGACGAATGATGCGCAGAAGGGGATGGGGATTATCACGACGGCGCTGGTGGCGGGGGGATTGCTCAATACATTCGCGGTGCCTTACTGGGTGATTATTTGCTGTCATCTGGCGATGGCGGGCGGGACGATGGCTGGGGGCTGGCGGATTATCAAGACGATGGGGCAGCGGATTACGAAGCTGACGCCGTTCGGGGGATTTTCAGCGGAGACGGCGGGCGCGTTGACTTTGATTTCTACTGCGCATTTTGGGATTCCGGTCAGTACGACACATACGATTACGGGGGCGATTGTGGGAGTCGGCGCGGCGCACCGGTTGACGGCGGTGCGTTGGGGAGTGACGCGGCGGATTGTATGGGCTTGGGTGCTGACGATTCCGGGCGCGGCGATGATGGGGGCGGGATTGCTTCACATTATGCAATTGTGGTGGCGGTGAGGCGTTGGCGGGCGTAAGAGAGAGCGCGTAAGTAGGCGCAGCCGAGGTGAGCGCGCCGTGGCGTGGTACACTTCAGCAACGTGACCTTTGAACGCAAGATCGTGGTGGGGCTGGAAGAGATTCGCGCGATTACGTTTGAATGCCATCAATGCAAGTCGCGGCTCACGGTTTCACCTGATGATATCCGCGATATTCCCACCGCTTGCCCGCACTGCAATTTTTCGTGGAGGCTTCCCGAGGACCCTCAGGCGGTTCCATCAGCATCACCGCCGAAGAATTTTGCGTTTGGGATCAAGGAACTCAAGATACGTTTTGGGGCGGATGTGATCGGGTTCAAGATCCTGCTTGAATTCGATGAGCCCGGAAGAAGCGCGCCGTAGGTGCGTCGCACAGAAATTCATCGTAGAGACGCAGAGGGCGCAGCGAAAGCGGGCGAGATCCTACGCTGCGATCAAGGCAGGCGAGGCGAGCCTCGCCCCAAGCACGGCGGGAGCAAGCTCCCGCACTCCAAGAAAGGGCGTCCCGAGACGCGACTGCTGATTGCTCGGCGGATTATTCCTCGTCGTCGGCTTGGGCCTTCAGTAGGCGCTCGATTACGGCCATGTCTTCCAAGGTTGTGGTGTCGCCTGTTACCGCGCCTTTGGTGGCTAGTTCGCGGAGGAGGCGGCGCATGATTTTGCCGCTGCGCGTTTTGGGGAGCAGGTGAGTGAAGCGCACGTCGGCAGGACGGGCGATGGAGCCGATAGTGTTGGCTACGTAGTCCATTAGTTCGGCGCGAAGCTCTTTCGAGGGCTCGTGGCCGACGCGCAGGGCTACGAAGCAGACGATGGCTTCGCCTTTGATTTCGTCGGGGCGCGCGACTACTGCGGCTTCTGCTACTGCAGGATGGCTTACCAGCACGCTTTCGATTTCCATAGAGCTTAGGCGATGGCCAGCGACTTTGATTACGTCGTCCACGCGGCCAAGGACCCAGATGTAGCCGTCTTTGTCGCACTGGGCTGCGTCGCCGGCGAAATAGACGCCGGGGATGCGGCTCCAATATTCTTTGGCGTAGCGCTCGTCGTCGCCGTAGATGGTGCGGAGCATGGAGGGCCAGGGTTTTTGGATCGTCAGGTAACCGGTTTCGCCGGGGCCGACTGGTTCGCCTTTCATGTTGACGACTTTCGCGATGACCCCTGGTAGCGGCAGCGTAGCTGAGCCGGGTTTTGTGGGCGTGGCGCCGGGGAGAGGGGAAATCAGGATCGAGCCGGTTTCCGTTTGCCACCAGGTATCTACGATGGGGCAGCGATTTTTTCCTATCGCTTCGAAATACCATTTCCATGCGGCGGGATTTATGGGTTCGCCTACTGTGCCTAGCAGGCGGAGGCTTGTTAGTTTGTGCGGAGTGATCCAATCCATGCCCCAGGCCATGAAGGCGCGTACGGCGGTGGCGGAGCTGTAGAAGATGGTGACTTTGTAGCGATCAATGATTTCCCAGAAGCGATCTTTCTGCGGGAAATCCGGCGCGCCTTCGTACATGACGATGCTGGCGCCGTTTGAGAGTGGGCCATATACGACGTAGCTGTGGCCGGTGACCCAGCCGATGTCGGCGGTGCACCAGTAGATGTCGTCTTCGTTCAGATCGAAAACTAGTTGGGTGCTCCAGGTGCATTGGAGCAGGTAGCCGCCGGAAGTGTGTAGCACGCCTTTGGGTTTTCCCGTGGTGCCGCTGGTGTAGAGGATGTAAAGGGGATGTTCGGAATCGAAGGGCGGGGCGATGTGATCTTTGGCGGCTTTTTCTTCCAGGTCGTGCCACCAGAGGTCGCGGCCTTCTTGCCAAGCGACTTCTTCCTTGGTGCGTTGTACCACGATGCATTTTTCGATGGTGGGGCAATTCTTCATGGCGGCGTCGGCGGTTTCTTTCAGGGGGACGATTTTTCCGCGACGGAAGCCGCCGTCGGCAGTGATCAGGAGCTTGGCTTTGCAATCGGCGACGCGATCGGCGATGGCGGTGGCGCTGAAGCCGCCGAATATGACGGAATGTACGGCGCCGACGCGGGCGGTGGCGAGCATGGCGATGGGCAGCTCGGGGACCATGGGCATGTAGATTGCGATGCAGTCGCCGGGCTTCACGCCGAGCGAGCCGAGGACGTTGGCAAATTGACAGACGCGCTCATGGAGTTCGGCGAAGGTGTATTGGATGGTGGAGCCGTCTTCGGCTTCCCACATCAGCGCGGGCTTGTTGGCGTTTTTTTCCAGGTGACGGTCTAGGCAGTTGTAGGAGACGTTGAGCTTACCGCCGACAAACCATTTGGCGTGAGGCGAATTCCATTGCAGAACTTTTTTGGGGGCTTCGAACCAGTGGAGGAGTTTGGCCTGTTCGCCCCAGAAGGTTTCGGGATCGGCAGAGGCGGCGGCGTACAATTCGCGGTATTCCTCGAGCGAGCCGATGCGCGCTTTTTTGCTGAATTCTTCGGGCGGCGGGATGGGCTTCTCTTCCAGGACATGCGGATCGAATTCCTGCATGATGGCGATTCCTCCGTGGTACGTGCGCGGGGCGACGACGGGACGATATTACCTGTTTGCCCGCCCCTACGTTATTGAACGAGAGGGATTTGGTCAAGGAGGGGATTGCGCGGGTCAACGGCCAAGGCGCAGGCCGCCCGGTTCCACAAACCGGGACCGGCTGCTACCCTTCGATCCCGCACTGCGGGACCTCAGGATGAATCGCCCGGTCGGGCGATTCACAGGGTCAAAAGGTGCGGTTGGTGCAATTTTCTGGAACTATTCTGGGGTGGGGCGGAATATGTAACGAGAGTTGCGCCGGGCCGTCCAATCGTCTGAGATGAATAGGGGCATAGAAACCATAGATGAGGGGCTGCTGCTCCGGCGGATGGTGGCCGGGGACGAGGCGGCTTTTACGCTGCTGTACCGGCGGAAGCATCCGGCGATATATCGGTTTGCGCTGCATATGAGCGGGAACGCGGCGATGGCCGAGGATGTGACGCAAGAGGTTTTCATGACATTGATTCGCGACGCCAAGCGGTTTGATCCCGCGCGAGGGACGCTGGGCGGGTTTCTTTTCGGCGTGGCGCGGAATCATTTGCGGCGGCGTTGGGAGCAGGAACGGAATTCAGTGCCGCTGCCGGAATCGGCTGACGAGCTGGACGCGATGATGGCGCGCGGCAACCCTGGGCGCGTGGGCGGAAAGAACGGGACGTCTGGTTATGCAAACGGCAATGGAAGTGGAAACGGGAGCGGGCATGCGAACGGCAATGGCGCGCGCGTTAGTGCCTACATGCTGCACCGCGACGACTTCGCTGCGCTGGAAAATGTCACGCGGGTGCGGCAGGCGATTGCGACGCTGCCGGAAAATTACCGTGAAGTGGTGGTGCTGTGCGAGCTGGATGAATTGAGTTACGAGGAAGCCGCGGCAGCGCTGGATTGTCCGGTAGGCACGGTGCGTTCCCGGCTGCATCGGGCGCGGGGCATTCTGGTTGAAAAATTGCGCGATGCGCAACCGGTGCGGCGCGCGTCGGCGGTGGGCGAATGAACGAGGACACCGGCAAGGACATTTTTACGGAAATGAAGAGGATGAATCGCATGGACTGCGTGGAATTTCAGGAAGTGTTGCACGAGCTAGACCGTCCCGGGAACGAGGGCGAGGCGCTGTGCGAGCGGGCGCTGGCGCATGCGGAAGGCTGCAGCGAATGCGCGACGCTGTTGATTGAGGTGGAGTCGCTGGATTTTTCTTTGCGGCAGGCGGCGACCGAGTCGGCAGAATTGCAGGCGCCGGCGCGACTGGAAACTTTGTTGCTGCAGGAATTTCGGCGGGAAAAAGCGGCGACGGCTTCGCGCGGAGTGCGCTGGCAGCTGGCAGCTTTTGCGATCGCCGCGGCAGTGCTGCTGGCGCTGGGGCTTTCGTTCCACCGGCAGAATTTAGTGACGCCAGCGGGCGTGAATTCGGCGCAGAGTTCGACGCAGAGTGCTGGGCAGGCGTCCGATAATTCAGCCGCGACGAAAACTTCTGCGGTCGCGCCCGACAGCAATCCACAAGCGGCTGTGGTTGACGTCAACGAATATACGACGGCCTATATGCCGCTGCCGTATGCGTACGATCCATCGGAACTCGAGGGCGCGGCGGTGGTGCGCGTGGTGTTGCCGCGGGCGGCGCTGGTTTCTTATGGTTTGCCTGTGGAGGGAATGGGAGTGCGGGACCACGTGACGGCTGACATGGTGGTGAGTCAGGACGGGACGCCGCAGGCGATTCGGCTGGTGGCGCAGTCGGATGCGAATTCCGATACTGATTCGGATTTTTAGAAACACGATCAACTTCTGCGGAGGAGCTTGAGATGAAGAACCAGGGAAAGTATTTTGCGATGGCGGGAGTGGCGATGATTCTGCTGCTTTCCGGCGCGGGATTGCGTGCGCAGGATGCGGCGTCAACGCCACCCCCGGCGCCACCTCCTGGCCACGGATTTGGCCACGGGCCAGGACGCGACGAGATCCGGTTTTTGGGTTTCGAAGCGGGGCTGGGCGACAAGGTGGTGACGGGCGCGCCATTCAGCGCGAGTTTCACGACGGAATCCACGGAGACGCTGGGCGATGGAAACCAGATCAAGCACACTTCGACTGGAACCATTGCGCGCGATAGCCAGGGACGGACGCGGCGCGACATGACTTTGCCGGCGTTCGGACCGACCGCCGTGGCGGGACAGGCTGCGCCGCATGTGACGTTCGTCAACGATCCGGTGGCGGGCACGCGTTACATTTTGGAGGTTGATACGAAAACCGCGCGGCTGATGCCGCCTCCTCCTGACAAGGCTGATTTTGCTCGGAAACCGCACAATGGCGGCGGGCCGGGCGGGGACGCGGCGGATAAAGAAGTAGTGACCACTTCGCTGGGCACGCAAACCATTGGCGGCGTGACGGCGGAGGGCACCCGCTACACGCGCACGATTCCCGCCGGGCAGATTGGGAACGTGAAGGCAATCGTGATCGTTACCGAGCGCTGGTATTCGGCGGAATTGCAGATGGTGGTGATGACCAAGCGCAGCGATCCGCGTTCGGGCGACACGGTATTTCAGATGACGAGTATTGCGCGGACGGAACCGGCGGCGACGTTGTTCCAGGTGCCGGCGGATTACACGGTATCGAAGGCAGGGCCGCGCGGGGCGTTTCGCGGCGGACCGGGTGCGCCTCCACCACCTCCGGCGGAGTAGTAAGCGCTACACTAGAGTTTGCACGGCCAATAGCTCAGCCTCAACTTGCGGGCGGAAAATTTCCCCCACGCTCCGCCCGCAAGACCCCTTTTTGAATCTTCCCTCGTCAGTTCGCTGTTATTGTTTCTTCGAAAATACTTACATATCCCATTAGCGAGTGAATAACGACTCGGACGGCGATCGCCATGGCAAAACTAACCAAATCTCGTGCACTGAGCGAAAGAGAGCGGGAGTTGCTCGATTTCATGCTCACGGCGGATTTCCCCGGCCGGGATGAGTTGAAATCACAGGGCGCCTGTGCAGAGGTTTGCTGGGAGTGTGACTGCGGGTGTGGAACCGTCGACTTCGAGCTGAAGGAGCCGTGCACTCGCGCATCGGCGCATGAACCGATCCCCGTGGAGGCGTATCGATACGCGCTTGAGGTGCTGCTCTTTGTCAAGGAAGGGTTCTTGAGCAGCTTAGAAATAGTGGACTATCGGGGTGAGCGACCGCCGCAATATCCTTCACCGAAGGAATTGAAGTTATGGGTTACACCGCAGCAACGAGTAGCCGGGCGCGCAACAAAAAAGTATTGAAGCTACGAAAGCGCCCGGTCGAGCAGTTCCACAACGTGGAGGACTTCCTGGTTGGTGCGGCGCATCGTGGCGCCAGCGCGGAGTTGCAGGATGCAACCGGGGTTGGCGGTGGCAATGATTTGGGCTTTGGTTTGTTGCACGCTGTCCATTTTGCGGTCGAGGAGTTCCAGGGAGGTTTCGGTCTCGGTGACGTTGTACACGCCGGCGGAGCCGCAGCATTGATCGGCTAGGGGCATTTCTACGAAATCCAGGCCGGGGATGAAGCGGAGCAACTGACGGGGGGCTTCGCGGATTTTTTGGCCGTGGACCAGGTGGCAGGAGTCTTGATAGGTGACGCGGACGGGCAGCGGGCGTAGTGGGGCGGTGACGCCGAGGTCCACCAGAAATTCGCTGATGTCGCGCATTTTCGCGGAGAATTTTTCTGCGCGCGAATGCGAAGTACTGTCTTCGCTGAAGAGGTGCGCGTATTCCTTCAGCGTGGAGCCGCAACCGGCCGCGTTAGTGATGATGGCGTCGAAATCGTCGGAGAGGAAGGCGTCGAAATTCTTGTGGGCTAGATCGCGGGCGGTGTCGCGGACTCCGGCGTGGGCTGCCAGCGCGCCGCAGCAGGTCTGCGCGGCGGAGACGACTACTTCACAGCCATTGGCTTGCAGGACTCGGATGGTGGCGCGATTTAGATCGCTGAAGGTGACTTGCGCGACGCATCCGGCGAAGAATGCCACGCGGGCGCGACGGGCGCCTTTTGCTGGGAACGTCTTGCCCAGCTCGCTGAAGAAAAAATCGGAATCAATGCGCGGGAGCAGCTTTTCGCGATCTTGCAGACCGAGCAGGCGGAGGATTCCGGTGGCGCGGGCTACGGCTGCTAGTCCGGAGCGCTGATAGATTTTTAGCGCGCGGGCTGCTGTGGCGATGCGGCCGGGGTAGGGAAGCAGGCGGCGATAGACGAAATCGCGGGCGATGCGCGAGGCAAGCGGGCGTTTATATTTTTGTTCGATCTGCGCGCGGGCGAGCTCGAGAATTTTTCCGTATTCGACGCCGGAGGGGCAGACGGTTTCGCAATTGCGGCAATTCAGGCAGCGGTCAATGTGCAGGACGAATGATTCGCCGAGTTCCAGGCGGCCTTGGTCCACCAGCGCCATTTGCTTGATGCGCCCGCGGGGGGAATCGGCTTCGCGTCCCCAGAGGCGATAGGTGGGGCAATTATTGGCGCAGAGGCCGCAGTGCACGCAGCGGGAGTAGTCTTCGTACTCGGGTTTGTCGATCGCGGAGAAGCCGCTTAGCGTTAGCTGAAATTCGCGCTGGGCGGCGTCGTGCGACTGCGGCGGCGCGACGACTTGCGCGGAATTTGGCGGCTGCGGTTCTGAAGCCATTGCGTTGAGGGCCTCGATGTACTGGATCCAGCCAGTATCTTACGGCATTCGCGCGGCGGAGCAGCGCTGAATCTAAGTAACGATTCAGATCCCGATTACGGCCTCCATTCGGCGGCTTGGTGCCTTATTCTACGTTCACACGAGTTGATTGGAGGGAACGATGCCGCCGAAAAGCGATGGCATTCTGGAAGCTTCGTTGTACGTGAGCGATGTGGCGCGCTCCGTCCAGTTCTACGAGCAGACTTTCGGGTTTCGCGTGATCAAGGAATTCGGCGAGCGTGGTTGTGCGATGCACGCTGGCACGCGTCAGGTGCTGCTGCTGTTCGCGAAGGGAGGATCGCGGACGATCCAATCGCCGCACGACGGAGATGGCGAGTTGCACATCGCGTTCGCGATCCCTACGGACGAATTGGCCAACTGGGAGTCGTGGCTGCAAACCAGCGGAATCACGGTGGAAGAAAAAAGACAGTGGGAGCTGGGAGGCTGGAGCCTTTACTTCAGAGACCCCGACCGACACTTGGTCGAACTGGCGACGCCGGGTGTTTGGTCTGTATACTGACTAGTGAAGAATGGCATTTGCCGTTAGGCGTCTTCATGAAACCGTTAACACGATCGATATTGAAGCCTCTGCTCAAAGGATTAGCTGGCCTCTTTTTGGCTATAGGGGGACTGGCGTTTTGGTTCGGAGGAGGGCTCATTCACGCTCTCGGCGGAACGGACCGCGTACTCGCTGAGATCGAAGGGCTAACCGCCGCAGTGCTCTGTATCGGCCTTGGTATCGGCGCAAAAATCGCTGAAGACCGTTTGGAGGAAGACGAGCTGGGGACGTCGAAATCTTTAGGCGAGGCTCTGCGAAAGTAGAGTCGCCGCAACGCTACAAATTCGGGGCGAAGCGGCCGGGGCTTAGGATATTTTGGGGGTCGAAGACGGATTTTACTTTTTGCATTTGGGGGAAATCTTGGCGTTGGGGGCCCCAGACTTGCAGCATGGATTTCCATTCGGCGGGGGCCCAGGGAACTGTGGCGTGGCCTGCTAGTTTGGCGCAGGCCTCTTGGATTGCGGTAGCCGTGGTGGCGACGCGCTGGCGGTACTGGTCGCTGTGTTCACTCGGCAGGATTGCGAAATAAATTATGCCTAGGCCGCGGGCCATGGCGGCCCAGCGGAGGTCGTTGGTTTCGGCTGCGTTTTGTGCGGCGGCCAGGGCGTCTTTCATGTGCGTCGGCAGGACGCTCATTTTCACGATTGTGGTTGCGGGCGAGGATGCGAGGGCGATGGGGATGAATTCGCACTTGCGTGTCCAGGCGGGCGGCAGGTTTTCGGCGAGGATGGTGAATCCCGTGGCGCCGGATTGTTCAGCGATGCGCTGCAAGTCTTTCGCGATTCGTTCGAGCGCGCCGTCGTTGCCAGCGTAGCCGGTGGAGAGAGCCCATTCGCTGGTGGAAAGTACGTTCGGCGGCATGGGGGCGCGTTCGTAACGCGAGGCTGCGTCGCTGTCAAAAAGTTCGGCTACGAGCGGGCTGATGATTTCCATCGTGAGCGGCGTGAGCGCGGACTGCGCGATGCGCTGGCGCATGTCCAGGGCGGTTTCGGCAGTGGGGAATCGCGCGACGAAGCCGCGGGAGCCGAGGGGCATGGGAAACGTTTTGAAATTTACCCGTGTGATTACGCCGAGGGTGCCGAGCGCGCCGATCATTAATTTGTGGATGTCGTAGCCAGTGACATTTTTTACCACGCGGCCGCCGCTTTTCGCTGCGATCCCTTCCCCGGTGACAAATTCCATGCCGAGCAGAAAATCGCGCGCGGTGCCGTAAAACTGGCGCAGCGGGGAGTCTACGCCGGAGGCGATCGTGCCGCCGATTGTCGTGCGCTTCTCGAACGGAACGGCCAGCGGCAAGAATTGATGATGTTCGGCGAGCAGTTGCGCGATTTTTGCGAGGGGGACGCCGGCTTCGACGCTTAGGGTGAGGTCGCCGGGATCGTAGGCGATTAATTTGTTGAGGCGCGTCATGTCGAGAGCGAGGTCGTAGCGAGTGGGCGCGTAGCCGATGCCTAATTTTGTGCGCGCGCCGGTGGTGACCAGCGCCAGATTTTCCGCGGCGGCGAATTTTACGATTTCCGCGACTTCTTCGCTGGTTGCGGGACGCACGGCGGCTGCCGGGAGCTTTCGATCTATTTCGTATGTGGCTATTTGCGCGAAATCGCTCGCGACGTTTGCTGCGCCGACAATTTCGTTGAGGCGCGTGGTGACGCTGGCGCTGATGGCGGAGGCGTTCATGTTATGTGCTGGGCACGCTCGGCGCTGTGAGCGCGCCGGTCAGAGGCAGCGGGCGGACATGAATTTCGCCGCAGCCTTTTTTGGAGGGGAAAATTTTCTCGGGATTCAGCAGGCCTTGGGGGTTGAAGGCGTCGCGGACGCGGCGCATCACGTCGAGTTCGGCTTCCGTGAACAGTAATGGCATCAGGCGATCTTTTTCCATGCCGACGCCGTGCTCGCCGGTGATGGAGCCGCCCATTTCGATGCAGTACTGAATGATTTCGTCGGACGCGGCGATGACGCGGCGGAATTGCGATTCGTCGCGCGCGTCGAAAAGAATCAGCGGGTGGAGATTGCCATCGCCAGCATGAAAAATATTGCCGATCTGGAAGCCGTACTTCACGCCGATTTCGTTGATGCGGCGGATGGTGGCGGGAAGTTTGGTGCGGGGGATGACGCCATCTTGCACGTAATAAGTGGGCGACAGGCGGCCGACGGCGCCGAAGGCATTTTTGCGGCCTTTCCAGAGCAGGTCGCGTTCCTTGGCGTCGCGGGCCACGCGGACTTCGCGGGCATGATGGGTGCGACAGATGTCGGCGACTGCTTCGGCGTGCGACTGCACGGTTTCCGCGAGGCCATCCACTTCGAGCAGCAACACGGCGGCGCAATCGAGGGGAAATCCGGCGTGGACGTAGGCTTCGACGGCGCGGAGCGTCCAGCCGTCGAGCATTTCGCAGGCTGCGGGGGTGATGCCGCGCGCGGTGATGTCCACGACGGTTTCAGTAGCGTCGTCGAGAGTTTCGAAAATCGCCAGAAGAGTTTTCACGGCTTCGGGGTTGCGCGTGAGCTTCACGGTGATGTCGGTGATGAGCGCGAGAGTGCCTTCGGAGCCGACGAACAGGCCGAGGAGATCGTAGCCGGGTGCGTCGAGCGCGGAGCCGCCGATGCGGATGAGTTCGCCGGTGGGAAGGATGGCTTCGAGCGCGAGCACGTGATTGGTGGTGACGCCGTACGCGAGCGTGTGCGGGCCGCCGGAATTTTCGGAGACGTTGCCGCCGATCGTGCAGGCTTTCTGGCTGGAAGGATCGGGCGCGAAATGCAGGCCGGCGTGGGCCACGGCGGCGCTGAGGTCGGAATTCACGACGCCGGGTTGGACCGTGGCGCGTTTATTTTCGATGTCAATTTCCAGGATTCGATTCATGCGCGAAAAAACTGTGAGGATGCCGCCTTTGCGGGCTAGCGCGCCGCCGGACAGGCCTGTGCCGGCGCCGCGTCCGATGAGCGGAGTTTGATATTGGTTCGCCAGTTTTACGATGGCCAGGACATCGGCGGTGGTGCGGGGGAAGACTACGCAGGTGGGGCGCGCGATTTCGACGGAGCCGTCGTATTCGTAGAGCATCAGTTCTTCGGGGCGATGGAGGACGGCGTCGGGGCCTAGGGTCGCCTTCAGGGCTTGCAGTAGTTGCGAATCCATGCGCGTGTGTGGAGCGGCGACGGGATTGTGCGAAAGGAACCGCGCGCGCTCTGACGGCCACTATAGCTGTGTGCAGCGATAGGCGTCAACGCGTGGGGCAAAGTGTGACGTGGTGCTAGCCGAGGCCGCGGAGTTTTCTGATGCGTTTGATGATTTCTTTGGCTGTCGCGTTGGCGGCGGCGTCGGGAGTCCAGCGGCCGTCGCGGGCGAAGGTGAAGAGTTGGGCGCCTGCTGGGTCGAAAACTTTTGTCACGGAGGCGCTGGCAGCGGCTGGGCCGGAGGGAGTCATTACTGGGCCAGCGACACCGTAGGCTACGCGGTAGTCGAAACCAGATTCGACGAGGACGAATTGGATGTGGTGTGGGGCGGCACGCTCGTTAAGCTTGGCGAAGAGTAGTTGGCGTTCCATGGGCGTGGATTGAATTTTTACTTTCAGAGTGAGCTGGGCCATGGCCAGCGGGGCGATGCAGCAGCTGAGGAATAGAAGTAGGATAGCTCTTCGTAGATTAGTCATTGGGCTTTATCCCTCCGACATTTATATGTCGCGTCGTTATGCATTTGCAGTCCGTTCGGCAATTCGAGAGGCGTGCCCCCAGCGGCTAAAGCCGCTCCGAATCTGCGACGGTTACGGCACGGCTGAAGCCTTGCCCTGACGGAAGACAGCGGGCTTCACACAGGCGCCTTTGGTCCAGCCCTTCGATCCCCGCTTTCGGATCTCAGGATGAATCGCCCTGTAGCGCCAATCCTTCAAACCTGCACTGCCCGTTGTCAGGATGAATCGCGCTGCAGCGCGATTCACTAATTTGGCAGTATATGTTACAAAATCTGCGCAGGGATTTATTGCGAGGTGTGCGTTGACCAAACCGAAAATACTCTCGACGCGACCGCTTTTTCCGGCGGCGCGGACGATACTGGACCAGCACTTCGAGATGGATTACTGGACGCCGCACGAGCGCATCTCGCGCGAGGAGCTTCTGAAACGAGTGGCGGATAAGGAGGGGCTGATCTGCCTGCTCAACGAGAAAGTGGACGAGGAGTTGCTGGCGGCGGCGCCGAAATTGCGGATCGCGCAGACGGTTTCGGTGGGCTTCGACAATGTAGATGTAGCGGCGTGCACACGGCGCAAGGTGGTGGCGACGAACACCCCGGGGGTGCTCGACGATACGACTGCGGATTTTGCGTGGACCTTGCTGATGGCCATCGGGCGACGGCTGCTGGAGGGAGACGCGTGGATGCGCAGCGGGACGTGGCCGGGTTGGGACTTGGACCAACTGGTGGGCGGCGACGTGTGGGGAAAAACTTTGGGCGTGCTGGGATTTGGGCGGATTGGGCGCGGCGTGGCGCGGCGGGCTTTAGGATTTAATATGCGCGTGATTTATAGCGATGCGGTGCACGCGCAGGAAAACGTGGAGCGCGAGCTGAAGGCGGAATTCGTGGATCGCGACAGGTTGTTCCGCGAGTCAGATTTTATCAGCTTGCATGTGCCGCTGCTGCCGGATACGCGGCACCTGATTTCGCATGAAAACCTGGACAAGATGAAGCGCACGGCGTATCTGGTGAATACTTCGCGGGGGCCGGTGGTGGACGAGGCGGCTTTGGCGGAGGCGTTGGAGAATAAAAAGATCGCGGGGGCGGCGTTGGATGTGTACGAGCACGAGCCGCTGGTGCATCCGGCGCTTTTGACGCGGCGCGACGTGATTTTGGCGCCGCATATTGCGAGCGCGTCTTTGGATACGCGGACGAAGATGGCGGTGATGGCGGCGGAGAATGTGGTGGCGCTTTTTGAGGGGCGGCGGCCGCCGAATGCGTTGAACGCGGATGAGTTGGGATTGAAATGACGGGACGCGCCACGGCAGGTTGAAGAGTGTGTGTAGGAACTCGAAATTCATGGCCTCAGCGGCTAAAGCCGCTCGGATTTTGCGGAGGCTGTGGCACGGCTGAAGCCGTGCCCTGACGAAGACCAAGATCAGTCGCACAAGACCTAAAGCCTTTTTATTCCGGGGCGGTCGTTTCGAAAGCAATCATGAAAAAAACGGCTGAACACGTTTTTCGACATACACTTAGCGCGATTGATATTCCTGCGGCGCTAGGGCGGAAGCTGGACCGGCGCGGTTCGCTGATTTCTGCTGGTGGCTCCTCTGAGATTGACCTGCGCGGGTTTCGCGAAATCGTGGCGATTGCGTTTGGGAAGGCCGCGCTGGCCATGGCGCGGGGTTTGAATGAAATTTTGACGCCGGAATTTCCTCCTGACGGAATTCTTGTGGTGCCTGCTGCTCCCTCATTGCCCTTACAAGGTTGGAATACATTTGTGGGCGGGCATCCTGTGCCTACGGCGGAAAGTTTTACGGCGGGCGAAGCGATTCTGGAGAGGTTGGCGCGGTGCGATGAACGGACCCTGGTGTTCTTTTTGATCTCCGGCGGAGGATCGTCGCTAGTGGAATTTCCCCTGGATACCGGTGTGACGCTGGAGGATTTTCAGGTGTTGCATTCCGCGCTAGTCACCTGCGGCGCGCCGATCGAGGAAATTAATGTAGTGCGGAAGCATTTATCGGCTACCAAGGGCGGGCGGTTGGCGGCGGCTGCGGCGCGGGCGATGAAGATTACTTTTGCGATCAGCGATGTGCCGGACGGGCAGGAGTCCGCGTTGGCTTCGGGGCCTACTGTGCCGGACCCGACTACGGTGGATGATGTCGAGCGCATCGTGAAGAAATATGGATTGCTGGCGAAGTTGCCGGTTGCGTTGCGCGGGATGATCGAGCGGGGTGAATTGCGCGAGACTCCCAAGGAAGGCGATGGGGCGTTTGCGCGGGCGCGATTTGAAATTTTGTTGCGTGAACATGATTTGATGCATGCGGCGCATCATTGTTGCGAGGGCGAGGGATTTACATGCATGGTGGATACGGAAACGGACAATTGGGCGTTGGAGAAGGCCGCGGAGCATTTATTGGGGCAGCTGGAAATATTGAAAAAGGAGAATCCGCGGCGGCGCGTGGCGATTTTTGCTGGAGGGGAAGTGAGCAGTCCGGTGACGGGTGACGGAGTCGGCGGACGGAATTCGGCGTTTGTGTTGGCCTGCGTGCCGAGAATTGCGGGGAAGAGGATTGCGGTTTTGAGCGCGGGAACGGATGGGGTGGACGGGAATAGTCCGGCGGCGGGAGCTGTGGCGGATGGTGAGACGTTGGCGCGGGCGTCGGCGATGGGGATGGAGTGTGAGGAGTTTTTGCGGCGGAGTGATGCGCATGGGTTTTTTGCGCGGCTGGGGGATGCGGTAGTGACTGGGCCCACGGGGAATAATTTGCGGGATTTGAGGATTTTGTTGGCGGAATAATGCGTGGCGTGGCACACGCGCCACGTCGAGATTACTCGGTGACTCCGCAAAAGCAGATCCCGAACTGCGTCCCGCGCCCGCCAAAATGCGGCGGGTAGGGAAAAGCGCGGGACTACGTTCGGGATGACAAAGCCTTTACGTAGTGGCGCAACGCGATGGATATTGTTGCTGTAATGCGGGCGCGGCACTGAAGTGCGCCGCTACCAATTCAACGGCCACTTCAAAAACGCCCGCCTAAAAAAAGCAGGCGGCCGCTACAAAGTCAAAATCAACCCCAAGTCAGCCGGCGGGACGCCGGCGCTACAAATTCGACGGCAAACCCACTGCAACGGCTGCCCGGTCCGGCTTTGCGGGACCGGCCGCTACAGCGTCAAAAGCACAAGCCGATTTAACGATGGGGCGCGCCGGCTTCTCACTTCTTCTTGGCTGAACTTAGCTGCGATTCGATTTTTGCCAGGACTGCGTTTACTTCGTCCATTTGCAGTTGCAGTTTTTTCAGCGCGTCGAGAGTGTTGTCCGAAATCGCCGCTATTGAGGGCGACGGCTGGTTCGAACTTGCGCTTTGGCCCGCGTTTGGCCCTGCGGCTGTGCCAGATCCCGCGCCCGTTCCCGCGCTCGCACCCGTTCCCGTACCCCCAGCTGCAGTTGCACTCGCAGTTGCGCCCGTGCCATTTGCGGTGCCCGGGCCGGCTGGTGGTTTGCCCGCGGCTTTAGCCTTCAGCGCGTCAATTTGCATTTCAATGTAAGGAGCCGCGCCCAAACTCAAGTCGCCGGACTTCAGCATGGCTTCCAGGGGGGCGATGGCGTCGGGGTCGCCGCGTTTGGATAGGGCGAAGAGGGTCGCATATTTGATGTCAATGTAGGGTTCTTGCAAATACGTGATCAGCGTTTTGGTTATCGTTTTGTTTTTTGTGTCGAGGCCCGCGATCGCGGCGATGGCGGCGCTGCGCGTGTCGAAGGGCTTGCCGGGCGCGGACCATTCGAGGAGCAGCGGGACGGAGCGATCGTCGGCGAGAGAGCCGAGGCCTTCGAGAGCGCCGTTGCGAAGCGTGTCATCGGGTGAATCGAGTTTTACCGCCGCAGTGAGCACTTCGTAGGCGTTGGGGGCTTTGATATCGCCGAGAGCGTTCAGTGCGGCGGCACGGACGCGATAGGCTTTATCGTTCGCGGCAATTTCGGTGAGCCGGGGGGCGAGCGACTTGTCTTCGGCGAAACCTCCCAGCTCTTGCACAGCGGCTTGGCGAACCCAGGGCTTGGGATCGTTCACGGCAGTGAGGATTTGTTGTTCCGATGCGGAGCCGCCAATTTTTCCCAAAGCTTTCAGCGACTCGACGCGCACGCCCCAGAAAGGATCGTACTGCGCGGCGTTGCCCAGGGCGGCGATGACATCCGGATTGTCTTTCATGGCGCCGAGAGCGACGGCGGCGTCGGCGCGATCGGGGACAGTTTCGGCGTTTTTCAATTGGTAGATCAGGGCGGTGGCATCTTTTTTGAATTCGAGAGTTTTTAGAATGTTGTCGCCCTTATCGAACAGCACCATTTGCGGGGCGCTGTCGGCGGGCAGCGTGAAAGTTTCGTCGGCTTGGCTGACCTGGATGGTGGAGGTGTTGCGCCCGCTGGCGGTGGCGATTTCGATCGCGACGGGCATGTCGAACAAATCCACCATGCCTTCGACTTTCTGGGTTTGCTTGACGTTCAGTTTTATTTGATGCGCGGCGGCGTCGTAGGTGTAGCTGACTTCATATTTCGGCGCGCCGGCCCGCCAAATCCACTGGTGGAAGAAATGGTCAACGTTCGTCGAGGTGGAATGGTCAATCGCTTTTTCCAGGTCAGCGGTAACGACGTTCTGTCCGCGATTGGTTTGGAGGTAGTAATTCAGGCCGCGGAAGAAATCCTGGTCGCCGAGTTTGGTGCGCAACATTTTCAGCACCCATCCACCTTTGTCGTAAACGTTGCCGGTGTATTCGATGCTATCGGTGAAATTGCGCGTGACGATCGGGACGGGATACAGGCGCTTCTGCCGGAACCAGCTGGCTTGATCGCGCCAGAATTCGTAGGCAGCTTCATCGGCGCCGTAGCGCTGTTCGGCCCAATAGTGTTCGAAATAAGTGGCGAAGCCTTCGTTGAGCCAGATATTGGCCCAGTCTCTGCAGGTAATCAGATCGCCGAACCATTGATGCGCGAGTTCGTGAGAATCGAGATCGTCGGAACCGCGGCGGAGTTCTGGCGCGAGGCCGGGAGCGACGAGGCCGCGAGTGGTGAGCGTGGTGGCGCTGGTATTTTCCATGCCGCCTTCGACGAAATCGTTTACGGAAGATTGCGCGTACTGCGCCCAGGGATAGGGAACGCCGAGCTTGTCTGAAAACAGATCGAGCATTTGACGGGTGCGCGAGAAAGTGGAGTCAATTGTGTCTTCCTGGCCGCGTGGGACGACGTAACGCACGGGGATGCCGCGCCACATGTCTTTCTTCTCGACGAACTCACCGGCGACGGCAGAGATTAAATAAGTGGAGAGCGGCTCGGTTTGTTTCCAGTCCCAGGTTTTGGTGCCGTCGGCTTCATCTTTTACGCCGACGAGGTTGCCGTTCGAAATTGTGAGCCATGTAGCCGGCACGGTGAGAATCATTTCGGACGTGGTGCGATCGTTGGGGTAATCGTAGATGGGAATGTAGTAGCGCGTGGCTTCGGCTTCGCCCTGGGTCCAGACTTCTTTGGGACGATTGGGATAATTCTTGTCGGGGGCGACGAAGTAGAGGCCTTTTTTTGGCTGGCCATCATAGCGGATGAAAACTTCGTGATGTTCGCCCTGGCGGGAAGGGGCCGGCAGCGGGACGATTAGCGCCGAGGCGGTGGTGGAAAATTTCGCTTCCTTGCCGTCCACCGTCACGGCTGCGATTTTCAGGTCAACGGAATCGAACTGGATCTGGGTGAGGTCGGCACGCAGCATCGCGATGGTGTGAGTGACTTCGCCGGCGACTTTGCGCTGTTCGATATTGAACCAGAGATGCGTTTTCACATTTTGCAGATCGTAGTCGCGGCTGCGGGCGTAGGGTTCATCCGCGCGTCCGAGCGCGGGAAGCAGCAGTGACACGAGCGACAGCAATACGGCGCAAAGGGCTGCGGGCACAAGCGGACGAAAGCGTCTGGAAATCTGAGTCATTCGTTTCTCCTCTAGCTCAAGACGATGCAAAGATGGCGGCAAAAGTAAACAGTATATAACGCGCTGCGGGATTTTCGAGTTTCGGAATCCTGGAGCTGTTCAAATTATAGAAGTCCCTTCGTGCTGCCGCCGTCCACGGCGATGGTGGTGCCATTGATCGAGCCGGCGCGTTCGGATGCCAGAAACGCGACCAGCGCGGCCAATTCATCCGGACGCGCGAAACGCCCGATAGGCACGTTCGCGGTGGATTGCTTCAGAATTTGCTCGTAGGCGACGCCTGCATCTTGCGCGCGCTTTTCGAAAAGCTCAGTCAAGCGATCGGTGAGCGTGTAGCCGGGGCAAACGTTGTTGACAGTGATGCCGTCGGCGCCGAATTCATTCGCCAGCGTTTTCGCCATTCCCGCGACGCCAGCTCGCAGAGAATTAGATAGCATGAGGCCGTCAATCGGTTGCTTCACGGAGATGGAAGTGATGGTGAGCAGGCGGCCCCAGCGGCGGCGCTGCATGCGCGGCAGAACTTCGCGCGCGAAATAGACGCTGCTGAGCAAGACGAGATTAACGGCGGCGCGCCATTCGTCGAGCGTGATTTCCATGAATTTTTTGGAGGGAGGGCCGCCGGTGTTGGTGACGCAGATGTCAATGCGGCCGAATTTCTTTTCGACTGCGGCCACGAAATCGCGCACGCCGTCTGCATTGGTTACGTCGAGGGCGCGCCAGAAGATTTCGCGGCCGACGGTCGCGCCGATTTCCTGTGCGGTGCGCGCGACGTCGGCTTCGGTGCGGGCGCAGATGGCTACTTCGCAGCCTTCGTTGGCGAGTTCGGCGGCGATGGCGCGGCCCAGGCCTTTGCTGGCCGCCGCGACGATGGCAACGCGTCCTTTTAGTCCGAGGTCCATTAGGTCAGTCCTTTTTGAGTTGCGGGTCTTTTAGTTGCGGATCGTTGCGGAGGTAATTATCGGTCTTGTTGATCCAGTCTTCGCGGCGGGGGGCGAAGAAATCAATGTCCACGGTGTCTTCCAGGGCTTCGGCTTTGTGCGGCACGTGGGCGGGGATCAGGAGAATTTCGCCGGCGTGGACGACCGTGGTTTCGCCATCGTCGAAGAAAAATTTCAGGGCGCCGGAGCTGATTAGGGAAAATTGTTCGCTGCGGTGCGAATGGCGCGGGACGATGCCGCCTTTTGCGATGAAAATGCGGGCGAGCGTAGCGTCTTCGCCGCTCATCATCTGGCGCGAGATGTGGGAGCTGAGTTTTTCGTGTTCTACTTTTTCGAAGGATGTGGCTGCGGGCATGGTGTACCTCTTTTGCGCGATTATGTGACAGAGAATCGTGTACTGAAATCGGGGAATCGTCAATGGCTGGAAGCTGTAACGCAAACGTTACGGTGACCGATATGCGGACGAAGGAGCAGGTGTGCATGGCGCTCCAGAAAGCGAAGAGAGATCCTTCGCTGCGCTCACGATGACAGCGCTGCGAAGCTGGACGACAGCATAGCAACGAAAAGATTGTGGCGCGGGGCGCGGTTCGACTAAGATGCGCGCGTTGGGGATCCCTGGGCTGGCGCGCGACGGGGGGAAGTTCGCGGGCTCGACTAATTCTTGGGAGGTGCGGCATGCGACGATTCATGGTGTGCGCGGCGATGGGCATGATGCTGGTAATGGTTGCGGCGGGCAGCGCGGCGGCGCAGATCGGGAAGAGTGTGTCGGTGGCGGCGGGCACGCCGGAGGATAAGGCGTTGACGGATATTTATGCCGCGACGGACGGGCCGGACAAGATCGCGCTGCTGGATAAATTCATGGCGGATTTCGGCAAGGGCGACATGGAGCTGTTGGGCGATCAGCTGTACGTGCAATCGTACCTGGCGCAGAAGAATTACGCGAAGGTGTACGAGTACGGCGACAAGGTGCTGGCGCTCGATCCTGAAAATTTTTCCACCGCGGTGATTATGGTGCATGCGGCGGAGGAACAAGGCGACAGCGCGAAACTTTATGATGCCGGCCAGAAGGTTGCGGCAATTGTGGCGCGTTACAAGGCGGCGCCGGCGCCCGAGGGCACCCCGGCGGAAGCGTGGAACGCACAACGTGACGGCGTACTGAAAACCGTGGCAGGCGATCTGGGATACGTGCAATATGCGCTGCTGAACGCCGCGTATAAGACCACGGACGCTACCGCGCGCGCGGCGCTTCTGGAACGCTACGCGACTATATTTCCGGACTCCACCTATACGGTGAGCGCGCGCGAGCAAACTGCGATTGCTTACCAGCAGGCGCAGAACTCTCCGAAGATGGTGGCGGCGGCGCAGAGTCTGCTGACTTCGAATCCGGATGATATTTCGATGCTGATTTTACTGGCGGACACGTGGTGCAACGATACGGCGCATCTGGATAAGGCCGCGGCGTACGCGCAGCATGCGCTGGATCTGCTGGCGCAAGCGAAAAAGCCGGACAACGTGGACGACGATCAGTGGCAGAAGCAGGTCGCGATACAAAAAGGCCTGGCGTATTCCTCGCTGGGCGAAGTGAACGTGAACAAGAATCGCAACCCGCAGGCGATTGACGCGTTCAAGCAGGCTGCTCCACTGTTGAAGTCGGACACGTTCAGTTACGCGCAGAATCAGTACCGGCTGGGATTTACGCTGGCGAAAATGCAGCGGATACCGGAGGCGCGAGTGGTGCTGACGGAAGTGATTGGGTTGAACAGCCCTTACAAATCGCGGGCGATGGATACGCTGAACAAGATCGGCGGGCCGGTAGGATCGGGGAAAACCACGAAGAAGAGTTCGTGAAACGCAGCGGGATATTCAAGCCCGCCGTTTTTGGGACTTGGCTTTGCGGCGTTGTCGAACGAAATTGCGGTTGTTCCCGCTTTTCGCCGCAGTGAAGTGCAGCATAGCGTGGCGCAGGAGCCAATTCGCCTTAGTTTGATAGCCCCGGCCGTCGGTTTTCAGCCACTCGATGACGTCGGAATCCAGGCGCATGGTGACGGGCTTTTTTGTTGGCCGATAGAATTTGCCGGCTACGGCGGCGCTCCAGTCCGGGATCGGAGGAGCGTCGGAGAAATCAATGTCTCGGTCTTTTTTTGCCGCGATGGCGCGAATGTCTCGTTTCTGCTGTTTTGTGAGATTCCTCATAGGCCTTCCTTTCGTGCGATTCAGCGGCACGAGCTGAGATGATGCGAATTACTTCTTCCTTGCGCCTCTCGTAAAACGTATGAACAACCAGGAGAATTGAGCCCGGCCCGATCGCTCCAACCGTGATCCAGCGTTCTTCGTCTTCACGGCTGATCTCCCTTTGAGAGATCGCATATGGATCATCGAAGACGAGCAGCGCAGTTTCAAAGCGCACGTCATGCTTGCGTAAGTTTTGCGCGTTCTTATTCTCGTCCCATTCAAAGCGCATAACCACTTGCCACGAAGCTAGCCTAGCTCGGGGCAAGTCCCGTGTCAATACAATTGTACGTACGCGAATAGCAGGCAATTCATTGCTTCGTAATATAGAGGCTGCGGACCGCAGTAAGAGAAGTATTGGCGCCGCCATCTCGGCGGTCGAGCTTCAGTGGTTTGCCGTGGATACAAAGCGGAAGGCGTCTTCGACGGTTTTTAGGCCGGCTTTGGAGCCGAGGCTCATGCCGCTGGATTCGACTGTGGAGAATTGGTAGCGACGGCGCGGAGAGAAATTCGCAGGATCGAAAGTTCCGGGCGCGAAGTGGAAGATCCAGACGTATTGGCGGCGGGCCTTATCGGCGTCGGAAGCGGACATCAGCTCGGGGTCCATGGCGGTCATGGCCTTGAAATCGGAAAATCCTTCCACCTGGTGAACCGGCGTGGGCATGGTGGCGCTGAAGAAGTCCACATCGTGAGTGAAAATGATCACGTAATCCACTTTTGCGATCTCGGGGGCGGGGCAGACATTGGCGAAAAGTTTTTTGCGATTTTGCGCGATCCATTTCATCTGGCTGGGCGCGAGGCCGTAGGCGGAATAATAATTCTGGCAGGCGGGGTCGGCGCTTTCGTTTTCCGGTTGAGCGGGGGGCATATCGTCGCCAGCGGCGGCCGGCTTCGCAGGCGATGAAGAAGTTGCGTTGGCAGCCGACGCGTGATTCGAGGGGACGCCGGCGGTTGCTTTGGCGGGTGTAGCCGTCAGCGGCGCGGGATCTGTTGCTGGAGTCATTTCCGCGAAAGTGTCGGAGGGCGCGGCGGGCGCGTTGGAAGGTTGTTTTTTCGCGGTGTTGTTTTCCTGCGGGACCGCCGTTGCGGAGGTGGCGGTAACGGAGGCGGCGTTCGGCGGGGCAACGTTGGAGGACGAGTCCTGATGATTTGCGGAAGTTGTGAGTCCGGCGAACGAAGTGGCGGGCACGTAGCCTTCGACGCCATTGCGCGCGCGAATCTTTACGAAGTCCTGCACACGGGCAATTATTTCGACCTCCTCGCCGCATTTGAGTTTGGCTTCGACGCCGCGCGTGCTGAGCGAATCATAGACGGAAATCTGGTCCTGACGTGAAACGCAGCGGACGGTGGCGGTATTGGCGGACGCAGACGCTGCAAGAAGGGAAACAGTCCCAACGCCAACGAGGATCAAATAGAATCGCGCGGAATTAATCATTTGGCCCTCCCAATCCCCTTGCTCGAAAATCCTGCCAGCAGCCAAGTGAACTCGGCGCAGCGAGCAACCATCCGATCGGGCGGGGCGAGGACCGGTCCCGGCTGGGAGCCGAGGCCGGAATCGTGCTACAGCGAGACGCTCCGCGCAAGAAGAAATTTCGGAAATGATCGCGGTCAGCTCCGGGACCTCTTGCGATTACCTGCCGGGTGTACGTTGCTCGGATACCGCCAGAAGCGTACTCGTAGGGGGGCATATAGCCAAGTACCGATTACCACAGTACTCGCACACTAGAGGTACTGGTACAGCCTCGGATTCGTGGAGATTTGGCGGGAGCTGCAGGCGAAAAAAAATCAAAGGGATGGTTTGGATGGCAGGAGTGGGATGATAATTTGAAGCGGAGCGAGTTTCGACGCGGCGTGGCACGTTGCTCTGTCGCGTCGAGAAGGTTTTGGCGATGCGCAAACGGCGGAATTGGGTCGAGAGCGTGGTGATTTTTGCTGTGTTGTTGCTGGCGGCGAGCGGCTTCGCCGTTCCGTCGCGCTCGTTGCCTGTTTCGGTACTGCTGCAGTCAACCATCCCTTCTCGAATCTCTCACTATCTGAAGGACCTCGCTCGGGAGTTTTCGATCGAGCATACCGTCCGCTGGAAACACAGCGCGCCGCATTTTGGCGAGGTGACGACGACGATCTCCGTCGCGCCGATTAACTTCGACGGCTGCACCATCGTTTGGAACCAAATGCAGGAAGGGACTGCGGCGGGGCAATTGATCTACATTGATACGCACCGGTTTGAGGTTCCGCTGGCTACCATGGACGCGAAGAAGATCACCGTGGAAGCGGTGCATGCGGGACAGGGGGATCATCCGGGGATCGAGACGGGCGACTACTATGTAGTTTCTCTGCGGTCCGCGGATGGAAATAAAACAGTGAGCGTGGTGGACCAGAACACCGTGTTCAACGAAAAACGGGGGCCGATTTCATCTGTGGAGCAAAGCAACGATTCGGGGGCGTGGGTGCGCGTGCGCACGGAAGAAAAAGCTGAATTGTTGAAAATGCAATTTCAGGGGGCGATTGGGGCTTGTGCTGCGGGAACCCAATGATGGATGGCGGAGAGGGTGGGATTTGAACACTGGATGTGTGCTGAAAAGACGTAAGTTGTTGATTCGTTGTGACGGCAAAAACGTCGAAAGCGGCAAAAACGGCAGTCTTTGTGCAGAAATTGTGCAGAAATTCTTCACGTCAACGACGTGCGCGACGTTTCGGATTTGGAAGTTTCCGCTTTCTGGGTGGCTCCGTCTCGGGACTCACGCCCAAACTGTGTCCGGCATATACGGGTAAGTCTCGCACGGAAATACGCCTGCGCCATCTTTGAGTGCTCGGGGACAGTGTGCTCTGCGAAATATTGGCACCGTTCAGCGGCGAATTTCAATGCTTCGCGTTGAGCGTTGGTCTTCGCTATTTCTCGGGTAAGCCTCAGTTGGCCCAGCCCGATAAACGCGGCGACCGCGATGGCAATTCCGGCGGCGTAATACAGACCTTCGAGAAGGTGCAACAAGACGGAGGGCGCACCATAACAAGCCATCATCGGCGAATTCCAGCACGTCGTCGCGGTGTAGGTCATATCGAGAAGTGATAGGTGGTACACTCCACGGCGCGAGCGCCGGAGAGGATTTGCACCGTGACTGACCAAGCGCAAAACGCTGTTTATACTCCAGAACAGATAGAGCTGGCGATACGGCTCGGAAACATCTTCATGCCTCACCACTCAAGGCAATCGGAAAGCTATTTCAAGGGGCAGACCCACAGCAGATTTGTGCATTACACATCGGCTGAGTCGGCTTTGGGCATCATCAGGAGTAAGCGTTTTTGGATGCGAAATACCAATTGCATGTCTGACTATCGCGAAGTGCAGCACGGATTCGACATTCTCAGCCGATTCTTTGCCGACGAGGCTAAGCGAAATGCATTTATCACGGCACTTGATGCATGTGCTCCCGGCGCAGCGATGGAAGCCCTCAATCACTTTGTTCAGTGGCAGAGGGACATCAGGTTTGACACGTACATCTCTTCAATTTCGGAGCACGACGCTGAGGAGGATTCGCACGGTCGATTGTCCATGTGGCGAGCGTTTGGTGGCAGCGCGGCTCGTGTCGGCATAGTCTTCAATGTTTCACGATTGTCTATGGCAAATGTCCGGCTAAACCTTCTCTTCAGTTCTGTGGCCTATCTATCGGAGACAGCGGCTCACGAAGTTTTGCTTGAGGTGATTGAGAATGTCGCCGCGAACTGTCAGTTTTTGCGTACGATAGAACACGCGGCGATTGTAAGAGTTATTTTTGCGATGTTCTTAGCTGGCGTGGTTTGCGTTAAACATGAGGGTTTTCGCGAGGAACGCGAATGGCGCGTTATATATTCACCTAAACGGGCGCCTGCCCCGCTTATGGAGTCCGCGACTGAAGTAATCGGAGGCATTCCGCAACTTGTGTATAAGGTCCCGCTCGACGCGACTGTTTCTGAATCCATCGCTGACCTTGATTTGCCACGTTTGTTTGACCGCCTGATTATCGGTCCAAGCTCGTACCCTTGGCCGATGTACGAAGCGTTTGTGGCCGCTCTGAAACTGGCCGGGGTTGCAGACGCCGAAAATCGGGTCGTCGCGTCCGGGATTCCGATTCGTTCTGCGTAAATCCGATACCGTTTTGTGGGAGGCCGTCGTGGTCATCGGTGAGCGATTGAAGGCGTTGCGCGAGCAGAAAAAGATGTCCCAAGGCGACATCGAGAAGCGCACAGGTCTGCTCCGCGTTTATATTTCCCGCATCGAGAACGGTCACACGGTGCCAGCGATTGAAACGCTGGAGAAAATGGCGAGGGCATTGGAAATCCCGATGTACCAACTTTTCTACGACGGAGAGAAACCCCGGTCGCGCAACTTCCGAGAGCGAAAGATGGATGGGGTAGTTCGGGCCGCGACGCTCGAACATTCGACAAATTCCGCCGCCTGTTTAGTCGAGCCACTGAATCCGACCGCAAGTTGTTGCTGATGATGGCCCAGAAGATGTCTCTAAAGAAAGCGCGACAGAAGTAAACCACGTTTGCCCTCCCGCCATTGTCGTGGTACGGTCAGCGAAAGTCATGGACGAACTAGAAAAAGTGAAAGCTGAAGTTGCGAAGCGTCGAGAACGAGCGAGTCAGCTTGGGCTCGTCAACATTGTGTTCTCGCTGTACCGCGACCATCTAATGTTCTTCGAGGATGACTTTAGCCATGACGATGGACGAGTACCGAAGTCAGTCACCAAAATTGTAACCTTCCAATTCAAAGACGGGGTGAACGAAACGGTAGCTAAGGAAGTGATTTTCGGCGACCGTTCATACACTTTCGTGTTTCGTGAGCGTCCGGGCATTGACCCCGGCGGCGATGATTGGACGACCGGAAGTATCGAAGTGAGACAGAACAGCGAATTGCTGTTCGAGTTGTACTGTACGTCGGAAGTTGAAGAATATATGGGGAGAGTGTGGAAACCGTTTCGCGTGGAGGCGTTCATCGAAGGCCCGTGGGTCGCCGAGATTAAAACCTTTGCTGCTCAAGTTGAGGAGCTTAATAGAATCCGGTCCATCAAGTCTTCCGACGAAGGAAAACTGCGGGAACTGAAGGAATTGAAAAAGAAATTCGGTCTTTAGCCTCACGCGCCGCACCAGAACTTATGCCAAGGGCGAGGCGTATGCACGCGAGCGATGGCAGCAACGACCCCGAGCAGAAGAGCGAAAGCGCTGGACCGAAGGCATAGCGGCGATGCCCGTTGACAACGAAGCGCAGACGTGACCGCGCTCGCTCTGGGGAGTAAAGAAACTAGCCCGTCAACTCTCTCAGCGAGCAGTACGAGCGGTACTTCCGTACTGTTGCCGAAATCTTTCCCATATCGTAGTCTGTCAGCGTATCAAGAGCACGCGGATGTATCGCGTCGGCAACCGAGCCAGAGAAATGGTCACGGTGCCAAGCCAGCAATGGCGATATGGCCCATAGGGCAAAACCCACCCAGCAGCCAATCCCAATTTCGCTGGCCGTCTCTGATGCACGGAGCAAATCATGACCGCCGACATCAAAGTCTTCATTCCACCCAACATCTGCAACGTTCCCGGTTGCGGCAAATCTACGGACGATTATCACTATTTTGTTTGTGACGAACACATGCCGGAGCCATTCCGTGCTGACCGTCGCCAGTTTCTTGACAGGCTGCACCGCCGAACGCCGCTCGGGACGTTTCTGCTGATGCCAGAGCGACCTGACAGCGGCGTCACGCATGAAGTCGTGCTGCACATCACGCCAGAGATGCGCGAACGATACGCCGCGCGCCATCGGAAGCCGTTGATGGGCGAAGAAAAACGCGGTACGGAGTGCGGCGAAATTGATCTTGGAGAACTTTCGTGAAGATTCTCGCCACGCTCCTGCTGACCGCAGCCATCATCGGCGCAGGCGTCTATGCCGAGCGCGTCTCCCGACTTCGCCAGCAGGCAGCACAATCATGGTCTAGCGAACATGTTCAATTCGCCGCTACGGGTCTGCTGGGCAATAATCTGCAAGCATTTCTACCCGACGGTGACCAAGTGGCCTGTGACACGTTGGTGGACAGCGTAATCACCGACCGCAACGATGTGCGCCAAATCAAGCAGGCCGGATTCACGCAGTTGTCGTGCATGGCGCGTACAGGAGATTTGCGATGACCGACGACATCGTGCTGCAATGGATGATTGAGAAGGGCGTGCCGTTAACGCGAGAAAATTATTTATATATGGCTTACATGGGTGATGTGCCCGAGGAAATTGGCGGCGAAATCGAGGCGAGCATACCGAAAGAAATTGGCGAAGCCGAAGACGTGCAGTGGATGGCCGAAATGGGTGTGGGCTGGGTGCCCGACAACGATGAAGATTAACGGCTGGAAGCGCATCGGGATTATCTCGTGATATTTCTTGTGCGATGGGTCAAGCGGGGATTCGCGGGGTCGCGCGCATGACCGAGAAGATTGACGCGCCGTTGCCGCAGCGTATCAGCGTACCGGAAGGAACTATGCTGCAAATTTATTCGTGCGATGCGCATGGCAACAAGATGCTCATGAACCTGCCCGGACCGCTCGACGTGAGCATGGTGCCAATCGAGCGGCGGGAATTCGAGTAATTGGGGAACCAAAACCACTTTACCGGTTAGGGCGTTATCTCTAACGACGCCGACCGTTTCAAGAGATTTCATTCATATTTTTTCTGCGCACGAACACACCTTTCCCGTGGCACGCGAATCGCGTCTCGATGGCCGCCTTGTTTCACTTGCGTCACCCTAACCAGCTCGGGCCGTTTCCGCTTCATCGATTCGGTGTTGCCCACCAAACATCTCTTCGGTCACGATCGACCATGATGAGTTATGCGAACTCCCCGTAGGGAGGCGGGTCGCCTAATCAATCAGACGGTGACTCTTCGCACCATAACGCAGTCCAGGCATCCCCGCACAGGCATCACCGCTTCTCTGTTGCATCTGTCCACGACGACAGAACTCTTGGTAATCAATCTGGTCCCGCAACATGATCCACAACCGAATCCCCAGTTTTCGCGCGGCGGCAACTCGGGCTTTCCCCAGACCCTTTTGAACTAATTTGCGCCGATAGAACCGCCGCAATTCCGGATCCCGGCGCACCGCATGTGCCGCGGCCTCACACCAGAGAAAGCGCAACAGCGGATTGCCTTGCTTGCTCAAACCTCCCAACCGCTGTCGCCCGCCGCTGGAGTGTTCCCTGGGAATGATCCCGATGTAACTCGCCAGCGCCTTGCCGTCGCGAAACCGTTTCGGATCGCCCAGAAAGACATCGGTCGCTAGCGCCGTGATCGGTCCCACGCCGGGATGAGTCATCAGCAGCCCGGCGGTAGGTCGTTGGCCTGCTTGCTCCAGGACTCGCTGATTCAGTTGTTCGATCTCCGCTTCGAACCTGGCGTACATCGCCTGCAACTCACTGCGCCGATGAGCGGTATGTGTTGCCAGTGGTAACGACGCGATCGCCTGTTGTCCGCTTTCGCTCCAAAGCGAGCTTCCTCGCCTTAAACCATTCGCCAGTGCGATGGCCTGCAACGCATTCTGTATCCGCGTGCGCAGGCGTACCCACTGATGACGGTGTAAGAGCAACCCTCGCAGATCCAGCAGTTCCTGCGACGGCTGCCAGATCGACGGAAAACGGTTTTCTACCAGCAGCTTTAGAAGTAACTCGGCATCGCGCTGGTCATGTTTCTGTCTGCGGGGTTCGGCCGCTCGAATCGTCGCGGGATGACCGACCTGACAGTCGATTCCCAGCTCTTCCATCAGGTGCAAAAACCACTTCATCGACCCAGTCGCTTCGATCCCTACGCGCACCGGACCTGGAAGCGTGGAATAAAACTCCCGCACGCTGTTGCCTTCGTGCGTAAGAGTCCGATTCACGACTTCCCCTGTTCCGGTATCCAACATCGCCAACGTCTGTTGGCGAGCGTGCAAATCACATCCTATAATCTGCATCTCGGCCTCCTTCGGTCCGAGCACTGTTGGGGTGAACACCGAACAGTTTACTCGGGCCGTAGCGAGGCCGACGTCGTTATGGCATCAATCAGGACCTGAGGTTCAATCAGGACCTGAGGTTCATCCTATCGATCGATACTTTCGTCCAATGGACTGGAAGTGGCGCTTCTGCGAACCTTCCACGCGGGGCACTCACTAGCTAAAGAAAAGGGGAGATCACTCACATGTCGGAAATCTTGATTACCGGAGCAGGCTCGGGATTTGGCGAGGGAACCGCTCTCGGATTGGCCCAAAAAGGGCACAGCGTAATAGCAGCGGTTCAGACCTGGCCACAAGTGACCGCTCTGCGGGAGAAGGCTCGCTCTCTCAGCCTCCAAAAACTGAGGGTCGAGAAGCTCGACCTACTCGATTCTTATGACGTGGCGCACGCCCTTAAATTGAAGTCTGAAATTCTGGTGAATAACGCCGGCATCGGCGAGGGCGGACCGATGTCCGAAATCCCCGTTGAACTGGTACGGAAGAATTTTGAAACAAATGTCTTTGCGGCTTTGGATTTTACACAGCGCGTCGTGCGAAATTGGGTGCGCACAGGTATTCACGGAAAAGTGGTATTCACCTCCTCGGCCGTTGGACTTCTCACGGTTCCGCCAATTCCCGCATATGCCGCGACCAAACACGCCGTGCAATCTATCGCTGAAGCGATGTACGAGGAATTGAAGCCCTTCGGAATTCAGGTTCAGACGATCAATCCCGGACCTTACCTTACGGGTTTCAACGAAACTGTGGTTGAAGCCGGGCTACGTTGGCTCAACGACGACGTGAACTTTATCAAGCGCGACGCCTTCCAGAAAGTGGTGGACGGGCTGCTGGGTAAACCCGAGGGAAGACTCGATCCTAAGGACATGATCGCAAAGATGGTTGAAGTGATCCCGTCTCGCGAGGGAAAGTTTCTCAATATTTTTCCTCCGGAGACAGAAGCCTGGGTCAAGAGTTACCAGCAGCAACTCTACGATCGCACTATCTAACAGCCAGTTATCAGCGAACGATGTCGATCGAGCCGCCGTTCTCGAAGGACACCGCACATCACTGTGGTCAATGCGGCCAGGCCGGGCTTATTATTGGCTGCATTGACTAACCTGAGCAGCCTCGAATTTTTCCTCGCCGTTCGAGGGATTGCGGCGCTGCTTTCACGGGGAATACGATGAAAATCACGGCACCCATTCCTTTTGCTGGTTCCCAGATCGATCAAACGCGTCATGTCTGCGCTTTCTTTCACAGCCCTGACGAAGAATATCGGGTCTTGCTCCCTTTCATAAAAGATGGATTCCAGTCTGGCCATAAAGCCATTCACGTCGTTAATCAGGATCAGCGTCAGGACCACCTCCAACGACTGACGGCCGCGGGCATTGACACAGCGGCTGTGCAGCAAAGCGGACAGCTGGAGATTCGGACGGACACGGATGTTTACCTTCCAGAAGGACGGTTCGATGCGGATCGCATGATTTCGGCGTTCGAGCAGTTGGCAAGCGGCAATGGCACAGGGGAGTTTCCGCTAAGCCGCATTTGTTGTCGTATGGATTGGGCCGTTGAACGAGGATCCGATCTGGATGATGTGATTGAGTTCGAGTCGCGGGTAAATGAGGTGTGGCACCGTCACGACGACGCAGTTATTTGCACGTACCATCTCGGCAAGTTCGGAGGAGACGCCGTCCTTGGACATCTTGCGAACCCATCCGATGGTCGTCATCGGCGGCTTCCTGCAACAAAATCCCTTCTTTATGCCACCAGACGAATTCCTGCGGGAATTTCGCGAGCGACGGTCGCGTCGGAACGGCTCAGCCGCGGTGGCCTGACATGGCAGTGCCGCTCGAAGCTCGGGCCCAGGAGATCAAACGCCTTCAGCGCTGCATTAACGATCTGGTGAGCCTCCTCGCGCTGCCTGCCATCTGGCGTGGCACGGATCCATCTCAAATTGTTCAAATCTTCTGGATGTACTCCTCCGTATGCTCAACGCTGGATTTCGCGTACGCGCGGTTGAGCGACGCATTTGGGGCGATGCCAGTGGAGTCCTCCGAGTCTCCGAGGACAGCAAAATCAACCTGTCGGCCCAGGAAGTCCGCAATATGCTCGGCAACCCACTAGCCGCCTACGCTCAAGGGTCCCTCCCGCAAATACGGAATCAATTCGCGGTCTGAAGGCATTGCGATTGCGCCCGCGCAGTTGGGCGTACACGGTGAGATCGGCGTGATCGTTCTGGGTTCTAACCGCGCGGGCTTTCCCGAGAAAACCGAAAGCCTTCTTCTGAGCGTAGCGGCGAATGAGGCATCGATCGGATTGCAAGAAGCAAGACTGATAAGCGAACAGAGGCGGGTCTCCGCTGAGCTCAATGCCGAGAACCAGATGTGGCCGGTCCTTTCGGAGGCCGAGATAGATCGCGCGCGCCCATACGGACGGGTGCGCCAGGTGGAGATTGGCGAGGTTCTGTATCGCCCGGGAGAAGTGGGGAGGCCGTGCTTCATCCTCTTGTCCGTCAGCTTGGAAATCGTTCAGCCAACGATCGACGGCGAAAGGCTTGTCACAATCTTGCGTCCAGGAATGTTCACTGGCGAGGCGGGCACGATCGCAGGACAGCGAACCGTAGTGCAGGCGCGAACCATACAAGCAGGCGAAATCCTGGAGGTTCGACCCGAAGAACTTCGCACTCTTGTGGCGCACGATGCAGCTCTGAGCGAAATCCTCTTGCGCGCCTTTATGTTGAGAAGGCTCATGCTCATAGACCGGCAGTTGGGCAATGTCGTTGTGATTGGCTCACGACATTCTGCAGACACTTTGCGCCTTCGGGAATTTCTAAGTCGAAATGGTCATCCATTCACTTACATCGATTTGGACATGGACGACGCGTATCGAAACCTACTCGACCGCTTTGGAGTCGGTGTGTCCGACATTCCGATCGTGATTGGCAACGGCACGATGGTTTTGCGAAATCCGTCCACCCCACAGTTGGCGGATTCCCTCGGACTCAACGACAACATCGACAGTAGTTTGCTTCACGATCTCGTTATCGTGGGCGCGGGCCCGGCAGGTTTGGCGGCAGCGGTTTACGCAGCTTCAGAGGGGATCGAGGCTCTCGTTATAGAAAGCCGCGCCCCGGGTGGGCAGGCAGGCTCCAGTTCAAAGATAGAGAATTATTTGGGATTTCCCACCGGCGTCTCCGGTCAGGAGCTCGCTACCAGCGCCACCAAGCAGGCGCAGAAGTTTGGAGCAAAGATGGCGTTGGCACGCTCGATTGTTCAACTCCGGTGCCAACATCGCCCCTACGAACTCGTCACCGACGACGGCACCGTCTTCTCCGCACGAACGATTGTCATCGCGACGGGCGCCGACTACAACAAGCCAACGACGGTGAACCTGGATCGGTTTGTGGGACACGGGATCCACTTCGGCGCCACCTTTCTCGAAGCTCAGTTGTGCGAGGGCGAAGAGGTCATCGTTGTGGGCGGAGGCAACTCGGCTGGTCAGGCTGCAGTGTTTCTCTCGCAGACCGCGCGCAAGGTATACCTGCTTGTGCGAGGGGCCACGTTATCTGGCTCGATGTCGCATTATCTGATCGCGCGCATTTCTGGAAATCCGTCTATCGAACTGCTGTGCAACTGCGAACTGGCCAACCTTGAAGGCGAGAGTTCTCTCGAAAAAGTGAGTTGGGTCGACAAGGTGAACGGAGAAGTGCGTTCATTGGAGGTACATCACCTTTTCATCATGGCTGGCGCTTCGCCAAACACAAGCTGGCTTCGAGGTCGTCTCGCTCTCGATGAGAAAGGCTTTATTCTCACAGGGCGTGATCTGCCGGCGACGGTTGAGCAAGACCACACTTCTCCTTGGACGACGCTTTCGCGCCCACCTTTCATGCTGGAAAGCAGCCTGCCAGGAGTATTCGCTGTAGGCGATGTCCGCGCCGGAAGTGTCAAGCGGGTTGCTTCAGCGGTTGGTGAGGGAGCTATTTCTGTGAGTATGGTGCATCGAGCTCTCTCGGAACTTTAGTGAGCCAAAGGCGTCCATCGAAGAACCTGCCACATCTGCCTGTGCTTTCAACGACGTTTCGCGCGACGCCTGAGGGCTTGCTTGCAACAAGTTTCCCCGATCTGCGTGATGCACCGCGATCATCTTGCTGAGATATCTTAACTCCTGATAAGTCGCGTAATCGGACAAGTTCCTTTCGGGACCGAGAGGTACGATTTCACGCTAAGGATACTGACGTAGCGAAGCCTCTTGAATTAGTTTGAGTAGTTTAATTGCCGCCGCACGATTTCCACTGCTAGACCCACGAGAGCATACGTGGCGGCATTTGCTGCAAGAGTCGTATAGAGGCTAACGGGATAATGCGGGCCGACAATCGCAACGGGGCAGGTTAACCGCGCAAGAGCGGACACGATCGGCTCTATCAGGCGGTCTTTGCTGGCCAGTAAGAAATAAACAGCCCACCCCCCCGCAACGAGAAAGCCCGCAGTCGCCCAGATTGCAATTCGGTATTTCATGCTGCACCTCCCGCTATCTTGGTCGAATAATCTCACAAAGTCCTACATCTGTCAGGCTACTGCCTGGTAAGTCGTGCCAGCTCAACCGGTCGATGCAACACCAAATAGTGCCTTGATTCGGCAATGCTTGCGCGGGGGAACCAGCCATTTGGCTTTGCTAGGTCAAAACCCAGCCAGAGCAGCGTTCCCGCTGGTCTGGCCCTAGCAAGCGATTTTAGCTTTTGTTTTCAGTGCTAGGCGGGTTCTAGCTTAGCGTTGCGTCGACCCATTGAGACCACCCGCGTTATCGGACAAGTCCCGTACTAGAACTTCACATGTACGATAAGGGCTGCCAGCTCAGATGGTCGATGCAACACTTGCGCGCAGTTTACTCGCTGGAGTTTCGAATCCCAATGTCTTTCTGGGTCGCTGATTCAAGCGCAGCGAGACCTGGTCGAGCTGCGCTTGCGAAAAACCAGACAGGTCGGTGCCTCGCGGGAAGTATTGCCGCAGGAGCAGATTGGTGTTTTCGTTGCTGCCGCGTTGCCAGGGACTTTGTGGATCGCAGAAGTAGACTTGCACATTCGTGGCCACCGTAAACTCCTTGTGCTTGGCCATCTCCAGTCCGCGATCCCAGGTCAGCGAACGTTTTAGCGAAGTAGGGAGTTTGCGAACACGTTGACTCAAGGCAGCAACCACAGCTTCGGTTTCTTTGCTCGGCACCTTAATCAGCATGACAAAGCGTGAGTGGCGTTCTACCAGCGTCGCAATATAGCTGTTCTTTCCACCGGCCAGCAGATCGCCTTCCCAATGGCCAGGAATCGCTCGGTCTTCCACTTCCGCCGGTCTTTCCCGGATCGAGATGGCATCGACGATCTGCCCCCGGGACTGTCCCTGCTCGCTGGAATGACGCGAGCGGCGCATGCGCCGCTTCGACCGCAGGTGGTCCAGCAGCTCTTTTTTCAATGCTCCCCGGGCTTGAATGAACAGGCTACGGTAAATCGTTTCGTGGGACACGCGCAGGCTCTCGTCAGCGGGATACTGGTTCTTCAGCCACCCGGAAATCTGCTCGGGCGACCAGTCCAGGATCAGTCTACTCGCAACGATGTCCCGCAGCTTGCGGTTCTTGGCAAGCAGACAGCTCTTCGGACGCAAGGCCGAAACCCAAGCTTGCTGATCGGCATCATGGGCACGATAGGCAGGCCGGCCACCATGGCGCGCGACTTCTCGGCACACGGAGGAGGCCGCTCGATCCAGGCCTCGCGCTATCTCACGAATCGAGGAACCAGAAGCGATCCCTCGTGAGATGTCCTCTCGCTCCGCCACGGTGAGCGCCAATGGCGAGCGGCGGCGGAGTGCTGGAGGAATCCCTCCGCGAGGCAACAACACAGCGCGAATGCAGCTGTGCGGCTTGTCAAAAGCGCGCCCAATCTCATGCAGCGACTGTCCCGCCCTCCAGCGGCTCCAAACGTCACGCTTCTCGATCGCAGAAAGCCCAAACCTCATCCCTCGTCTCATGCCAACACCACCTTTACAGAGCAGATTTACATTAGATGGTGTTGCATCGACCTGTCGAATGCGCCGCGTTTATCGGGACTTGGGTTAGATTTGGCTTCGTTGACTTGCCTGTTGCCCCAACCTAACATGTGCTGCTCATGCTTGGCGCTGACTCTCTAATCGGCCAGACCATCTCCCACTATCGAATTGTGGAAAAGCTCGGTGGTGGAGGGATGGGCGTTGTCTATAAAGCTGAGGACATCAAGCTCCGCCGCTTCGTTGCCTTGAAGTTCCTTCCTGACGGGTTCGCGCCAGACTCACAAGCTCTGAGCCGCTTCGAGCGTGAGGCACAGGCTGCTTCGGCCCTGAATCATCCCAATATTTGCACCATCTACGAAACCGGCGAACACCACGGCCAGCCTTTCATTTCCATGGAGTTTCTCGACGGTGAAACGCTGAAGCACCACATTTCCGGAAAGCCGCTGTCGCACGAGCAAGTGCTTGAGTTGGGGATCGAGATTGCGAACGCACTGGATTCCGCGCACGCCAAAGGAATTGTCCACCGCGATGTCAAGCCTGCCAACATTTTTGTCACTGAGCGCGGTCACGCCAAGATCCTCGATTTTGGGCTCGCGAAGCTCGTACCCACGGGCGGTGCTGCGAACGTTTCTGCGATGCCTACCGTCAGCGAGTCAGAACAGCTCACTCGACTGGGCACCGCGATCGGCACCGTCACGTACATGTCGCCAGAGCAAGTGCGGGGCGAAGAGCTCGATGCACGCACCGATTTGTTTTCCTTTGGTGTCGTGCTTTACGAGATGGTGACTGGGTTTTTACCCTTCCGCGGCGAGACGTCGGGCGTGATTGCGGAAGCGATTCTGAATCGCACACCAGTTGCGCCAGTCCGACTAAATCCCGACCTGCCCCCAAAGCTTGAAGAACTTGTCAACAAGGCGCTCGAAAAGGACCGCAAGCTACGCTATCAGAGTGCCGCTGATATCTGCGCGGACTTGCAGCGCCTGAAACGCGATTCGGATACGAGCCGTTCAGCCGTGGCGATAGGGCAAATCGAGCCAAAGCGCGCCGCAACATCCACTCCATTTCGGTGGGGCGCGGCCGCTGGCGCAATAATTGTTGTCGCCGGACTGGCCGCGGGCGGATGGCTATTTTTCTCGCGCAAAGCGCATGCGCTGACTGACAAAGACACCATCGTGCTCGGTGAGTTCACGAACACGACCGGGGACGCGGTGTTTGATGGGACGCTGCGGCAGGGGCTTTCGATACAGCTAGAACAGTCACCCTTTCTAACCCTCGTTTCAGATCAGCAAATACGGCAGACGCTGCAGATGATGGACCAGAAGCCGGATGCGAAGCTCACACCGGACATCGCTCGGGAACTCTGCCAGCGGATGGGGAGTTCTGCTGTCCTCGATGGGTCAATAACGCAGATTGGCACACAATACCTTCTGACCCTCAAGGCAGTGGACTGCGTAAGCGGGGAATCGCTGGCGAGCACGGAGGCTCAGGCGAACGACAAGAACCATGTGCTCGATGCCCTGGGAAAGTCAGCTTCGGAAATCCGCAACAAGCTCGGCGAATCGCTTAACACTGTCCAAAAGTTCGACACGCCTCTTGAGCAAGCGACGACGTCCTCGCTTGAGGCCCTTCAGGCGTATAGCCTGGGACGGAAGGCCGCCGCGGGAAGCTCCTGGGCCGCTGCCGTGCCACTCTTCCAGCGCGCCGTCCGTCTCGACCCAAATTTCGGCATGGCCTATGCCAGGCTCGGAACCTGCTATTCGAATCTCGGCGAGATTACTTTGGGCGCCGGGAATACGCGAAAGGCATACGAATTGCGCGACCGAGTGAGCGAAAGGGAGAAGTTCTACATCGAGTCTCACTACTATGAGAATGCGACCGGAGACTTGGAGAAGGCACGCCAGGTCTTGCGGCTTTGGGTAGATACCTATCCGCGAGATTGGCAGCCGCTGCCCCCTTTATTCACCATCTCTGGTGTGCTCGGGCAATATGAGAGATCCCTTGCAGAAGCCCGCGAGTCCATCCGCCTTAACCCGACCGACGGTCTGAGTCATTTCATCCTCGTCTCCGCGTTTATCAGTCTGGGTCGTCTGGAAGAGGCTCGGGCCACGGCCGAAACGGCGCAGTCCAAAGGGCTTGATTCACCTGACCTACATTTCCTGCTATACCAACTCGCCTTCTTGCAAAACGATGCGGCAGGGATGGCACGGCAGGTAGCGTGGACGACGGGCAAGCCAGGAGTGGAAGACGTGATGATAAACAGCGAAGCCGACACGGCTGCGTGTGCTGGGAAACTTGGGATGGCTCGGGAGTTAGCTCGCCGTGCGGTGGACTCAGCTCAGCGGGCGGAGGAGAAGGAAGTGGCAGCCGAGTACCAAGCCGATGCGGCTCTGAGGGAAGCCCTGTTCGGCAATCCAGCCGAAGTCCGCCAGCGAGCGACGGCGGCGCTGGGTCTCTCGAACGGTCGGGACGTGCAGAATGGAGCGGCGCTCGGGCTGGCCTTCGCTGGTGATGTTTCACGCGCGCAGTCGCTGACCGACGACATAGATACGCGTTTTCCAGAGGATACTGTCGTCCAGTTCAACTACCTACCCACCTTGCACGCGCAACTTGCACTGACCCGAAACGACCCTTTGAAAGCCATTGAGGCCCTCCAGGCCGCTGGTCCCTACGAATTGGGAAGTGTTGTCAACTCAGCTCTGTGCCCCGTGTACGTTCGCGGCGAAGCGTATTTAGCCGCGCATCAGGGCAGCGAAGCCGCCGCCGAGTTCCAGAAAATCCTCGAGCATCGTGGAGTTGTGGTTAACGAACCCATCGGTGTCCTCGCGCATCTCCAAATCGGCCGAGCCTATGCCATGCAGGGCGAAACTGCCAAAGCCCGCGCGGCTTATCAGGATTTCCTCACGCTTTGGAAAGACGCCGACCCTGACATTCCGATACTCATCGCTGCGAAGTCAGAGTACGCGAACCTGAAATAACCATCGGAATTGTTAACGACGGCTTGGCAAGCTTGGCCAACTCCTGATAAGTCGCGTAACCGGACAAATGCCGTACTAGAAGTTCAAATGTCCGGTTTGGGCTGCCAGCTCAACCGGTCGATGCAACACCATCCAGTACGTTGATTCGACGATGCTTTCGCGGGGGAACCGTCTGTTCAACTGTACTTGGTCAAACCTAGCCACGGCAGAGTTCGGGCTGGTCTAACCCTAGCAAGCGATTTTGGCCCTTGTTTTCAATGCCAGGCGGATTCTCGCTTAGTGTTGCGCCGACCCATTGAGATCACCGCGTTTATCAGGCACTAGCCGATTACTCGATTGCAGAAGAGGATCCTATTCGGGCAGGGCCTACGATTTAGGCCTCGACCGCACCAGCCACGTCCACACGATGATGACGGCCGATGCCGCAACGATGAGCTCGGCCCAGATAAACGTAACGTAGTCGACAAGCGCTCCCACCGGCGGAACGCCCGGCTGAATATTGCGAAGCGCTGGCAATCCGAAAATCAGCGAAATTGAAACCGAGAGCGGCAATAGGTCCACCCGCTCCACTGTGGTAAGGGCCCGTATGGCCATCGCCAGCAAGCTCATAGACAAGGCTGTCATCATTAACATCACGATCAGCGATACCGCAATCACACTAGTCGCTCGCGTGAGATGCAGGATAATCCCGGTAGGTTCTTGGCTGCTGCCCCGCGAGACATTCCCTTCGAAGCGGATGCCCGGTACGGAAGCCGATAATGAGATCGAAAGCGCGATCGGCGCACTCTGACGCAGCGCACTCGAGCTGACCGCCAATTCATCGGTCGGGTGCGTATGTTGGGGAATACTTGCGGGTATCTTCGGCGCTTCTGGCTGCACAGTTCGCGCAGGCGTGGTCATTAGAAGCCGCACAGTCGTGTCATATCTATCCAACGGGTACTTATTCAAATCACCGTTAAGAGGAAACACTGCCTCGATCCGATTCATTCGTTTATCTTTCGGGAAATCGAACTCCTGCTCTCCTCGGAAGTTGTTGAGCAGCAGGTGCAGATCGACGTCCGGAGTAACTTCGTCTTTGGCTAAGTTTCCAGAAAGGCGAAAGCTCACCTGGGCAGTCAGTTCGTGACTTGCCGGATTGGCGTTTGTGATCACGATAGAAATAGACACGCGATCTGCCGCATCGGTCTCATCTCGCAGCAGTAACGAGCGCCGCGAGCTCTCGGTTAATCCACGGAACACCACCGCTGAATAGAATGCCAATACAAGCACGATTAGGAGGATCCAAAACCATCTGTCCTTGTTCGGCATGAGATGTCACCGACTCCCTTTTCCGACCATCGAACTCTAAGCACGGGCAAGCCCATTCGCATCTCTCTCAATCCGTGATCCTACGAACTTACGCCTAACCGGTGAAATATGTACAGGGCAGGCCGGTGGGCCCTCGACGCTGGGGGCGGGTTAGTCCTTCTGGCGGTCAACCTAACACGTCTTCGCCAGTATTCAAATCCGCTGAAGACCGAGACTCGTGCCGCATTCAAATGCCGGTTAGCCGTGTGCTCAATGGGGTAAACCAGCCTTAGCTCCCGATAAGCCGCGTTACCATAGATGTGATCTTGCTCCGGGTTCACATCTCCTGTAAGGGCGTTTATCAGGAGTTGGGCCATCACATTGAACAGAATGGGTGCAATCTCTAGTTCTGCTGTCCGCCACCGTGGGTCTGGCCGCAGAGTTTGCAACGTGTGGGAGGCTCAGTATTGTCCACGCGATGCCGCACAGGTTTGAGTGTCTTGAGGTAATCAAAGATCGCGGTCACGTCTTCGTCCGTCATGCCCGCGTAATCGTGCCACGGCATGATCTGGTTTAGCGGGCGAGCCTTGACGTTCCCCGTCTGAAAGGCCTGCTTAAAGATCTCCGCGTCGTAGTAAGAAATCCCGGACGGGTCGGGAGTGATGTTAGCGCTAGCGACTCGGCCCCACGGCCCATCGAAGATGAGCCCACCGGCGAAATCCATGCCGGGCAGCGGCTGTCCGTGTGCATCCTGCGGCGTATGGCAGTCACGGCACGCCGCAATCGTGACCAGGTACGCCCCGCGGTTTTCGGGGATCGAGAGATCCGGCGGCGGCACCGGCGCGTCCAGGGGCTGGGGCACGGTGCGGATCAGATAGTTCACCGGGAAAACGAGCTTGGTCTCCGGTAGCTGGCGGCGTATTGGGGGCAGGGAGCGCAGATAAACGATGATGGACGCTGTGTCTTCGTCGGAAAGAGTCCGAAAGCTCAGATATGGCATTAGCGGAAACAGGGCTCTGCTGTCGTGCCCGATCCCTTCGCGGATCGCACGCGCAACCGTATCGTCGCTCCACGAGCCGATGCCGGTCTCGGTATCCGGAGTGAGATTCGCAGCGACTACCTGTCCAGGCAGCCCCTTCAAAAAGATCATGTCCTGGCCAGCCCCGAAACGGTTGGGTAGGACCGGGGCGGCACGGTCTGTCCAGTTGCGGTCCGAGTGGCATTCCATGCACGCCATCACATGGTTGACCAGATAATCGCCTCGCACCAACCGCCCTGGCGTGCTCTCAAATGTGCGCGTCGTCAGCGGCCGCGCCCTCGGCCCAATGATTGGGCGCCAGCCGACGGTGAACGTGATGCCGCCGACAAGAATCACAACCAGAGCGGCAAGAACCCAGGCAACAATCTTTCCAACTGTTTTCATTGGCCGGCTCTCCACCGGAATTTACGACTCGGAGTCAGTGGGATACGCAGGCCAGTGCCCAGCGAGCTGACGACGGCGTCGCAGCCGTTCAAACGGAATGGCCTTTCGCCTTGACGGCCTGCTGAACAGCCGCGAATACATCGCGTGCGGACGTCGTACCCGCTACGTGCTCCGTACCCGTGATTCCGAGGTCCATCCATCCCGCGTTCACGCTGTCAAACATTTCTTCCGCAGGTCCAGTGTGGCCCTTCGGGACGCCGAACTGCTCGAACGCTTCCGCCCAGCCGGCACGCGGGACGGCAAATGCTTTTACGTCGCGTTCCAGAACTTCACCCAATTGTTTCGCCACTTCATCCGCGCTCACCATCGAACCGAGTTCGATAACGCGATGCCCTGACCACGCCGGCCCGGTCAGAAGCTTTGCTACCTCTGCGCCGATGTCGTTTGTCGCGACCATTGTTGATTTCCGGTTTGTAGGATTGTAGAAGACCGGCAGTGTTCCGCCTTGGGCGGCCTGTAAGCCGAAAAGAAAGTTTTCGAAAAAGCCACCTGCGCGCACAAATGCGACCGGAGATGGCAGGCTGCGAAAACCTTGCTCAAAAAGCGATAAGGCCGTGATCATCCCCAGTCCGCTCGTTCTATTCGCGCCCATCGACGAGAGCGCTACCACCCGCGGCGGCACTGCCTTGGTCAGCGCCTCGACATAGTTCGCAGTCACGTCCTTTGCTTCTCTGTAATTAGGAGAGGGTGCCCATACAGTCGGCAACATAACAAACGCGCCCTCGACACCTTTGAGCGCCGCCGCTATGGCGGTCGCATCGTTCCAGTCTCCATCCACCAACTCTACGCCTTGGTCTGCCCACTTCGCTGCTTTCTCGCGATTGCGCACAAGTGCTCGCACCTGTTTGCCTTGCTTCAGCAGATGCCGCGCGGTGGCGCCCCCAACTTTTCCAGTAATGCCCATGACTAAATACATGCTCGTTTCTCCTTGTTGTTTTCGTGCTTGCGCAACTTGGTAACGACCCGTGATCCGATCAGTCCACTGCCGCCGATCACTACGATTTTCATGATTGCCTCCGTAGTTCGACCGAGGCTTTTCAGGTTTCGGCTGGGGGAAAGTCTTGTGGGGCTGAGGAGGGCCCGGTGACGCAGGGTTAAACCTAGGTTAAGCGCGCTTATTGAATGTGCTCAGGGGCATGTAGCTGGACGATACGCCGCCCCTCCCTTTTTTAAGTACGCTCTTGCGTCGGCGAAGTCAATAGCGAGCCGGGCAGATTTGTCGTGCACACTTTGCGGGAAGGGAGGCGCAAAGTTTGAAGCGTAAGACGGAATGAGCAGGATTGGTCATGAGAAACGCGCTTGTGTTCACCGATTCAATTCCACTTGCCTGGTTAGTCGCGTTACCGGACATCTGCCGTACTAGAACTTCACATGTACGGTAAGGGCGTTAATCAGGAGTTGGTCGATGTGGCTATGGAGCTTTGTAAATCGTTTCGTGGCTCGGCCAGAGTGCGCCTACTACCGCCCCGCCCACGCCACCAATCACCGCACCAACCGCTGCTCCGGTTCCTCTACCTCCGGCAAATCCACGAGGTTCCCACGCCGCCGCGCTGATACCGGCACCGGCTCCCGCGCCCACCGCAGCGCCGATGAGGGTGTTGCGCAATCGATGCTTATTCTGCATGAGCTTGACGCTGCGAACGTCGTGCCGCTGGATTGTCTGCGGGCCTGACTTCCCTTGTAGCGAGATTTCCTTGTCCGACACACTCAAGAACGTTCCGGAGTCCTTCTTCGAGCTTTCAATCACTTGGATCTTCTGCCCCGCTTGCAGCGTGTTCAGGTTCTCCCATTGGGCTGAAACCGCACAAGGCATACCCAAAACGCAGAGCAAAATCCAAAATTTTCGCATCGTGGTTTGACTCCTCCGATCACTGAGTCCTCGGCAGCGTCTAATCGGACTATAGCCTGAGACCGCAACGCTCGGGTTGACTGTTCGGATTAGTACCGAAAAACTGAACTAGATTCGCCCGCTCGACCGAGGATCGAACCGGTACTTCCGGTGTCCCTTTGCCGCGTTAGTCGAGACTCACGCCCGATCTCCTCGTGCGACGGATTACGACGGCGGAGTGAATCCACCTCTGCTGGCCCACGCGATGACAGAAATGGCTGACGCCGATCGTGCTCAGGGCTCGATCGGCGTCAGATCTAGAGAACCTGGTCCGTCAGAGTGTGGCGGTCGCTCAACAGAAGATCCCGAACATTCTAGTGACCGCCGTCAAGGTCATGGTTGAAGTGAAACAAGTCGAAAAGATCTCCGATGGCCGGGCTATTGAGCGGCACGTACGGATTATCGTCGTCGGCGATCGGGTTCGGAAAATTGTCCCGGCTGCGATTGGTCAACGGCTTCAAATTCCAATTCCGCTCGATGAACTTCAGGATCGAGACGTGATCGGCGTAGGTGTGGCTGATATGGCCGCCCTTCGCAAAGCGCGATACAACGATGAGCGGAATGCGAGGGCCGTCGCCGAAGAAATCGAGCGGCTGGATGTATCCGGAGTCATACAATCCGCCCCCTTCATCGAAGGTGATGAACAATGCGGTCTCATCCATCAGTTTCGGATTGGCCTGGAGGTGATCGATTATGTTCTCGACCATGCCCTCGAAGAGGTCGATCTTCGACGTCGCTGGGTGACCGTCGAGCAGTGCGTCCGGCTTGACGTAAGAGACGGACGGCAAGGAGCTGTCGTCTATCGCGGCGAAGAAATCCGTGGCGTCCTTTATATGCGCGGCCCGTTGCGCCGGGTTGCCCATGATTGAGGTTGCGTAGGATTCGAAGTTACAGATATTGCAGTACGCTGCTCCCACTTGCACAAATGGACTGGGGTTGGTCGGGATCGTGCTGCAAGGCCACCGCCGCATTGTACTGTCCACCGTAGTAGGCCCACGAGATGCCCGTGTCGTTAAGGGCGTCGCCGATAGTGCGAATGTTAGTTGGTGGAACCGACCCGCCGCCAGCAATGCCAGCCGCGTCAACCGTCCCGTCGGGAAGGAAGCCGGGATTGTCGTTGTTCACCATGTAATAGCGTCCTGGCTCGCAGTTAGGCTTGGGATGGTACGGGAGTGATTCGAGGTATCTTCGGATCACCTTGACGCCGGGCTGAGTGGGATCGCCGCACTCGGCGAAGTTGCCGTCGAAATTAAGGTCCACCGTGTAAACGTCATCAGTGCCTGGCAGCGGATCGGGGTTGGCGATGTGTGACGGCGGCGTTGTCGGATTGCCTTTTCCGTCGGACCAGAAGATCGCATCGCCCGTGCCCAGCATGACGTGGTTTGCGCCCGTGCCGCCCATCATCGCCTGATGGTAATTGTCACTCATGGAATATTGATCGGCGAGACGCTTCAATACAGGGGCGTCGCCGTTCTGAACGTTGTAGAACGCCATCGAATTACCGCCGCCATTGTCATCGATCCCGCCATAGAACGGGTCGAACTGGTTAGTGTAATTGGTGATCACGAACGGATAAAGATCGCTCAGGCAGCCCGAGGGATTTTGGCGTGTGGCATTAGCAATATTGCAATCCGATTGCTGCCACATCTCAAACAGCCGGTGTGTTGTATCTCCGGTATAGGAATCGTAGGGTAGATTCGGCCCTGCCAGTGGGAATGGCCCGTTCGGGAGCGCACTGTAATTTTCGACGCGGGTATCTGGATCGGGCAAGATAAAACTCTGGCCGAGTCCAGTCCCGCCGGTTGTCAGGAGGTTTAGATCGTCGGCGTCCAGGGACGGCTCGATCGCCGCCAGGAAGTTTGCCGGCGTGCCGGGAGGGAAGGTGGTCGCGTTAGGCGCAAAATTCAGAGTTGGCCCGGGCAAGGCCTGATAGGGTGCCTTCTCATCTTTGTCCAAGGTAATGAAATATTTCGTCTTGAACGGCGGTACTGCTTGGAATTGCGCGGCCTTAGCGAAATGTTTTCCGGGCGTGCCATCCGCATTGATAATCTCTTTGGAGAGCAGGTTCGACACCGAATCCTCGCTCTTGGGAACATACGTCGCGAAGATGTGATCGAACGTGCGGTTCTCCCCAATGAGTACGATCACATGCTTGATCGGCGTTTCAGTTCGGGGTTGATTGTGGTCGGCGCCGGTGGTGCGACTTTGGGCCGATGCAGGAATGGGAAACGCTATTAGCGTGGCGAGAGACGCGCTTAGTGTCGCGCGGAGGCGCCATTTTCTCAATTGGGACTTGGATTCCATGCTTTCCTCCGTTGTTTCATCAGGACGTTCAGATCCGGACGTATTCAATCGTGTCAATGCTTCGACACCTGAGGGGAGAGCCACCTCAAGAGCGACCATCAGGATTCCGCGCCCGTACGGTGCTACTTGTGATCTTCCCGCTCAATCTTTGTAGCCTCGCTGGTGATTTGCGCGGGCGTAGGAGTCATTGTGGCAATTCCGGGACCCACGTACAGGGCTGCGACGACGGTCCGGATTCCCCGGCCGTGATTCACAATCACGAACATCAAGACAATCTCCTGCGGAGGCGTCACGTCAGGAAAATGAATCGTAGCCGTACCTGTACAGTCTGAGTTCACCGAGTACGTACCGTTTTCGCCGGTTCGAAAAGCATCTAGCGGTCCTGCGGGAGCACCGCTTTTCACGACGAAATCCGTCTGGATGAGGCCGCCGTGACCGTCGAATGTGGTTAAGGCGACGCCGTTTACCGGCCCTGGAGCCGGCCCGCCGGTAATTTGACCCGAAATCGTGAAGCCGTAATCGCCATGGAGCGTTGCAAGGGAGCATCCGTCCTTTTTGCCGTCCTGGGCCTTGGTCGAACTGGGCAGGACAAGCAGTAGCGCTGCAGCAGCGAGGGCCGCTTTCGCAAGAAGGGTTTTCACGTTGATTCTCCTTTTACCGAAATCGAACTCGGCGCGGAAATCGGAGGCGCCGATTTCTCGTGGAAGGTGCGCGGATCATCGTCGGGAAGAGGCCGGTATGCAATGGAGAGAGGCTGAAGAATTACTGAAGAAATTATAAAGCACCTAACGTGTAACTTTTACTTACACCTACCCCACCCGGACCTATCGGCGTAGAATAACGCCACGAATAGTTGGCGGCGCACATGTCCGTTGAGACCATCCATTTCGAGGACTTCGAGCTCGATCGCAGAGCCCACGAGCTGCGTTGTTGCGGCAGCATTGTGCACCTGGAGCGCATTCCCTTCGACTTGTTGAATCTACTGGTGGAGCGGCGCGGAGAACTGGTCACGCGGAAGGAGATCCTCGAACAGATCTGGGGCAAGGATATTTTCGTGGACGGAGACAACGGCATCAACACGGCGATGCGCAAGATACGCTTGGCACTAAAGGAAGATCCAGAGAATCCGCGATTTCTGCGGACGGTGCCAGGGAAGGGGTACCGATTTGCTGCGGAGCCTTTGGCGAAGAAAGCACGAGACGCGGCAGCGGATGTCGGGGCGGGATTGCCCGGAGCGGGGAATTTGCTGCTGGGAAAGCAATGGACGCTGTGGGTGGCGCTGGGGCTACTGGTCGTTATTGGTATTGCGACCGTATTGTTGGCGCTGAATGTACAGGGCTGGCGTCTCCGGCTCCTCGGACGAGCGAAGCCCAATATTCAAGCTGTGGCGGTGCTACCTTTTGCAAATCTTTCCGGTGACCCCGAAGAGGAGTATTTTGCCGACGGGGTGACTGAAGAGCTGATCACCGAACTTGGTAAAATTAGCACCCCACGTGTGATCTCCCGCCAGTCCGTAATGCAGTACAAGGGCAGTATAAAGCCGCTCCAAGAGATTGCTAGGGAACTCAACGTGGACGCTGTTTTCGAAGGTGCGGTCGAGCGCTCGGGCGATCGCGTTCGCATTATCATCCACTTAGACCAAGTTGCTCCCGAGAGCCAGCTGTGGGCCAACCAATACAACAGCGACATCCGCGACGTGCTGCGGCTGCAGGATGAGATTGCGCGCACGGTCACGGATGAAATCCAAGTCAAACTGAAACCGCACGAGTATGCCCGTCTGGCGGGTTCTCGCTCGATAGATCCGGAAGCTCAGGACGATTACTTCCGTGCCTTGCATGTCCGAAATAAATGGGCGATCAATTCAAACCACTACAGCGAGCAGGACCTTCTCGGAGCAATTAGTTACTTCAGGCAGGCCATTGAGAAGGACCCAAAATTTGGGCCCGCATACGCCGGGATGGCAGACGCCTATATTGAGCTTGGTAATCCTTGGAGTGGGAGCCGCCCCGCTAAAGAAACGCTGCCGCTGGCCAAGGCGGCGGCATCTAGAGCGGTGGAACTAGATCCCGCGCTCGGGGAGACTCATTTCGTGCTCGCCGAGACAATAGAACTCGCCGACTGGAATTGGTCTGAGGCCGAGCGGCAGTACAAACTCGCGGTTGAGCTAAGTCCCAACTACGCGCCTGCTCATCAGGAGTATGGACGTTTTCTGCAGTCCCTAGGACGAAACGACGAAGCCATGAAGCAAGTGGCCTACGCGGCCGAATTGAACCCGATGGACCTTCGGATTCGGGAAGTGCTGGGACTTGTAACCCTCGCTTCGCGCCAATACGATTCCGCCATTGCCCAGTTCAAGGAGCTAAACGTTTCTCATCCCGGCCTAGGTGATTTCGGCTTGGGTTGGTGCTACCGGGAAACGAAAATGTATCCAGAAGCTATTGCCGCGCTAGAGCGTGAAGTGGATAGGAGACGGGACCCAGTTCCACTTGCCAACCTGGCCTCTGTCTATGGGCTTGCGGGGAGGAAGCCTGAAGCTGCGAAGCTGATCGAAGAGTTGAAGGAAAGATCGCGGGAGCACTATGTTTCCGACGCTGTATTTGTTGAGGCATACATCGGCCTGGGCGAAAAGGATGAAGCGATGGCACGGCTAGAACGCGCTTTCGAAGAGCATGATCAGTGGATGGTTGACATTAAGTCCTATCTAGCCTGGGATGCTTTGCGTTCCGACCCACGCTTTCAAGCCCTAGTGCGCCGCATGAACTTCCCGCCATAGTTGCGCAAATTAAAACATTTTCTGAATCGGACGGTTCAAGCAACGCAAGAATCCAGAGATTCTGGATGAGCTGTCGGTTACACGGAAGTTATCGGGAAGGTCCCCGTTCCATTTTCTACGCGTGATTTCCGACCTGTGTTCTCGTTTTTCAATGTACGAGCCCCGACTCGGGTGACAATGTGGGCGTCTTGTCGCTCGTGTTTTTTCCTGTCAGGGAAGGGCTGCCCGTGATTTCCTGTGGTACGGGCTGGTCGCAGCGTTTTCGCTGGGTTGACCGCTCTCCCGTGTTCCTCTCAGCCATTTCGCAGTAACCGTCATCCATGCAAGAGCAACAGGCCGAGTGCATGGGATCGTATTTTTCCTATCAGAACAAAGCGATGGAAAGCAGCTGAGTTTCGCCCGAGTGACGGGGGCACTCAAATGTGATTCCACTTGCCTGGTTACTCGCGTAACCGGACATCTGGTTTTTGCCGATTTCCACTTGATTGCATAACAATGTCGGCCCCCCTCGACTCGAGTGGGCTTTTGTTGATAGGCTCGGGAAGACGGAGCCGGAATTCGGTTCGCACGCGGGACAGCTCGGTACCGGACATGGCGTGAACTAGAACGCCGCGCACTTGAATGGGCATCCCGCTCCCTCGCGAGAGGGAGTTCGAATTACTAATCATGGTCTGAAGTTTACGATCGAAGAGATGTATGGGTCGGACTGAAGCCGACCGCTAGGTTACGAACGAGCCGAAGTCGTCAAGGCTGACAAGTAAGACCATCCAGGAAGGGAAACGAAAAACTCTTTTAAGTGATTGGAGAGGTCTGCTCAAAAAGTGTTTGACAGGGCCGACATTGTTAGAGATGTCCGGTTTGAGCGTTATCTCTAACGACGCCGACCGTTTCAAGAGATTTCATTTGTATTTTTTCTGTCTACGAACACACCTTTCCCGTGGCACGCGAATCGCGTCTCGGTGGCCGTATTGTTTTTCACTTGCGTCACCCCAACCAGCTCGGGCCGGTTCCGCTGCATCGCTTCGGTGTTGCCCACCAAACATCTCTTCGGTCACGATCGACCATGATGAGTTATGCGAACTCCCCGTAGGGAGGCGGGTCGCCTAATCAATCAGACGGTGACTCTTCGCACCATAACGCTCGCCAGGCATCCCCGCACAGGCATCACCGCTTCTCTGTTGCATCTGTCCGCGACGACAGAACTCGTGGTAATCAATCTTGTCCCGCAACATGATCCACAACCGAATCCCCAGTTTTCGCGCGGCGGCAACTCGGGCTTTCCCCAGACCCTTTTGAACTAACTTGCGCCGATAAAACCGACGCAGTTCCGGATCCCGGCGCACTGCATGTGCAGCGGCTTCACACCAGAGAAAGCGCAATAGCGGGTTGCCTTGCTTGCTCAAACCTCCCAACCGCTGTCGCCCGCCGCTGGAGTGTTCCCTGGGAATGATGCCGATGTAACTCGCCAGCGCCTTGCTGTCGCGAAATCGTTTTGGATCGCCCAGAAAGACATCGGTCGCCAGCGCCGTGATCGGTCCCACCCCGGGATGAGTCATCAGCAGCCCGGCGGTAGGTCGTTGGCCTGCTTGCTCCAGGACTTGCTGATTCAGTTGTTCGATCTCCACTTCGAACCTGGCGTACATCGCCTGCAACTCACTGCGCCGCTGAGCGGTGTGTGTTGCCAGCGGTAACGACGCGATGGCCTGTTGTCCGCTTTCGCTCCAAAGCGAACTCCCTCGCCTTAAACCATTCGCCAATGCGATGGCCTGCAACGCGTTCTGTATCCGCGTGCGCAGGCGCACCCACTGATGACGGTGTAAGAGCAACCCTCGCAGATCCAGCAGTTCCTGTGACGGCTGCCAGATCGACGGAAAACGGTTTTCTACCAGCAGCTTGAGAAGCAACTCGGCATCGCGCTGGTCATGTTTCTGTCTGCGCGGTTCGGCCGCTCGAATCGTCGCTGGATGACCGACCTGACAGTCGATTCCGAGTTCCTCCATCAAGTGCAAAAACCACTTCATCGACCCAGTCGCTTCGATGCCTACGCGCACCGGACCTGGAAGCGTGGAATAAAACTCCCGCACACTTTCGCCTTCGTGCGGGAGAGTCTTGTGCACAACTTCTCCCGTCGCGGTGTCTAGCATCGCCAACGTCTGTTGGCGAGCGTGCAAATCACATCCTATAATCTGCATCTCGGCCTCCTTCGGTCCGAGCACTGTTGGGGTGAACACCGAACAGTCTACTCGGGCCGTAGCGAGGCCGACGTCGTTATGGCATCAATCAGGAGTTGACTTGGCGTTAGGAAAGTGGCGGCGATGAATGATCTTTGGGATGCGACGTTTTCCATTCCTTGATCATTTGCTCCGTTTCAGCGAGCTGTGCAGGACTCATCTTAGACTTCACATCTTCGAGGTCCATCACGCCGCCTACATAGAGCCACATGTATGCCTGGACGTAATCTTTCGGAATTCCCTGGCCCTCGAAGTAGAGCCGGCCCAAGCTACGCCTCGCGATGCCCGCACCTCCCAGATCCGCCGCGTGGTTCGCTGCCCTGCGATACCATTCCACCGCCATCGTATAGTTTTGCTCGACACCGTCGCCAGATTCATATTTCAGCCCTAATTCACATTCAGCATCGGGCTGTCCCTTCTCGGCAGCCTTCCTATACCAGTTCAACGCCTCTTGCGGGTTGTTATTTCCGAACCAATTCTGCTCATAGCCAGCGCCTAGCCAGAACTGAGCTTCCGCATCGCCTTGCTCGCCCGCCCTCCGCAACCACCGCTCACCTTCGGAGGGCTTGTTCCGGAAGATCATCAAACCGACTGTGCGTCGCGCACGCGCGTCGCCTTGTTCGGCCGACTCCTGAAGCCATCGAGCCGCTTCCTGTTCATCCTTTGGGATTAATTTACCGTCCGCGTACACCAGACCCATCCAGTATTGAGCCTCAGCACTTCCAGCCTGAGCTTGCGTCAAGAGTTCTATAAATGCAGCGGGCGTCAAAGAATCGAGGTAGGCCTTCGCGTTCAGGCGGACTTGTGTGGGGTCAGGTGATTGCTGCGCGGCCAAATCAATAGCAGCCACAAAAGACAACAGAGTCACGAGGACCAAACTGAGCTTCCTCATGCGAACCTCCGCACCCACAGAGGCTACACCCGTGGATTGAAACCTTGCAAGCAACTGGACTAGCGCGTTTCAGATCACAACTCGGGAGTGCGAGGAGGTCTAAAGACCAACGTATCCAAGTACAACCTAGATGACCCCAAGGACCCTGTTTGCTTTGTAGTGCCCGATTAGTCGCGTTACCGGACAAATACCGGGCTAGTACTTCACATGTACGGTAAGCGCGTTAATCGGGACCTACCGGGCTGCAACCAGCAAGCGGCACCGAGTTCGAGCGCAATGCTCCGGTTCAGCGGAGAAGTTTGAGTGCGGAATAGAAATAATTGAATCGGCGGAACCCGTGGTGAAGCATTCCTAAGGCAAGAATCCCAACGCCGAGCAGCAGCACGCTCGACGGCTCCGGCGTCGACGCGGCTGGGGCAATCGTGAGCGTGTCATTCCCGTCGGTCAGAGTTCCAAACTGCGTGTCTGGAAGTCCCAGAACAAGCGTGAACGTGGTGAGGGGACAACCGCTGTTGAATGTTGTCGCGAGCTCCAACGCGATCGATGGATTGATGACCTCAACGGAGGTAATAGTACAGCCATCGCTTCCGAGCACACCTGTGGTCGACTTGCTGAGAAACGACGAAATCGTGGTGGTCGTGGTCAAAATGGAACTCACGTCAGCTGACCAAGTGTCCGCGGACGGGATATATGTTGAGGGTACAGTCGAACCGCTAAAGGTATAAATGGCATCCGCACGACCGATGGCAGGCACCATTAGAAGCAGAATCATGACGTTAATGGCGATGGACAGTCGCAGCCTCATGAGACAACTCCTTTACACGGAGGGTTTCGGTCACTGGTTGATATCCACCTAGCCATCAGCGATCGCCGCCAGCACGAAAACGCCTCAAGGCTAATTATTCCTGTTAGGAGCCATAAAACGCCTAATAGGATTAAGTGTGGCAGTCATGCCGACCCCCTCACGGAAACTCGGATAGACAACGGGATAGGGCCCAGATTGCAATCCGATTACCACCCCGACCAAGCCAATCTCGCGCAGAAAGAAAAGGCTTGTCACCGCTTAGAGTCTCGACATTTCGCAAAACTCTGCACAAAATTGGCAACTAATTGTTTATATGTGCCACTCGCCATCAAACGCGCTTGTGTTCACCGATTCAGTTCCACTTGCCTGGTTTGTCGCATAATCGGAAACTTCGAATCTCCACATGTACGGTAAGAGCTGCCAGCTCAGATGGTCGATGCAACACTTGCGCGCAGTTTACTCGCTGGAGTTTCGAATCCCAATGTCTTTCTGGGTCGCTGATTCAAGCGCAGCGAGACCTGGTCGAGCTGCGCTTGCGAAAAACCAGACAGGTCGGTGCCTCGCGGGAAGTATTGCCGCAGGAGCAGATTGGTGTTTTCGTTGCTGCCGCGTTGCCAGGGACTTTGTGGATCGCAGAAGTAGACTTGCACATTCGTGGCCACCGTAAACTCCTTGTGCTTGGCCATCTCCAGTCCGCGATCCCAGGTCAGCGAACGTTTTAGCGAAGTAGGGAGTTTGCGAACACGTTGACTCAAGGCAGCAACCACAGCTTCGGTTTCTTTGCTCGGCACCTTAATCAGCATGACAAAGCGTGAGTGGCGTTCTACCAGCGTCGCAATATAGCTGTTCTTTCCACCGGCCAGCAGATCGCCTTCCCAATGGCCAGGAATCGCTCGGTCTTCCACTTCCGCCGGTCTTTCCCGGATCGAGATGGCATCGACGATCTGCCCCCGGGACTGTCCCTGCTCGCTGGAATGACGCGAGCGGCGCATGCGCCGCTTCGACCGCAGGTGGTCCAGCAGCTCTTTTTTCAATGCTCCCCGGGCTTGAATGAACAGGCTACGGTAAATCGTTTCGTGGGACACGCGCAGGCTCTCGTCAGCGGGATACTGGTTCTTCAGCCACCCGGAAATCTGCTCGGGCGACCAGTCCAGGATCAGTCTACTCGCAACGATGTCCCGCAGCTTGCGGTTCTTGGCAAGCAGACAGCTCTTCGGACGCAAGGCCGAAACCCAAGCTTGCTGATCGGCATCATGGGCACGATAGGCAGGCCGGCCACCATGGCGCGCGACTTCTCGGCACACGGAGGAGGCCGCTCGATCCAGGCCTCGCGCTATCTCACGAATCGAGGAACCAGAAGCGATCCCTCGTGAGATGTCCTCTCGCTCCGCCACGGTGAGCGCCAATGGCGAGCGGCGGCGGAGTGCTGGAGGAATCCCTCCGCGAGGCAACAACACAGCGCGAATGCAGCTGTGCGGCTTGTCAAAAGCGCGCCCAATCTCATGCAGCGACTGTCCCGCCCTCCAGCGGCTCCAAACGTCACGCTTCTCGATCGCAGAAAGCCCAAACCTCATCCCTCGTCTCATGCCAACACCACCTTTACAGAGCAGATTTACATTAGATGGTGTTGCATCGACCTGTCGAATGCGCCGCGTTAATCGTGCACTGGGTACTGGAGATGTGAGTTTGAAAGAATCCAAATTGTCGGCGATTCCTAATCTCAAGACAGTTAGCTCCCGATCGTTCGGATTTCCGGACGAGTATTTTAGACGCGGATGCGCTCGTCCGGAATCCGACTTTCAGCGCCTAGGACGTGAGTTCGAATGCAGTCCGTCTTTGCAACTGTTACTCCCACCATTCGACGATTCTTCCAAGCCGGTGACCTTCCGAATGAATCAGCGCAGGCACAGGCGCGGTCGCCCCGGGCAGCGTGAGTGAGGTGACGATCGTATGGATCGACCGGCCACCGTTGCTGAGTACAAATTTGACAACGACAACCGGGCTCGTTTTGGGGGTGTCGATCGTAAATGTTCCAGTACAGTCGGGGAACACCTCATACGTTCCGGTCTCCATATTATGAAATCCAGTAACCGGGTCAGTGGGAGGAGCGGGCGGAGGAGACGGCGGCATTGGCGCATTGGGGCTCGACAGTACAAAATCAACCTGCGAGAGGTTTCCCTCCCCGTCGAAATGGGTCATGGCAATCCCATCGCGTTGGACCACTACTGTTGTCATCGTGCCGTCGGTTGCTTTCACGGGAACGAAAACCTGTCCGGATACAGTGAATGCGTAGTCGCCCCGTAACGTGGATTTGCCGCAGGTCGTCTCCTGCGCTTGGACTCCCGCAGCCGTGACTCCCAAGAAAAGTATTCCTGCAATTACCACTTTAGATCCTATCGTTAAAATCGAGCGTTTCATGAGCGGCTCCTTTCGAATTGGCACTGGTTTCTCCAGTGGCGGGCCATCATTGGCGCTAGCCTGTTTATCTGCAATAGAGACGGTCTGAAGCTTTCATGTAGATTTTCTGAAGCCAGAAGGACTTGCTTTTCTTCGGGTTAGCTCTTCGAGCGTTTTAAATCGTTGCTTTGTAGGCCGGAGACGAAGACGTAGAATCAGCCATCTCGATCGACGATGTATCATGCTCCCCGAAACCATCCACTTCGAAGGCTTCGAACTCGACCCAAGTTCCTTTGAGCTTCGCCAGGATGGCCATCTGGTCAAACTGGAGCGTATCCCCCTGCAGTTGCTCTTCTTACTCGCCGAAAATCGCCAGCGTCTTGTCACGCGAGAAGAAATTCTCCGGGACATCTGGGGTGAAAACATATTTGTCGATGCCGACAACAGCATCAATACCGCCGTCAGCAAAGCCCGCCAAGCATTGAAGGACGATCCCGAAAATCCCCGTTTCCTGCGGACGGTTCCGGGAAAAGGCTATCGATTCACGGCGCAAGTCGACACTGCGGCTTCGCCTGCGCTACTCGATGCGTTTGTGCCCCCAGAGCGGAGGGCCGGCGAGTTGCACGAACCAACCCGCGAGGCTCCGATGGTCCGCCCCCAGGTCAGGACTTGGGCCATATGGACGACCGTCGGTGTTCTGGTACTTGTGAGCGCCGCGCTCATGCTGCGTTCACGGCCGAACGCGCATCTTAAGCCAAGTCCAAGGAAGGCAATGCTCGCGGTGCTGCCATTCGTAAACCTAAGCGGAAATCCCAACGAGGAATATTTTGCGGACGGGATGACGGAAGAAATCATCACGCAGCTTGGAAGCCTCGAACCAAAGCAACTGGGAGTGATCGCCCGGACATCTTCCATGCAATACAAGGGCGCGCAAAAAGGAGCCACACAGGTCGCCCGCGAGCTTGGAGTCGACTACTTACTCGAGGGAAGCGTGCGACGTACCGAACACCGCGTGCGTGTCACCGCCCAACTGATCCAGGCCAGCGATCAAACTCATTTGTGGGCGGCAGATTTTGACCGGGACATGGGCGATGTTCTGAAGCTCCAGAGTGACCTGGCGCTTGCGATCTCGAGCAAGATCGAAATAACGCTCTCACCTCCAGTGCGCGCCCGCCTCACTGAAGCGCCGCCACTGAACACCGCAGCCCACGATGCATACCTGCAAGGACTCCACGACTGGGATCTCAGGACCAAACCTGGCGTCCAGCGCTCGATCGCAGAGCTCCAGAACGCGATTGCGCTCGACCCCCAATACGCTCCGGCCTACGCGGCGCTTGCCCGAGCCTATAGCCTGGCGTCCGTAGTTGGTGCGATGACGTCCGGGGAGTCTATGCCCAAGGCACGAGACGCAGCGCGGCGTACGATTGAGCTCGACCCCAATCTCGCCTCTGGTCACACGACTCTAGGATTTGTTAAGGCACACTATGAATTTGACTGGCCCGGCGCGGAGCGTGAATATCTGCGGGCGCTCGCGTTGAATCCAAACGATGCTTATGCCCACATGTTCTATTCTAATAGTTATCTCTCACCGCTGGGGCGCCACGCGGAAGCGATTGAAGAAATGCAAAAGGCAATCGCCATCGATCCATTCTCCGCGCCAGTCCAGTCGTTTCTCGGCCGCACCTACGTTTGGGCGCGGCAATTCGACAAGGCCCTGGCGCAATTCCAGAAATGCGCCGACATGTTTCCCGGATTCGCAATCGATCACGAACGTTTGGCACAACTCTATGCCTTCCTGGGCAAGTTCGCTGATGCGATCACCGAAGACACAAAAGCTCGGCTGCTTTCCGGCGAAGACGGCAAATCATCCCTGAAGAAGGAAGAGGCACTCCGGCACGCATGGATGAAGGACGGCTCATCGGGCTACTGGAAGGAGCTCCTTGAACTTACGCAAATGGCAGACAATCCGCCAGAAACGTACCAGTCGCCATTTGGCGCCGCGATCTTATACGCCCACCTCGGCGAGAAGACAAAAGCTCTGGACTCACTCGAAAATGCCTACGAACAACGCTCTATCGCCATGACCGAGATCGCTATCGAACCGGCGTTCGACTCCCTCCGAGGTGAACCACGGTTTCAAGACCTGCTTCGACGCGTTCGAGTCGAAGGCGTCGGCACCAAATAATGATTCGCGGAGTGCGTCGCGCCCGGAATTTCTTAATTTTCGATTCACAGATCGAAGCAACGATTTTGCGAACAATCGGCTAGCGCCTGATAAGTCGCGTAACCGGACATCTCTAACAATGTCGGCCCTGTCAAACTGTTTTTGAACGCACTTCTTTCTTTTCACCTAAAAGAGCTGTTCTCTTTCGCTTTCTTTCGGTTTCTTGTCTTCTCTGCATCGACGACCACGGCTCGTTCGTAATCTAGCGATCGGTTTCAGTCCGACCCATACATCTCTTCGATCCGTACTTCGGACCATGATTACTAGTTCAAACTCCCTTTTTAGGGAGCGGGATGCCCAATCAAGTGCACGGCGTTCTAGTTCACACCATGTCCGGTTGCGAGCTGTCCCGCGTACGAACCGCACTTCACTGCCTGCGAATATTCGCAGCCAGTTCGCCACATCCAATACAACTTAATCGCCAGCCTGCGTCCCATCGCTACCTTGGCAATACTCTTGTGCCGACGCATCGCCAGATGGATATACCGACGTCTCCAGTCAGGATGGACACGCGCGGCTGCTTGGGCCGCCTCCACCAGCAAAAAACGCAACAAGGAACTGCCTTGCTTGCTAATGTGCCCCAGCCGTTGCTTGCCACCACTGGAGTCCTCGCTCGGAATCATCCCCACGTACGTGCCGATCTGCTTGCCCCGTGGAAATCGTGTCGGAGTTCCGATGATCAACACGTAAGCCAGTGCCGTAAGCGGGCCCACGCCCGGATGGGTCATCAGTCGCAGAACCTCGGGACGGTTTCTGGCTTCTCGCTCGACGGCGACCGTCAACTCTTCGATCGTCGGATTCATACGGTCCAGCAACTCCAACAACTCTTGCCGGCGCCGACTCGCCCAGGGAGCTAAGGCGAGCTTTTCTAACTGTGCTCGCCCTTGTTCGCTGAACAGTTTTTTCTTCCAGCGATAGCCCTCGTTCATGGCCAACGCCTGCAGCTGATTCATGATCCGCGTGCGCATCTGGACCAGCCGACGCCGGTGCCACAGTAGTTGCCGTAGATCCCGATTCTCGGGACTCGGTATCCAGATCTGCGGGAAGTTATTTTCCAGCATCAGCCTGCGTAGGAGTCGAGCATCGTTGCGATCGAACTTCTGCTTCTTCACTCGCTTGGCCTTGATTTCGGCGGGATCGCCGATCCACAGCTCGAAACCCAACTCAGCCAGTAGCCGCTCGAACCAGCGTGAATAGCCTGTCGCCTCCATCCCTACCCGCACGCGGAGTCCTCGCTGCTGCAGGTCTCGATAGAACTTCTCCGCTTGTCCATCACTGTGGTTCAGTTCCTGTTCACCGCACTCACCAGTCTCTTCTACACAAAATGCAATCGCTTGAAAGCTCGGGTGGTAATCTACGCCTATAATCATCATGTCCGGCTCCTTTCTCCGAGCCTGCGGTCGTCGATAAACCACAGTCTACTCGAGTCGAGGGGCCGGCATTGTTATGCAATCAAGTCCCGTACTGGAACTTCGAATGTCCGGTAAGAGCCGTTGACACCACATATTCTTAAGAATAACGTAGCCGCCATTTAGCGCTCAAACGCACCTAAAGTTGGAAGGAGTATTCCGATGAGAGTAGGGACTCTATTTCTCCTGTTCGTGACTCTGTGCATGGGCGTTGCTCCTCAAGCACAGCTGTCTAGGTCAGACAAAAAGACCATCAGCTCGCCTGATTTTCCTAAGGCGCTGGGACCCTACTCTGAAGGGGTTGTAGCGGGTGGCTTCGTTTTTGTGGCCGGGCAGGGACCTATAAATCCCAAAACTCAGCAGATGGAGCTCGGGGACATTCAATCGGAAACCCGCCTGGAGTTAACCAACATCTCCAATATTCTGAAAGCGTCGAACAGCAGCCTGGAAAATGTAGTCAAGGTCTCGGTTTTTCTTGCGGACTTAAAAGACTTTGAGGCTATGAACGAGGTGTACCGGGAATTTTTCAAGGACAATTTCCCCGCGCGTACAACCGTTCAGGCCGTGCTGCGGACGGGACGGAAAATCGAAGTCGATTGCATAGCGCGGGTAAATCAATAGCAAAATCTAGTGCATCGAGACATTCCCGCATCACAGCAAAAGCCGAGTATGCAAAGCTAAAATAGTCTTGAGGCAGTCCAGAGTGCTCGGCCAAGCGGCCAAGTCCCGATTAGTCGCGTTACCGGATATGTTCCGGGCTAGTACTCCACATGTACGGTAACGGCGTTTATCAGGACTTGACGGTCAACGAAGAGTCAAGGCAGAAGTCATATTACGCGGTCACTTTGGCGGAAAGTTTGCGAGCAGTTTTTTCGCCGCTTTGTCGACGTTGGTCTGGCGAACTTTGCTGCTGCTTTTTGGGTCCAGTGTCTTGCTGGCGCTTCCTTCCCAGACAAGTCTCTTGGCGGCCGTTTCGTAAATGTCTAGAATGAGTGTTCCCACGTCAACTACGACCTGCTTGCGTTGGGGGAGGCGATTGGCGCCCCATCCTCATCGCCATTCAGGTGAATAATATTCCGGTAAATTTTCGCAAGCCAGTTGATGTTGATAATAAATCCTATAAAGACTATGTCGGACAATATCAGTGGCGTCCCGGGACGACAGATGTCGTTTCTGTGAAAGACGGGAAACTATGGTCGCAGATGGATAAGGATGTGGACGAGTATTTGCCTGCAGGTGGCGATACGTTCTTCATCAAGGAGGGTGATCTCGGAAGCGTTACGTTTTCCCGTGACGCCCAGCGCCAGGTGACTGGCTACACCTACCGGCGAGCAGACGGTCAGGAATTTCACACGAAGAAGGTTAAATGACGGAAGCAACCTGTGGTTCGCCTCCCGTTTTTACTGATATTCAAGGCCTAGTGCGACTAACTCCTGATTAGTCGCGTTATCGGACATCTGAAACCTCACGGCCATTTCGTCTTCGGACCTGCAGCCTACGCGTGGCGAGGGCCTTTGCCGACACCACGACTAACAGTGTGCATTATTGAACAGTTTCGCGGCTATATCCTGGTGCAAATTGCGTGAATGAAAAGAAAAGACCTCACGCCCGAACAGCTCTCCGCAGTATCGTGCCCGACGTGTGGCGCTGCTGCGGGTGAGCACTGTCAACTGCATTCAGGTGCACCACGCTCTGAACCACACGTGGACCGAAAGTTCGCCGCAGTCGAAGCCGCCGAGCGAAAGTCGGGCTAAGTCCTGATTAGTCGCGTTACCGGACATTGGCCAGTGCTTCCGACAGGTCTATCGCTACCGGGCAGGACCGGGCATAATCAGCACACTAGGAATTCAGGATGCAAGAAGTCATCATCCAACGGGTCGGTCTCGATCCCCATCGCCGATTGCGCCTCCGGCCGACTCCCACGCGACCGTCTGGCTATAACTACATCTACCGAGATGCGTCGAGCGTTCGGTGGGATGGTCTTTGCGGAGAGCTTTATGTGCACGACGCCCCCGAATTCTCAACTGTGGATGAGTTTCAGCTGATTGTCGCTGCGGTGGCACGCGAGTACGGCGACCAGTTGGTTCTGTCGCCATCGACGGTGTACGTAGATATTTCCACTGACGTGATAGCTGCGTTGCGCGAAGCCGCCACATAAGCAGCCGGGTTTAATCCGCTAGACATCTCGCTGTTTGTCAATCAACACTCCGAGTATTGCAAGAACAGTGGCCAAGTCCTGATTAGTCGCGTAACCGGACAAGTCCCGTCCTAGTACTCGACGGCCCTGACAGGCCGCGCTGCGGAGGCGTAATGCCGATTCGATTACGGAATCTGCGACGTGAAACCAACAACCCGCGATTGATTCACCGTTTATTTCCCCTCATTGAATTGCAACCCACACAAAAGCTATCGGGTCGAATTTCGTCCCGGCAGGAATCAAGCGGTCGTTCGCGCGGTAGTACGGCGGCGTGGGCGCACTGACTATTCTCGTACCGTCGGGCAAGGGGATTTCGCACGGCGTGTTGTCCGGCCAGAACACAAATCCGTCGAGGGCCAGCCGATACGCGGTCGTACGGTTAGGCTTCTCGGCAGCAGGGGGTGTTGGCTCGTCAACGATTTCTCCGCGAAGACCGGCGAACTCTTGGGATTGCTCGGCCCACGCCTTCTTCTGGGCTGGCGATGCGATGTAGGAACCGTCGTCATGCGCTGGCAAAGACGGGTTGCCACGCGGTCCAATTACGTGCCCCTGAGGGTCAAGCGTTCTTCCGCGATGGTCCGTGCTGGTCAGATTGGCGCGGCGTTCTGCATCGTCGGCCATCGCTTTCTTCTGGCGTTCCCATTCCTCGGGACGCTCCTGCCGAAATTTGTTCTCGGCTTCCTCGATCGCAAGACGGTATCTCTGCTGCCAGCGCTGGTATTCCGCCCTATAGGCTGCCGTGCCGTTGGGGTGGTGCGACTTGAATGGCTTAAACAGAAGCGCCGAGAGCGGTTCGTCCCCCTCCGCACCGTCAGGCGATGCGGGACTAATCTCGCCATCCGGGCCGTACAACGCGGGGCAGAGTTCGTGTCGGCGGGCGGCACACTGGCGCAGCTTGCGGTTGGCATTCTCGCGGACCATGAGGCTATATTTGGGCGAATCGAGAATTTTACGCGCCGCACGTTCGTCCAGTTCAATCTGCCAAAGTTCCAACTCCTCACGATAAAGGTCTTCGTCGCCGTCGAAATCTTCAAGCGCGGGCTTGGGCGGCGGTGGGTCGTCATCGTCAGCGGCATCCTTGGCGGCTTTCGCTGCGTCCCGGGCTTGCTTCTCTGCGGCTTTGGCTTCGGCGCGGGCTTTCTTCGCAGCAGCTTTCTCCTCCAAGCGCAGCAGTTCCTTCGTCTCGACATCTCGGTGGATTTCCAGAGCCTCCTTTCGGAGCGATTCCTTTGAGCGTTCGGACAAGGACGAATCTGCATTTTGCAGTTGTGCGGAAATCGCCGCGAGACGCACTTGCTGGGCGGGCGAGTATTTCAATTTCACAGTCGTGCTCCTTGGAGAGTGTGTGCGACGTGGAAACGAGGCTCGTCGTAACCAACCCTAACTTTTGAAAAAGAGTGGCGGGGGTAGGTTAGGTTCCCCCGCGAAATTTTCTCGTACCTTCACACCGAAAACCGGAACGTGACTCCTGCCCGTGGGGTGGATACGCCCCGGTGGTTTAGGTTCCCCCGACGATTTTCTACGCCGTCGGCAAAATCTTGCGCTCGCAGATTGCTGACGGAAAAATACTCACGGCAACAAGTCACTCGCGGGAAATCCAGCTAACTGAAAACGGTGGGCGGAGGGTGGTGCCCGCTTTTCGCTTGGCAATGCAACATTACTATGCTACGGTTGCGACATGGAGACAGTCATGACGCCATCAATCGCACGGAATGTGGTCAGGATGCCGAAGCAGCGGGCGAAGCAGGTTCGCAGCCGCATCTCGTATATGACCAGCGAACAGCTTGAACGTTTCCTCGAAGCGGCCAAGGAACAAGGGCCGCGCGAACATGCCATGTTTCTATTCGCGGTCGCGCACGGCGCACGGGCATCGGAAATCGCCAATCTGCGCCTCTCCGACATCAACTTCAAATCGGAACAGATTCACATTGCCCGCTTGAAAGGCTCGCTCGACTCGACGCAGAACTTGCTCAAGGTGAAAGGCAACAGTCTGTTCAACGAAGCCGCCGTCCTAAAGGCGTGGCTTGACGTTCGGCAACCGGACGCGGACTACTTCGTGTTCAACAGCCAGAAGTCCACAAAGCTGAACCGGGTAACCGTCTACAAGCTGTTCAAAGCCATCGCCAAGAAGGCCGGACTCGGTGAGACGCTCCAGCACCCACACGTTCTAAAGCACACAGCGGCCATGCTGATGGTTCAGCAGGGTGCCAATGCTTTCCTTATCCGCCAGCACCTTGGGCATCGGTCGTTCGATTCGACCCTTGCCTACGTCAACCCGAGCGACTCGGAAGCCTCGGCGGCGTCGGCCAAAGCGTTCTCGCAGGTCTTTTAGCAGGCATCAGAATAGGAGTTGTGTTGCATTTCGCTCCCTTTTGCCCCATTCAAGGGATTGAGAACACCAGACTTATTTTCAGCCATGAAAATGCAGCATTACATTTCGGGGTGATTTTCACCCGGCGGGGTTCCTCCAAACTGGTTCTTTTGCATCACCGCGAGGTGCGCGGGCGACGGATACCATCTCACGGTGGCGGGCAAGGTCACCGACTCCAACACCCTGCCAGTGGGCGCTCGATACTCGCCACCGACCTTGCGCCGTTGTAGCCGACTGAGAGCCTCGGCGCGGGTGCAGTTAACGCGACGGTCGCCAGTGTAGTTCCCGGGGTCGTGCATCGTCTCCGTAGCCATGATGCGGCTGACGATAGCTTCCTCTGAGGCCGTCCAATCCTGCTTTGTCTGAACGTGCTGGATATTGCTTTCCATGTTCGATTCCTCCTCTGAATCCGTCCGCGCTCGTTAGCGGCTCGGGGTGCATCAACAATCGTTTTATTGCCACTTTCGAGTCCGAGAAAGACGCCCACAGCGCGGCGCAATTGCGCGGCATGCGGTGAACCATCGGAGAGTGGCCAGAAATCGCCTAGCGGGCGATTAAGTTCTCTGGAATCCGAACACGCGGAAAATTGGTGCCGGATGAAAGGAAAAACCAGTTAGCGACAGACACCGGGGCGGTACGCAGTACCCAACTATCGCCCAACACCCGCAGACAGGCAGGTCAACGCGGTGACGAGAAGACCCGATTAGTTCGCTCCTGAATCTCGGACTTCGTCTCCAGCACCTGCGTGAAATCACCGTTGGTCAATTCCACCATAGTCGTATCCGTACCTTCCTCGGGCCTAATCTCCGCTAGGCTCACGATGTCGGCTGTGTTGAACTCCCGCTTTCCATCGTGCGGGTGTGTCAATTTGAATTTGCTCATGTGCATGCCTCTCCTTGGGACAAGGCGATTACTTACGCCTGTATCGCTCTACCGTGACGGCTATCGCTCCACACCCGCCGGACCAATGCGCGGGCTGGGTTATCTGTGCTCCGGCTCTTGATTTTGAATTTTCCTGCCCGCTGTGAGCGGAGCGAACGCCTTTGGTTTTGATTTTGAATTTGCACGGGGCGCGGCACATCACCCGCGTACGCGTGGTGGGATTCAAAGGCTCATAAGGCTCACTAGGTTCAAAGGCTAAGAAAAGGCTAATCAGGCTAGGACGCTTTTCTCTGCCGCAAGCCTGTCCCGTGCATCTATTTAGCCGCGATAACGTCACTCTCAGGGGTGACGTTGGAGGTGACGTTAACTCCCAAATCGGTGCATTGGCCAGTGACGTTAGGGGTGACGTTGGAGGTGACGTTAGCCGTGACATCTTGTTGATTGTTCATAACTTCTCGCTGACAGGGTTCAAATTTCTCCCAGTGCTTGAAGTCACATTGCCCGCCCTTGGTTTCCGCCCAGAAGAAATGTGATGCCATCTGCCACCCACTTTTGGCGCGGCCTTTAATCATCCGAGTTTCGTATTTCCCGATGATGCCTAGCAATCTAAACGCCTTCAAGACACGCTGTACTTGGCGTCGAGTGAACGGTCTGCCGCCCGTGGACCAATCTTTGGTGTGAGCAACGATGTCGTCCACTTCCATGAACAGGAATCCGCCGTGATTGTTCTTGCTGCGAATCAGTTCTAGGTAACTGAATACTTCCCGGGCGCACCCGTGAAAATGCCATGCCGGATTTGGGCACTCGTTCATGCCGTCTTTGCACCATACGGCTTCAAACGAACGCGACACTTGAATCTTAGCGGTATCGGTTAGCATTGGGGTTTCCCGAACGCGGAGGATTCTGCGCAGCGGCAGGTCTAAACGTTGATGTCTTGCGGATGAGCACTAATTTGCCATCCTGATAATCGAGCGTGATATTGCCGAACATTTTCGATTCTTCGGCTTCACGCACCACGGCTTCAATTTCCGAACTCATAGGTGGTTCCTTTTCATTTGTCCGCGAGGCGTGCTACCAGCGGTATGGCAATCACTTTGGGATTTGAGTGCGGGTGTGATGCGGCACTGCGGCTTGAACGGTGGGGAAGCTGCGAACCCTATAAACACAAACAGCCAGTACGGCGCTTTTCAGGGCACTGTACTGGCTGTTCGTTTTGATATCCCCGTAGGGCGACGGGAAACTTGATGTGAAAACGGAGTTGTAGGAGTCACTTAACGAGGATATCTAAGACAAACAGTCTAGCTTGCCCAGCATTTCGCCTATGCTTACTGCCCGTTGGCGACCACGGCGGAAATTCCACAAAGTGACAAGGTTTCGGTGTCGGCAGATTCCAAGAATGGAGGGAAACGGCAGACTCGACTTACACATCTATTATAGCATACTCGGTAACCAATGTCAAGAATTTCTTGATAGGTAAACATGAGTCTGGGCGATTCCCTCGCGCCAAATTCCACAATGTGGACAGTGTCGGCTGAATCCAAAATCGAGGGGATACGGCGGGCACAAGACGAAACAACACAATCAGTGTATCACATATTAACCCAAATGTCAATCACTAAATGCGCTTATACCTTGAGCCGTCCCCGATATATGGAAATTCCACTTAGTGGAATCGTTCCGTCACTTGTTGGACTCGCCCCGCGCGACTACTGCTTAATTGTCCGCCGCATCAGCAATCGGTTTGCGGGTACACTTGCGCTTATGCCGGAAAACAGAATTGCGCTGTACCCGATTCTAGGGGTAACGGGCGATTGGCTTGATGAGCCGTTCGATTTAGCCCAGTTGCCAGCAACTATCCTACCGGGCGTGACCATAGAAGACGGGAAAACGTTTTTCAATGCAAAGTCGTTCGACTTGTGGAACGCCTATATATCAAAGCGCGAACGCGAATCGTTGGAGAGAGTGCGGTTCGCAATCGTTTGCCGATATGGCGATGATTATGGCGGTCCCAATTATCAAACAGACAAAACCGCCAAGGCTACGGTTCGTTTGATGGGCGCGTGCCTGACGTTGATTCGACCGATGCAGCAAGACGCAGCACTCATCAGTGGCGAGATTCTTCCAGATTCTACTGTTTATGTTCAGAGTTTCGACATCCCTGTGGAGATTGGAGTTCCTGCTGTGCAGAAGCTCTTCAGGCTTAGAAACCGTGACGTGACGCGATTGCAAAGGGTCGCTCCGCTTTTTATGGAAGCTGTGCATGGCGACTTTTGGAAGTTCAGGTCTTCGGTTGAGCTTCATGATTGGGGACATTTTCACCATCTGTACTGGAAAGCACGTTTTAGTCTTTGGTGCTCGGCCATCGAAGCGCTTTACACGTCCAATGCACCCCAACACAAAGGTTCGCTGGTGGCCAAGGAGCGAATCAAGTGGTTCCTTGGCCCAGATACTCGAATTTACGAGCCGGGAGACATTCAAGACGGCCAGCCGGAAGTCACGACCACGGTTAGCGAAGTGGTGGACGATTTATACGAGTTGCGCAACGTAATCGCGCACGGGGACAAAACGCCAGACAAGTTCTGGGTTACTGCTCGCACGGAATACGGCGAAGCCGTCACACTTGCAGAAATGCTCACGGAAGCGGCGAGTCGAATTATCCGAGCGAGTCTGCTGCGCATTCTCGAAGAAGATTTATTGCAGTATTTTGCAGACGGGCCAGCGTCAGAGGCATTTTTCGGAGCACAAGGGCTGACGAAGTCGTTGCTGAACGCCAAACTGAATACGATGAAAGGAATGCGATGACGCAAGACTTAGAAATTCCCGTGTTCAAAACACGACTCGATAGCCATGATAGACGAGTCCAAGCTAGTTGAACTTCTATTGGCCGACCCATATTGGCCCAGCAGAATCGTAAACATTGCAGGGATGCCGGACGATTGCAAAAACTTCGGTTGCGTGAGTTTGGAAGGTGTTCCACCGAACGGTGCTGAGGGCGATATTGATATTTTGCGATGCCCGATGCTCCGACCTGACTTGGCTATAGCTATTCAGGTGAAGCGAATTAAAGTCTCTGCCAGCGCGCTCAGCACAGGTCAGCCGAACAAACTCAGCGGTCTGAAAAAAGGCGTGGAACAATCGAATCTTCTTGCTGACCTTGGGTTCCACCAAGTCTATTTCTATGTCTTCATCGTTGTTGACAGCAGGGAACTCAACGTGGGCAAGTTTGCGTTTGCGGGTTCGACTAAGGAGATAAAGAGCCTCTTGGAACGAGAAATAGGAATGGCCGCAACCGCACTACGCTCGACTGCTGGCTTGTATTCTTGTGAATTCACGCAGCCGATGGATGACGTTCCACTTTCCACTGGCTCCTTCCACGGTCACTTGGTCCGACGCGCTCAGCAGATGACGCAGCCCGATGAACTGACCAAATGGGTCACTAAAACGATTGCGAACGCGTCACCAGTTCGCACCGAGTCACTTGCGAGACGCGAGACCGTTCCACCGCCTGAGAACAGCCCGTAGGCCTCAACGCGATTCGGTAGCGTAGTAGAATCCCCGCCGTGTACAGCGCCAAACAAGCCGCGCCCTTGGCTGTCACAGCGTTCTCGTGATGGCTAGAATGCTCTCACCTGCCGTCATCCTTTCAACCACCTTGAGCAAATCGGTTGCGTAGAGCGGCTTGCTTTTCCAACCAGCGTTGTCCGTGAACTCGTAGTGGGGATACGGCCCTGCCACACTTAAAGTGCTTTGGTACCTTTCCAGTTCAGAATTTATGCTCCCAACAAAACTCGCCACTTGCTCCGGGGAAACGGACTCGGCGGTGGGCTTCCCCGACACAGGGTCTGGCGCGATGCCTCGGCCCTTGCTAACTGCGGATTGAGCAACAGGGGGAATGCTAAGGATTTCCTCCCGTAAGGCCGCTTTCTGCTTTTCCAACCGTGTGATTTCTTGCTCCATCGCGGCCACATATTCGCGCGCATCATTAATCGCGCCATCCAGTTCTGTTCTAATCTCCAGCCACGTCTTTCCCATATTTACCTCCACTCCATCTCTCGCTGTTACACGGCACGCTCCCTTCTGGCCCGATTGCCACCGTGTTTAGATTATTCGCTTCTCGCATTCCCGAAAAACTTACCTATGGCACACGGACTGATGCCCGGCAGGTTATCAGATTTGGTGGCGTGGTAGAATCCCCGCCGTGTACAGCGTCAAACAAGCCGCCGGGAAAGTAGGAATCAGCGAAGGGCTGTTGGTTTTGTGGATTTCTACGGGCAAATTCAAACCCTCCGTCGAAGCGTCGGACACCAGCGCGGGTCTAACGGGCATCGCAAAGCTGGCATGGGAATCGTATGCAGGCGGGCCGAACGAACACGCTTTGGGTTGGAATCGTTTTATGCTGACTGACGGAGACGTGGAGCGGCTGCGGGGAATGGTCGAACAAACCTCCGACACGAAGGCAAAGGCAGAATCATCGCACGTCAAAGGTGCGCATTACTCGGTGAAGGAATTGGCCTCGCTGTGGGGATTGGGCGTGGACACGGTTAGAGGGTTATTTGAAGACGAGCCGGACGTAATCAAGTTGAAGAATCCGGCCAAGCGCGGCAAGAGAGCGTATACCACGCTCCGAATTCCCGAAAAGGTTGCCGACCGAGTTCAGCGGAGGTTGTCGTGACCCTCGAAATCTACCGCCGTCACAACAAAGATTACTGCACGTCGAAAGACTCTGTCCGCTGTAAACCCCTGAATGCCAATTGTCCCATCTACGTGCGCGGCATCGCTCCCACGGGCGTCTATGTTCGCGGTTCATTGAAGATTTGGGCAAAGCGAATCATTCGTGACGAAGCCGACGCGCGGCAGTTCATTGCGAAGTGGGAAAGAGAATCGCGCACACCTGAGTCCATTCACGTCCCGTTGACAAAATGGCGTGACGATTTCATGGCTGACGCAGCGTCCCAGAATTTGGACTCGGAAACGATTCGCAAATATAAGTACCTTTTCAAACAGCTTATTGAGTTTGCGGACGCGAAGAACATCCACCTTGTGCGGCAGTTCGATGTGGCTGCAACCGCTTCTTTCCGTGCAACGTGGAAGATTAGCCCGCGCACAGCGGCGGCAACGTTAGGCCGTCTTCGCAGCATTATGTACTTTGCCGTGGCGCGTGATTGGTTATCTAAGAATCCCGCGAAGGAATTAAAAGCACCACAGGTGCCTGTTTCGGATGTTCAACCGTTCACCAAGGATGAAATGAAACGCATTCTGGCGGCGGCGAAAGACGACCCCCGCGTTTATGCGTTCATCGTGACCATGCGAGCGTCGGGTCTGCGCATCAGCGATGTGACGGCCCTAGCCATCACGGAATTGAGTGACGATAACCGACTGCGGTTGATTCAAACGAAAACGCGCCGTGCGGTTAACATCCTTTTGGGCGATGCAGACGCGGCGGTTCTGCGGTCGGTCGCGCACCTGAACCCCAACAAGCGATTCTACTTTCAGACGGGAGAGGCTGAATTGGCTGCGGCTACCGATATGTGGCGCGAACGAATCAAAGCTGTATTCAAGGCAGCCGGAATCAAGGGCGGCAAGCCCCACACGTTCCGGCACACGTTTGCAGCCGAGTTCCTAGCGATGGGTAAGAGCATTTTTGACCTGCAACGGCTCTTGGGCCATGAGTCGGTCAAGACCACTGAAAAGTTCTACGCCAAGTTCATCAAGGCCAATCAAGACCGTTTAGACGGCGAAACGGCGGCAACCCACGACTGGCGGGCAGGATTGGAAACCGCTGCCCCCGGCAATGTCCGCCAGATTGGCAGGAAACGAGGCTGAAATCTCTGTGCAGAAATTGTGCAGAAATGGTGTGCCATTCTCGAACACCACTTAAACCCGCATAAACATTGATTATTTTGATAGGCAGGATGGCGGAGAGGGTGGGATTTGAACCCACGGTCGAGTTTCCCCGACACTCGCTTTCGAGGCGAGCTCTTTCAACCGCTCAGACACCTCTCCGCGGTCGTTGCACATGTAGCTTAACAAACGTGGTGCGGGGTCACAACTGCGAGTGGGCGGGTTCGTGCATGCTGAGAAGAGAAGGCGCCGGCTCGTTTCGCGAATGGAAGTCAAAGGCGCCCGCCTAAAGGCGGCCGCTACAAGTTCGACGGCAACGGCGAAAGCTAAAGAGCCGGCGGGACGCCCGCGAGACGCCGGCGCTAGGCGGATCCGGGAATTTCGGCGGCGTCAATCCATTTCAAAAGTGATGTAGAGGAGTTTTCCGTCGCGCTCGACTTGCAGGACGCCTGGAGCGCCGGTGGGCAGCGCTTTCAATGCGGCGCGCAATCCGTCCAGAGTTGTTAGTGGCTTGCCGTTGAGCGCGTGGATGACGTCGCCGGGTTGCAGGTCTGCTTCCACGCCCAGCGAGTCGGCGGCGAGGGCTGCGACGATGACGCCGGTGGGTTCGCGCAAATCTTCGAGCTGCTTCGCTAGTTGATTGTCAATTTCGACGCCGTAAATTCCCAGCCTGGTGATCAGATCTTTTTCGGGGTCAACGAGGTCGCCGAGCTGGTCCACGTCATTTTTCTGCTCACTCACTGGAATCGTCAGTGTGACGCGTTGAGTGCCGCGCAGGACTTCGGCTTGCATCACGGCGCCTGCTGGACGCGTGGAAATGATCATTTCTGCCAGCGGGACGCTGCCCATGGCGCGGCCATCGAGGCTCAGCAGGATGTCCTGAATCTGCAAGCCCGCTTTCTCGGCGGGGCCTCCGGGCTCGACGTCCGTGACCACCACGCCGCGCTCTTTTTTCAGCGAAAGGCCGGCGGCGAGATCGGGAGTGATGTCCTGCAGCTGCGCGCCGATGATGCTGCGATGGACGCGGCCGTATTTGCGCAGCTCGTGATAGACGAATTCCACCACGCTGCTGGGAATGGCAAAGCCGAGTCCCTGGCTGCCGCCGGACTCCGTGAGAATAAATGTGTTAATACCGACCAGGTCGCCATTGGTGTTCACAAGCGGGCCGCCGCTGTTGCCGGGATTGATGGGCGCGTCGGTCTGGATGTAAACGGAGGGGACGTCTGGATCGGCCTGGCGCGCGACGGCGCTGACGACTCCCATGCTGACGGAATTTTCCAGGCCTTCGGGGCTGCCGAACGCGAGGACCAGCTGGCCTTTTTTTAGTTGGGTGTAATCGGCGAAGGCCATTGCCGGGAGATTTTTTTGTTCGATCTTCAGCAATGCGAGATCGAGGGCGGGCGCGATGCCGATGATGCGCGCGTCGGCCGGGGGGCTGTGATCGCCCAGGCCCAGGCTGGCGCGGACTTGGGAATCGCCCGCGGTGGTGGGAGTGAGGATCACACGCACGCGCTGCGCGCCTTTCACGACGTGGGCGTTCGTGATGATGTAGCCGTCGGGATCAACGATCACGCCGGAGCCGAGGCTGCGCTGGCGGCCGATGGTGCTGGCGTCGGAGTCATTTTTATCGTTGAGCGCGCGATAGCCCGTGACTTGGACTTGCACGATGGAGGGCGACACGCGCGCGGTGAGTTCTTGCAGGGATTCGTTGAATTGGGCGAGGAGATCTTTGCGGGTGGTTTCGGCTGGGGTTTGCGCTTTTTGCGGGGCGGCGGTTTGCGCGGGGAGGGGAGCGGCGCCAGCCAGAAAGGCCGCGGCGACTATGAGGCTGAATAATGCGCGCGTGCCGTTGCGCTTAATATTGCGAATCATTCTTACCTTCATTCGAAGTGTTCCTTCTTATGATCGTTAAGATGTAGGGCAGCATCAGAGCGCGCTGAATGCGCCATAGACGAGTGTAAACAAATCTGGCTTGAGTGGCGAGAGCGCAATCCAGGTCGGAGGCCGCCACGATAACGTTAGCGGCGCGCGGCGAAGAAATCCTTGAGCGCGGCTGCTGCGTCTTCGGCGAGGACGCCGGCGGTGACTGTGACGCGATGATTGAGCTGCGGATGATCTAGCACCGCGAAACACGATTGCACGGCGCCGCCTTTGGCGTCTGGCGCGCCGTAGACGAGGCGTGTAATGCGCGCTTGGATCATGGCGCCGGCGCACATGGCGCAAGGCTCGATGGTGACGTAGAGCGTGGCGCCTGCGAGACGATAATTGCCGATCCGCTTGGAGGCTTCGCGCAGGGCGATTACTTCGGCGTGGGCGGTGGGGTCGCAATCGGCGATGGTGCGGTTACCGGCGCGGGCGATGATCTCATCGTTCAGCACGACCACCGCGCCGACTGGGACTTCGCCGAGTTCGGCGGTCGCGCGGGCTTCGTCCAGCGCGGCGCGCATGAATCGCGCGTCGTTGTTATCCGCCGGAACATTATCGATTACGCTCATTTTTGGCAGAATAGCATGGAACCCTTGCGTGAAATTGCACGTCACAAAGATGAAGCGATTTAGTTACAGTCACCGGCCAGTTACCGATTCCTAGATTAATACAGCACGTAGATTTTTGCGGGAGGCGCGGGCGTCGCGTTAGTAAGCGCCGAGGCGCCCGAATGGGAATTTCCTGCGTGACGAGGGCGGTGACAGTCGCCGCTTCGGCATTTCGAGCGACTGATGCGGCGGCACACGAGGTGTTCAAGATGAACGAGGGCAACCAACTGCAAGCTGTCGCCGGGTGCAATCGCCGAGCCGCGCTGGATGTTCGGCCGCAATTGCTGCGTACGAGCGCGGCGGCTTGCCTGGCGGTGATTTTGTTGCTCGCGCTGAGCGGATGCGCGGCTGTGAAGGTTAAGCTGGGCATGCGGGTTTACCTGGCGAAGGTTCAAGTTACGTCGATGCAGGCCAGCCTGCCGACTGGACCGGCCATCGCTCCGGGAGAAAAATCTCCGCTGGTGGTGCAGTTCACTCAGCCGGACGGGAAGATTTTGCTCACCGAGGGGAAAGGCAAAGGGAAGGTGATGTGGCAGGACCTCACCGTGACGCCGACCGTCGTGACCGCAAACAATAAAGGCGTTTTGACTCTGGCGCACGATCCGAGAAAAAGTGACGGCAAGACGGCGCACGTGACCATCACGGTGCCCAGTCATCCGGACTTGAAGGCGGACCTGGATATTCCCATCACTTATGACTACAACTTCGTCTCGAATTTTAACGGCGCTCGCGGGAGCGACGGTTTGAGCGGTAGCGACGGGATGACCGGCTCGTCCGGCAGCATGGGTTCGATGGATCCGAATAATCCTTCGCCGGGAGGGAATGGCGGGAACGGGTCCGACGGCGGGGACGGCGGAGATGGAGGGAACGGCGGCGACGCTCCGCCGGTGCAGGTTCGCGTGACGCTGCGGTCGGGCGCGCACTCACTGCTGCAGGCGAGTGTAGCGGCGGCGGGAAAAACGCGGCTCTACCTCATTGACCCGCAGGGCGGCGCGTTGACCGTGACCGCTGATGGCGGTGCGGGAGGATCGGGTGGAAGAGGCGGTCGCGGAGGCGCGGGCGGCTCAGGCGGAATCGGCACGCCGAACGGGAGCAGCGGAAACGCCGGCTCGGACGGACGCAATGGCTTCGATGGCTTGCCGGGCAGAGGCGGCAGCATCACCGTGACGTACGATCCGCAGGTGAAACCCTACTTGAACATTATTCATCTATCGAATAAGAGTGGCCCCGCTCCGGTATTCAACGAAGCGCCAGTCGCTCCGCTGTGGTGAAGCGCGGCACGCGTCTATTGACATCCACTGGCAGGGAAGTCACAATCCACGCGATGAGAGAACTTCTGCGGCGTGTCTTCTTGGTGGACCTGTTCAAGGGCATGTGGGTCACGTTTCGCTATCAGGCGCCGAAGAATATTTACACCGAGCAGTATCCCCAGGAACGGCCGATGGTGGCGGAGCGCTATCGCGGCGCGCCGCGGCTGAATATGAATCCGGAGACTGGGGAGTCGCTGTGCATTTCGTGCAATTTGTGCGCGCTGGCTTGCCCGGAGAATCTGATTGTGGTGGGGTGGCTGCGCGACGATGCTACGCGGCGCAAGGTTCTGACTACTTTTACGTATGATACTTCGCGCTGCATGTTCTGCGGATTGTGCGAAGACGCTTGCCCCACGGATTGTCTGGAATTGACGCAGGATTTCGAAATGGCCAGTTACAGCCGCGAAGGCGCGATTTGGGATCGCCATCGGCTGGAAGCTGGGCCCACACCCACGCATTACACCCGCTAGCCGTGAATTTGTAGCGGCGCACTTCAGTGCGCCATCCATTCTGTGTCGCAAACCCGTGGCGGTCTGAAGACCGCAGCTACGAAACCTTTCCTGTTATGTTTTGCCCTGTCCACTTGCGACGTTATAAGATGACGCATTTGATTTTGCGGCTTGGGGACTGATGGAACTTCGCAAAGATCCGATCACGCGCAGTTGGGTGGTGGCGGGGCATCCGGAACGCGAGAAAGTGCGGCCCGATCCTTGTCCGCTGTGCCCGGACAATCGCATCGAGATCCATTCGCTGCTGGATTTGCCTTCGGGCGGGCCGTGGCAGGTGCGCGTGTACCCGCATTTTCGACCGCTGTATCGGATTGAAGGCGAGCCGGCGCGCACTGCCGAGGGAATTTACGACCGCATGGCTGCGGTGGGCGCGCACGAAATCGTCGTAGAGACCCCGGATCACACGCGCACGCTTGAGAAGCTGAGCGACGAGGAAATCGAGCGGGTGCTGGACGCATGGGCGCGGCGCATCGCGGATCTGGAGCGAGACGCGCGTTTTAAGTATGTAGCGGCGTTCAAGAACCAGGGCGCGCAAGCGGGCGAAGAATGGCCGCACGCACATTCGCAGATCACCGCGACTACTTTCGTGCCGCGGCGGATTTTGTACGAGCTGCGATCGGCGCGGGAATGGTTTCGCGAACGCGAGCGCTGCGTTTTCTGCGACATTTTGCGGCAGGAAATGCGTCAGGCCAAGCGCATCGTGGATAACGCGGGGGATTATCACGCGATGTGCCCTTATGCTTCGCGCGTGCCTTATGAAGTGTGGCTGCTGCCGAAGACACACAATCATCAATTTGAAGCGCCGCAGCCGGGAGAAAATCGCCGGCAACTGGCGGCGTTGCTGGGTCGCACGCTGCGCCGGCTACTTCAGGTTGCGCCGGGCTACCATTTAGTGATGCACACGGCACCGAACACGCTGCAAACCAAAGGCGACTTGCGCGAGTATTGGCGCACCATCGCGGAAGATTATCACTGGCACATCGAGATACTGCCGATCGTGGAGCAGCGCAGCAAGTCCTACAGCATTAAGGAAGTTTATTTCAATGGGACTTTGCCGGAGTATGCGGCCGAACGACTGCGCAAGCTGGACCCGGGCAGCCAGGGAAAATGACCAGCCTTGCCGCCACGCTTTTCGCCGAACCGGATGCGCAGCGCGGCGGAATTATTTTCAAATTGCTGTTTCTGATATTTTTCGTGGTGTTTCTGGTGATTTTGTATCTGGTACGCGTGCCGCTGCTGCGTTTTGCGGGGGAATTCTGGATTGTGGACGACGCGCCGGAAAATTCGGACGTTATTGTGGTGCTGAGTGGGGATAATTTTGATGCGGTGCGAGCTTCGCGAGCAGCGGCGCTGTTCAGGTCTGGCATGGCGCCGCGGGTGGTGGCGACTGGCAGGTCGTTGCGTTCGTATGCCAGCACTACTGACCTGATGAAACGCGATCTGGTGGACCACGGCGTGCCGGCTGCCGCGATTATTCCTCTGAATCACCGGGCGGAAGATACGCGCGAAGAGGCGTTGGTCGTAAGTGAAATGCTGGCTTCGCATGGGTGGAAAAAAATCCTGCTCGTTACATCGAATTACCACACGCGGCGGTCGGAATATATTTACGAGCGCACGTTGCCGCCGGGAACGCAGCTGCGGGTGATTTCCGCGCCTGATAATGATTACGATCCCGCGAGTTGGTGGCGCACCGGGGAAGGTGTGCGGATATTTTTTCACGAGTTGGGCGGCTACTTGGAAACATTGTGGGAAATGCGGCACAATGATGTGCGTACGACTTGATTTGATTGAAGCTGCTGAAAATACGGGGCGGAGACGGTATGCGCCGTGGAGCGAGCGCCGAAGCAAGCTTCGGCGAAGAAAGGCGGCGGCAAGCCGCCGCACTCCCAGATGACAGTTCCGCCAAAGGGCGCGACGGCGGGCGGCGGTGGAGATGCGTTCGCGGCGCGTTGTCACTTAAGTACGCCGGGATCTATCGTTCTTACACGTCTCTGTACTATAGTTCGTGCATCACATCAGGACCCCGCCACCCCCCGCGGGAGTCTTAGCGGTACTGGGGAGGAACTCATATGTGGAAACGAACCGAAGAACTGAAGCCATCCGCGCCGGGAGCAAACGCCGCTGAACCGGCCCCACCCACTCCGAATTTCAATCCCGCTCCGGCCGCGCGTCCGGAAACAGTGACGCCTTTTACGCCAGCCGTGCCCGTTGCGTCGGCAATCACATCGGGACCCGCAACGGCGGCGGACGTGACTTCGGCGATTACTTCCGTTTCGACGATCAGCGCGGGCCTGAAAATCCGCGGAGATATTTCCGGCGATTGCCATCTGATCATCGAAGGCGAAACGCACGGGAAAATTCACTTGGCCAACGGGCGCGTGACGGTCGCGGCGAGCGGTCGCGTGAATGCGGACATTGCTGCGCCGGAAATAGTGATTGAAGGCAACGTGCAGGGAAATTTGCAGGCTCGTGATAATGTGCGCATGGGTTCCGCGAGCCACGTGCAGGGCAGCGTGCTTTCGCCGCGCATACGGATTGAAGATGGCGCGCGTTTCCGCGGCAAAGTGGAAATGACGCGGCCCGGTCACGCGGCTGGATCTTCCGCGAGCGCGACGCCGGCCCATGAAGTAGAAGTTTCAAGCACCGCGATTGTCGGCACGCCGAGGGGTTAAAGCGCTTCATGGACTGGACGGCCAAGCAGAGACCGAATTCCACCACTGCGACGGCCCGCGCGCCCGTGAAACCGGGGCCGGAATCCGCGGCGGCTGCTTCCGCCAACATCCGCGTATCGAACGGGCTGAAAGAATTTTTGTGGCTGATCAGCGACAACGGCCAGGGAAAAATTCTGGACCTGGGCGCCGTGTTTCAATCCACCGTGATGTTTTTCATCGAGAAGGGCTTCCGGCTTTCCACCGAGGATCTGTTGCGTTCCTGGAAGGAATTCTTGCTGGCGGAGGAAGAAAGCCTGCGCAAGACGCCGGTAGGTGACGGCAGCGCGCGGGTTTCGCAGGGAATGCTTGCTGGAAAATTTCTGGATACGGCGCTGCAATATCCCGAAGACCATTTTCACGGCGTGCTGGCATGGGACCTTTTTGATTATCTTGACGCGGAACTCCTGCCACGCGTAATGGAGCGGATTTATACGGTGATGCGGCCTGGCGGAGCGGTGCTGGCTTCGTTTCACAGCCGCGCGCCGGAGCGATTTAATCGTTACAAGGTCGTGGATTCGCAAACGGTGGAATTGGTGCCGACTCCGACGCTGGCGGTTCACGCGCGCGTTTTTCAGAATCGCGAGATTCTGGATATTTTCGGGAAGTTCCGGTCTTCGAAGACTTTCGTCGGACGAGATCAGGTGCGCGAAGCTCTTCTGCTGAAGTAATTCTCCGCTTGCGATTTTTCCTTTTGCGTTCGGGAATGCTGGTGCTGTTTTTCGCGCGCTCCGCTCTCTTGTGATCGCAGGATTTTCCAGTTGCATTCACCGATGCGCGGGAGTAGAAGGGAATTGTACTGGTAGTGCACGGAGGGATTTGTATGACGCCACCGGGCAGAGAACTCTGAGATAAACGCCGATTTCACACCGCTCTTGCGGTGCGCGCCGCCAGCGACGCCTTCGGCATCGCGGCGGCCATGGAAGAAGCAAGCGGGGAGCCGCCAGGCTCCCCGCTTTGCGTTTTAGCGAACTGCTCGAAAACCTAGGGGCGCGTTTGGAGAAGGTCGCGGAACGTGCCGAGATCGAGGTGCAGTTTGGCTTCCATGCTCAGCTTTTTTGAGGGATGAAACCCGGAACGCCGGTTGTGACCACTGCATTCAACCTCTGTCTGGTCTGAATGCGATTGATTTCGTCGAGCGCGTCTTGCGGAAGAGGAGAGATGTCGAAATTCTCTCTGGCGCGGGCCGCGCTCCTGGGTGTGGTAAGCAAAGCCGTGCCGCGCTGCACGGCCCAAGCGAGCAGGACCTGGGCCGGCGTCTTCACGACGCGGGCGGCGATCGCTGCGATCACTGGATCTTCGAGCAGACCCGGCTTCATCCCGTGGCCTAGCGGCGCAAAAGCCAAAAACACAATTCCATTCTCTTTGCAGTAATCCAATAGCTCCGCCTCCGGCAGATAAGGGTGCGATTCTACTTGGACGACGGCTGGCTGGATTCGCGCTGCTTCGTACAGGGGCTTCAGTTCGTTTAGACCGATGTCCGAAAGTCCGATGGCTCGGCATTTGCCATGGTCCACGAGAGTTTCCATGGCTTTCCAGGTGTCTAGCAAAGTAACGGCGTGGTCGTAGAGGACATTTCCGTCTTGATCCCGCGGATCCTGGTCTTCACCGGGTTGAAATGCAAATGGAGTGTGAATGAGGTAGAGATCCAGATACTTGAGTCCGAGTCTCTCTAGACTCGCTTCGAAGGCGGGTTCGACGCGCTCTGGCCGGTGATTGGAGTTCCACAGCTTTGTGGTGACGAAAATGTCTTCGCGCGCGATGTGTCCAGCGGCGAGTCCCGCCTGCAACGCCGTGCCGACCTCGCGCTCGTTCCGGTAACGTTCCGCGCAATCGAAGTGACGAAATCCGGCATCGAGTGCGTCTCTGGTCGCGGTTATGGTGAGGGCCGGGTCGGGTATCAGAGTGCCAAAGCCAAGCGCCGGCATTTGGCCGGCTCCGTGGGCGAGTGGAATTCTCGTCTTCCTCAGCTCAGCAGGCTCAATCATGGTCAGATCTCCAAATTCGCGAGACTAAAGATCGTGCCTCCGACGAAGCCTCGAACTGGCGTTAGTTTGCCTGCGGTTGCGCTTTTGACTTCGACGAGTCAGGCTTTTGCGGCGCGGGTTTGGGCTGCGGTTTTGGTTGCGGGCTCGGCTTTGGTTGAGGCGCAGGTCTTTGTTGCTGTGGTTTCGGCTGCGGCGCAGGCTTGGGTTGCGGTTTTGTGTCAGGACCAGGCTGCGGCTTTGGCTGAGGCGTAGGTCTTGGTTGTGGCTTCGGCTGCGGCGCAGGTTTGGGCTGCGGTTTTGTATCCGGGCTGGGCTGCGGCCTTGGCTGCGGGTTCGGCTTGGGCGTTGGGTTGGGCTTTGTACCCGGGTTCGTATCCGGACTTGGTCTCGTACCAGGATTGGGCTTTGTACCCGGATTTGGCTTTGTATCCGGGTTTGGTTTCGTGCCCGGATTCGGTCTCGTACCCGGATTTGGCTTCGTATCGGGATTCGGCGTGGTACCCGGATTTGGCCTGGTACCAGGATTCGGATTCGGTTTTGGCTGCGGCTTCGGCGGCGGATTTGGATTGGGTTTCGGCCGCGGTGGAGGGTTGGTCGGTCCCCAAGGCTTGCTGTTGGGTGGCCGGTTGTACGGGCGATTCGGCGGACGATAGTTCGGCGGGTGATAGTGCCAATTGCCGCCGTATCCGGGACGGTTGTTGTAGTACACGGGACGTGGGCGGTACCAATAGTTCGGCGGACGATATGGATTTCGCCATCTCACCCAGACGGTGTGATTGTAATATGCGTGGCTCGAACCCCAATTCCAGCCCCAACCGACCCAACCCCATGGCTGGTTGCTCGCGATCATCGCGCCAATGGCGATGCCCGCGCCGAAAGTAATGAGAGTTGCGGGGACGACGTTCGGCGCAGGAGCGACGTACACCACGGCGGGATTGTAGACCGGAACATAAACCACTTGCGGATTTGCGGGCTGGACGACGTAGATCGTCTGACTCGGGGCAGGCTGCTGCACTTCTACCTGAAATTGATCGTTGCTGCGCAGCGCGCCCGAAGCATAGGCTTGAGCGCGCAACCGCTGAATCGAAGCGGTGACCGAGGCCTGGTCCGCCGAAAACGCGGTGCCGATCTCGGCGTAGTCGTCAATATTCTCCGCCATCATGGTTACGACTTGCGGAAAATTCACCAGCGCTATGAACGCAGGATCGAATCCCGCAGCCTGCGCTGCGTTGGTGAGCGCCTCACCGCTGAGATTGGAATTTTGCAGGAGCCAGTTATCCACATCGAGAATTTCCTGCGGATTGGTGCTGGCCGTGGTGATCTGCGCGAGCAGGGAATCAGGATAGAGGGCGACTGGAGCGAGCAGCTGGTCCAGTTCGTCGGGAGTGGGAAGCGGCGCGTCTTGCGCGCGAACCAGTGGCGCGAAATCCTGCGAAAATAAAAGTGCGAATAGCAAAACCACTGCGGTGAAGGCGCGCTTGCGTAGCATGGAGTTCCCCTTTTGAAACGCGAGGGCCGGGATGCGCAGTTATTGTAGCACCAGAAATGAGAGCCGTTTTGTCGCGCAAAGAAAATTTAGTCTGGCGGCCGGTGTCAGGCCGAGCCGCTACTTGATTCCAATCACCATTGATTCCGGACCGAGCAAGTGCTCCACACGGGCCTCACGGAAGCCCGCTTCCTTCATCCAGCCGATGCAATCTTTGCCGGTGTAGTCGAATCCGCCGGGCGTTTCGATGAGCATGTTGAGACTCATGAGCAGACCAAAAGCATTTTGCGAACGGTGATCATCAATGATTGATTCATAGATCACCACGGCTCCGCCAGGGTTTAGCGCATCATGGGCCTTGCGGAGAAGCATTTTCTTCTCGTCAAGATCCCAATCGTGAAGGATGTGACCCATGGTGATGACATCCGCACGGGGGAGCGGGTCCTTGAAAAAACTGCCGGCGTGAAAACGAAGGCGGCCGCTGAGTTTATTTTGCTCTACATACTCCTCAAAGATTGGCCCCACTTCCGGAAGGTCGAAACCGACGCCCTGCAAGTGAGGATTTGCCAACGCAATTTGCACAGCCAGGTCTCCCTGCGCAGTTCCCACGTCAGCAAATGTGCGGTATTGCGTCCACGGCGCTTTCCTTGCGATCAGCTGGTTTGCACCGTGGCTGATGCCCGTCATGGCTCCCAGGAAGTTCTTCAAGCGAGCGGGGTCTGCGTACAGCGCTGCGAAAGGTGATTCGGTTCCCCCGTCTTTGGCTTCATTCTGTTGTTTGCCGGTGCGAAGCGCCTCAGTGAGGCGGCTCCAATGTCCATAGAGGCGCTGGTTCGCCATCTCCAGCATGCCACCGATGTAGGTGGGCTTGTGCTTATCGAGAAATAAATCGGTCTCGGGTGTGTTTGCATACTTGCCGTCCGCGCGACGCAAGAAACCAAGGGCTACTAATGTGTCGAAAAAATCGCGTCCGGCTCGCGGATGGATTCCGAGGCGGCCCTGAAGCGTGGCCAAATCCTCTGGCTGCTTTGCAAGTTCCGTGAAGACCTGCATCTCCACCGCACTTAACAGAGTCTTGGAAGCCCAAAATCCCAATCCCACTTGCATGATGTGTTCGGGGCTGGGGCCGGTGCGCTCAGTCATATTCAAATCCTCCGGTGGTACTCGCGAAGGTGCGCATTCTAGCAGTCCCCGGTGCTGATGGGAACGTCTGGTGCGCGACTCCATCGAGTTAATCCGCCGGCGTTACGTGGCAAATTCGATTATTCCGCGCCTGACGCGCACAGTGTTCCGCAAAAAATTAGAAAAAAATAATAAATATAGCGCGCGTGTCCGCAGCCAAAAACGGCAACGTTGCTCGACACCGAATGTCTGCTTTCTGAAGATTGCTGCTGGGCAGCGTGCGCGCATTCGGCACACGCAATTTGGCGCGCGGTCCATCTCGCTCAAAGCAATCGCATTGGACGGAGCGCTACGCGCCACGCCAACGAGCCGGACGAACGGCCACGCCCGTGCACTTGTTGGAGTGTTACCCGCCAGTCCGTAGCACTGAGTTCGGGTGTGCGTATTCCGAGGAGCAATAATGAAGACGAAACAGGAGGGCTTTTCGCTGATCGAGTTGTTAATCGTGGTGGCAATTATTTTGATCATTGCGGCCATCGCCATTCCGAATTTGCTGCGCGCGCGCATCGCCGCCAACGAGTCTTCGGCGGTCGGTTCGGTGCGCACGATTGTCACCGCGGAAGTGACCTATTCCTCGACGTGGGGAACAGGTTTTGCAACAGCGATCGGCATCCTCGGTGGCGCGAGTCCTTGCACCGCTGTGGCAGCGACCGCTTGCTTGATTGACCCCGTTTTGGCTGCGGGCGCCAAGAGCGGCTACAAATTAGCAGCGCCGGGTGGCGCGGCTGTGGCTGGTATTGTTCCGACGTTCGCTGTTAGCGCGGTGCCCCAGAAAGTTGGACAAACGGGCCAACGCGCGTTCTGTTCCGATGAATCTGGTGTGGTGCGTTTCGACGTGACGGGCTTAGTTACCGCAGCGACAGACGTGGCCTGCCAAGCACTGCCGCCACTGCAGTAGTACCGGCGTAGTTCGAGACGAGAAATGCGCGCGCCTTTCGTTCCCTGTGCTGATGGGAACGTCTGGCGCGCGATTGCATTTGGCCAGCAAGCGGAACCTGTCTAGATGGCGCGCGATACGTGAGGCAACCGAAATCTAGAAATCCACGGGTGTTGCTCGTGGAGATGCACCGGCTGTTTTTGCGTTGCGGCCATGCCGGAGCTCTCTGTGCGCTCTTGCGAATCACTTCGAGCGGGCGAGTCGAAATTGGATGCCCTCAGCGGAGGCCGGACCGACCCTGGCTCTGCGGAGCGAGAGCTCTTTAGCGCTGAGCCCTGCAAGAGGTTTGACGTGGGTTTTCGCAATACGCAAGGTCCGGCGCATCCCTTCGTGAAACAAAATGAAGGCAATGCCAAAAACGAGGATCGTGCCCACCAGTCCTGCAAGTAGGAGTAGCACTCCGAGAAATTCCTGGGCAATGTAGAGACTCATTTGCGACCTCACTCTGGGGGTCTTCTTATGACAGTTTCCAGCAAGGTGTGGAATTGTCAAAAGTGCCAATGGAGCGTCGCTCTGCTGAGATGCAAGAACGTGTCACTTTTGCCAATTGGAACCCGGGCCCGATAGCAGAACAATCTCGCTTTGCGGCTCGGGATACAACAACACGGTGCCGGCGCGCTGAGCAGGAGGCATACCATGAAGAAGGTGACGGTGATCGCAGGTCTTCTGATTGGCTTGTTTGGCCTCAGCGTGCAAATGCATGCGACGCCTCAAGATAGCGGCTCCGAGGTCATACAAAAGGTTTCAAAGACCGCAATGAAAGCGGCGGTCCACGCTACGGTGCACTATCAGGGGGCGCCACAATTCGCGCGGGTCGAAGGGACATTCATCGGTTACGCCACGAACACATCGCAGCCGGTGCTCAACATCGGTGATACTTTCTACTTTAGTTTTGACTTCTACAATCCCATCATGCTGACGACCCAAAGCGTGTGGCTCGTTTCGTCAAGTGCTCAAGGACCGTGGGTGCCGGCACACGCCGTTCCCGAAAAGGCCACTGCTATTGTATGCGCTACGCTGAACAGCGATCCGTCCGATCCGCGCCAGTTCTGCGCGCTGCCGTGGCCGAACTAGCCTGTGCGGCGCTGGTTTCGCGGGATGCGCGGACCTACTGGTCTGCTGCCTTGGACACTCTGGCTTCTATCGGTCAAGCGGCGATTTTCTTGGTGCGGGCCTTCCATGCGGAGATGATGGCGGGGAGCAGCGAGAGAAAAATCACCACAGCGATTACATAGTGGATGCGCTTGTCAATATTGGGCACGTGGGTGCCTAGCGTGTAGCCCAGCAGGATCATGCTCCATACCCAGAGTAATCCGCCAGCGATGTCGAAGAGCAGGTAGCGCGTGTAATTCATTTGCGCGGCGCCGGCTACTGGTGGGCAGAAAGTGCGAATGATGGGCATGAAGCGCGCAATGATGATAGTGCGCGAGCCGTATTTCTCGTAAAACTCGTGGGCGCGCATCAAATGGCTCTTCTTGAAAAAGCGCGAATCCTCGCGCTGGTAGAGGCGGTGACCCATGGTGCGGCCGATCCAGTACCCTAGCTGGTCGCCAGTGATAGCGCACAGAGTTACCAGCGGCAGAAGCCACGCCAACTGCAGGCCGGAAGATTTGTCAGCCGCAACTACCCCGGCGGTGACCAGCAGGGAATCGCCCGGTAGGAAGAAGCCGACAAACAGGCCGGTCTCGACGAAGATGATGCCGCAAACCATTACCAGGCCGCCGAGCGCCACGAGCGCGCGCACGTCTGACAGGCGGTGCAGCAGCTCCTTTAAAAGCTCGATCATTTGGTGTGGGTTCCCTCGCTATACCGATGTGCGCCGCAGGCCCTAAAAGCATCCCAAACCGCTGTAAACACAATAACAGAAAAGCCTTTAGCTGCGAGCGCCAAGAGCCGCTAAGTGCCTAGTACTACCCGGCTACAGCTTATAGCCCGCTGTACCATTGGCCAGGTCGGACGCCTGCCCGAAACTGTGGTTGTTCGAGCAAGGTGAGTCTCACGAGGGGGAGACCAATGGTCGGAGGCTACGGAATCTGGATGGGTCAGTCGGTGATTCTCCGGGTAGTAGCAGGGAACCTGCGAGTCCCACTGCGCGGACGTCTGGTGTCGGAAACCACGGACGTGGTTCGCTTGCGCATCGCTGATAGCTGGGATGTGGACATTTTCAAATCGATGGTTCTGGCGGTCGAGCACGATAATCCGGTTTACGTACTGAATTAAGGGGGCGGGCATGAGTACGCTGACGAGCACATCCTGGAAGCCACAAAGCCGCACCGTTTCGGCAACCGCCCATGCGCTGCCTTTTTCCGACGCCTCGGAGGTTTCGGTTATGCGCCAAAAAGCAATCGAGTTTCGCGACACCATGATTGTGATCGCGATTCAACTGGTGTTTCGCGCGACTCTGGCAATGCGCCGCTGGAATTACTAAGCGCGGCAAGAATTTAAAAGAGTTTTCGGCCCAGCGTCCCTCACCCCCGTCCCCGGGTCTGCGCCCCCAGACCCGGGGATTTTTTTGTGGGGGGCTTAAATATTCCGCCGGAAGTTTGCGGATTTTCAGCTGCCCGCGCCACTTCGGTCGTTTTCGGCGTTCGAGCATGCCCCCAGGCCTCCCACCCCCAAAAGGCCCCAGTCACCACTTATGTAGTTTTTTACAAAAACACCCTGTTGATATTGACCATTCTCGCGATACTATCCTTCGGAACCAATTACGCCACCAAACAGGGAGCCCAATCGATGAGGATTGCCAGTGTTGCGAGTGCCTTTCCAGAGTACTACTACAAACAGGAAATATTGACGGAGGCGCTGAAGAACGACTGGCGGCATCGGCTGTCGAATCCGGATATTCTCGATCGCCTCGACGAGAGCATGCAGGTGGAAGGCCGCTACCTGGTGGAACCCATTGATTTCTACGAAGGACTGACAACATGGGGACAAGCCAACAACGCCTGGATTGCGCACGCGCTCGAGCTTGGCGAAGAGTCGCTGTGTAAAGCGCTGCACAAAGCAGGAATCGGGCCGAAAGATCTGGGAGCAATATTTGTCACGTCCGTCACCGGCATCGCTGCGCCTTCACTGGATGCGCGGCTGGTAAATCGCATGGGGCTGTCGCCGAATATTAAGAGAATTCCAATTTTCGGTTTGGGCTGCGTCGCGGGCGCCGCGGGAATTTCGCGCGCTGCGGATTATGTGAAGGCTTATCCGGATCAGGCTGCGGCGTTGCTGTCCGTGGAATTGTGCTCGCTCACTTTGCAGCGCGATGACCTTTCGATGGCGCACTTGATTTCCGCGCTGCTCTTTGGCGATGGCGCGGCGGCGACGGTAATTACCGGTTCGAATCGCAAGGCAGACGGTCCGGAAATTCTCGCGACGAAATCCAGTTTTTATCTGCACAGCGAGAAGGTGATGGGCTGGGACATCTCCGAGAAGGGCTTCCGCATCGTATTATCACCGGAAGTGCCGGAGATGGTGACCAAGCATCTAGGCAAGGATGTGGATGCGTTCCTTGCCGAAAATGGCGCGAAGCGCTCCGACATCAAGTCCTGGATCATGCACACCGGCGGCCCGAAAGTTTTGGAAGCGACGGCGACCGCGCTGGGAATTACGGCGGACGATTTGTCGGCATCGTGGTCTTGCTTGCGGCGCGTGGGAAATATTTCTTCTACGTCCGTGCTGCTCGTTCTGGAAGACGTATATTCCAATCGCCGTCCGGAGCCGGGCTCGTTGAGCATTCTGGCCGCGATGGGTCCGGGCTTTTGCGCGGAGTTAGTTTTGTTACGTTGGTAGGAAGTGGGGGCCAGTGGCCACAGGCGCGGAAGTCCTGATCGTCGGAGCGGGGCCAGCAGGGATAGCGACGGCGATAGCGGCGAGTCAAAAGGGACTTCGCGTTACGGTAGCTGACCCGCGGCGGCCGCCGATAGACAAGGCCTGCGGCGAAGGGATACTCCCCGAAGGTGTGGCCGCGCTTTACCGGCTGGGAATCTGGCTGGACTCCTCTGTTGCATTTCCGATTGCTGGATTGCGTTTTTCCGATGATGCATCTTCCGTGTCTGGCAGAATCACGCGTGGAGCTGCGTTTGGTTTGCGCCGCAGCGTGCTGCACGATTTGCTGGTGCGACGAGCGTCCGAGCTGGGCGTTTCGTTCCGGTGGGGATCGCGCGTCACTGAAATAAATCCCGATTATGCGCGTCTCGATGGCGTACGGTTTCCTTTTCACTGGCTGGTGGGCGCGGACGGCCAGAAATCCACGATAAGAAAATGGTCCGGCCTGGGTCCAAACCGCGTGCGCTTGGCGCGCTTTGGATTCTGCTGCCACTTCGCGGTTGCTCCTTGGAGCGAATTCGTCGAAGTTTACTGGGGCGAGCGCTGCCAGATGTATGTGACGCCGACGGGGCGCGACGAAGTTTGCCTGGCGGTTCTGAGCAGCGATCCGCAGATGCGAGTGGCGCGTGCGTTGCGAGAATTTCCCGCGGTCGCTAAGCGCTTGGGTGGTGCGCGGCGCATCACCGACGAAATCGGCAGCACGACGGTGCTGGAATATCCGCGCAGCGTCGCGCAGCGGAATATCGCACTGGTGGGCGATGCTTCCTTCACGGTGGACGGAATTACCGGGCAGGGGCTGAGCCTCGCGTTTCAGCAGGCAATATGCCTCGGCGATGCGCTCGCATGCGAAAATCTCGGCGACTACCGGCTCGCCCATCGGGAATTTATCAAGGAGCCGGCGCGCATGACGCGGCTGCTTTTGCTGCTGGATCGCCAGACATGGTTGCGGCGCAAAGCGCTGCGCATGTTCGCGGCGAATCCCAAGCTGTTTGCGCGCATGATTTCCTCGCACGCCAATTGCCCCAAGCCTGCGCCGATCCGCGCCAGCGAAATGTTCGATCTCGGATGGCAGGTATTGCGCGCGTGAAGTTGGCGCGTGCGCTGGCGATATTCCTGGTCGTGTGTTGCGGCGCGCTGACGTTTGCGCCGGCTGCTTGCGCGCAGGCGTACGTCGTCAACCTCGATCCCGCGCAGACCAAGATTACCTTCACGCTCGAAACCACGTTGCACGAAGTCCACGGAACATTTCAGCTGAAAAGCGGGCAGATTCATATTGATATGGCCACGGGTAAGGCCAGCGCCGCGATTATTGTGGACGCGCGCAGCGGCGACACGGACAACAAATCCCGCGACAAGAAGATGCATCAGGAAATTCTGGAGAGTCCGAAATATCCGGAGATCGTGTTCACGGCGCAGCAGGCGCGTGGTTCATTCGATCCGCAGAAAGCGTCGCAAGTGGACCTCGTCGGCACGTTTCGCATTCACGGACAGGACCACGACTTGACTATGACGATCGCCGTGCAGCCAGCCGCATCTACGCCGAAGCAGTTGCAGTGCGACACTCATTTCGCAATCCCGTACGTCAAATGGGGCATGAAAGACGCCAGTACGTTCCTGCTGCACGCGAACGACACGGCCCAACTCGAAATCAACGCTACCGTCCAGATCACTCCGGAGCAGCCCGCGCATTAGTTCGCTCGGTGAACTGTGCGCGGTTTTCTCAGCGGCCACTGCGGCAAATCTTTTAACGTTCCGCGCAGCGGGTGCAGTCTGCTAGCTCTCTTTATCGCTGAATAATAATTCCTTCGCGCGCTGCGACGCCTTCACAACAGCCTTGATCAAAGTCACGCGCAGCTTGCCTTCTTCCAATTCCAAAATGCCGTCGATGGTGCAGCCGGCCGGCGTCGTCACCGTGTCCTTCAGCAGCGCGGGATGGTGGCCGGTTTCCAGAACGACTTTGGCCGCGCCCAGCATTGTCTGCGCAGCGAGCAACGTAGCGAGTTCGCGTGACAGGCCCATCTTCACGCCGCCTTCCGCCAGCGATTCCAAAATAATATAAAGAAACGCCGGGCCGCTGCCGGAGAGTCCTGTGACCGCATCCATGTGCTTTTCGTCCACCACCACCGTTTTACCGACGGCGTCAAAAAGTTTGCGCGCGAGTTCCAAATTTGCGGCCGAGGCGTGTTTGCCTTTGCAGATCGCGGTGATGCCCTCACCGACCATCGAAGGTGTATTGGGCATTGCGCGCAGCACCGGCACATTTCCGCGCATGCGTTTTTCCATGTAATCGGTGGAAACCGCCGCGGCGATGGAGATCACCAGCTTCTGATCATTCAGCTCCGGACCGATTTCGTCGAGCACCGCGCCTACCCCCAGCGGCTTCACGCAAATCAAAATCACGTCCGCGTTTTTCGCCGCGGCGCGATTGTCCGTACCCAGCGTGATTTGCGAGCTGGAGATGCTGCGGCGCTCGGAGCTGGTTTGCCGCACAGTGGCGAAAACGCGTTCGGGCGCGATCAAGCCGTGTTTCAAGAACGCTTCGATCAGAATGCCGCCCATTTTGCCCGCGCCAAGAACTGCGAGCCCCTTCGGTGTGGAAATGTCCGTCACGTTAGCTTCTCCTCCGCTTTCTTAGCTTCGTCGCGCCACGCTCTCGCGGTGGGTCGTTCTCGCGTCCTGCCAATGTAAGATCATTGGGCAAGCCGGCGAGTAAGTCGATCGCACGGAGCATCACGCCCTTCATCTCGCGCAAGATGATTTCGTCTCCGCGCCGGAAGATTTCCAGTTCCTTGCCGCTTACGCGAAATTCCTTCGGCAGCTGAACGGCTTGACTCTTTCTCGAACGGAATATCTTGGCAGTGGCCATACGGAATTGCTCCAGTGATATCCCTCAAGTATCCACACATCGGGGCTTCCTCCAAAGGAATTAGGGGACTTGGGACTCAAAACGATTTCGCGGCGGTCGCGTTTGGGTGGCGACTTTCAGGCCGCGGCGGGCATCCTATGTTTCGCCAATGGTATGATTGGTCTGCAGTATTGGATTCACATTTTCGAGTCTGTATTTCAGGCTCGCACGCCGAGGTATTCCCTGTGGTCGAAATACCGCATGAATGGTTAGACGGAGTTGTCGGCATTCTGGAATCGCTCAATCAGGGCGTGCTGATCAACAACGATTGCGGCGAGGTGGTTTTCGCCAACGCGCTGTATCTGAAGATGTCCGGGTATTCCGCGGACGAATTCGTCGGCTCGAAAATCATGAGCTGGTATCCGCCCGAAGGCGCGCAGGAGCTGCAGCGGCAAATCGAGCGCCGCCAGAAGGAAGGCAGCAACCTTTTTGAGTTCTACGTGCCCTGCCGCGACGGCGGCCGGCTGCCGGTGGTAATCACCGCGCGGCAGATCGAAGATCCGGAAGGACAGATTTTTTCCCTCGTCACCCTCACGGATATTTCCGCCCAGAAGCGTGCCGAGAACGCACTGCGTGAAGTGAACGTTCAACTCGAACAGCGCCATCGCGAGATCGAAGAGGACTTATTACTGGCCGCGCGCGTGCAACAAAGCCTGGCGCCCGGCAATCTGATGTGGGGCGGCGCGGCGGTGGAGACTTTTTACCAGCCGGTGCGCACCATCGGCGGAGATTTTGGGCTGGTCGCGCCGAGCCCCGATCATTTGTCGTTGATGATCTGCGACGTCTCAGGCCACGGCATCGGCTCGGCGCTGGTGGCCAACCGCATTTACACAGAGACGATGTCGCAAATCGAGCGCGGCGCCGGGCTCGCCCCGTTGATGGAGCATCTCAATCGTTTTGTGATCGGCAGTCTGCGCAGTTCGGTTTTTTATTTCACCGTGGTTGCCGCGCGACTGGATCTCGCGGCGCGCTCGTTGGAATTCTTCGGCGCCGGCCATCCTCCTGCGATGATCGTAAAGCCCGGCCAAGCCCCGATCCTGTTGGAATCGCGCAGCGCGATCCTAGGCCTGATGCCCGACGCGGTGGAGGCTGGATCGGCGCTGAAAATTCCAGTCGCGCCGGGCGATCGCGTGATTTTGTACACCGACGGCTTTACCGAAAGCTTCAACAAGGGCGACGATATGCTGGGCGTCGAAGGCCTGGCAGAAATTGTGCGCGAAACTTCGAAGATGCCTCTGTCCGCGATGACGCAGGAAATTGTGAACCGCGTCGCCGCGTTTCGCCACGGGCCTCCGGCTGATGATATATCCCTCGTGGCTGTCGAAATTCCTTAGCGGGGGCTGGCGGCGCCGGTTTCAAGCAGCGCGTGGCGCGTCACTTATCTCTAGCGGGTTCCAGCCGATTGCCTTATGCTCCAGAGGCGAGCTGTGTTGGAGGACGGTGATGCGGCGACTGAGAAACATGTCTGAATGGCTCAATGAGTACAACCTGAAGGCCGCGTTGGTCGCTGGCCTCGCGCTTTTCACCATCACTTATGTAGCGGATGCGGTGCTGTATTACCTGGGCATCGCCGCGGCCGAAACGATTCTTGATGACGCCGCGATTGCGCTGACTGGCGCAGGCATCCTGCTATTTTTCCTGGTGCAGAGCCACAAGAACCAGATGGTCGCCCGCGCAAAAGAACGCGCAATCATGCTGGCGGAGATAAATCATCACGTGCGCAATGCCTTCACGCCTCTCGCGTTGATCATGGCTTCTCCGGATGCCGGCGAAAGGCTGCGCGTACTCGATCTGGCCACCGATCGCGTGGACCATGTGCTGACCAATTTGCTGCCGACCGTCGGAACTACGAGCAAGCCGCGGTTTTACTAGCTTTAAATCACAAGTTGCACACACGGTTGTCGCTGCATCCGCCCTTCCGCAAGAAGATCCTTCTCAAACTCCGTGTTTCGTTTTTGAGCTACGCGGCGCGTTCCGCTCGTATGCAATCCGCAACTAAAAGCTCATAATTGGGTTTCTTACATGGAGGCCAACAGCCGCCATGTCAGACACGCGCATCGTGCTTTGGTTCGCATGGTTTCTTGCCGCCAGCTGGTTACGCAGAATCTTGTTGTCGTTGCCCGTCCCGTCACGAAAGGGGTTCAATTCATGAGCAAGAGGCTTTCGCGCGCCACGCTACTGACACTCGTCGCGTTCATTGCGTGCCTGTTACTGGTGCTGCCGCAAACTGGCGCCGCGCAGGACCAAAACCAAGATCCAGGCCAGGACTCAGCGCAAGCTCAGGTGCAGATCGTTGATCCGCCGACGCGTGTCGCGCGCCTGAATTATGTACAGGGCGCGGTTTCGTTTCAGCCGGCCGGCGAACAGGATTGGCTGGAGGCGGACATCAATCGTCCGCTCACCACCGGTGACAATTTGTGGGCCGACAAAGATTCGCGCGGCGAAATTCACATCGGCGCGACGTCAATTCGCCTTTCCAGCGATACGGGAATTTCATTTCTGAATCTGGACGACCGCACCGTGCAGCTGCAGCTCGCGCAAGGCACTATCGAGGTGCATCTGCGGCGCCTGGAGCCCGGCAACGCATTCGAAATTGACACGCCGAATCTCGCGTTCACACTGGTAGCTTCGGGCGAGTACAGAATTCAGGCTGATCCGGACGGCAATTCCACTTCCATCATCGTGCGCGAAGGCGCGGGGCAGGTTGCCGGCGCCGGAGAATCCTACGACCTGACGCCCGGACAAGAATATATTTTCAACGGCACGGACCAGTTGAGCTTCAACGCGCAAGCCGCGCCGGGATTCGATGATTTCGAAGACTGGTGCCAGGCGCAGGACCAGCACGAAAATAATTCCATGTCGGCGCGCTTCGTTTCTCGCGATGTGGATGGCTATTACGATCTCGATGGCAACGGCGACTGGCAGACCGATCCCGATTATGGCGCGATCTGGGTTCCCGCGGGAGTTGCGGTTGGCTGGGCGCCGTATCGCTACGGCCACTGGGTTTGGATTGGCCCTTGGGGCTGGACGTGGGTGGGTGACGAGCCGTGGGGATTTGCGCCATATCACTATGGGCGCTGGGCGTATGTGCGCGGCGGATATTGGGGCTGGGTGCCGGGGCCGATGGTGGTGCGTCCGGTGTACGCGCCGGCGCTGGTGGGATTTGTGGGCGGGCGATTCGGCGTTGGCGTGGGATTTGGCAGCGGATTTTCCGGAGTGGCATGGTTTCCGCTGGGGCCGCGCGATGTTTACATTCCTGGGTACCGCGCCAGCCCGCGTTACGTGCAGAACATTAACATCACCAATTTGCGCAGCGGCACCACGATTCAGCTTGGCGAGGTTCATAACCCGCACGTCGTGAGCAAGGACGCGGCCGCGAGCCGGATGAATTACATGTATGCGAACAATGCGGTCGCGGTGACCGCAGTTTCGCGCGAAACTTTTGTCGGCGCTAAACCGGTGGCCACTGGTTTCGTTCGCGTGACGCCGGAACAATTGCAGAACGCGCATGTGATCGAGCAGACGCCGCTCGCGCCGACGCGTTCGAGCTACGTGGCAGCGGCGGCGAAGCCCGCGCGCGGCACGCCGCCGGTTGCGTTCAGCGAACGGCCGGTTGTGGCGCGTTTGAATCCGCCGATGCCGGTGACTAGCCATACCGTGGCGCACTCGCTGAATGCTTCGGCTGCGCCGGGAGCGGGGCAGACCGGGTCGTCTTCACCGCGCGGGATCAACGTCGCGCCTGTGCGGCCACCTGTGCGGACGTACACCAATGATGATGTGGCGCGTGCGCCGCAGTATCCGAACACCGATGCGCGCGCGAACGTCAACAACAACGCCAACGCTCGGCCGAACGCGAATACGACGGCCACCGGCGGCGCGAACGAGCGGCAAAACGCGAACGGCAACGAGCGGCAAGGCGCGAATGGTAACGCGCGGCCGAATACGACTGGGCGGCCGGCCGCGAACGACGCCGCACAGCAGCACCCGGCGGTGAAGTACACTCCGCCCACCAAGGCGAAGGACGGCGACTACGATGTGCATCCTCCGCTGAACCAGCACGCCAACACGCCTGCACCTGCGCCGGCGGAACACCAGCAGGCGCCCGCATCGCATCCCGCGCCAGCGGCGCACGAGTCTGCACCGCCCGCTGCGCGTCCCAAGAGCTGATTAGCTCCGTCGGCCGATTCATCGTAAGATTTCGCGGCACGGAATCGGACGATGGAAACGTCCCCACGGTGAAAATTCTAGAAACAGAAAGGCTGGTGCTGCGCCGCCTCGTTTTGGATCGACGCTGCGTTCCTTCTGGAACTTCTGAACGAGCCTGCGTTCCTGAAAAATATTGGCGATCGCGGCGCGCGCACGCTTACCGATGCGCGGCGCTACATCGCCAGAGGGCCCGCCGCCAGCTACCGCAAATTTGGATTTGGCTTGTACCTTGTGGAGCTGAAAGATTCCGGCGCGCCCATCGGCATCTGCGGCCTGCTCAAACGTGATTGGCTCGAGGATGTGGATATCGGCTTCGCGTTCCTGCAGAAATACTGGTCGCAAGGCTACGCGCGCGAATCGGCTACTGCGGTGATGCACTACGGCTGGACGACTCTGCGCCTGAAGCGCATCGTCGCCATCACCAAGCCCACCAATCAAGCGTCCATCGCCCTGCTGGAAAAGCTCGGCCTGCGCTTCGAGAAAAACATCGCGCAGCCAGACCACGGCGGCGAGAACAAGCTCTTCGCTGCAAGTGCGCCACCGACTCGCAAAAAGGCCTGAAAAGGTAGCGATTAGAAAATATTTTCTCATTTGTTTTGAGCGAGTTGACTCTGTTTCTAATATTTGGCTAGTAGCGATTAGAAATCGCGCGACACGCGCTCAGTGCGAGCCAACAACCATTTGCACGCGCTTGCGGGCCACGGCGCAAGGTTTCTTCGGCCGAGACCGCGGCGTCGGTGCGAACCCTCCGTCGTGGCGCAAATTTTGAAAACGCTCCATTTTTCGACTCCCGCTCGAAGCTAACACGCACGGGTTGAAAACACAGCTGTACGTTCGGGCAGAAATGGGACAGAGCTAGTACTCACTGGCCGAACGTGCTGGTCAGGCGCTGCGCTATTCCGCTGCTTACAGATTGATTTCAACGATCACCGGGGCGTGATCGCTTGAGGAGAGCCAGTCGTCGCAATGACCAACGACGACGGACTGGAGTTTTGACAGTAGTGGGCGACTGAGAAATACGTAATCGACGTGGTAAGGAGTGTGTTTGTTTTTTCGGAACCATAGCGTCGGGTGTCGTTCTGCGCCTTGGGAGTCTCCAAAGAATTCGTGATAGGCGCTTTCCAGGCCTAGCTTGCGAAATCTGCTGATGGCGGCGGTGTGGCTCTTGAGCTTATAGTCGCGATCCCAATACGAATTGCTGTTGAAATCACCAGCTACGATTGTGTAGGGGGAGAGAGGGTGCTTCTCAATACAGTCGAGCAACAGGTGGACCTGCTCGATGTACGCGACGCCCGAACTCTTGTCGCGGTGTGCCCAGACCGGGAACAACTGGATGGAAGCAGGCCCGTCGATTGTGACCTTGCCGGCCCACTTTGGTGTTAGAGAGCGCTTTGCACGGATTATCCAGGGTGGTTTTACCAAAACGCCGAGCGCTTTCTTGTGGGGCGCCCGGCCAAACCAGGCGAAAGACCATCCTTCCGAGCGATTGATTTGCTCGAGGCTTGGCTGCGTGCATTCTTGAATCACCATGACGTCGGCACCGAGGGTGAGAAGTCGCTGATGCTTGTCGTGGAGGGCTCCCAGGCAGTTCCATGTCACGAGTTTCATGGGCGTAGTGCCTACCTTGGCATCGGCCCACTTTCAACTTCCACGACCAACCGGGCTGTCGGGAAATTCACGAAATCAAGAGAAAGAGCACAGGCAAGATTGCCTATGCTACCGCGGCTCGCGCGAGATTGTGTGTGGCGATTTTTATTTGCCGAGGCGATGGGCACTAGACCAGGGCCATTGTTCTGGTTCGGTTACCAGGCCTGCTTTTACCGGGTTTTTGGCTATGTAGGCGCGGATTCTTTGGAACTCGTTGTTGTCGCGACACCAGTGATCGTAGGATTCCTGCTGCCAGAACGGTTGTCTGGAGCGTCGGAGGATTTGATTGGCGGCGCGGGCGGTTACGCCCTTTAGACTCTTGGTGATGCGTTGCAGTCCGATGTTTGGACGCAACAGGACATGGACGTGATTGGCCATTACTACGAAGGAGTACAAATCGTATTGGTGGAATTTGGAATCGCCAAGTTCGAGGCACTGGCTGACGCATTCGGCGATGCGGGTGTCTTTCAGCCAGAGCGGGCCCGCCTCGGCGCGATCGAGGTGCTGGTCGGCTTTTGCAAATTCCTGGCCGGCCGTCAGGGCTCTTTCGGCGCGCAGTTTTTGCAGTATGCAAGCTGGCAGGGATCCGTGGAGACGCCAAGTGAGAAAGATTGGGCGGTCTTCGGGGAACCAGTGGGGAAGATTGCGATGGTAATAGGCCAAGGGAGGATGGATTTAGCATGAAGATGCGTTTGGAGACAATCCGGATTACTACGGATGGCCGGTGAGAGTGGCATAGGCAATCTTGCCTGTGCGGTTCGGATTTTGAATTGCTGTGCGTTGATGAGATTGAGAAGCAAAGTCAAAGTCAAAGTCAAAAGAAGGAGCACAGGCAAGATTGCCTATGCTACCTCGGCAGAAAGCGGTCGGCGCCGTAGACCAGGCCTAGGGTTAGGAATGCGATGACGACTTCGCCGACGGCGCCTACTGCGAAGGGGCGCCAGCCTTGTTTGCCTAGGGCGCGGATGTTGGTGCGCAGGCCGACTCCTGCGAAGGTGAGCAGGAAGGCCCAGCGGGAGAGGTTACCCAAGCTGCCCAGTTGGTCTTTGCTGAACACGTGGGCTGTGGCAATGGCGCTGATAAGCAGGAAGCCGAGGACGAACTTGGGGAATTTGCGCCAGAGGAATGCGGCTTTGTTGGTGACGGCTTCGGTGCGCGCTTTGCGTGCCCAGTGGATGGCGTAGCCGAGGACTACGAAGCCGATCATGGCGTTGCGCGCGGTTTTCGCGAGGACGGCGACTTTTCCGGCGGCGTCGGAATAGAGCGCGCCAGCGGCGACGGCTTCGGCAGTGTTGTCAATGCCGAGGCCGGCCCAGAGGCCATAACTTTGATCGCTGAGGTGCAGCCAGTGGCCGATCAGCGGAAAAATGAAAAGGCTGATCGCGCCTAGCGAAAGGATGGCGGCGATGGCGTAGGATGCGTCTTCTTCGTCGGCGTCAATCGCGCCTTGCGCGGCGATGATGGCGGAGACGCCGCAGATGGAGGAGCCGACTGCCAGCAGCGTGGTGAGCTTGGGATTTAGTTTGAAGGCGTTGCCGAGGGCGGTCATGAACGCTAGCGAGACGGCGATTTCGACTACGACGAGCGCGAGAGCTACGCCGCCGAGTCTGGCTACGTCGCCTAGCAGGAAGCGCGCGCCGAGGAGCACGATGCCAGTCTTCAGCCAGAATTCGTAGGTGGCGACGCCGGGTTGGAAAAGTTTCGGCACGCCCACCGTATTGCCGATGAGCAGGCCAAGGATGATGGCCCAGAGGACGTACTCAATATTCGGGAGCGTGAGGTGATGCGCTTTGCCGTAGGTGGCGATGGAGCGCTCTATGATTCTGCCGGCGTAACCGACAACGGCCAGCAGCAGCAGGCCGGGGATCAAGTTGGCGGCTTTCTTCAAGAAATTCTCGGAAGCGGGTGCGTCGAGAGCGATGGAGCTGGCCATGGGGCGATGTGTCCTCCTGAAATTTTTGTAGCGAATGAGGAGCGGCGCGATCTACCAAGGGACGTGTTTGATCCAGCCGATCCAGATGGCTAGCGAGAGAGCCAGGGCCAGGATTACGGCCCAACTGTCCAGGGAAAGAGCTGGCGATGGTTTGGTCGGCTTGGCGGTGCGTTTTGGTTCTTCGGGCATTTGCGATTCTCCCTTGTTGCGTTTGCTGCGAAATTTTGTGGTGTAAAAACAAAAAGCCCGCTCTGCCGTGAGGCTGTGAGCGGGCTTGAAATCCGGTTTAGAGGATTGCTAACGGATTCGGATCGCAGCTCCGCGCTCGTCGATGGAGTTACAACAACACGGCGTACAGAGTTGCGCGTTGGGGCAGCGATTCATGTAAGGGAATCCTATCCCGAATGGATGCGTTCGCAAAGGGAAAGATTCATCGAAGTGCGGGGAAAGATTTAACACGAAGGGCACGCAGAAAGGAATCGAAACGGCAACGGCAAAAGCGGAGAGCACAGCCAAGAGTGTGGCTGTGGCACGATATCGAAAGGCTGAGGCTGGGACGGGGTAAAGGCGAAGAGCACAGGCAAGATTGTGTGCCGCCGGTACTGCTGCGGCTGGGCGGCGCCTATACCGTGCGCCGCCGAGCCGCTTTTGCTGATTGCTGTGCTTACTTGAAGTCGAACAGTTCGAACATGTCGCTGATCGCGGGACCGTTCACCGGGACGTAGGGGTTCTTGCCTTCCGTGATCGGGTTGGGGAAATTATCCCGACTGCGGTAGGTGACCGGGTTCAGGTTCCAATTCCTCTCGATGAATTTGAGGATGGAGACGTGATCCGAGTAGTTGTGCGTAACATTCCCGCCCTTGGAGTACTTGGACACGACGATGCAGGGAATGCGCGTGCCGTCGCCGAAGAAGTCCAGCGGCTGCACGTAGCCGGAATCGTAGTAGCCGCCGCCTTCGTCGAAGGTAATGATGATGGCGGTGTCCTTCCACAGGTCCTTATTGGCCTGCACGGCGTCCACAATCTTCTTCACGAAGCCCTCAAACAAATTGAGTTTCGAGGATGATGGGTGGCCGTCCACGAAACCGCTGGGCTTGACGAAGGAAACGGAGGGGAGATTGCCGTCGGCGATGTCCGCATACAGGTTGAGCGTGTCCTGGATGTGAGCCGCACGGACTTTGGAATTGGCCATGATGGAGGTGTCGTACTGGAACGGGTTGCAAATGTTGCAGTACTCGTCGGCGTTGGTGATGTTCTGGCCGAGGAAGTTAGCCGAGCCAGCCGCTCCGTAGTTGATTTGATATTTGTCTTCTGGGATGTAGCAGTTTTTCACCACTGATGGCGGATTGCAGAGCGGCTGATTCGGGTTCCCAACGCCCGCATAGGCATTCCACTGATCGCCGTAATACTTCCACGAAATGTCCTTGGCGATAAGTTCGTCGCCAATGCTGCGCCTGGCGGACGGCGGAATCGTAAATACGGTGTTGAATCCGGATTCGTCGGCGAAAGCATTTTCGCCCTGGCCGAAATAGCCGGGGTTGTAGTTGTTCAGCAGGTAGTAGTGGCCGACTTCGCAGTGCGGATCCACTGGATGCGGCAGCGATTGGAGGTACTTCACAACCGCGGAGACTCCGTGTTGCGTGGGGTCTGCACAATTGCTGTAGGAGCCGCCGCCGTAGGAGGCAGAACCGAAGGAGCCGCCGCCGTAGCCATCTTCTGAGTACCAGTTGTTGGTGCCGGGCGCCGGATTGGGATTCTCAACTTCATCTACCACGCCTGCGTTCGAAGTTCCGGGGTCAACGGTCACATCGTGGGGCGGTTCTTTGGCATGGCCGTTGCCGTCGGTGAAGAAGATGGCATCGCCGTGGCCAAGCATGATGTGGTTCGCGCCGGTGCCGCCTTGAACCGACTGGTGGAAGTTGTCGCTCATGGAGTAGTTGTCGGCGAGAAGCTTGAAGTAAGGAGCATCGCCCTGTTGCACGTTGTAAAAGCCGAGGGCGGTTGAGCCTTCACCGGTGGTGGCGGCTCCGGGCAAGTAGTTGATGTCGAAGTCGGCGGGTTGCGCCAGGCCGTTGGTGCCGGCGCCGACAGTGACTTCTACCCAGGAGAACAACTTGGCGTTGCAGCCCGAGCCGTTTTCTTCGGTGATGTGTTCGCGGGAGCAATCGAGCTGCTGCCACATCTGGTAGAAACGGTGCACGGGGCTGGCGGCGTAGGCGTTGTAATCGAAGAGTTTGCCGTTCGTCAACTGAAACGGACCGGCGGGAAGGTCGTTGACGTTGGTGATGCGGGTGTCTGGAATGCGCGAGGACAGGCCCGTGCCACCGGAAACCAGATACTGGTAGTAATCGCTGGGCAAGCCGTTTTCGGAGGCTTCGGCGAGGCTGATGCTGTCATTGGGGATGTAGGAATCCTTGGCGCCGCCTACGAGCGGAGCGGGGAGCACATCGCCGCCGAAATCAAGCTTCGGAGGGCTCATCAGGAATGGATCGCCGCCTTTTTTTTCGCCGAGGTCCACTGCCGCGCGCTGATGGGCTTTTTCGAAGTTGGGTCCGGGAGTGCCATCGGCCTTGACGATGCCTTGGGAAAGCAAGTTCCAAACTTTTTGATTGCCCTTGGGGACGTAGGTGGCGAAAACGTGGTCGAAGCTGCGATTTTCACCAATGATCACGATGACGTGTTTGATCGGTGAGGCGGTCTTGGAATCATTGTCGTCCTGGGCCTGCGCTGTGCTGGCCAAGGGACCACCGAGCGAAAATTGGAACAGAGCGAGCGAAGTCAATGCGATGCGCAAGCAGTGCATCGAATTTGCGGCAAAACGCTTCAAGAACATGCAGCCTCCTGTGTTTTTTGTGAATCAAGTAAAGACTGGGCTTGCGAGTAATAGACGTTCATTGTTGCGGGAGCATTTTTCTTGCGTGAATGGTGCGAGACAACCAGGTAATCGGCGTGAAATATTTCGTGCGTGATAGTGAAGCGAAATTTGCGCGCAGGAATGCGTGAGCGTCGCGGGATTTTTGCCGGGGCTGGGGCGGTTGAGTCTAGTTGCTGGTGGTGGAGTGGGCGGCCGCGCTCCTGGTTCTAGGACTGGGAGTACTTTTTTCGGGAGCTGGAGCGCTGTCGGCTGGGTCGACGCGGATCAGGCCCATCATGCCGCCGTCTTCGTGCTCGAGAAGATGGCAGTGATAGACGAAGGTACCGATGGTATTGGGATCGCGAAAATCCATGCGCAGGCGGAGGCTGGGATATTGGAGGTCGGCGGCGTTGTGGAAGGGCACGTTGATGGTGTCACGCAGGAACGGCTCGTTTACGGCGACGCCGTCCCAAGTAACTAACATGAAGTGCAGTTGATGGATGTGGAAGGCGTGCAATTCCGTGGAGCGGTTCTCGATGATCCAGTCTTCGACATCGCCTTGTTTTACGACGATGTCTGGAATGCCGGAGGCGGGATCGAACACTTTGGGCTCGTAGCCGTCCACGGTGAGGAAGAAAGTGGTGGCGCTGTTGGGATCGTTTGGGTCGAGAAGTGTTTCCGAGAAATATAGTTTGCGGGTGCGGGCGGGAGTTACGCTTCCCAGCCAGGGTTGCGTGGGGATGGGAAGCGGCGTGGGCGATGACGCTAGTTTTGATTTTGGCTCGGGGGCGTCGTCTGCTGCGGTGATTGTGGCGAGCATGCGATTGGGATCGTTTTCGCCGCCGAGTCCGGTGTCCACGGTGCGGGTCACGAGAAGACCTGGAACGCCGGCGGGTGGGCCGGTGACGATAAATTCCACGCGGCCGCCGGGCGGGATTCCGATGTGATTTTGCCAGCTGATGAAATCTCCGGAGGTGCCGTTGGAATTTATGGGAACACCATCGAGGGCGACGATGCCGAGTTGTTGCGGAGCGTGTTTATAGAGGACCGCGAGATTGAGGTAGGTGATCGCGGAGGCGTTCAGCACGCGCCAGAATTGGCGCTCTTGCGGCTTCATCTGGATTGCGGCGGGCGGGTAGTCGGGGTAGGGAACCGGGACGAAATTGATGGAGAGATCTTTCGCGGGTTTGCCGAAGCCGGTGCCGTTGTTGGCGGAGTCGCCGTCGTGGTCCACCAGGAATTTGGGCAAGACGGGCTCGGATTTCGCCGGCAGGGCGTTGGGATTGACGAGGTCTTGATCGCGGATTACGAGGACGCGTTCGGGTAGGCCAGCGACTTCTTTGTTAGCGCGCTCGATGCCTTCGATGATCATGGCGCCGGACGCACCGCCTAACACTTGAGCTTTACTGAAGCCGTGAATGTGCGGGTGATACCAGTACAAGCCCGGAGGCTCGTTTTCGGGGATGCGAAATTTGTATTGGAACGGCGGGTCGCCGGGTTGGATGGAAGTTTTGAGGACGTCGTCTTGATGACAGACGGCTGGGACTGAGAGGCCGTGGAAGTGGAGATTGGTGGAGGTTAGGGACATTGTGCTGCGGTTGCATGCGTCAGAGTTTTTGTCGGCAGCGGTGGTGTGATTGTGGTTTTTACCGGGCACGCTGACGCCGGCGGGCGACTCCGTTAGGTCATTTTTCAAATTAAGGATGAGCAGATCGCCGGGGCTTAGGCGCAGCGTGGGGGATTGGTTTCCTGCGGCGTCGAAATAGCAGAAGCGCTTGGTGCCGTCGGGTGCGGTGAAATTGTGGACGGTGAGATCAACTCTCAAGACGCCGTTGCGGCTGCGGAGGTCTTCTGGTTCGGGGACTGCGACGCCGGGGGACGGACGGGGACAGGAGTTGTTCGGAGATTCCTGGGCACGAAAGCCGGGGCGCAATTGTGCGGCGGATAAAATCGCGAATAGGACTAGGGAGAGCCTTGCCATTATTGCTGCGAACGAAATTGTTCTGAGCTCCTGAACGAAAAGTTGGCGACGTTGGCGGAGCGCGAAAGGCAAAGGGGCCGCCGCTACGAAAGCAACGTCAGAAACAACGCCAGAGCAAGAGCTACGGTTGCCCGGTCCGACTAACCGGGACCGTCCGCTAGACAGTCAAAAGCAAAATCAACAGCAATGTCAAACGCAAAATCAAAACCTAAGTCAAAGATGCCCGCCTAAAAAAGCAGGCGGCCGCTGCAAAGTCGAATTCAACAACAAAGGCGATAGCAAAATCAAAGGCGCCCAGCTACAGCAGGCCGCCACAAATGCAAAGGCAACGTCCAAGGCAACTGCGAGAATGTTGTGATTTAACTTCCGCTGCCAATTTTGCTGAAGAGCCAGAAGAGACTCGCTGAGAGGCAGATGGATGCGGGCAGTGTTAGCACCCATGCCAGGGCCAGATTGCGTATTGTGCTCATTTGCAGGCCGGAATGATTGGCGGCCATGGTGCCAGCGACGCCGGACGATAAGACGTGCGTTGTGCTGACCGGTAAGCCGAACCAATCGGCGGCGCCAATGGTGGCCATCGCGGTGATTTCTGCGGCGGCACCTTGCGCGTACGTCAGGTGATCTTTGCCGATTTTTTCGCCGACGGTGACCACGATGCGCTTCCATCCGATCATGGTACCCAGACCAAGCGCGAGAGCCACGGCTACCTTCACCCACGTGGGAATAAACTTTGTGGCGTTATCAATGTGCTTTTTGTAATTGCCGAGGATTGCGGAGTCGGCCGCGGAAAATGCCGGCTGATGCGTCCTGTTCATCAGGCGCAAAGCTTCGCTGACGACGTACATGTCGTTGCGGAAGTTGCGGACCTTATCTTGCGGGACGGCTTTCAATTCGCGGTACAGAGCCATTTCCGTGCCGATGCCGTTGACGAGTTCGCGCAGGGCGAGCATGGTGTTCGGAGTGAACTGTTTGGTGCGGATGTAATCGGTGACTTCTTCGCGCGGGTCGCCGATGACGGCCGCAGGATCAACGTAATGATTCAGCATGTTGGCGGTTTGCGTCGAGACCGCTACGAAGTCCTGCGTCTGTTGGTAGGTGACGGCGTGGTTCACGGCGTAGGCGGTGGGCACGGTGCCGATGAGGATTAACATGATCAGGCCCATGCCTTTTTGTCCGTCGTTCGAGCCGTGGAAAAAGCTCACGCCGGTGCAGGTGATCATCAGCAGAACACGAATCCAGAAAGGGGGCGGCTCGGTGCCCTTCGGCGCCTGATACAGTTCCTTGTTGGGGACCAGTTTTTTGCTCACCATCAGCAAAAGCGCCGCGCATACGAAGCCGATGATGGGAGAAAGGACCAGCGACTTTCCGATGTTGGTGGCCTGGCCCCAATCCACGCCGCTGGTGCCGGTCTTTACGGACATTAATTGATTGGCGATGCCGACGCCGATGATGGAGCCGATCAGCGTGTGCGAGCTGGAAGCGGGGAGCCCAAACCACCAGGTGCCGAGATTCCAAATGATCGCCGCGACCAGCAGCGCGAAGACCATGGCGAAGCCGGCGCGTCCGCCGACTTGCAGAATTAACTCTACCGGAAGCAGCGAGACGATGCCGAAGGCCACTGCGCCGCTGGACGCCAATACGCCGAAAAAATTCCAGGCGCCGGACCAGACCACGGCGACGTGCGGTTCCATGGTGTGCGTGTAGATGACGGTGGCGACGGCGTTGGCAGTATCGTGGAAGCCGTTCACGAATTCGAAAGCGAGGGCGGTGAGGAGCGCCACGCCGAGGAGGGCATAGGGCAGCCAGCTTTCCGGGTGAATGCCCGAGAGGTCCCTGAGCAGCTGGGTCCCGACATAGCAGAGGCCGACCAGGAGTACGACGCCGAAAACCAGCAAGCCAATTCTTCCGGGTCCCGCGGCCATCTTGGAATCGAGAACTGAGGATCCTGCTGCCATTCGTCACCTCGAGGTGTGGGGGAGATTCAGCTGGCGAAGCTAACGGGTGGGTGTTACTGGGGCGTGACGGGGCGGTGAACAGTTCCGCATGTCGAGTGCGCGGTGAATTCTGCCGGGGGGATGCAGTGAAGCGGATATTTTGCAGCGGCGAGTGGCGCGAGGACCGCGCTCCAGGGCTAAAGTGCCGAGGGGGAGTGTTCAGGAAGCGCCGGGTAGCCTTCGCGTAGCGATTTTTCGGTACCAGCTCGTCGAAAACGTTTGCGGCCGTTTTCCTAGGTGGAACCGCTAACGTTTATATTGCGGAGGCGAACCCATACTTCCTCTTACTGCAAGCGTCGCAATCAGACGGATGCAGCCAAGGTTATTCGTTACTCGCAGCTTGGCGACTGTTTTTTGTGGTCCTTACTGCGTACGCCAACGCGATTGCCGCTAGCATTAGAAGCGAGGTTGAAGGCTCCGGCGTGTTCATCGGCGGAGGATCGGTGAACTCCAGAATTCCGTACAGGAAATAGCCCGGAGTGGCTGGGAATGCGTTCGATATGATGTACATGGCCGGATCGTTGCCGGGCAAATAGAAAACGACGGATCCAGCAAGCTGGGATGGAGTGCCCGTCAATGGGTACGGTATGTTGCATCCCTCACAGAAGTAAACGGGCTCCGTGGGCGAAAAATCCTGAAAAGCTTCGGGAGCAGAAGGCGCACCGGCATCGGGAACGAAGCTGAACTCCAGAATCGGCCCGTTGAAGGGATTACTCACCAGGGTGCCTGTGCCAAAGGATGGAGTGGGTGCGGTGGCAGACTCCTGCAAAACGTCGAAGGTGATTGTGTACTGCGAATCCGCGCGGGCGAGGGTTGCAAAAAACAGGGCTGCAAAAGCTACGGCTAGTTTGACCTTCATGGAACTTACTCCTCAGGCTGGTAAGGCTATTACCTGCACTCGGGCGTCCAATTCCGACGAGGCCGGAAGTCGCTGTAAAGTCAGGCGTTATGCTTCAGAGGCTTCCGTTGATGTTCGAAATACGTGCCGGTTATGTGCAATTGCCTTCTTATTCGACTCTTAGCGCGCCGGTCTTTCGTCAATGCCTCAGCCAATAGTGAAGCAGCTGTGGAATTCGTTTCACGCGGAATTTTGCGGCAAATCTGCTTAATCAATCTGGTAGTCAGAACGCGGATCGTAAAATCGCATCATGTGGGCCGCGCGAAAGACATATCGGCGCTGTGGAACAGCCGATCGCAAAAATATTGTGTTGAACGGAAGAATGGCGCGGCACAGGAAACCGCAAGCGCGCTGGGGAATTTGATTTGCGGGGTGCTGTTGAAGTCGCGGGCCGGGTATCGTAATCTAGTGGGAACGCATGTGTTGTTTCGGCGGGCCTGTAGCTCAGCTGGATAGAGCACCTGGCTACGAACCAGGTTGTCGGAGGTTCGACTCCTCTCAGGCCCGCCATTTTCCGCTAATCATCCGAGGAAAAAAACCGCGCACCCTTTCGCAGCGGCGTGCCTGTGCAGCGATCAATGCTCCGTTAGCAACAGTGCTGCGATCACTGCGATGCCGATGAGAATAATCACGGCGATAGCGCGCTTGAGCCAGGAAGTGGGGATTGGCGTAAGCGGGCTCGGTTGCTTCTTCGGAGGCACCGGCGGGTCGAGCACGCCGACGCCGATGATTTTTCGCGGCGGAACGCCACCGCGCGAAGCAGATGCTTGAGCTTCCGGTTCGTACTCGCGATCGGTGAATTCGTACGGCATTACCCGCCATGCTACTCCCATTTCCAGAATCTCGTCCAGCCGCGCAGACAGTCCCCAAGAAAAGCAGATTCCTCGGGCAAACTGCGCCCTTGGAATGACTGCGTTTGCAAAGATTCCGCGGAGTGTTCAACGGCAAGACCATCGGACAATCTCCGTTTCATTAAAACGATGAGATTTATCGGGATAATCAGGAATTTGGATTGGACCTGGACGCTCGCGGTATCTAGAGTGAAGTTCTCGCGACAGCTCGGACCCGGGCTACGACAGAAACACGACAGATCTACAGGCTAGCGGTGCTGAGAGTTCCGGGCGATATGCTGGAGCACGGAAGGATTGATGACCGCAGCCGCCGTCCCATCGCCGTATGGAAGTTCCCGCGCGTTTGTGAAATACAAATTTGATACGGCTTATGACGAAATGTTCGGCGCTCCTGGCGTGCCGCGTGAATATTACCAGGCGCTGCACCGGACGCTGGTCGGGCTGCCTCCCGAGGAATTGCGCAAGAGCCAGCAAGCGGCGGACCTGACATTTCTGCACGAAGGAATCACTTTTACGGTGTACGGAAGCAAGGAAGGGACTGAACGGATTTTCCCCAACGATTTGATACCACGCATTATTCCCGCCGTCGAGTGGGCCAAAATCGAAAAGGGATTGACGCAGCGAGTGACCGCGCTGAATTTATTTTTGCGCGACATTTATCATGAAGGACGGATTTTGAGCGAAGGGATCGTGCCGCGCGAGCTGATTTACAGCTGCAAGCATTTTCGGCGGGAGATGCGCGGGTTGAATGTGCCGCGGGATATCTATGTGAGCATCTGCGGTACGGATCTGGTGCGGCTGCCGGACGGGAACTTCGTGGTGCTGGAAGATAATCTGCGGGTGCCGAGCGGCGTTTCGTACATGCTGGCGAATCGCAAGGCTTTGAAGCGCGTATTTCCGAAGATGTTCCGCGATTATGGGGTTTCGCCGATTGATCATTATCCGCAGGCGCTGCTTTCGACTTTGCGGACGCTGGCGCCGGAAAATTGCGCGTACCCGCAAGACCCGGTGACGGTGCTGCTGACGCCGGGCGTTTCGAATTCGGCCTATTTCGAGCATACGTTCTTGGCGCAGCAGATGGGGATCGAGCTTGTCGAGGGGCGCGACTTGCTGGTGCACGACAACGTGGTGTACATGCGCACGACGGCGGGGCCGCGACGCGTGGACGTGATTTACCGGCGTGTGGACGACGATTTTCTGGACCCGTTGTGCTTCCGGCGGGATTCGTTTTTGGGAGTGCCGGGATTATTTAACGCGTATCGCGCGGGGAATGTGAGTTTGGCGAATGCAATCGGGACCGGGTTGGCGGATGACAAGGCGGTGTACGCGTACGTCCCGGAAATTATTCGATTTTATCTGAGCGAGGAGCCGATTCTGCCGAATGTGCCGACATATATGATGACGGACGCGACGCAGCGGCAGCACGTGCTGGAAAATCTGGGAGAGATGGTGGTGAAGGCTGTGGGGGAATCGGGCGGCTACGGGATGTTGATCGGGCCGCAAAGCACGAAGCAGCAGCGCGAGGAATTTCGCACGCGGATTATCGCCGACCCGCGGAATTACATTGCGCAGCCGACTTTGGCGCTGTCCTGCGCGCCGTGTTTGATTGATGGCGAAGTGGAATCGCGGCACATTGATCTGCGGCCATACATTTTGATGGGCGAGAAAGTGACGCTGGTTCCCGGCGGATTGACGCGCGTAGCGCTGCGCAAGGGATCACTGGTGGTGAATTCGTCGCAGGGCGGCGGCAGCAAGGATACGTGGGTGCTGCGCGCGGGAAATGCGGACGAGCGCACCGCGCAGATTGCGGACGATGTGTGGAAGGGGCTGGCGGGAGGGCCGCTGGCGTGAGGCAAGCGACGTAAACCATGAGAACTCCGCGAAATTATTTCGGGCGCAGCATGCAGCGGGATGCGGGAATGCTGTCGCGCGTGGCGGACAGTTTGTACTGGATGAGCCGCTATCTGGAGCGCGCGGAGCAGACGGCGCGTTTACTGGATGTGGAGATGCAGTTGTGGCTGGACCAATCGCCGGAAGCGGGGTTGGGGCGCTGGAAATTTTTGCTGGAGGCGCTGCGCATGCCGGCTGCGCAGGGTCCGGTGGATCCGACGCGGCTGATTAATATGCTCGTGTTCAGCAGGACGAATGCTTCGTCTATCGTTTCTTGTATTGCGACGGCGCGCGAGAATTTGCGGCACGTGCGCGAGCAGTGCAGCACGGAAATGTGGGAGCAGCTGAATCGTTTGTATCTGGAAGTGATCGAAACCTGGCCGGAAGAAGCATGGATGCTGAAATCGCACGCATTTTTTCAGACCGTGCAGGAGGGCGCGCATCTCTTTCAGGGAATTACCGATGGGACGATGAGCCACGGCGAGGGCTGGCAGTTCATTCAGCTGGGGCGATATGTGGAACGCACTGATGCGCTGGCGGCTTTGTTGGACACCCATTTCAAACGCGTGGCGCATCCTGTGGATCAAGCCGTGGAAAGTGGCGAGTATCTGGGTTGGGTGGGACTCTTGCGGTCGAGCGTGGCGTTTGAGGCTTATTGCAAGGCGTACACGGCGGAGATTCGTCCTTTGCGCGTGGCGGAATTCTTGTTGCTCAATCCTGATTTTCCGCATTCGGTGCGATTTTCGGTGGATCGTGTGAACGCGGCGCTGCACATTATTGGGGAATTGACCGAGCGGCGGGAAAAATTGCCGACGCGGATTGCGGGCCGGATGCGGGCGCAGCTGAGCTACAGCCAGATTGAGGAAGTGATGGCCGACGGCGCACATAGTTATCTGGAGAATGTGCGCGGCGAATGCGCGCAGATTCACGCGGCGATCCATCAGATATATTTTGATTATTCGATTGAGTCGGAACTGGCGTCGTAGGGGGAAGCGCGGCGCGGCGGGGAATATGGCTTATTCGGTGCGGCACATTACGAGTTTTAAGTACGAACCCGCGGTGCGGGAAAGCGTGATGGAAGTGCGCATGCAGCCGCGCACGGATTTTCGTCAGCGCTGCCTGAGTTTTACGCTGGATGTGCAGCCGCGAGCGACCATGATGGTGTATCGCGACTTTTATGGCAATGCAGTGCACCATTTCGATATTCCGCAGAAGCATGCGTTGATCGAAGTGACGGCGCAGGCGATTGTGGATGTACTGCCGGCGCAGGATTTCGCGCAAGAAGATGCGGTCGACTGGAGCGATCTGGACGCGCGTGTGGCGCAAACGGATTATTGGGAGATGTTGCTGCCGAGCCAGTACGCGGCTCCTAGTGACCAGCTGGAAAAGCTTGCGGGTGAGCTGGAATTACAGCGGCGGGGAAAGCCGCTGGCGTTGCTGCAGGAATTGAATGCGCGGTTGTACGAAATGTTCGATTACGTGCCGAATACTACCAACGTGGATTCGCCGATTGACGATGCGCTCGCGGCGCGTCGCGGGGTGTGCCAGGATTTCGCGCACATTATGATTACGCTGGTGCGTGGGCTGAAAATTCCGTGCCGGTATGTGAGCGGGTATCTTTATCACGAGGATAAGGCGCCCGACCGGTCGGTGGCTGGCGCGACGCACGCGTGGGTGGAAGCGTATCTAGGGGATCTGGGGTGGGTGGCGTTTGATCCCACGAATAATTTGCAGGGTTGCGAGCGGCATATTCGCGTGGCGGTGGGTCGGGATTATGCGGACGTGCCGCCAACGCGAGGAGTTTACAAGGGCGATGCGTCGAGCGAATTGAGCGTGATGGTGGCGGTTCTGCCAATGAATGCGCCGGAGCCGGAGGAGTTGCCACCGACGACGGTGATTCGGTCGAAGCCGCTTAGCGCAGAGACGATGGCGGAATTTGCGCAGCAGCAGCAACAACAGCAACAACAACAACGGTAGCGCGACCGACGTCGGCATGCTCCGCACTGCTTCCGAAATTTCGACTGCTTCATTTACCACTTCTGAAGTACCTTCACGTCTGCTCCTCAAAGCAGAAGTTCCGCCAAGGTAGGTGCCATGCGCCCGCAGCCACTGATTTGTGTCACGGATGTAGAAGCCAGCAGCCTGTGGTATCAGCGCCTGCTGGGCTGCAACAGTGGGCACGGCGGCAAGCAATATGAGCAACTGGTGAAGGATGGCCGGCTCATCCTGCAATTGCACAGCTTTGAAGTCGAACATCATCACGGCGCCATCGGCAATCGTGCCGACAAACCCTACGGTAATGGTGTCTTGCTGTGGTTCGAGGTGGATGATTTCGACGCGTTAATGGAGCGCGCGGGCGAACTGGGCGTCGAGATGGTGCGGCCGCGCCATCGCAACCCTCCCGATGGCGAAGGCGGCCCCAACCACTGGGAGTGCTGGATGCGCGATCCGGACGGATACGCCGTGGTGGTCGCGAGTCCTTACGGAACAGCCGATGGTTCCTGGCGACCCGGGCCTGAGCTATTCACGTAAGAACCCACAGCTGCGGCAGAATGCACAGCAGCAGTGAGATCGACGGCGACGGCAGCACCAAGCTGGCGCTACATAATTCAACAATAGAGTCCAAGTCGTTGAGCTGCAGCCGGCCTCGCCGCTTCGATCCCGCATGGGTGAGTTCATCAAGACCTTGCAAAGTTCGGCCCTGCGGGCCGAAACCACCTCAGCGAGCCGCGCGTGGAATTGATACACTCCGCTCCTTGGAACGGAGCTTCGCTTGCGCGCAGGGATCGCGATGACAAAGAGTTGGGGTCTTCTCCTGCCATTCTTTGCTGTGTCGGTCGCTGTTTTCAGTTTTGCAACGATTGCTGCTGCGCAGGGCGCCATCCGAGTTGAATCACGCCAGGTTCTGGTCCCGACTGTGGCGTTCGACAAAAAACTTTACACACTCACCAGCAAAAAACACCACGGTCACACACTGAGCTACCTGATTGCTCACGATCCTCATTTTTGGGACACCATCGCAATTCGCACCCTGACGGCCAAGGATTTCAGTCTGTACGAAGATGGGCAAGCGCAACGCATTGAAAGCGTCTCGTTAGAAGCGCCGAGTTTTTCGATCGTGAACGATAATCTGGGCGAGCATCCAGAATCGGTCGGCACAGGAGGAGGTAGATGGACCTATCCGGATTTGACGAATCCGGAACAAAACCTGTGGCTTGCGTGGCCGCAATATGTGATCTCTTACGTTCCGCCACCTTCACCCGCAGGTAGCTGTCACCAGATACGAGTGGACGTGGGCCATCGTAATTTGGTCGTCTGGACTCGCAGTGAGTACTGCAACACGCCGCAGCCCGTAGGCGATCCGCTAAGCGGCAGCGAATTCGGGAAGCGAATGGAAGAAAACTTGAAGTCGGGAGAAGCGAGCGAGGTTGATTTGAAGCTTCGGGCGGTTGCGTTGTATGGAATCGCCGATGCGGCTCGCGTGAACATCCGTCTGGAGTTTCCCTGGAAAACTTTAAAGCACGAAATCAAGAATGGAACGCTGTACGCGACCATCGGTGCGGTGGGAATCATTTATGACCGGGACGGAAACGTTGCTGCGCGATTTAGTGACTTTGCATGCTGTGACTATGGAAGCAGCGACAAGCCCTCCGCGGCCGCGCATCACTCGGAAAATAGCTACGATAGCGACACTTCGATGATTCCGGATGGTTACGAAACGGAAATTGATTTGCCGCCGGGAGAATATGAACTTCAGGCCGTCATTAGCGACGGAGAAAAATTCGGCAGGCAAATAATGCCGCTGCTCGTGAAAAGCCGAGATGAAAAACAGACGTCCATAAGCGATATTGTTTTGTGCAGGCGAGTGCGGAAGACTTCAACGGAGGTGCAAGACGTCCCGGCTAAAATGGCTGGAAGTTATGTTCCTCTGACGAGCAGAGGAGTTGAATTCACGCCCACGGCAAACCCGAGCTTTAAAAGCAACGAAATGCTTTACGCTTATTTTGAAGTATTTGATCCTCGGATCTCCTCGCGGGCCCCGAAAAACCTCAAGGTGCAGTTTAAAATTGTCGATGCCAAGACCGGGAACCTCGTGACTGAATTCGCGCCAGTGGATGCGGATCGCTACGTTAAGCAGGGAAGTTCGATTGTGTGCATTGCACGTGGGATTGACCTTAGCACCCTGCGGCAGGGCGGGTATCAGCTCCAGGTACGGGCGACTGACTCGGCCGGAACATTTACGGAATGGCACAAGGCGACTTTCGATATCCAAGGGGTGTTGACAGGCGAGCCGCTGTTGATCCCGTGAGTGATTGATTCGCCGTGTTGAACGCCACAAATTCAATATCAAAGTCAACCACGCCTGCCTGAAAAGCAGGCGGCCGCTACATAAGTGAAGAGCAAAATCAAAGGCAACGTCAACTGCGCCCGGCTGAAGCCGGCCGCTACATAATTCAAAAACAAAGTCCAAGTCAAAGGCGCCCATCCCGCAAAGGTGGGATAGGCGCTACAAAGTCAAAATTCCTGCACACATTTGTGCGGCGGAAGTCGGTTTGTCTCAACTGAAAACCTGAGTGATCCACAACTAGAGGCAGGTGATTGACAATCGCGGGGGAGTGGTGGAGAATTCTCGTGGCGAACAAAAAGCGAAGATTGTGGTGCGCTTTTGGACGCTGACAATTGACCCGACCATGGCTGCCAACTTTGCCGCGCTGCGCTCGAAGGTGGAACTCGCTCTGGCGGGGCGCGTGGCTGCGCCGTTCAATTATCGCGACCGCCAGGAGGTGGTTACTGTTTCCAGCGGCATTCCGGAAATTGATTTACTCACTGGAGGGCTGCCGCGCGGGGCGCTGACGGAAATTTTTGGGCCATCGTGTTCGGGACGCACCAGCTTGCTGCTTTCGGCTTTGAGCGCGCGCACCTCGCAGGAAGAATCTTGCGCGCTGATTGATGGAGGAGACGCGTTTGATCCACATTCGGCGGAAGCGGCCGGAGTGGAGCTGCGGAAATTATTGTGGGTGCGCTGCCGGAATGTGGAGCAGACGCTGCGCGCGACGGATTTATTGTTGCAGGGCGGAGGATTTGGATTGATTGCCGTGGACTTGAGCGATATTGCGCCGCGGCTGGTCCGGCATGTGCCGCTGGATTCCTGGTTCCGTTTTCGGCGCGCGGTGGAAGACACGCCGACGGTTCTGGTGCTGCTGGAGCAGGAATCGAACGCGAAGAGCTGCGCTTCGTTGGGATTGCGGCTGGAAGCCGGGATGGCGGGGTGGTCGCGGATGCCGGTGGAGGGTGCGGTGAATTATTCGCGTTTGCCTTGGGGATGGTCGCTCGAGGGAACGAGCGCGCGGGGGGAAGTTTCGCGTTCGCGCGTGCAGAAAGGGAGTGCGGGATATTTTCGCGGCGGTTTTGCCGCGGCGCCCGGGGCAGCCAGCGCGGGAATTTTCAGGACGCAGATGGATTGGGATTTCTTCAGTTTGCCGATTACAGCCAAGCGGAAATAACTGTTGTTACGGAATCTGGCGGTGATTTTGCCGGATGAGGCAGTGCATTCGAAAAAAATATGACGTTTGCTGCTATTCACGTTGCGAATTTCATGGTGCAGGCGGTGTTGCGCGCTGAGGTGGAATTGCGTGACAGGCCTTTGGCGCTGGTGGATGGGACTGCGCCGCAGATTCATGTGGTGGCGGCGAATGAGGCTGGTTGGCGCGCGGGGATTCAGCTGGGGATGGCGGAAACGCAGGCGCAATTGTGCGGGGTGGAGATTCGGCGGCGTTCGCGTGCGCAGGAGAAGGCGGCGCATGTGGCGTTGCTGGATCTGGGATGGTCCATGTCTCCGCGTATAGAAGATCACGCGCAGGACACGATTCTGGCGGATTTGGCCGGGCTGAATTCTTTATTTGGCGAGGATGAAAATATCGCGCGGGAATTTGCGCAGCGCGCGGCCGAGCTGCGTTTGCAGGCGTACGTGGCGGTGTCTGCAAATTTGGAAGTGGCTGTGCATGCGGCGCGCGGGTTTGCGGGAATTACGGTGATTCCGAAGGGTGAGGAAGCGCGGCATTTGAGCGGGCTGCCGGTGCAGACGCTCGCGCCCTCGGCGGAAGCCTTGGAAACGCTGGAGCGCTGGGGCATACGGACTTGCGCGGCTCTGGGAGCGCTGCCAGTGCTGGAATTGTCGGAGCGATTGGGACAGGAAGGAGTGCGTTTGCAGGAATTGGCGCGGGGAGCGCACACGCGTTCGCTGGTGCTGGCCGAGCCGGCGGAAATGTTGGAAGAAGAGATGGAGTTGGATGATGCGGTGGAGGATCTGGAGCCTTTGTCGTTTGTGCTGGGACGATTGTTGGATCAATTGTGCGCGCGTTTGGCGGCGCGGGCGTTGAGCGCTGCGGCGATCCGGGTGCGATTTGATTTGGGGGATGCGTTCGAGAGGGAAGAGGAAGTTCTGAATAACAAGTTTTCGGCGAAACGGTTTAGAGAAAAAACTGAAATTCGCACTGCAGGGGTTAATGCGGCCGATGGAAACGGCCCGAGCGGAACTTCAGCGGCTAAAGCCGAACTGAAAATGCAGGCAAATGTCGTGGCTAAAGCCACGACCCACAAAGAATCCCGGATTAGCACGCAAGCTCAGGTCTTTTCTGCTTCCGTGAATCGTAAAGACGCGGAGAAAACGTACGAGAAGGTTTTGAATCTGCCGGTGCCCATGCGGGATTCCAAGATGCTTTTGAAATTGCTGCGCTTGCAGTTGCAGGCGGATCCTCCGCCAGGCGGAATCGTGAAAATTATGCTGGGGGCGGACCCGGCGCGGCCGCGTTCGACGCAGCATGGATTATTTGTGCCCAATTCTCCGGACCCGGAAAAACTGGAGCTGACCGTGGCGCGGCTGGCAAAGCTGGTGGGCGGCGCGAATATCGGTTCGCCGGAATTGACGGATACGCATCGTCCGGGAGAATTCCGGATGAACAAGTTTTTTGCGCAGCCGAATGAAACGAGGGCGCGGGGAAGGGCGGGCAGGAAATCCGTGGCTCATGGTGATGGTGAGGTTGCTGCTGCGCACAGGCGGGCGACGACGGGTTGCCGGATTTTCCGGCCGCGTCTGGCGGCGCGAGTGGAACTGCGTGAAGGAAGGCCGGCGAAAATATTTTTTCGCGGATTGTATGGGCGGGTGATGATGGCGTCCGGGCCATGGCGGATTTCGGGAGATTGGTGGCGAGAGGATGCGTGGCAGCAGGAGGAATGGGATTTGGAGATTCGGTTTGATGGCGGGGAGGCGGGAGGGCCAGTGAATGTGGCGGCGTATGCGCAGGGAATAGCGCCTGTGCCGGATGCGGGAGTGCGGATGCGCGCGGGTTTGTATTGCGTTTATTACGATGGGGCGTGCCGGAGTTGGTTTGTGCGCGGGATGTACGATTAGAAATGTGCGGCGCTTCAAAAAGTGAAGAGAGATCCCTGCCTGCGGCAGGCAGGCTTCACCCGCTTTCGCGGGTTCAGGATGACGAGTCTAAAAGAAAGAGCACAGCCAAGAGTGGCGTGTCACAAAGGCAACTGCAGGAGCACAGGCAAGATTGCCTATGCTACAAAGCAAAAGAGCCGGCGGACGCACTTCGAGCCTGTCGCTGGCAGGCCTCGCAGGACGAAGCCGGTCGCATCACGAATAAGCGAGGAAGCACATTTTTAGAGATGAATGCTGATGTACACGGAACTACATGCGCGGTCGGCTTTCAGTTTTCTGGAGGGGGCTTCGATACCCGAGGAATTAGCGGAGAGGTGTGCGGAGCGCGGGATGGCGGCGATGGCGCTGCTGGACCGCGACGGCGTGTATGGGGCGCCGCGATTTTATCTGGCGGCGAAGAAAATTTCAGTGCGCGCGCATATGGGGGCGGAAGTGACGTCGGCGGCGGGGTGGCGTTTTCCTTTGCTGGTGGCATCGCGCGCGGGATACCAGAATCTTTGCCAGCTGATCACGCGCATGAAATTGCGAGCGCGCAAGGGCGAAGGGTCTGTGTCGGACGAAGAGGTGGGAGAAAAGGCCGCGGGCCTGATCTGCCTGACGGGAGGGAAGGAAGGGCCGCTGGCGCATGCGCTGGGACGGGGCGGTGTGGAAAATGGATTGGCGTGCGTGCGACAACTTTGCGAAATTTTCGGACGCGAAAATGTGTATGTGGAATTGCAGCGGCATTTTGACCGGGCGGAGGAAGCGCGCAATCACGCGGCGGTGGAAATCGCGCGAAAATTGGGTTTGCCGCTGCTGGCGACGAATGGCGTGTGTTACGCGCAGCCGGAGCGCCGCGAAGTGCTGGACGTGTTTACATGCCTGCGTCATCACCGCACTCTGGAAACCGCGGGACGGCTGCTGGGGCGCAATTCTGAACGATATTTGAAATCGCCAGAGGAGATGGCGCGTCTATTCGCGGATCTTCCCGAGGCCATCGCCAATACGCAGCTGGTTTCCGCGCGCCTGCAATTTGATTTGCGCGATTTGGGATACGAGTTTCCCAGGTATCCGGTGCCGGACGGGAAATCGCAGGCGCATTTTCTGCGCGAGCGCACGATGGAAGGAATGATTTACCGCTACGGTTTTCAGAACGAAAAAGCGCGCGCGCAGATTGAAAAAGAATTGGGAATGATCGAGCGGCTGGGATTGGAAGGCTATTTTTTGATCGTATGGGACATCATTCGTTTTTGCCGCGAGCGCAATATTCTGGTGCAGGGGAGGGGTTCGGCGGCGAACAGCGCGGTTTGCTACGCGCTGCGGATTACGGCAGTGGATCCGGTGGGGATGGATCTGCTTTTTGAGCGATTTCTTTCCGAAGAGCGCGGCGAGTGGCCGGATATTGACCTGGATTTGCCGAGTGGCGACCAGCGCGAGAGCGCGATTCAGTACGTGTACGAGCGCTACGGAAAATTGGGCGCAGCGATGACCGCGAACGTGATTACTTATCGCGGGAAATCGGCGGCGCGGGAAATCGGCAAAGCGCTTTCGTTTAATTCCGAAACGCTAGATCGTTTGACGGGCCTGGTGAGCGCATGGGAATACAAGAGCGAGAACGACACCCGGGCGCGGCATTTCAAAGATGCGGGCCTGGACTTGCAGCATCCGCAGATTCGCAAATTTCTCGAGCTGTGCGTGCAGTTTCAGGATTTGCCGCGGCACCTGGGCCAACATTCCGGTGGCATGGTGATATGCCAGGGGCAATTGGATTCGGTGGTGCCGCTGGAACCGGCGACGATGCCCGGCCGCGTGGTAGTGCAATGGGATAAAGAAGATTGCGCGGACATGGGCATCGTGAAAGTGGATTTGCTGGGGCTGGGGATGATGGCGGTGCTGGAAGAATCGCTGGAAATTATTCGCGACAATTACGGCGAAGAAATTGATTTGGGGCGATTGCCGGCGGACGATCCGGTGGTTTACGAAACATTGCGCCGGGCGGATACGGTGGGCATGTTCCAGATTGAAAGCCGCGCGCAGATGTCCTGCCTACCGCGGCTGCGGCCGGTGTGTTTTTACGACATTGTGGTGCAGGTGGCGATTATCCGGCCGGGACCGATCGTGGGGAAGATGGTGAATCCGTATTTGAAGCGGCGGCAGGGGCGCGAGCCGGCGACTTGTTTGCATCCGTCGCTGGAGCCGGTGCTGGCGCGAACGCTAGGCGTGCCACTTTTTCAGGAGCAGCTGTTGCGCATGGCGATGATCGCCGCGGGATTCAGCGGAGGCGAAGCGGAAGAATTGCGGCGGGCGATGGGTTTCAAGCGTTCGGAGAAGCGCATGAAGGATATCGAGCTGAAACTGCGGCGCGGGATGGAGCGGAAGGGGATCACTGGCGACGGTGCAGGACACGATCGTGCACTCTATCACTTCTTTTGCGCTGTATGGATTTCCGGAATCGCATGCGGCGAGTTTTGCGCTGCTTGCGTATGCCAGCGCGTATTTGAAATGCCATTACCTGGCAGCTTTCACGGCGGCGATGCTGAACAATCAGCCGATGGGATTTTATTCTCCGGCGACGCTGGTGAAGGATGCGCAGCGGCATGGATTGCGCATGAGGCCGATTGATGTGACGCGCTCGGATCGGCTGTGCAGGATTGAAAAACAGGGTGAGGAGCTGAGCGTGCGGCTGGGGATGCGCTACGTGCGGGGATTGCGCGGTGAGATTGCGGATGAAATCGTGCGCGAACGGAATGTGCGCGCGTTCCGTTCGCTGGATGATTTGAAATTGCGCGTTCCGGCGATACGCAAAGCGGAATTGACAGCGCTGGCGGAAATTGGCGCTTTGAATTTTATCGGCGGGGCGCGCGGAGGGCATCGGCGAGACGCGTTATGGCAAGTGGAACGCGCAGCGCGCAGTGCGGGACCGTTGCTGGAAAAATGCGACCAGATGGATCGTGCCGCGAGCGCCGAGCAGGAGGAAGGCGAATCCACGACAATTGTAAACTCACCGCTGCAGCAAATGACCCCAGAAGAACGGCTGGTGGCGGATTTTCGCGGCACGGGGATGACCGTGGGCCCGCACCCGATGAAATATCATCGCGCGAGCATGAGGCGGCAGGGAATTCTGATGGCTAGCGAACTCGAACGCCTGCCAAACGGGACGCATGTGCGGGTGGCCGGCGGGGTGATTGCGCGGCAGAGGCCGGGCACCGCGAAAGGTTTTGTGTTCCTCAGCATCGAGGATGAGACGGGAATTGCGAACGCAATTGTGACGCCGCGTGTATTTGAAGAACACCGCGTAACGATCGTGCACCAGCAATTTTTATTGATTGAAGGGCAGCTACAGCATCAGGACAACGTGGTTTCCGTGAAAGTGGAAACTGTTCAGGCTCTGTCCGTCACCAGGGCGGAAACCACGTCGCACGATTTTCACTGACGGCACGGAAGCTGTTGCAAAAACTCGGACGCAAGACGAAAGTTCAGCTTCAGGGGCTAAAGCCCCTCTCTACGCCATGCGTTGACGGCGGGGCTGAAGCCCCGCCCTTCCGTGAGCTCTCAACTTTGAGAACCACACTAGGCGCTGGCGCTCTTGCGAATGGGGATGGGTGGTGTTTCAGTGCGTTGCGTGACAGGAGCTTCGGCTTCAGCTTCGCTCCGAGTTCTAAGTTGTTCTTCGGCTGCCAGCCAATCGGCCAGATCATTGCCGGGCTCGCCGCCGCGTTCCAGGAAGATTTGATATGCCAGGAATTCAATTTCCGCCTGCGAGGGGACTTTCTTGGTTGCGTCAGACATGGTGTGAACCTCCTCAGAAACGCATTATACGCCTACTACAAAATAGCGGGGTAAAGGGAAAAGGGTAAATCCAGGGCGGATACCCGCTACCTGGTTTTGCGCGGCGTTGCTTTGGACTTCGAACGTTTGCGTTGCAGCGACTTGCGACGGGTTGGCTTGCGACGACGGGACTTGCGACGACGGGACTTGCGACGAGCTGATTTGCGAGCGGCCGCTTTGCGCGCCGGGCGCTGCAGGCGGCGCGAAAGCCGAGTTTCCTGCTCGATGGAATGAATGGCGTTCTCGCTGATGTCAATAAATTGCACGCCGATGCCGACTCCGGGAAGGGAATAACGGACTTCGCCGCGCGCTTGCACTTCCAGTCCGGAAAGAGCGAGGCAAAAACTCAAGTTCAAGACGGCGCCTTCGGGATATTGCCGGCTGGTGTTGATGAACATCCCGGTGGTGCTGACGTCTGGAACGCGGGAGATGATGCGTTCGTCTGTACCTTCGTATTGCACGGCGATCTGACGGATGCTGTGGATGCGCAGAGCGAGGCGCGCGGTATCCCAATCTTTTTTTACTCTTTTGAATGTCATTCGTTTACCGCTCCTTCGGGAACCAGGGCGAGGCGTTTGCCCTTTACGGATTTGACGTCATTCCGTTTTTTTCCGCAGTGCGGGCAGAACAGGAAGGCGGGGGAAAGTTCGCGCCCGCAAGAAACACAGGAGATGGTGTTGACCGGCGCGAAGGGAACCACGCGCTGGACTTCTTCGAGCGTGGTGAGGCCGTCGCGAACGTGCTCGAGGGCGTATTCCTGTATAAGTTTCATGCCGCTCTGGCGCGCGAGCGTGCGAATTTCGTCGCTATTGCCGCCTTCGCGGATGGCGGCACGGATGGATTCGTCCACGGCGAGCATTTCGTAAATTCCGATGCGGCCTTTGAAGCCCGTAAGATCGCAGATTTCGCATCCGTTGGGAGCGTTGTGGAAAGGGGGCGGGTCCGCGATTCCGGCGAGCACCGATTGCGAAGCATATTCGGGCGTGGTGGGAATTGATTTGGAGCAGACGCAGAGGCGGCGGATCAATCGTTGCGCGATGATGGCGGTGAGCGAAGTGGCGATTTGAAATCCGGGCACGCCGAGGTCGAGCAAGCGAGTGACCGCGGAGACGCTGTCGTTGGTGTGCAGCGTGGAAAGCACCAGGTGGCCGGTCTGCGCGGCCTTCAGGGCGATCTCGGCGGTTTCTTTGTCGCGGATTTCGCCGATCATGATGACGTTGGGATCTTGGCGCAAGATCGAGCGCAGGCAGGACGCGAACGTCAGGCCCGCCTTGGTATTTACCTGCACCTGATTTAATCCGGCCACTGCGTATTCCACTGGATCTTCGACGGTGATGATATTGATCGAGGGGCGACGAATTAAGAGCAGCGAAGAATAGAGCGTGGTGCTTTTGCCGGAGCCGGTGGGACCGGTGACCAGGATCATACCTTGCGGGAGTCGCAACATCGGGCGCAGCCGTTCTTCAATCCACTGAGGAAAGCCGAGCTTGGCCAGATCCTGCAGCGGCGCATCGCCTTCGAGCAGGCGCATCACGACTTTTTCACCGTATTGCGTGGGCAGTGTGGAAACGCGCAGATCAATGCGGCGGCCGCCGATTTTCACCAGGAAACGGCCGTCTTGCGGCGCGCGGCGCTCGGCGATATCCATGTCCGAAAGGATTTTGATGCGCGAGGCGACGGAGTTCTGCAGGACTTTGGGAATGCGCTGATATTCGCGCAGCATCCGGTCCACGCAAAAACGGATCGCGGTGTCGTCGGAGTGCGGTTCGATGTGAATGTCACTGGCGCGACGTTCGGCGGCGGCTTTGATCATGGAGGCGACGAGCAATACGGCGGGAGTGGTGCGCGATTTCTGCAGGAGCTCGGATTGCATTTCGCGCATGGCTTCGACGTTGCGTTCCTGCGAGCTGGAGGAGATGAACTCCATCTCCGCGTCCGCGGCGGAGAGCACAATTTCTTTCACGGAAGTGACGGCGGCGGCGGACGTTGCGGCTGCCGTGGCCACGGCTGCCGCGGCTTCTGATTCGGCGGACGCGTAATTTATGGCGAGGGCCGCTTCGACTTCGGCGCGAAAACCCAAGCGCGGCGAGATTTGCATTCCAGATTTGAAACGCAGCTCATCGAGGAAGCGAAGATTCTGGGGCTCGGCCATTACCACGACCAATTTGTTGCCGGCGGTTTCCAGCGGAAGGGCGCAGCAGCTGCGAGCCATGGCGGGGCTGATTAATTGCAGAGTTGCAGCGTCCACTTCAACGGAGTGGCAGTCAAAGTACGGAATGCGCGAGGTTTCGACAAGCGCGGAGACCAGATCCGCCTTGGACACAGCTCCGCGCTGAAGCAGCAATTCGCCCAGGTGCACGAGTTTGCCTTGCTGATCCTGAATCGCTTTATCGAGATTTTCGACGGAAACGTGATTCCGTTCGCGGAGGATTTCTCCCAGCCGCTTTTTCTTCATGACGCAGGCGCCTCGCAGGGCCCGACGGATAGACACAAATGTAGAGACGGTTGTAAGCGGAAGGGGTGAACTACCTCACTTATAACACAGGATCGTGTGCAGTTGGCACAGGTTCGTGGATGTTTTCGGGGCAATTTCCATCGCGACGGATGGGCGAGACCTGGGAGCGGTGACCCGCTAATCCTGCGAACGGCTGATCAGAGTGGATTGGCTGGCGACGCACAGCCACGTGCCATTTTCTTTCACCCAGGAGTCGGTGAATCGTCCGCGGCGCGAGATCGTTTTGCCCTTCAATGTGCCTTTTTCATGATAGATGCCGGTTACGATCGCGCTGGCGGTGTACATCTTCACGCTGACGTTCTCATTCGTAATTTGATCGGCATCGGGAGTGGCGGACTTAACGCTCGCAAGAAACTGCTCTTTGTTCATGAACGAACCGTCGTAATCGGTATAGACCAACGTGCTGGAGAGGAGCTGATCCAGCGCGCGGATATCTTTGCTCTCTTCAGCTACATTCCAGGCCTTCTCGAGGGTCAGAATGAGGGACTGGTCGGCGCTTAAAGGATTGCGATCTTGCGCAGGCAGCAGCAGCGCAATGGCCAGGAGCGCGAAGCAGACTCGTGTGGCGATTTTCATGGAGAACTCCGGGAGAGAGCGACGGGCAATCGGCATCTGGGATGCTTTGCTTATCGCATCTCGCCGGATTCGTTTCAAGGGAGATGAGCACGCATTGTTCGATGCGAGAGAAAGCGGCGCGCCACGGCTGTCCGCAGGGCGACGCGTGGCACCAAACGCGAGACGCGTGTCAGCGATTGGTGCCGTTCTGTTCGATGAAGGTCAGCGCGTCCATGACGGTGCGGAAACCGCCGCGCGAGCCGAGCATGTTCGTTTCGGCTTTGGAGTAGAGCGGGCGGCGGCGCGCGGAAAACTTCGCCGGGTCGAACGCGCCGCGAGTGGTGTGAAAAACCCAGACGTATTCGTGATGGCTCTTGTCGGCGTCGGAAGCGGAAATCTGCGCGGTGTCCACGGTGGTTAGCGGAGTCCAGTCGGAAAATCCATTTCCGTCGGTGTGCACGGCATCGGGCATGGTGGCGTTATAAAACGCGACGTCGTGCGTGAAGATCACCACGAAATCCACCTGCGCCGGAGAGGGCGCGGGGCAGACGCTTGGGAACGCCTTCTGCCGGTTCTGCGCTAGCCATTTGTATTGGTTCGCGGAAAGGCCGTAGGCGGAAAAGTATTGAGTACAATTAGCTGTGTCGTTGTTCAACGCATCAACCTCGGAATCTACGTCGCCATCTGGATTCACCGGCCGCTTGACGGCCGGCTTCGCGGGGATTACTGAGGCGCGCGGGGGCGTAGTGTCTGCGACCGGTTGCAGGGTTGCGGTGGGTGCAGTCGTTTCGATGGTCATGCTGCTCGCGTTGCTGGCCTCGGCGGCCTGGGCGCGTGCGGGCGCCGGGGACGAGACGGACGCAGTTGAAACTGGCGCGACGGGAGCGGGATTGCTGGCCGGCGCGACGACTGGAGCCCTTGCCGGCGCGGGCGCGGAAACAACGACGGCTGGATTGGCGCGGGGAGCCGACACTGTTGCGACGGTGGCCGGTGCGGGCTGCGCTGCCGCCACCGCTACGGGTTGAGGTGTTGGAGCACGCTCCGGAGACTTGTACGTGACACTTGCAGGCGCGGCTGGTGCGATGTTCTCGGCGACGACGGTATTGGTGCTCGACGCAGCGTTGGAATTTTTGGCGATTACCGGCGGGGCTGGTGCCGCCGGTGTGGTTACAGCCGGCGCAGTTCGGACGGGTTCGCCTACTTCATTCGAAGGAGCAGCGGCCGACAGCGTGACGGCGGGTTGCGGCGCAGGCTGGGTCGTTGCGACTGGTTTAACGATGGCAGGCGGCGCGGAGCTTGCGACCACTGTGGCAGGCGCGGCGCTCGCTACGGCTGCCGGAGCGCTGGCATGAGCGCTGGTGGGCGCGTTAACGGAATTGTCAGGAGCGCGCACACCGCGGTGGGCGGCGAAGGCGGCTGCTGCGGATTCCACGTCGTTCGGTTTCTCGGGCGGTGCAGGAGGCAGCGCGGATTTCGGAAACGAAGTGTCCAGCACATAGCCTTCGGTGCCAGTGGCCGTTTGGATCTTCACGTAGCCCTTCACACGTTCGACAATCTGCACCGGATCGCCGCACTTGAGCTTGGCGGCGACGTTAAAATCGGTCAAAGATTCGTACACCCACACGCGATCTTCGTTCGGCCCGCACTTGATGTTGACGGTGCCGCCCGCTTTTGCGGTGGGAACGGCGGTGGCGATAACGAAAAGCGCGAAGAGAATTCCGGGCGTGCGATTCATGTTGCCTCCAAAACTGACGGCTGCTGGCGTGGCCAGGCGCGGCGCAAATCGCGCAAGGAGCCGCTGCGAGGAAAGGCGCTTGGGCGAATCATCTGCGCAGCGCCGCGCGCGTGTGCCTCGCAGCTGCGCCGCATGCTTATTCTGCGGATGCGCGGAGCTAACCAGGAGTAGAGGCTGCACGGCGTCCCCAAGATCCACCGCTGCGAAAATCGCCCAAACTTGCGGTTCCAGTATGCGGACAAGCGAAACTCCGGGACAACTGACCATACGTCTAGAAATGGGGCAGGGTAGGACAGTTCACCTTTTCATCGCCTTGCGGAGGTAGCGTGGAAAAGAATACGCGGATTTATTTTTTGTGGTGGCCGGCGCGGCGTTTCTTGTCGTAGCGGGCCAGGGCGGCCTCGATGACCGGGTAGGCTACCGCCGCAGGCAGGATTTCGTCGACTTCGACGATTTTCCCTTCGAGCTGTTTGTAATCTTGAAAGAATCTGCGAACCATGGCGAGTTTGTGCGGGGGCAGCTCGCTGGCTTCGTGATAGGAGTTGTACTCGGGGTCAGCGGTGGCGACGGCGATGACTTTGTGGTCAATCGTGCCGGAGTCGATCATGGACATCAGACCGATGGTGCGCGCGTGCATGATGGTGAGCGGAGTGACCGGCACTTGGCAGAGGACCAGGACGTCGAGCGGATCGTGATCTTCGGCGAGCGATTGGGGGATGAAGCCATAATTCGCGGGATAGTACACGGCGGAGTAGAGGACGCGATCCATTTTTATGATGCCGCTGGCTTTGTCGAGTTCGTATTTGACGCTGGAGCCGAGGGGGATTTCGATGATGGCCTGAAATTCCTGCGGGACGTGTTCGCCGGGACTGAGGTCGTGCCAGGGATGCATCAAAATTCCTCCGGGAATGATTGTAGCGAAGTTGTGGTGCGGAGAAGCGTTGAAATTATTTTGCGATTCGGTGGGAGACGCGCGTGGGGGATAAGTCGCACCGACGGCGCTGGTGCGGCGACTTTGTGCGATCTTCGCGGGGATGGAGTGGCGGGCACGGCATGCCATGTCCCTACAAACGGCAGATGGAAGACAGTTTGATTAGGGTTGGTGCGGGGTGCCGCATTGGGCGGTCACTTGAGTTTGCAGCGTGTCGTCGAGCATGGCGCCGACGCGGGATTTTGCGGAGCATACCTGGTAGGCGCTTAATTGCAGCGCGCCGCGCAGATCGGCCCCGTCGAGATTGCTGTCCTGCAGGTTCGCGCCGTTTAGTACCGTGCCATTGAAGTGCGCGCCGCGGAGATCGGCACCTTGCAAGTCGGCATTAATAAAGATGGCGGTGGCGAGCTGGGCATTCTGCAGATGCGCGCCGCTGAGCTTGCTGGACCAGAGGTAGGCTTGCTGCAGATCGGCGCTCTCGAGATTTGCGCCTTCCAGGTGGGCTTCGCGCATATCGGCTTTTTCCATATTGCCGCGCACTAGTGAAGCATTTTCGGCGCGGGCGCCGTAGAAGCTGACGCCGTCGAGGCGGGCGTCGAGCAGTTCGGCGTTGGCGAGCGAAGAATAGGAAAGATTGGCGCCGCGGAGATCCACGCGGGTGAGGTTCGCGCCGTCCAGGGTGGCGCGGTCGAGATTGGCGTGATTCATTTGCGCGCGATCGAGCACGGCAAATTTCAGGTTCGCTTGGCCCAAGTCCGCGCTGCGCAAATCGGCTTCGGACATAAACGCGCCTTGAAAATTCGCGCGGAACAGGTGCGCGCCGGCCAGAAAAATGCCGTAGGCCTGCGCGTAACGAAAATTCGTGCCGTTCAGGTGCGCGCCGTGGACTTCGGAGACCTGGTCGTCGCTGCCCGACCAATTCGGCGGGCGCAGCGAGATGGAGGCTTCGGTCAATTCGGCATACGGATCGTAGCCGACCAACCAGAGCACGCTGGGCGCCCAGCGGCGAATACTGGCGGATGCGTATTGCGGGGCGCGCAGCTGGTCATGCGGAACGCCGGCGATGGTGCCGATGGAGAAAAACGAGAGCAACACGAACAGAGCGATCACAACGCTGGCGGGTTTCAGGCGTTTCAAGCGCGCTACTACGCGGCTATCCGGTTTTTCTTGCCCGACCCATCGTTCGGCGGGACGGCCTGTGCTGCTGGTGCAATAGAGGGCTGCGGCGACGCCGATCAGGATCAGAGCCTCCTGCAAAATTGTGCCGTGCATTTCCTGGAGCGTGAGGTAACGCGCCCAAAAGAAAAGAAGGACGAGCGGAACCATCCAGTACGCGAGCAGGACTGAAAGGCCTTTTTCGATCAAGCGCGTCGAGGGAGCGTCCGGATTCATCCAGCGGAAATGAGTGCGCAGCAGGCCGGTGATGATGCGCGGGCTTTTTTGGCCTAGGACGCGGCCGTCCGGGAAAACGGCGGGCAATTCGAGGACGGCGTCCCAGACACGCTGCAGGTTATACAGAAACCAGAGATAAATCGCGAGCAGGGCAGCCGGAGCGATGAGATAAATTTCGTCGGTGGGCGCGGCGGCAGCGGCGGCGGAAGAATGCAGATATGGAATGATGGCGGAATCGGTGAGCAGCTGGACGTCTTTCGTTTTCCAGATGGTGAGGCAGGAGAGGAGGCTGACGACCAGCGTGGTGGCGAACAACCGCGCCGCAGTTTTTGAAGTTTGCTGAAATTCGGCGAGGGCGTTGAATTCCAAAATCGTGCCGGGCAGCGATGCTTCGTGGAGATTCGCTCCGGCCAATTGGCGGGGCAGCAGGCCCAAGGCGGATTCGAGCGCGGCGCCTTCCAGATTTGCGCCTTCCAGATTCACGCCGACCAGGCAGGATTCCTGAAGATTGGCGCGGACCAGGCAGGCATCGCGGAGATCGGCGAGCAGCAGGTCGGCGGACTTCAGATTTGCATCTTGCAGATCCGCGTAACGCAGATTCACGCCGATCAGTTCTCGGTCTTCGAACTGAACGTTTTGCAGATCGGCTTTGCCGCCGGTGGCACCGTGAGAATCGAGCCACTCCTTGTGATTCGCGAGAGTTTCTTCGAGGGCCCATTCGCTGGAACCTACTTTGGAAGCGCGGGGCGTGGTGTTGGCCGACGTAACTTCTGGGGCAGCGACAACTTCTTCGTCGGGTTCGGTCAGCTTCAGCGCGATTGGGCCGGCGTCCGGGATCGCTTGCGAAGCCGCGAGCGGTGTGTCTGCCACGGAGTTGGCCGGAACGTCGGTCGGACTCGCGTCAGGCTGTGGTTCTGGACTGGCCGCGTGCATGGCGTCGCGGATTAGGTCCGCGTTGGTGCTCAAGTCAGGGAGAGGTTCAGGAATGTGCGCGTAGGCAGGCGGCGGTTCGTACACCGTCGGCGCCGTCGCCGGTTGCGCGGACTGCTCATCGAGAAGAAAATTCTTGAGCAGAAAATCTTGCAGCACGGCTGCGTCGTCGGGTTTCGGCCCGGTGGATGGAGCGGGGGCTGGTGCGGCGGCGCTGGCGCCGGAGGAAGCCGGCGGCGTGAGACTCAGGTCCGCGGGGACTTCCGCGTGCACCTCTGGCGGAGGGTTGAGAACTGCCGTCTTCCCGCCGCTAAAAATGGACCTGAAAAGAGACTGCATCGGATAAACCGTATCCCCCGAAAGATGAATCCGAGCTACGACGCAAACGCGGGAACTAGTCCCTGGCGCGCATTCACTATTTTAGTCTGTTTTCAAGGTCGCCAGAGAAGATGGTAGCGCAAGCGTTTCCGAAAACATGCCTGTCCGATAGTTCAAGAGCGGTACAGCTGACCGTGGGTTCCTCGCGCTTTTCCATGAGTGTTCGGCCACGATGCGGAAGTGCGGCTTCAGGGGCTAAAGCTCCTTACTCGGCGTGCTCGGTGGCGGGGCTGAAACCGTGCCCTTCCGGCGCGACCATGATTGTCGCCAGGACGGCGGATACTTCGAGGGGCGGCAAGCTTCGCGCGTCGGGGGCGAGGCATGCGTATTTGATGGCTTCCGTTGGAACTGGCGGCTGCGTGGAGGCGGTTTCCGCAGTATCCTTATATGAGCGGACATAGTATATGGTGGGTTGTGGCGGCGGATCGCCGCTTGCGTGAGTTTTCAGGGAGGGAATGTGGACGCCAAAGCGTCGCCGGCAGTGAAGGCGCAGACACGCATCGAGTCGGACAGCATGGGGAAGATTGAAGTTCCCAATGACCGTTATTACGGGGCGCAGACCGCGCGCTCACTGATTCATTTCGATATCGGCCGCGATACCATGCCTCCGGAACTGATTCGCGCATTCGGGGTTCTGAAAAAAGCCGCCGCGCTGGTGAATAAAGATTTGGGCAAGCTTTCGGCCGAGAAGACGAAGCTGATTGTGCAGGCGGCGGACGAAGTGATCGCAGGACAATTGGACGAGCATTTTCCTCTGCACATCTGGCAGACTGGCAGCGGCACGCAGACGAACATGAACGCGAACGAAGTGATCTCCAATCGCGCGATTGAGATTGCCGGGGGCGTGCTGGGCAGCAAGAAGCCGATCCATCCGAACGACGACGTGAACCTGTCGCAATCGTCGAATGATACTTTTCCGACGGCGATGCACATTGCGGCAGCTTCGCGCGTGGAGGAAGTACTGATTCCTGCGGTGGAACGCTTGCGCGATGCGCTCGCCACGAAGGCCGGCGTATTTTCCGACGTGGTGAAGATTGGGCGCACGCATTTGATGGATGCGACGCCGCTGACGGTGGGGCAGGAAATGTCGGGATGGGTGAGCCAGTTGGATCGCGATGTGGAGCGGCTGCGCACAGTGCTGCCGGGGCTTTACGATCTGGCGATTGGCGGCACGGCGGTGGGCACGGGATTGAATGCGCATCCGGAATTTGCGGAACGGGCGGCGCGGAAGATTTCGGAGTTGACGGGATTGCCGTTCGCTTCGCATCCCAATAAATTTGCGGCGCTTGCGGCGCACGACGAGATCGTTTTTGCCAGTGGGGCTTTGAAGACGCTGGCGGCATCGCTGATGAAAATCGCGAACGATGTGCGCTGGCTAGCGTCGGGACCGCGCGCCGGTTTTGGGGAATTGATTCTGCCGGAAAACGAGCCGGGGTCTTCGATTATGCCAGGCAAGGTGAACCCCACGCAGTCGGAAGCGATGACCATGGTGGCGGTGCAAGTGTTCGGCAACGATGCAGCGATCGGGTTCGCCGGCTCGCAGGGAAATTTTCAGTTGAATGTTTTCAAGCCTGTGATGATTCACAATTTTCTGAACTCGGTGCGCTTGTTGGCGGACGCATGCCGTTCGTTTGTGGACCATTGCGTTCTGGGAATGGAGTTGGATTTGGCGCGAATCGAGCAGAACGTGAAGAATTCGCTGATGCTGGTGACGGCCTTGAGCCCGAAAATCGGGTATGACAAAGCTGCGGAGATCGCGCATACCGCGCATCATGAACATAGCAGCCTGAAGGCAGCAGCGCTGAAGCTTGGCTATCTGACGGAGAAGGAGTTCGACGAGGTGGTGAAGCCGGAGAACATGACGCATCCGTGATGAGACGCTGAGCAGCGTGGGTGGTGTGTCGATTGCGCGCAGGTGTGACGTTGCTTAATGACACACTTTTTCAGTGGACCACGAAAATTCCACGCGGGCCGACGCGATTTGTTTACTTCTTGGAATTATCTTACCCGCGAAGCCGATTTACTTTGACACCTTCACGCGCGTTCATTAGAGTTTATTTCCCTACCTAAGTTTTCTTTTTTAGGTTTGCCCCCCTTCCTCTGGAGCAGTCATGCGTTTGTTAGTCGCCGAGAATGATTCCGCCCTCGCGACCTTTCTGCAGGAAAGTTTCAACCATGAACACTACTCCGTGGACCTGGCACATAACAGCGAAGAGGCTAAGAAGTGGGTGGACGAGCGCGAGTACGATTTGGCGATTCTGGATCTAAATCTGGCGCGCGACGAGGGCACGCAGGTTTTGCAACACGTTCGCGCGAAGCGACGTCAACTGCCCATTCTGGTGCTTTCGGGGCGCAATCGCGCCGAAGAACGCGTGCAAATTCTGGATATCGGGGCAGACGATCTGGTGCTGAAGCCGTTCGCGTTTTCCGAGCTTTCGGCGCGCGTGCGCGCGTTGTTGCGCCGGGGCGGGCGTTCGGCGGAGGCGGTGCTGTGCATCGAGGATCTGGAGTTGAACCGCGTGGAACATTCGGTGAAGCGCGCGGGGCGGGCAATCGAGCTGACGCCCAAGGAATTCGGCCTGCTGGAGTACCTGATGCGCAACGCCGGCCAGCATGTGACGCGCGCGCAAATCATCGAGCATGTGTGGAACCTATCGTTCGACACCATGACCAACGTGGTGGACGTGTACATCAATTATTCCTCCGCGCAAATTGATAAACGCAAAGCCGGGCAGCTCGCCATGGCCATCCAAGTGGCCTTTCAGCAGATGGGCATCTTCGACGCTGCCAGCTCCAAGGTCGCGCTCGCTAGCGCCGATCCGACGCCCATCGCCGACGTGCAGATCATCGAGAGCGTTAAGCGCCTGCAGAACCTGGGCCAGCTGCCCCCAACGTCACCGGCCGCGCCCGCTGGCTTCGTGGATCGCCGTAAGATGGATGAATTGCAGCAGAAACTCGAAGACGCACTCGCGCTGCAAATCGACAATCGCATCATTTCCGTCAAATCCAACAAGGAAGGCATTGTCGTGAGCCTGCGCGAGGCGGGGTTTTTCCAAAGCGGCTCCACACAGCTTGGCCCGCAGACGATTCCGGCGCTGGCCGCCATTGTGAAAATCATCGGCCCCGAAAAAATGGACGGCGCATCGAGGGTCACACCGACAACGTTCCCATTCACAATGGAAAATACGATTCGAACTGGGAGCTATCCACGGCCCGTGCCACCGAAATCATCAAACTCTTCATCACCAAATTTGCGCTCGCTCCTAATCGTCTCTCCGCATCCGGTTACGGCGAGTACTATCCCACAACCTCGAACGACACCGCCGAGGGCCGCGCCATGAATCGCCGCGTGGATCTGGTGATTTTGAATTCGTTCTCAGATGTGGGCGTGGCCACTCCAACGGCCGTCGCACCGGACACCATCCCGTCAGCGGCTGCGCCGCAATAGCCGCGGCGAACGATCCGACGCAAAAGCGTGCCGCGCGTTAAGGCCAAATTTCAAGTCGTGGTGTTCATCGCGGAAAACAATCAAGTAAAGCAGCAGCGTGCAGCAAGTAAGCAAGTAGAAGGCGAGAGGGGAAGCGAAGTGCGCAAAAAAAATTTGCGCGAGCCTCAGTTCGGTTGCGCGCTGACAGGCGGCCCGCCCGCAGCAGTCGGGGCAGCAGCGGGGGGTGCGGGAGTGGGCGCCGCAGAGTTCGAAGCGATTTCCTTCACCACTCGCGCCGCCAGCTTCTTGCTGATTGGACACGACGTGTCGTTGATGCGGCATTGCGCCAAAGTCAACGTGCAGCCGCAATCGCAAGTCTCGGAATTCATGCGCTTCAGGGCAACTTTCTTCTGCTCGGGATTCAGGCCGGTGAAATCAACGTTAGGAAGGTCGGTAGCCAGCACGGCATTCTTCAAAAATATCTGCCCGGTATCTTCGAAAGTCTCGATGGTCGCGTCTACCGGCAATCCCAGCAACAATCGCACCTCGGCTTCATACAGCTCATTGGAAAAAAGACCTTCGTGCTTCTGAACCACGTTGCCGTCCGGATTCACCACGAACATCGTCGGCAGAGCCGGCACGCCGCCATATTCCTTCACGATCGCGCGGTCGGCCATCACAACCGGATAATTGATTCCGGCCTCTTTCGCGAACTGCTTCACGTCCGCGGGATCGCCGTCGTCCACGGACACGCCCACAATCTGCAAGCGATCTTTGTAACGATTTTGCAACTCAATCAGAATCGGGATTTCGGCGCGGCAAGGCGGGCACCACGTCGCCCAGAAATTTATGAATACAACTTTGCCCTTCCAAGCAGCGGTTGAAACAGGATTGCCATCCAGATCGTTCACCAAGAATGCCGGCATCGGTTGAGGATGGGCCGCAAAACGGACTACGTGTGCTTCGTCCGCACGCTCAGTAGTTTTCGCATTGCTTGCGGCCAATAATGCGGGTGACGCGCTCCGTGCAGACGACGCTGGCGAGGTAGGGTGCGCAGATGTTCTCAGTACTTTTATCGCCCGTGGCGAATCCGAACGGCTCGCGGCCAGCCCAATCGCCAGACCGGCCAGTCCGGCGACAATCACGAGCATCGGAATAAACGATCTTTTCATTCGCCGCCCTGCACCCAGCACTTATTATGGGCCAGACATAATCAGCGAGCAAGAAGCGAAGCGAGCGAGATTGCGCAAAGATGCGCAGCGAGACAGAAACAGAGCGTGGATTCAATCCGGGACGCGGATTCCCAAATCGGGGCGGCTCCGTGATTTTGGTTGCACTTGTGCTGCAATTTAGAAAGTTAAGTGCTTGATAATACGCTCGGTCCGATTGGCGATCCGCCCCATCACTTGGGCACTCCACTTGCAATAGGTACGGCGTGGGTCGCGCTCCAACACGATCCGCATCGTCCAGTAAGTGGGGAGGAAGGGGCCCACTTGCGGGATGGTATGGGTCGTTCCCACCTGCCTCTGAGAGGGAAGCTGGATGGATGACCCCATGATTCGGTCACGCCTAGGCCGCGTCAGAGCAAGCATGACCCCCATTGTTTATTGGTCTTTTATGTCATTGTGGCCTTCCTGATAATAACTGTTGACAATGACTGTTGCCAATGTTACCCTGCCTTTGTCACACCGAGGTAGACAACATGAAAGCAACGACAGTGTTCTTGGCACGGGTTAGCGACGGCAAGGGGAACTTTCCATTTCAACCAATCGAGATTAAAAAGGGTCGCCCGGTCGCGCCAGAGAATGCAACGTCCTACTATGCGCGATACTCCGGTGTCCGACCCAACGGGTCCACGGGCCGGATCGTGACGCCACTTGGCTCCAATCTTGACGAAGCCTACGTTTCGTTTCTCAATCTTGAAGCCGCGAACAAAGCACGCCGCTCCGGTCTTGAAGTCAGCCCCGCAATTTTCCCGCAAGGGAAATCCTCCCTGGCCGACGGAATTACGGAATACCTAGAAAATTCCGCGTCCATCGGCAACGACGAAGACACACTAGGCGCGAAGGACCGGACGTTGCACAGCTTTCAACAAGTCGCGGCGGCGAACGGCGTTGTCACTATCGAAGCTCTGAAAGATCCAAAAATCGGCAAGCGTGTCTTGTTGGCGTACTTGGGTTGGATGCGGAAACATCTAGCGACCCAAAAAACCGAAGGCACGCGACCAGAGAATACCTACCACAAGCGAATGAGCGTGTTGGGCGCGTTCCTGAAACAGCAAGGCATTCAAATCAAGAAAGCCGTCAACGCGGGTCCCGCCGATACGGGATTACTGGATCACAGCGAATTTCCAAAGTACAAGGGACGCAAGGCCACGAAGTACAGCAAGACAACCATTCAGGGTCTTTTGGCCGCAGCCAACGTTGACGAATCCGATTTGATTCAGTTCTTTCTGTTCACCGGCTTTCGTGACGAGGAAGTTGCGTATGCGGAATGGTCTGACGTGAATTTTTCCGACCGCTCCATTAACGTACACGCAAAACCACAAACCGCAACGCGGCCTTGGACCTGGAAACCAAAGGACGATGAATCCCGCGCGGTGGACATTCCGTTGTCTGCGGACTTCGTGAACCGCCTAAAGGCCCGTCAGAAGCGATACGCAGCCGCCAAGTGCAATCTAATTTTCCCCTCCGGCGCTTGCAAGCCCGATAACAACTTGCTGCGTCGGATTCGGGCCGTCGCCAAGCGTGCCAACGTCACGCAGCCGGTCACGTTGCACAAATTCCGCCGCACATTCGGGTCCTACATCGCGAAGGCTTACGGTATCGAAATGGCGCGGCAGTGCTTGGGCCATTCGGACATCGCTACGACCCAACTTTATCTTTCGGCTGACGGCGACGATTCGCAGGAAGTACGCGACACCATCGGGAACGTGCAGGCTGAGTATTTGGGAGCCAGCGCATAAGTCTTTTATTTGCGTAAAATAAATTGCACAAAATGCACAAATCTGTTGGTTTGGCAGGCAAAGTCATTTTCTCATTGACATAACGTTACCAATGTGATATTCTGTGTTTCCAAGCTCGGGGGAGAATTAGTTGATTGCAGCGGCTCATTCGCTGCGGTCAACCAGTCGTAAGACCGGACTCCGAGTTTCGGCTGCTTACCACAGCCGCAACTTTCGTCTGCCAGTACTTCACTCATATGCCTGTGGCACCACTGCCTGCGTAAAAGGCAAAGAAATGTCTCACAAGTCGGTTGCTTCAAGAGTTTCAAATGCTACAAGTGTGTCTCCAATTGCGGACCATCAATTTCTAACGTCTGTGGAAGTGCAAGATATTCTCCGCATTTCTAAGAAGACCCTTTTCAATTGGCGCAAATCCCGCCGCATCGAATTCGTACAACGCGGTCGGCTGTACCTGTTTCGGCGCGATTCGATAGAAAAGAGTCTGGCCGCTCGTACGGTGGTGGCGGCATGAACATCGGCGATAGCGTTCGACACGTCTACAACAAAAAATCATCCGGCAAAATCGTAGCTATAGCTGATGGCAGGTTTCAGGTGCAATGGGACGCAGGAACCTGCTATTTCCACGCGCCTAAATCCCTGGTTGATCCGAACGCGGGCGACGAGCCTTTGAGCAGCGCCGACTTTGCTACGGTTGACGCAATCGAAGCAATCGAACCCGGATTATCTTCGGATTACGGCGAACTAGGTGCGGACGAGGTAGAAGCTGACGAACCACGAGCCGACCAAGAGGCGGTGAGTGCATGACCCGGCCATGAGTAGTTGAGATCGCAGAGTCCCGCCGACCTAACCCGCCGAGCAGTCCTGCCTTACCAATACTCCAAAGCAGTGAGCGCGGGACCAACCGCGTATTTTGTTTTCAATAGGAAAAATAGGTATGTCTCGTAAGAAAGCTAAAGCTGATAGACCGTTTCGCGATAAGCACGACCCTAGTTTGAAGTGGGGCCAGCCGTTGTACCGCCGTCCGCAAGTACCCGCAGCCGTCACAGCTAAGATTGTGGAGTCCGAAGGGATGCTGCGCGGCGGGCAAGAGAATCAAGAAGTGTTCGACACAAAGGGCAGCGGATTGAGAAATCCCCTGTCCGTTCCTGAAGAACAGAAACAGCGATTCGAAAGACTAAGCTGACGTGACCGGGGTTTTTTGTACCAGCGGGAGTGAGAGAGAATTGACTCTGGAGGGAAGCTGGTATGCCGATGAGGAAATACAAGCCGGAGCAGATTGTGACACTGCTGCGGCAGGTTGAAGTGGAACTGGCCAACGGGAAAACCACTCCGCAAGCCTGCAAAGAAGCCGAGATCACCGCACAGACTTACTACCGCTGGCGGAAGGAATTCGGCGGATTAAAACTCGATCAAGCCAAACGTCTCAAGGAGCTGGAGCGGGAGAACGCCAAGCTGAAGCGGCTCGTGGCGGAGCTGTCTTTGGAGAAGCAAATTCTGAAGGATGTGGCAGAGGGAAACTTCTAAGCCCTGAGCGGCGGCGTGGCGCGGTCAGGCATGCACGCGAGAGCTACCGGGTGTCAGAGCGGCATGCCTGCCGGCTGCTGGGGCAGTGGAGAGGGACACAACGCTACGAGGTGATTTATCGAACCGACGAAGATGCTTTGACGCGAGACATCGTGACGCTAGCCAGCGAATACGGGCGCTACGGCTATCGGCGGATCACCGCGCTGCTGCGGGATCGCGGTTGGCATGTAGGCAAAGATCGCGTGCAGCGGATCTGGCGGCGCGAAGGATTGAAAGTGCCGCAGAAACAAAGGCCGCGAGGCAGGTTGTGGCTGAACGACGGATCGTGCCTTCGGCTGCGGCCGGAGCGAGCGAACCATGTGTGGAGTTACGATTTCGTGAGCGCGATGACGCACGACGGAAGAACGTTGCGGATGCTGACGCTGATCGACGAATACACGCGGGAATGTTTGGCGATCCGCGTGGCGAGAAGGCTGGGGAGGTACGAAGTGATCGAAGCGCTGGCGGACGTGATGCTGTATCGAGGAATCCCGGAAAACATTCGTTCGGACAACGGCCCCGAATTCGTGGCCGAAGAACTGCGGAAGTGGCTGGCAAAGGTGGGCACGGGGACGCTGTACATCGAACCGGGGAGTCCCTGGGAGAACGGCTACTGCGAAAGCTTCAACGGAAAGTTGCGAGACGAGTGCCTGAACGGAGAGATTTTCTATTCGCTGAAGGAGGCACAGGTGGTGATCGAGAAATGGCGGGTGGTCTATAACACGCTGCGTCCGCATTCGGCGCTGGGCTACAGGCCGCCGGCGCCGGCGGCGTTCGCGCCGCAAAGGGTGGCTCTCCGGTCGCCTACGGCTCCCTGCGAGCCACCCTTTGCATCCTTACCCGATGAGGTTGTGATGTAAACTCTCTCACTCACCGTGGTACAAAAACTCGGTCCGGTCACCGACGCCAGCACCCCAAGCGATGCCCACGATGCAGGCATTGCCGATTGAAGACCTGGAAACATTCGCGCCCGTAGACTTTGTAACGAACGCTGTACGTTCGCCGGAATCCGAGCGACTGACCGGACAGGGTGCTTTAGAAGCGCGGGCCACACAGACCGAAGCGATCCGCCAGGGTAGAACTACTCCGACGATCCACCGGAATTCAAACGCCACGCCGCGTGAGACTCAACTACGAGATGTGCGTTGCCCGCACTGTGGCCTAGAGTTTGCGGCAGAGGCTAAATCCTAACAGCGCCCATCTTGAAGTACTAGAACTTCCAATGTCCGGTAAGCGCTGCCGGCTCAGATGGTCGATGCAACACTTGCTTGCAGTTTACTCGCAGGAGTTTCGAAGCCTAATGTTTTTCTGGGTCGTTGATTCAAGCGCAGCGAGACCTGGTCGAGCTGCGCTTGCGAAAAGCCAGACAGGTCGGTTCCTCGCGGGAAGTATTGCCGCAGCAGCAGATTGGTGTTTTCGTTCGTGCCGCGTTGCCAGGGACTTTGTGGATCGCAGAAGTAGACCTGCACATTCGTGGCTACCGTAAACTCCTTGTGCTTGGCCATCTCTAGCCCGCGATCCCAGGTCAGCGAGCGTTTCAGGGTAGCAGGGAGTTTGCGAACATGTTGACTCAAGGCAGCAACCACAGCTTCGGTTTCTTTGCTCGGCACCTTGATCAGCATGACAAAGCGTGAATGGCGTTCCACCAGCGTCGCAATGTAGCTGTTCTTTCCACCGGCCAGCAAATCGCCTTCCCAATGGCCAGGAATCGCTCGGTCTTCCACCTCCGCGGGTCTTTCACGGATCGAGATGGCATCGACGATCTGCCCCCGGGACTGTCCATGCTCGCTGGAATGACGCGAGCGGCGCATGCGCCGCTTCGACCGCAGGTGGTCCAGCAGCTCTTTTTTCAGCACTCCGCGGGCTTGAATGAACAGGCTGCGGTAAATCGTCTCGTGGGACACGCGCATGCTCTCGTCGTCAGGATACTGGGTCTTCAGCCATCCGGAAATCTGCTCGGGCGACCAGTCCAGGATCAGTTTACTCGCAACGATGTCCCGCAACTTGCGGTTCCTGGCAAGAAGGCACTGCTTCGGACGCAAGGCCGAGACCCAAGCTTGCCGATCCGCATCATGGGCGCGATAGGCAGGACGACCACCATGGCGAGCGACCTCCCGGCTCACGGTGGAGGCCGCTCGATCTAGGCGTCGAGCGATCTCACGAAGCGACGAACCAGAAGCGATCCCTCGTGAGATGTCCTCTCGCTCCGCTAGCGTGAGCGCCAGCCGCGAGCGGCGACGAGCGGCGGGAGGTATGCCGCCGTGAGGCAACAATACGCGCGAATGCAGCTGATGCGGCTTGTCAAAAGCGCGCCCAATCTCATGCAGCGACTGTCCCGCCTTCCAGCGACTCCAAATGTCACGCTTCTCGATCGCAGAAAGCCCAAATCGTCATCCCTCGCCTCATGCCAACACCACCTTTACAGAGCAGATTTACATTAGATGGTGTTGCATCGACCTGTCGAATGCACCGCGTTAATCAGGACTTGTCACTGCTTTCGGCAATCAGACTCGCTCGACATCCGGTGTAACATCGCGGTCATGATGAAAACCTTTACAGTCTCCGTTCGCTTAAGACGCGTGACCACAGAAACTGCCTACGTCTCCGTCGCCCTGATGCCCGACCTCTTGGAGCCGAACTTCGACCAGTTGGGAACGATTGACGCAGAGAAACTCATGCAAATGGCGGTTGAGCTAGGACGCCAGCCTTCAACCATTTGGACTCTCGAAGGTGAGGCGGTGATATCTCCGCATCCGATTCAGACACCGCCCGATTAGGCCCCTAGAAGGCACTTGGACGGTAACGGCGTTATCAGGACCTAGCCCGGTTACCCAAGTTACCGGTTACGCGACTAATCAGGGGCCACGTTCGTTAGGGTTTCTAATGTGGCGCGACGGCTTCGTATACAACCATCTTCGCCACACCCTTTCCGTTCTCCTCCTGCTCAGGCGCATACACTCGATGGTTGCTAAGATCGATTGCAAGACTGTGCACGGCGTGTTGCACGCGAAAATCTTCCACTTTCCTGTAGTGATCCGCGTTGTCCTGGCGGAACACGGAAATAGACCCGCTATAGCACGCGACATATATGCGTCCAAGGCCCGGGTCAAATTTGATTACGTCTGGCCCCGACGCCAGGGGCAAAACCTCAATCGGAGCGTGTTTGTCCAAATCGAATACGGTCATCAAATCGTTTTCTTCACATGAGAGAAAGGCCCTATGGTGATCCTGGTCAATCGCCATCCCGTGATTTCCTCTGCAGCGTCCCACCCCATATCGTCCTATGACCTTGTTGGTTGCAGGATCAATGACCGCAAAAATGTTTTGGTCCTGTAGATCTACATAGATCAAGCGAGCGACGGGATCATACTGGGGCATTCCAGTCTCGCTGTCTAAACGGAGCGTTGTTATGATTTCATCCGTTCGCACGTCAACAACAGCAACAGCTTTTCCCCGTTCATCGGAGACGTAGAGTGTGTGGAATGGTGCCGCGTATGCGCTTCCGTCCGGCTTCGACTCGGTCTTCAGTTTCTTGATGACCTTCATCTGTTTCAGATCAACCACTCCAATCGTGTTGTCGTGAGCGTTGGATGTATAGAACTTTTTAAGTTCCGGGACGTATTCAATGCCTTCGACTCCGGGTGTATCGGTAACCGTTGCGATGACTCGGTTGTTCTCAAATCTATAACGTAAGTCTGTTCCGCGCCGAGGTGAGCCGAAAACAAGTAGTGGTCGTCATCGTCGATTGCGAGGTAATCGAATCGTTTCCCACCGGGACCGGGAAGGTCAAATGATGCGATTTTTCTGAGCGTCGGGCCGGACTAACCGCCGCTAGTAGTCCCGTAGAAAGTAGAACGCCACAGAGCAGAAACGCCGGACAGAACATATTTTTTCTCATATCCCCTCGCGGATAATCACAGCAAGCTGTGCTTGACGGTCATTCCAGCAATCCCGGCACCGAGAATAACGATCGGCTCAGGTATTCTCTCGAATCTCACAAGCAGAAAAAGCGAGGCCAGGGCGATCAAAGCAGTTGTGCCATCCGTAATCGCACGCTTGCTTAGAATGATTGCTGCACCAGCAATAGCCCCCACCGCTGCGGCGGTGACGCTTGAACAAATGCTCTGACTCAGGATTCTTTGCGAATCGCCGGTAGTACGGTGCCCCGATAACTACCAACAGATAGGGCGGAAGAAAGACTGCGAGAGTCGCGGCCAAGGCTCCAAAAGGACCAGCCACCAGATAACCGATGAAACCGGAAGTAATGACGACAGGTCCGGGCGTAATCATCGCGACTGCGACGGCGTCCAGGAACTGTAGCTCGGTCAGCCAATGAATCGCCAACGACTCCTCCGTAGAGGAACGGCACGATCGCTAAACCGCTACCGAACACGAACGCACCTGCTTTGAGAAAGAACAGAAAAACGGTCGTCAGACTTTTAGTTCCGACCGGAGCTAACAGTCGCGCCAAGCTTAGTGGAATGCAGACTGCCCTGGAACGATTTGTGTGACTCGCGAGCGGAGCTTTGATCGTCATCGAGACAAATCCAGAAAGAATGAACAGCCATAGAATCTCGGATTCAGTCCAAACCGTAGTGATCATCAAAATCGCGAATACGATCCACAATAAGTGATCTTTGCCGAGGGTTTTCCGTATAAGCCGCCACGCGCTTCGGGCGATTACGGCGCTTACTGCTGCTCCAATTCCGTAGAATGCTCCTTGAATCCATGTAAGCTGGCCGAAGTGTACATACATTGCAGCCAGCACCATGACCATGAGTAGGCTGGGCAGGACAAACGCGATACCCGCAAGCGTAGCGCCCAGCGTTCCGCTGTGCACCCAACCAAGATAATTTGCGAGTTGTGCGGCGAGTGGTCCTGGGCTGAGTTGAGAGAAAGCTAATCCCTCTAAATAGTCATCGTTTGACACCCACTTCCTATCTCCTACAAGGTCTCGATGCATATAACCGACAAGAGCGATTGGTCCGCCGAACCGAACTGTGCCCAGCCGAAGAAAATAAGCCACCAATCGCCGCAGAGGTACCACTTCGACGTCCGAAACGGGCTTAGCTTTCTCGTCGGCAAGGTCGGGATGAACGATGACTTTCATTATCACTCCTCATTTCGCTGCAACCTTGGCGAGTGCGGCCTTGATTCCTTGCGCGACCGATTCAGCAGACCCAACCGCCCAGAAGTGCATGAAGAAAAGACGGGGTTGTTCTGTCAGCATGTGGCTGTGTAGGGCAGTCACTCGAATATCGTGTTCTTGGAGTGCGGAGAGTACGGGATTCACTTCTTCCGCGGTGAGGACGAAGTCTCCGGTAGTCGCGACTTTGCCGGGACCAAACTCTTGAAAGTTTATGGCTTCGGCTACCCCTTGGGCCGGAGCCAGCGGCATTCCGTGGTCAGTGATCGCGTCGGATCGAGGGATACTGAAGGATAAAACGCCGCCCCCGAAGCGGCCTTTTCCGGCCAAAGTATCTTCAATTGTTTTCACAAATGCCGGTGGCTCCCCGGACGGCGGTGGCGCAGCGGGTTTATCGAGGGGTGTTTTGGATTGTCCTAGCGCATCCCGAAGCGACTTGGCAATTTCAGAGGCATTGCCTTCTCCCATATAGTGAACGTAGAGAACGTGGGGCGTCTCATTCATCAGGTGATTGTGTATCGCCGTTATTTGAAATCCGGCAGAACGTAGCGACTTGATGACGGGATTGACTTCATCTTCCAGGAGCACAAGGTCTCCCATGACCATCGCCTCGCTATCGTTGCCGCTGAAAGCAGCCCACGAACCGAGTGCGAGACCCGGCTTGATCTCGATGCCGCCTACTCGGACGTGAAGATCAGTGCGAGGAAATCCGACGCGGTAAACGCCACCCGACCGCTGACCACTACGGCCGAGAACCGCATCAATCTTCGCTGCGTTGACGCCTTGAGCGGACGACAGAATTGGAGAAACCAAGAACAACAAGGCCAAAATCGCAATTCTCATTCTCAAAGTCTTCCTCCTTGAAATAGCCTTCAAATATTTAGCCAACGATTGATATAACCCTTCGGCAAGTTGCATTCCCCGCTCAAGCAGGACGCGGTCACTGGGACCCTGGGCCGCCCATCCTTTCATGATCTCGTCGATACCAAAGCCTTCCTTGCGCCCGAATTTGTCATCGAATAGGTCTGCGTTGTGCACCATCTCAGCGATTACTCTGACTCGCTTGTCATGGATACCGAACACCTTCGTAAGCGTCTCAAAAGTGCAATCTTCACCAGAATGTCCGAAACCACATTCATACATGTCATAAGGCACCGCGCCCGCCGGCAGGCATCCTGCGTTGCGAAACAAACTTCGCCTTAGAATCGATAAATTTGTGGATCAGCCACGCCGAGCTCACTCTGTCTATTCCGGGACGTGGATGCGTGACCCAGGTCCTTCGCTGATAAACTTTCCGGGATATCTGCGCGGGTTTCGCATCAGGCTGAGTTCTCTTTCCAACGTCAAATGCCTTGTTCATCAAGCGTTCTACTTCTCTCTTCATCGAGCTGTTGAAAAAATCGATGCTCGCAATTTCTTGGAACTTTTGACGCAGGCGCGGCAGCTTTGTGATTAAGCGACGCGACTCTGAGGTTCCAGTCAGTGCCTCTTTAATTTCTTTCAGCACGGCGTCATAGTCCTGCTGCCGAGCGTCAGAAAACCTCCTGATCAACTGTTGTCTCGACATGTTTGTCGATCGACTGGACCTCCACAACCGACGCGTCGCCCCCACCGTCCCGGATCGTGGTGGCCGGCCCGTAAATCGCTCTGGTTTTGAGGAGTGTTCGGCAAAAGGTAGCCCGAGTTGGCGAACGGCAACGCACCAAATACTCTCAGCTTTCGCCAGACCGTCACGCGGAGGCTCGCTCTCTTCTTAGTCAAACTAAACGTCAGCAGGAGCCACAGGCGGAGCCTGCTGCCTGGATGTTGTAATGGACATATCGCATATGTTATATCCATAACATATCTAGGTGCAATTGTTTCATACGCCCGAACGACCAAATCATTTGTGGAGGCTGACGCGGAGCGCAGTACTGCAGACGACGGCGACCGGGTAACTCCTGGTTAACGCCGAAACCGCACAAGTGGAATCGAGCCAAAAGCAGA